>NZ_JBCMYF010000018.1:0-106977 GCF_050483325.1 Metabacillus idriensis
CGATTTGTGGAATCATAGCAGGGCTTTGTTTCCTCCTTTCACTCCACCTCAGCGATTTGTGGAATCATAGGGGACTTTGTTTCCTCCTTTCACTCCACCTCAGCGATTTGTGGAATCATAGCATGGCTTTGTTTCCTCCTTTCACTCCACCTCAGCGATTTGTGGAATCATACCAGTTCTTCGATTTCCTAAAACAACAAAAAAACGGCTACCAAATTGTAAACCAATCTAGTACCCGTTTTATTCTGTATTTTGCTGCTTGAATGACCCTCTTTTATCGTTCAACCTTCAGCTTATCCAGGAACTCAATGCGATGCTGCTTTCTGAAGTGTTCTTTTACCATATAAGAAACACCCTGGTCATCGTTATTTCTTGTAATCCAGTCAGCGGCTTTTTTCACATGATTAGGGGCGTTCCCCATCGCTACTCCAAGTCCGGCCATTTCAATCATTTCTTTGTCATCGTCACCATCTCCAATAGCGACCATTTCTTCAGGCAAAATATTTAAATGCTGGCCAAGCAGCCGTAAGCCGTTCTCCTTTGATACACCTTTTGCAGTGATTTCGAGCACTGTTGGGTTTTTGACCCTTATGGTAATGCCTTCGAACGCATCAGAGAGCACTTTTTCAACCTCTTGGCATTCATGCTCTTCTGAAAAGTACACTTCCATTTTTGGGGCTGAGAGCGGTTCATCTCTTAAGTTTTCACCAAGCGAATCGACAAACTGTACTGGATAAAACAACGGATCCGTTGGGCTTAATAATGTTTTCCCCACGATATTTGAGGATACTTTCTTACGGTTTCCAAGCGAAAAACGTTCATGCACGATCCGGACGTTGCAATCAAATGTTTCGAGCACCTGAACGAGGTTAAATGTTTTTTCCTCTGATATTCTGTTTTCATAGAAAGACCTGTCAACTTTATCGGAAATAAACGCACCGCTGTGCGTAATCAAAATATTGTTTATCATAAGCGCTTTTGCAAGTTTTTTGGCTGTCTGGAAATGCCTGCTTGTCACGAGAGTAACGTAGACTCCCTTTTTTTGAACATAATGGATCGCTTCCCTTGTAGAAGGTTGAAGCCGACCGTTGGAACGAAGCAATGTTCCGTCAATGTTTAACGCTAGTAGTCGGTAGATCACTGTGAATCCCCCTTCAGCTGATGTCTGATTTCTAATATGAGGATATGTCCTTTCATTCTGAAATAGAACGAAATGCACGGCAGCCTGTTTCCATGATTTTCGAAGCAAAACGAAAACAGCTCTGTGACCTGATCACAGAGCTGTTTTTATAATTGTAAAACCCCAGTATTTAACTTTCTCCCAACAAACGTGACGGTAAGCTGTTACCCGCAGCTTCCGGCGACTGAATGGTTCAGGCGATCATCCCCATAATCGCAGACCATAAAATAAGTGTAATAAAAACGCTTACATTTATTATTGCAAGTTATTTCAAATTTGACAAGGGGTTTCCTCAAAAAAATGAAAGCGTTTTATTATTTGATTTATTCTGAATTTATACGATAAATTTAAGCTATTCTAGCCGGAGACGTCAATTCCATGCCGCACAATCAATAAAAAAAACGGAGCAGTTCGTCCCCGCTCCGTTTTTCCTCCTTATTGCTGAAGACTGCCGTAAAGCTCTTCAAGCGGCTTCATGATGATTTTATTTAATTCTGCAATCGTCATGCTCATGCGCTGTTCAGCTTCCATCAGCTTTGAAATTTTATCGTGCTGCTGTACAAGTGCCACTGACTTCTGTGCCTGTTCGATTTCTTCCGGAGAAATTTCCTGGCCTGACATTTGCTTTTGCTGAAGGTTTAATTGAATATCTCTGAAGCTTTCAAACAAAGTGCGTGCTGAATCATCAGCGTTCACTTCATCATAAAGTCTCTTTAGTGTTTTGAAATCATCACTGTTTCTAATTGCTTTTTCTAGGTCGTATCCTAAATCATAAACATTCGCTGCCATAAGTATTCCTCCTAACATCTTTTCACGCTGTGCCTTATCAGCACCTTACAACTATAACAAACTATTCATCATATTTCATTTCGTGCCCATTTTTCTATCTGATCAGCATCACGACTATCGCCTGGAACCCTCCAATGATGCCTCCGAGCAATGCACCTAGGTAAGTAATCATGGTAAACTCTCTTCTCGAAATGCCAAGGACCATTTCTTCGAGCCTTGAGACAGAAAAAGATTGCACCTGCTCTTTGACAATCTCCTGAAGATGGAGCTGCTCTAGCATCTTTTCCATATGGTTTTCGAGGTATTGGATAGCAAGTGTTGCCATTTTCGGGATAAAGTCATCAGTAATCCATTCGGAATAAGGCCGCAGATACTCAGAAACAGGAGCATTGAGCCTGTCTTTGATTGCCATTTCTTTTAAAATTGCCTGCTTTGACAGTGACAGGAGTTCGTCAAGGCTGAATTTTTCTTCAAGTTCTCCAAGTTTAAGGTCTTCTATTCTCTTCCACTCTTTTTCAATTAATGAAGCGAGCATCCGTTTAGTTTCACTATTTCGAAGGAATTTCAGCACTTCTGGCTGCACCTTATCATACACGCTTGTATTTCCTAAAAACATTTGAAGCATTCCGCCGAGCATGCCTCTTTCTGCCAGAAAGTCATCAATCATACTTCTGAGGCGCTGCTTGCCCTCATCACTCTGAAAATAATCAATTCCCTTTTGAACAACAAATTCTGACGCTGCAGGCAGTGAGCGCTCTATTTTTTCGTGCAGGTGTACAGGCATTGCTTCTTTAACAGTCAGCACCCGATATTGCTCAACTTTCTCTTTCATCTTATGATCGATCAGGTCACTGAGCTTTGTTTCTATTTTCCCGTCCAAATTTTCGATCCCGATATCAGCAGCAAATGCTGTTACCGTTTTTTTACTGTTAATAAAATGGATCGCTTCATTGTTTACCCACGATGTAACGGTTTTATGAAAATCAGCATTTGCGAGCTTTCTTCGAATGCCGTCTGGCGTAAGCAAATGTCCGACGACCATTTTCCCCATTTGATCAGCAAGTTCCGCGCGCCGTTTTGGAATAAGGCCGGGTGTAAAGGGAATTTTCTTCCCGAATAAATACTTAGCATTATGCGGTTTGAAGAGCATCTTAATGGCAAGATGGTTTGTGATTCCGCCAATTACAGCTCCAATTGCAATCATAAACATAATTAATGTCAATCCAGTCATATCCATCTACCTTCCAAATCTCACCTATTCACTGATGTATTCATACGATGCTTATATCAGCGTCTGCCTATAAACATATTATAGTGCTTGTTAGAACAGTCAGCAAATGAGGGTTTCCTATGACTATAGAAAAAATAACTGTATCCCCCTGCCTTACCTCTTATGGCAGCAAAAATATCCGAATCAGTTATTCTTTGAGAGAAAAACTAAAATTGCCATTTTCAGCTGGCCTTGTAAAAGTAATGTGCGGAAGGAATAGTATTTTCGCAAAAATCGTATGTATTAATGAAGAACATACCCTTGTTTCTATTCACCAGGAACTGCTTAAAGATCTTTCGCTTCCTGCTTATCCGTTTACCATCAGTATAAAATATAATCCAGAGAAAAGATGGCTTGAGCTTGGTCCTGTTGTTGCTGTCTTAACCGAAATTGACCATGGTGAAAAGCCGGTTTCTCTTGGAAACATAGATTCTTTTTGCAGAGAGCTCGCTGCATGCAGCGCAGAAAAGGGGATTTTCTTTTATCTTTTTTCCCTGTCTGAATATCATCAAGAAAAGATGAAAGGCTATACACTCAATCAGAATGAATGGCAGGAATGTTCCGTTCCTCATCCTGGTGCTGTCCATAATCGCATTCACTCCCGGACCGTTGAACAGTCACAGGATTTTTTAACCATGACGGCAGATTTGATCCAGCATAAAGTTCCCTATTTTAATAACAGATTTCTAAATAAATGGGAAGTTCATCAGATTTTGAATGCAAATCCCCATCTCACCCCTTTCCTGCCGAAAACTGAACTGCTTTCATCAAAGACGGTTCTCGAAAGAATGGTACACCTGTATCCTGTTGTTTTCCTCAAGCCTATAAACGGCAGCCAGGGAAAGCGGATTTTTAAAATCTTTCGCACAGATGAAGGATATGAACTTGATTATTCTACTTTCTCAGGGCATTTGCTGCGGGATTATCTTTCCTTTGATGATCTTTTTCAAAGTCTTCTGCCCAGAATTAAGAAAGAAGCGTATATCGTACAAGAAGGAATCGAGCTGCTGACTTATGAGAAAAAGCCATTGGATTTCCGCATCCTGTGCCATAAAAGAAATGACTCGCAATGGAAAATTTCTTCCGGTGTCGCCCGGGTTTCAGCGGAAAATCAATTTGTAGCCAATTTAGCCCGCGGCGGCACACTGCACAAAATCAGAGAGGCTCTCTCTGCTTCTTTTGAGCTGTCAGAAGCTGCCCACATAAGCAAGCTGTTAAATGAACTTTCACTTGAGATTGCTGAGACATTGGGTAAATATGCAGGCGGGCTTTTCGCTGAATTCGGCATGGATCTGGCCGTCGATTCAGGAGGGCATCCATGGATTATTGAAGTTAACACAAAGCCTTCCAAACATGCAGGCGAGCGCAAATCACTGGCTGCAAGGCCATCAGCGCGCTCGATTATAGATTATTGTTTATTTTTGAGCGAATCAAATCTCGATGAAGCTCATTAAGCTTTATTAAACTATGCAGGAGGTGTTTTATGTATCCTTCTTACAGCATGACGGCAACATTCACTGAAACAAAAAAATTGATTCTTCCGGTTTCAGTCAGACATAAAACGAATGAGACTATCACCGAGGCTGTTTTTGGAACCGCAGCATCTCCATGCATTGTTGACTTTCAGGAGCTGAATGGTGCTATTAAGATATCAAAGGACTTAATGGATCAGCTTCATCTTCCTCTTGGAAAAACGCAATTGATTCTTCACCAGAATTCTGTCTACCTTGGACCGCTGATAGGTATATTTACTGCCGGATTTACCGGCTCCATTCTGCGTCCTATTGGTAATCGTTCGTTATTTTTCGCAAAATACTTAACAGCTCAAAAAGCTGCCGGATTGTTTGCCTATGTTTTTGGGGCTCATCTCATTGACTGGGAAACCGGCCTTGTAAATGGCTATACATTTGATGAGGATGGCTGGAGGCAAATGAAAATACCGCTGCCGAACGTTGTATACGACCGGCTGCCAAATCGGGAAATTGAGAATCATCATGCGATGAAAATGGTCAAAAAAAGGCTTAAAGCGGAGTATGGGATCCCATGGTTCAATCCTGGTTTTTTTGATAAATGGACGATTCACGAGCTCCTCATTCCCCACGCTGAAACTGCCGTGTATTTACCGGAAACGATGCTTGATCCCTCATACGAGCAAATCGAAACAATGCTCCACCGTCATAAAAGCGTGTATTTAAAGCCGCGAAACGGAAGTCTTGGACTAGGTGTTTTTCAATTAATTTATGAGTCCGATGAGCACATATACTACTGCAGATACCGTTCACAGGAAGATAATATTCTGCGCAAATATAAATCACTGGATCAATTTTTCAAGTTTTCATTTGGAAGCAGAAAGCTGAAAGATTACCTCCTCCAAGAGCGGATAAAGCTAATTCGGATTGATCAGCAGCAAGTCGACTTTCGTGTTCATACAAATAAGGATTCAATGGGCCAATTTCACGTTACCGCAATTGCCGCTAAAATTGCCGGCAAAGGCAGTGTTACAACACATGTAGATAATGGCGGCATTGTGAAAACACTTGAAGAGCTATTTAATCAGAAAAATGAACGCAATCAGGCTTTTCGTTCGCTCACTTCTGCCGCTCTCATCCTGAGTGAGAAGATTGACCAAAGCATTGAAGGCTTTATTGGGGAAATCGGCTTTGATTTGGGCATAGACACCTGCAGCAATGTGTGGCTGTTTGAGGCAAATTCAAAACCGGGCAGATCCATCTTTTCTCATCCTTCCCTTAAAGATGAAGACTTGCACTCAAGAAAGATGTCCCTTCAGTATGCATTATATTTATCGAAAAAAGCGATTGAAGAACCAGGGGTGCTTTACGAATGAGCATTCCCCGCCGCTTTCCAATCGTCGGCATCCTGACAGGAGAAGGAGGAGAGGGAAAAATCTTCCGCGGGGATGGCGCTTATTTTAAAAGCCTTCAGCGCAAAGTGAAAGCTGCGGGCGGTTTTTGCTATGTATTTACTTTAAACGGTGTCAGGGAAAAACATATTGAAGGATTTGCTTTCAGCAGAAAAAAACAGCAATGGGCTAAAATGGCTTGCCCGTATCCGAATGTGATCTACAATCGGATTGCTTCACGGGACGCAGAAAATTTGGAATCCTTTCTCTTGTTTAAAAAAGAAATGATTTCTGCCAAAATCCCCTTTTTTAATGCTTTCTTTTTTGATAAGTGGGATGTGCATCAAATCTTGTCTAAATCTTTGCTGTCCTATCTCCCGCCTGCAGAAAAAGTACATTCCATAGAGGATATTCACTCTTTTCTCTCAGCCTGTTCAGGTGCGTATTTGAAGCCATTACAGAGCAGTCAGGGCCAGGGAATTTACCGGATACGCCCAACAGAATATCATTTTGAGGTAACATCGCATGATGGTTCAGCTGAATTATGCGATAAAACGGTTTTTGCTGAAAAAAAATATCCTTTCTATGAGGGCTACCTCATTCAGGAAGAAATCATTTCAGATACCTATCAAAATAAAAAATATGACCTTCGGGTGCTCGCACTGTCAGGCAAAGAGGATTATCATATCATCGGCATTGGCGTACGTTCCGCTGCAAATCGCAAGACACTGACGACACATGTTTCAAACGGCGGATCGATTTTACCATTTGAATCTGTTTCAGAAAGAGTCAGCATGGAAGAGCTTGAAATGATTGTAAGCACTGCCGGCAGGGAGTTAGCCTCCCATTATGGCCAAATTGGAGAATTTTCAATGGATATAGGAGTAACGGAATCAGGTCCGGTCATTTACGAAGTAAACAGCAAGCCTATGCCCTTTGATGAGCCCCAAATTCAAACACGCCGCATTAATAAGCTTGCAGCATTATTTCATCAGCTGTCTGCAGGTAAATCTTCCCTTCGCCCTTAACTTCCTTTAAGATGAAATGATAAGGAGCGATGAATGATGATTACACATTTTCAATGGAAGCCTTTATTTAAACAATCAAATCTGCCTGGCTGGCATGTCTCTTTTTACTTTAAAGGAATTCATTACGATGCCATTTACCATAAAAATGGAGAAATTGAGTGGGGAACGTCCAAACCAGCAGCAGAGGACGCAGAGCAAATTCGTTCACGCATTCACGAGTTAATGCTGTTTCATGTTTATGACGGTTAATTTCCGCCTTTCCTTCGCAAAATAAAAGCATACTGCGAAGGAGGGTACACTTTGAAAAACGAACCATATGAGCAAAAAGATACGGAGTATGAGGGCAGAGATAAAGCCTATCTGGATATTGACCGAATGATCAACGAAGGATTATCAGGCGGTTCTGTGCATATGCGGGATAAGTACACGAATATTGAAGAAGCGCGCGACCTTGAACAAGAAGAACCTCCCGCTCAAAATGAGAGCTAGGCTATCGCCAGGCTCTCATTTTTTTATATAATAGAAAGGCAGGGAAAGGAGAAATCATGATGATTGATAAATTAGCATCCCATTACAAAGAAGCCTTCTCTCTTGCCTATTCGCATGAAAAAAAGGGCTACACATGGTACAAAACAGAAGATGGCCAAGTATTCGGCATCCAAAAAAAAGCCTTATCTGAACAGGAAGAAAGCCTGCTTTCGACTTTATATACATCTTATGATTCGGGCTATGGAGAACACAGTGAGCGTTCTGAAAAATGGCTGCACTATCTGTACGGTGAAAACAGCCCTCCATTCGTTCCGTCGGCAAACGGCATCAGATGCTATTACTTCTTCAGCAAGCAGCCGGTCTATGACAGACAGAGCTTTGAAGAAGCGATGCAGGGATCGATTCCAGCTTCAACTATACTCTGGATCAGCCGCCATAAAGGCATTATCTTTGAAGAACGTCCTGAACCGGTCACTGACAAGGAAAGCTTCGATCAATGGATTGATTCATTTACCAGCGATTTTTTCATCGAGCTGCACGTCTATATTGGCCAGCTTCATAAAATGTCGGTTGAATTAAAAACAAAAATTTTATCTGAGCAAGCAAGCTTTGAAGTGATTTACGATTCGTTCAGGATGAAAAAATGCGTAACATTTTCTGAGGCTCTGCCCGTGCTCTTCCTTAATGGAAGTGTCAGCGGACAGCTCATATCTGAATTACTGAGAGAATCTTCAGAGGACAGCGAGCTCGTGCAAACATTGAAGGTTTACTTTGAATGCAATCTGAACGTGTCCCTTACGGCGAAAAAATTGTACATGCACAGAAACAGTGTTCAATACCGGATTGACAAGTTTATTGAGAAAACAGGGCTCGATATCAAGCATTTTCACGAAGCAGCTGCTTTTTCTTTAATAATGAAATACTTGGAACAGCTTAAAGAATAAATCAGCTGTTCACTCTGCACGAAAACCCTTACATTTTTTTGTGCAACCTGTCCATAGGCTTATCTTCAGAAATGAATTAAACTGAATCTATAAATAAAACGTTTTCATTTCCTGAGGAGGATTCAAATGGCTGAGTTGAAATTAAACAATATTTATAAAATGTATGATAACAAAGTAACGGCAGTTGAAGATTTTAATCTGCACATTCAAGATAAAGAATTCATCGTTTTCGTCGGTCCATCCGGCTGCGGTAAATCAACAACTCTCCGCATGATCGCAGGTCTTGAAGAAATCTCTAAAGGTGACTTCTCAATTGACGGCAAACGCATGAATGATGTTGCGCCAAAAGACCGCGACATCGCGATGGTTTTCCAGAACTACGCACTTTATCCGCATATGTCTGTTTATGACAACATGGCATTTGGACTTAAGCTCCGCAAATTCCCTAAAGAAGAAATCGATCGCCGTGTGAAAGATGCTTCACGCATTTTGGGCCTTGATCAATATTTAGACCGCAAGCCTAAAGCATTGTCAGGCGGTCAGCGCCAGCGTGTTGCACTTGGACGTGCCATCGTTCGTGACGCAAAAGTATTCTTAATGGATGAGCCTTTATCAAACTTGGATGCTAAATTGCGTGTGCAAATGCGTGCTGAAATTTCTAAGCTTCATCACCGCCTGCAAACAACAACAATTTACGTAACTCATGACCAAACAGAAGCAATGACAATGGCAACACGTCTTGTTGTTATGAAAGACGGCATCATCCAGCAGGTCGGCGCTCCTAAAGAAGTATATGAAAAGCCAGAAAACCTTTTCGTTGGCGGGTTTATCGGTTCACCATCCATGAACTTCTTTACTGGCCAATTAACAGACGGCAAGTTCTCAATCGGAACTCAATCCATCGTTGTTCCTGAAGGCAAAATGAAATATCTTCGTGAGCAAGGCTATGTCGGCAAAGAATTAATTATGGGCGTGCGTCCTGAAGATATCCATGATGAGCCAGTGTTCATCGAATCTTCTCACGGATCAAAAGTAGATGCTAAAATCGAAGTATCTGAGCTTATGGGTGCTGAAACGATGCTCTACTCAAAAATCGACGGCCAGGACTTCATCGCACGTGTAGATTCACGCACTGATGTAAGACCAGACCAAATCATCCAGCTTGCTCTTGATATGAACAAAGCTCACTTCTTTGATAAAGAGACAGAAGTTCGTATTCGTCCGGCAAGTGAACAATAATAAACACCAAATCAGCCTGAGACTATCTCAGGCTGATTTTTTATTGCCCGCCTTCCCCGCACATTCTTACTCCTTAATGTGTTTTGCCTCTTCATGAAGACAATTGCTGCAAGAAAATAAATGAATGCACTGATGTGATTCAAGAGAATCCACAACCCCATCAAATAGCTTCATTGTGTCAATTTCCATATATGCGCTGTATTCATCTAGATAATCGGTTATTTTCCCATGATCCGTCATGCTGATTTTGCAATTCGGACAGGCTGCTGCTTCCATTTCATTGTTAAATCCATTACAAAGCGGACACATGTTCATTATTATCACCTGCTGCTGCATACTTGATTTCTCTTATATATTCCCTAACTCTCTTTCACTTTATGTAACACCTATATTTCCATAATAATTACCATTTTCGCATGTGCATATATTTTCCCCGAAAATACATAATACGTAATAACAACAGTTGAACAACCCGCTGCACTCACATGATGGGTTAGCCGAGCAGGCCATGAATCAATATGACTCATGCACTGGTGCAACTCCAGCTTACCCAAAAACTATATTATTTCAAGGAGTGTATTTACATGGCACAATCACGCAGCAATTCTTCAAATCAACTAGTTGTACCTGGTGCACAACAAGCAATCGATCAAATGAAGTACGAAATCGCTTCTGAGTTCGGAGTGAACTTAGGTGCAGAAACAACTGCTCGTGCTAACGGATCTGTTGGCGGAGAAATCACAAAACGTTTAGTTTCATATGCTCAATCAAACATGGGCGGAAAATTCTAATAAGACAACCAAATAACATGGCTTAAAGGGCCCTGGCATTCCGCCGGGGTCTTTTCCAGTTTTCACATTTCTAATCAGCCCTTAGTATCAAACAAGTTCCCATCTCCATATACATAAAGAAAACATCCAGAAGGAGAATGCTCCATGTTTGAGACAATTGATTGGAGAGCCGTTACGTTCATTTTCGCAAGCCTTGCACATGAAATGGTTGTTCACTTTAACATGCCCAGAGTGTATTATTTTGAACAGGAAAAAAAGCAGCTGCTGAATGGTAGTAAATCTTTAAAGCAGTAAAGTCCATTTGAAAAATCCCCATAAAAAAAGCAGGCTGCATAATTGCCCGCCTACTCTTCAAGTTTTCTAAGGAAACGTTTTGTCCGTTCTTCTTTTGGATGATCAAATACTTCAGCTGGTGCACCGCGTTCTACGATGACCCCATTATCCATGAAGATCACTTCATCTGCCACATCTTTTGCAAATCGCATTTCATGAGTGACGACAACCATTGTCATGCCTTCTGCGGCTAAACCTTTCATCACATTCAGTACATCGCCGATAAGTTCAGGATCAAGGGCTGAAGTAGGCTCATCAAACAGCATGACCTTCGGCTCCATCGCAAGTGCTCTTGCTATACCTACACGCTGCTGCTGCCCTCCTGAAAGCTGAAAAGGATAGAAGTTCATTTTATCCCCAAGGCCTACTTTTTCAAGAAGGGCACTTGCTTTTTTCACCGCTGTTTCTTTATTTTCCCTCTTCACGATCACCGGGCCTTCAATCACATTTTCAAGAGCTGTTTTATGGGGGAAGAGATTATAGCTTTGAAAAACCATGCCGGTATTGCCTCTAAACTCTGTAATTGTTTTTTTAGCCACATTCCCTGAGAAATCAAGTGTTTGCTGATCAAGCTTAATGATTCCCATTGTCGGTACTTCGAGCACATTCAGGCATCTTAGAAATGTTGTTTTTCCAGATCCGGATGGTCCGATCACAACAACTACTTTCCCCTTTTCTATCTCCAAATCAATTCCTTTTAGAACTTCTAATTCACCAAAGCTTTTATGCAATCCTTTTATTGAAATCATATGAGTGCTCCTTTACTACCTTGCAACATAACGGTCCAATTTTCCTTCAATGCGCTGCTGGATGACTGATAAAATAAAACAGATGATCCAATATAATAGACCAGCCAGAGAATACATCAATAGAAATTCATAGTTGGTTGAAGCAATTTCCTGAGCTTTTCTGAACATCTCTGTTACAAGAATTAATGAAGCAAGCGATGTATCCTTTACTAAACTGATAAAGGTGTTGGACAGCGGTGGTATTGATACACGCGTAGCCTGCGGCAAGATAATTCTTTTTAGCGTCTGTGAATAGCTCATTCCGATTGAATATCCTGCTTCCCATTGTCCCTTAGGCGTGGATAGTATAGCAGCTCTAATTATTTCTGATGCATATGCGCCTACATTCAGGGAGAAGCCAATGACTGCCGAAATAAACGGACTGATTGTAATACCGACACTTGGAAGGCCATAGAAAATAATAAATAATTGAACAAGTAAAGGAGTTCCTCTAATAATTGATACATAGATTCTTGCTATTATTTGAAATGGCTTTATCGTTGAAATTCGCGCCAAAGCAGTAAGAACTGCTAAAATCAGTCCAATGACAAAGGTAATCAGTGTTAATGGAAGAGTATAATACAAAGCTCCCTTCACCAAAGGGAGAAGGGAACTTTGTGCAATATCGGCCAAACGTTCTAACCGTTCAGGGTCTGCAAAAATATTATTCAGATACATCTTCGCCAAACCATTTCTCGGAGATTTCCTTGTACGTGCCGTCTTCTTTCATTTCTGCTAAAGCCTTATTTACTTCTTCCACTAATTTGCCGCTGTCTTTGCGGAACATTAAACCGCTTTGTGCAGCATCTTCACTCTCATCCACAATTTGTATTGGTGCGTTGCCGCGCTGATTTTGGAAATCAAGGACAGACAGTTTGTCATTGATCGTTGCATCTGCACGTTTAGAATTAATGAGATCGATTGCTTGAGTAAATCCTTCTACACCAACAAGTTCAGCACCGTTTTCTTTGGCAATTTCCCCGTAGTTGCTTGTTAAAGATTGTGCTGCTTTTTTCCCTTTTAAATCTTTAAATGATTGAATGTCTTTGTTGTCTTTATGTGTAACAAGTACAGCTGCAGATGAAATATATGGTTCAGAGAAATCATATTTTTCCGTACGTTCAGGCTTGATGCCGACCTGATTGGCAATCATATCAAAACGTTTAGCATCAAGACCGGCGAACATCGCATCCCACTGTGTTTCTTTAAACTCAGCCTTCACGCCTAGACGCTTTGCAACTTCTTCGGCGATTTCCACATCAAAACCGGTTAATTTATCTTTGTCATCATGGAATGTGAAAGGCGGATATGTACCTTCTGTTCCAATGACAAGCACGCCCTCTTCTTTTACTTTGTCAAACAGTTCAGCATCAGTTCCTGCCTGATCGCCTTCTTCCTTTTTATCTCCGCCTGTTCCGCAAGCAGACAAAATCAGTACAAACACTGATAAAAGTGCAAATAAACTAAAAAATCTTTTCATGTTCAAACCCCCACTAATCTTATCGGATTTTAATTAAGTACGTTAGAATATTACCTCCAAGACTGCTTTCTGTCAATTCATTTGTTTTATTTTTATTAGTGTAACCAGTTCAGTTCATAGTATGTTTTTCTCTTTTTCAGTAAATGAAGTAAAATAAAAGAAAACCGACAGGAGAGTGTGTCATGAAAATCGCATTATTTGGAGGAACAGGAAGAGTGGGCAAAACATTTTTAGAACAGGCGCTGAATGAAGGGCACACTGTCCGAATGCTTGTCAGAGATCCTTCAAAAATAGAGAGCATTAATAATCATGCCGAAATGATTAAAGGAAATGCCCGGGAAATTGAAAGCATTGAGAGAACAGTTTCAGGCTGTGATGCAGTAGTCAGCTGCCTTGGCACAGATGGAGATGATACTCTTACAGTTGCGGTGCCGCTGATTGTTCGGGCAATGAGAAATGCAGGCATGAACAGAGTGATCACGATTGGAACTGCAGGTATTTTACAGGCAAGGTCCAATCCTCTCGTGTACAGATTTGAATCAAATGAGTCGAAACGGACTTTGACGAGAGCAGCGAACGAACATTTAAACGCCTATCTGACATTAAAAGAGTCCAATCTCGAGTGGACAATCATCTGCCCCACTTACCTGCCAGATGGAGAAATCACAAAAACGTTCAGATTTGAAGAAGATTATCTTCCTGAAGATGGAAAGCAAATATCAGCTGAGGATACGGGGTATTTCACTTATCAGGTCCTGATTGAAAATTCCTTTATCCGTAAACGGGTCGGACTGGCTTACTGAGTCAATCTATCTTCTTAGAAAAAAAACCACGTGCCTTGGCTATATCAGGCACGTGGTTTTCTTATCCTGCAAGGGTATTCTGCTTTCCCTGCTGCAGTTCATACATTTGATAGTACTTTCCTTTTTGTTTCATTAGTTCATCGTGATTGCCCCGCTCCGCTATTTCACCGCGGTCAAGGACAAGTATTTGATCTGCATTCTTAATAGTAGAAAGCCGATGGGCAATGATAAACGTTGTTCTGCCTTTTTTAAGGACTTCAAGTGCATCTTGAATGACAGCTTCTGTTTCTGTATCAATGCTTGCCGTAGCTTCATCTAATATGAGAATGGCCGGATCATAAGCAAGCGCCCTTGCAAATGAGATCAGCTGGCGCTGTCCTGAGGAGAGCGTGCTGCCTTTTTCGATGACTGGCTCATCAAACCCAAGCGGCAGATGCTTCAGCAATTGATCTGCACCTACATCATTTAATGCTTTTTCCACTTGTTCTCTGGTGATATCCGGATTATCAAGGCTTACATTTGAAGCAATCGTTCCTGTAAACAAAAATGGATCCTGAAGCACAATCCCCATATGCTCTCTGACTGCCTGGCGCGGCATGGATAAGATATCTTTGCCGTCGATTGTGATTTTGCCTTCTTTAATGTCGTAAAAACGAAACAGCAAATTCATAATCGAACTTTTACCTGAACCGGTGTGCCCGACTAATGCTACGGTCTCACCCTGTTTTGCTTCAAAATCAATATTTTTTAAAACATACTCGCCTTCTTTATAGCCGAACCATACATTTTCAAATGCCACATTTCCTTTATAGCGAGGTTCTTCTATCTCGCTCACATCTGTTCCTTTTTCATCAAGCAGGCTAAACACTCTCTCAGACGCAACACGAGCTGTTTCAAGCTGGGCGAATTGATTCACAATCCCTGTGATTGGCTGAAAAAGCCTGTTTAAATAATCAACGAATGCATAAAGAACGCCTATTGAAACCATTGAACCAACGCCTAAAGAGGCTCCTCCAAAATACCAGATAAGCGCCACGAACGCACAGTTTCTCATAAAACCTACCATATTATGCGACAGCAGGGAGTTCAGGCTCAGCAGTTTATTCTGATAGTGAAAATGGGATGCGTTTAATTCTTCAAATTCCGCTTTCGTTTCTTCCTGTCTGCGGAAAGCCTGAATAATCGTCATTCCCTGAATGGATTCATTGATTGTTCCATTAATATCGCTGACAAGGGAACGAATCTTATGATTGTAGGTTGATGCGTATTTTCGATATACAATGCTCCAGACGACAAGAATCGGCAGGATGACCATACAGATGAATGCAAGTTTTGCATCAAGCAGGAATAAAGCAATGAAAATACCGGTAATATAGATGGCACTTGTAAAGAATGTAGACAGCACAGCTACAAACAATTCTCTGATAGCTTCTGTATCATTTGTAATTCTTGCAACAACTTTCCCTGCCGGAAGATTATCAAAATAAACAACCGGCAAGCGCTGTATATGCTCAAATACATCCTGGCGCATCTTTTGAATGATGCGGTTTGATGTAATTTGCAGAAAGTACCGCTGTCCATAGTGAAAAAATGAAGCAAAAACCAGTAAACCAAAATAAATGGCAATCAAAGTGATGAGCCCTTTAATTTCAGGCTGATAAAACGTAAACAGCTGTTCAGAAGTCAGCATGCTGCCTGTATAAGAAGCAGAATCTGTCCCGCGTTCAATAATGACCGAATTGCCAGCAGCTCTTCTGTCTCCATCAAACTGAATTTCACCAGGTATGAAATAATAGTCGCGCTGCACTTGCAGAATGTGAACTTCTTTGCCTTTTTCTTCACCAGGTTCAAAGTAATCCTCGCGTTTATACCAGGATCCTTTGTAGGCTACAGCATTTTCTCCATCTGCTGTTTCATGCCACTTCTTTTCAATGCCCAATATGTGGTCATCGATCATTTTTTTTGCAATAAATGGTCCTGTAAGCTCTGCCCCGACTGCAACAGCAAGCATGATTAGAGCAAGTATTAATGTTCTTTTATAAAGGGCAGCATAGCGGATCAGTCTTTTTCCAGTGCTCATGCTCCCACCCCGCCTTCGTTTTCAGCTTCAATTTGCTGGCGTTCATATTGCTCTTTATACCAGCCGTTATTTGCAAGCAGCGTGCTGTGCCTGCCTTCTTCAATAATTTTCCCTTCATCAAGCACGAGAATCCAGTCTGCGTGTTCGACAGCAGACAGCCGGTGTGTCGTAATGAATGTAGTCTTCCCGGACCGCTCATTTCTAATATTTGAAATGATCGCCGTTTCCGTTTTTGCATCAACAGCTGACAGGGAATCATCTAATATCAGAATTTCCGGGTTGATCAAAAGCGCACGTGCAATGGAGATGCGCTGTTTTTGACCGCCAGATAATGCAACTCCCTTTTCCCCTACTAATGTATTTAAGCCATCCGGCAGCATTTCAAGATCTTTTCTGAAAAAAGCAAGGTCAATCGCTTTATTAAGCTCTGCTTCTGATCCCTCTTTCTTTCCGAATAAGATATTCTCTCTCACTGTTCTTGAAAACAGCACATGATCTTGAGGAACATAGCCTATAAAGCGCTGCAATGTTTCAAGAGGAATCTTCTCAATTTGAACCCCGGACATTGTGATTTCCCCGCTGCCAGCCGGGTATTGTCTGAGCAGCTGTTTAACGATTGTTGTTTTGCCGCTGCCGGTTTTGCCGACAATCCCGATAGTGTCCCCTCTATTTATTGTAAAACTGACATGTTTTAAGTTCTCTACTTCAGAAGAAGGATACTGAAAGGATACATCTTTAAATTCAATCTTATTAGGTGAAACAATATCCTCCGGCTGATCGTGATTTTTTACATCTGCTTCATAAGATAGTGTTTCGTTGATCCGGTCAAGTGATGCATTACCGCGCTGCATGATATTGATCAGTTCACCTATGGCAAACATCGGCCAGATCATCATTCCAAGATATACGTTAAAGGACACCAGTTCACCAAGGGTAATTTCATTATGGAATACTAAATAGGCTCCATATCCAAGCCCAATTAAATAACTGATTCCGACAAGCAATTTCATTGTCGGTTCAAATAATGCGTCAATTTTAGCTACACTGACATTTTTCTTGAAAACATCATCCGTTAAGGTATTAAACCGGTTTACATCCGCTTTTTCCTGAACGTATGCACGAATCACACGCACGCCAGCAACTGACTCAAGCACCTGATCATTCATATCGCCGAATGAGTCCTGAGCCGCCATGAATCTTGCATGAATTTTTTTGCCGTAGATTCCCATCGCAACCGCCATAATTGGCAAAGGCAGGATCGCGGCAAATGTAAGTTTCCAGCTGATAAGTATTCCCATTGTCAACAGAATCGTCAGCATGAACATGCTTGAGTCAACCAATGTCAAGATCCCAAATCCGGCAGTCGTTGAGATGGCCTTCAAATCATTTGTAGCCCGGGCCATTAGATCTCCCGTTCTGTTTTTCTCATAAAAGCGCGGTGTCATAACTATGAATTGCCCCATTAGTTTTGACCTTAGGATTCTTTCAGCGAGATGAGCCCCGCCAAATAAATTGTACATCCAAAAGTAAGATAAAATATATACAAGTACACCGAGCCCAATAAACAACACAATATATTGAACAAGCAGTTCACTCGAGAATTGCCCAACCTGAATATCATCTATCGCATTCCCAAGCAGTTTTGGGGGAATAATTTCAAGAACATTTACAACTAAAAGCAATACGATCGCAGCCGTATACCGCTTCCAATACTTTTTAAAAAACCAGCCTAACTTCACTAACACCGAGAACATCTGATCATCTCCTTTGTCTACTTGACCTTATCTTGCTAACCGCTGTCTGGATCTCCTTTTTTCATCAATTTCTCTGTTTTCATCATCATTACAAACATACCTGCTTCCTCCCTTAAGATTTAATTTATATAAAAAAGGCAAACCTCCGCATGCCGGGGTCTGCCTTTTTACAATCAAACGTAAAAAGGCACAGAAGTATACAATGCAGCATACCCCTGTGCCTTTTCCTTTTTATATTCAGAGACTGATCTCTCTAAACGGTATAAAGGTATGGCGGGGCTGCACAAGAAAGCACGCTTCGATCATACGCAATCACAATTAATTTTTTCATGTCAAACCCCTCCTTTACCAAATTTTTAGTTTAATCCTTAGATAGATTACCATCTTTTTCATTATTTTGTCAATTGGGATTTTTCCTTATTTTCTGGTTAGCCTGCAATTTTTATTCTTCAATAAACACAGCCGTTCCATAAGCAATAATTTCAGACGCATTCTGCATAACAGCAGAGCTTTGCAGTCTCATCCCAATAATCGCATTTGCCCCTTTATTTCTTGCATCCTCAGCCATCCGCCCGATCGCCTTTTGTCTTGCTTCCTCCATCATCTCAGTATATTCAGAAATTTCTCCTCCTACAATTGTTTTCAGCCCCGCCATTAAATCTTTTCCAATATGTTTCGTTTGCACGGTTGTTCCTCTGACAAACCCTTTAAGTTCTTTAATTTCTTTTCCTGGAACGAAGTCAGTAGTTACGATAATCACGTTCATCATCCTCCTTTTTTTCTTTCATCCTGGCCTGAATCAGCAGGCTGAATAATAAACAAATTGATAATAAGTGAATCAGAAAAAAGATAACAGCCAATTTCATATTTAAAAACAGAAAAATAAGTGCAGCAGTTTGGGCTATGAAGGTAAGGAGTATTAAGATGGATTTCATGAATTTCGCTTTCCTCCTGTATCTTTACAACTGGATTTGAGAAGTTGACCCCCATAAAAAAAGTGATTTATAGGCACATATCACTATTTTCACCTTCAGGATGTTTCAAAAAACTAAAAACAAGGTAAAGAACTGTAACAAACAACAGAAATAAGGAAAATTGAAGGAGGAAAACAATGAGCCAGTTAGTTTCCACTAGTCTATGTACCCAGGATCAATTCCGAATGGATCAAATTATCAGTCTAAATCAGCTCGCAAAAAACTATTCAGGAAAGGTGTACTTCTTAGCTGGAAAACGAAGCATCGTTGATGCCTCAAAGTTTCCTTCTTTGATTACTTTCTTTCTGATGACTTCTGGTTCCAATCAGATTAAAGTTCTCATAGATGGGGATAACCCGAGTGAGATCTTGGCTGAAATGGACGCCATTTGTTCAACTGAATCAAGATTTACAACGAATTTCTTAAACACTGCTGAAAAAGTAAAGGTATAAAATCAGTGATCCCTTACAAATGATAAAGGGAGTATGGCTTACTTACATTACAACAGAGAAAGGGAGATTATGACTTATGATCAGAACTATATTAATCGTTATTGGAGCAATCGTAGTTATTGGCTGGCTTCTTAATGTAGTTATGTAATTTAAAGATATACAAGGGAGAGGAACCTTATGTCTGAACATAAACAAGTGAATGTTGAGAGAAAAGAAGAGCACAAAACAAATAACAGCCTTCTTGGAGCTACCTTTATTAAATATGCGGCATATCTGGTTATATTCTTCGGTATTATCTGGTTTTTAATTACTTATATTTTACCAATGTTTCAATAGGCATTTGAACGAATAATTTTCTCCGCACCCTGCGCAGCAGGGTGTGTTTTTTGTTTTTATAATAAAGCTGTTCCGTGCCTATAGAGTAAAGAAACAGACAATCGTCCTGTTTTGCAGCTCCAAATTACCTCTCAAACACAAAGTTCGTGTGTTAAACCGATTTGCAGCCCGAATGAGAAACTTCCGCAGCTCACAAAATTGACGCTTGTCACGAAAAGGCAATGCAGATGATTGTACTGAAAAAAGCTGAACGAGTATGATCTCGTTCAGCTTTTTGTTAATTACCTGATGCATCCCCTGAATCAGAAGCTCCATCTGCTGGAGGTTCTGCTGGCTCCTCCGGGTCTGCTGGAGGCTCTGTCGGTTCGGCTGGCGGTTCTGGTTCTGCTGGAGGCTCTGCCGGTTCTTCAGGTTCGGCTGGTTTTTTCTCTTCTTCTTTTTTTCGTTCTTCCTCTTTTCTGCGTTCTTCTTCTTTTCTGCGTTCTTCTTCTTTTCTGCGTTCTTCTTCTTTTTTAGCTTCTTCCTCTTCTTTTCTTGCCTGTTCTTCTTCTTTTTTAGCTTGCTCTTCTTTGCGTTTTTGTTCTTCAGCCTTTTGCTTATCCGCATCAGCTTTCGCTTTTTCTTCCTGCTTTAAACGTTCTTGTTCTTCCATTTTTGCCTGCTCTTCTCGTTTAGCCTTTTCTTCAGCTTCTTGCTTTCTTTTTTCTTCTTGTTTCTTTTTACTCTCTTCATTAGAAGTGTCTGTTTTCTTTTTCTTTGACTTGCTTTCTGATTTCTTGAGAGGAGGCAGATTAAAATCCTCCGGTTTCTCCTTTTTCAGGGCTGCATCCATAATCACTTTAAACAACGGTGCAGCTGTCGCACTGCTTGACGTATTCAAATAATGGTCTTGGTCAGTTTGATCATAGCCAAGCCACATCGCTCCAACTACATTTGGGGTATATCCGACAAACCATTGATCTTTTACTCCATCAATTCCATCAATGCCAAGCTGTGTGGAGCCGGTTTTTCCAGCCAGCTCATGTTTTTCAAGCTGTGCTTTTTTCCCTGTTCCTTCTTTCACTACGCCAAGCATCATATGAGTCATTTTTTGAGCGATTTCTTTTGTTGTAACGTTTGTTTCTTTCTTTTTCCATTCTGCAATCGTATTTCCCTGAACATCTACAATTTTCGTAATCGCATGGGCCTCAACGCGGGTTCCTTCATTTGGGAAGGCCGTGTATGCTTCTGCCATATTCAGCGGAGCCACGCCTCTATCAAGACCCCCAAGACCTAAACTCAAGTTACGGTCATTCTCGGTAATTGGCAGGCCAAAGCGTTTAGAAGCGTCAACGCCTGCTTGTACGCCAATTTCCTTCAGTGCCCAAACAGTCGGTACGTTATATGATTTTATCAAGGCTTCATACAGGGTAACCTCTCCGCGATAGCTGCCGTCAAAGTTTTTAGGTGAATATCCGTTAATATCGAGCGGTTCATCTTTCAGCTTTGTATCAACATCCATTCCGTTTTCTAATGCAGGTGTATAAACAGCCAGCGGTTTCATGGTTGAACCAGGCTGCCTTTTCAGCTGAGTTGCTCTGTTAAACTGTCTGAATGAATGCTCCCCTCTTCCTCCAACAAGCGCCTGTACACCTCCTGTTTTAGGATTGACGAGAACTGCTCCGCTTTGAACGGGCTGATCGCTCTTACTATCAGGAAAATTAGCATCGTCCTTATATACCTCTTCTATAGATGACTGCATATCCTGACGCAGCTCGGTATGAATCTCAAAGCCTCCCGCTAATATTTCATTTTGTGTCAGGCCGTATTTCTTAATGGCTTCTTCAATGACATGATCTACATAAAAGGGATAGCGTCCTTTATATTCATCAAGTTCCTTCCGTTCAAGCACAACTTTTTCATTTTTGGCTTCTTTCATTTGTGCTTCCGTTATGAATTTCTCTTTTTTCATTAAACTTAAGACAACATCTCTGCGGTCTAATGATTTTTCAAGGTTTTTCACAGGAGAATAGTTTGTCGGCGCTTTAATAAGCCCTACTAAAATGGCAGATTCATTAATTGTAAGATCAGCAGCTTCTTTACCAAAATAAACTTTGGCTGCTCTTTTCAGCCCCCATGCTCCTTCTCCAAAATAAATCTTATTAACATAGAGTTCTAATATTTCTTCTTTTGAATATTCTTCATCTATTTTTTTCGCAATGAAGTACTCATCAAACTTCCGTTTAAATGTTTGATCCTGAGTAAGCAGCGTGTTTTTAGCAAGCTGCTGAGTAAGGGTGCTTCCTCCCTCAACTACACCTCCAGCTGCTATATTTTTAAACATGGCGCGGACAATTCCTAAATAATCTATTCCGCTGTGATTATAGAAATTTTGATCTTCTGTCGCTTGAAGAGCTTCGTAGAAATGATCCGGAACATCCTCATAATCTATCCACTCATTTTTAGAGGTTGAAATTTTGCTCGCAATCTCGCCGTTTTGATCATAAATGATAGTTGGCGCATTTGCTCTTTCTTCTAATTTGCTGACATCCTGTGATGCAATGACTACATTATGTACCATAAACATAAGGATGACTGCCAGCAGAACGAATATAATGAGCTTCGTAAATACACCCTTAATTGAGAATAGTGACTTTATCATTAGTAACCCCCTGAAATTAGAAAATTAGTGCTTCTACTTATTACCCTAATTATCAAAGGTGTACGCCTATTTTGGAAAATATGTGGCTGTCAAATCCAAAAATCTTTTTTGTAATCGTTTTCTTCGGGAGAATTGATTATTTTTTCTGAAAAAGGGTATCTATTTATATACACATTTTCCTTAGAGAGGATTTGATGAAGATGAATACGTTTAAACATATAGTCGTTGCCTATGATGGACATGATGAAAGTCAGGCAGCTTTAAAAACAGGAATTGACTTGAGCAAACAATTAGAATCGATGCTGACAGTCGTGCACGTTTATCAGGAAGAACATGCGATGCACACCAAAGGAGTTCAGCCTGTTATTCCGAGTACGCCAGCAAATGGCTATTTGACAGACAATCTTCAAAACTATCCGGTTGCGCCTCCCCCTTCTCAGGAGCTTGATCAAACTCATACTCAGCATGATTATTTTGACAACTCAGATGAAATTGTTTCACGAATCAGAATGAAAATGGATGAGAATCAGGCGGCTGGAGAGGTTGAAATTTTATCAGGATCTCCTTCGGATGCGATTTTAAAATATGCAGAAGAAAAAAATGCCGATTTAATCGTAATGGGCAGCAGAGATTCAGGCGGCCTGAAAAAATTGCTGTTCGGGGGAGTAAGCGATAAAGTATCTCATCATTCAGCCATTTCAGTGCTGATTGCAAAATAACCTTTTAGACGAATGCCCTTGCATTCGTTTTTTTTGTTCTCATTAATCTTTTTCAGGTTTATCCGATAATAAAATAAGAGTCGATATAAATCTAAAAGGAGCCGTATAATGGGATTGTTCAACCGTAAAAAAGAGATAAATAATAATAATTTTTTAAATAATATCAGTAAAGAGAATACAAAGCTTGATGTATCATACAGTGCTGATTTAACAAAACAAATTGAGATGATTTCTCTTTCAGAGAAAGATTTAGGCATTTTATTTGTATTAAAACCGCTGATAGACCAAAACATTTCAGAAATAGTTGAAGACTTTTACCGGGTCATCGCATTAGAAAAAAGTCTGATCGATATCATTAATCGCTACAGCTCAATTGATAAATTGAAGGAAACGCTGAAGATCCATATTAGTTCAATGTTCAGCGGTATTCTGGACAAGAACAGAGTTGAAAGCATACAGCGTATTGCCCATATTCACGTTAAAATCGGTCTTGAAGCAAAATGGTATATGTCTGCCTTGCAGACGTTATCAAAATCACTGATTGATTGTGCCGGGATAAAAGCTGAAAACAGGGAAGATTTAATGTTAATTGTTCAAGCCATAAGCAAAATGATCAGTTTTGAACAGCAGCTTGTACTAGAAGCATATGACAAAGAATATGGGGAAATCCGGATGAAAGCAGAGAGGGAAAAGGAAGCAATCCGAATCGAGCTCAGCGAAACAGCCCAAATGCTATCTGGCATCACTGAAAACACAAATGCATCTGTTCAGGAAATCAATGCTCAATCCAAAGAAATCTCCTTATTTGCAAGCGGAAGCTTTGAAGTGGCTTCTTCAGCAGAAACTGAAGCATCTTACGGCAAAAAAGACCTTGAAAAACAACATGAACTGATGACCTTCATCGAAACAAGCACTGAAAATATCTCGATAAAAATGAAAGCCTTAGAGAATACATCTGAAAAGATCAATCAAGTCGTAGCAATTGTTACATCAATAGCAGATCAAACAAATCTTCTTGCATTGAATGCAGCTATAGAATCTGCACGTGCCGGAGAATACGGCAAAGGGTTTGCTGTCGTAGCTAGTGAAGTGAGAAAGCTTGCAGAGGAAACAAAAAATTCGGTTCAGGGTGTATCCAGTTTAATATCAGAGATTCACTCTCAAATAGACAGCATTGCAGGCTCCGTAAATGAGGTGGCACGACTTACTTCAAAAGGTGCGGAGCAAGCAAACAATATGAACGAATTTTTTGATTCTGTCGTTCATCTTATGAATAACAATAAAAATCAAAGTGAAAAAACGAAGAAGGAATTAACTAATTTCACCTCAGTTATCGGTGAATTATCATCTTCCATCTCTCAAATCAATGATACTGCCGAAAGCCTCAGACTGCTTTCAAGGAATATTTAAAAGGATCAGGGACTTCCTAAGCTTTTGACACTGCCCGGGACGAATGCTTTTGCATTCGTTTTTTCTCATTCGTCTTTTTCAGAATTCCTTTAGAATTTACCTGTAAAAGAGTTGTATGCTTCCCATCCCTTATGGATATAAATAAATTAACTATATTCAGGAGGACATGCTTATGAGTAATTTAAATATTGTTTTATATGACATTCATGAATACTTTATCCTTAATCCAAACCTTCTCCGTGCTTCTATTGAAGATTATCAGCAATTTGCAGCCCAAAGCGAGCATGTTTTTAATACAGATCAAGCTTTAAGGCTTCATTTTAAGGACGTTAATGAAGAAGAGTATCACAGCACCCTGATCCCAGTGTTAAATAACAATGGCCACAATATCCATTTCCATTACGGTGATGACAATACATTATATATATACAAAAAGGAAGAGCAGGTCAGTTAACGCCTGCTCTTCTTTTTATTTGACTGTTGTACGTCTAAGTCAGGAAGCTTACATAAAAAAGACAGTATTTCTTTTTGTCTGCCGATTTTTGCCCTGTTCCAGCCAGTTAAAGACTTGTAAGGCAAGTAATTTGGTATCTATTTGAAATGAGGACTAAATGCTTACTTATTTCACCAGTTGACATAAGTTAATAGATTGATATAATACTTTTATGCGCAAAAGCATAAAAGCGTTTAAGTATAAAAGGAAGGAATTACAAGTTATGAACCATTCCAAAACCGTTCCATTTGGAGCTGCAGTCATGATTTTTCTATCGATGATTGCCATCATATTTATCAGTCTATTTTACTTGAAAACAGAACCGCACCTGCCGCTGATGCTGTGTCTCGTTTTATTAAGCGCAGTTGCTTTTATCTATAAATATTCATGGAAAGAGATTGAAGCTGGATTAGTAAAAGGAATCCAAAATGGCGTTCAGCCTATCATTATCCTTGCATTAATCGGTATTCTGATTGGTGCTTGGATGTTCAGTGGAACCATACCGACTGTTATGATAGCTGCATTGAACCTTATCGACCCAGGTTCACTTCTTATTCTTACACTGATTTGCTGTACGATTATTTCTTCAATAGTAGGAAGCAGCTTCACAACAGTGAGTACTGTTGGAGTGGCTCTTATGGGGGTTGCGATTGCAGCAGGTGTTCCCATTGAGTGGGCAGCAGGAGCTGTAATTTGCGGAGCATGCTTTGGAGATAAGATGTCTCCGATGTCTGATACGACTATCTTTGCATCAGGAGTAGCATCCGTTAATATTTTTACACATATCAAGCATATGTCGAATACAACGATCCCTGCCTTCATCATTACAGCATTCCTTTTTTGGTACTTGGGGACGACTTTAACGATAAACAATGCAACACTAGAAAATATTCAGGAAATTATCTCAGTCATGGAACAGCACGTACAGATTAGCGGCTGGACATTAATTTCTCCCCTGATTGTAATTTCCCTTGCCATCACAAGAATCCCTGTAATCCCTGCCCTTGCTGCTGGGATTGCGACAGCAGGCGCTACAGGAATCCTGCTTCAGGACGGCGCTTCTTTTGCACAGTTTTTAAATGTCCTGCAAAATGGAACAGCTTTTGAGATTGAACAGGAAACCGTTCAGAAAATGCTGAACCGCGGCGGACTTCAATCGATGATGTGGTCGATTTCATTAATTATGATTGCTTTTGCATTAGGCGGATTAATGGATACGATGCAGCTGATTCAAACCCTTCTAAAAGGATTGATCGTGCGTATCAAAGTCAAAGGTCAGCTGATACTTGCAACAGTTTCTTCTTCTATTGGAGTAAATTTGGTGACAGGCGAGCAATACCTTTCGATTTTAATTCCCGGTCAATCGTTCAAAGAGGTCTATGAAAAAATGGACATTGATAAGAAATATTTATCAAGATCTTTAGAAGACGGGGGTACACTTATCAATCCATTAATTCCTTGGGGAGTAAGCGGAGCCTTTTTCGCTCAGACACTTGGTGTTGATGTGATAGCGTACATTCCATTCGCTTTCTTCCTCTACTTGTCTCCTTTATTCAGTGTTTTGTTTGGTTTTTTGCGAGGCAAAAAGAAGCCTGCGGAACAATTAGCTGCATAAGGAAAACCGCTTGATTCTTCAAGCGGTTTTTTGTTATTAAAATTCGAGCTTATCCAGTAACCTTTTCTTCGTTGTTAATCATTTCTTCAAACAGCCTCTGAAGCTCCCTCACAACAGGTCCGGGCAACCCGTCTCCAATCTTCATGGAATCAATCTCCTTGACAGGTATAACCTCACTCGTCGTGGAAGTAATAAACGCTTCATCAAGCGTTTTAAGATCTTCAACTTTTAACATCTCTTCTGCAAGCGTCAATCCGTTTTTTCTGCATAGATCTGCAACTTTCATGCGGGTTATGCCATTTAAAATCAAATGATTGGCAGGGTGTGTATAAATGGTCCCATTCTTTACACCGTAAAAATTAGACGACGAACCCTCTGTTATATGCTCACCGCGATGGAGCAGAGCCTCATATGCTTCATTTTCGTAAGCCTCCTGTTTAGCGAGAACATTCCCAAGCAAATTCAGGCTTTTGATATCGCATCTCAGCCAGCGGATATCTTCCATAAGATACAGCTTAATGCCCCTTTCCTGCTCTTTTACAGGCTTTGTGCAGGGAATTGGATAGGCTACAATCTGAGGAGTAACGTCTTTTCCGGGGAAAAGATGCTTCCTTCCTGTTACCCCGCGAGTGATTTGCATATACACGGCACCATCCTGCACCTGATTTTTCTGGATGAGTTCATTCAGCATCCCTGTTAATTCTTCTGCTGAATGCAAAAGCTTAATCTTAATCTCTTTTGCACTTCTGACAAATCGCTCCATGTGTTCTTTCATCGCAAAAAATGAGCCATTATATACTCTGATTACCTCATACACGCCATCCCCAAATTGATATCCTCTATCTTCAAAATCAATGGACACTTCGTTTTTCTGCTTAAATTCACCGTTTAAAAGTATGTACATTTGAAGGCTCCTTTAGTTAGATTCAAGGCTGTTTTCTGAAATAAATCGATTTTATTAAAAGTGATTGAATGAAAAACTTCCTCTCTCTATGTTATGATGAAACACGCTGGTCTGTAAAATGGTTTCATCTTTTTATTTGAATTTTTTACAGATTTCAGTTGAAATTTCTTTCCCTGTCCATTATGATGAAATTACCTACAAACACAATATATTGATAATAACACTAAAATATAATACTACATATTGAAAAAACAACAGCAAGCAAAGGTGCCATTTTATTGGCTTAAAAGGGAATCCGGTGCAAATCCGGAACTGTCCCCGCAACTGTAAGTGTGACGAACTGGGAATACCACTGTACGAGATGAAAGTATGGGAAGGGCTCAGCGCAGAATGATCACAAGTCAGGAGACCTGCCATTTGATTGCTATAGTTTCGAATTCTTCGGGGACTGAGGAGATGAAACGATGGTTAATAACAGGACTGCTTGTTTCCTTTTATTCTATCGTTTGATCCGCTCATGATCCCATGAGCGGATTTTTTTTAGGCGTAAACATTCACACAACCAAGAGCTGATTAAAGCCTTTGCGCTTTATTATTTTTTTAGGAGGATGTCAAATGGCAACCAAAATGGCAACAATTATTTTTAATGAAATGACACTTGAAAAAGCCCCATTCTCAGAAAAACGGATAAGAGACTTCATAGATGAAATCGGACACGGCTTCAAAGAGCTTGACCTGGATGCTTACAGCACAAGAATCGTACAAAGCATCGAAGGACGCAGTGAATGCACAACATCCCAAATCTCCAATCTCCTTATTCTCGAAGGACTCTCCAATATCAGTGAGCTTGAACCTCAGTGGACTTACTTTTGTGCACGCATTTATTTAAGAAAGCTATATAAGGAAGCTGCGTTTAACCGCAATCAGCAAAATGGATATGATTCGTTTCTGAATTTACTTAAAACACTGACTGATAAGGGCATATACAATCCTCATTTGCTGAATGCATATTCAGACGGAGAAATAGAAAGCCTCTCATCAATCATTCAGCCGGAAAAAGACAAGCTGTTTACATACATTGGACTCCGCACCTTGTCGGACCGCTATTTAGCAAGAGATTTTGATAAAAAAACATTTGAACTGCCTCAGGAACGTTATCTTGTCATCGCCATGACGCTTATGGCCAATGAAAAAACAGAACACCGCCTTCAGCTTGTCAAAGAAGCTTACTGGGCACTCAGCAATCTTTATATGACCGTTGCTACTCCTACATTATCAAATGCAGGGAAGCCTGTCGGCCAGCTGTCGAGCTGTTTTATCGATACTGTTGATGATAGTCTGCAGGGTATCTTTGACAGCAATACAGATATTGCAAATCTTTCAAAATCCGGCGGAGGCATCGGGGTTTATTTAGGCAAAATCCGCAGCAGAGGCAGTGACATTAAAGGCTTTAAAGGAGTCTCATCCGGTGTCATCCCATGGATGAAGCAGCTGAACAATACAGCAGTGAGCGTAGATCAGCTTGGCCAAAGAAAAGGAGCCATCGCCGTCTATCTGGATGTGTGGCATAAGGATATCTTTTCATTCCTGGATTCTAAGCTGAATAATGGCGATGAGCGCTTAAGAACTCACGATTTATTTACAGGCGTCTGCTTGCCTGATCTATTTATGGAACAGGCGGAAAACCGCGGTGACTGGCATTTATTTGATCCGCATGAAGTCCGTAAAGTGATGGGGTACTCCTTAGAGGATTTTTACGACGAAGGAAAGGGCAACGGATCATTCCGCGATAAATATTGGGAGTGCGTCAATCATCCGGATCTGACTAAAGAGACCGTACCTGCGATTGAAATTATGAAAGGCATCATGAAAGGCCAGCTGGAATCAGGCACCCCTTTCATGTTCTATCGTGATGAAGTGAACAGAAGCAATCCGAATTCTCATAAAGGCATGGTCTATTGCAGCAATCTATGTACAGAAATCACTCAAAATCAGAGCGCTACGACGATGGATGAACAATATACAGAAGACGGCAAAATCATCACCGTTAAAACTCCGGGGGACTTTGTTGTCTGCAATCTGTCATCTATTAATCTGGCAAGAGCTGCCGGTGATGAAGTGCTTGAGCGTCTTATTTCCATTCAGGTCCGAATGCTTGATAACGTGATCGATTTGAATGACATACCTGTTGTGCAGGCTAAACTCACCAATCAGAAATACCGTGCTGTTGGTCTTGGAACATTTGGCTGGCATCACCTGCTTGCTTTAAAACGCCTGAAATGGGAAGACGAAGAAGCCGTACAGTATGCTGACAAACTATATGAAGAGATCGCCTTTTACACGATCCAGGCAAGTATGAAGCTTGCTGCTGAAAAAGGTGCTTACCCCGTGTTTAAAGGATCAAAATGGCATACCGGAGAGTATTTCGAAAGCAGAAATTACACATCAGAACATTTACCATGGGATGAATTAAAGCAGCAGGTCATGGAAAATGGGCTGCGCAACGGCTACTTAATGGCGGTGGCGCCTAATGCTTCCACTTCTATTCTTGCAGGCAGTACTGCAAGCATCGATCCGATTTTCCAAAAAATGTACTCTGAAGAGAAAAAGGACTATAAAATACCTGTTACTGCTCCTGATTTAAATCCAGAAACCACATGGTATTATAAGTCGGCTTATTTCATCGATCAATTGTGGAGCATCAGGCAAAATGCCGCCAGACAAAAGCACATTGATCAATCGGTTTCATTTAACTTTTATGTGCAGAACACAATAAAAGCGAAAGAATTGCTGAACCTGCACCTGTCAGCCTGGAAAGCCGGCTTAAAGACCACTTATTATGTGAGATCTACTTCAAGTGCCATAGAAGATTGTGAATCTTGCGCGAGCTAAAGGAGAGACAAATCATGACACATTCATTAAAAACAAGGTCCATTATGGATTCCGGAGCGCCGAACCGGTCCACGGCCATTATTAACGGCAGCAGCTCCAATGTATTGAACTGGGACGATGTGACCTATCCCTGGGCCTACTCAAAATACAAAAAAATGCTGGCCAACTTCTGGACACCGTTTGAAATTAATATGTCCGGAGATATTAAACAGTTCCCGCAATTATCAAAAGATGAGCAGGATGCTTTTCTGAAAATCATCGGACTGCTTGCCCTGCTTGACAGCATTCAGACAGACTATGCAGGAAAAGTTGCAGACTATATAACAGATTCAAGCGTAAACGCATTGATGATTATGCTCGCTCAGCAGGAAGTGATTCATAACCATTCATACTCGTATGTTCTCTCAAGCATTGTTCCAAAGCACGTTCAGGATGAGGTATTTGAATATTGGAGAAGCGAGCCTATTTTAAGAAAACGGAACGAGTTTGTCACAAACGGGTATCAGGCCTTTGCTGAAGAACCTAATGTCAGCAATCTGCTTAAATCCATTGTGTATGATGTCATTCTTGAAGGTCTGTTTTTTTACTCGGGATTTGCTTATTTCTACAACCTTGCCCGCAATCAAAAAATGGTCGCTACAAGCACGATGATTAATTACATTAACAGGGATGAACAAATCCATGTAGATTTATTTGTAAAAATTTTCAAAGAAGTTCTGCGTGAGTACCCTGAATATCAGACAGAGGAACTCGCAGCTTTTGTACAAGAAACCTTTGTGGAAGCTGCAGCTCTTGAAATTGAATGGGGACGTTTTATTATTGGCAATAAAATCGACGGCATTCATATGAAAGACGTTGAGGATTATATTAAATTTTATGCTAATGTCAGATGCAATCAGCTTGGATTTGAACGTCCCTTTATGGAAAACCGGACGAATCCTCTGAAGTGGATCAAAGCCTATGAAGAAGTCGACCTTGGAAAGTCTGATTTCTTTGAACAAAAGTCCCGCCAGTATACGAAAGTCAACTCCATCGATAACGGATTTGATGATCTATAAAAAAGCAATGGGCCGTCTATTATTAGACGGTTATTTTTTTTGCATTTTTTCTGTAATAAGTGATACAAAACCATTTTTATTTCGTTATTCTATATACAAAGAAAGGCTATCCTTCAAAGTTTCAAATTGCGACAATTAATGATATCCTTTAATTTATGAAAGTCTGATCAAATTAGAGGAGATTGGGAGATGACAGTAAACGACGACGCTTTATTGTATGAAAGAATCCGCAATAAAGATAAAGATGCCCTTGAAATCATGTACGATCGTTATGAAAAACTGCTTTTTTCATTTGCCTGCCGCATCACTCATGATCAAGCTCTTGCTGAAGAAGTTCTGCAGGACGTTTTTATGAAGCTCTGGCATGGAAACCGTGTGTATGACAGCAGCAAAGGAAAGTTTACTTCCTGGCTTTTAACCATCACAAGAAATCAGGCAATCGATCTGATTCGCAAACATAAAAAAATCGATACTGTTGAAATCATGGAAAAAGACTCTGTATCAAGTTCCGAACAATCTGTCGAAAATGAAGTAGAATGGCTTCTGCAGGGTGAAATATTGAGAGAGGCTGTTTCCAAACTGAAAACGGAACAGCAGCAAATGATTGAGCTCTTTTATTTTAAAGGCTTCACTCAGCAGAAAATTTCAGAAGAATATCAAATTCCGCTCGGCACCGTCAAGGGAAGGATACGGCTTGCACTTAAGCATTTAAAGAGCATGCTGGGCAAAGAAGGGAGGGTCATAGATGAATAGCCAAATGTGCGATAAACTATTCGATTATTTTAATGAGACACTGACAGCTGAAGAGAAAAGAGAATTTGAAGCTCATTTGGAGTCTTGTTCTGACTGTTTGGCAGAACTTCAAGAATTGACTGCTTTAACAGAAGACCTTCCTTACCTTTCTGAGCCTGTAGAGCCTCCTAAAGAAATGAAGCAGCGTATTTTAGGAAGCATCCTGAATGAGGATCCTGCAGATCACTCGCCTGAGCCTGTTTATGTCAAAGAAAAAGAAGTTCACACTGCAGAAAAAAAAGACAACATGGTTCCAATCAAAGCAGAAAAAAGGCCCAATAAGTTTCTTCTTCCTTCCGTAGCTGCCTTGCTTTTTGCATCACTTCTCGGTAATGGCTATTTCTTAACACAAATGGCTGATGAGCCGCCTAAAGATGCAGCATTCAGTTATGAAGATTTGAAAAAGCAAGTTGCGCTTGCCCCTGTTGATGAGCAAATGAACAATGTAACGGCGATGGCTTCACTGATGAAAAACGATTCTAAAGAGATGGTTGTCCTTCAGGCGGAACAGCTAAAGCCGCTGAAAGACGGCGAAGTGTATCAAATCTGGCTGATTGAAAATGAAAAGCCAGTCGCAGCCGGTTCATTCGTTCCAGATTCATCCGGACATGGTGCCGTCATGTACGAAATGAACCTGGAAGGCGAGCTGAATTGGGATACGATAGCCATAACGATTGAACCAAAAGCAGGAAACAAAGCTCCTGAAGGTGCTGTGGTTCTTGCTTCACAGCTCTAACCAGCTTAAGAAGGTACGGTTAACCGTACCCTCTTTTTTATTTGGCCAAACTTTTTATCTGAATTTTCTTCAAACTAAAAAAGAGACTACCCGCCTGGATAATCTCCCAATTTATTTTCCGTGAAATTTGTTTATTCACTCGCTGCTCATACCTGTATACTGATTAATCTTCATTCATGCCTTTATTCACCAGAGACAAAATTATCAAGGATTCACACGGTGTCTTAAAACGGCTGATCTTTACTTTACTTCTTCCTCTTCCGCTTTTTCAATTAAAGTTGCTTCGTACATTTCCTCATCTGTCTGCACTTTAATACTTTCTTCCACACGAATTCTTCCTTTACCCATTTTATCTCCTCCTTTATTGATATCATAATTAAACTTAAAATTTAGTAAATAATGAAATATCCCTATTTATTTGACTTATTTTTGAATTGAGTCAAAGGAAAGGACAAAATACATCGTTCTTTTAAGGTGGATTTTGAACTCTGGCATTTTAAAAAGCCACGCGTGACACGATTTAACAATCATCCGTAAATAAGGGTCTTTTTACTTAGCTGACCTTGTAATTTTTTTTGTTATCCTGCTGTTTTTTTAATAATCATGTCATTTAATGGATGCTCTTCTTTTTAAAGCGTCCTCCTCTTACTTCGGTTATATTCGCTACGGCTAAAAAAGCAGAAGGATCCAATTCCTCTACGATTGATTTTAACTTTGCTTCTTCAAGTCTTGTAATAACACAAAATATAACCTTCTTATTATCGCCCGTATATGCGCCTTCACCGTTCAAGTATGTTACTCCGCGGCCTAGGCGGTCCAAGATTGCCTGCCCAACCTCATCCGGGTTCTCACTTATGATCCACGCTGATTTCGATTCATCAAGACCTTGAACGACGACGTCAATCGTTTTATAGGCGATGAAATAAGCGATCAGGGAATACATTGCCCGGTCCCAGCCAAATACAAAACCGGCACTACCTAAAATAAACAAGTTAAAGAACATAATAATCTCCCCTACAGAAAAAGGAGATTGCTTATTAAATAGAATCGCCAGAACTTCTGTCCCGTCAAGCGACCCGCCATACCTGATAACCAGGCCGACTCCAATGCCGAGAATAATCCCGCCAAATACAGATGCGAGCAAGAGATCCTCCGTCAGCACAGGAACAGGGTGAAGCAGAACCGTCGCTGCCGACATAATTCCGACACCGAACAAGGTGGATAGCGCAAACGTCTTTCCAATCTGGTTGTAGCCAATAAAGAAAAAAGGCACATTCAGAAAAAACAAGTAAATACCAAGCTTCACTTTCGTCAGATGAGAAAGGATAATGGAAATTCCCACTATCCCCCCATCTATCACACGATTAGGAACGAGGAAAATTTCCAGACCTATTGCCATCAAGACTGCACCGAAACAAATCAGCACCATGCGTTTGCCAATTTCAGCCTTTGGCAGCTTTTTGTGCTGTTTGATGACGGCCATTTGATGGGGCTCCATTTATCCTCCTCCTTTTAGTCACGCTTTGTCATTTCAGCTATATATTAAAATATAGATGCAGAAGACCGCTTAAATGACTGATTTTTTAAGAAAAGTGCAAACGCCCGTTTAGCGCAGGCATGACAGATAAGGATCCGACCGAAAAGGCGCTTTTTGCCAATACTATCGGATCCGTTCTGACCGAGGATCCTGAGAGATTCCGATCGCCATCGAAGATCAAAATTTTATATTTCTTATCTCTCTCAAAAAAAAACACCCCTGTTCAGGGTGTTTGACAGTAACTCTAAAGGACCATCTGTGATAAAATAAATAGTAAGAAAATTCAGACGGTGATGCGAATGAAAATGATTAATATTTGTGTAAAATGCAGCGGAAAAGGAAAGGTCAGGTCAAAGCTTCCATTTTTCAAAAAAGCATGTCCTGCATGCAACGGGACGGGTAAGCGGAAAACAACCATTAAAAATTCGAAACGCGCTTGACCCTTCCCTCCTTTTTTATCCTATTTCAGCCCTTTGCTCATGGCTTTTTTATTTGTGGCAATGACTGCACGTTTAATTAACTCGTCAAATCCGCCTTCTTTAAGGACTCTTATTCCCTCAGCAGTAGCTCCTCCCGGTGTTGTCACTTGCTCTCTAAGTTCTTTTGGAGCAAGCTTCTTTTTCAGCATGGAAGATGAACCGGCAAGCATCTGTGAGACAAGCATGACAGCTGTTTCACGTGAGACTCCGTAGGATTCAGCCTGATCGATTAAACTCTCTGAAAATGCATAAAGAAAAGCCGGGGCGCTTCCTGTAATTGCAGTTAATTGATGAACCTGCTCTTCTGTGCACTCCTCAGCCTCGCCTATGGCATCAAGCACTTGCTTCAGCATGTTTTTATGATTTTGAAGCACAGCTTTCCCATATGCGACAAGTGACATCGATTCGCCTATTTCTGAAGCTGTATTCGGCATCACCCATGCAGCAGGGGTACTCTCTGGGAGATGCTCTTCCAAGAAAGAAGGCCCAATTCCTGCAGCTATCGTTACAATGAAATGATTGTGAATGAACGGTTTCATTTCATGCAATAAATCCATATGCGCTTCGGGCGGCATTGCCAGAACAACCATATCCGCTTTTTCAATCTCTTCTTTCCAATTGAAAGTAGGAATGATTTGATATTTCTCCTGCAAATAAATCAATTTCTCTTTATTCTTATAATTGGATACATAAATGTTTTTTACGTTTGGAGATTGAACAAGCCCGGATATAATGGATTCTGCCATTCGTCCTGCTCCAATAATCAAAATCGTGGTTTTATTCAAAAAAATGACTCCCTCTCTTTATCGACTACCGTTATTTTATCAAACTTAAAAGCATTCAGTAACAAAGACTAAAAAAGAGCCGATCAAGAAGTTATATCCATAAGTGGTATAGCGGAAGGAACTTGACTTCTTCTGGAGAATAGAGGGAATTGGCTGATTCCATTTTACAGCTGCCATTCTGGAATATTGTTCTTATAGCGTTCGGTTGATTCCACTTTTCCGGACAAAAATCAAAATGGTGGAATCATAGCGTGCGGCTGATTCCACTTTTCCGTGCAAATACCTAAATCGTGGAATCATAGCATGCGGCTGATTCCACTTTTCCGAGCAAAAACCTAAATCGTGGGATCATAGTGTGGTTGATTCCACTTTTCGTTGCAAAAACCTAAATGGTGGAATCATAGCGTGTGGTTGATTCCACTCTTCCGTGCAAAATCCAAAATGGTGGAATCATAGCATGCGATTGATTCCACTCTTCCGTGCAAAAACCAAAATGGTGGAATCATAGCATGCGATTGATTCCACTCTTCCGTGCAAAAACCAAAATGGTGGAATCATAGCATGCGATTGATTCCACTTTTCCGTGCAAAAACCAAAATGGTGGAATCATAGCGGGCATTTGATTCTACTTTTCTGCACAACAAACAAATTTATAGAGAGCAATCAAAAACAACAATCTATGCGAAAACAGCCTTATGAAAAAAGCCAAAGAAAAAAATCCGAACTAAAACGAAATTCAAGTTGGAATTTCACATAATAGTTCGGATTTTTCTTTGGCTGAAAACCTTTTGTCCCAGCCTCTTCTAGCTGTACTGCTTTGTTTTTTCTAATGCATCCTGCTTAGCGCCTTCCACATAAATGGTGCGGCTTGGGAATGCAAAACCTACACCCTCTTCTTCAAGAATCCCCATAATCTTATAATTAATATCCTGCTTCACACTTAAATGATCAGCATAAGCTGTAGTTTTGGTGAAGAAGTTTAAGAAAATATTCAGGCTGCTGTCGCCAAAAGCATTAAAGATTACATTGATTGTGTCATCATGAATGCCATCATGCTCTGACAGCATGTGTTCAATTCTCTTCACACACGTTTTCAGCTGAGATTCTGTTGTATTGTAGGTAACTCCAATCGTGAATTGAATCTGCCTTTTCCCCATTTTCGTCCAGTTCGTAATCGGCTCATTAGCAAGTGTTGAGTTTGGAACCGTTACAAGGGCTTGAGCGAATGTCCGGACTCTCGTGCTTCTAAAAGAGATATCCTCTACAATCCCTTCTACACTTGGCGTCTTTATCCAGTCGCCGAGCGTAAACGGCTTTTCTGTAATGATGATGATTCCGCCAAAAAAGTTGCCGATTGTTTCTTTCGCTGCAAGGGCAAATGCAAGACCCCCAAGTCCGAGCCCTGCCACAAAACCATTTACATCATAATTAAATTCCTGCGCAATGATGCTGAATGTCAGCGCAAGAATAAGAAAGCGCATGACCTTTGATAAAAACGGACCAAGAATATCATCCATCTCTAGTTCAAAACGCTGATTCACTTTGTCAAACAAAAGAGATGAAGATGCCGTCAAATTGTAAAGCCCCCATGCTATCGTCATCACGATAGAGGATCGATAAAATTGACTCAGAACATCCCTTTGATTTTCAAAAAATGGCGAATACAAAATGGCCAAATATAAACCGATCAAGATAAAAAACATGCGCAGCGGTTTTTCATAAGCAACCAGAACATTCCTGAAAATATCAGTCGGCGTTTTGTTGCTGAACTTCAAAATCATTTTAAATACATATTTCGTGAAAAGTTTGCGAAGGACCATAAACAGCACAAAAATCCCGATACTTACGGCAATTTGAATCAAACTTTCCATTGTCATATATTTTTCAAACATGAACTTCTCTCCTTAATTATCCTGCCTAATGTATTTCACAAACTACTATTATACTAAACTCTTCGAAAACCTCATCATCTTTTGGTCCCTATTATTTTAAAAAACTGGTAACTTTCAGGCTGCTTCCTGCGTCTTTCTTGTATCAAAATAAAATGAAGGGCGGCAAAAAGATGCAACACTGCGTTATTTACCGAAATGAAGCTTATACCCTTTTTCACAAATATGAAAGCGGATATTGTGAAATTTTGAAATCGAAGGGCTATTCAAGGGTTATTCTTGTACATGAATCTGAGCTCCTTTATAACGATAATATACAAAGTTAGTTTGTCAGTTCAACTTTCTGGATTTTTACAGGAGATTCTGATACCGTTATCATTAAATCAATCCTGGGAGAGGTCTTAAATATGTCACTTAATACATGGTTTGCTAAAGGATTAACTGCACAGGAATATATCGAAAAAATGAATGTCAATAAGGAAGAAATGAACACCATCTATCAGCAATTTACACTTGATGAAGACGACGTATCTATCCTTGAGAGCATCCGCAATCAATCCCTTCGTGTCCTTGTTCTCACAGAGGACTGGTGCGGAGATGCGATGCTGAATAACCCCATTCTATTAAAAATTGCTGATGAAGCAGGGATGGATGTCCGCTTTTTGCTGCGTGACTCGAACTTGGAGCTCATGGATCAATATTTAACAAATGGTACATCCCGTGCGATTCCCATCTTCATTTTCATTGACCAAGAAGGAAATGAAAAAGCCGTCTGGGGACCCCGGGCTCCTAAAATTCAGCAGCTCGTTGACCGTATGAGAAAACCGCTTCCGGATAAAGAGCACCCGGATTTCAAAACAAAGCAATCAGAAATGATTCAAACATTAACAGCGTCCTATAAAGAAGACGAATCACTTTGGAAAGAAGTTTCATATAGCATTATTACCACGCTTAAAAAGAAGAGACTGCACGTTTTATACAGAAAAAGAAGTCACCTCAGCCGGTGACTTCTTTTTTGCGTATACTCACTTCAAGACTAACTTTAACGTTCCCTTTAATCGCACGGCTGATCATGCAGGAGCTCTCCGCCCGAGAAGCGAGCTTTCCTGCAAGCTCTTCATCTTTTGCAGATGCTGTGCTTTTTAATACAATGACAGGGCGATGAATGATTTCTTTATACGTAATGACACCATTTGTAACATCAACAATTCCCTCTGATGTCATGGTTAAGTCTGCCTTTTCCAACCGGCTGCGCTCCATCATTGCTGCAAGTGTAATGATATAGCAGGTTGCAGCAGCGCCAAGGAGCATCTCATCAGGGTTTGTGCCGATACCCGGCCCGTCCATTTCTGGCGGAATCGACACCTGTGTTTTTAAATTTCCGCTTTCGATTTCCCCAACATCGTTTCTAAGGCCAGGCCAATGTGCTGTTAAATGAAATGAATGTTCCGGCATGGGAATCCCTCCTTTTCCTTAGGTATAAATTGTGCGAAGTCTTCCTCGGCCTTCTGATTAGCTGACTGAAGCATTTGCCATGAAAGCAAGATAAGCAGAAACTATGAATAAAACCGCAAATGCACATGCCGCATATGCATTTCTTTTTTTCACAAAGCTCAACACCATCATGCCAATAAAAAGAGCTGCAAAAACAAAGAGCAGCATTCCATTCCATGTAAAATCAAACCCGATCTCAATTGGTGCCTTGACTTTATACCCTGTACTTAATTCAAATAAGGGCGAAGCCCCGTCAGAACGGAGGGTTGTGTTTACATCATGAGGAGGAGCCTGTGTACCAAGGACGCCTGTTAAGAAAAAAACAATCATGACAACAATACTCTCAGCTCTTACCCAGGCAAGAGCCTGAAAATGAGCGGCTTTTTTGCCTACAAAGCCATTTAAAAAAGCAAATACAAGCAAAGGGACAATACTGATATGTTTTAATAAAATCACTTGCCCGTATGATAAACTCCAGGCTGCAGCATAATCATTCAGATCAATGACAAAAGTCATAACAATTAATCCGCTTGCCGTCAAAACGGTCATACATATGAGAGCAAATGGGGTAAACCAATTCAGGAAAGCCTGCCAATTCTCCGCTTTTTTTGAAAACCAGGCTGCATGAAGCAATACGCCTGTCCACAGGCATACAGATAGAAAATGAATGCTGTGAGAGGCGATTCCCGGCCAAAAAGATAATGATGCAGCATGACTTGCGTATCCTAAAGCTGCGATCATGAATAGCAGCAGCAGCCCCTGAATATATTTTGGACCTTCCAAATAAATCACAATCCATAGACAGGCAGCGGCAGCGGCTGTCATCAGCCACGATTGGCCTGCCTGAAAATCAGCCAATACCGATTGTATCGTTTGACTGAGCCCGGCTATTTGATAGAAATTCAGGATAATGTTTAAAACAGGAAAAAAAGAAAAAAGAACGATTAACAAAACCGACAGCAGCAAAAATATTTTTGGAAACCGTATATCAGGTTTTTTGTCTTTTTTGACAAACTGCAGGACAACATGCCCAATTAAGAAAGAGAAGAGAACATAAGTGAACCCTTCTCCAATCGGTATAAGATAAGCCATGCTGATCAGCCTTTCTTTTTCATTAAGAAAAAGATGCCAATCACGGCAATAACACCAATTGCAACAAGAATAATCGTCATGACCGGGCTGTTCTCAGACTGCTCTGATTCCTCGGCTTGAGCCTGTTCATCTGTTTGTGCTGCCTTTTCATTTTCCGTATTCTGATCATCATCATTCACTGCTGATTCATTTTCATCTGATGGCTGAGGCTCTTCTTCCTTAACCTCTTGCTGAACGGTAAAGGCAAGAGTCCCTTCCATCTCATGTCCGTCTTCACCGATGATTTTCCAATCTGCTGTGTATGTTCCATTTTCAAGTTCACTTGAAGAAATTCCTTTAAGTGTTTCGCCTTCAGCTTTCACTTCCAGAGGAACATCAGCGCCGTCTCTTGTTAAGGTCATCGTACTTAATGACTCAACCGGTGTATCAAAGGTTAACTCAATTTCTTTAACCGGTTCTGTTACGGTCGAGCCTTCTACAGGATTTGATGAGGTCATATGAGTATGTGCAAAAACTGTATTAGGTAATATAAGCAGGACGAACAATCCAAATAGCGAAAGTATTTTTTTCATATATATCTTCCTTTCTAGAGTTAAATTCTACTATTCATTCTAACATGTTGTGTCAGCTTCCCTTTCGCCGAAATTCGACAGTTTTCTAAACACTGTCCCTCTTTTAAAGGTTTGTTTAAAGAGCTAACGGTATACTCCTCTATTTGGATGTTCGCTGCCAATAAAAAAACACGGGAATATATTCACCCGAGTTTTTTTGCCGTTATCTGCAATTGTTTCATATCGTTAAGCAATAGTTGCTTATCTGCATCTTTCTCTATTTGACTGCTTGCATGAAGTGCTTTTTCACAGTATAGATGAAAGTTTGCCAGATCACCTGCTGTTAAATAGGCTCTTGCAAGCCCCTCATATGCATAAGCTAAATCAAAATCGCGAATTTGATTGGAAAGACAGATTTCAAGATTGCGCTCTGCATGATAAAGGGCAGGCTCAGATCTGCCGGCAATTGCATAAACCCTTGCTATCTGCCATTCTCCCCGAGACAGGTTAACCGCTGTGCCAACCTGCTCCCAGTGATATCGTGATGCATGCGCCATATGAATCATCGCATCTGTTTCAACAGGTGTGCGGTCTTGTTTTTCCATCAAGTCCCACACTCCATTGAATAAAGACACCGCACATTTTTTATGAAAATCGTCCATGGCATCAACTGCTGTTTCACTATTCACTTTAATCCCCCTTGTTAACGTGATCTCATTTTTTTTCGGCGATAATACCTGCTAAAGATAATCGAAAGAAAAAGCAAACATCCAACCCCAATAAAAAACGGACCAAATCTAGTAAGATACCCATTTACCGCATCGATGGAAGATCCGAATTTATTGCCCATGCAAAAAAACAGAATGGCCCATAAAAATGCTGATCCATATGCCAGCAAAGCGAATTTCCAGAACTTCACTTTATTCATTCCGGCAAGGACCGGGCCTAGATGCCGCAGCAGCGGAAAGAAATAGGTCATGCCAAGCGTATAATCGCCATGCCTTGCAAATACGTGCTGAAATTTAATAAATCGGCGCTTTGCCCTTTCTCTTCTCACTAAAAAAGACAGCGCCAGTTCACCAAAACTTTTCCCAACAAAAAACCAAAAGGTCAGTGCCGTCATAATGCCTAAATAAGAAGAAAAAAAGGCAGGCACAGGATGCAAAATCCCATGAGAAGAAGCAAATCCGCCCATCATAACAATCACTTCGTTAGGAAGCGGGATAAAAAAAGTACCGGCAGACAGCATCATAAACAGAGCCAAATACCCATACTCTTCTATAAAAATAAGAATCTCTGAAATCTCCATTTTCTCACTGCCTTCATCTTTATCTATCTTCTATTATACTAAGATAACAAGAGTTAGAATATAAAGACGCCTCAATCAATTTTACCTTCCTTCTGCAAAATGGAGATCAATGTATTCACGATTTCTTGATCAAAATGGATTCCGCTCCATTTTTTCAGTTCCCGCACAGCTTCATCTGCACGAAGGGCATTGCGGTAAACACGGTCCTGAGTCATTGCATCAAAGGTGTCGCTTACTGTTACGATTTTAGATTCCAGCAGGATTTCTTCCGCTTTCAGCCCAAAAGGATAGCCTGAGCCATCTAACTTTTCATGATGCTGCAGGATGATCTCACTTACCCCTTTTTGATGTTTTAAGATTTCAGCTCCATCAATGGGATGCTTCTTTATGATCGAAAATTCTTCATCGCTCAGCTTGTCCGGTTTATTTAAGATCTCAGCCGGTACATTAATTTTTCCGATATCATGAAGCAAGGATGCTACATAAAGATTTTCAAGTCTTCTCTTATCAAGGCCCAGCTCTTTGGCAATCTTTATGGAATATTCCTGAACTCTCATGCTGTGATTGTATGTGTAGCGATCCTTTTGTTCTACTTTCTGAACCATACTTGTAAACTTCTCTATTTCATTGCTTAAATCATCAAAAGCAGGTTCTGTAATAAACCATAGCAGTTCTACATCGGTTAATGCCGAGAAAAAGATAGGCTTTTTCAAATCCTGAACATAAAAATAATCTTTCTCTTTCAGCAGTCTGCTTTCGTTATTCTCCTCAAAGAGAACTTCCCCTTTAATGATGTAATAAAATTCAAAGGAGTCTCTCTTATCTCCGGGATATATATAGAACATCCGATCCTTCGATATGCTTTGAAAAAGAATCTCTGTTCCTTCATTCTTCAGCAGCAAACTTAATTCAGCCGACTGCTGTTTTACTGTATTGATGCAACTGCCCTTTTTAAAAATATGCAGTCCTTCCATTTGACAGCCCCCCAAATAAGAAAAGAATTGCGGAACCTTTTTCTCTGTTTATGGTCCAACAACTTTAAGCGGATCCACCCAAACCTTTTTTCCGCCAAACTCAACTAATACCCATGTACATTCAACAGTTATTCCACTCTCAGCGGCTTTGCTGATGGTATCAGCTGAAATTTCATTCGTTACATCCAGCAGATTCTGGATTAAGCGATCAAGTTTTTCATTAAACTTGTTTTGCAGCTTTTCAAGATTTTCATTTTCTTTCAGGAGCTTTTCTTCTGCATTCTCCATTTTTTTCAACAATTTTTCATCATCATTTTCATCCTGAAGCTCTATAGCCAAGCTTGTGATCACTGATTGTACTTGTACGATTCGTTCTTGAGTCTTTTGTTTCTCTTTTACATATCTGCTCTCTAGTTTCTCTGAGTCTTCAACTGCATTTTCTATTAATGAATCTATTTTCCCATTCGCCTCCGCGACCAGCAAATGAACTTCTTCCTCACTTAATCGTTTGTTGCTTTCTGCGAAAGCTGCAGGAACTGCTGAAGAAATGGTCATAAATAAAATAGCCAGTACAAGCGAAACAATCTTTCTCATTTTTCATCCCCCTGTTTTTTTACTGATTAATCATAATTTTTTAACTTTTCATTGCTATTATATATCAATGCTGACAATATGTAGTAAAAAAGATCGAATTTTGTAAAAAAAGCATGATTAATATTTCCGCAGGAGGAAAAAGGCTGTTTTTTCAGACATTAGAGGGAACTGAAGTTTCGCCACGAACGGTACCAAATCCATTAGTTGTTCATTTTCACAATAAAAAAGTGATGCAGCATTTGCTGCATCACTTTTTATTCAAAGCTACTTGCGCTCTCAACGCTTTCACCCTGAAATATAGTCTTGATTTTTTCCCGGTTTTTCTTGGAGACAAGAATATATAAGGTATCCCCAGAATAGATGTTTGTATCTCCCCTTGGGGTATGAAGCTTTTCATTTCTTATGACAGCCGTAATTAAAGCATCATTCGGCAGCTCAATGTCCTTTAATTCTTTTCCTGAAACACTTGCGCTTTCTCCAACTTCAAGCTCAATCATCTCATTATTGGTTTTCCCGATTGAGATTAATTCAAGGGTATGAGGCACTGAATTTTTTTTGCTTTCTGAAAGCTTCAGCATATTGGCAAGAGGTGTAAGCGTCGCCCCTTGAAGCAGAGCTGACGTGAGAACAACGAAGAAAACGACATTAAAAATCAGCTGGCTGTTTTCAACCCCTGCAAGCATCGGATAAGTAGCCAGAACAATCGGAACCGCTCCCCTGAGTCCCGCCCAAGAAATAAACAGCTTTTCTTTCACAGAATACTTTGAGACAACCATGCTGATGAATACGCCTATCGGACGGGCCACCAGCATTAAGATCACAGACAGCAGCAAACCTTCCCAGATGATGTCTAACAGCTGATTAGGGAATACAAGCAATCCCAGCAAAATAAACATTAAAATCTGCATCATCCATGCAAAACCTTCATTAAACCGGATAATGGAATGACGGAATGTCAGATCTGAATTTCCGACTATTACAGCCATTACATATACAGCAAGCAGCCCGCTTGCGTGGGCAAACGTTGTTAAACCGTAAGTTAAAATCGCAAAGGCAAGTGATAAAACCGGATAAAGTCCCGACGAGTCCAAATTTATTTTGTTAATGGTCCAAACCGCAAGTTTCCCGAAAAGCAATCCTGCTGCAAGACCAAATCCCATTTCCCAGAAAAACCTTAATATCAGGCCAATAAAACTCGTATCTGGCTGCCCAATCAGATGAATGATCGTTACTGTCAGAAATACGGCCATGGGATCATTCGTACCAGATTCAGCCTCCAGAGTAGACGTCAATCTCTTTCTGATGTTCTTGTTCCCAAGAACAGCAAAAACCGCTGCAGCATCCGTTGACCCAACGATCGCGCCAAATAATAACCCCTCAAGCCAAGTTAAATCGAGAATGAATTTTGCAAATACACCGATAATAATCGTCGTAATAAAAACACCGATTGTAGCAAGCATGGATGATGGCACAAGAATTTTTCTAACATCCACCCATTTTGTTTGTAAACCGCCATCAAAAATAATAATGATCAGGGCGAGAATACCAAAAAGCTGGGCAAGCTTTGCATTATCAAAATAAATATAATGACTGAGCACCATACCGACAACGATAAAAAATACCAGGGAAGGCAATCCAAGCCGAGAGGAAAACTTTGCCGTCATAACACCGATTGTAAGAAGAACAGCTAAAATTAGAATGATATTATCCACAGAAAACGACAATACAGCATCACCTCATAGTTTGATTTTTGCAGGCTCTTTGCGTAAACATTGTTGATCTCGCAAGACCGTAAAAAAATTGGGTTTTGGATTTTTTACATTCCTTCCGCATTGTTTCAATGGCTTAGTATTTCTAACAGAAAACTTGGTGCGGGAGGTATATCTAAACAATCAATGCGAAAACAGCCTGTTTGTAAAACGTTTTGAAGAGTTTTAATAGGGGAATAAGTCTATTTTATCGCAACATTCAGCCTAACGTCTAGAAATTGGCCTTGGGAAAAAGATTTTCTGATTTTAATCTATGGGTGTTTCTTCCTCCAATATAATGGTCTACTTATGTTAAAATAATTGTTATGAAATAATGATACTTCAGCTAATAGATTCAGAGGTGACTTATATGGAAAAAGACTCGGCAGCTTTTACACGATTGCTTTTAAATGGCAATCAAAACCGGGCATGGCAGATGGTTGAAGCAAGGCATGCAGATGGTGCAGAACCTATTACAATCTTTCAAGAGCTGCTGACACCGGCTATGGCACATATAGGGATACTCTGGGAAGAGGATCAAATATCAGTTGCCGATGAGCACTTAGCGACGACAACTTGTGATTTTGTCCTCTCCAGATACCAGCAGCACATTCTGACAGAACCGAAGCAAACGGAATCCAACAAGAAAGCCATGTTTTTATGCATAGAGGATGAACTTCATCACCTTGGTCTTAAGATGGTTTCTATTTTGTTTGAACTAAACGGATATAAAACAAAGCTTTTTGGAGCAAATCTCCCATTGGAATATGCCCTGAAAACAGCAGCTGACTGGCAGCCGGACGTAATCGGCCTTTCTTTTTCCCTGCGAAAGCACGCAAACCGCCTGAATCACTACATTCAGGAGCTTGAACAGTTAGAACACTCTCCTGTTGTTATCGTTGGAGGAAGGCTAGTCTCAACTATAAATAAAGCTGAATACTGTTCTGATAAGACGCGGCTATTTCATGCATTGACTGATCTCTATGAATGGCTGAGCAGTTTAGATAAAAAGGAAAATTCCCATGTTTGACGGCAGAATGCTTCCTCTTCCTTTTTTTAAATTAAGTCACAGCTTCCGTATAGAGGAACAATCTCATGCAGCATTAAAATTGTTCCAGGAAACAGAAAGCTTTATTGACTTAATTGACGAAGACAGCAGAACTAAAGCAGAAAAAGTTCTAAAATCAGATAAACAAGAAACAGAGCTGGTTTTAAAAACACACAGCTCTCCTCTCGCCTTATTTAAAGTAAACATCAGCAGGGATGATGATTTCATTTATCTTCTGTTAACAGAGCAAAACTCACGCATGGAAGCTCTCGTCCATCAAGTAGAGCTTCACCGCAGAAGACTGGCAGAAACAGATCTTCAGCTCCTTGCAAAAAAAGAAGAAGCCGAAGATGCATACAATCGAATTGTTGAACTTTCCAGCCCGTTTATCATGCTGACCAAAAAAGCCGTGCTCATTCCGCTGTTCGGATCGCTGACAAAAGATCTGATTTCTATAAATACAGTCCGATTGTTAAACCTTCTGGCGGATTCAGGAGCCGAACAGGTTTTTATTGATTTTCATGGTGTAGGCGAGATCACTGAAGCTGGAATACATGACCTTTCAAATCTCGTTCAGGAATTCAGCCTGATGGGCGCAGCTGCATTTTTTGCAAGTTTGACGCCCGCACAGGCAAAAGAAGTATACAAAATTCATTCGAACATTGATGTCACCTATGTTCAGAATTTGAATACCGCCCTTGAAACCTATCTTTTATGATAGGTTTTTCTTTTTCACGAATTTGACTAAAGTACTCTCCGCTAGACCGAGGCATTGTTAGGGAAAAGTAGCTCTTGAATCGTTCCCTCCTAAACCGAATTTCGATCTGACCACGAATCTTACCCTCCGAAACCGGATTTCGATCTGAGAGGGTACGCAAGTCCACAAATCGAACGGCGTTAACAAAATAACGGTATTAGAGGTTAGTAAAGGCAGGACTTTCCAGATCCATCAAGAAGTTATCCTTATCAGATTTACGGGAGGGATTTTCTTGAAAAAGAGGAATGATGACTTATCAAACAGAGATTTAATCGGCTCTATCTATAAGGATTTTGAAAAAAAAGGCGGTGCTGAAAAATTGCCGGGCATGGGCAAGCCTTTTCCAAAAGGTGCTCTGGAAGGAGATATTTTCACAAAAATCGTCAAAAACGCAAACTACCTGCCTGCATGGGTTAAATTGCAGAAAGAGATTAAGCAGCGCATAGAAAACTTGATGAAGCTGAGTGATGATGAAAAACGGACAGCAGAAGCAGAATTGATTAATAAAGAGATTATGAAATACAACCGCTCTTGTCCCGCCGCCCTGCAAAAAAACTTAATTTCTCTTAGTGAGCTTGAAAAACATTATAAACTTTGGGAATAACAAATAAAGATAAACCTATGTCCATTCAAAAAATAGAGTTCACTGATGAAACCGGGAAATGATGCTTTCATGCTATAATGAAAACAATTTTGTTTCACCTTTTCTCCTTATGGGAAAAGCTACATATGGCAAATCTCCGCAAACTCATGGAATTGAGAAATACATCAAAAGGTGGTGCATATCATTTGCCGAAAGACAAACTTTTTAAAATTGGATATGGAATCATTATTTTTTTAACGATTATTCTGCTGTCAACTAAAGTAGATTTCATTTTCAGACCGCTTGAAATCATATTCACGACCCTGTTTTTTCCCTTTTTGGTTTCAGGGATCATCTTTTATTTACTTCGCCCAATCGTACGGTTTTTAGGCAGAAAAGGTGTTCCGAATACCATTTCGATCATCATTATTTATTTGCTGGTCATTGGACTTGGAACCTTGCTTGTATTCTTGATCGGGCCGGTTATTCAAAAACAATTTCAAGAACTGATCAAAAACTTTCCTCAGATTGTGCAAACCCTTCAGGATAATCTTCTCGCTCTAAGAGAAAATAAATGGTTCGCCAGGTTTGAACAGAATGATATTCTGACATTTGAAAAGATGACAGCCTCTGTAACAGACTATTTCCAGTCGAATGTCAGCAACATAGGCAGCCGTGTTTCTAATTTCATTGGAATTCTGACAAGCATTGCAACTATCTTTGTAACCGTGCCGTTTATTGTTTTTTATTTGCTGAAAGACGGTGAATATGCGCCAAAGCAGGTTTTGCGCTTTTTGCCCTATACAAAAGCAAACGAAGCCAAGCTTATTTTAAAAGATATGGATCATGCACTAAGCTCCTACATTCAAGGACAGGCACTTGTGAGCCTTGTGGTTGGCGTGATGATGTACATAGGCTATTTAATCATCGGGCTTGATTATTCCATCCTTCTTGCCATGTTTGCGATGCTGACAAACGTCATCCCATTCCTTGGGCCGTTTATCGCAGTAATCCCTGCGGTCATTGTTGGCTTCCTGGATTCACCTTTTATGGTCATACAAGTGCTCATCGTTGTAATTGTCGTTCAGCAAATCGACGGAAATGTTTCCTCGCCGCTGATCATGGGCAAGAGACTTGATATTCACCCATTGACCATCATCCTGCTGCTGATTGTGGCTGGAAGCATGGGAGGATTGCTTGGAATGCTTCTTGCCGTTCCGACCTATGCTATATTGAAGGTCATTTGCAGCCACTCTTACAGACTTTACCTTCTCCGGAAAGAACGGCTTGATCCAATCCGGAACACGAATATTGACATTGAAACGGAGTAATTTCTGTCAGTTTGAAGGATAGTAACTATAGAAAAATAATCATGATTTGGCAGGTGGTCATATGACGTTTTTTCAGCTACTTAAAAAAGGGAATAAATCATCAGGCATTGCAGCTCTCGGAAATACTGCGCTAACTATTATTAAAGGAATTGCTGCTTTTATAAGCGGCAATGGAACGATGTTCGCCACTACTTTGCATTCAGCTGCCGATGCCATCAACCAGGGTTTTGTGTTTGTCGGAAGCGCTCTTGCTGAAAAAGCTCCGACAAAACGTTTTCCGACAGGTTTCGGACGGGTCGTAAATCTCTTCGTCCTGATAGCGGTAATTGTGATTTCCATCATGGCATATGAAACACTCCATAAAGGCTGGGAACTGATTCAACACCCTAAGGCAACAACAAATATCCTGTTAAATGCAAGCATTCTTGTCATCGCCGTTATTATTGATGGTCTCATTCTAATAAAAGCAATGAAAGAAATTGCCCATGAGACCAGAACGGAAGCAAAAGGATTTGCCCTTGCAGCTAATGCGTTCAAAAATGTAAGCCTTGCTTCTCCGCCGACAAGACTTGTTTTCTACGAAGACATCATTGCTACATTTGGTGCACTATTAGCCCTTGTATCTATCGTAGTGTCTTATTTCACCGGCTTGTATGTTTTAGATGGTGTAGGCACTATGCTGATTGGAGTACTGCTGATAGGCATAGCCGTTAAAATCGGATATGAAAATACAATTGGATTAATCGGAGTTGCTGCCCCTAAAGATGTCGAAGACCGGATTGCAGAAATGATTCTCGCTGACCCTGATGTAGAGGACATTAAAAATCTCCGTATTCTTCAGGAAGGCCGCAAATATCATGTTGAAAGCTATCTGGAACTAAAACCCGGGTTATCACTTGCCGTAGCAGATGATATAAAAATACGGGTGAGAGATCACTTATATACCGATCCTGATATTGCCGATGTCACCCTTGGCATCTTCGAGTCAGACGGAGTTAATACATGGGGATTGAATGAAACAACTGAATAAAAACTTAGAGAAAAGGACCATTTAAAAGTGGTCCTTTTCTCATTGTATTATATGTGTTTCAAATTGGATGATAAAGGGAAAAGTTTAAATGTTTTCCAACTACTTTCGGGAGGTAATGGGGAAAAATTGAAACTTTATTAAGTTTTATTCGTTTAAGAAAGTGTACACCTTGAATCACCAAATTGGAGAGGAGTTCGTTTATTTTGAAAAAAACAGGATGGATTGTCAGTTTATTGTTTGCATTGCTTTTAGCTGGATGCGGTCAAAATACCGCTGCTACTGAAGAAAAAGATAACAAAGAAACGGAAACGGAAGCTGAAAGCAAAGAAACAAGTGAAACAGACAAGAAAACAACATCTAAGGAAGTATTGGCAGCAGCCAGTGAAAAATCAGCTGAGCTTAAAAACTTTGCCATGGACGGCACACTGAATATGGTCATGAAATCCGGGGAAGAAACGATGGAAACCAATGCTGATATGCAGACAAAAACAAATGTAGATCCGCTCGTCATGCAGCAGACGATGAAAATGGAAGCTGAAGGCCAGACAAATACCATTGATATGTATATGGATGAGGAATTCATTTACATAAAAGATCTGCAGTCAGGCGGATGGGTGAAAATGAAACAGGCTGGACCAGGCATGGGCGAAATGATGAATCAGCAAAAAACGATGACTCCAGCTGAACAAATCAAACAGCTGGAGCAAATGGCAGATGAAATCAACATGGAAGAAACTGATAGTGAATATATCTTAAATATTAAAGGCAATGGTGAAAAATTGATGAGCCTTACAGGTAATATGATGGGCTCTGATCCTGCCATGCAGGCAGCATTGGAACAAATGGACATTGAACAAATTGATTATACGTACACGCTGGACAAAGAAACCTATTTTCCAAAATCATTAAAGATGGACATAAAAATGTTTATAACTGAACAGGAGCAGAAGATCGAAATGCAGCAAACCATCACTTCTCAATTCTCAGAAATGAATGAACTTGAGAACTTATCTATTCCTGAAGAAGTAATAAATGAAGCAGTTGAGGTTGACCCAGCTGCATAGAAAAGCTGAACCGTCCGTTTAGCTCATGCAAACCATAAAAACAGGAGATCTTCTTAGTGAAGATCTCCTGTTTTCTTACCAGCCCATTCTTTCTCTAAGGCTTTCTATATGTGCAATATGATGATTGCCATGCCATGCATAAACACCAAATGTTTCTGCAAGTGTAGCTGATGTTTTATTCTCAGGATGAAAAAATGTCCTGTTAAAATCCGATTCAGATAGAGTCGCCGCAAGCAGGATCAATCGCTTATGAAGAGATTCAAGCAGCACGAGTGACACGTCAATTTCCCCATGCTTTGAATCAGCCAATTCTGCCCATTCCTTTTCCTCATACGTACGAATAACCGGGTTTTCTTCTGTTAAGCCAAGTTTTATTCTTATATAAGCGTTCATATGACTGTCTGCCACATGATGAACCACTTGGCGAACGCTCCACCCTCCTTCGCGGTAAGGCGTATCCAGCTGTGAATCTGATAAATCCAATACGGCTGCTTTTAATCTTGATGGTGCTGCAGACAGTTCATGGAGCCAGCTTTCCAAATGGACCGGTTCTATTTTTTCTGGACCATGAAAAAAACCAATAGGATATTTTAAATCTTTCATTTATCATCCCCCCCATACAAATCTATTCATTACCCTATATATTGAATCACAATTCCCCCAAGTGCTGCTGCCAATACTACAAGCCAAGGCGGCAGCTTCCAATAGACAAGAAGGGCAAAGGCTATTAGAGCGAGGGCAAAGTCACCCGTCGATTTTATGGAACTAGTCCATACTGGATTGTAAAGAGCTGCAAGCAGAATGCCGACTACTGCAGCATTCACTCCCATTAATGCTGCTTGGACGCTGCTTTTTTCTCTTAGCGTATTCCAAAACGGGAGCATGGCAACTACAAGCAGAAACGATGGTAAAAACATGGCTGCTGTCGCAGCAATTGCCCCAGAGAAACCATTCATCGATGCACCAAGATAGCTTGCAAATGTAAACAGAGGTCCCGGAACTGCCTGTGCAGCTCCATAACCGGCAAGGAAAATCTCTTCACTTATCCACCCCTGCGGAACGACTTCCCGTTCAATCATCGGAAGTACCACATGTCCTCCGCCAAATACGATGGAACCAACCCGGTAAAAAGTATCAAACATTGCCGTCCAAATAGAAGGAAACACTTGCCTGATTACTGGAAGAAGAATCAGCAGTCCAAAAAATAAGATCCAGGCAACTATACCTGTCTTCTTGTTAATGGATATATTCAGGTTTTCTGCCTTTGGAACCTCTTTATTTTTATACATCCAATAACCCGCAGCACCTGCAATTAAGATAATGGCGATTTGCACAAGTGCGGTCGGAAAGAAAAGAGCGGAGACAGCTGCAATGACCGCAATCGTAATTCTTGGTCTGTCTGGAGTGAGGTTCTTTCCCATGCCTAAAATGGCCTGCGCGACTACTGCCACAGCAACAATCTTAAGACCATTGATCCAGCCTGCATCTTCCGCCTGAAAACCTGTAACAAAATAAGCAAATAAGATGAGGGCAACAACAGATGGCATTGTAAAGCCAAACCATGATAAAAATCCTCCCACCATGCCCCCCCGGACTATGCCAATCGAAATTCCGACCTGACTGCTCGCCGGTCCAGGAAGGAACTGACACAAAGCAACTAAATCAGCATAACTCCGTTCATCAAGCCACTTCCGTTTCTTTACATATTCATCTCTGAAATAACCTAAATGTGCAATCGGACCTCCAAATGAGGTCAGTCCAAGCTTTGTAGAAACAAGCAGGATTTCTATCCACGTTTTAAACATTTTTTCACAATTCCTCCTTTAATACTTCTCTTGCAAGCTCTCTCAGCATCGCTTTTGATTTCTCGAGTGCTTCCTCCCCTTCTTTTGTAATGCTGTAGTACTTGCGGATCCGGCCATTTTCTTTTTTATCTTCCCTAGTAAGAAACCCTGCTTCCTCAAGGTTGTGCAGGTATGGATAGAGAGTTCCCGGTCCAATTTCATAGCCGTGGCTGCGCAATTCCTCAATCATGAATGAGCCGTAGACCGGCTCAATTTTTGCATGATACAGAATATGAATTTTAATAGCTCCTAAAATAAATTCACGCATTTTTAAGATGCGCCTCCTTAATATCGGATTTCGATATTGATTAGCGATATTGTAACAAATAATTATTAATTCTATGTAAAGATTTAATGAAAATTGTAAGACTGTCCTTAGAAACCATGCTTTTCAGTTTTTTAGAAATAAAAAAAATCAGGGGATAATCCCTGACTTGTTAGTGATGACTGTGGTCATCTCCGGTATTTTCTTCCTTTTCATGTTCATCTGCTTTTACAGATTCTTCTTCAGCAGCTTTTCCTACAGTGAATTCTTTTTTAGGCATAACGTGTAGATCACGGGCAGTCACATGAGTCTGAACAAAATACGGGCCATCTTCACTGAATGTTTTTTTAATTTCATAGATGCCTTTGCCTTTATGTACCGCTTTAATCATTTCACTGTCGTCTTTACTCCCAGCTTTCCATATTTCAAATTGCACGTCAGATGCATCATCCACAGCTTCATCGCCTTGTGTAACAGCAACAGAGATTGTTTCCTCTTTATTCCTGCTGATTTCAGCTGGCAGTCTTATATCTGCGTTTACCATTAACGAACCTTCAGCCGTTTTATCGCCGGATTCAGATGCGCATGCAGCGCTAAACAGAACACATGTCAGTAAAAATAAAGCTGATAGTATACGTTTCATTTCTATTTCCTCTCCTATTAAGAAGCAAGTCTATACACGATACCCATTGTAACCGCTTTACCCATTTATAGTCAAAATCTCCCGGCAATCACATACTCACTATTACGCTTTATACCTGGCTTAAAAATATGACTTTATGCTTCAAATACGATATTGCCTTTAAATAGAACAGCTTTACGTTTTGACCTTCTGGCTACAGCTTCTGCTGAACATGACGCTTCCGCAAGAACAAAGCTTGCCACATCTCCAGCCTTTGGCCATACTTGTTCCCCTTCTTTTGAAAGCGGTGTAATTCCTTTAGTGATATAGCCTAGCGCCTGACTTAAGCTGAGCTCGTCCTTCCAGCGATTTAACTGTGCCAGTGTATTTGCCTTCTCAAGCATATCTCCTGTGCCAAATGGATCCCAGTGATCTGTAATACTGTCTGTGCCTAAATGCACATCCACCCCTTTTGACTTCATTAATGAAAGCGGCATTTTAAAATCAAGCGGAGCAGTTGATGCTATATTGACTCCTGCTTCTAAAAATCTGAGTGCAAGCTCCCCCGCTTCTCCTTCAGTTAAAGAAGCAAGTCCAAAGCCGTGGCTGATTGTTATTTGTTTCTTAAGTTTTGCCTCTTCAATCATACTGACTAAGCGTTTCATTGTGTAAACTCCCAAGTGGCCCCTGTCATGCAAATGAAGATCGATTCCGGCATCAAATTCTGCGGCGATGTCCACCATTGCAGACAATGATTTTTCAATATCTTCATCCACTGTTGCAGGATCAACTCCCCCAACAAGATTGGCGCCATTTCTCATCGCATCTTTCACAAGCTGCACACTGCCGCTTCGAAGCAAGCCGTGCTGCGGGAATGCGACAATCTCACCTTCAAGCTTATCTTTATAGGTATGAAATGCATGATGAAGAAATTCGAGATGCTGTAATCCGATTACTTGATCTACGTTGCAATGTGATCTCACAAACGTCGTTCCATTCTTAAGCTCAAGCTGCAGAATTCTTTCTGCCCGCTCTTTAACAAACGGAAGCTGATCGAGCAGCAGTGTCTTCTCTTCCTCGATGCGGGAAAAGATACTCTCCGCTTTAACTGGAGCCTTCCACCTTCCGCCATAATAGGTTTTATCAAGGTGGATGTGCATTTCTGAAAACGATGGTAAAGCTAGTGCCCCTTTTGCATCATAGATCTCACAGTCACCCTCAATCCCATTTCCGGCAGGGGCTATTTCTTTAAACCTTCCATCTTCTAGGCATAAATCATAAACCATTGTTTCCGTTTCGGTATAATTTTCACCCAATTTATAACCCGTTTCTAAAACAACATTTCTCACCCATAGTTTCTTCATATCTTTACCCCTCCGTATGTATAGCCTTATTCCCCTTCATGCAAAAGTTCAATGAAATTTTGAGCTGTTTTTGGCAAATAGTGATTTTTAAGAGATATCACCCCTGATTCCCCGAGTTTTTCTGTGTCTTCAATTAAATAAACATGCAGATCTTTCAGTGAATTTAGTTTCACAACTGTTTCCGGTACTATCGTAGAGCCAAAACTCGAGGAAACCAAATCAAATAGAATGGAAATATCTGAGCACTCACACATAATGTCTGGATGAAGTCCTCTGTTTGAAAATGCAGAAGAAATTTTGTTATATAAACCAAGCCCCTCTGTGCTTGGAATAATGAGCGGAACATCCGTAAGCTCTTCTAGTGCAATAGAAGGGGATCCCTTTTTAGTTGAATCAGCTGTCACGAAATAAAACGGTTCCGGTTTGAGCATAATCACATCAAATTCATTGAGTTCAAGCGGCAATCTCACTATTGCAAGATCAATGACTCTTTCTTTAAGGAGCTTGCAAAGCTGTGCGGATTCATTCTGCTGAATTTTATATGATACATCAGGATACCTTTTCTGAAACGTTCTCAAAAATCTCGGCAAGTCATAGCTGGATAACGTATTTACACCGATAGAAAGCTTTCCTGTTTTACCTGTTCCAGTTTCTTTGACTTCGAGCACTGCTTCTTCCATGGCATCAGTTATTTTCAGGGCATGCTGATACAGCTTATGTCCAGCATCTGTCAGTGCTAGTGATTTCCCCTTTCTTTCCGCCAATTGTAAACCAAGCTCTGTTTCCATCGCTTTAAGCTGCTGGCTGAGCGGCGGCTGTGCCATTTTTAAACGATTGGCTGCAGCCGTTATCTGGCCTTCTTCCGCAATGGCGATAAAATACTTCATTTGCCTGATATCCATATGTAACCTGCCTTCTTCGTATACTAAAATGATATAGTTTATTCATTATATAAATATTTTTCATATATTTAACTGTATGATAGCATAATAGGAAACGAAAAAAAATGGAGAGAAAAACCATTGCTGCATAAATCATTATTTATTACTGTTATCCTTTTTATCATCATGCTACTTGTGGTCTTTGGTTTTCATGAAGAAGAGCTCAGAGCAGACAGCGAGCCTCTTACATACGGGGAATTAGCTGGTTAACTAAATGTGGTTTATTATGATCATAGATTATGCCAAATCTTTTAGATTCAAAGCTTATTCTCATTTTGTTCATAGATATAAAAGAAAAAGGGGAAAGAATATGACACTATCAAAATTAACAACGCCGCTTGCTTCGATACAGTGGCTCTTCTTTATTTTTGCCAATACGATTGTTGTTCCTATCTCAGTAGGAGCTGCATTTGAACTAACTCCGGATCAAATTGCCATAACCCTAAGAAGCTCTTTGATTTTCACAGGTCTCGCATGCTTTCTGCAAGGGTGGATTGGCCACAAATACCCTTTAATGGAAGGTCACTCAGGGATTATATGGGGGCTGATATTAAATCTCGGCATGTCAGCTTCTGTACTCGGCATGAGCTTTGCTCAAATTGGCGGAGGAATTGCTACAGGCATACTGCTTGCAGGAATGACAACCATTATTCTGGCTGCATTAAATCTCACTTCTGCCGTGCAAAAGGTTTTCACACCTATGGTTGCCAGTGTGTATCTTTTTCTGCTGGCCTTTCAATTAATACTGACCTTCTTCAAAGGAATGCTGAAAATAGAACCGGACGGAACATTAAATGCCGCTGTAAGTTTATTTTCGATTGCCCTTGTTTTTTTCGTCAGCTTTTTAAAAATAAAAGGAAATGCTTTTCTGGGCAATTTCTCTATACTGCTTGGAATTGCTGTCGGGTGGATTCTCTATCTAATCTTATTTCCTTCTGAAGGATCTATACAGCCCGTTTCCGGCCAGGGATCCATTCTCTTTCCTCTTGGAAAACCGAATCTTGAATGGGGCATTATATTGATAGCCTTTCTTGGCGGCATGATGAACCTCAGCAATACAATTGCTTCCGTTCAGGCTGCCGCAAAACTTTATAAGGATGTTCCAGACTCTGCTCAATATAGAAGATCGTTTTTTTTAACTGGCACTTATTCCGTATGTGCCTCCCTGCTTGGCCTTGTCTCTTATGCACCTTTTACATCGACAATCGGATTTTTAGAAAGCACTCAACTATTTAAACGCAAACCCTTTTTCATTGGCGGGGCACTCATTACCCTTTTAGGCATTTTCCCGCCGCTTGTAGCTATTCTTATTACCCTTCCAATAACAGTCGGAAACGCAGTCCTTTTCGTTGCCTATCTGCAGCTTTTCGGCACAGCACTTAAAAGCATTCAAGGAACAAGCTTTGACTCAAAAACCATTTTCCGGATTGCAGCGCCTCTATTGCTCGGAGTAAGCATCATGAACACAGATCCTGCAGTCTTCCAGAATCTATCAGTCTATATTTCGCCCCTCCTCTCAAACGGTCTTATGATGGGAATTCTGCTTTCTATTCTGCTAGAGGCTTTTGTGAAGTGGGAATAATTAGAAAAGCGGAATCGCCTGTTTAGCTCCGACAGACAGATAAGGATACGCCAGTAAAGGCGCTTTTTGCCTTTGCTGGCGTATCCGTTCTGGCCGAGGAGTTGGGCGGTGGAGCTGGACAAAGTGTTAAACAGAACTACCTGATTTGTTCTGGCCGAGGGGCTAGGAGATGGAGCTAGACAAAGCCGAAAAGCGGAAGCGACTGTTCAGACTCGGGCAGACAGATAAGAATTCCCCCGAAAAGTCCGGGTCCCGCCTTTTTGGGGGAATTTGTTCTGGCCGAGGGGCTAGGAGATGGAGCTAGACAAGCCGAAAAGCGGAAGCGCCCGTTTAGCGCAGGCAGACAAGATAAGGATTCGCCAGTTAATGCGCTTTTTGTCAATACTTTCGAATCCGCTCTGACCGAGTAGCTGGACAAAGCCTAAAGACGGAAGCTGAACTTACACACCCAGCATTTTGGAAACGTGCAAAAGACAAATAGTTATGCTGTTCAACAATACGGGGTGTTTCGTCATTCTTGATGTTTTAGGATTGGTCCCCAGTTACAATTAAGTCGGGGACCGATCTTTTTATTGGTATTCGAACGTAAAAAGATAACTTTTCACCTTTTTACAGTTTTCTTACAACTGTACCTGAAAAACGGTCATGTGGAAGTATCGCTCCTTCTTGGACTTCGAACGTTTTCCGGCTTTTCAAGTAATCTAAAGTACTCACTGTATCCCTAAATCCTATTCGCTTAATGATTTGACAGGGTGTAAGTTCTGAACCATCCTCATTCTCAAGTGCCAGTCCCATTTTTTTGTACCCAATTGTCTGACCTCTTTGGCGCATCTGTGCGTACTCAAGTGTCCACATTACAATAGTCGGTGTTATCAAAGCATGCACTACTTCGCTTTTCACTTTTTTCCGCAAGAAATACTCAACACCAGCAGTCAAAGCGCTTGAAATCGCCAAGTCTATCAGAAACGCTTTCGTTCGTTTTTTCGTTATGGATTTCACCAAAATTCCTCCTCTGATTTTTTCTTTTGATTTCATTTTCTGTTTTTCGTCATTAATAGAAAGACGACTTGCTGAACCTCTATTGCTTCATCTTCTTTTAAGGAGATCCACATTCATTTTAATACCATTTACCAGGGCATTTTCAAACGAGAAGTCTTCATAATCGTTACCAATTGTCCATTCTAAAACTCTTTGATTCATATTCTCTTTATCAAAAGTTAGTATTTGGTCTAGCTATAAGGAATCCTGAATCTTAATCCCAATTATTTCAAATTGAAGTCTAATTAACAACAATTAGTTGCATATAAAAAAAGCTTATCTTGTTCCAGATAAGCCGCCGATTGTAGATAAACCACCTTTGATGAAAAAAGCTGTTTTAATCTGACCACACTTATTAGGCTTTTTACTAATTCTTTTTCGACTTAGCCGTTAACGGTGCATTTCGCATAATAGGATATGTGAGGAACAATGCGATCAGACTGATTATCATCACAAAAGAAACTATCACCATGTCATGAAACTCCTGCGTCACTAACCATTCCCATAATGTTAAATTGATCAAACCGCTGTAGTTTAATAGCGTACCAATGATCACTAACACCAATAACCAGATCAGACTTTTCTTGAATCCGAGTCTATAATATATACTAGAAAACAGAAAAGCGAAGGAGAAGGTAAAAATACCTAATATTAAATCTATTAAATAATAGGACAGGAAGGTATACTCTAGATTAAAAAAGGCTGCTGGATGCAAAATTTTAGCCGCTGCGTCCCAGCGTTCATAAAGTGTTAAGAGCATCCATTGAAAGACGTTTAAAATAAATGTGCTAACCAGAACACTTGCTAAACCCACCACATAAAAGGTTTTTAACAAATTAACCCTAGTACTTCCCAATCCTACTGCTATTGGGAGGATAGTATTGAATCCACTAATTGCAAACAGAGGAATAAAAAAATAAGCTGGTCCTGAGATGGCTGCTACTACATCTTCTCCCAAGGTGAAGAAATATCCAATGAATAACCATAACAAAAGTAAAGGGATGGTTAAATACAGGAAAAGAAACTTCCCTAACAAAAATAGTGCCCCTTCATAAACCATCCTAAATGTTCCGCTGTTCAAGTTCATGTGCTCACCTCATTTCGTTCTTCCGTTCTATTTAATAAATAATCATGTAAGGAGGCTGATTCAATTGATAAGCCATGGGACTGAGCAAAATGCTTCCATTCGTTCGTATAAGGTTCATCAAGCATGACTTTCATTTTCGTACCCATTTCTTGTTGCTCCAACACAGTGTGCGACTGGATGATATTAACAAAAGAAGTCTTCTCTCCACTTAACCAAATGCCTTTTTCCCGCATCGCTTCCATTGTTTCATGGAGAAATACACTGCCATCATGAATGACTACCAACGCTTCACATAGAGTTTGAATTTCTTCGATATGATGGGAGGATAAAAGAATGAGCCTCGGTTTTTCTTCATAACTTTCCAATAATACTTTGTGAAATTTCTTTCGCATGCCTATATCTAAACCATTAGTCGGTTCGTCAAGTATTGTTATATCAGCATTACTGGAGATGCCGATAATAAATTGCAGTGCCGATTTCATACCTTTAGAGAGACTTGATACATATTTGTTTTCATCTAAATTAAACACAGTTAAAAGCTCTTCAGCAAAATTCATATCAAAATTTGGATTGTAATAATCGCCAAAGCGTAACGCATCTTTCACCTTCCAAATCTTACTGAATGGATGCTCTTCTTGCATATAACATAAATGATTATTTGTTCGATTATCGTTATAAGGATTAAATCCCTGTATTTTTATCTCCCCTTGATCAGGTTTTATATGACCAGCTAACAACCTCATAAAAGTTGTTTTCCCAGTTCCATTTCGCCCCCAAAGTCCAACGATGATCTTCTCACTCTCCGACAAATTAAAGTTATGCAATATTCTGTTTGAATCATAACTAAAGTGAACCTGATTGATTTCTATCATGATAGATCCTCCTTTTTAATTAATTGGATAATCTTTTGAACATCCATCCCTAGACGTGCCCCCTCTTCTAATAAAGGAGTTATATAATTCTGATGATATTGTTTCTGCCGTTCATCTATTATCTTTTGATAAGCCCCTTCACTCACAAACATTCCGATACCTCTTTGTTTATAAATAAAAGCATCATCCACTAACGTTTGAAGCCCTTTTCTTACGGTTGCACGATTAATATTGTAAAAGCGGGACAATTCATTTTCGGAGGGCAATTGTTCTCCTTCTTTTAAATGACCTTCCACGATTTCATCTAATATGATTTGTGCAATTTGTTGAAAAAGCGGCTGATTTTCATCTAATAATGGCTTCAATGCTTCACCTCCAAATCCAAATATATGTTTACTTGGACACTCGACTATACAACTGTACAATATTTTAATTATTTTGTAAAGTTTTTCCACAAAGTTTCTATCGGTTCCAGTTTTCATCATTTGTCTTTGAAATAACAGTAGTCACTTATTCCGTTAAACTGCCCTTTAGCGGATACCTGATATATCCATTTATACATATTTGTCAGATCCGCCCTTATAAAAAACACACCATTTCAACTACAAAATGGTGTGTGATTTTAACTGCAATTTCTATTGAGTTTCAAGAAAAATTGAAATTTTCTCCTCCAAAACGGAACCCGTTCCCTTCATGATAAACGGTTTTTTATTTTCTTTTTTTAAGAGATTTCTCTTGATAAAACATTGTCAAACAGTTTCAGAGCGAATATACTTTAATCCATGAAAGGTGATGAATATGGAACAAACAATTAAAAAAGAACCCTTTGCACGCTATGAAAAAAAATTCAAAGCGCTGGCTGATCAGAAACGGCTGGAAATTCTTCAGCTCATTTGCCGGCACCAGACAGTGTGTGTGGGCGATTTGAGTGAAATGATAAACATGCCCCAATCTAAATTATCCTATCATCTGAAGATTTTATTGGACGCAGAGGTTATTTTTATAGAAAGCAAAGGCACCTGGAGTTATTATTCTTTTAATAAAAATGAAATGAATCAGCTTCTTTCTGAAGAATTGTGCGGACTGTTTAAATCAAGGTGCATAGAGGAAAAGTGATGCTCAGGAATTATTTTTTTCAAAAAATCAAAAAAAAAAAATAGCTTTCACTATTTTGGGCAGAGCTTAAGATATTTTTTTGGTCATCAGCATTTCATTAGCCTGATTTTCCGTACAGCCTTTTATTAATACAAGCTCACTGACAAAAATGTTCTTTGCGTTGTTCAGCATTTGTTTTTCACTTGTATTTAGGGCTTTTTCAATGCTTTTTCGCATGAGGTCTCTTACTACTTCCGCCCCCTGCTGGAATTCTCCTGATTTTATTTTATCCATATTGGTTTTATATCGTTCTTTCCAAGGCAGCTGCTCATCTGATTCTCCGTCATGAAAAACAACTAAGACTTCTTCTAGTTTTATTTGATTTTCAACAGGACGAATTCCGAGCTTTGAAAGTTTTTGCAGAGGGATCATAATCTGCATATTTCCGATTGACAGCTGAATCACAAAGTACTCCTGTTTCTTTCCTTGTATCTCCATCTCTTTTACAGATTCTATAATTCCTGCTCCGTGCATTGGGTACATAATTTTGTCGCCTATTTTGAACAAAAAAACACCTCCATATGGTATCCATTTACATTATACCACACAGAGGTAAATATATAAAATTTTTAATTTTAACATCATTCTTCATTTAATGTCAATAGTTTTTTATTTCCGCAGCGGGAGCCACTGTAGAATGGCTTAAACACATTTCTTCCCGTTCCTCTCACAAACCTTAATGGCGTTGATTTCTCCGCCGATCAAAATGGCAAATCCGGATAAATAAAGCCAGGTTATAAGAACGATGACACCTCCAAGACTGCCGTATGTAGCATTAAAATTCCCAAACTGAGAAACATAAAATGCAAACCCGAGCGATACAAGCTGCCATAAGATGGTTGCAATGATTGCCCCGAAGTAGACTCCTTTTAAAGTCATCTCTTCATTCGGTGCCAAATAATACAAAACCATCAGCACGGCACACATCATCAGAAAAGAGATTAAAAATCTCATCACATTTAAAATAATTTCATTGTCACTGACAAATGAAAAATAATTTCCCACAAATCCGATAATGGCACTTCCAAACACGGGCAGTACAAGTGTTAGAGCAAACGTAATGACAAGACCGATTGTCATAATGACTGCGTGAAAACGAATTTTCCAAAATGGGCGTGTTTCTTCCACAATAAATGCTTTATTTAACGACCTGATGAGGGCATTTGTTGCATTAGATGCTGACCAGATCGTTGCCAAAATACCAAATGACAGCAAGCCTCCGTTAGGTTCACTGATTATCCCTTCTAAATGGTCAGAAAGCATTCCCCCTGCCTCTGCAGGCGCATATTGGTTTATAATATCAACCATACTGCTCATTTCAATATTAAAGTAAGGAAGCAATGCAACCAGGAAAATTAGAAGCGGAAATAAGGACAGTAAAAAGAAATGGGACAGCACTGCTGCCTGATCACCTGTTTCATGCAGCTGGATTCGTTTAATAAGTTCTTTAATCAACCTGAGACACCTCCAATTGTACTATTCTTTTTCCTTAAATCACGTTCTTAAAACCTGAATCCATCATGAATGTTTGCCGAATGAGCAATAGTGGTATTTTGTTAATTAAATACGGTAAGGAGTTTTACAATGAAGAATGATGCACAAGAAAGAATGTCAAAGACATTTATTATGTATTCCATCCTCCTTATTGGAGCTTTCAGTTTTATCTTCATAGAATTTGCAGATGAAGTCATTGAGATGGAACTTAAATCATTTGATCAGAACATCATCCAATACATACATGGATTGCGCACCCCTATGCTTGGTCAAATTATGGCAGGCATTACTTTCCTTGGATCTGTAACCGGCATCATGATTGGAATGTCCATCGCACTTATTGTGCTGTTCATCAATCGCCAGTGGTGGGAAGGCCTGTTTTTAATTGTGGCTGTATCGGGTTCATCTCTATTGAATTATTATCTGAAATGGATGTTTAAACGGGACCGTCCCACATTTAACCCTCTTATTGCCGAAGACGGATATAGTTTTCCGAGCGGACATTCAATGGTTTCCTTTTCATTTATTGGTATTCTCGCCTATTTAACAATATTAAATATCAAAAAAAAGAGTCTTAAGGCTCTGATTATGGCATCTTTCTTTTTATTCGTTTTTTTAATAGGCTTCAGCAGAATTTATCTTGGCGTCCATTACCCGAGTGATGTCATTGCAGGATTTGCTGCGGGAGGCGCGTGGCTCGTCATTTGTATTGTGGCCCTTAAGTTTAAAGCAAAAATATAGAAGAGCCCGGAGAATGATCTCCTGGCTCTTTTCACTTTAAATCCATCCGCGGAAACGGGAAGCTTCCGCCATTTTCCGGCTTCCGATCATATACGCAGCAAGTCTCATGTCTACATTATGGACAAGTGCGGTTTGAAATGTGTTTTCGAAAGAATCAATCATCACTTTTTGAAGTCTTTCTGCTACTTCTTCTTCTGACCAATAATACCCCTGATTATTTTGGACCCACTCGAAGTATGATACTGTCACACCGCCGGCACTTGCCAGCACATCCGGCACGAGAAGAACACCACGCTCCGTCAAGATTCTAGTGGCTTCGATCGTTGTCGGTCCATTTGCAGCCTCGACCACGATAGACGCTTTGATTTGATGCGCATTTTCAGCTGTAATCTGATTGGAAATGGCAGCCGGTACAAGGATGTCGCAATCAAGTGCAAGCAGTTCTTTGTTTGTAATGGTATTCGTAAAAAGTGTTGTTACTGTTCCAAAACTGTCTCGGCGGTCCAGCAAATAGTCGATATCCAAGCCATCTGCATCGTAGAGTGCACCGTATGCATCTGAGATGCCGATTACTTTTGCACCTGCGTCATGCATGAACTTCGAAAGGAAGCTTCCTGCATTGCCGAATCCCTGAATAACTACGCGTGCACCTGCAAGGCTTATGCCTTTTTTCTTAGCTGCTTCTTCTATGCAGATGGTCACGCCTCGGGCTGTTGCTGTTTCTCTTCCGTGTGAACCGCCAAGGACAAGCGGTTTGCCTGTAATGAAACCAGGAGAATCAAATTCGCGGAGCCTGCTGTATTCATCCATCATCCACGCCATGATTTGAGAGTTTGTAAACACATCCGGGGCAGGGATATCTTTCGTGGGACCTACAATTTGGCTGACTGCCCTGACGTATCCGCGGCTCAGTCTTTCCAGTTCTTTAAGTGACATTTCTCTCGGATCGCAGATGATTCCGCCTTTTCCCCCTCCATAGGGCAGATTCACAATGCCGCATTTTAAACTCATCCAAATGGACAGTGCCTTTACCTCATCTTCGCTTACTTCGGGATGAAAGCGCACTCCTCCCTTAGTCGGTCCGACGGCATCGTTGTGCTGTGAGCGGTACCCGGTAAAGACTTTTACCGAGCCATCGTCCATCTGAATCGGAATACGAACCGTGAGCATTCTGACAGGTTCCTTCAGAAGCTCAAAAAATTCTTCTGAGTAGCCTAATTTATTCAATGCCTCTTTAATAATCGTCTGCGTCGATTGAAATAAATTTAAGCTTTCTTTTTCTTTATCTGCCTGTACGTCCTTAATCATCCCCATGATTCCACCCCATTGATATGAATAGTATTTATTTTTTTATTCTGATAACACGCGCGTGATTTTTTCGATTGCCCACTTAAGATCTTTTTCTGAAATCACAAGCGGCGGTGCAAAGCGAATCACTGTTTCATGTGTTTCTTTGCACAGCAGCCCTTCATCTTTCAGTTTTTCGCAGTAAGGACGGGCTGGTACTGTAAGCTCCACCCCAATAAACAAGCCTCTTCCACGCACTTCTTTGATTAGAGGATTCTTAATTTCTGCAAGCTTTTCTTTAAAATAAGCACCTAGCTTAAGCGAACGCTCAGAAAGTTTTTCTTCTTCCAGAACCTGAAGGGCTGCAACAGAAACAGCACATGCAAGAGGATTGCCTCCGAATGTTGAACCGTGTGACCCTGGGTTGAATACACCTAGAATGTCCTTGTTTGCAGCAACGCAGGAAATTGGGAAAACACCGCCTCCAAGAGCTTTGCCTAAAATGTACATATCAGGCTTTACATCTTCCCAGTCACAGGCAAATGTTTTTCCTGATCTGCCGAGCCCTGACTGTATTTCGTCAGCAATAAAAATGACGTTGTTCTCTTTGCACACTTGAGCTGCCTTCTTCAGGAATCCCTGAGGAGGAATGACGATTCCTGCTTCTCCCTGGATCGGCTCGATTAAAAAGGCTGCTGTACTTGGTGTAATGGCTGCTTCCAATGCTGCCAGATCACCATAAGGAATCAGCTTAATTCCAGGGAGCATCGGACCAAAACCGCGCTTGTATTCTTCTTCTGAGGAAAGCGACACAGCTGACATGGTGCGGCCGTGAAAGTTTCCGATGCACGCAATGATTTCAGCGCTGTTTTCAGCAACGCCCTTCACATCATAAGCCCATCTTCGTGCAGCTTTGATAGCTGTTTCCACCGCTTCTGCTCCCGTGTTCATCGGGAGCACCATTTCTTTTTCTGTTAATGCAGCAACAGCCTCGTAGAATGGTCCAAGTTGATCGTTATGAAATGCGCGTGATGTAAGCGTAATTTTATCTGCCTGATCCTTTAGCGCCTGAATGATTTTCGGATGTCTGTGCCCCTGATTGACAGCTGAATAGGAACTAAGCATATCCATATACTTGTTGCCTTCAGGGTCTCTCACCCAAACGCCTTCAGCCTCCGAAATCACAATTGGAAGCGGGTGATAATTGTTTGCACCATATTGGGATGTTTGCTGAATGAGTTCTTGAGATTTTGTCAAAGTTGTCATATGTGTTCCTCCTTAAAATGTCTCTGAAGTTGTTTTTGCCTGCATGTGAAGCAGCAAATAGTCAGGTCCGCCGGCTTTAGAATCTGTGCCTGACATATTAAATCCTCCAAACGGCTGATAGCCGACAATGGCTCCTGTACAGCCTCTGTTAAAATATAAGTTTCCAACGTGAAACTCTTCTTTGGCACGTTCAATGTGATCGCGGTTGTTTGAGATGAGCGCACCTGTTAATCCATAATCTGTGTTGTTGGCAATCTCAAGAATGTGATTAAAATCCTTTGCCTTGCAGAAGGCTACGACCGGTCCAAAAATCTCTTCCTGCATAAGGCGGTCTTTTTCGCATATATCTGCAAAAATAGTAGGCTGGATGAAGAAGCCGTCTGAATCGTCTCCCTCCCCTCCTGTCATAAGTCTGCCTTCTTCTTTGCCGATTTCTATATAACTCATAATCTTTTTGAATGCACTCTGATCGATAACCGGCCCCATATAAGAGTCCGCATCCTCAGGATTTCCGACTTTCAGCTCTTTTGTAAGTGCTACTGCCTTTTCAAGAACTTCATCATATACATCCTGATGAACAACCGCACGAGATCCTGCCGAACACTTCTGCCCTGAAAAGCCAAAAGCAGAGGCAACAATGGCTGATGCAGCCAAGTCCAAATCCGCGTCTTTATCAACGGCAACAGTATCTTTTCCGCCCATTTCAGCGATGACCCGCTTCAGCCATTTTTGTCCGCTGTGAACTTTCGCCGCACGTTCATAAATTCTGCAGCCGACTTCACGAGAACCTGTAAACGAAATAAATCGTGTTTTCGGGTGATCAACCAAGTAGTCCCCTACTTCAGCACCGCTTCCCGGAATGTAATTCAGTACACCCGCTGGAAGTCCAGCTTCTAAAAGGAGCTCCGCAAATTTCGCTGCCACAACAGGCGTTGAATTAGCAGGTTTTAAAAGAATCGTTTTTCCCGCAACAATAGCCGCTGCTGCCGTTCCCGCCATTATGGCAAGCGGAAAGTTAAAAGGAGAAATAACGATTCCAGCTCCAAGAGGAATATAGCTGAACGAGTTCCGCTCTCCTTCTCTGCTCTGCACAGGAACACCGTCCTTCAGCTTCAGCATTTGGCGTGCATAATACTCAAGAAAATCAATGGCTTCTGCCGTATCTGCATCTGCTTCACTCCATGGCTTTCCAGCTTCTTTTATGAGATAAGCTGAAAATTCATGCTTTCTGCGGCGAAGAATGGCTGCTGCACGTATCAGGATGGCTGCACGCGCTTCGGGTTTTCTAAGTTTCCATGTTTCAAAAGCTTCCAGCGCCTGCTCCATGGCTTTTTCGGCTAATTCCTTTGTCGCTTTGGAAACGACTCCAACCACTTCTGATTTGTTGGCCGGATTAACAGACGTTATTTTTTCTGATGTGGTGATCCGTTCTCCCCCGATGATAAGCGGATACTCCTTATTCAGATGAGAGTTCACGAATTCCAGTGCTTCTTTTATTGCCTGAATGTTTTCATTTTTACTAAAATCTGTAAACGGTTCATGCTTGTATGTGACGGTCATGGCCATTCCTCCTAAGTTTGATTCTTCAATTAAGATAGAATGCAAGTTCCGTGCCAACCTATTATTACAGAAGTGAAAGGGTTTAAGTGCAAAATAATATGGCAGTGCCGAATTTTTTTGCATCTAAAACGCAAAATTATTTTGCCTGCAATACATATGAGAGGATAGAATGGAAGAAAAGCACGATAAAGGGGGTCAACTATGAATCTAAAAAAAGAAAATCTGTATTTGTTTATGGAATCCATCATTGATGAAATTGATGTGGGTCTTCATGTGATCGATAAAAAAGGACATACCATCCTCTACAATAAAAAGATGATGCAAATTGAATCAATGGACAGCAGGGATGTCATGAACAAAAATCTCCTGGACGTTTTCATGTTTTCTAAAGACGGAGACAGCACGCTCGTGCAGGCTCTTCAAAACGGCACCGAAACGAAGAATATTAAACAAACTTATTTCAACAACAAAGGAAAAGAAATCACGACCGTCAACAACACTTTTCCAATCCGGGATGGCGATGAAATCATCGGCGCTGTTGAAATTGCAAAAGATATTACTAAGATCGAGAGGCTGATAAAGGACAATATTAAAAGAAAGGGAGGTACACGTTATACCTTTGAAAGTATTATTGGGGAAGGTCCTGCTATAAAAGAAGTCATTGAAAGTGCCAAGCGTGCGACACGCACAGCGTCATCTGTCCTGATTGTCGGGGAAACCGGTACAGGAAAAGAGCTTTTTGCACAAAGCATCCATAACGGAAGCAGCCGTTCAGCAGCTCCTTTTATCTCTCAGAACTGTGCCGCACTGCCGGACAGCCTGATTGAGAGTTTATTGTTCGGCACCAAAAAAGGAGCTTTTTCAGGAGCGATTGATCATCCCGGTTTGTTTGAACAAGCAGAGGGAGGCACGCTGCTGCTTGATGAAATTAACTCTTTGAATCCCCATCTGCAGTCCAAGCTTCTGAGGGCTTTGCAGGAGAGAACGATCCGGCGGATTGGCGATACGAAAGATACGCCAATTGATGTAAGAATCATAGCGACAATTAATGAAGATCCGATTGAAGCGATAACGAATGAACACATGAGAAAGGATCTATACTACCGTCTGAGTGTCGTGACTGTTTTTGTTCCTCCGCTGAGAGACAGAACGGAAGATATCCCTCTTCTTATCAGGCAATTCATCCGAAAATATAATGAGCTTTTTCAAATGGATGTTCAGCGTGTTGATCAGGAGGTCATGGATAATCTTCTTTCTTACGAATGGCCGGGCAACGTGCGGGAGCTTCAGCACATAATTGAAGGAGCGATGAATTTCATTGCAGATGAGGAAACGATCCGCCTTAACCATCTGCCTCTGCATTTCCGCTCAAAATCAAAGGCGCGGACAACTGATTCTTCTCAAGTGCAGGTTTATGAAGAAACAAGTGAGTCCCTGAAGCTGAAAGAACACTTGGACCGTTCAGAAGCTAACTATATTAATGCCTTGCTGAAAAAGAACGGATATAACATTTCAAAAGCGGCAGAAGAAGCAGGATTAAGCCGCCAGAGCCTGCAATATAGAATGAAAAAGCTTCATATTGAAGCAAAAAAAAGCTTCTGAGGAAAGATGTCCCCAGGAGCTTTTTCCGTTATGCTGCCTCTTTAAGATCGCTGCTTTTACGAATATCAGAAACTGTTTTGATCTTATAATTTTTAAACAAAATCGATCCAAGCAGGCCGAAAACTCCACCGGCAAGAGCACAGAGCGCAGCTGTTATCGTAACGGTTAATGGGTCATTAAATCCATACATGACAGCTAAACCTGCGATTGGAGTTGCCGTTCCTGTTGCGTTGTTTACAAGTCCGAATAAGGCAACGACTACACCTGCTGCAGCTCCGCCGAAAAAGTTCGTCACATACACCGGAATCGGATTTGCCGTAATAATGTCTGCTTGAGTCAGAGGCTCAATCGCTACGGCAATCGTTGTTCGTCTGTCGCCAAATTTCAGACGGCTGAAGAGAACATAGTTCATGAAGGAAGAACCGAATACGGCCAGGGCGCCAATCGCCATAGGCAATCCAGTTAAACCAAGCATAGCTGTTAGAGCCATGGAGCTTAATGGCGCTGTAGCTACAACTGTAATCACTCCGCCAAGGATAATTCCCATTAGAATCGGGTTGCTGTTGGCTGTTTCAGTAATAATACCGCCAATGTTCAAAAGAGTAGCATCCACTACTGGAGTTAGAGCGTTTCCTATTAATCTCACAAGTGGTGCCGCGACGATAATCGTCACAAGCAAATCAAGACCGGCAGGCGTTTTCTTCTCAATCAGTTTTACCAGGAAAGCAACAAGATAGCCTGCAAAAAAGCCAGGAAGCAAACCCAGTCCGGCACACGATACGCCAAGCATCAGGGCATAAACCGGGGACACACCTAGTGCGAGCGCCACAAGAGCAGCAGCTGCTACCCCCCCCATGCTTCCTGCGGCATCCCCAACTTCTCCGAGAAATTCAACCTTCAGAAGATCTCCTCCAACATATCGCTGAAAGGCTTCAACAAGAAAAGCAGCAACGGCTGCGTTTGCGAGCGCCCCCATCGCTTTCATGCCCTTTGGAGCTTTGTAGCTGAATAATGAAAATAACCCAAGTACTAGTAATAATAGCGCTGTTCCTTTTACCAATTCCATCTGTCTCTCTCCTCTGGCTGTTAAGAATGCAACATCAGCTGGCATTCATTCTTTTATAATCATCAAAAAGCTCTTATCCTTTCACACCTTCAGCCGCAAGACAGAAGGGATGAAAAAATAAGAGCCTGAATGCGGAATCACTGTACAATACGATTTTCATAGATTAGCCTCACAGGATAATCAAAGATTAGCATATCACACAATTCACATCTTCTCATCTTAGTTGTTCATACCTTCTTGTAGTCTGGCATTTTAGCGGCTGCCAGGTAGAAACGATCAGACCATCTTAACTGAAATTATACAAGAATATAAAAATTTTAATAATAGTTAGAAGTATATAGGAATTGGTTACATTGGACAATGGATATTGAAAAGTTCGGAATAATCAATATACAAATTACATAATCTGCTGAATATCGCAGAACTCGCTCAAATCTTCCTCCAACTATAGAAAAGTGGTCTCTAACTCGCGGGAAACCGTCCACCTCGCCACCTCCAATTCCTGATTAAAACTTGTTAGCCTCCTTAAAAAAAGAACCAAACCGCATTCGGCTTGGTTCCCCGTTCTTACTTCACTTTTACAGACACTGGAGTAATATCAAGAACAGCGTTAACTACTGAATAATCATCTTTTCCGCCATCTTTATATCCCCAGAATCCGTCTGTTTCTTCGGTTTTTCTGAATGTAAGTTTGACACCCTTTCCCTGGTCAAAAGCATAGCTCATTACTTCTTTCTCACCGTTGTTATCTACCAGGTTATAAGAGAGGAACTTGCTTAATGTTCCGTGAGCAGTCAGAACGCCTGAATGCGGTGCTGCTTTGTAATCTCCGTACTCATAGCCAGCTGTACTGACTTTGTGTTCGCTGATGTCGAATTGGTTTGTTTGAAGATCAACGGAGTCACCCGCTGCAATAGTTGAAAGAAGAATGTTCTTAAATTCATTCTGTACTTTCGGATTTGTTTTTACTTTAGATAAATCAATCACTGTCACTCCTGCACGGCCGACTACTTCAATTTTCCTTTCTTCATTGCGGACGACCATGGCTGTATCTTCATCGATTCCATAAGAAAGCTGATTACTTTCTCCTTTTTCATAAGCTGTCGCAATCAATCTGCCAAGGCGGGCTTTGTTGTCAAAGTGCTGGTCGATGATGCCGTATTGGAAGAAACCAAGTCCGCGTTCAAGATAGCCTGGTCCGCCTTCTTGCTGCTGCATGCCGTCATATGTGTCAGTAAAGCCTTTTGAAAGAGTATCAAGACTGCCGCCGCCTGCAAGCATAACATCGCTCATAATCGCTGCACCGGCACTTGTGCCGCCTAGAACAGCTCCTTTTTTATAGATGTCCCAGATGGCTGTTAATGCTTTCGATTCAGATTGGTCAGTATTAAACAGCGCTTTTGTAATTTTCGTCTGATCGCCCCCTACAAACCAGATGGCATCAAGCTCTTTAATGCTTCCAGCTGCTTCTTCACTGTTTTTATTCTTTTCCCACTCTGCTGCATCGTTTTCAGGAGTATCTTTGTAGTTTGTCGTTGAAATCGGCAGAATCTGAATATTTTCTTCTTTAACTCCGTATTTTACAAGATCATTTTTAAACGCATCGGATGATTTCAACGACCCGCTCGCTGCCGGAACAATCCCAAATTTCGCGTCTGTTTTCCCTTCAGCAAGGTCAATAAAAGCTTTATATACTGCTTCGTTTGTTGATCCAAGAGCACCGCCTGCGATTACAAGGTTTCCTTTAATTTGGCCGCGATCGGTTTCTTCATGAATTTCGAAATTAGAAGGTTTATAGTCTTTGAATGCCTTATCATCTTTTTTGAACTCAATAGAAACCGGTGTAACATCCATTTTTACGTTTGTGATTGAATAGTCATCTTTTTGGCCATCCTGATATCCCCAATAACCATTCGTTTTATCTGTTTTACTGAACGTTAAGGCAAAGCCCTTTCCTTTACTGTCATATAAATAGCTTTTTACTGATTCGGTCGATGAGTTATCAATCAGCGAGTAAGAAAGATATGGTTTGAGTCTTCCGTAAGAAGTAAGGACTCCAGTCGCTTCAAGCGGTTTAAACGAATAATACTCGTAGCCTTTTGTTTCATCTTTGTCCGGATTCACCGTAAAAGCTTTAGTCTTCAAGTCAATTTTGTCCCCAGGAGATAAGAAGCTGATGGAGACGTTATTGACTGGGTGCAGTTTCTTGCTTGCTGGTTTTGCCTTGCTGGCATCTACAACTGTGACACCGCCTCGGCCTGCAATTTCCGCTGTTTTCTCCTTATTGTCAACGATTAAGGCTGTATCTTCATCAATCCCATATGAATGAAACTTCTCTTTTTGCTTTTCATATTTCACAGCTGCTGCTGCAAGCCGGCCCAGTCTTGCTCTTTCATCAAAGTGCTGATCCACAATGCCGTATCGGAAAAAACCCAGCCCTTTTTCAATGTAAACAGGTGCATATTCTTTGTTCGCAGGTGCTTTATCCGCCTCTGTGAATTCACCTTTTAACCCTCCAAGGCTGTCGCCTCCTGTAATCATGACGTCACTCATGATCGCAGCTCCGGCGCTTGTCCCGCCAAGAACAGCCCCATCCCTGTAGATGTCCCAGATCGCATCTAGTGCTTTGGTATTTTTTCCTTTTTCATCAAAAAGAGTGTCCGTAATTTTCAGCTGATCTCCGCCGACGAACCAGACTGCTGAAAGGTCTGCAATCTGATTGATAATCTCTTTTTCGTTTACGTTGTTTTTCCACTTGCTCTCATCAAAATCAGTATCACTGAAATCATGATTTGAGATTGGAAGAATATCTACATTTTCGGCTCTCACCCCGTATTTAACGAGGTCTGCTTTAAACTCATTTGAAGATTTCAGCTTTCCGCTCGCAGCAGGAATAATCCCGATTCTGGCATTATCCTTTCCGCCTGCACGGTCAATAAAAGATTCATAGACTGCTTGATTGCTGCTCCCCAAAGACCCTCCTGCAATAACAAGACTGCCTTTAATTTCTTCCTTGCTGCCTGCTGCTGCAGCAGACATGCTGAAACTTGATGCAAGCAGACAGGCTGCTGCAAGCATACTGAATGGTTTCTTCACTCCAATTCCCCCTAAAATTAGATATTCTTCTGTTAAAGCAGACTGACATCCATTTATGCTTCAAAAGTTCCCTTAATAGTTGCGATGCCTCCTTCAACCATTACTTTTCCCTTTGCCAGAACTGTGTCAATGTCGAGTGTTTCTTTATCAAGCAAAACGAGATCTGCATCGTTGCCTGCACGAATTTCCCCTTTTTTCTTCAGCTTTAATATGCGGGCTGGATTCGATGTAATGACTTGAAGAGCTGTCTCGAGAGAAACTCCCTCATCAAGAACAGATGAACGGACCTCTTCAAAAAGGGAAGATACTTTCCCAACTTGAAGCCCGGCAAAATCACCGTCTGAATTAAAATATGGAAGGCTTGCCTGACCATCAGATGAAAACGTAATTTGTGTAACTGGAATACCTCTTTCAAGCATCAGGCGCAAGCCTCTGCTGCACTTCACTTCGCCCTCCTCTAGAAATTGAGGAATGGTGCTTGTGGTCATATCTACATAACCGCCAAGTTCCGCATATTTGATTCCCTCTTCAAACAGATTTGCGTTTCGGTTAATATGGGTCGGGTGGAAGTGATGGATAGGGATGTCCGTTTTTTCTGCAATTTCAAATAACAGATCAAGTTTGCGGTCACTGTCGCCGACATGAATTTCAAGCACGCCGGCTTTCCCAGTAATCAAACCGCCATTTCTGGCGGCAGCTGCAATTTTGGCCAGCTCTTCAATCGTCGGTTCAGATGAACGGTGATCAGATATCGCAATCTCTCCAACACCGATGATCTTTTCAATAAAAATCAGATCCTCTTCAATTTTACCGGTCAGCGTTTTCACCGGAATCTGGTAAGACCCTGTGTGAAGATAAGATGTGATGCCTTCTTCATCAAGTGCATGTGCTTTTGCAAGCAGACTCTCAATTCTTCTTGTTGTTCCGTCCGTTCCGAGTACTCCTATAACGGTAGTAATCCCGGCAGTCGTAGCATCCGTCAAATTCAGCTCAGGGGTGCGTGTTTTAAATCCGCCTTCCCCGCCGCCGCCAATCAGGTGAACATGAGCATCAATAAAACCGGGCACTAAAAGCTTGCCTGTTCCGTCGATCACCAGCACATCAAGTGATGCCGCATCCAAATTAATGCGGTCTTTGATATAGCCGATTTTATCTGCCGTAAGGAGCACGTCCTTTTTGCCTAAATAATGAGGCGCGTATACTTCTGTATTTTTTATAAGAGTAAGCAATGTTTGACCTCCTGTGTTTATCTATGATGACCAGTCTTTTAAAACGGCCCGTAATTCATCAAGTGAGCAAGAACAACTGCTGCAAGCCCGATGAGATATTGAATGAAAACAAGCGGCAGCACCCATTTAGCCCACTTCGTCCAAGGTATACCAGCGATAGCAAGACCTGCCATTAGTGTACCTGCTGTCGGGAAGATGATGTTTCCGATTCCATCTGCAAATGAGAAGGATAGGACAGCTGTTTGACGAGTAATATCAAGCAAATCTGCAAGAGGCGTCATGATTGGCATTGTAAGCATCGCATGTCCGCTTCCTGAAGCAAGGATAAAATGGATAATAGCCTGGAAATTGTACATTCCGATGACACTCCAAAAAGCAGGAATATTCTTAAGCGCATCGGAAACTCCGTAAAGCATAGGATCAATAATATGCCCTTCATTTAACACGACCAGCGTCGCTCTCGATACCCCGATAATGAGTGCTCCGCCAATTAATAGGGAAGAACCTTCTACGAATGATTTCGCAATTTGATCTGCAGAAAGTCTGCCGATGATTCCGATGACAATCGTTAATACGATAAAAAGAGCAGCAATCTCAGTGATATACCATTGAAACTTTATGACTCCAAATGCAAGAACTACGTAATTCAGCAAAAAGGCGCCTAAAATCAATTTATGTTTTGTCTCTAATTTTTCATTTGAATTCAACAGGACATCCGCTTCTTCTTTACTGTATTTTCCGAAAAAGCCCTTTGATGGATCTTTCTTCACTTTCATTGCATGACGGTAAACAAAAATAACCGATACTGCATAAACAATAACGAATAATACAAGCCTGTACCCCATGCCGGAGAACATCGGAAGCTCAGCAATACCCTGTGCCACCCCGACTGTAAATGGGTTCATAACAGCTGTTGTAAAACCTGCCGCAGCCCCAAGAATGACGATCGCTGTTCCGGTCAGCACATCAAATCCCAATGCGAGCGCAAGCGGAATCAGTAATGGAATATAAGCAAGTGTTTCCTCTGCCATCCCCATAAGAGATCCCCCGATGGCAAAAAACAGCATCATCGCAGGAATCAAAAGTTTTTCACGTGTTGCAAGCCTCTTAGCGAGCGTAGTAATCAACAGGTTAATCGTACCCGTTGCCGTTAACACTCCAAAAAATCCGCCGATGATCAAAACAAAGAAGATAATGTTTGCAGCTTCTACCATCCCGGTATGGAGTGCTTTTACCATTCCAAACGGGCTGACCGGTGTTTGTTCAGCGGACTGAAACGTATCCGGATCAATTTCCGTTCTTCCGTCTACCTCTACCCTTGCATAATCTCCTGCAGGCAATACGTAAGTTAATAGTGTTGCAACAACCAATACACCCAGTAAAAGGGCAAATACATTAATCTTGCGTTCTTTCTTTTCCTTCCCCTTTGGTTGATAAGCTAATTCAGCTTGAGCCATAAGTTCTTCTCCCCTTTTTCATGTTTTATTTAGATGGCAAACGACATCTCCCTTGGAAATGCCTCTCCTCTCGGAAATTGTCATTTGCAAGTATATAATGCAATTTTTGTGCCAACATGAAATGAGAGGGGCTTTTTTATTTTAGGCTCTTTTCGTAATTATTGTTGCTATTAGACTAAATGATAAAAACATGAGTGGATTGCAGCGGAAGGAACTTGACTCCTGCGGGATATAGAGCAAAATGGGAGACCCCACAGGCAAAGCCGAGGAGGCTCCCATGCTCCCCGCGGAAAGCAAGTTCCTGGAGCGGAAAGGAACGGACAACATTTATCATGTCGTCCACCTCACAGCTTGTCCTTTAGTAAGTATAGTCCAAAAATAAAATTGACCCAACTCTAATATTCATCATATTGCATAAAGTATTATTATCTAAAATTTCTAATAATCATTGTCTTTTTGGTCTAAATTGGTTTGTTTTTATGATATTATATAACCAATAGAACCAAAAGGAGTGAGAAAATGAAACCTTCCATTATTCTCCTGACAGGCGGTATAAAAACAAAGAAAACGCTTCATACCCAACTCAATCAGCTATTGGGAGATTATCTTTCCATTAAGAGCTATGCTGCCGATGATGGTCTTCCGGCTGACCTTAAGGCAGACATTATTCTCTATTCCTCAGAATCCCTGAAAGAAGAACTAAGTCATTTAAAGAATATAGATGCAAAAATACTAATAACCGGCCAGAGGACTGTTCATCACGAATACTTGGACAAGATGCTGAACCTTCCGGCGGGTTCAAACGTGCTTGTGGTAAATGATGAATACAATGTTACTATGGAGCTGATTCAATCCCTTTATCAGCTGGGAATTAACCACGTCCGCTTTATTCCATTTAAGAAAAGTCACTCTTATCAAGAAAATATAGATGCTGCGGTTTCACCCGGTGAAACCGAGCTTGTCCCTTCATATGTTCCGCTAATATTGGATATTGGCGTCCGTCTCTTTGATATGACCACTATCCTGAAAATAGCTGATTACTGCAGCCTGCCTGAAAATGCCACCCTGCAGATCTCTGAAAGATACATCCGCAGCATCATCGAGCTTCAGCAGAAACTGATGCTTGCCGAAAAGCAGACAAAAGAGGTCTATCAGCACATTCAGAATGTAGTTAACACTGTGGACGATGGCATTTTAGCCATGAATGAAAGAAATGAGATTACCGTTTTTAATGAAAAACTTGAAGCGCTTTTTCAAGTTAAATCATCAGAAATAATCAATTTCCCCATCCAGACTGCCAATTTTGAGAAAGAAGTGGTGGAATTTATTATGCAAGGATCGGAAGAAAGTCATTTATTCACCATTAACGGGGTGGATGTCGTCGTATTCCGCCACTCAATGACAGGAGAACAAACAACTGTTGCTGTTTTTAAAAGTGTGCGCCAAGCCTTTGAAATTGAAAAAACAGCACAGCGAAAGCTAAAGGATAAAGGTTTTTATGCTAAATACAGCTTTGATGACATCATTTGTGAAAATTTAAAAATGAAAGAGCTTAAACAAATTGCAAAGAAGCTTGCATTATCTGAACACCCGATTTTAATTCAGGGAGAATCAGGAACCGGCAAAGAATTATTTGCCCATGCGATCCACCAGCATTCCATGAGAAAGAACGGCCCATTTTTGCCGGTGAATTGCAGTGCCCTGTCAGAAAGCCTGCTTGAAAGTGAACTTTTCGGATATGAAGAGGGAACTTTTACCGGAGCACAGCGCGGCGGAAAGAAGGGATTGTTTGAACTTGCAGATAACGGCACCATTTTCCTTGATGAAATTGGGGATATCAGTCTCTCCATGCAGTCCAGGCTGCTTAGGGTTCTTCAGGAAAAGGAAATTAGAAGAATCGGTGGAACCAAAATTATTCCGATCAACGTAAGGATTATTTCAGCAACAAATAAAAGAATTGAGGAACAAATGAAAACTCAAACATTCAGAAATGATTTGTTTCATCGTTTAAACGTGCTGAATCTTTCCATTCCTTCTTTAAATCAGAGAAAAGAAGATATTCCTCTGCTGATTCACCACTTTATTACGAAGAATGGAAAATGGCTGAAGGTCGATCCTATTCTGATGGAAAAGCTGACGGCAGCTGAATGGAACGGAAACATCAGAGAGCTTAAAAATGCAGTGGATTATATGATTACGGTTTGTGAAGGGGCCATCCTTTCATTAAAAGATCTCCCTCATTCTTTTTCAGCAGCTCTGGAGACAGAACCGCCACATCAAAACATGCTTGAACAATCAGAACATGACACCATCCTGCAGATTGTAAAAGAATGCAATGATTCAGGAAAAGCTGCAAGCAGGGACTATATTTCAGAAAAAACAAAAGAACGAAGCACTCCGCTGCCATTGTCTCCGCAGCAGGTGAGAAGGCGTTTAGATGACCTCGAGGAAAAAGGAATGATTTTGAAACGCAAGGGACGCGGAGGCACAAGGATAACAGAGAACGGCTTAAAGTATTTAGAGAGAATTCTCCGCTAAAAAACCGGACTCTTTATCATGCGAGTCCGGTTTTCCTTTATTCTCTGTTACCTGCAAAGATCATAATGAATTTCAGCAATTCAAACAGCGAAATTAAAGCAGCTGCTACATATGTCAGCGCAGCGGCTCCGAGCACTTTGTTCACTCCTCGTTCTTCTTCATTGCGGATGATGCCTTCTGCAATCATAAAGTCCTTCGCTCTTCTGCTTGCATTAAATTCAACAGGAAGTGTGACAAGCTGAAAGCCAACTGCTGCGGAAAAGAAGAGGATTCCGACCCCGATCAGATTCAGCGAACCGAGCAAAAATCCACCAATCAGCAAAAACGGAGCAATGCCGGAAGAAATACTGACAACAGGGAACATTTTATGCCTGAGCGTTAATGCACCATACGCCTCTTTATGCTGAACAGCATGGCCCACTTCATGAGCTGCAACTGAAATAGCCGCAATGGACTGCCCGCCGTATACAGGCTCAGACAGTCTGACTGTTTTCTTAGTCGGATCATAATGATCTGAAAGTGTGCCTCTTACAGGTTCAACGGGTACATGATGAAGACCGTGATGATCAAGAATTCTCCTGGCAACCTCCATTCCGGTTAACCCTGAAGAAGCCTGAACTTTTGACCATTTATTAAAATTGCTTTTCACTTTAGCCTGAGCCCAAAGCGCAAGGCCAAAGGCTGCAAAGACCAAAATATCCATAGGATGAAAAAACATACAGCGCCTCCTGAATCAGATTCTTACTGTTATATTTCCTCTAACAGCTTCTAATAAACAGAGAAGTGCTAACATGATGTGCCCGGAATGTAGTAAAATAATGGTATACTCCAATCGAAACGGATGTGAATACATGTCTTTAAAACAGGAACAGGACACCCTTCAAGAATTACAAGAAGCTGAAAAGCATTATTCAGAAACAAAATTCTGGGATAAATTAAAGAAATTCGGAAAAAAAGCGGGCTCATCTGTAGTCTATGCCGTATTGCTTTTGTATTTTACGCTGCAAAAACCTGAAGTGCCGAAGAAAACAAAAGCCATCATTATCGGGGCATTAGGCTATTTCATATTGCCGCTCGATCTAATCCCGGACCTTGCAGCCGGAGTCGGCTACACGGACGATTTGGGTGCACTTGGTCTAGCCCTTCTGCAGGTAGCGATGTATATTGACGACGATATTAAAAATCAGGCGAAGGAAAAGCTGACAGAGTGGTTTGGCCAATCAGTCGATACTTCTGATATTGATGCGAAAATTAAATAAAAACAGCAAAAATGTCTATTCCGTTTGGGATAGACATTTTTGCTGTATTCTAATGCCTGGGAGCAAACAGCATTACCGAAACTCCGGCCAAACAGATTACTGCGCCCGTCCAATCATAAACATCAGGCGTTTTCCGGTCCACTCCCCATCCCCACAGTACGGAAAGAATAATAAATATACCGCCGTAAGCCGCATAGACCCTCCCAAAGGAAGGGAAAGTCTGCATAGCTGCAATCAATCCATATATAGCTAAAGAGATTCCGCCAAAAACACCCCAATAAGCCGGCTTGCCTTCCCGGAGCCAAAGCCAAATTAAATATCCTCCGCCAATTTCTGCGAGCCCTGCCAGCAGAAATAGGGAAATTGTGTAAACCAACAGACACCCTCCTTTTGCAATATTTTTATTAAATTTCTTTCTTCATCAGCTGAAGATCAATATATAATTGAATCCTTGTATGAAAATCATCAAAATCAACGGATGTGAGCTCATTGATTTGATTAATCCTGTATTTGAGCGTGTTTGTATGAACATACAGCTGCTCGGCTGTCGGCTTGATTTTACAGTTGTTGAACAAATAAATCTCAAGTGTATGAATCAGTTTTGTCTGGCTTTCTTCATCCTTCTTCTTCAATATTTGAAGGCTTTTATTATTATAGCCGGTTATACTGTGATGCTTTGAAATGGTTTCGAGATAGCGGAATATCCCAAGTTTGCTGTATGTGAAGGGAAGTTTTTCAGGAGAGCCGACAAATTTAGCTGCATTAATGACTTCCAGTGCTTCAAAGTACGATTTTCTCAACTGCAAAATGGACGAATAAGCATTGCCGATCCCGGCATAAATTTTCTGGCTGTTTAATTGCGAAAGGACGGTTGATGTCAGCTCTGAAGCACTTGCTGCGAGCTGGTCTGCAACTTTTGCATTGCTCCCGATAATGACGATCACTTTCAGCTGATCTGTAAACACATGCGCAAAATGATTCAATGCGTTCGCAAATAAACGAACCGTTTCAGTCAGGTCATCCAGCTGTTCTTCTTCACTTTGAGACACAGTGAAAATATTGACGATAAACGTTTCCGGGATGAGAATACTGTGATTTGCCGCTTCCCATTTAACTTGATTCTCCGTTTGAAAGACTTCTCCGATAATTTTTTTATAAAACTCGTTTTTTTCTTCATTTTCTCTTATGTTTATCTGATTTTTTTGATATAAAAGCTTTCCTATATGATGGGATACTTCATGAAGGAAATTCAGTTCCTTCTCGGTCACCCGCTTTGTTTCCTGAACCCATATATAGCCGAATACCTGATCTTTGTAGATGGCGCTTACTACAACCCGCTGATTTAAACCGATTTCTTTTATCTGTTTTACCCTAAAGGGATGAGGAATTGTTTTAAGCTGATCCACAATGCCTTCATCCATGAATTTCTCAAGGATGGGGATCGGCCAGTGCTTTGTAAAAATAGTCTGCTGATTGGCTTGATCGAAATGGTCTATGTAATATGAGCTGTATGAAAGCAAAGAGAATTGATCATTTTCAATGACGACCGGTTTTTTCAAGTACGTGCTGACCATATCAGTAATATCGTTAATGTTAGTAATCGTCTGAATCTTTTCCAGGATCATAGAGATGGACCCCCGCTTCTCAAGTAAATGATGAACCTAATTATAATACTTTTAAGCGGGGAAAGGGAATAGAGAAAAGCGGAGCAGGCTATTCAGGTCAAAAAAGGCCCGCATAATTCTCATGCGGGCCGCTTTTCTATCACTAAATTGTCTCTGTCTATTTCCCTTCAGATATGAATGTGTTCACACCTGCAGGAAAGCTGTAAGAACTTTGCATCTCGTAATGCTTGCCAAGGGATGCCGACTCATGAAATCCATGCATGATTTCAAGGACATGAAAAGCAAGATCGCCCGAGGCACGATGCTGCCGATTATTCAAGATCGCATCTGCCATATCTGCAATCCCCAGGCCGCGGAGGTTCTCAACTTCATCCGTTACCAGCTCCTGCTCTACCCACTGATCCGTTCCTTTGCGGTTTAGCTTTACCGGTCCGGCAAACGTGTTTGGATCGGGAACAGAAATTGTACCTTCCGTTCCGTAGATTTCAAGAAACGGAGTTTGTGTGGACTGCACATCAAAGCTTGTGATGATGGTGCCGATCGCTCCGCTTTCGAACTCCACATTTCCGGAAATATGGGTTGGTGTCTGAACAGGTATTTTCTTGCCTGCATCCTCTCCCGTCATGATTGTCCGCTCTAAAAAGGGGATGCCTGCAGAAGCGGTAACCCGTTTAACAGAGCCCATAAGAGAGATAAATGCAGTTAAGTAGTAAGGACCCATGTCATACATGGGACCGCCTCCGGTCTGGTAAAAAAATGCTGGATTCGGATGCCATTGCTCAGGTCCGCTCTTAAGCATAAAAGCCGCAGCTGCTACCGGCTGGCCGATTGCGCCATTCTCAATGAGTGCCCGGCATGTCTGCAATCCTGCTCCAAGGAATGTGTCTGGTGCTGCACCAATCATCAGTCCGTTCTTTTTTGCCGCATCCACCAGTTCTTTCCCTTCTTGGACAGAAACGCTGAGCGGTTTTTCCACATAGACATGCTTCCCGGCATTTAAGGCCTGAAGACACAATGCATAATGTCCGCCAGGAGGTGTTAAATTAAGCACAATATCAACGTCTTCATGGCTGATTAATTCATCTGCTGAAAGAACAAAAGGAATGCCATGCTCCTTTGCCTTCTCTTCTGCTCTGCCGCGATCTAAATCAGCAACCGCAATAATGGTTACATGCTCAAAACGACTGCAGTTATTTAAATAAATATCACTGATGACACCACAGCCAATCAGTCCAACGTTCAGTTTTTTCATGTTCTTCCTCTCCTGTCTATTACTCTTTTACAGCTCCCCCGGCCAATCCTTTCACCACTTTTTCCTGCGAAAAAATATAAATGACAAGGATCGGCAGACTTGCAAGTGTAAGTGCGGCCATCAGCCCCGGAATATTGACTGAAAATTCCCCTTTAAAATCCTGCAAACCAAGCGGCAAGGTCATATTTTCCGGACTTGAAATCAAAACAAGAGCAAATATGAATTCATTCCATAAATGAATAAAGTTATAAATTAAAACGGTCATTAACGCAGGTGTCAGCATCGGCAGAATGACACGCCAGAAAATACCGAAATGATTACAGCCGTCAATTTTTGCCGCTTCCTCAAGCGACACTGGAATCTCTTGCATGAATTGAGTCAGAATAAAGATTGAAATCGGAAGACTGAAGGCAATATACGGCCCGAGCAATGCCCAGATTGTATCGTACATCCCCATACTTTGTGAAAGCTTGAAAACAGGAATTAAAGTTGCATGGATCGGAAGCATCATCCCTGCAATAAAAAGAAGAAACACGACACGATTGAACTTAAACTTCATCCTGCTTAATGGATAACTCGCCAATGCAGCGATGAGCATTACGGCAAATACAGCCACAACCGATACAAGTATGCTGTTAAAAAAATAGCGGGACAGTCCCATTTCAAATACACTCTTAAAGTTTTCAAGAGTAAAGGAAGAAAAAAGAGAATAAGGCTGTTCAAAGAACTCTGTTCTGCTCTTTAAACTTGTTGAAATCATATAAAGAAAAGGAAAACCTGTAAAAACAAGCAGAACAATGGCAATCAAGTACAGAGGAATCTTCTTTATCGCTAAATTCATGCATAGGCTCCTTTCTTTTTCCGATAAAAGTCTAGCGCCTGAATGATGACCGTTACGATCATTGCAAGGAAAAACATAACAAACGCAATGGCACTCGCATATCCCATGTTAAAGTTTATAAATGCCTGCTTAAACATGTAGGTTCCCAGCAGTTCAGTTCCATGGTTTGGTCCGCCGCCCGTCATTACATAGAAAATATCAAACGCCTTAAGAGATCCGACAATCGCAAGGATGGATGAACTGACAATCGTAGGCATTAACAGCGGAAATGTGATACGGAAAAACTTCGTGAAGGCATTAGCGCCATCAATTTCAGCAGCTTCATAAAGCTCTTCTGGAATTCCAACAATTGCTGCTTTAAACAGAATCATATAAAACGGTGAAAACTGCCAGACGATAACAAGCAAAACCGCAAACATGGCTGTATGCGACTCGCTCAGCCATTCCACATTTGCAAATCCGAACAAGCCTACAAGCTGGTTGATGATGCCGTTCAAAGGATCGAGCATGAGCATCCATAATAGTCCAACTGCTACAGTGGAGATTAAAAATGGAAAAAAGTAAACACCGCTGAACAGCCTGATGCCCCTGATTGGTGCAAGGAGCATTAGAGCCATAATCAGTCCCAGAGGAATCTGGACAAAAACTGAAGTAAGCACAACCCAAGTATTATTCGTCAGCGATGTCCAAAAAATGCTGTCATTTAATAGATTGGCATAGTTTTGCAGTCCAACATATGTGCCGGCACCAACACCATCCCACTCGTAAAAGCTGTAGAGCAGGGTGGAGAAAATGGGGTACAGCACATAAATGATATAAATGATAATGGCAGGGGCTAGAAACAGACTGATCGTTACAAATTTGTTCAGTGATTTCCTCTTTGGTCTCACAGCAGGCTGAACTGCCGTCTTGCTCGTTCGTATTCCTTTTAATTGCGTTTCCACGTCATCCCTCCTAGTCGTATTTCAAATGCAAGGAACAAAGGGGCATAGCCCCTTTGATACAGTTCCAATTACTCTTTCTTCAAATCTTCCTTGGCTTTTTGCTCCATCTTTTTTGCCGCTTCTTCCGGTGTCATATCAAGACCGAACACAGCTTGGGTAGTATCTTTATGCAGCTCTGCAAGCTCCGGAGGAAGTGTCTGATCATATGGCATCTGAAGGTGAGTCGCATTTTTTACCACATCATAAAAACGTTTAGTGAATTGATCTTTTGGAACAACATTGTCCACAGCTGTTAACGAGCCTGTGCGGTCTACATACTGCTGGGCAGTTTCCGTACTGCTCAGTTCCTTGGCAAGCTCGATTGCAAGCTCCTGGTTATTGCTGTTTTTTGCAACAGACCATACCGGACTCGCTGATGCGCCAAGGTGGGTTTGATCGCCATTTCCTCCATCCACTGTCGGGAATACAAAGAAATCGAGCTTACTTTCAAATTCAGGAGCTTCTTCTTTCATATTGTTCACAAATGAAATGGTCATATCGGTCATTGCAGCCTTGCCTGAATACATGAGCTGGCGCCCTTGACCTTCATCATAAGGAACACCATTAAATCCTGAGTTAAAAGCTTTCATTTTTACCATTTCCTGAATGAGTTCCCCTGCTTTTACATACGCCTGATCGTCAAAGCCTTTTCCAGTCCGGCGGAACGCACTGTCGAATAGCTCTGGACCGCCAATACGGCTGGCGAAGTTCATTAAATAGTAAGCACCTGGCCACTTAGTTTTATTGGCAAGCGCAATTGGAATAATGTCATTTTGATTAAGAGTATCAATAATCTTCAGCCACTCATCATATGTTTTTGGAGGAGTTAATCCGTACTCATTGAATATTTCTTTATTATAAAATACAACGTCAATGGATAAGCCGAGAGGCAATCCGAACACTTTGTCATCATACGTGGAATTATCCAGAGCCAGTTTGTTGAAATGATCTTTATCAGTTTCAGAAGTAATATCAAGTACCTTATCTTGGTCCACAAAATTCTTCAGCCATCCTCCTCCCCAGCTCACAAAAACGTCCGGAGCACTGTCGCCGGACATGGCAACGGAAAGCTTCTGCTTGTAAGCATCATTTGGAATCTGGAGCATTTCCACCTCAACATCGGGATGTTTTTCCTCAAACCGCTCCACAGCTTCCTGGTACACTTTTTCTTTCTCACCCGGATCAATTTGCCAGAACTCAAGTGTCTGTTTTCCCTTGGAGTTTGATTCATCAGCTGACGATTCTTTCGCCCCTCCGCCATTTAAACCGCATGCAGATAACAACATTGCTGCTGAAATACTTAACGTCAACAATCCTCTTTTCACGGCTATTCCCTCTTTTCATATAAATGATGATTACGCAGTTATGTAGTTCTTGGTGAGGTATTGAAAACTGATCTCAATGCTTTCAAGCGGTGAACGTCTGCTTTGATCTTGCTCGACAATCCACCAATTCACTTTGGAGGATTCCCCTGTGTTTAAGATTGCTTCAAGATTTACACCGCCTGTTCCAAGTTCCGCGAAAAACTGATCTCCATCTGTGGTCATGTCTTTTAAATGAACAAGCGGGGTTCTTCCCTGATATTTTTCCAGCCACTTCACCGGATCCTCTCCTGCTTTTGTCAGCCAGTACACATCAAGCTCCGCTTTTACCCAATCATGATTTGTTTCATCTAGCAGCAGTTCCAGAGGCTTTTTGCCATCAGACAACGGCTGAAGTTCAAAATCATGATTATGATAAGCAAATGACAATCCTTCTTTATGACAAGTTTCGCCAACAGTATTAAGGATAGATATTAGCTCACGGTAATCCTGCTCACTTCTCCGCTCTGCCGGGAGGAATGGACAGACAATGTGTTTATTTCCGATTGCGTGCTGATATTCTATGACAGAACTCAATTCCATCTCCAATGTTGATAGGGGAATATGGCTTGATGCTGTCTTTAATCCGAAATCATCCAGCACCTTTTTCAGCTCTGATGCTCCCAGTCCGCCATATCCGGCGAATTCAACGCCTTCATATCCGATGCTGGCAACCTTTTTCAGCGTTCCGATAAAATCTTTTTCTGCTTCATTGCGCAGGGTATACATTTGCAGGGCTACAGGTATGCGTTTTGACATTTCAGCCTCTCCTCTTCTATAAATCTGGATTTATTAAATGTAATCGGTTACATTTTTCATCACCTTCAAAGCCTTTATTTCATAAGTATTTGAGTTTCATATAATGAAACCGATTACAATATTAATTATTTTTAAGTAGTTTCGCACCGCATGATTCACGAATAATCAATTCGTTCTCAAGTACATATTGCCTTTTTGTCATTTCAACTCCATTAATCTGCTCAAGCAGCAGTTCCATCGATTTTTTGCCCATCTCAAACATAGGCTGAGCAATTGTGGTTATACCCGGATCATAAATAGCTGAAAGCTTAATATTATCAAACCCTACAACTGCAAGATCCTCAGGAACCGAGAGTCCGTAATCTTTCGCAGCCTTTATCACGCCTGTTGCCATTTCATCATTTGCAGAAAACACAGCAGTCGGCGGATGTTCCAGCGCCAGCAGCTTGGTCATCTGGTTATAGCCGGATTCATAGGAGAAATCGCCTTCCTGAATCAGGATGTTGTCAACAGCCAAATCATTTTGCAAAAGTGCTTGACGATAGCCCTTCAGCCTGTCCTGACTCAAAAGCAGATGAAGCGGGCCTGTGATATGAGCGACCCTGGAGTGTCCAAGCTTTATGATATGCTCTGTTGCGGTTCTTGCGCTGCTCACGTTATCGATGGAAACGGTTGGAATGGCAATGCCTTCGAGGTAGTCCGCCGTAAGTACGACCGGGTACTGTCTCATCACTTCGCCTAAAACACCTTTGTCCATTCTGGCAGACAGCAAGATCATTCCATCCACCTGACGCTGTTTTAAATGATCAAGGTATTCATATTCTTTTTCTACCTGTTTATTTGTGTTTGCAAGCAGCACCCGGTACCCTTTCTCTCCTGCAGCATGCTCAATTCCGCCGAGAATATGGGAAAAAACAGTGTTCATGATATTTGGAACAACTACCAGAATCGTGTTGGTCTCACTTCTTCTGAAATGACGGGCCAAAATATTCGGCTGATAATTCAGCTGCTCAATAATTGCCAAAACCTTCTCCCGCGTATCCTTCTTCACTGTTTCCGGGTTTCTGAGCACTCTGGAAACCGTAGCCTTTGAAACATTTGCTTTTTCTGCAACATCGTTCATCTTTACCATTGATGCATCCCCTATACTACTAAAATTGAATCTATAAAATGTAACCGGTTTCATTGAGTATATCATAAGATGTCAGAATTAAAAGATTATTTATTGAAAAATATTAAAATAGACCGTATTTCCTAGATTTCACTTTAAAAACTTACTAGAGTTTAAGTGTGATAATAACGATTAAGACTGTTTTCGAATAGATTGTTGATTTTGAGTACCCTCTTTAAATTTGGTTATTGTGCAGAAAAGTAGAATCAAATTCATGCTTTGATTCCACGATTTTAGCTTTTGCACCGAAGAGTGGAATCAACCGCAAGCTATGATTCCACAATTTAAGTTTTTGCACCGAAAAGTGGAATCAACCATTCCCATTAATCTCCAGAAGAAGTCAAGTTCCTCTCGCTGCAAGGAACGGGCAACATTAAAACAACAATCTATGCGATAACAGCCTTAAAAAAGAGCAATAAAAAAACAGAAAGCTCCCGCAAAGGGTTCTTCCTGTTTTATAATACCTACTGCTTTAAAATTCTCTCAAATTCATCAAATTGCTCTTCCGCTTCTTTTGGAGGCTCAGGTGTCAGCAAGCTGACCGCAACAATAGCGATTAAGCTTAATCCAAATCCAGGGATCATTTCATAAAGAGTGTCTGACAATCCTGCCATCGACCAGAAGATAACGGTTGCCGCGCCGACGACCATCCCTGAAAGCGCTCCCCACTTCGTCATTCTTTTCCAGAAGAGACTCAGCAAAATCAGCGGTCCAAATGAAGAACCAAATCCAGCCCAGGCATAACCGACAAGTCCAAGGATTGTGTCGTTTTGCTCCCAAGAAAGAATAAGGGCAATGACCGAGATGAGCAGAACGGAGGTTCTGCCTAAAAAGACAAGTTCTTTATCTGAAGCAGAACGTCTGAAGAATGTTTTGTAAATATCCTCTGTTAAGGAACTCGCTGTTACAAGCAGCTGAGAAGAAATCGTGCTCATAATCGCTGCGAGAATAGCTGAGATCAAAAATCCTGTAATAAACGGATGAAACAGTACTTCTCCTAAAACGATGAAAACTGTTTCCGGATCATCAAGCTTCATCTCATTTTGTGAAAAATAAGTGATGCCGATAAATCCTGTAAGCATCGCACCGATACTTGAGAAAATCATCCATCCCATCCCGATATTTCGGGCTTTTTTGATTTCTTTTACAGAATTAATGGCCATAAAGCGGACAATGATATGCGGCTGGCCAAAATACCCGAGGCCCCATGCAAATAATGAAATAACTCCCAATAGGCTTGTTCCAGTAAAAATATTTAAAAGTGCCGGGTCAATTGAACGAGCTGTGTCAATCGAAGGACCAAACCCTCCAACATGGATAAGAGTCACAATAGGTACAAGAATCAAAGCAATAAACATGATGATTCCCTGAACAAAGTCAGTCCAGCTTACCGCCAGGAATCCGCCAAACAATGTATAGGCTACTACAACGCCGGTTAAAATCCATAATCCAGTATGATAATCAAGGCCGAATGTGCTTTGGAATAAAACACCGCCCGATACCATTCCAGATGAAACATAAAAAGTAAAGAATATTAAGATAACTAAAGCTGAAATAAGTCTCAGAATCCGTGATCCGTCAGCAAAGCGATTTTCAAGGAATGCCGGAATGGTGATGGAATTGTTCGCTACTTCTGTATACGTTCTTAATCTAGGAGCAACATAAAGCCAGTTGGCATAAGCGCCAAGCGTTAAACCGATGACGATCCATATAGAACTGAGTCCCGTTGCAAACATAGCGCCCGGCAGTCCCATTAAAAGCCATCCGCTCATATCTGCCGCACCGGCGCTTAACGCCGTAACAGCTGGTCCGAGACCGCGGTCTCCAAGCATGTAATCATTCAAATTAGACGTTCGTTTATAAGCAAAATACCCGATCAGGAGCATGCCTGCCATGTAAATGCCTATAGATGTAATCAATGCGTAGTCAATCATAGATGAACCCCTTCCCCGCCAATACCTCTATTTTTATAGCAGCGAATTTCACCAATTGCTGCGGAAAACCGCCTTTTTGAGCGAAATTAGCTTTTAAAAAGAGGAAGCAACCTGTTATGTTACTTCCCCCATCTATTAAACCCAATCTTTTCTATGAATCTGCAGATTAAAATGTTTCAGATGTTGTTTTAGCCTGCATGTGAAGCTGAAGGTAATCAGGACCGCCTGCTTTAGAATCTGTTCCTGACATGTTGAAGCCTCCGAATGGCTGGTAGCCTACGATTGCGCCAGTACATCCGCGGTTGAAGTAAAGGTTTCCTACATGGAAGTCTTCACGTGCTTTTTCCATGTTAGCGCGGTTTGTCGTAATAACCGCACCTGTTAAACCATACTCTGTGTTGTTTGCAATTTCAAGTGCTTCATCAAAGTCTTTCGCTTTTGCAAAAGCAACAACCGGTCCAAAGATTTCTTCCTGCATTAAGCGTGCTTTTGGATCTACATCTGCAACGATTGTCGGCTGAACGAAGTAGCCTTTAGAGCTGTCTCCTTCTCCGCCTGCAAGAATTCGCCCTTCTTCTTTTCCGATTTCTGCATAGCTCATGACTTTGTCAAAAGCAGCCTGATCAATAACCGGTCCCATGAAATGGTTTTCTGTCGGATTGCCGACTGTTAATTGTTTTGTTAATTCTACAGCGCGGTTCAATACTTGATCGTAAACATCTTCTACGATTACTGCACGTGAACAAGCAGAGCATTTTTGTCCTGAGAAGCCAAATGCTGATTTTACGATCGATTGAGCAGCAAGCTCAAGGTCAGCCTCTTTATCTACTACAATTGTATCTTTTCCGCCCATTTCAGCGATAACGCGCTTCAGCCAGATTTGTCCGTCGTTAAGCTGTGACGCACGGTTGAAGATGCGAAGGCCTACATCACGTGAACCTGTGAAAGAGATAAAACGTGTTTTTGGATGGTCAACAAGGTAGTCTCCAACTTCTGCACCGCTTCCTGGAACAAAGTTCAGAACGCCTGAAGGAAGTCCTGCTTCCATCATAACTTCTACAAATTTAGCTGCAACAATAGGTGTAGTTGAAGCCGGTTTTAATAGAATCGTGTTTCCAGTAACGATTGCAGCTACCGCTGTTCCTGCCATGATCGCAAACGGGAAGTTCCAAGGTGAAATGATGATGCCGACACCTAGTGGAATGTAGTCATAGCGGTTGTATTCTCCCGGACGGCTTTCAACAGGAACCCCGTCTTTAAGCTTCAGCATTTGACGGGCATAAAACTCAAGGAAGTCAATCGCTTCAGCTGTATCAGCATCAGCTTCATTCCAAGGCTTTCCTGCTTCTTTTGTTAAAAGAGCTGAAAACTCATGCTTGCGGCGGCGGATGATGGCTGCTGCTTTTACAAGAACATCTGCACGGATTTCAGGCTTTACTTTTTTCCAGCTTTCAAAAGCAGCAGAAGCTTCCTGCATCGCTTTTTCTGCATGGTCACGGCTTGCTTTTGACACGCGGCCGATTACTTCTTCTTTATCAGCAGGGTTATAAGACACGATTTTATCATCTGTCGTTACTTTTTCTGCACCGATGTATAAAGGATAATCCTGTCCTAAATAGCCTTCAACTTTTTGAAGAGCTTCCTGGTAGGCTTTTTTGTTGTCCTCGTTTGTGAAATCAGTAAATGGTTCGTGTTTGTATGGAATCATTAGAAATCGCTCCTTTAGAATAATTTAGTGTAATCCTTAACTTTTCACCATGCCTTTAAAGGCAAAAGCAATATTGGATGGCCGCTCGGCAAGTCTTCTCATGAAGTAGCCGTACCAGTCAAGACCATATGGTACATAGACGCGCATTTTGTACCCTTGTTTGACAAGGTCTAATTGCGTTTTGCTTCTCATTCCGTAAAGCATTTGGAATTCAAACATAGAGCTTGGAATGTTATGCTTTTTGGCGAGCATTTTTGTGTACTCGATGATCTGGTCATCATGAGAGGCGATAGCTGTATAGTTGCCGTTAAGCAGACTTTGTTCAATCAGCTTTTTATAGTTCTCATCAACATCTGCCTTTTCAGGAAAGGCCACCTCAGGTGACTCTTTATATGCGCCCTTTACGAGACGCAGAAACGGTTTATACTTGGCGAGATCGCTTAAATCTTTCTCTGTACGATATAAGTAAGCTTGTAAGACTGTGCTGATGCAGCTGTACTTTTCTTTAAACTGTTTGAAAATATCAAGAGTAGCCTGACAGCGCACTTCATCTTCCATGTCAATCGTCACCATGACATTGTGTTTTTGTGCTGTATCAAGGATTTTTGTCATATTTTCGATGACCAGCTTGTGATCAATATCAAGACCGAGGGATGTCATCTTTAATGATACTTGTGAATCAAGCTTTTCCCTGCTGATCATTTCGATTGTTTCGATGCATTCTGCCGTTCTCTCTCTTGTGACTTCCTCTGAATCTACGAATTCTCCAAGATGATCGACTGTTACCAGCAGGCCGCTTTCATTCAGCTGTTTAATAAATTTGATTGAACTTTGAAAATCCGTTCCGCCGATTATTTTTCCAGCTGCAAAACTGCCGCCGCGTTTCTTTGCAATATTATTAAGTAAGTTATTTTTGGATAAGAATAAGAAAAAATCTCTTGTAATCGCTTCCATCGTTAACGCACACCTCCTGTAGAAGTTGTAATCACAAGATAATCTTACTTTTTTTCGACAATTTTCACAACGTTCTAAAAATACAAGAATTAAGCGCTTTATTTGTTGTTTTTGGACAAAAGACAATCAATTTATGAAAATGATAGATTAATAAATTCCGTTTACATTTTTTACATAAAGATATAGCTGTATAGGCAATTTAGTACCTAATCGGACGAAAACAAGGGATATAAAGAGTAGTTTGCTAATGTACCCGCTTACTTCAAATTACTGTTTTTTCATAAAAGATGATATAATTTCCGGGTTAACAGCGGCCACGGCTTTCATGAGAGTTGAAAGTCACAACAAAATAAGATAAAAGAGGTGTTTTTTGATTGAACGCACAGACAATTAAACAAGAGTGGTTCGGCAATATCCGGGGAGATATTTTGTCGGGTATCGTCGTTGCTTTGGCTCTTATTCCAGAAGCAATTGCCTTCTCCATTATTGCAGGAGTTGACCCGATGGTCGGATTATACGCATCCTTCTGTATTGCTGTGGTAATTTCATTTGTAGGCGGCAGACCTGGAATGATTTCGGCAGCTACAGGAGCCATGGCATTGCTGATGGTGACGCTTGTTGCTGATCACGGCCTGCAATATTTACTGGCGGCAACCGTGCTTACAGGTGTCATTCAATTTGGTATGGGTGTATTAAAGCTCGGAAAAGTAATGAAATTCATTCCAAGATCGGTTATGGTTGGATTTGTAAATTCATTGGCTATTCTGATCTTTACGGCTCAGCTTCCGCATTTCGCTGGTGAAACGTGGATCATGTATGCTATGGTAGCAGGTGCTTTAGCTATTATCTATATCCTGCCTAGATTCACTGCAGCCGTTCCTTCTCCGCTGGTGGCAATCATTGTGATTTCCATTATTTCAGTTATGACAGGAGCAGGTGTAAGAACAGTTGGAGATATGGGCGAATTAACACAGGCACTGCCTTTCTTCTTGATCCCTGATATTCCATTAAACTTTGAAACTCTTCAGATCATTTTCCCTTACTCATTCGCTTTAGCCATTGTCGGATTATTGGAATCCCTGCTGACAGCGCAAATCGTGGATGACATGACAGATACGGAAAGCGATAAGAATAAAGAAGCAAAAGGCCAGGGTATTGCCAATATTATCAATGGTTTTTTTGGCGGTATGGCAGGCTGTGCGATGATCGGCCAGTCTGTTATTAATGTTAAATCCGGCGGAAGAGGCAGATTATCGACTTTTGTTGCCGGAGTATTCTTAATGGTGCTGATCTTATTGTTAAACGACCTGCTGATTCAAATTCCAATGGCAGCTCTTGTTGGAGTGATGATTATGGTATCAATTGGAACTTTTGACTGGTCTTCTTTAACAAAGCTGCATATTATGCCAAAAACAGACGCAGCGGTCATGATTGTAACAGTTGTAACAGTTGTTGCTACACATGATTTATCAAAAGGTGTGCTTGCAGGAGTCCTTTTAAGTGCGCTGTTCTTTGCAGCAAAAATTTCTAAAGTACATGTAGAAACACTTGTCAGCGAAAACAAATTAATGAAAACCTATAAAGTCAGCGGTCAGGTCTTTTTTGCATCAGTTGAAGATTTGCTTTCAACATTCAACTTCAAAGAAGAGATTGATACCATCACGATTGACTTAACCAATGCCCATCTTTGGGACGATTCAGCTGTAGGGGCAATTGATAAGATTATCCTTAAGTACAGACAAAATGGGACTGAGGTCAGAATAATGGGGCTGAACAAAGACAGTACCACCCTTTTAAATAAATTGGCCGTATATGACAAACCGAATACTAAAACAGCAAACCATTAATTCCTAAGAGATGCACATTCGTGCGTCTCTTCTTTTGTTTTACGGTGGCGTGAATCAAAAAGAATGATAAATAAAAAAGAGGAAACCTTAAACAGGAATTCCTTTTTTTACTTCCTTCCCAATGGGCTAAAAAGGCGGTGTCTGTTTTGAGCAAGTCTGAAAAAATAATCCGTCCTCTCGGCAAAAACACGAGATGGGCCATTTCTTCCCTGCTTAGCAGTCTGATTATTTTAAATTACTTTGACCGGGTTGCAGTTGCTGCAGCAGCACCAGAACTGCAGAAAGCTTTTTCTCTCAGTGCATTTGAAATGGGACTTGTTTTTACTATTTATAACTACGCTTATACTTTTATGCAGCTTCCTATTGGAGGGTTGCTTGATAAATGGGGAGTCGGCTGGGTTACAAGAATCGGCATGATCCTTTGGACGCTTTTAACCATCAGTATAGTGTTTGTTCAAGGAACCCTTCTCTTATATATTCTGCGTTTTTTTACCGGCATTACGAGCGCATCCGCTTTTCCTGCAGCAGCAAAAGCTACAGCCAACTGGTTCCCTTTTCATGAACGGGGATTCGCAAACGCTCTTTTTGATTCTTCAGCCAAACTGTCCAATGTAATTGGAGGACCGCTGACAGCTATTTTAATTACTCTTTATGATTGGAGAATTGCCTTTTTAACAATTGGAGTCATAAATGTAATTTTTACGATTATCTTCTGGAAATATTATGATGAACCGCGTTCTCATAAGAGCATTTCAAAAGAAGAAATCAATTACATTCAAAAATATGGGGATCTTTCTGATATGCCTTCCTATAAAGTTCTTCGCGTAATAAAAACCTTCTTTAAAAATCGAAAAGTATGGGGGCTCATGATCGGCTTCACAGGATATGGCTACACCTTTAATTTGCTTCTGCTCTGGCTTCCGACTTTTTTCAGAGAGCAGTTTAAACTTGATTTACTTTCCTCTTCCCTTTATACGGCCATTCCCTGGCTGATTGCCGCGATTTCAGGGATTATTGCAGGAGGCTGGCTGGTTGATTTTCTGATAGGAAACGGTCATGCTCCTAACAAAGTTTATAAAGGCATCATTGTCACCGGAATGACAGTCGGACTGACATTTATTGGATCTATTTTTACGGAAAATCCAATCATGTCCATGCTTTTTATTTCGATTGGCCTCGCAGGTATTTCTGCTGCTGCCCCGGTCGGATGGACGATTGCAGCAAAGCTTTCCCCTCCTGGTTCAACCTCTGTTCTCAGTTCAATGGTTAACTTTTCAAACAATTTATTCGGAGGAATCATTGCCACTTTCCTGACAGGGTACATCGTTGATAAGACAGGTTCATTTAACATGGCATTTGTTCTTGCTGCTGCTTTGGTAATTGGTTTGTTCTTTTACACAGTTGTTCTAGGCAAAATTGAACAAATTTCAATTGAGAATACATAAATAAAGCTGAAAATCTATCTTTTTATTACAGTTTAGAGGTGCATAAACCCAAATAAATACCGTGTTAGAGTCTGATTTAACCGCTAAATCAGACTCTTTACTTTTCGTTGATAAATAACCAATATTAGATCTCAGTAATTCGATTATTCATTTCATTACAACTAAAGGGAGCATTCCTTCATTAAGGGATGCCTCCTTTTTTTATCAATAGGCAAAGTAACCCTTTGAAGCCCAATTCATACACTACGATGAATGATTCTCACTTAATAATCCCATTAAAGAGGAGCATAATGATGGAAAAACGCACTATTAATCAAGCAGGCGAAAAAGTGCCACAACCAATCCGGAGTGACGGAGCAGGTGCGATTGACTCCGGACCGCGTAATATTATGCGGGATCTTCAAAATCCGAATATGCTTGTCCCGCCTATGACAGATGCTGGATTGGTTCCAAACTTAAAATTCTCATTCTCAGATACTTCTATGACATTAAATCACGGTGGATGGTCCCGGGAAATTACCGTCAGGGAACTTCCAGCAGCGACCACTCTTGCTGGAGTAAATATGAGCTTAACTGCCGGCGGGGTGCGTGAACTCCATTGGCATAAACAAGCAGAATGGTCTTATATGCTGTTAGGCCGGGCACGAATCACTGCGGTTGACCAGCAGGGCCGGAATTTTATTGCCGACGTTGGCCCAGGCGACCTTTGGTACTTTCCGCCTGGCATTCCACATTCGATTCAAGGGTTGGAACATTGTGAATTTCTGCTCGTCTTCGATGACGGGAACTTTTCCGATCTTTCCACTTTATCCATCTCCGATTGGTTTGCACATACGCCAAAAGATGTTTTATCGGCTAATTTCGGAGTACCGGAAAGTGCTTTTAACTCCATTCCTTCTGATCAGGTATATATTTATCAAGGGGAGGTACCAGGTTCACTTGAAAGTCAAGAAGTCCAGTCTCCCTATGGAGAAGTTCCTTTAACCTTCAAGCACGAGCTGTTAAAACAAACGCCCGTCAAAACACCGGGCGGCAGCGTGCGAATTGTGGACTCTGCTAACTTTCCCATTTCAAAAACAATTGCCGCAGCACTCGTTGAGATTGAGCCGGGTGCAATGAGAGAACTTCATTGGCATCCGAATAATGACGAATGGCAATATTACCTTACCGGGGAAGGAAGAATGACTGTATTTCTTGGAGAAGGAACAGCCCGTACATTTGATGTTAGAGCTGGAGATGTCGGATATGTCCCATTTGCTACTGGACACTATATCCAAAACACCGGAACCGAAACATTATGGTTCTTAGAAATATTCAAAAGCAACCGCTTTGAAGACGTGTCACTAAATCAATGGATGGCACTGACACCTAAAGAATTAATTAAGAGCAACTTAAATGTTGGAGCAGAATTGACTGATGCTCTGCGCAAGGAGAAATGGCCTGTTGTTAAATACCCAGGATTTTCCTATTATCCTAAAAACAATAGATAAGAGATTTAATAAACCTATAGCTTTAGAAAAATTTAGAAGCGATAGTCCATTCACTTGAAAAACGAGCCATTTTTCATAGCAAAAAACCACCGAAAATCGGTGGTTTTTTTATTTACCGTGATAAGTGATAAATGTGTGAACCATAAAACAGAATCCGTTAATATTTGTACAACGCTTTTAGCTTGCGGCCTACTTTTCCTTTTTCACATCAATCACCTTGACAACGACGATAGGCGATCTTTTAAGTCTTTTATAAATAAAGTCGGATATCACTGAATTTAAATGTTTCTCGATATCCCCTTCGACTTTATCTTCCCTGATGACAGCAGCGGCAAGTGCTTCTATTTCCATAATAAAGTCATTGGACTCTCTTAAGTAAACAAAGCCTCTTGAAATAATCTGCGGTTTGCGGATGATTTCTTCTCCGTTTTTAAAAATCAGAATCGATATGATTCCGCTGTCTGCAAGCTGCTTCCGCTCGCCAAGCAAGGATGTTCCTACATCACCGATTCCATTTCCATCAACATAGACAGAACGGGCAGGCACTTTCCCCGCCTGATACGCCTTGTCACTGGAAACATTCAATACATGCCCATTGTCTAAAATGAAAATGTCTTCTTCTGGAATAAAGCATTCCATTGCAAGCGTCTGATGCATTTTCTGCATGCGGTATTCCCCGTGAATCGGCACCAGGAATTTTGGGTTCAGCAGCTTCAGCATAAGCTTCAGCTCTTCCTGACCTCCATGCCCTGACGTATGAATGTCATAGAGCTTATTGTCAATCACGTCTGCTCCGGCTTTCATCAGCTTGTTGATAATTCTGTTTACACTTAGAACATTTCCCGGTATTGGGGAAGATGAAAAAATAATGGTATCGCCTTCCTCTATATGGATGTGGCGGTGTTTTCCTTCAGCAATCCTCGATAGAGCAGCAAAAGGTTCGCCTTGGCTGCCCGTACACAGAATAGTCAGTTCGTTGTTTTTATAAGAGCTGATTTCATCCGGATCAATAAATGTACCGCTTGGGGCTTCAATATAGCCGAGCTCAAGGCCGATAGATATCGCTCTTTCCATGCTTCTTCCAGTGTAAGCCACCTTCCTGCCGCAGGCTACAGATGCTTGAATGACCTGCTGAAGGCGGAACACATTTGATGCAAATAAGGCCACAATAATACGTCCGGACTGTCTTCTGACTAAATCCAGAATGTTTTGCCCGATCTTTTTTTCTGATACTGAAAAGCCGGGTACTTCACTGTTTGTGCTGTCTGACAGCAAGCAGAGCACACCTTCTTGTCCAACCCTTGCAACTCTTGATAAGTCCTGCTCAGGTCCTGCAGGTGTCAGGTCAAATTTAAAATCTCCTGTATGAACAATATTTCCAATTGGCGAATGAATGACCACGCCAAATGAATCCGGAATACTGTGAGTTGTCCGGAAGAACGTGACATCCAGGTTTTCCAGATTAATCGTGCTTTCTTCTGTAATTTCATGCAGGACTGCATCTCTGAGCAGGTTGTGCTCCTCAAGTTTGTTTCTGATAAAGCCCATTGCAAGTCTTCCTGCAAAAACAGGAACATTCAGCTTTTTCAATAAGAAAGGCACACCGCCAATATGGTCCTCATGTCCATGAGTGATAAAAAGTCCTTTTACTTTATGGGCATTTCTCACCAAGTATGTATAATCAGGGATGATGTAATCAACGCCTCTTAATTCTTCGTCAGGGAATTTGACTCCTGAATCGACAATTACAATCTCATCCTTATATTCGACGAGGTACATATTTTTCCCGATTTCACCCATTCCGCCAAGCGGAATAATCTTTACATTTTTCTCTATTGTCATATTTAGTCTCCTAGCACTGTTGATCACTTACAATTTCCGAGTCAGTATTTTTACAGCTATTATTTCATTGTATCATACCTTCTGCCTCGTGAAGGGCATTTATAAGACGGCATAAAAAAAGACTGGGACAAAAGCACGCATTGTGCCCTTATCCTCAGACTTCAGTACTGCTTAAACCCTCGTTTTGCGTCGTTTCACAAAAAAGTTATATAGGAATACAATCACTGCAAGAACAAGTAAAACGTGAATAATTCCGCCCACTACATTAAATACAAGACCAAGCACCCAGAATAAAAGTAAAAGTCCAATAATCGTCCATAACATCGCATTTTCCTTCTTTCTATCTTTATTTATTTTTTTAAAGATTATCTTCCCTCCATTTTTAAAAATTAAACTTTTGCATAGACGATTCTCTTAATGATGTTTTCCTGATGTGCCGGCTGATTTTTCTTTTTCAGCAGCTTTCAGCTCTTTTTTGGCCGCATTTCCTACGGTAAATTGCAGCTTTGGCATGACGTGCATATCCCGGGCGGTGACATGTGTTTGGATAAAATACACACCGTCAGCTTTGAAGCTGCTCTCGGTTTTGTAGATACCATTTTTATCATGCAGGGCTTCAAAGAAGACAGCCTTTTCTTTTTCATTCGCTTTCCATATTTCAAACATGACTTCATCCGCATCTTTAACAGCATCATTGCCCTGTGTCAGTTTTACTTGCAATTCAATTTTTTGATTAGAAGCAAGTGTTTCTGGCAGCTGGATGTCAGCTTCTACAATTTCAGGCGTTTCATTTTCATTGGCTGTACAGCCGGTTAAACAGAATATAAGAAGGATCATCCACGTATTAAATGATTTCCTAATCACGATTTTCATCCTATCCACGCTTTCAGCGGTTTGATTCTCACGATTACTAAGCGGTCCAGTAAATAGACAGCGATGATCGAAATTCCGACTAGCGGCATAATTGCCCCCAAAATCAGCATAATGAAGAAAACTCCCCTTGCAGCCTTGTTATTCTTTGACCCAGCGGGAGCTCCTGATTTCCCTTCAGGCTTTCTCTTACTCCACATAATGAAAGAACTGACAACCAAGCCGATCAATCCTAAACAAACAATCAACCCGATCACCTGATTGGCTAGCCCGAATAATGTGCCCTCATGCAGGGATATGCCAAGGGATATCCCTTTTGCCATGATCCCGTAGTCACTGAACCTCACGTCACTTAAGATAGTCCCGCTGTACTGATCTAGGTGCAATGTTGCATCATCTCTCGGATCGGGGTTTGATGCGGAAATGGTATAAACACCCTCCTCACCTTGAGGGAAGGAGATTGTATACGGCTTCGCAACTTTTTCATTTTTAGAAATAGCTTGAACATCCTCAAGCGAAATAGGGACATTTTTTGCACCGGCTGATGATGGAACTGGAAGATTTTCCGCTGCCCACGGCACCTCCTCTGCAACATCCCGCGTTTTGATGACAGACTCAGGCTTTTCACCCCAGCTATAGGCAAATGGCGGAGCTCCCGTATTTGTGGCTGTGGCCATCTTATTAATTTGCTCCCCCATAACCCCTGACCACGGAAGGCCTGTTGCAATTAACACCAAGATTGCAGCTGATAACCAAAAAGCAGGCACGGCATGCATATCTCGCCAAAACGTTCTGCCTTTTTTTGTGAACCTCGGTAAAATAGTTCCCCAGATGGAAGCTTTATTTCTTGGAAACCATATATATAATCCTGTGATCAAGAGGATTACCGCCCAGCAGGCTGCAAGTTCGACAAGTCTATTTGCGACTGTACCGCCGACAAGCATTTCACTGTGAAGCTTTTTAAAAATCTCCGTGAATTTTTCTTCTGCTTTTAAGCTTCCCTGAATGTCCCCGTTATAAGGATTTACAAATACGGCAATCATTTTTTCATCCTGCAGCAATCCAAGCTCTGACGTCCGCATCGGATCATCGTAAAATTTGATAGAGGTTACGGTTCCATCGGGATATTTCTCCTTAACATTTGAAACTTGAGCGGCCGTTGACAGTGTGCTTGATCCTTCTTCCTGGACAAAGTAAATATCCTTATATATGAAGTTTTCTATCTGCGGTTTAAAAAGGTAGACGCCTCCGCTGAATGCCAGAATAATCAAAAATGGCGAAAAGAATATTCCTGCATAAAAGTGCCACCTCCAGACAACTTGATAAATAGATGGTTTTGTTTTGTTTTTTGAAGGTTTTACTGGTGCTTGTTCTGTGTTTTCCCGTTGATCGTTTATCTCGCTTTTAATCATGTTCGTTCTCCTTTTACATTTGTTTCTTCACATCACCAATAAGTTTTTTGAAATGATTTCCATGTGTGAAGCTATAATCGTTTACAATTTCACCATTCTTGTTAATGAGGTAAAAATTTGTTCCATGTATCACTTGATCAGATTCTTCAGGTTTTTGAACAAGAGTCTGAAATTCATCTCTTGCAAATTTCTCTATCTCCCCCTGGGAATACCCCGTAAGCATATTCCAGTTTGAATCATCCTTTGTAAACTTTTGCATGAATGCTTTAAGCTTTTCCGGAGTATCCACAGATGGGTCTACGCTAATTGAAACCAGCTCCACAGGCAGCTCTTCTGCCTTCAATTCTTTCTGCAGGGCTGCCATGTTTGCCGTCATTGGCGGACAGACAGTTTCACAGCTTGTGAAAATAAAATCGGCAATCCATACCTTACCTTTTAAATCATCCGAGCCAAAAGCCTGTCCATTTTGGTTTGTATAGGTAAACGATTTCATTTGGTAGGGTCTTTCGTCATTAAATTGGCAGGCGCTTTGAATCACACAGCTGAGAATCAATACAAGCAGGGCTGTTTTTTTCAATGTTTCACCTCATTTTTTCATTTGATTACCTTAAGATTACATAATGATTGTGAAATTACTGTGAGGAAAGGATTGAGATTTTCAAACAAAATAAAGAAGAACAATTGCGCCAGAGGGCAATTACATTTTTCCTTCGGCCGGCAATTTAGAGGACTTATGCAACAACCAAAAACCGCCCGAAAAATTGGGCGGTTTTACATAAATTATAATAGGTCTGGAAGGATAACAATAACAGTGGTTCCATCGGAAGAACCGCTGGTGATTGAGAACTCTCCCCCGTGCAGCCTGACAATTTCTTTTACAATTGAGATGCCAAGACCCGTCCCGCCCGTCATTCGGCTTCTTGCTTTGTCAGTACGGAAAAAACGTTCTCCAATATGGGTGAGATCTTCTTCTGCTATTTCATTCCCCTTGTTATTTAAGCGGAAGAATAGCTGCCTGTTTTCTTCATTGAGGGTGATATTAATATGGCTTTCTTCTGAAGAATACTTAATCGCGTTGTCCAGAAGATTGTAAAAAACTTGCTGAAGACGTTTAGGGTCGCCTGTTACGATAAGATCTTCCTGAATATCCAGTTCAGTTTTCAGCTTTTTTTCACTGATACGGATATCAAATAATGCCAGCGTATCTAAAAACAGCTGAACAATGGCGATTGGTTCAACGTTTAGGGTATACATACTTTCCTGCAGGTGATCAAGGTCAATTAAATCGGTTATCAGCTTATTCAGGCGATTTGTTTCTCTTTCAATCGTCATCAAATAGTGATCCGCTTCTTCAGGCGACGTATACATTTGCCGGTTAAGAGCCTGACTGTACCCTCCAATATATGTGAGCGGCGTTCTCAGCTCATGTACAACATTAGCAAGAAACTCTTTTTTCCTCGCTTCCTGCTCCTCAAGCGACTGACTCATGGAATTGAATGCGTGAGCAAGCTGCCCTATTTCGTCATGATTGTTATGAACAAGCCGATTCGAGTAATTGCCCTTTGATACCTCTTTTGAAAATTCCTGAAAATCATTCAGAGGCTTAAAAAGCGATCGCCGAATCTGATTGACCGCTAAAAAGAGAATCATAAAAAACAGAGATCCGACAAGCAGAAGAATCGGCAGACTTCCTTCGAATACTTCTTGAAGATCTGCTAAAGGAACATAGATATAGATGAAACCAATAAGCTCTTTATCTCCCATAATCGGGAAGACGGCGCCAATGATTTCACGGTTAAATTCTTTTACATATCCATCCTTAACGATATAATCCCCATTTTTAAGGATTTCGCGGTCTTCACTTGTAATCAGAGCTTCATAGTTCACTTCATATGGAAAATACGAACGTAAATCTTCAATATCGTCCAGTACAATGACTTCATACTCAGACACGACATTGTACCAGTGAATTTTTTCAATGATTTCATCGCTTAAAGAGCCGTAATGATAATGGGCAGCTGTTCTCTCGCCCTGATAAATGACAGATTCTTTGATGCTGTTAAAGTATAGTTCTTTGTATAAAAAATGCAGAAAGAAAAAAGAGAATAAAATGCTGAATACAATGCAAATGCCGATCAGCATCAGTACTTTCTGGCTTAAGTTCAGACGTTTCAATCGTTACACCTCAAATTTATACCCGACACCCCATGCTGTTTGAATGAGATATGCATGATCTTTCAATTTCAATCTAAGTGTTTTAATATGAGTATCTACCGTTCGGCCGGTACCAATGTAATTTAATCCCCAAACCGATTCAAGAAGCTGTTCTCTCGTAAAGACGGTCCCTTTATTTCTCGCAAGCAGGGACAGAATCTCAAATTCTTTTAATGTTAAGGATAAAGGCTGATTTTTTATCATTGCTTTATAGCCTGATGCATCAAGAATAAGCGGACCAGCCGTAATCCGGTTACTTAAAATGTCGCTCTGCCTCACTCTTCTTAATACAGATTCGATTCTTGCAAGCAGTTCTCCCTGATGGAACGGTTTTACAATATAATCATCCCCTCCAAGTTTGAGGCCCTGGATTTTATCCCATTCCTCCCCTTTCGCAGATAAAAAAATAAGGGGGATGTGATGGTTTTTTTTCATTTCTTCTGCAAATGTAAAGCCGTCCATATAAGGCATCATAACGTCCGCAACTATTAAATCAGGCGCATCAATATTTATCCGTTCAAGAGCGTCCATGCCATTAGAAGCTTCAATGACTAAATAGCCCTCACTAATTAGAAATGTTTTGATCAGTGCTCTCATTGTTTCTTCATCATCAATGATCATAATAGTTATTGTGTTCACTATTCAAACCCCGCTTTAATGTTCTATATTAAAGTATAATCTTTATTTTATAATAATGATGTGAAGTTTTTATGAAACGGTGATCTTAAAGACAAAAATTGAGGTTTGGTTTTTCTTCTTAAATAGGAGGTTTACAAGATGAATTATCTTCTGATCGGAGCCGGAGGAGTGATTGGCAGTTTGCTCAGATATTCTTTAGGTGTGCTCACCCACCCTTGGCTCAGCAATGGTTTTCCTCTGGGAACCCTTCTTGCGAACCTGATCGGCTGCTTTATCCTCGGGTGGTTTACGACGGGTATTTTGAGGCTGAAGCTCTTTCAACCTCATGTTTTAGCCGGCCTTGGAACAGGGCTTGTCGGGTCCTTCACAACCTTTTCCACGTTCAGCGTTGAAACGGTGCTGCTGCTTCGGAGCGGTTCAATTCTCATGGCGTTTATCTATGTGATTCTTAGTCTTGCCGGCGGACTTTTTCTGTCATGGTATGGATACTCCCTTGGTCTCCGCATGTATAAGGAAAGAGGCGAGGCTGCATCATGAACTTATTATTAATTGCTGCTGGCGGGTGTTTAGGAGCCATTGCCCGTTTTATGATCAGCTCACGGCTGAATAACAAAAGTCAGACCGGATTTCCATCAGGCACACTCGCGGTCAATTTAGCCGGCTCTTTTCTGCTAGGGTGGATGACCGGTAAAGGGCTGTCTGAAAACTTATATTCCCTGCTCGGCATTGGCTTTATGGGAGCTTTCACAACGTTTTCCACCTTTAAGCTTGAGAATATCCAGCTTAGAGAAAAGAAAAATCATTCTGTCTTAATTAAATATCTCGTTTTCTCTTATACTGGCGGAATTTTGCTCGCATTTATCGGATTAATGATCGGAATGGGCAAACCGTGATTTCCGCATAAAATAAACAGCGTAAAATCTTCACATCCAAGACATCCTATAAATGGAGGGATGTATAGTGGAAAAAGACTTACAGCTGCTGAAACAATTAACCGAAACTGCAGGTCCATCAGGTTTTGAAGCACGGATTCATAAAGTTCTTGAAGAAAACATTAGTCAAATAACGCCAGAGATTTTAAAAGATCATCTTGGAAGCATCGTTGGAATTACGGGAAAAAAAGGCCCGAAAATCTTAATCGCCGGTCATATGGATGAAGTCGGCCTTATGGTAAAAGCCATCACGAATGACGGCTTTCTGAAATTCCAGACATTAGGCGGCTGGTGGGGGCATGTCATGCTTGCCCAGCGCGTAAAAGTCCTGACGAAAAATGGAGATTTAACTGGTGTCATAGGATCAAAGGCACCTCATGTTCTGTCCATTGAAGAACGAAAAAATGTTCTGAAGCCTGAAACGATGTTTATTGATATTGGAGCATCAAGCAAAGAAGAAGCAGAGAGTTTTGGAGTTCAGGTCGGAGACCCGATTGCGACGGTTTGTCCATTCGAAGTACTTCCAAATCCTAAGTTTCTGCTTGCGCGGAACTGGGATAACCGCGCAGGCTGCTATGTAGCGCTGAAAACATTAGAAAAAGTCGCTGCAGATAAAAAATCTTCAAATATCTTATATGCAGGCGCAACAGTTCAAGAAGAAGTGGGACTAAGAGGTGCCCAGACTTTAGTCAATAAAGTCAATCCGGATATTTCGTTTGCACTTGATGTTGGTGTAGCCGGAGATACACCAGGCATGAAAGATAAAGAAGGACACACAGAACTTGGGAAAGGTCCATTGCTCGGTTTTTTCGATGCAAGCATGATCCCGCATCCAAAACTCCGTGATTTCGTCGTCGGTGTGGCAAAAGAACTTTCAATTCCTTACCAAGTAGACATCATGCCTGGCGGAGGCACTGATGGAGGAAAATTCCACCTTGGTTATCAGGGTGTTCCTACTTTGGTTGTAAGCGTTCCGGCAAGATATATTCACAGCCATGTTTCAATCGTGCACAAGGACGATCTGGATCATTCAGTCGAGCTGCTCTATCAAGTCATCAAGCGGCTTGATGAAAAAACACTTAAGCTTATTACAGAAATGAATGGAAAAATTCATTAAAATTTATGAAGGCTGTTTTCTCATAGTGACGCTCGAACTTCAGCTTCCAGGGACGATTTCGTATTGCAAAATCAGGTTTGGTGCACAAACTTTGGCTTCGG
>NZ_JBCMYF010000019.1:0-70878 GCF_050483325.1 Metabacillus idriensis
ATCTTGTTATCAACCGTTATCTAGTTTTGAAAGAATAACTTCTTTCAAAAAAAAGCTTGAAATCTTCGGATTTCATAGTATAATAATTTTTGTCACTATGTCTGGTGATGATGGCGAAGAGGTCACACCCGTTCCCATGCCGAACACGGAAGTTAAGCTCTTCAGCGCCGATGGTAGTTGGGGGTTTCCCCCTGCAAGAGTAGGACGTCGCCAGGCTAGCATTATTCCGCAGTAGCTCAGTGGTAGAGCTATCGGCTGTTAACCGATCGGTCGTAGGTTCGAGTCCTACCTGCGGAGCCTTGCTTCCATAGCTCAGTCGGTAGAGCACTTCCATGGTAAGGAAGAGGTCATCGGTTCAAGCCCGGTTGGGAGCTTACATTAAACTAATAAAAAGGCCCGTTGGTCAAGCGGTTAAGACACCGCCCTTTCACGGCGGTAACACGGGTTCGAATCCCGTACGGGTCACCATTTAAACTTAAGTCTTAATATGTGAAACATTATACAATCTTTTATGCGGAGGATTAGCTCAGCTGGGAGAGCATCTGCCTTACAAGCAGAGGGTCGGCGGTTCGAGCCCGTCATCCTCCACCATTAAGACTTTGCAGCAATTGACTTTAAAAAGTGAATAAACATTATTGTATTTCTCACTTTATATGCCGGTGTAGCTCAATTGGTAGAGCACGGCCGAATAAACTTCCTGAATGAACTTCAGCGTACTGATCGAGCAGCTGCTTGACTAGGCTCCTGAGATCAGGACGACTTTAACAAGTTTAAAACCATATTGTATTTCTTACTTTATATGCCGGTGTAGCTCAATTGGTAGAGCAACTGACTTGTAATCAGTAGGTTGGGGGTTCAAGTCCTCTTGCCGGCACCACTTATGTGTGGAGGGGTAGCGAAGTGGCTAAACGCGGCGGACTGTAAATCCGCTCCCTCCGGGTTCGGCGGTTCGAATCCGTCCCCCTCCACCACTTTTATTTAGACAAACTTAACTGAATAGTTCTTGTCTAGACTGTAAATAATATGTTTAGTTAACATAAACCATTTTACGGTCAATTAGAATTTTATAGATTGTATACATAATTGATGGGCTATAGCCAAGCGGTAAGGCAACGGACTTTGACTCCGTCATGCGCTGGTTCGAATCCAGCTAGCCCAGCCATTTTTTTTGAAATGCGAAAGTTACTAAGTGCCATTAGCTCAGTCGGCAGAGCACGAACGAGTAATCTTCGAAGCTTATGCTTCAGCACACAAATCAAGCCGCTCCTTGAATAATCTTTCTGAGATTTGGGTGTCTTGCAAAACTAAAGAGTGTTTTCTTAATTAAGTGCCATTAGCTCAGTCGGTAGAGCATCTGACTTTTAATCAGAGGGTCGAAGGTTCGAGTCCTTCATGGCACACCATTTTTGCGGAAGTAGTTCAGTGGTAGAACACCACCTTGCCAAGGTGGGGGTCGCGGGTTCGAATCCCGTCTTCCGCTCCAGAACTTCTTTTTTTATATCTCGGGGCCTTAGCTCAGCTGGGAGAGCGCCTGCCTTGCACGCAGGAGGTCAGCGGTTCGATCCCGCTAGGCTCCATCATAAGTATCCTGTAAAAGCCGTTAGACATCATGTCTGACGGTTTTTTTGTGTTTGCGAATTGAGGCCGAATTGCAAGAATTGAATCATGATTCGCTTTGGCTGGCCTAGCCTGATCACATTTAAAATTTCCATCCAGTTCAGAACAGAATAATCTATTTTATGCTGCTATTGATATTACATCATTTTCGCTCGACAATTTGGTTCATGAACTTAAATGTGTAATCAAAGATCCTCTATGATTACACATTTATGGATGATGAGCTGAAAAGTAGAAACAAACATCCGCTATGATTCCACCATAACGGTTATTGTGCCAACAAAGTGGAATCAACCCCCGCTATGATTCCACCATAACGGTTATTGTGCCAACAAAGTGGAATCAACCCCCGCTATGATTCCACCACAACGGTTATTGTACCAGCAAAGTGGAGTCAAAGACCCTATATGATTCCACCACAACGGTTATTGTGCCAACAAAGTGGAATCAACCCCCGCTATGATTCCACCATAATGGTTATTGTGCCAACAAAGTGGAATCAACCCCCGCTATGATTCCACCATAACGGTTATTGTGCCAACAAAGTGGAATCAACCCCCGCTATGATTCCACCAAAACGGTTATTGTGCCAACAAAGTGGAATCAACCCCCGCTATGATTCCACCATAATGGTTATTGTGCCATCAAAGTGGAGTCAAAGACCGTCTATGATTCCACCATAGCGGTTATTGTGCCATCAAAGTGGAGTCAACCCCCGCTATGATTCCACAAATCTGGTTCATGAGCAGAAAAGTGGAACCAACCCCCTCCGCTACAATTCCACAATTATAGTTTCTGCCTGCGCAGCAAGGAAGAATCATCTGCAGCCAATGGTACCTTTTTAAAACTACACCATACAACACAAATCATTTCACTGAAAACTCTGTATATATATACACGTTTTTGTCGAGTTGAGTCATCATCCTTTTTATCTGTACAATAGAGACAGAGTTACTTAATAAGGGGGATGATTTACATGAAAGAGAGAATTTCAATTATCGGGGTACCAATGGATTTAGGACAAATGCGCCGCGGTGTGGACATGGGGCCAAGTGCTATAAGATATGCTGGTGTTGTAGAGCGTCTTGAAGGGCTTCATTATGAGATTGAAGATAAAGGAGATATAAAAATAGGCCGTCCAAACCGTGAAGAAGAAAGCTCTTCTTTAAATAATTTGAGAAATTTGAAAGCGGTATCAGAAGGGAATTTGAAGCTTTCTGAACAAGTTGATGAAGTGATTCAATCAGGTTCGTTTCCCCTGGTGCTTGGCGGAGACCACAGTATTGCGATCGGAACACTTGCAGGGGTTTCAAAGCACTATAAAGAGCTTGGGGTAATCTGGTATGATGCACATGGAGATCTTAATACTGGTGACACTTCGCCTTCAGGCAATATTCATGGGATGCCGCTTGCTGTGAGCATTGGTCTCGGCGATGAGACGTTAACGAGAATTGGCGGGTATACTCCTAAAGTAAAGCCTGAAAATATTGTAATTATTGGTGCCCGATCTCTTGATGAGGGTGAAAAGGAATTAATAAAGGAAAAAGGAATTAAAGTATATACGATGCATGAGATTGACCGTCTTGGCATGACAAAGGTAATGGAAGAGACGATTCAGTATTTGAAGGACCGTACAGACGGTGTTCACTTGTCTCTCGATTTAGATGGTCTTGACCCGCATGATGCTCCTGGTGTGGGCACGCCGGTTATTGGCGGCATCAGCTACAGAGAGAGTCATTTAGCTATGGAGATGCTTGCTGAATCAAATATCATCACTTCGGCTGAATTTGTTGAAGTAAATCCTATATTAGATGAAAAAAATAAAACAGCTACTGTTGCAGTAGCATTGATGGGATCTCTGTTTGGCGAAAAGCTTCTGTAAGATCACAAAAAGACACAGTTTATAAACTGTGTCTTTTATTTAAGCTGTGTTCGCAAGGATTGTTGTTATTGATGATAAATGTTGTCCGTTTCTTTCCGCGGTCCGGCTGTGATCCACCTCGGCTTTGCCTGGGAGGTTCCCATTTCTTTCAATTTTCCCGCAGGGTTCAAGTTTACCCGCTGCAATCTACTCAAGGTCTTAAATAGTTTTAAAGCAACAAAGTTTATGAAAAGAGCCTTTATTTAAGAAAAATTTAAGGAAAACATGATGAAAAGCCATCTACATACAACCTAAAATTTGTTAAAATATTTTTATGCGAAAAAAATGAAACCTTTTATGCGGCTTATACGTAATAAGGGGAACCTGCACTTGCGCGGGGGTAAGGGGTATCATGGAGACGATCGTAAAAAATAGGATTAAACAAGTTAAAAAAGGCGACCAGAATGCATTTGCCGAAATCGTAGATATATATAAAGATAAAATTTATCAGCTTTGCTATCGTATGCTCGGGAACTCCCATGAGGCGGAAGATATAGCTCAGGAAGCGTTTATCAGGGCTTATGTGAATATTCACAGCTATGACATGGATAAGAAGTTTTCTACGTGGCTGTACCGCATTGCGACAAATTTAACGATTGATCGAATCAGAAAGAAAAAACCTGATTATTACCTTGATGCCGAAGTGACCGGAACAGAGGGTTTAACCATGTATTCTCAAGTAGCAGCTGATGTAGCTCTGCCAGAGGATCAAGTGGAAACAATGGAGCTCCAGCAAATGATTCAAAAAGAAATTTTAAAGCTCCCCGATAAATATCGGTCTGTTATCGTATTAAAGTATATTGATGAGCTTTCTTTGATTGAAATCAGTGAGATTCTTGATATGCCGATCGGAACGGTCAAAACAAGAATTCACAGAGGACGGGAAGCACTGAGGAAGCAATTAAGGCATTTATGATTTGAGGTGATAAGGTTGAAATGTTCAGAACAAATGAAAGAGCGGATCCATCACTATTTGGATAACGATATTAAGCAGGATGATGAGCGGATCTTGAGAGAGCATCTGCAGTCATGTACGGACTGCACACAGCATTTGCATGAGCTTGAGAAGTCGATTGCCCTGGTGCAGAGCACATCCCATATTGAGGCTCCGGTGGATTTTACACAAGCCATCATGGGCCGTCTGCCTAAAGAAAAGAAAACGGTTGGGGTTAACAGATGGCTGAAGGGTCATCCAATGCTTGCTGCTGCTTCTCTTTTCGTCTTATTGATGACAGGCAGTTTATTCTCATCCTGGTCAACTGATTCTGATTTCAGTGTTTCAAAGCAGCCTAATTTGGTTGTTGAGAATAATACAGTTACCGTTCCAGAAGGTGAAACTGTTCAGGGTGATGTGACCGTAAAAGGCGGAACAATCAATATTGAAGGAAAAGTTGAGGGAAACGTCACGGTGATCAACGGAGAGAAGTATATGGCTTCTGCCGGTCAGGTGACAGGCGACGTTGAGGAAATCAATGAAGCTTTTGAATGGATCTGGTATCAAATGAAATCTCTTTCCAAAGAGGTCATTGACATATTTAAGTAAAAGACCGCCTTTTATCCCAAGGCGGCCTTTTTGTTCTGTCACGCACCACAAATGGCTTTTAGAATGATAAACCGAAATGTACCCTTATCTGACGGCCTGCACTTTGCTTATATGACTACAATACGTTTTAATTGCAGAATATATGGTATAATATCGTAGTTATAGTCCTATGCAAATGACTAAAACTGATGGAGGAAGAGAATATGGCATTTGAGGATTTCCCATTACTGCATTACCTCGGCATCGCCGTTGATATTCTCCTCGTTTGGTTCGTTATATATAAGTTGATTATGGTGATACGGGGAACGAAGGCCGTTCAGCTGCTGAAAGGCATTATCGTTATTATTCTCGTTCGTACACTCAGCCAGTATTTAGGGCTGCAGACCTTGCAATGGCTCATGGACCAAGCATTAACATGGGGTTTTCTTGCGATCATTATTATTTTCCAGCCTGAGTTGCGAAGGGCGCTAGAGCAACTGGGAAGAGGGAAATTATTCTCAAGAAGCGGTGCTCCAGAGGAGGAAGAACAACAAAAGATTATCGATGCCATCTTAAAGGCGACAGACTACATGGCAAAACGAAGAATTGGCGCATTAGTTACGATTGAAAAAGAAACAGGGATGAGTGATTACATAGAAACGGGCATACCGCTTCATTCAGCTCTCTCTTCTGAGCTTTTAATTAATATCTTTATCCCAAATACACCTCTTCACGATGGAGCAGTTATCCTCCAGAAAAACCAGATTGCTGCGGCCGCATGTTATCTGCCTTTATCCGAAAGTCCTTTTATTTCGAAAGAATTAGGGACAAGGCACCGGGCAGCAGTCGGGATCAGTGAAGTAACCGATAGTATTACAATCGTTGTATCTGAAGAAACAGGCAGTATTTCTGTGACTAGAAACGGAGAGCTTCACAGGAATCTCACCGTCGAGGCTTTAAGTGAAATTTTGGTTTCTGAATTTGGAAAGCAGGCAAAGGCCACTTCCTCAAACTTATGGCAGTGGAGGGGGAAGAAAAATGGATAAGATGATTAATAATCATTGGGTAATGAGAATTATTGCTCTTTTAATGGCGCTCATGCTTTATGTATCTGTTAATATCGAAACTCCGGCACCGAAAAAACAGCCGGGGCCGGTCACTTCCGTATTTCCTTCTGCGCCGTCTGAATCTGCAAAAGACACAGAAACGATTCCTGATGTTGAAGTGAAAACATATTTGGATCAAGAAAATGTTGTGGTGACAGGAGTGCCTGAAACGGCAGATGTTACACTGAGCGGACCGACTAATTCATTATTGAAGGCAAAGCAGCTCAAAGACTTTGAAATTTATGCTGAACTCTCAGATTTATCTATCGGTTCACACAGGGTTCAACTGAAGCATAAGAATATAGCGGACAATCTTGAAGTGAATTTGAACCCTTCCATTATCACTGTAAATGTGGAGGAAAAAGTTACCCGGGATTTCCCGGTTCAAGTTGATTTTATTAATAAAAACCAGATTGAAACAGGATATACCGCACAGGATCCGATTGTAAAACCGAGTGTAGTAAGAATAACTGGCTCTAAAACACTTATCGACAGCATTGCCCTCATCAAGTCGAGGGTAAATCTGCAAAATGCAAATGAAACAATTGAGCAAGAATCAAAGGTGACGGTATATGACGATGAAGGAAATATTCTGCCAGTAGAAGTCTATCCTTCGGTTGTTGATGTGACCGTGCCGATTACAAGTCCAAGCAAGAAACTTCCTTTTAAACTTAAGAATGAAGGCGAGCTTGGAGAAGGATTAAGCATCTCAAACATTGAAGCCGTGCCGAACGAAGTGACGATATACGGGCCAACAGACGTCATTGATCCGCTTGAATTTATAGATGGCGTAACGGTGGATTTGAGCAAAATCAAAGATGATACCGTACTGGATGTAGATATTCCTGTACCTGACGGCGTGACAAAAGTAAGTCCCGAAAAAATCCAAATTAAAGTTGACGTTGAAAAAGAAGAAGAAAAAGTGCTTGAGAATCTGCCTGTCAATATCCGCGGTTTAGGTGAAGGGAAGATTATTCAGTTCCTGGAGCCTGAATCCGAAGAGCTCGATTTAAGCGTCGTTGGAGCACAAAGTGTACTGACGAATATTAAACCGTCTGATCTTGAATTATTTGTAAATGTGACAGATCTGTCGGATGGTGAGCATGAGGTTAAGGTAGAAGTGAATGGGCCGCAGGATATTAAATGGACCCTTCCTGAAGATAAAGTGAAAGTGAAAATTTCTTCTAAGCAATCATGATGATTGAAACTGTCTAAAGGAGCGATAAAAGAATGGGTAAGTATTTTGGAACAGATGGAGTAAGAGGCGTTGCAAATAGTGAATTAACACCTGAATTAGCGTTTAAAATCGGTCGTTTTGGAGGTTACGTTTTAACAAAAGATGCGAACCGTCCAAAAGTGTTAATCGGGCGTGATACACGTATTTCAGGTCATATGCTGGAAGGTGCGCTAGTTGCAGGGCTTCTCTCAATCGGTGCTGAGGTCATGCGTTTAGGCGTTATTTCAACACCCGGCGTTTCATATTTAACAAAAGCGCTTGGAGCACAAGCGGGTGTTATGATTTCAGCCTCACATAATCCTGTTCAAGATAACGGAATTAAATTCTTTGGTCCTGACGGTTTTAAATTGTCAGATGAGCAGGAATTTGAAATAGAAGGTTTAATGGATCAGGAAGTAGATTCACTGCCAAGACCAGTGGGATCTGATTTAGGTCAAGTAAATGATTATTTCGAAGGCGGACAGAAATATCTTCAATTCCTGAAACAAACAGTAGACGAAGATTTTACCGGCATCCACGTTGCACTTGATTGTGCACATGGTGCAACATCTTCTCTTGCAACACATTTGTTCGCGGATCTTGATGCCGATGTTTCAACTATGGGTACAACTCCAAACGGTTTGAATATTAATGATGGCGTAGGTTCTACACATCCTGAAGCGTTAGCCGGATTTCTAATTGAAAAAGGCGCAGATGTCGGGCTTGCTTTTGACGGTGACGGAGACCGCCTGATTGCTGTAGATGAAAAAGGTCAAATTGTTGATGGCGATCAAATCATGTTTATTTGTGCTAAATTCCTAAATGAGCATGGAAGATTGAAGAAAGAAACAGTTGTCTCTACAATCATGAGCAACCTTGGTTTTTATAAGGCAATTGAAGCAAACAACATGAAGAGTTCTCAAACGGCTGTAGGGGACCGTTATGTTGTGGAAGAAATGAAAAAAGGGGAGTATAACCTTGGCGGCGAACAGTCTGGCCATATTATCTTCCTTGATCACAATACAACGGGTGATGGTCTGCTGACAGCTATTCAATTAGTGAATATCATGAAAGTGACTGGAAAACCATTATCTGAGCTTGCAGCTGAGATGAAAAAGTTCCCTCAATTGCTTATCAATGTGAAGGTTACGGATAAGTATAAAGTGACAGACAACATTAAAGTAAAACAAGTCATTTCAGAAGTAGAAAGTGAAATGAATGGCGACGGTCGCATTCTTGTCCGCCCTTCAGGCACAGAGCCGCTTGTACGCGTAATGGCAGAAGCTCCAACAGCAGAATTATGCGAAAAGTATGTTACCCGCATCGTCGCTGTTGTAAAAGAAGAAATGGGAATAGAATAAAGGAAATTAAGGTCTGCCAATAAGGCGGGCCTTTTTTTGACTAAAATTCACAGTCATAAACGCAAGGGGACTAAACGAATACTATAAACATACCTCATTGTTTCTTGTCTTTTTTTTCTGCATCGCAGCGGGGAAGCTGCCTGACTGCACGATGTTTGGAAGCTGATAAAATAGGGTAACTCAGTCAAGAACAATCTTTTCAAAAAAAACATATACTGAAGAGTGCATCTTTCTGTACACATTTGCAAAGTACTGAATTGACGATTTGAAGGTTGGTATAGTATGATTACTTTTGTGTTTTTATTTTAGAATGGAAAGGGGCATTGTGAGGTTGTATTTATTTATGAAAAGCGCCTGAACTAAGCGGAACGAAAAAAGCTTAGTTGACGAGGATGGAGGATTATCGAAAGTTCGGCGGATGCCTCCCGGTTGATGATTACAGCCGTAAGCTCTCTCCTTAAAACAAAGAGGCAACTTTTTGCACAAAGGGAAGAACGTAATCAAACTAAAAAATATAGACATGTGTGAGGGGACAGAAGAAAGTCCCCGTGGCTTGACCTGTCCCCCGCCTATTTGGGAGGATACTTTAATTATGTGCGGAATCGTAGGATATATTGGACAACAGGATACAAAAGAAATCTTATTGCGTGGACTTGAAAAGCTTGAATACCGCGGATATGACTCAGCGGGCATTGCCGTTATCAATGAGGACGGAGTGCACGTTTTCAAAGAAAAAGGACGCATTGCCATTCTTCGTGAAGAAGTGGATGCTAATGTATTGGCTACGGCAGGGATTGGACATACTCGCTGGGCGACTCATGGTGCACCAAGCAAACGCAATTCACATCCACATCAAAGTGCATCAAGCCGATTCACACTTGTGCACAATGGTGTTATTGAAAACTATTCAAGCCTGAAACGCGAATATCTTCAGGATGTTGCGCTTGTCAGTGATACAGATACAGAAGTAGTTGTTCAGGTTATTGAACAATTCGTTAATAAAGGAGCGGGCGTGGAAGAAGCGTTCAGCCAGACTCTTTCCATTTTAAAAGGTTCTTATGCAATCGCGCTTTTAGACAATCAAAATCCAAATACGATTTTTGTTGCTAAAAATAAAAGCCCATTGCTTGTTGGTCTTGGAGAAGGCTTCAATGTTGTTGCATCTGATGCAATGGCAATGCTGCAGGTAACAGATCAATATGTAGAGTTAATGGATAAAGAAATCGTCATTGTGAAACGTGAAGATGTTACAATCAAAAACCTTCAAGGTGAAACAATTGACCGTGCTCCTTATACAGCTGAATTAGATGCCAGTGATATCGAAAAAGGAACATACCCTCACTACATGTTAAAAGAAGTGGATGAGCAGCCTCTTGTTATGCGCAAAATCATCCAAAAATATCAAAACGATCAAGGCAGCCTGACAATGGACCCGGCGATTGTAGATGCTATCAATGCTTCAGACCGCCTTTATATTGTAGCGTGCGGAACAAGCTACCATGCAGGCCTTGTCGGCAAGCAGTTCATTGAAAGATGGGCTAAAAAACCAGTAGAAGTTCACGTTGCAAGTGAGTTCTCATACAACATGCCGATTTTATCAGAAAAGCCGTTATTCATCTTTATCTCACAAAGCGGTGAGACTGCGGACAGCCGTGCCGTTCTTGTTCAAATTAAAGAGCTTGGCTACCAGTCATTAACCATCACGAACGTACCTGGTTCAACACTTTCACGTGAAGCGAACCACACATTATTGCTGCATGCAGGCCCTGAAATTGCTGTTGCTTCAACAAAAGCTTATACAGCACAATTAGGTGTTCTTGCTATTCTTGCAGCTGTAACAGCTGAAGCAAGAGGTGTTGAGTTAAGCTTTGACCTTGTAAAAGAGCTTGGCATCGTGGCAAATGCAATGGAAGTCCTTTGTGATCAAAAAGACGAAATGGAGTTCATTGCACGCGAATACCTTTCAACAACACGCAACTGCTTCTTCATCGGCCGTTCGGTTGACTACTATGTAGGACTTGAAGGTGCGCTTAAACTGAAAGAAATCTCTTACATCCAGGCAGAAGGATTTGCCGGAGGAGAGCTGAAGCACGGTACAATCGCGCTGATTGAAAACGGCACGCCTGTTATCGCGCTTGCAACACAAGAACACGTAAACTTAAGCATCCGCGGAAATGTGAAAGAAGTAGCAGCACGCGGAGCGAACCCATGCATTATCTCGCTTAAAGGTCTAGAAGAAGAAGATGATCGTTTCGTTCTTCCTGCTATCCATGAGGAACTGACACCACTTGCTTCTGTCATTCCTTTGCAGCTGATTGCTTACTTTGCAGCTCTTCACAGAGGCTGTGACGTTGATAAGCCGCGTAACCTTGCTAAGAGTGTTACGGTTGAATAAATAGGTTAAAACCCCTGTTCAGAGATGAACAGGGGTTTTTTGTAAGCTTCCTAAGAGCGGAAGAATTGATTATGCAGGAGGATAGATGCCAATTTTGCAAAGTAAAAACACCCGACTTAGGATTCATGTAAAATTAAGGAAAATGTAATAGAATCAATGTGTGGGTAATGCCATAAATCAATGATGAAAAGGAGGCCGTCACGCCATGATTATCAAATGGATCAAACAAAGATAATTCAAGGTGCAGGCCAAAACTCCGTTCCAGAGTTTATTGATCTGCGCCTCACAAAGCGCAATGGGAAAATAAAATTAACGGAGGACGAAACATGAACGAACAATTGCTGCAAATAAACCAAGTGGAAATTAATACGGAAAGCTTTGGCAATCCCGGTGACCCTGCCGTCCTTTTGATTATGGGGGCTATGTCCTCAATGGACTGGTGGGATGAGGAGTTCTGTCAGCGTCTTGCTGAAGAGGGAAGGTTCGTCATTCGGTACGATCATCGCGATCTTGGAAGATCAACGGTTTACGAACCGGGAACATCTCATTATACGATAACAGACCTTACAGATGACGCCATTGGCATCCTGGATGCGTACTCAATTGATAAGGCTCATATCATTGGGATGTCTCTGGGAGGAATGATCGGCCAAATTATGGCTGTAAAGAATCCGGATCGTGTACGGACGCTTACGATCATTGCATCAAGTGTATTTGGAACAGTACAAGCGGAACTTCCGCAGATGGATCAGCGCATTTTGGAGTATCATTCAAAAAGTGCTTCAATCGATTGGTCAAACAGGGAATCATCCATCTCTTATCTCGCAGAAGGATGGAAGGTGCTCTCTGGTGCTAAGGCTTTTGAAAAAGAAAGAATGTATCTGCTGGCAGAAAGAGAGTACAGCCGCGCGAAACAAATACAAAGCCGGTTCAATTATGTTCTGCTTGGCGGCGGTGAGGATTACTTGGATCGTATGGGAGAGATTGACGTACCTGCTGTTATCATTCATGGAACAGATGACCCTGCCCTGCCGTTTGAACATGGCCTGGCTCTTGCAAAAGCCATTCCACAGGCAGAATTTGTGAAGCTTGAAGGAACAGGGCATGAAATTCATACGGAAGACTGGAGCAAGATCATTGAATCAGTCATAAAGGTCAGTTCCAACTAATAAAAGAATGGGAAAGAAGCAGCCGCAGTTGAAAGATGACAGCTTTTTCAACCTGTTTTTTAATGAGGAATCTCAAGAAAAACCTGTAACTGAGATACTAGGCTAACGATAAAAGGAGCAAGGCCACAAAGCCTTGCTCCTCTTCTTATTAATAAACCTTATCCCCATTGAAAATCGAGTTCTTAACTACCACATAATCAACCGTGCGAATCGCATCAAGCTTATTGCCGCCTGCATAAGAGATGGATGATTGCAGATCCTGCTCCATTTCAGTCAGCGTATCTTTTAAAGCGCCTTTATGCTCCACGTACATTTTTTTGCCTTCTACGTTTTTCTTTTCGCCTTTTTGAAACTCGGAAGCTGAACCAAAGTATTCTTTGTAAAGTTTTCCGTCCATTTCAATTGTTTCGCCAGGAGATTCCTCGTGGCCCGCGAACAGAGAACCGATCATTACCATTGATGCTCCGAATCGAACAGACTTTGCAATATCCCCATGAGTGCGGATGCCGCCGTCAGCAATGATTGGTTTCGTCGCAGCTTTTGCACACCAGCGAAGTGCAGCTAATTGCCATCCGCCTGTACCAAAGCCGGTTTTAATTTTCGTGATGCATACTTTACCAGGTCCAATGCCTACTTTTGTTGCATCTGCGCCGGCATGCTCAAGTTCTCTTACCGCTTCTGGAGTGCCTACGTTTCCAGCGATGACGAAGCTCTCAGGAAGATGCTTCTTGATGTGCTTGATCATTTCAATAACCGCATTTGAGTGGCCGTGGGCAATGTCGATCGTAATATAGTCTGGCACTAGGTTTTCAGCAGCTAATTCCTCAATAAAGCCATATTCTTCTTCTTTTACCCCAACACTGATCGAAGCGATTAATCCGCGTGATTTCATTTCTTGAATAAATGAGCTTCTTTTCTCCGGCTGGAAGCGGTGCATGATATAGAAATAACCATTTTCCGCTAAGTTCACGGCAATTCTTTCATCTATAATCGTCTGCATATTGGCAGGTACAACTGGCAGCTTGAAAGTATGATTGCCTAAAGCGATCGTTGTGTCACACTCTGAACGGCTGTTTACTACACATTTTGCAGGTATTAACTGAATATCTTCATAATCAAATACATTTTCCATGTAAAATACACCCCTAAATACGAATGTTATTGTTAAATACTAATTTAATTGTTCGTCCATTTGGTACTTTACATCATTTGTATATGAATGTCAAAGATTTTTGCAGAAAAAAAACGAAGAATAGTGATTATCTTTCCCAGTTTAAGAAAGCCTTTTCAATAATCGGACAGGTCTATAGTGATGAAAAAGTCAAACGCTTTTTTTCGGTAAATACTACCGCTATTCTTCTAATCTAGTATTCGTATAAAATAAAACTATGAAAACATTAAAATCTTTTTCCGTTATGTTGTTGGTTGTCGCAATAGCCTTTGGATTCAGCAGTCAAGCAAGTGCTGCAAGTACATACACCGTTAAAAGCGGTGACACGATGTGGAAAATTGCATCGAAATATCAAGTTGGCGTTCCTGAATTGATTAAAGCCAATCCAAATGTTAAGAATGCTAATATGATCTATCCTGGCCAATCTCTTAACATCCCTTCTGGAAGCGCTTATCAAAGCATGGAAAGCGAAGTTGTTACGCTTGTCAATAAAGAGCGTGCAAAATATGGCTTAAAGCCGCTTGCCGCTAACTGGGAAGTTGCCCGTGTTGCAAGATATAAGTCAGAAGATATGCGTGACAAAAACTACTTCAGTCACACATCGCCTACATACGGTTCACCATTTGATATGATGAAGAGCTTCGGCATTCAGTACAGCTCTGCCGGAGAAAATATCGCAGCGGGCCAAACAACTGCACAAAGTGTTGTGACAGCCTGGATGAACAGTGAAGGTCACCGCAAGAACATTCTATCATCTAATTTCAAAGAAATTGGAGTAGGCTACGCTAAAGGCGGTTCTTACGGCCATTACTGGACGCAAATGTTTATCAGCAAATAAGATGAAGGAGAATCAGGGACAATCCGGACTGGATTGTCCTTTTTGCTGTCTTTGAATAGGGATCTGAGTATAATTTTGGGCTGTTTTGGTGATCAAAAGTGAGCGTCGATATCGAATTTGGAGTTTGCAGCATCAAGAAGGCTCACCGGCTGCAGGGAAGTGCGACAAAATAGAGTTTGCAGCATCAAGAAGGCTCACCGGCTGCAGAGAAGTGCGACAAAATAGAGTTTGCAGCATCAAGAAGGCTCACCCACTGCAGGGAAGTGCGACAAAATAGAGTTTGCAGCATCAAGAAGGCTCACCGGCTGCAGGGAAGTGCGACAAAATAGTGTTTGCAGCACCAAAAGACCCTTCCGCTGCAAAGAAGTTGAGTGAACGATTAGATTTCATGAATCAAAGAAGTCCAATTAGTCCTCAAAATCAGTAAAAGATCGATTTTATGGAATCAACCGCCAGTCCTATTTTCATTTTTCAAAAAAAGCCTCTATAATAAGTTTAGATAGTGTTTCTATCTGAGTGCATAGAGAGAAAAGGAGGACACTCATGAAACCGGTAAATCCCAGGGTCGGGACGTTTAAAAGGTTTATCCTTAATAATAGATTTGTTCTGTTTCTTCTGATCTTGCTTTTGATTGGATTGAACATTCTAGTCTTTATGAAAGTATCTTTTATTTTCACGCCGATTGAAGTATTAATTAAAACCATTCTGCTGCCGATTATTCTTGCGGCCATTGTTTATTATCTATTAAATCCGGTTGTCGATTTTTTTGAAAGAAGAGGCATTAGGAGAATCTATACAATCCTGGTCCTATTTCTTGTGATTATTGGGCTGCTGACTATTATGATAGTGTCAGTTATCCCGTTTCTTAAGGAACAGGTAATGAGTCTGATTAAAAGCTTTCCTCAATATACAAGTGATGTTGAACAGCTGGTCAGAGATGTTGTTGGAAGTGATTTTGTCAATCAGGCGCAGAGAACACTGAACATCAATGTTGCAGATTTATCCAAGCAAATTTCTGATCAGGCCTCAACCATTATAGATAATATGTTTGCCGGCATCGGGAATATTGTTGGAATTGTAAAAGATTTTATTCTTGCGATTGTTACGTTGCCATTCATTTTGTTTTATCTGTTAAAAGACGGCAAAAAGCTCGGACCTTATGTTCTTAAGTTCATGCCGGTTACATTCCGGAGCTCAACATATAAGGTCATGCATGAAATGAATAATCAAATCAGTTCGTATATTAGAGGACAGATTATTGTGAGTTTTTGCATTGGTGCACTGATGTACATAGGGTTTCTAATTATTGGCATGGAGTATGCCTCGCTTCTTGCGCTAATCGCAGCATTTACTAGCGTTGTGCCATACTTAGGGCCTGCGATTGCGATTACACCTGCCTTCATCATTGCACTTGTTACATCACCGTTTATGGTGCTCAAATTGATTATTGTGTGGACAATTGTCCAATTAGTAGAAGGTAAGTTTATTTCTCCTCAAATCATGGGACGTAATCTGCATATTCACCCGATTACCATCATTTTCGTGATTCTGACTGCAGGAAATTTATTCGGAGTCGTCGGCATTATTCTTGCCGTGCCAGGTTATGCGGTATTAAAAGTGATTGTGACTCATCTGTTCGAATGGATGAAGATCCGCAGCAATATGTATGAACAAAGAGATCAAAATAGCTGATGGACAGGCATTTCTTCATGATGAAGGAATGCTTTTTTTAGTTAATAAACATATTTAAGATGAAAACAGGGTAAATAAAAGGGAGCAAGAAAAGTTTACACATGAAAGGGAGTATGAACCATGTCAGAAGCATTATTTACTGCATCTGTTACAGCAGTAGGCGGAAGAGAAGGAAAAGTACACTCATCAAATGACGTCATCAACATGGATATTGCTATGCCGGGTTCGCCGCGAGCGGAAAAAATGCCTCAAGCTACAAATCCGGAGCAGCTGTTCGCAGCTGGATACGCCGCATGTTTTGATGGAGCACTGCAGCATATGGCCAGAAAAGAAAAAGTGAAATTCGAATCAGAGGTAACGGCTAATGTTAGTTTTCTAAAGGATGAGGCGGACGGCGGCTTCAAATTAGCCGTAAAGCTGGATGTAAAAGGGACAGGCATTGATAAAGATCAATTAGAAGACCTTGTTCACAAGGCTCATGATTTCTGCCCTTATTCGAAAGCGACAAGAGGGAATATTGATGTGACGCTTGAAGCGATTGTTTAAATAAGATTAGAAAAGGTGTTTTCCGAAAAAAGGTAAACATCTTTTTCTTTGTTTAAGGAGCTGCTGGTTCTGAATTTTTCACCCATCTGGAAATCGTCTTATCGTTGACATGCAAAACCAAATGAATTAAAATTATCTTGAATTCGAGATAATATTAAACGAAGGTTTTATATAGATATTTTGTGAGAAGATACAACATAAAAAGGAGAGATTTTTAATGACTAAGAAAACAGCAGGCATTCACCATATTACGGCAATCGTTGGTCATCCCCAGGAAAATGCGGACTTTTATGCTGGAGTTCTTGGCTTGAGACTTGTAAAACAAACAATCAATTTTGATGATCCTGGCACGCATCATCTTTATTTTGGAGACGAAGCGGGTAAACCTGGAACGATTATTACGTTTTTCCCTTGGCCTGATGCGTATCAGGGGAAAATCGGTGACGGTCAGGCTGGAGTCACTTCATATGCTGTTCCAAAAGGTGCTATGAGCTTTTGGGAAGCAAGACTTGAAAAGATGAATGTATCATTTTCTAAAATGGAACGATTTGGGGAGCAGTACCTGCTGTTTGATGATCCGCATGGTCTGCACCTTGAAATTGTTGAGCGGGAAGAGGGAGAACCAAACACATGGGAGTTTGGCGGTGTTACATCTGATGTTGCGATAAAAGGATTTGCAGGAGCAACTCTCTTATCTGCCCAGCCTGAGAAAACGGCGGAACTGCTGGAGAGCATCATGGGATTTGAAAAAATCGGCCAGGAAGGAGATTTTACCCGTTTTCGCTCAACAGGTGAGATTGGAAATGTGATTGATTTAAAAATGAGCCCAATCGGCCGCGGGAAAATGGGAGTCGGAACGGTTCATCATATTGCGTTCCGCGCAGAAAATGACGAGGATCAGCTTCAGTGGCAAAAGCATGTAGCAAGCGGTGGATACCAAGTCACTCCTGTACAGGACCGTCAATATTTTAATGCGATCTACTTCAGAGAACATGGGGAAATCCTGTTTGAAATTGCGACAGATCCTCCGGGTTTTGCTCATGATGAAGAGACACTTGGAGAAAAGCTGATGCTGCCCGAATGGTATGAGCCGCAAAGAGGTAAAATCGAAAAAATCCTTGCTCCATTTACAATTAGAGAGCTGTAAAAGAGGGGTGACAGTGCTGAGCATTAAACAGTATCTATGTAAAAGAAAGAATTGATTCTGATGGACTTGGCACTGGCAGCAGGCTTGCGGGAATTGCGCAAAAGCTGGAGAAGCTTTTTAATTGAACGGACAATATGAAAAACGGACCAAATACTGGTCCGTTTTTGTGTTGGCGGTTATCTTAATTTAAGGCTCTTTTTTTAGGCTGGAAGTTATAACCATAAGTGGTGCAGCGAAAGGAACTTGACTTCTTCTTGGAGAATAGAGGGGATTGGTTGATTCCACTTTTCCATGCAAAAACTAAAAGGGTGGAATCATAGCGTGCGGTTGATTCCACATATCCATGCAAAAATCAAAAGGGTGGAATCATAGGGTGTGGTTGATTCCACTTTTCGTTGCAAAAACCAAAAAGGTGGAAAAACAACAATCTATGCGAAAACAGCCGAATTGAAACAGAAAACAAGCCCGCTCATAAAAATAAAACCATATGATCCTCATCATAATAAATGCTATCAGCTTTCAGCGCTCTTTTTTCATGCCCATAAACAGTGAAGCCAAATGAAGTGTACAGCTCCTTTGCTGACTGGTTTGTGCTCACTACAGATAACTGAAGCTGCTCTGTATCACAAATTGACTGTGCTTTTATAACAGCTTCAGACATCAGCTTTTTTCCGATGCCGCTTCCGCGATAAGGTGGAGAGACATACATCGCGAAAATTGATGCTTTATGCTTAAGCTTGACCTTTGTTTCTTTTACTAATGTGACGACACCGGCAAGTTCGTCATTGTCAAAAGCGCCGAATGTAAATGCTGTATCTGATTCAAGTCTCGATTTGAAAAGGTCAATCGGATAAGAATGTTCTTCTTCGTAGCTTGATCCAAATGCTTCAGGATTGTTTTTTAAACCTTCCAGCCGAATGTTCCGGTAAAGGGTTGCATCATGTTTGTTCAGAAGTCGGATGTTCATGGGCACCTCCAGAATGGTTTTCTTATAGTTTACTGGTCAGCAAGCGTTTGTATCAATCATTTTATTGTTGGCAACAGTGCATATGACAAAGTTGGGTTTTCTTTAAATTGTAGGGAGAAGGGATGAGTCGTAAGATAGTAATATAAAGTTTAAACGCTTTCAATTAAGCGGGGAGGTTAATGAAATGTCAAACCAAAACAATTCAGATATAAAGGTTCGCATTCAGCGCTTTGGAAGTCACTTAAGCGGAATGATTATGCCGAACATTGCAGCATTCATCGCTTGGGGGCTGATCACAGCTCTATTTATTCCAACAGGCTGGTGGCCGAATAAGGAATTGGCCGAGCTTGTAGGACCGATGATCACTTATCTCCTGCCATTGCTGATCGGATTTACGGGCGGCCGCATGGTTTATGATCTGCGCGGGGGTGTCGTCGGTGCCACGGCAACTATGGGGGTAATCGTTGGTTCAGAAATCCCGATGTTCTTGGGAGCCATGATTATGGGTCCTCTTGGCGGGTATTTAATTAAGAAAGTGGACCAGATGTTCAAAGATAAGGTCAGATCTGGTTTTGAAATGCTTTACAATAACTTTTCAGCAGGGATTTTAGCGGGTCTGTTAACAATTGTCGCTTTTAAAGCCATTGGACCGCTTGTTTCAGGATTAACGAATATTCTTATTGGCGGAGTAGAAGCCATCGTTTCTGCAGGACTTCTGCCGCTTGCGAGTGTCTTTGTAGAGCCGGCAAAGGTATTGTTCTTAAACAACGCCATCAACCACGGTATTTTCAGCCCGATCGGCATTGAGCAGGCGTCAAAGGCAGGCAAATCAATCTTATTCCTGATTGAATCCAACCCTGGACCTGGACTTGGCATCCTGCTTGCCTATATGGTTTTTGGAAAAGGCAATGCGAAACAGTCTTCACCTGGTGCAGCGATCATCCATTTCTTTGGGGGAATTCACGAAATCTACTTCCCTTACATTTTGATGAAGCCGTTGTTAATCTTAGCGGCTATTGCCGGAGGAGCGAGCGGTGTCATGACGTTCATGCTGTTTGATGCAGGACTTGTAGCCACTCCATCTCCAGGGAGCATCTTTGCTCTATTGGCAATGACACCAAGAGGGAACTTTGCAGGGGTGATTTTAGGAGTAATCGTTGCTACAGCGATTTCATTCTTAGTAGCAAGTGTCATTTTGAAATCATCAAAAGCATCTGATGACGAGAGCATTGAAGCGGCAACAGAAAAAATGCAGCAAATGAAAGGCAAGAAAAGCAGTGTTGCAGACTCATTAATCGTGGAGAAAAAACCATCTGCAGCAAACCATTATCAAAATGTGCAAAAAGTTGTCTTCGCATGTGATGCAGGCATGGGTTCAAGTGCAATGGGCGCCTCTGTTCTGAAAAATAAAATGAAAAAAGCAGAGCTTGATGTCGATGTGACTAATACAGCAATTGCCCAGCTTCCAAATGATGCAGATGTGGTCATTACCCATAAGGATTTAACAAGCCGTGCAAAAGAAAAATTGCCTAATGCGATTCATCTTTCTGTAGAAAATTTCTTGAACAGTCCGGTTTATGAAAAACTGGTTGGAGATCTGTTGGAAGCTAAGCAGCCTGAGACAGCTGTATCCAATACAGTACAAACACCTGTCAAAAATGTTGAGAAAGTCATCTTCGCATGTGATGCAGGAATGGGATCGAGTGCAATGGGCGCTTCCGTATTGAAAAATAAGTTCAAAAAAGCAGAGCTTGATATACATGTAACAAACTCGGCGATAAATAATTTGCCAAGTGATGCGAATATTATTATTACGCATAAAGACCTAACGGACCGTGCAAAGGCTAAAGTTCCTCAAGCTGAACATCTTTCAGTTGATAACTTTTTAAACAGCCCTAAATATGATGAGCTGGTTCAGCGATTAAAGAAGTAATCCGTTTGCTTAGATAAGCAGGGATGGTGATGAATGTGTATATAACGGCCCGGGAACGGGATATATTAAAGCAGCTTTTTGAACATCCGGACTTCATTACAGTTCACAAGATTGCTGAGGACGCCGGGGTGAGTTCAAGAACCATTCACCGAGAAATGAAAAAGCTTGAAGATACGCTTATGAATTACCGGATTGTGATTGAGAAGAAGGCAGGACAAGGGGTGAAGCTGACTGGTCTAAAGGAAGATATAGACCGTCTGCGGAGTGACTTGTCCTCGCAGTCTTCCTATGACTATCTTCAGGATGAACGGGTGTATTTGCTGATAAGCGAATTGATTCAATCCAGGGAGCAAATGAAGCTCTATGCGCTTGCGTCAAAGCTGCTTGTTTCTGCAGCAACCATCAGTCATGATTTAGACAGGGTAGAGGATAAAATCATACCTTACCAGCTTGAATTAGTAAGAAAAAGAGGATTCGGGGTTCAGCTTACAGGGGAAGAAACGGCAAAAAGAAGATTGCTTGAAGCGCTGTTGCTTGAGACGATTGATGAGCAGGAGTTCATTCAAATTATTGAGAAAAATTCTTTAAGTGAGACTGAAAGCCAAACGTATTTAGGTTTTTTAAACAGCTGTGATCTTAATAAGGCAGATGATGCACTGAAGCCGATCATTGAAATGATGCCATATGAAATGGCGGATCACGCTTATTTTTCCCTATTGATTCATCTGAGTGTTGCAGTGAAAAGGCTGACGCAGCAAGAACCGGTGTCCTTTATAAAAAGTGATGTGCAGGATGTGCTTCAAACGGATGAATTTCAAATGGCAGCACGGATCGGAGAACAAGTAACGAAAGAGTTCAGCGTCTTTATTCCAGATGAGGAAATCACGCAGATTGCCGTTCATCTTCGAAGAGCGAGAAGGCAAAATGAAGATTTCAACTTCGAACAAAGGAATTCTTTAATCTCCCTGCATGTGAAGCAGCTGATCGAATTCGTTGCAGATGAACTCGGCGCTCCGCTTAGAAACAATCAATCTCTTTACAATGGACTGATTTCACATCTGGAACCGGCTTATTACCGGATGAAAGACGGAATCTACACACATAACCCATTTGCCAAAGAGACAAAGGAAAACTACCCGAAGCTCTATGAGGCTGTAAAAAAAGGACTGGAGCTCGTTTTTCCTTCGCTTGTCTTTCCAGATGATGAAACGGCTTTTGTCGTTCTGCACTTTGGTTCAAGCCTTGAGGAAAGAAGACAGATCAATTCATATAAAGCATTAATCGTCTGTTCAAGCGGAATTGGCTCCTCCAAGATGCTTGCAACAAGGATACACAAAGAAATACCTGAAATTACGGAAACAGCTTTATCATCGCTGCTCGGCTTAAAAAAACTGAATTTGAAAGACTTTGATTTAATCATTTCAACTGTCAGTTTGCCGCTTGATGCTTCTGAGTATATACAAGTCGGGCCTTTGCTCCCGGACATTGAAGCAGAAAAAATCCGCGAACGATTAAAAAGCACGCCCAAATCTAAAAAGATGACCAGACATCCAAGTTATGCAGAGGCGTTAGGCAACGTCAATCTGCTTGAAAAAATCGAAGTCTTTGAAGAAGGAGCTAAAACGGTTAAAGAAATTCTCAGGCATTTCAGAGTCTACCATTTCTCGAATCACGGCAGCCACCGGGACGTTTTATTTTCAGCAGCAGAGGTATTGAAGGAACAGGGGCTCATTACTGATTCGGAAACACTGACAGCCGAGCTTTTAAAGAGAGAGGAGCTTGGGGGACTTGGGATCCCGGGCTCTTCAGCAGCACTTTATCATTGCCGGGATGCCTGCAATGTTAAGCCGGTTTTCGTAATTTTTAACCTTGAACACCCTTATAAAGTATCTGGCATGGATAATGGGGAAATTGACATGTCGACCCTTGCACTGCTGCTTGCGCCAGATGATTTTTCGCATACAGGGCTTGAAGTTTTAAGCCTGATCAGTGCGACATTGATCGAAACAGAAGAAAACCTTCAGCTTTTTCAATCAGGCAATGGAACAAAAATGACAGCCGTATTAAATGAAACCTTTCACAAATGGCTTGCCCAAAAATTTATAAAATAGGAGAGTGCGACAATGAAAAAAATACTGGATGAGGCAAATATCCTCCTAAATCAAACAATTGGATCAAAAGAAGAAGCGATTCGTTTAACTGGAAAACTGCTGGTTGAGAACGGATATGTAAATGAAGATTATGTAGAGAAAATGCTTCAGCGTGAAGAATTATCAACAACTTATATGGGAAACGGCGTTGCGATTCCGCACGGCACGGAAGATGCTAAAAAAGAAGTCAATTTCTCTGGAATTTCGATTGTTCAAGTTCCTGAAGGCGTCGATTTCGGTACTGGAGAAGATGCCAGGATTCTGTTTGGCATTGCCGGCAAGGACGGAGAACACTTGGAGCTTCTGTCTCAAATTGCGATTTTGTGCTCAGAAGAAGAAAATGTTCAAAAACTGCTTGAAGTAACTTCAAAACAAGAGCTGATTGCTTTATTTGAAGAGGGGAATTAAGATGATTGCCGTACATTTTGGAGCAGGAAACATCGGACGAGGATTTATTGGAGCTTTGCTTAGCGGAGCAGGGTATGAAGTTTATTTTGCGGATATCAATAAAGAAGTGATTGATGCTTTAAATGAAAAAGGAAAATATGAGGTCAGATTAGCTTCTGATGAAAATGAATCCTTTATTGTTTCAGGTGTAAAAGGCATCAACAGCAATGAGAATGCAGAAGAAGTCATTGCGAAAATTGCACAAGCAGATCTGATTACTACGGCAGTGGGACCAAACATCCTGAAGTTTGTTGCAAAAACAATCGCTCTTGGCCTCAAAGAGAAAAAGACAGAAGCCAATGTGATCGCCTGTGAAAATATGATTGGCGGTACGGATCATTTGAAGAGTGAAATCTTTAAATACCTAAACGAAGAAGAGCAGCACTCCGTTTCAGAATGGATTGGCTTCCCTAATTCTGCCGTTGACCGTATCGTGCCTATTCAGGAAAACGCGGATCTTCTGAGTGTATCAGTAGAACCTTTCTTTGAATGGGTGATTGAGCAATCAAAGGTAAAGGGGAATATGCCTTCTATTCAAGGAGTCACTTACGTTGATGAGTTGATTCCTTACATTGAGCGCAAGCTTTTCACCGTAAATACAGGTCATGCTGTGACAGCATACGCAGGGTATCATAAGGGACTTGCTACTGTTAAAGAAGCCATTGAAGATGCAGAGGTTCGCAGTCTCGTTGAAGGTGCTCTGAATGAGACAAGTGCGCTGCTCGTAAAAGAGTATGGCTTTGATGAGGGAGAACATTTGAACTATGTAAAAAAAATCATCGGAAGATTTGAAAATAAACATATTTCGGATGAAGTCACTCGAGTCGGACGATCGCCTAAACGCAAGTTAGGCTTTGATGACCGTCTTGTAGCACCTGCAAGAAGACTGCTTGAAAAAGGAATCACACCTGATAATCTTGCTGCTGGAATTGCAGCAGGTCTGAAATATGACTTTGACAAAGATGAAGAAGCGGTTGAAATTCAGCAGCTGATTCAGGAGAAGGGCATTTCGGGTGCACTGCAGGAGATTTCACAGCTTCCTGAAAATCATCCGCTGATCGGCCTTGTTGAAGAAAAATATCATAATCTCTAAAGTGAAAAGCCTATCATTGTCTGACAATGATAGGCTTTTTAACCATACTTTTTCTGGTGCTCTTTCTTTAATTGCAAATATTCCTCGTCTTCTCTCACGGCTATCCACATTTCTTTAAAGATGGCAGCAGACTTTGCTTTTTCATCGTCTATATCACGTTTGTGAATGGTTCCATCTTCTTTATACTTGCGCCCGCCTTTATAATTGGCATATCTTCTTGCGCGCGTATATCCCATCTGAAGAAACTTACGAGCCATGTCCATGCCGACAAAGTCATCGTTGTCTTTGTATTCCAGAAAAAGATGATAAATCTTCTCTGAGGATTCCTTTGCGATTTCAGGCGTTTTAAAGCGCCAATAAGGCAAGATTTCGCTTTTGTAGGGCTCAACCAGCAGGACACCCTGTTCACCTCTGCCCACGCGGTATTTCTCTGGATGCTTTCGGAAATCCGTGTTTTCAAAGTCTTCCTCATAATTAAATGCCACACGAATCACCTCTCTTCTTACCTTACCCTGATCCGCAAATAAGTGAAACGGCTGAATGTGCTGGAAATGGTACTTATTTCATGAAGATTGATGCGGCTCCCATTCCAACTAATACAATGAATAGTCCAGTAAGAACGGAAGTTAAAATGCTGGCTTTCTGCTTCCTTCCGGTAATGCCGAGCTTCCGTCTGACAAGCAGTCCTGTTATGAAATTACTGACATAATAAGGGCACAAAACGCACAACAAGTATAGCCAGAAGAGCGGGTTTAAGACAAAAAAGATAAATATCATAACGATCCACAATAAGATCGCTGATTTTCTTCTCAAAAAGGAATTCATCTGTACAATACGCAAGAAGAATGTATGAATGGGATAGGCTGTTTTCAATAATTCCGCGTATTGCTCTCTGTATGATTCTTCCTCAGGCTCAATTTCGGCAGCAAGCCGGCTAAGCTCTCTCGCCTGTTTGTAGTCCCCGCGATTAAAAGCAGTATTGGCCAAGGAATAGAAGACGTGCGGATCATTCTCATTTTTTTCTAAGGCCATGAGTTCGAATTCCCTGGATTCCTTTTTCTGGCTGGCAAGGAGAAGAAAGTCACTATAAGCTGCAAGGTAAACAGGATCTTCGCTCTCATATGCAAGAGCGCTCTCCATCAGCTTAAGGGACTTCCTGACCTTGTTTTTTTGAATAGCTCTCATGGCTTTTAAATAATAATAATGGGCTGTGTCCGGATACAATCGCAATGCGTCTTCAACCGCAGGATCGAAAGCCTTCATATCACCGGTCTGGTAATAAGAACTGACAAGCAGGAAGTTGCCGGTGTAGTCCTCAGGGTCTTTTTTTAATGCTTCTTTTGAAAAGTAAATCGCCGATTCAAAATCTTCTTTATGTGAATAAACGTGTGCAAGGATTGAATAAAATTGAGCCATTTCAGGATCCAATGAGATGAGGTTATGTGCTTCTTCAATCGCTTCATCGTATCTTCTCCAGTCTCTGAGCTTTTGAATGCGCTCGATATGAAGTTGGAAGTTTATCATATGCTACCTGATTCCGTGTGCCTTCATATAGTGAAGCACATTCTTGTAATCTTTATTTGTATCGCTGAAGGTGGCGTAATTTTTTGCGGTGGCAAACCATTCAAGAGTTGTGGGACTCCGGTCTTTGGCTGACTTCATCAAATCGGTATTGGACATCGGCTGAAGGGAGCCCTGTTCAAGAGAACGCTCAATCGCTTTGGATATGGCATCATCGATTACCTGCGTTAAATCAGCCCCTGAGAAATGGCTGGTGATCTTTGCGATTTTAGACAGATCAAGCTTATCCTGCGGCTTATCTTTTGTTTTGATGGAAAGAATCAGCTCACGTTCCTCTTCAGACGGCGGAGGAATAAACAGCAGTGAATTGAATCTTCCAGGACGGCGAAGGGCAGGGTCAAGGTACCAAGGGGTGTTCGTGGCGCCGATAATATACACCTGATCGTTAAAAGACTGCAGGCCGTCAAGCTCAACTAAAAGCTGATTGACAAGCACACGGTCATGGTGCTGGCTCATGCGGTGACGATTGCCTCCGAGCGCATCCAATTCATCAATAAACAGGACGCACGGCTTTTGCTCACGAGCCTTTTCAAAAATATCATGCAGATTGTGCTCGCTTTGTCCAACATACATAGAGAGAATGGCCTGCAGCTCCAGGTGGATGAAGCTTGCATCAATTTCACCGGCAATCGCTTTAACAAGGAAAGTCTTTCCGCATCCCGGAGGACCATACAGCAGCAAGCTGCCTCCGCCTGTTTTTCCATATGCCTGAAAAAATTCGGGAGATTGAATGGGCATGATAAAGTCCATGCGGATCCGCTTTTTGACGTCGTCAAGCCCGCCGACATCTTCAAACGTTTCCTTGGGCTGGAGCGTTTCAATTAAACTGTTTTTGTCCTTATCAAACTGAATGACTTTTAAGTTTTTCCGTCTCTTGTCATCTCCAGAGCTCATAAGATCCCTCCTATATAACATTCCTCTTTGATACTAGCAAAATATGAAAGTTTTTCCAATGGTTAAAAGGTGAGAAGAGGGAATGTTTAACAAACATGCCGCCTTTATTTGACATCCCAAATCAGAGCGTGTATATTGGAAGTATAGAAAATATCTCGAATTCAAGATAATATTTGGAGGGATAAACATGCAGCCGCTAAAAGGGATTCATCATGTATCGGCCATTACAGCTAGAGCACCTGAAAACTACGAATTTTATACAAAAACGTTAGGCTTAAGATTAATAAAGAAAACCGTTAACCAGGATGATGTATCTGTTTATCATCTGTTTTATGGAGATGAGAAGGGAAATCCGGGGACGGAACTCACCTTCTTTGAAATCCCAAATGCAGGACGCGTACATGAAGGCGTCAACAGTATCTCTGCAATATCCCTGCGTGTACGGAATGACGATGCCCTTGCATATTGGAAAAAAAGATTTGAAGAACACAATGTGGAACATAGTGATATTGTTCAAGCGGGAAACCGCCAGACTTTGTCATTCAGGGACTTTGAAGGACAGCGCCTGATCTTGGTTTCTGATGAAAAGAATGCTGGAGTTGCCGGCGGACAGCCTTGGGATAAAAGTCCGGTTCCAGCTGAATTTGCCATCATTGGTCTTGGTCCTGTTAAGTTAACCGTTGCCGTGCCAGAGAGGACCATTGAAATTCTAACGGATATTCTCGGGTTTAGAGCGAAGGGAAGTTATCCATCTGACGTGCCGAGACAGCCTGATATTTTAGTGTTTGAAACAGGAGAAGGCGGATCAGGAGCAGAGGTGCACATTGAAGAACGCCTTGATCTTCCTCAGGAACGTCTAGGCCGCGGCGGCGTCCATCACGTTGCATTCCGTGTGGAAAATGAAGAAGAAATGCATAAATGGATTGAAAAACTCAAATCTGAGAGAATTCCAAGCTCAGGCTTTGTGGACCGTTTTTACTTCCGTTCCCTATACTTCAGAGAACCGAATGGCATTTTGTTCGAGCTCGCAACAGACGGACCCGGTTTTGATACAGATGAAGAACTGGATCATTTAGGCGAATCACTTGCCCTTCCGCCATTCCTTGAAAATCGCCGTGCAGAAATTGAGGCGAAATTGAAGCCTTTGAATACAAAGCTGAACTAAAAAAAGCTGATCCGGGTGACGGATCAGCTTTTTGTCTATATTCTGAGTCTGAAAGAAAGGTGACCATTTTCAGAATAGGCATAAATTTTGGTCACATCGGTATGACTTCTCTGTCTATCAGTGGACACTTATTTTATCAGTGGAACCAGGCAGTCTAACAGAAATCACTCCGCCTATTCAAGACTGAAACTGCGCTTCATAAAGCCTGCGGTATCCTTTCCCTTGTGCCATCAGTTCATCATGTGAACCCTGTTCAGAAATACCTTCTTTATTGACCACAATGATTCTGTCTGCGTTTTTGATTGTTGCCAGTCTGTGGGCAATGACAAGCGTTGTCCTGCCTGCAGACAGCTTTGCCAGAGATTCCTGAATGGCTTTTTCCGTTTCGGTATCAAGGGCGGAAGTGGCTTCATCAAGGATAAGGATGGGCGGGTTCTTAAGGAACATTCTTGCGATGGACAAGCGCTGTTTTTGCCCGCCGGATAATTTGACGCCACGCTCTCCAATTACCGTATCAAGTCCGTTTGGAAGAGAATAAATCAGTTCTTCTAATTGTGCGTGCTTCGCTGCCTGCCAAATGTCCCTCTCTGTTGCATCAAGCTTGCCATAAGCAATGTTTTCTCTCATCGTTCCGGAAAAAAGGAACACATCCTGCTGGACAATGCCGATTTGTCTTCGAAGAGAGTGCAGCGTCAAGTCACGGATATCCGTGCCATCAATCGTAATTCGGCCCTCACTTACATCATAAAAGCGTGGCAGAAGACTGCATAACGTCGTTTTTCCGGCTCCGGAAGGACCAACGAATGCAATCGTCTCGCCTGCATGGATGGTTAAATTAATTTCATTTAAAACATTGTCCTCATTTTGATACCCAAAGGATACACCTTCATAGCGGATATCCCCTGTTAACGAGTATGCTTCAGCTGCTTCCGGTTTATCTTCAATGTCAGGTTCAGTATCAATCAGTTCAATAAAACGCCTGAAGCCTGCAATTCCTTTCGGGTAGCTTTCAATGATGGCGTTGATTTTTTCAATCGGACGGAAAAGAACATTGGTTAACAGGACAAAACCGATGAATTCACCGTAGGAAAGCTCATTTTGAATCACGAACCATGTGCCGCACACTAAGACGAAAAGGGTGACAAGCCTCATAAGGAAATAGCTGATTGATAAATTCATAGCCATAATTTTATAAGCCAGCAATTTTGACAAGCGGAAGCGCAGGTTGTTTTCCTGAAATTGAGCTTTCTCAAATCTTTCATTTCCGAAAGCCTGAACAACGCGGATTCCGCTTACGTTGTTTTCAACACGCGCGCTGAAATCAGCAACGTCTGTATAGAGCTGATGAATCGCTCCTGTCATTTTATTATTGAAATAAATGGCAAGGAAAAGCAGGAATGGAATCACTAAAAACGTAAGCAAAGCAAGTTTTACGTTAATGACCATCATCACAGAAAAAGCGCCTATTAACGTCATCACCGCAATAAATAAATCCTCTGGGCCATGATGGGCAAGTTCTCCTATTTCCATTAAATCATTTGTAAGACGTGAAATTAAATGACCGGTTTTCGTATTATCAAAAAAGCGGAATGACAGCTTTTGAATATGCTCAAACAGCTTTTTGCGCATATCGGTCTCAATGTTAATTCCAAGCATGTGCCCCCAATAGGTGACGACGTATTGAAGGACTGTGTTTAATATGTACAGCAAAAGCAATCCTGTGCACGCCCAGATAATCAGATTCCAGTCCCCGCTTGGAAGGAGACGGTCAATAAAGGCGTTAACAACAAGCGGGAAGCCGAGCTCGAGAAGACCGGCGATTACTGCACAAGAAAAATCAATTAAAAATAATCCTTTATAAGGACGGTAATAGGTAAAAAAACGCTTCAGCATGCGACCACTCTTTCTGTTTCCATTTTCTATGATAAGTATAGCGACTGGCACCCTGTAAAAACAATGAATTTTTATCAAATGTCACCTGGTCTTAATTAAACGTTTGTTTAATAAATATAAAAAGGGTTTAAGCGGCTGTTTGCAGGGTATCTAATGAGGTATGAATGATTTCTCACAATCTCTCAAGGAGTGAAAAGATGATAACGAAACCTAAGTTCCTTTTAGAAAAAGAAGATATGACAAATCCTGAGATTGTCCCTGAATGGGTGATTCGGGAATATAAAAATTTTCATAATGTTGTAACAGATAAAACCTTTCCATGTTATTTCGGGATGGCAGCCGAAAAAAAGGGAGAGCTCAGATATGCATACGTTTCAAAAGAAGACTGGTCAAATCTGCCTGAAGCTCTGATTGCTTTCAAGCAATTATTTGATGATGCAAAAAGACTGATCCGCCATGGATTATTTGTTTTCATTGAACCGGAGGAAGAGGAGAAATCAATTCCTTATTACCGGGAGTACTTCTGGAATGTGCTTCAATATCTCCATGATCATGACAAAGAGCCATGGCCGGAAGATTATCCTCACGATCCGGATCATCATCTTTGGGCTTTTTCTTTTGCAAATGAGCCGTATTTTGTTTTCGGAAACGCACCAGCTTATAAACAGCGGAAAACGAGAGACTTAGGAAACAGCTTAGTGCTTGGTTTTCAGCCCCGCCGCATTTTTGAAGGGCTGGAAGGAACATCAGAAGGCGGAAGCATGTCCCGTGAAAAAGTGAGAGAGCGCGTGGAGAAGTGGGATCAGCTCCCGAAACATCCTAACATCAGCCATTACGGTGACCCTGATCACAGGGAGTGGAAGCAATATTTTATCGGGGATGACATCGAGCCGATTCAGGGGAAATGTCCATTCAATCACGGAAACACGAATAAATAAAAGACAGCTGCTTGTTGATCAAGCAGCTTTTTTTAGAGATTAAGAAAGGATAAAATTTTGCGCTTCGATGGCAAGCGGAATCGCTCAGGGTCCTCGGTGTGAACGGATCTGAAAGTATTGGAAAAATGCTCCTTTTCTGTCGGTTCCTTATCTGTGATGCCTGCGCTAAACGGGCGCTTGCGCCTTTCTTATATGCACCTATTTATAATTCTTTATATCTTTTAAAAGCACCCAGCAGACAAGTCCGATCACAAATAGCGAAAGTCCGCAAATAAAGAGGACCCGTCCCCCGCCAAACTCATCTGTGAAAAAGGAAGCAGCTGCCAATCCTGCCGGCGGCAGAACACTGGTGAGTGCCCCGATCATTCCGAACACTCTGCCCTGAAGCTCACTTGAGACTTCTAATCGAAGAATAACATTAACGAGCAGTGTACAAAAAGAAAACAGGAAGCCAACCAATAGAATAAGCGGGATGCTCCATGCAGCGGAATTTATCCCTCCAAGCAGCATATAAAGCGGTCCAAGGCCGATCATGCTTGCGAGAATGAGAACACCGCGGTGCACCAGTTTTTTCCCTAAAAACATAATGAGTCCTGCACCTGCCATGTAGCCAAGAGGGATGCTCGCTTCAATCAATCCGAACTCAATCGGGCTTGCTTTCCACTCTTTGATGGCCATGACCTGAATGATCATAAGGGACGTGGTGAAAAACAAGATAAGAGTAGGGGAGAGGATTGTAATGGCTCTTGAAAACGGCTCTTTCCATATATAAATAAAACCAGATATAAGATCTTGCTTGAACGTAGTTTTTGCCGCAATCGATGCCCGATGTTCAGGAAAATCCTTTACGATGACGACTAGAATGACTGATAAAAGAAACAGAAAAGCATCAATTAAAATAGCGGTAACCCCGCCAAAAGCAGCCACGATGACTCCGCCTGCAGCAAATCCGAGCGTTCTTGCAATATTGTCTGCAAGACTCAAGGCTCCTGCAGCGGTTTGGATGTTTTCCTTTCCGACTACATCGATAAGAGAGGCGTTAAATGCCGGAGCTTTAAATAACCCAGATAACCCAGTTAAAGCGGTAAAAAGAATAATGACCCAAAAAGGAGTCTGCACAGAAATCGCAGCGGCAAGCCCGACTACCAGCACGCACCGGATCAAATCAGCGATCCACATCATTTTTTTCCGGTTCATCCGGTCCGCTGCAGTCCCTGCAATGGAGGCAAAACATGTACTGACAAGTAGATGAGTAATTAAAATCGCTGACATCATTGTCGCACTGTCATATGTCTTCAGCACCCAAATATTTAAGGCAATCGTGTGAAAGGTGCCTCCAAAAATGGAGAGAGTGCATGCTGCAAAAAGCGATAAAAATGTGCGGTTGCGCCACAGGCTTAACGGCTTTTCAAATACTGAATCTAACTGAACGGACTGGGGACTTTCCAAGGCAGTCAACCCCTTTACTTAATCGTTTAAGTTTTAATAAGGATTTGAGATTTAGAGGTAAGTCTATAAAATTAACTTAAACGTTTAAGTTGATTTTACGTTCAACATTCAATCATGTCAATACAGTAAATTATCTTTCTTATAGAGTTTAACTAGCTGAGTTTGGTGATAAAGATAAGAACAAGACGAATTCGTAAGAGGTGTCAGACGTGTTTTCATCATTTACAAAAAATTTCAGCAAACCAAAAGGTTTTTTTGGAATCATTGCCGGCAAGATCATGGCACTTGAAAATCAAACGATCAATAAATGGACGATTTCGAAATTACGCATTAAGCGGGGTGATCATATCTTAGAAATTGGATTCGGCCCGGGTTACAGTATTGGCTACATGCTTAAGAATTACCGAAGAATAAAGATTGACGGCGTGGATGTATCAGAAACAATGAAAGAACAGGCTGAGAAGCATTTTGCATCTGACATTGAAGAAGGGAGAGTAAAGCTCATGAAAGCTGACGCAGAAAAGGTTCAATTACCCGAGCGTACCTATGACCGAATCCTCTCTGTCAATAACTACACGATTTGGAATGATCCCCGCGCAGGACTAGAAAACATCACAAGATCTTTAAAGCCGGGCGGAGTAATCGCGATCACAATGCAGCCAAGGGAAGAGGATGCAAGTGCAGAAAAGACAAGAATGTTTGGACGGAAAATCCACGATGACATGCTTGCATGCGGGTATGAAAATATAAAAGTCTCGTATAAAAAAGTCCGTCCTGAGCTTACGGTTTGTGTAACTGCCAGAAAAAAGGCAACTAAAGTTTAAGGTGAATTTAAGAAAAGTGTTTCATCCATCCTTGTTATAATAAAAAAGGAAAAAAAAGGATGGTGACCTGAGTGATAAACCGCAATAATATCGGAATGATTCTGTTTTTGACGGCGTGTGTTATGGCGATTTGCTATGTATTTATTTTTAAAGATACTACTTACGGCATTTACATCAGAAGATTAGCCAGTATCCTCGGGTTGGCAGGCTGTCTGCTCATTCCGGGAACGATAAACAAAGGAGTGGAAAAAAAGTGAACGTTAAAACATTTCTTTTTAAGGACGACGGCAGCATTCCCAATAACCCGAATCTGCCTCTTCTCATCTACGAAGGAGCCTTTCCATCAACAGAACAGTTCGAGTCAACGATTCTTGAGCACGGCTGGACGGGAACATGGGTAGACGGTGTATATGACTACCATCATTATCACAGCACCTCCCATGAAGTATTAGGTGTAGTCAGCGGCACAGCAGAAATCCTGTTTGGCGGCGAAAATGGGACGGCCGTTGCGGTTAAAATAGGAGATGTCGCCGTTATTCCGGCTGGCGTTGGACATAAATGCATCGGAAAAAGCTCAGATTTTCAAGTGATGGGAGCCTATCCGGACGATCAGGAAATGGATATGTGCACTGGAAAGAAAGAAGAGCGGCCACAGGCATTAAATCGTATTCAAAACGTACCGTTGCCTGAACACGATCCTTTATTAGGAAAAGGCGGACCACTGTTTGATTATTGGAAGTAAAAGCAGGCTATTTTGTCCTGCTTTCCATTCTATATAAATTGACAATTCATTCTCTCACCGTCTATTATACGTTTATGAGATTAAACATATAAACACTTTGAGGGGTGGATAAAATAAATGACTGGAAAAGAACAGATACAAGCTCTTCTCTCAAATCAAAGAGCATTCTTTTTAAAAGGAAATACTAGAAGTGTACAGGGAAGATATGATCACCTCGGCAAGCTTCGTCTAGCTATAAAGAAAAAGGAACGTGCGATCATGGATGCATTGAACAAAGATTTAAACAAATCCGAGTTTGAAGCCTATTCAACCGAGATCGGCATCCTTCTCGAGGAGATTTCATTCTCACAAAAGAATCTTAAAAAATGGGCTGCTCCTAAAAAGGTGAAAACGGCCATGACCCATATCGGCACAACAGGGAAAATTGTTCCGGAGCCTTTTGGAACAGCGCTTATTATTGCACCTTGGAATTATCCGTTTCAGCTTGCACTATCTCCGCTTGTCGGCGCGATTGCCGCAGGAAACACAGCGGTTCTGAAACCATCTGAATTTGCACCGAGCGTATCCAGGCTTTTGAAAGAACTTGTAGAAGAAGTCTTTCCTTCAGAACTTGTCGCAGTTGTTGAAGGCGGTATTGAAACGAATCAACTGCTTCTCGGCCAGAAATTCGATACGATTTTCTTTACAGGAAGTGTGCCCGTCGGAAAAATTGTAATGGAGGCTGCATCTAAGCACCTTACACCCGTCACATTGGAGCTTGGCGGAAAAAGCCCGTGCATTGTCCACAAAGATGCTGATTTATTGCTGTCTGCAAAAAGAATTGCATTCGGAAAGTTTACAAATGCGGGTCAAACCTGCATCGCCCCGGACTATCTGCTTGTTCACAGTGAAGTAAAGAAAGAATTCTTATCTTTCCTTCAAGCCGCAGTAACGGAAATGTTCAGCGGGAATCCGCTTTTAAACGAGAATTACAGCAGAATGATCAGTGAGAAGCACTTCGACCGATTAATAGGATTTTTCTCAGACGGAAAGGCAATTTTGGGCGGATCAGCTGATCGTGATTCTTTGAAAATTGCTCCAACAATTTTAGAGGATGTAAAGGCAGATGCAGCTGTTATGCAGGAAGAGATCTTCGGTCCAATTCTACCGGTGATGGAATATTCCGATCTAGATGATGCGGTTACCTTTATTCAAGCTCGTCCTAAACCGCTTGCTCTGTACTTGTTTACTTCAAGTCAACAGACGGAGCAGCAGATTATTGGACAGGTTTCCTTTGGCGGCGGATGCATAAACGATACGCTCATGCATATCGCAACGCCGCATCTTCCATTTGGGGGAGTAGGGGAAAGCGGGATGGGCAATTATCACGGCAAGTACAGTTTTGAAGCCTTCTCTCATTACAAAAGTGTCCTCCATCAAACAACAAAATTTGATTTCAGCTTCAGATATCCTAACGCAAAAAACGGACTGAAGTTGATAAAAAGATTGCTTAAATAAAAGAAAGCAGCGGACTGAATAAGGTTCGCTGCTTTTTTAGCAAAGAAAAAAAGTGATTACTCACTTTACAAAAGAATAAACATAGCTTAAGGTAAAAATGAGTGATTACTCACTTTTAAATCGGGAGGTTTTTCATATGAGTGAAAAGAGCATTGTGCTTCAATCCGTTTCAAAATCGTTCGGTAAAAAAGAAGTAATAAAAAATGTTTCTTTTTCAGTAGGAATAGGAGAAATTTTTGGCCTGCTTGGACCTTCAGGCTCTGGGAAAACAACGTTAATAAAAATGATAGTCGGCATTGAAGAAGCAAGCACAGGGGAAGCAAACGTGTTAGGAGTGAAAATGCCAGACTTGGAATCTCTGAAAAACATCGGATTCATGGCACAGTCAGATGCTCTATACGGAGAGCTTACCGGAAAAGAAAATATCGCTTTTTTCGCAGCTCTCAGCGGTTTAAAAGGAAAAAAGAAAAAAGAGAGAATTCAGTATGTGATGGATCTTGTTAACCTTTCTGAACATGCCTCGAAACGGACAGGAGATTATTCAGGAGGAATGAAGCGCCGGCTGTCTCTTGCAATTGCAATGCTTCATGAACCGCAGATCCTTGTCCTTGATGAGCCGACGGTGGGGATAGATCCAATCCTGCGCCAGTCAATTTGGGAGGAGCTTGAGAACATCAGGCGGACAGGAACGACGGTTGTTGTGACAACGCATGTAATGGATGAAGCTGAAAAATGTGACAGGATTGGCTTCATTCGGGAAGGAGCCCTTATCGCTTCAGGAACTCCTGCACAACTAAAATCAGACTCTGAGTCAAACACCATTGAAGAAGCCTTTTTAGCTTACGGAGGTGCAAAAGAATGAGGGTGCTTGCGATTGTGATACGGATTATTCAGCAATTTGTCCGGGATAAGCGGACGCTTGCGCTGATGCTTATTGCCCCGCTGTTCATCCTTACTTTAATGAGCTTTATTTTTGACAGTGAGGTTTATTCACCCAAAATAGGCGTGCATGGAGCCCCGGAGCAAGTGGTGACAGTTCTCAAAGAGAATGATAGTAAAGTCATAGAATACGATGAAAATGCACCGGGAAAATGGATGGAAGCAGACAGCCTGGATGCATTTGTTTCTTTTGATAAAGGAGAAACAGAGATAACATTAGAAGGCTCTGATCCAAGTGTAAGCCGGACAGTGCTCGGTCTTATGCAAAAAAGCGCAAAACAGGATCAGCAAGCAGAGCCGGCTGTGAACTACCTGCACGGATCAAGTGATATGACATCCTTTGATAACATCGGTCCAATTCTTATAGGGGTATTCATCTTTTTCTTTGTTTTCCTGATTGCAGGTGTTTCTTTTCTGCGTGAAAGAACAAGCGGAACATTGGACCGGATTATGGCGACACCGCTTAAACGCTTTGAACTGGTTCTTGGGTATGTGATCGGCTTTGGTATTTTTACTACATTTCAGGCCATTTTGATATCGGCATTTTCCATAAGTGTGCTGGACATGATGATGGAAGGACCTTACTTCTATGTTCTTCTTATTACGTTTCTCCTTGCTATGACCTCTTTGACACTTGGCACATTGCTGTCTGCATTTGCAAATAACGAGCTGCAGATGTTTCAATTCATACCGCTTGTCATTGTGCCGCAAATTTTCTTTTCAGGTCTTTTTAAACTCGAAACGATGGCGGATTGGCTGCAGTCCATCAGTTATGCCATGCCGCTTAAATACGGTGCGGATGCTCTGCAGGGAATTATGATTAAAGGATATGGATGGGGGGATATTGCACAGGATGTCTATATTCTGCTTGGATTTTCACTCGCTTTCCTGATTCTTAATATCTTCGCGTTGAAAAAGGTGAGGAGGCTGTAATGCCGGTGTTCTCTTTTTCATTTATAATATGAAATATAGATGAACGAGGAGTTTTAAAAAATGAGCAAACAATTTTCCATTGAAGAGCTGCTTAAGCTGACAGATGAAGATGTCAAGATGAGCGAAAAACAAAAAAAAGTAGTAGAAGCTGCCATTGAAATATTTGCAGATAAAGGGTTTGCAGCCGCATCAACCAGCGAAATTGCTAAAAAAGCAGGAGTCGCAGAAGGCACGATCTTCCGTCATTATCAAACGAAAAAAGACCTGCTGTTTTCAATTGTCATGCCGACTATAACAAAATTCATTGCCCCGTTTTTAGTGAGGAATTTTCTTCAGGACGTGACAAAACAGAATCATCAGGACCTCGAACAAATGCTGAGATTCATTCTTGAAAACCGCTATGAGTTTATCAAGAAAAATCACCCTGTCATCAAGATTTTGCTGCAGGAAGTTTTTTTTCATGAAGAGTTCAGGGGGGAGCTCCGCAAAGTCGTAGAAGAACATGCAGTTGAGAAGCTGAAGCAGCTGATCACTCACTTTCAGGGAAAAGGTGAGATGGTTGAAATGCCTCCGGAAACGGTTCTTCGAATGATTATCACCACAATTATGGGGTTCCTGATTGGAAGGTTCATTATCCTGCCGGATCTGGACTGGGATGATGAAGCTGAAAAAGAATATACGATCCAGTTTCTTTTGCATGGATTGATGAAATAGGGAAGGCTGCTCATAGAATGAGCGGCTTTTTTCTCATAAAAAAACAGAGTCCGGTTTTCGGACTCTGTCTATAAGATTTACCGGGATTCTTTAAATTTCGGATAGCCTATAATGATTGCAGCAATACCCATAATGGCAATTAAGAATGGGTAAAAAGAAAATGGCAGGATATCAGTTGGTGAAATCTCAGCAAATTGAGCGGCAGTAAGCATTTGAGCACCGTAAGGAATTAACCCCTGTATACTGCAAGAGAAAATATCCAATAGACTCGCAGATTTACGTTTATCAATCTCATACTTATCCGCCATATCTTTTGCGAGAGAACCTGCTGCAATAATTGAGATCGTATTATTCGCAGTTGCAAGGTTTGTCGTGCTCACAAGACCGGCAATGGCAAATTCTGCTCCTTTTTTAGAAGAAATTCTTCTTGTCATTGCTTCTAAAATAAAGTGAATGCCGCCGTTTCGTTTAATTAATTCAACCATTCCGCCGATTAAGAGGGAAAGAATGACTAATTCGGCCATCCCCATAATACCATCTGTTATTTTCTGAAGAAATGCTGTTAACGTGTAACTGCCATCAGAAAAGCCGATGATTCCGCTAAGCAGGATGCCTCCAGATAAAACAATGATGACATTCATTCCAAGAAGAGCTGTTACAAGAACAGCTATATAAGGAAGCATTTTAATGAAATTGAATTCTCCGGGCGAAACGGGAGATTGATTGCCTAGAGAAATGACAATTAAAGCAACACTAGTAATGATGGCTGCCGGCAAGACAATAAAGAAGTTCACCTTGAACTTGTCTCTCATTTCCGTTTGCTGTGTCCGGACTGCAGCTATCGTTGTATCTGATATAAAAGACAGGTTGTCCCCGAACATCGCACCGCCGATAACGGCAGCCATAGCAAGAGCTACTGAAATATCAGCTTCTGCACTGATGCCGACTCCAATTGGAGCAAGTGCAGCAATGGTACCCATTGAAGTACCCATTGCAAGCGAGATAAAAGCTCCAATGATAAATAACCCAACAATCAAAAAGCTCTGCGGCAAAAATGAAAGAGCAAGATTAACTGTAGATTCAACTGCTCCCATCCCTTTTGCCACTTCTGAGAAGGCTCCTGCCAGGATGAAGATAAAGACCATGATCATCAAATCGGGATGGCCTGCCCCTTTAGCGAAATTCTCAATCTTTGCTGTGAACGTCTCTTTCCTGTTCATCATAAGAGCTGCCCCGGATGCAATGATAATCGCAACAAGAATCGGCATCTTATAAAAATCGCCTGTTATAATACCAGACCCTACAAATAGGGCAAGAAATATGATTAATGGCAATAATGCCAGTCCATTTCCTTTTGTCTCCATGTGTACCACCTTTCTTTCTAAAAAAAAGATCTCTTCTAAAATAAGAAGAGACCCTATATCCGGAATGGAAATAAGCTCTTCTCATTTTTCAAGCTCAGGGCCTGCTGGAATTGGCACAGCACTCGTAATTGCGAGTCCGCTGCCGAGGCATCACAGGGCCAGTCCCTCTGCCTCTCTTAATAAGAAGATATATGTGTGTTTTTAAAAAAGTCCTTTCCTACATTAAGGGGTTATTGTGTAAAAGTCAATTGGTAGATATAACAAATATTTTTTTCGAAATTGTTTGAATTTACCGTTATCTGTGGAATAAAATAAACTATATAGTCGGTTTTAAAGAAAGGCGGTGTAAAAGTGGCTCCAATCGTTTCAAATGAATATAAGGAGAAAAAAAAGCGTCATATTCTTGAGAGTGCCCTGAAGGCTTTTGGGGAAAAAGGATTTCAGCTTGCAACAATAGACGATATTGTTGCTGAATCCGGTTTAAGCAAAGGGGCGATTTACAACTACTTTAAAAGTAAGGAGGAGATTTATCTTCAGCTGATGCAGGTGCGGACAGAGGAGAATATCGCAAAGCTGAAAAAAACCTTTCAAGAAAGTGTAACTGCAAAAGAAAAACTTCACCGGTTTTTCAAAAACTACGCGGAAATTGAGCTATCAGAAAAGTGGCAGAAAATGATCGGAGTACACCTTGAATTCTGGATTCACTCAGGCAGGGACGAAGAGCTGAAGCAAGTCATGACAGACCGTTATGACAATGTCTATCAAGCACTTCTCATTGAAATCATTGAAGAAGGCATCAAGCAGAATGAATTTAAAATAGACACTGATCCTTCGCTCGTATCTTCTATGGTGTGGGGAACCATAGATGGCATATGTCTTCACTATTCAGTAATAGGCGGGAGTTATCCTTATCAAAAACAAATTCGTGCTTTAGAAGAAATGATCTTTTTGTACTTGGGAAAAGGGAGAGCTTAAGTTTTAAAAATGAGAATCGCAGAAACTAAGAGGTTAGAAAGCTTACAGTCTACTGAGAAAAGGGGTACGGTATGATCACCATTAAAAGATTGTCTCAATGTACGCTTGAAGAAGCATTGACCGCATGGAATAAAGGCTTTGAGGGATATTATTTTGATATGACGCTGTCTCTTGAGAATTTTTTTAATCGAATGGTGCTTGAAAACCTTTCGCCGTCATTATCTGTTGTTGCTTTTCACGGCTCGAAACCGGTTGGGCTTGTCCTGAATGGAATCAGAACCATAAATGGCAAAAAAATTGCATGGAACGGCGGAACCGGTGTTGCTCCTGAGTACAGAAGCAAAGGGGTCGGGGTTAAGCTGATGGAAGAAGTATTATCCCTTTATGAAAAAGAAAATGTAGACACAGCTACTCTTGAAGCCGTTTCTCATAATGATCGTGCGATTAAGCTTTATGAAAAAATGGGCTATAAGGTAGTAGACAGGATTGCACATCTCGGACATACAGCTCCGCTTAAGCTGGAAGAACCAAAAGGCGGATTTCATGTTGAGGTTAAAAAACCGCGGGACGTACAGAATATCCCTTTTTATAACAAACTGATGCCATGGCAGGTGCAGTGGCAAAACATCAGGGATGGTGAATCCATTCTTGCTGTAAATGAAAAAGGGGAAACCATCGGATTTGCCCTGTCAAAACGGAAATATGAGGATGACGGAACGCTGTCAGGCATCCTTTTGTTTCAATGTGAGGCACATCCTGAACTTCAGGAGAAAGAAGCGCTTGTACGTTCGCTGCTGCATGAAGCATTGGCATTCTCTAACACGGAAGAGATTCAAAGAACGGCAGTCAATCTATCTAAATCGAATCAGCTGGTCCTTGAAATCTTAGAAAAAGAAGGGTTCATTGAAAAAGCTGAGCAGGTATTTATGATCAAAGAGATGTCTGCATAGAATCCATTCATTTACAAACCCTATGAAAAAGAAGGAAGGGGTTGTAAAAATGAAGAGATGGCTGAACATCTTACTGATTTTCTGTTTGGCAGGAAGCAGTATGTCTGCGTTTTCTGTTCAAGCTCATGCAGAAACCAAAGTGCTTTCCTATGAAGAGTACGGAAGAGTTGCCATGCAGAAGACCATGGAAAAATACCCTGGTGCTCAAATCACAGACTATCTTCATGTAGGAAAAAAGAGAAAAACAACAACTTCAATCGAAACGTTCAAGCTAACGCTGAAGGAAAAGAATAAAACGTTTCAAGTGTTTGTTTTGGTTGAATATAATGAGAAAACCAAAAAAGTGGTCAAGGTTACATTTAAAAAGGCAAGTTAAAATTAGGCGGTCCCTCTATGGGATGGCCTTTTTTATTTGAAATCAGTCTATTTACATAATTTGTATTGACAATGTTTTACAATGTGATATATAGTTAATTACATAAGTAACTAACCAATTAACAAATGAACCGAAAGAGGGGTCGTATGAATCCATTTTTAGATACCGACAGACCGATTTTTCAGCAAGTAGCGGAGCAGATAGAAGATGACATCATCAACGGCATGGTTCAGGAAGGAGAGAGAGTTCCATCGACAAATGAGTTTGCGGCACATTATCAAATTAATCCGGCAACAGCAGCAAAGGGGATCAATCAGTTAGTGGAGAAAGGCATTCTTTTTAAGAAGAGAGGGATTGGAATGTTCGTAGCTGAAGGGGCAAAGGGGATATTAACTCTCAAGCGAAAAGAGCAATTTTACGAAGCCTTTATTTTGCCGCTGAAGACGGAAGCGGCAAAATTGAACATCAGTGTGAAGGATCTGAAAGAAATGCTTGAAAAAGGGAGCGGTCATAATGAAGGTTAATATGAATGAATTAACGAAGGTTTATGGCAAGAAAAGCGCGCTTGACGGCATTACTCTGGAACTTGAAGAAAATAAGATATACGGTCTGCTCGGGCGGAATGGAGCAGGTAAAACGACATTGATGCAAATTCTTGCCGGTCAGATCCTGCCAACAGATGGTTCAGTGTTAATAAATAACCAAAAACCTTTTGAAAATCAAGAGATAACGGAGTCGATCTGTTTGATCAATGAAAGTGAAAATTTTAAAAAAGGATTAAAGATAAAAGATGTCCTGAAAATCGCACGCTGCTTTTACCCGAATTGGAGCGCGGAAACAGCTGAAAAACTGCTGGAGGATTTTTATCTTCATGGAAATATGAAAGTCAAAGCCTTATCAAAGGGAATGGAATCTGCGCTGGGAATAACGGTTGGACTTGCAAGCCGGGCGAGAGTAACGATATTTGATGAGCCATATATCGGTCTCGATGCTGCAGCAAGAAGCAGATTTTATGATTTGCTCTTGGAAGAGTACGAAGAAAATCCGCGTACGTTTATATTATCTACTCATCTAATCGATGAAGTCAGCCGGCTGCTGGAAGAAATCCTTATTGTATCTGAAGGCAGGCTGCTGATGCAGAAAAATGCAGATGAACTTAGAGAGGAATCATTTTTGGTCAACGGATCCTCAGCAGAGATTGCTGAATTTGTAAAAAACAAAAACGTTATTTACCGCAAATCATTTGGAAGTATGGAACAGGCCGTCCTGTTTGGTGAAAACCGCCTGGACGCTAAAAAGGCTGGATTGCAGGTCGATCATGTGCCTGTTCAGGATTTAATGGTTTATTTAACAGCAAAACCGAAGGGCGGGATTTCTGCATGATAAGACAATGTCGCGGCATATTATTGTTTGAAGTATTGGATATACGAAATTCTCTTACGATCTTCTGGGCGATTCTGATCAGCTGTATGGCTTTATCTTTTGGCATTCAGCTTACAACTGGAGGAAACCTGACAGTCTCAAGCTCCGCAGCGGTCTATATTTTCAGTGCAATTGCCGGATTTTTGACTGTAAAAGAAACATATCCGTTCAGTATCAAAAGAGGAGCTACAAGAAAAAATTACTATGTGGCAACGAGTCTCTTTCTCCTCATGCTTGCTGTGTTCATGGCGGCTGCGCATACTTTATTAATCATGGTGCTTGAAGGAATAGGTTCCATGGCGGTGAATGAAAATTTTAAAATATATTACATGGCAAAATTTCTGGGGCATGAAAATCTGTATCTGGTCAATTTCTTTATTGACGGTGCTCTCAGCTTCTTTTTATTAACAGGCTTCTTTCTTCTCGGCAGTTTATTTTACCGGTTTGGTTTAATAGGCGGGTACGCCGCAATCGGATTGGGTGCTGTCCTTTTCTTCATTCCTCCTGTCCGCAATGAATTTATCAAAATAGGTTTTGAGTTTTTAGGCGAACATGCCCTCCAGCATTTTGGCTACTTGATTGGAATCGGTGCGGTTTTTCTGGCAATTGGCTGGTTTGTCCTGATAAAAGCGGCCGCAAAAACAGTTTTTTCAAGATAATGGACTTTAAAAACAGGCTTAATATAGCCTGTTTTTTTATTTTGGGATATAACTTGATTTGCTTTTAATAGATTATAATGAGAGGAACAAGCATATATATTAAAAGGAGAAACGAAAAGGTGAACAAGAAAAAATGGATGTTGCTCAGTGTTTTAATTGTCATGGCCATAATCCTATTGCCGCTAAGCCTATCTCTTCTAATCGCATTAGTTACTGCTCTTTTATTGGAAGGGGCTGTGCAGAGGCTGCAAAACCATTTGAAGTTTGGACGGGGTCTTGCTGTTTTTACAGCATTTACAGCTTATGTTGCACTGATGGCTATAATTGGATATTTTACAGTTAAGGTGGTCTTTGATCAATTTGTTGCATTTGCATCAAATCTTCCTGAAATTATTGAAGAGGTTTATGCGAGCATTATCCAGCCTACTTTAACGAAATGGGAACAAGTGCAGGAAACGATTCCAAAAGGGGTTGTTCAATCGCTGGAAGAATCGTTTACGGCGGGACTTAAGTCGTTTGAAGAAGGAGTGAACGGATTTTTAAACAGTTTGATCGATTTTATTGCCTTTCTGCCTGGTTTCATGTTTGAAATCCTGATCTATCTTATTGCTTTATATTTATTCAGCCTTGAACTTCCTCGATTAAAAAGAATGATTGCAGACAGTTTAACGGTGAAAACAAAGGAGAAATTCGTTCTTGTTCTGGATGAATTGAATAAAGCAGGAATTGGTTTTGTCAAAGCACAGATTTTTTTAAGCGCCCTGACGTTTGTGATGGCGTTTGCGGGGCTGTCTATTTTGTCAGTGCCTTACACGGTTATCTTATCTCTCCTGATCGTCATAGTGGATATTCTGCCGATCCTCGGAACAGGATCCTTCCTCGTTCCTTGGGCAATCTACGCATTTTTTCAAAATGATCAAGCTTTATCAATTGGATTGGTGATTCTCTTTTTAGTCATCACAGTGATCAGAAGGGTCATTGAACCTAAAATCTTTTCAAGCAGCATGGGCATTACACCTTTGGCCGCTCTGATCAGCCTGTTCATAGGATTTAAACTCCTTGGATTTATCGGATTATTTGCAGGACCTGCCCTGGTCATTGTTTTTGACACGCTTAGAAAAGCACGCATGATTCGAACGGACTTTAAGTTCTGATCTTGTTTTGATGAGTGATCAGTACTGTTTTCTTTTTAGAAAATACAAAGCAGAGGAGCAATTATGAAGGAATTCATTTATTCACTTTTAGAGGTTCTGGCTGATTTAGGCTATTACGGAATCGCTCTGGGATTGATGATTGAGGTGATTCCGAGTGAAATTGTTCTGGGGTATGGAGGCTATTTAGTTTCTCTTGGACAAATTCAATTTGCAGGAGCGGTTGTTGCGGGAGTGATAGGAGGAACGCTTGCTCAAGTTTTCCTTTATTGGATGGGGTATTATGGCGGAAGGCCCTTTCTTGAAAAGTTCGGGAAGTTTTTATTTATTAATAAACACCATTTGGATCTTTCAGAAGCCTGGTTTGAAAAGTATGGGGCCGGGGTTATTTTTACCGCGAGATTCATTCCGGTTGTGAGACATGCCATCTCCATTCCAGCAGGAATCGGGAAGATGCCGTTATGGAGGTTTACCATTTATACAGTGGCAGCCATGATTCCATGGACGATTTTCTTCTTGTATTTGGGGATTCAGCTTGGAACGAATTGGTCAGAGATTAAATATGCTGCGGAACCGTATATTATTCCGATTGTCATTATTATGGCGCTTGCGGGGATCGGCTATTATATTGTAAAGCGCAATGATCCGCGCACAAAGAGGATTTAAAGCTTAAACAAACGTTTGATTAGATCGATGGCAAGTATAATCTTCACCCTTTCGGCTATAAAGTCAAAACCGGACTTATCTATCATCTTTGACTTAAACGGGCAATTCCTCAGTTCCAATGTATGAGGCACTGAATTAAGGCTATAAATAATAACATCATTCTACTGGGGAGGCGGGTTTTATGTTCAGCAGCTACAGCAGGCTTGCAGCGGAAGTTTATGATATCGATAAGCCGGTCGGCCATTCTTTTGGAGACATTGAATATTACCGGGAGCGTCTAAGGGAAGTGAAAGGACGTATTTTAGAGCCGGGAGCAGGTTCGGGAAGAATTTATATTCCTCTGCTGCAGGATGGACTGAATATAGAAGGTACCGATCTATCGCCGGAAATGCTTGAGTCATGCAAAAAGCGCTGTGAGGAAAGGGGGCTGTCACCTGTACTCCGTGAAATGGATATGAGTGAAATGAACCTGCAGCGGACTTACGAGGCGATTATCATTCCGGCAGGAACGTTTTTGCTGATTGAAGACAGAAAGAAATCGATACTTGCCCTCAAGAGTTTTTATGATCATCTGGCTGCAGGCGGCCGTCTGATACTTGATCTTTATTTGCAGCCTGATACAGCCTTAAATGAAGTCAAAACAAAAACGTGGGTTACACCTGAACAGAACGTGATTACAATGGAATCAAAGCGGGTGGAAGTGAATTTCCTTGAGCAGTATTCAGTAAGCTATTTGAAATATGAAAAGTGGCAGGACGGAAAGCTGATTGACACCGAACTGCAGAGATTTGCGATGAGATGGTATGGCGTTCGTGAATTTAAACTGGTCCTAGAGCGGCTTGGATTTACAGATATTGTGATTTCAGCTGATTATACATATGGAAAAGCACCGGTTCATGCTGGGCAAACCATTACATTTGAAGCGAGAAAGCCAGAAGGGGCGCTTTGAAAAAGTCCCAAAAATAAAGCAGGCAGGAAAAACTTCTGTTTTCCCTGCCTGCTTTTCTGTAAAAATAGCGGTGTCAGTTTCAGTATTGCTGCCAATTCAGGTTAGGCTTGCCCTTAAACTTCTCCGAGCTTTTCTTGAAGGAATTCCGTCACTTGCTCTGGAGACTTTGCATTAGCACTGTGAAGATGTCCAAGCTTTTCTCCGTTTTTGAAGATCAGGATGCTTGGGATGCCCATTACTTGATGCGTTTCTGCAAGTTCAGGGAACTCATCTTTATTGATTTCGTACCACTCATATTTAGAATAAGCCTCAATGATTTCATCAATGAACATATTCATTCTCGTACAGTCAGGGCACCAGTCTGCGAAAAATTTGATTAGCACCTCTTGATCTTGGGTAATTAACTCTTGAAACTGTTCTGTAGTTGTAATTTGCTTCATGATCATGCCTCCTTGCTCTTATTTTAATACATAATTGCGATTTTGCATTCACCAATTGCTTATGCAGGTCCAAATAAACTTTAAAGCGGACGGAAAAAGGCTTGACGCTCGAATGTTATAAAGAATTGCATGATGGGCTATAACATTTTGATTTGAAAATGATAATATAGAAGAGATGAACTTTCTTTAGGGGGATATCCACATGAAAATTAAAGTCGGATTATTATACGGCGGCAAGTCAGCAGAGCACAAGGTTTCTTTGCAGACAGCACTTGCTGTAATAAAAGCGTTAGATACAAACAAATTTGATATACATCCAATCTATATTTCAGATAAAGGCGAATGGATCCGGGGCGCAAAATTGCAGGAGCCCGTTGAAAACGTTGCTGCTCTTCAGTTTAATGACGGTGGCACAGCTGTTTCGCCGGTTGCTTTGAATCAGGATCTCTTTCCTTCAAAGACGGACAATGAGCATGACCAAATCGATGTCGTGTTCCCGCTTCTGCATGGACCGAACGGTGAAGACGGAACAGTTCAGGGAATGCTAGAACTTCTGAATCTTCCTTATGTAGGGAACGGCGTTCTTGCTTCTGCAGCCGGAATGGATAAAGTAATCATGAAAAACTTGTTTGCACAGGCAGGACTTGAGCAGGCTAAATACGTTTCGTTCATTAAGAACGACTGGAAGAAAGCTCCGGAACAAGCATACGAGACAGTTGAGCAGGAGCTCGGCTACCCTTGCTTTGTCAAACCTGCAAACCTTGGATCAAGTGTCGGCATCAGCAAATGCAAAGACCGTGAATCCCTTGTAAAGGCTTTTGATGAAGCATTCAATTATGACCGCAAAATTATTATTGAAGAAGGCATCATCGGCCGTGAAATCGAAATCGGCGTTATTGGAAACGATGAACCAAGCTGCTCAGTAGTCGGAGAGGTTGCACCTAAAAAAGAATTTTACGACTACAATTCGAAATACGTTGATGGCGATACAGATATGATGATCCCGGCCCAAGTGACAGAAGAAGAATATGCTCTGATCAAAGATCTGGCGATTAAATCATTTAAGGCCATTGACGGATCAGGTCTTGTTCGTGCGGATTTCTTTTTAACAGAAGACGGAAGAGCATTGATTAATGAAGTAAACACAATGCCGGGATTTACGCCTTACAGCATGTTCCCGCTGCTTTGGAAGCATGCAGGTGTCGAGTACCCAGAGCTTATCGGAAAATTAGTTGAGCTTGCGCTAGAGCGCCACGAAGGAAAACAGCAAATTAAACATACGTTTTAAGAAAGCATGGAAACACTATTCTTATGAATAGTGTTTCTTGGTCTACATATTGATGAATAAACATGGATTTGAAAGGAGCAAAACAAATGATACGACGTTCATTATTGGATATTCAAACGATGACAGGCGGCTTTGGACTATCTGCTGAAAAAGAAAATGAATTCATACATGGTATTACAACGGATTCCAGGAAGATTGAAGCGGGAACGCTGTTCATTCCGATTGTCGGCGAAAATTTCGACGGGCATGAGTTTGCCGGCAAAGCACTTGAGGATGGTGCAGCTGCAGCTTTATGGGACCGCTCAAAACCTAATCCCCCTGCAGGCGCCGTGATTTTAGTTGACGATACGTTAAAGGCCTTGCAGAAATTAGCAAGCAGCTATTTAGAACAGCTTCAGCTTAAGGTAATCGGTGTCACAGGAAGCAACGGGAAAACAACGACTAAAGATATGGTAGCGTCTCTGCTTTCAACGACGTACAAAGTACATAAAACCAAAGGGAATTTTAACAATCATATTGGATTGCCGCTTACGATTCTGAGTATGACTGAGGACATAGAAGTCGCGGTTCTCGAGATGGGGATGAGCAACCGGGGAGAAATTGAGCTCTTATCAAACCTTGCTAAGCCGGATGCAGCAATCATTACAAATATCGGAGAGTCCCATTTAATGAACTTAGGTTCAAGAGAAGGCATTGCAGAAGCGAAGCTTGAAATCGTCAGCGGGCTAAAACCTGACGGCGTGCTGATTTATGACGGAGAGGAACCTCTGCTCACTGAACGCGTTCAATCTTACTCGTTTAAAAAGATTTCTTTTGGGGGGTCAAAACAGAATGCCTATTCTCCTTCAGAGATTCAGCAAACAGAAAACGGCACATTCTTTAAAATCAACGGGCGGGAAGAGAAGCTATTTTTGCCTGTGCTTGGAAAACATAATGTGAATAATGCGCTTGCTGCCATCGCTGCAGCAGAATTCTTGGGTGTAACACAAGCGAAGATCAGTGAAGGATTAAAAGCAATTCAAATGACGGGCATGCGTCTTGAATTAACAAAAACAAAAGAGAATCTTGCTGTAATTAATGATGCATACAATGCAAGTCCGACTTCAATGAAAGCTGCCATCAGACTTGCCTGTGATATGGAGGGGTATAATCAGAAGATTTTAGTTCTTGGAGATATCCTTGAACTTGGCGATGAGATGCAGGTAAAGTTTCATCAAGAGGTAGGAGAATCAATCGACTCAAAAGAGATTGATTTTCTCTTCACGTTCGGAAAACTGGGAGCGGAAATTGCTGCAGGAGCACAAAAGAAAATGGATTCATCCCTCATTCACGTTTATCAGGATAAACAGGAGCTTGTCAGCCATTTAAAACAGACGGCAAAATCCGGAGATCTCGTCTTAGTAAAAGCTTCACGGGGCATGAAGCTGGAAGAAGTCGTCAATGCGCTTGTTTAAGAAGGAAATGGCATGAACGAAGCAGTTGTAAAAAAGCTTAAAATTTTGCCGCATAAAAAAATTCTGGTGTTAAATGCACCAGAAGATTACCTTAAAGACCTATCAGCATTGCCTGAGGGCGTATCTCTCCATACTGCTCCAGAGGGAAAATACGAACTTGTCCATTTATTTGTCAGCAGCATAAGAGAGCTTGCTGAAATGGGGCCTGCTGCAGTTCATGCCGCTGGATATGATGGTATACTATGGGTTTCATATCCTAAAAAATCTTCAAATATAAAAACAGATATTAACCGGGATCAAGGATGGGATGTACTTATAAATGAAGGTCTTGTCGGGGTTACACAGATTGCGATTGACGAAACATGGTCAGCCTTAAGGTTCAGGCCAAAAGATGCAATCAAAAAGATAACCCGGAAGAAGGAAATAGGAGTCAAACAGGAAGCACCCAATAAAGCCGTCTCCTCAAACAAGGAGTTAATCATTCCTGAAAAACTGCAAAGAAAATTAGAACAAAATGCTGCAGCGGCTGCCTTTTTTAAGGGGCTTGCCCCTTCACACAAACGGTCTTATGTTGAATGGATCACCAGTGCTAAACGTCCAGAAACATATGATAAGAGGCTGGATCAAACGATAGAAAAACTGCTGCAGAGTAAAAAGGGCCCTTATGTACATTAAAAAATAAATGGTGCTATCACTAATACAACTAATCCGATTCCGACTGAATATGGTGTTAGTTCACTCAATACTTCTACGGCGCTATCTTTTAAGACTGTCATTATGAACGCTCCTTTTTGTTTTGAAATATAGTAACCCAGGGTACTTTTTATATACCCAGGGTTTTTTTATTTAAAACTACAACTGGCGCAGGTTAAAAAATGACATTTGGGAGAGAGCGACATGAAAGGATGCCTATGTATTCACGGATTTACTGGTGCCCCGTATGAAGTGGAACCTCTTGTCCGCCATTTGAAGGAAGAGACAGACTGGGTGCTTAAAGTGCCCACTCTTCCAGGGCACGGAGAAACCCCGAGTTTGAGGGGCATTCAATTTAATCAGTGGATTGCCCATGCTGAAAATGAATTAAGGGATCTATTAGAAGAATGTACGGAAGTCTATATCATAGGATTTTCAATGGGGGGATTAATTGCTGCGTATCTTGCATCAAGATATCCTGTGGCAAAACTGGTCTTGTTAAGTGCGGCTGCTTATTACCTTAATCCCAGGCAGATGCTTGTTGACGTAAAAGACCTCATTAAAGATGCCATTCGGGGTCATGGAGCAAACAATGAAATTTATATAAGGTACAGAAAAAAAGTGCTGGAAACACCGATTGCAGCCACTCTTGAATTCAGGAAATTGGTCAGGTACATTCGCCCAATATTGGATAAAATAACTATGCCGGTCCTCATTGTTCAAGGTGAATGTGATGGAATAGTACCTGTAAAAAGTGCAAGATATATTTATGAGAGAATCACTTCAGAGCAGAAGGAGCTTTGTTTTCTCCCGTGCTCAAAGCATCTCATTTGCCATGGGGAGGATTTCCCAATGCTTGTTGAAGTTATAGAATCTTTCCTGATGACACAAAATAAAATGAGTGTAAAATGAATGACATCTCTAAGGCTTGTTGTAAAAGTATAAAAAAAGTGATATGATTAAAGTTAAGTGTTTACGGGCTTTTATAAAGCTAACGTTTTGCCCGATGGGGCGTTTTTTGTTTCACCATACATGAAAGTCTGTGAAAGCTATAGAGATTAAAAGGAGTAGAACAAATTGACAATTACGTTTCAAGAACTAGGTATCAGCCCATTATTAATGGATGCAATTAATAAAATGGGGTTTGAAGAAGCAACACCTATCCAAGCACAAACCATTCCACTGGGGCTTCAAAATAAAGATGTGATCGGCCAAGCACAAACTGGAACTGGAAAAACAGCTGCATTCGGTATTCCGCTTATTGAAAAAATCGATGTTAAACAAGATAAGATTCAAGGGATCATCATTGCACCGACTCGCGAACTTGCGATTCAAGTATCTGAAGAGCTTTACAAAATCGGATCTTCTAAACGCGCTCGCGTTCTTCCGATTTACGGAGGACAGGATATTAACCGCCAAATTCGCTCATTGAAGAAGTTTCCTCATATTATCGTTGGTACGCCAGGCCGTCTAATTGACCATATCAACCGTAAAACATTAAAATTATCTGACGTTCAAACAGTTGTAATGGATGAAGCAGATGAAATGCTTAATATGGGATTCATTGAAGACATTGAAAATATTCTATCAAATGTTCCTTCAGAGCATCAAACATTGCTTTTCTCAGCTACAATGCCTGATCCAATCAGACGCATCGCTGAAAAATTCATGACAAACCCTGAGCTTGTTAAAGTAAAAGCGAAGGAAATGACGGTTTCAAACATTCAGCAGTTCTTCATTGAAGTACAGGAAAAGAAGAAGTTTGATGTATTAACTCGTCTTCTTGACATTCAATCACCTGAGCTTGCGATCGTTTTCGGACGCACAAAGCGCAGAGTAGATGAGCTTTCTGAAGCATTAATGCTTAGAGGATATGCAGCTGAGGGAATTCATGGCGACTTAACTCAAGCTAAACGTATGTCTGCTCTTCGCAAGTTTAAAGAAGGCGCAATTGAAGTGCTTGTTGCAACAGACGTTGCTGCTCGCGGACTTGACATTTCTGGTGTAACTCACGTTTACAACTTTGATGTTCCTCAAGACCCTGAAAGCTACGTTCACCGTATCGGCCGTACTGGCCGTGCAGGCAAAACGGGTGCTGCGATGACTTTCGTAACACCAAGAGAACAAGATATGCTCAAAATCATTGAGCGTACAACTAAGCGCAAAATGGACCGCATGAAAGCTCCGACTCTTGATGAGGCGCTAGAAGGTCAGCAATCTGTTTCAATCGAAAAAATCCGTCAGACAATCACTGATGAAAACTTGTCATTCTACAAACGCACTGCTGAAGCATTGCTAGAAGAATTTGACCAAGTATCAGTACTTGCTGCTGCAATTAAATTAATGACAAAAGAACCGAACCAAACTCCGGTTAACCTAACGGATGAGGCTCCTATGTATGCGAAAAGAGGCGGAAAACGTTCTTCTTCTTCAAGCAACCGCAACAGAAGAGACGGTCAGCGCCCGCATTCTAAGAGCAACAACAAACGCTCTTACGGACAACAAGGCGGCAAGCCGAACAGAGACAACAAAAGACGCTACTCAAACTCATCTTCATCTAACTAATAGATGATGAAAAACACACCGTGCATGTATGTTCGGTGTGTTTTTTTGTGTTTTTTGGCAGATTAACCTTTGTTTAACGCATTTCGGGTGGAAGGTTCTCCTCGGTTTGTGCTGTTAACTGTTGTTTAGCGCACTTCAGTTGGAAGGTTCTCCTCGATTAGTGCTGTTAACTGTTGTTTAGCGCATTTCAGGTGGAAGGTTCTCCTCGGTTTGTGCTGCTAACTTTTGTTGAGCGCATTTCGGGTGGATGTATCTCCTCGATTTGTGCTGTTAACTCTTGTTTAGCGCATTTCCGGTGAATCGATATCCTCACAATGTGCTGTAAACTCTTGTTTAGCGCCCTTCCGGTGGATCGATATCCTCACAATGTGCTGTAAACTCTTGTTTAGCGCCCTTCCGGTGGATCGGTATCCTCACAATGTGCTGTTAACTCTTGTTTAGCGCACTTCCAGTGGAGCGATATGCTCACAATGTGCTGTTAACTCTTATTTATCGCATTTCGGGTGGATGTATCTCCCCGATTTGTGCTGTTAACTGTTGTTTAGCGCCCTTCCGGTTGATCGGTATCCTCACAATGTACTGTAAACTCTTGTTTAGCGCACTTCCAGTGTAGCGGTATCTCACAATGTGCTGTTAACTCAGGTTTAGCGCATACCGCTAAAGCTGACGCACTTATTTTCCTGCATACCGGGCAACCTATAGGTATCTTAAAAAAGAAGGTGAGATCTATGACAATCGTCCGTTTAGGGTATGTTGCAATGAGTGTGAATCTAAAGAATTGTTCTCCTTCCCAAACGATGACATACGCTCAATTTCAGCGTTTAAAAGACCGCGAAGCCGCCATAGAGAAGCTGGAACGAATTTCAGCGTCAAATCTGGAAAATTGCCTTCGCATAATCAAGCATAATGTCGGTCACGATGTTCATTTCTTCCGTTTCAGTTCAAAATTAATTCCCTTGGCGAATCATCCTGAGATAAAGGATTTTAACTATTTGCGTGCGCTTAGAGAACCTCTGCAGGAGCTTGGCAATAGGATTTCAAAATCAAAAATGAGAGTGGATTTTCATCCTGATCATTTTGTCCTGCTGAATTCGCCAAAGCCTGAAATTTTGAATACATCACTCAGGACGTTAAGCATGCATGAAGCGCTGCTGAGGGGGATGAATGTACCCAGCGAACACAGATGTGTCATTCATGTAGGCGGTGCCTACAACGATAAAGATAAAGCCCTCGAACAATTTATTCACAATTGGGGGTTTGTCCCTGTAAAGATACAGAATATGCTGATGTTAGAGAATGACGATACAACATTCACTCTTCGGGATACTCTTTATTTGTGCGAAAAATTGGCAATTCCGCTTGTTTTTGATTATCACCATCACTTGTCCAATCATGAAAAAGATTCGAATTGGGCCGAACATTGGGATCGTGTGGCTGCAAGCTGGCAGCATTCTTCCCTTCCCGTGAAAATGCATATTTCAAGCCCTCGAAATGAAAAGGACTTTAATGCTCACGCCGATTTTGTGGATCCTGAGCTTTTCATGGCCTTTCTGTCTGAAATAAAAGGCAGCGTTCCGCAAATTGACTGTATGATTGAAGCAAAGCAAAAAGATGATGCTCTATTTCAATTGATGGAGCAGATGTGCCGGTTTCCGGATATTGAAAAAATAGACGGCGCATCGTTTTTGCTGAAGTAGTGTTCAAGCAAGGTTCAATTCTTTATAATGTAAATGGAATGATTTTCTAAAAGGTGAAACAAATGAGTCGTTCATCCGTATATAAAGAGAGAGCTACTAGTTCAGGGGGAACAGAGATGAGAGAAGCACCTAAGTATCAAATCAGTCAAAAAGCACTAAAGGTATGGAAGCTTTCAGCACTTATCCAATCATTGATTTTTTTGGCTGTATCCGGAGGAATTGCGTTCGCTGTTTATTACTTTGAGTGGCCAATATGGATTGCCATTGCCATCCTTGGAACATGGCTGGTCTTTTCCATCCTATTTATTTTTATTACTCCGAAAATACAGCACCGCACTTGGCGGTATGAAGTACATGAAAATGAAATTGATATCCAGTCCGGCTTGTTTGTAGTGAAAAGAGTGCTTGTTCCAATGGTCAGAGTGCAGCATGTCAATACAAAACAGGGACCTTTGCTGAGGAAAAATAACCTTGCAACTGTAACGATACATACAGCTGCAACCATACATGAAATTCCTGCACTTGATGTAATTGAAGCCGATCAGCTGCGTGACTTTATATCGAAACTTGCGAGGGTGACCGAAGATGATGTCTGAACCGAAAAGACTGCATCCCGCTTCAGCGATATTAACCTTTTTCAAACAATTGAAAGATGGAATCTTTCCGGTCATTGTTCTTTTCTTCGTTAATGACTATAAGATCTATTTTTTTATTGGACTTGCGGTGATACTGACTGCAATGATCATCTACAGCATCATCAGCTGGATGAAATATACATACCGGATTGAAGACAATGAACTGCGGATTGAATTCGGTTTATTTGTGAAAAAGAAAAGATATATTCCGATTGAAAGAATTCAATCAATTAATGAAAGTGCCGGCATCATTCAGCAGATATTCGGACTTGTGAAGCTTCAGCTTGAAACAGCTGGAGGAGGCGCAGAGGCTGAAGCTGTTCTTACAGCTGTTGCAAAAGAAGAAGCCCGCAGGATTCATTCAGTTTTAGCAGAAAGAAAAAAGGAAATGGATCATAATGAGATCATTGAGACAGTAAAAGAAGAAGAAAGATATTCAACCTATAAAATTGGTGCAAAAGAATTGATGGTTGCTGCATCAACATCGAGCGGAATCGGAGTTGTTCTGTCCGCTGCATTTGCTTTCTTCTCGCAATTTGATGAGCTTATCCCGTTTGATGACATCATCGACCGTTTTTCTTTTCTTTCAAACGCAAGCATCACTGTATATGCTATTCTTGTTTTCATTGCATTTTTCATCGCGTGGATCCTGAGCATAATTGGCGTTTGTCTGAAATTTGCCAACTTTACAGTGGTAAAGAAAGAAAAGGATCTGGTCATCTCGCGGGGGTTGTTTGAAAAGCACCAGCTGACAATTCCGCTTGAGAGAATCCAGGCTATGAAAATCAGCGAAAATCTGATTCGCCAGCCGCTCGGCTATGCAACTGTGCACATTGTCAGTGCAGGGGGAAGCGCTAAAGATGAAAATGTTTCTGCTGTCCTTTTTCCGCTGATTAAAAAAACAAAAATTAAGCAGATCCTAACGGAATTCACACCTGATTTTTCATTGGCAGATCGATTAAACCCGCTGCCGAAGAAGGCGAAAAGAGGGTATGTACTTGTTTATACTATTCCTTTTTTAGTGATAGCAAGCATTCTGAGCTACTTTTTCCAGCCGTGGGGTTACTTTGCACTGCTGACAGTACCTGCTGGTTTCCTAATCGGTCTCTTATCATTTAAGGATGCAGGATGGGCCATACATGCTGAACAATTAACTCTTTCATCAAGAAATCTTGTGAAATCCACATTTGTTGTAAAGCGAAAAAGAATTCAGGTCATCGAAACCAGACAATCTTTTTTTCAGCGCCGTTTAGGCCTTGCATCGATTCAATCGTCGACAACGTCTGGAATGGGCGGTACACATTTTATGGTGAAAGGCGTCGATATTGAGGATGCCGGAGAAGTGTTTGAGTGGTATTCTTATGAAAATCATGCGAAAAAAGACGCGATCCTTTGAGGATTGGCGTCTTTTTTTGATGTCATTATTTTGTCGGAACTAAGCGTGCGATTCCGCTTTTGGCATTGTCCAGCTCCACCTCCTAGTCCCTCGGCCAGAACAAATTCCCCCAAAAAGTCAAAACCGGACTTTTCGGTTGAATTCTTATCTGTCTGTCGGGCCTGACCAGTCGGCTACGCTTTTCGCATTGTCCAGCTCCGCCTCCTAACTCCTCGGCCAGAACGGATCCGCCAGTAAAGGCAAAAAGCGCCTTTTCTGTCAGATCCTTATCTGTCTGCCTGCGCTGACCAGTCGGCTACGCTTTTCTATTAAGAAACAAAGGCGCAAGCAGCGCACCTGCAACGGCACCGAAGATATGGGCAATGATGTTAATGTTTGTATTGATGAATGTCATGACAATTCCAATGGCTAAAATGGTAATAATAAGCTGAGAGTTTGAAGAATCGATCAGATCCTTTCTAAAGACGACAATGTAAAGATAGATGCCGAATAAGCCGAAGATGGCGCCCGAAGCTCCGACGTGAGTATACGTTAAGTCTTCTATGATGAAGTAGGTTGCCAGATTTGCGGCGATCCCTGTAGCCAAATAGGCAGCAATAAAACGGGTTTTTCCAAGCATCCGTTCTAATGCCGGGGCGAACAGAATGATGGATACACTGTTAAATAGAATATGAGCGAAGTTTGCATGAAGGAAAATAGGGGTGATCAAGCGCCACCATTCTCCGTTTGCGACACCGGCATTGTATCCTACTAAAGAGGCAAAGAAATATGTTATTGTAGGAACTGGAAGTAAAAACAAGAGCCAGAGCAGGACTTGAATAAAGACAATGACCGTTACGGCAGGGTATAGACGGATAAATGTTCTGAAATTTTCTGATCTTGTAAACATAGAGAGAGCCTCCTTATTCTAACGACTTAGTTGTTTCTATATTAACACGGTTATGAGACATGAGAGCATATTAGTACATACTGAACAAAAAGTAGGTGTCCGCATGATTAAAGGACTTGGTCTTGATTTAGCAGAGCTTGACAGGATTGAACGATTAATAAAGAGGCAGCCGAAATTTATTGACCGGATTCTTACAGAGAGAGAAAGAGATAAATATCAATCCTATGCACCGCGAAGGAAAATCGAATATGCTGCCGGAAGATTTGCGGCGAAAGAGGCATTTTCCAAAGCGATGGGAACCGGAATCGGAAAAGAATTGAGTTTTAAGGATATTGAAATTTTGAATGATGGAAACGGGAAACCGGCAGTAACAATGCCTGATTTGCCGGGTTTTATCGTTCACGTATCAATCACACACACAAAGGATTATGCGGCTGCTCATGTAATTATTGAAAGCTCGTCAAGCTAGTCTGCATATTCATATCCTTTGTCTCATATATTTGTACAGCGGTAGGAGAGACAAGTCGTTTGAGGAGTTCGTGCTTACTTTTGCATGATTCCTTCAGGGGAGAGTTTCTTCCTTTTTACGTCATATGAGACAAAGGGGTTGAAAAGGTGAAAAAGCACTTTTTATTACTGGCCATTGGATTGCTCGCTGTATTAATGCTTGCCGGATGCGGAGAGAAATCCAAGACGGATGTTGTGGAAAACCTGGATAAAAAGGTTGAGGAGTTATCGGGGTACAAAGCGAAAGCGCAAATGACCCTTCAAACAGGCAGTGAGCCTCAAATTTACGAGGTGGAAATCTGGCATAAGCAGCCTTCATTCTACAGAGTAAACTTGAAGAATGCTGAAAAAGATCAGAGCCAAATGATTCTGCGCAATAATGAGGGTGTGTTTGTTCTGACGCCTGCCCTTAAGAAAAGCTTCCGTTTCCAAAGCGAATGGCCGCAAAACAGCAGTCAGGCTTATCTTTTCGAATCACTGGTAAAAGACATTAAGAGCGATGCAGATTCGATTTTCAAATCAACAAAAGATGCTTACGTTTTTGAGACAAAAACAAATTACCAAAACAGCCAGATGCTCCCTCTCCAAGAGATTACATTCAATAAAAAGGACCTGAAGCCTTCTGTTGTCAAAGTAATGGACACAGACCGCAATCCATTAGTTGTGGTCGAGTTTTCGGACTTTGATTTCGATGCGAAATTCGATAAAAACTCATTTGATATGCAAAAGAATATGTCATTTGCAAGCGTGGATGTTGAAACATCTGCATCTGTTAACTCAGAACCGTTTGCTGTGAAGTATCCTCTTGAGCAGATCGAGGGAGTGAAGCTGACAGAAGAAAAAGAGATGAAAACAGAGAATGGCAAGCGGGTCGTACAAACGTATGATGGTGAAAAATCCTACACCTTCATTCAGGAAAAAGCAGTCGCCGCCACTGTTGCAACTTCCTCGTTTGTAAGCGGCGAACCGGTTGACCTTGGCGTTGCTGTCGGAGCTTTAACAGAACAGTCTTTAACTTGGACATTCGATGGGGTAGAGTACATGATTGCATCGAAAGATTTATCTCAGGAAGAGATGATCCTTTTAGCTCAATCCGTACAGGGTCAGGCAATTAAGTAAGCAAACTTGGATGGCATTTGGGCCATCCAAGTTTTTTGTGATTTCTGTGAGCTAAATAGCAAGAACGCAATGCCGGATAGTGAGTTACACTCATAATGCCAAGTGCAGCTGAAAAAGACTTTATATATGAATGATGACATTTCTTTTAGATCTACACTTAATCTTCCGTATTACAGAACTTGCCGCAGAACTAATTACTCCGTATCCCCCCTTATATCCTATCTTTTTGGAACCGATTTCATTTGACAAAAGAACGCTATACCATTGATAATCAACAATAGAAAAGACAATCATGAGGAAGTGTAGGACATGGGAAATTCTTTTTACCGCGATACTTGGGCTGAAATTGATTTAGATGCAATATACAGCAATGTTACATCTATGAAAAAACATATAGGCGAAAACACGCAGCTGATTGCTGTTGTGAAAGCAAATGGTTATGGCCATGGAGACACAGAGGTGGCAAAGGCGGCTCTTGAAGCGGGCGCCAGCATGCTTTCAGTAGCTTTCTTAGATGAGGCACTCGTCTTACGTGATGCAGGGTTTAAAGCTCCGATTCTTGTTATGGGTGCATCCAGACCGGAAGATGTGCATATCGCTGTTGATCAGGACATAATATTAACAGCTCCTTCTTTTGAATGGCTGATGGAAGCTGAAAAGAATGTTCAGAAAGGAACGTTATCTGTTCATCTTAAAATTGATACCGGCATGGGCCGTCTCGGTGTCCGGTCTGAGGAAGAAATCCAGCAGGCGTTTAAATTTGCAGAAGGAAATCCTAGTGTGAAAATAGAAGGTATTTTTACGCATTTTGCAACTGCAGATGAGCTGGATTCAGCTTATTTCAACAAGCAGTACGCTGCGTTCACGTCGATGGCTCAGATCGCTGCTCAATATGACGATGTGATGATTCACTGCGGCAACAGTGCAACGGGACTTCGTTTCCCTGAAAAATTAGTTCACGCTGTGAGACTGGGAATCTCTATGTACGGTCTTAGTCCTTCAATGGAAATAAAACCTGAACTGCCGTTTGAGCTGAAAGAAGCTTTTTCTCTCCATTCAAAGCTTGTCCATGTGAAAAAAATCAGCAAAGGCGAAAAAGTAAGCTACGGTGCTACGTATACTGCTGAAGAAGATGAATGGATCGGGACGATTCCGATTGGATATGCAGATGGATGGGTGCGCCGTTTGAGAGTATCAGATGTTCTGATTGACGGTGAGAGGATGCCAATTGTTGGAAGGATATGCATGGATCAATGCATGATTAAACTTTCTTCCTATAAAGAAACCGGGACAAAGGTAACGTTAATCGGAAGGCAAGAAGATGAGTGTATTTCTGTGGATGAAGTGGCAGAAAGACTGGAAACCATCAACTATGAAGTGCCTTGTACAATAACTTTGCGAGTTCCCCGTATGTTTTTGAAAAATAAGAGTATAATTGAAGTGAGAAACTCTCTTTTTTGCGGCATGAAAAAGGTGGCAGATCGCCTGGAAGAGAAGAAGGCATGAATAAAAATGCTTTCGCAAAGCCGATAATAGTGTTGAATTATTAGAAAATAACTTTGCTTCTTGCATTGATAGTGTTATTATTGTATGTGGAATGGAATAATAGGTGTGTAAGTTTGGTGGAGGTGTATGTTTGTGTCTGAATCCAGCGCAACAACAGAAATCTTAATTCGTTTACCGCAAGCATTAGTCTCGGAATTAGACGGTCTTGTCAAACAAGAGAATGGGAACCGAAGCGAGTTAATTTATCAAGCAACAAAGATGTATATCCGCGAGCGTAAGAAACGCCAAATACGCGAGTCAATGAGACGGGGATATATGGAGATGGCTAAGATTAACTTAAACATTGCTTCCGAAGCATTTCAAGCTGAATCAGAGGCTGACCACACCGTTGAACGCTTAGTAAGCGGGGGTTAATCCTTTGATTGTCAAACGCGGCGACGTTTATTTTGCTGATTTATCACCCGTTGTTGGCTCTGAGCAAGGGGGCGTCCGTCCAGTGCTGATCATCCAGAATGATATCGGAAACAGGTTCAGTCCAACGGTCATCATAGCAGCTATTACCGCTCAAATTCAAAAGGCAAAATTGCCGACTCATGTGGAAATTGATTCCAAGCGTTATGGGTTTGAACGTGATTCTGTTATACTGTTAGAGCAGATTCGAACAATTGATAAACAGAGATTGACTGATAAGATTACACACTTAGATGATGAAATGATGGATAAAGTGGACGAAGCTCTTCAAATTAGCTTAGGACTCATTGATTTTTAAAACTAAAAAACGTTATTTTTTTAGGAAGTTGCTCCCATTAAGCAACTTTTTTTTATTTTATTGGCATAAATCGGTATAATGTAAAGTGGAATAACTTGTTTACTTTTTTACCCATACAATAAGAGGGGGATAATCTGCACATGAAGGATGCATCTAATCCAGTATTAGATTTTGTTCTGGCTCATCAAAATGAAATCTTGAATGAATGGAAAGACAGTCTGAAGGATTTGGGAGATCAGAAGTACTCTAACATCCTTTCAGATCAAGTGTTTTTAAATACCTGCAATGAATATCTGCAAATCTTAATCAGCTATATGAAAAACCCGGGAAGCGATCAGACTGAAATGGTTTCTGATTATGCCCACAGGGTTGTACAGCTGGGCTGGAGCTTAAAGTATATATCAGAAGGATTAAAACAGCTGTCATTAATCATTTTCACGAAAATGACGGATGGCCTTCCGGAAGATCAAAAAATGAAAATAGTGTGGGAGTTTGACAAGTCGCTCTCACCAATCAATAATGAATTAATTCATCAATATGCAGCATCATGGGAGCGTACGGTTTCTCTGCAGAAGATTGCTTTGCAGGAATTATCGGCTCCGCTTATTCCGATATTTGACAACATTACAATCATGCCGTTAGTTGGTACAATTGATACAGAGAGAGCAAAGCAAATCATGGAGAACCTGCTTACAGGTGTTGTAAAGCATCGGGCACAAGTTGTATTAATTGATATTACTGGTGTTCCGGTTGTGGATACAATGGTTGCTCATCATATTATTCAGGCTTCAGAAGCTGTTCGCCTGGTAGGCGCTAAATGCCTTATTGTAGGAATCAGGCCAGAGATTGCTCAGACAATCGTGAACCTTGGCATTGATTTAAGTCAGGTAATTACAAAGAACAGTCTTCAAAAAGGAATGGAAGCTGCACTTGAATTGACAAATCGACAAATAGTAGAGATGGGGGATTCACAATGAGAACTCCAAGAATTCCAATTTTAAAGCTTCATAATTGTCTGCTTGTATCTATTCAGTGGGAACTTGATGATCAGACTGCCCTGCAGTTTCAGGAAGATCTGCTTCATAAAATCCACGAAACAGGTGCAAGCGGTGTTGTCATAGATTTAACCTCCGTAGATGTAATTGATTCTTTTATCGCCAAGGTTTTAGGTGATGTTATCGGCATGTCGAAATTAATGGGAGCTAAAGTTGTTTTAACGGGCATTCAGCCTGCGGTAGCAATTACTCTTATTGAGCTTGGCATTCACCTTGCTGATGTCCAAACCGCGCTTGACCTTGAAAAAGGACTTGAAACATTACAACAGGAGCTGGGGGAATAAGCATGGATAACCAATCCTGTGTAAAAATCATTACGGAGTGGGACATTGTTGCTGCACGGCAGCTTGGACGCAATGTTGCAAAAGAACTCGGGTTTGGTACGGTAGATCAAGCGAGGATTACGACCGCTATTTCCGAATTAGCCCGTAATATATATTTGTATGCTGGACAAGGCCAAATTTGCATTGAGCAGATCAGCGAATTCAGTAAAAAAGGTTTAAAAATAATAGCCATTGATAACGGACCAGGAATACCAGATATCCGAAAAGTGATGGAAGACGGCTTTTCAACATCTGGCGGGTTAGGAGCCGGATTGCCTGGAGTAAAACGACTGATGGATGAATTCAGCATTAATACCGTCTTGGGAGAGGGAACGGATATCCAAGCTGTCAAATGGCTTCGCTAGGAGGAAGCTTGATGGATTTTAAGGAAGTCATTGAATCAAAATATCAGGAAATACTAAGTCATTATATGCAGGAATTAACAGAAACGGCTTTGTACCAGGGGCAAAAGTTCAGCAGAAAAGCAATAGAGGAGCAAGTACCCCCTGAGGAAATTATCAGTCTGCACCGTAAAGTGCTGCAAGATTTATTTCCTGATGTAGATCAAGATGTTTTGCACTCTCTCGACTTTCTTTTAGAGGTCATGATGGGGTACGGTCTGGCCTATCAGGAGCATCAAAGCCTGCGGGATAAACAGCAGGAAATTAAGTCTGAGATTCAAGTAGCTTTGAATGTACAGCAGATGCTTCTAGAAACGTCAGTGCCTACAGTCCCGAATCTTGATATAGGTGCAATAAGTGTACCCGCGAAGCATATGAACGGGGATTACTACCATTTTGTTTATGATGAAGAAAGCGTAAGTATCGCCATCGCTGATGTAATCGGGAAAGGAATTCCCGCTGCACTCTGTATGTCGATGATCAAATATGCAATGGACAGCTTGCCGGAGTCCCGCAGATCTCCAAGCCGTGTTCTTGAAAATCTGAACAGGGTGGTTGAGCATAACGTAGACCCGAGCATGTTCATTACAATGTTCTATGGAATGTACGATACGCATACTCATGAATTTGTCTATGGATCAGCGGGTCACGAGCCTGGATTTTATTACAATGCTAAAGAAGATTGTTTCCATGACATGAACACAAAAGGCCTGGTCCTTGGCATTGATCAATCCATAAAGTACAAGCAATACAGCAGAATCGTCGAAAAAGGCGATATGATTGTTTTGCTTTCAGATGGTGTAACAGAGTCGAAAACAAATGAAGAGTTTATTGAACGTGATTTTATTACGAACCTCATTAAAAAATACAGTGATTTAAATGCACAGGGTATTGTAGATAATATTTATAAAGACTTTTTACAGATGCAGGATTTTGAACTGCGTGATGATTTTACGCTGATTATTTTAAAACGCGAGGTTTAACTTGTAAAAAAAGCGGGTAATTGTTTTATTAGCTTACAAGTAATCTTACTGGGGTGATATTGATGAATTTAAATATAAATGTTAATCGATCAGAGGAACATATTCAAATAGATTTGGCTGGAGAAATTGATGCTTACACAGCACCGAAATTAAGAGAAGAACTAATGCCGCTTGCAGAAGAGGGAAAACCTGTCATGATTGTAAGCCTGAAGGATGTCTCTTACATGGACAGCACAGGACTTGGCGCATTTGTCGGCTTGCTTAAAGCTGTGAGAAAAAATGAGGGCGATTTAAAACTTGTTAATTTATCCGCTCGTTTGGAAAGACTATTCAACATAACGGGACTGAGTGATATTATTGACATTTCTTCTAAATCAGAAGGTGGGGTTCGATGAAACAATTAGTGGATTACATCGAGGTGAAAATACCTGCTAAACCGGAATTTGTCGGCATTGTCCGTTTGACTCTTTCTGGTATTGCCAGCAGAATGGGTTACTCTTATGACGAAATTGAAGATTTAAAAATCGCAACCAGCGAAGCGTGCACAAATGCTGTGCAGCACGCATACGAAAAAAATGAAGGCGGAGAAGTCATGATCGGGTTTGGCCTTTACGACGACCGACTTGAAGTAATCGTATCAGACAGCGGTCAAAGCTTCAATTTTGAACAAAAGAAAAACGAACTGGGTCCGTATTCTGCTGCAAACCCTGTTGACCAACTTCCAGAAGGAGGGTTGGGGCTCTACTTGATGGAAACGCTCATGGATGAAGTTCGTGTGCAGATCGATTCCGGCGTTACCGTCTTTATGACAAAGTATTTAAACGGGGAGCGAGTAGAACATGACACAACCATCCAAAACTACGAAGCGAACTAAAGAAGAAATAAATGAATTGATTTTCGATTTTCAGCACAATCAAAATGAAGATGCTCAGCTTTTTCTTGTTGAATATTACAGCGGCCTCGTTGAAACTCTCGCAAAGAAATATTCAAGAGGCAAAAGCTTTCATGAAGACTTAAAACAGGTGGGGATGATTGGTTTGCTTGGTGCAATCCGCCGCTATGACCCTGAGTTTGGAAAGACGTTTGAAGCGTTTGCCATTCCGACTGTCATCGGTGAAATCAAGCGGTTCCTTCGTGATAAAACATGGAGTGTTCATGTTCCGAGAAGAATTAAAGAGCTTGGACCCAAAATAAAAATGGCTGTTGACGAATTGACAAATTCCCTTCAGCGTTCACCGCTTGTTCATGAAATTGCCGACTATCTTGAAGTGACTGAAGAAGAAGTGCTCGAGACGATGGAGATGGGGAAAAGTTATCAGGCTTTATCTGTCGATCATTCAATTGAGGCCGATTCCGACGGCAGTACAGTAACGATTCTTGATATCGTAGGATCAAAGGAAGACGGATACGAGCAGGTCAATCAAAAGCTCATGCTCGAGAGTGTTCTTCACGTTCTGTCGGACAGAGAAAAAGAAATTATTCATCACACATATATTTTAAATAAGAGTCAAAAGGAAGCGGGAGAAATTCTTGGGATTTCTCAAATGCATGTATCTAGACTTCAAAGAAGAGCGATTACGAAGTTAAAAGAAGCACTTTCGGCTGACTTATCAATGGGGCTGCATTAATGATTCAAATTGAAGAAAATAATCATGTCCGTGCATATGCTTATCAAATGCAAAAAGAAGGTAAAACGTTATGCGGGGACAGTTTTTTGATTAAAGCCACTGAAGACTATTTCATATGTGCTGTTGCAGACGGTCTCGGCAGCGGCGAACGTGCGTATGAATCTTCTTCTGCCATTAAAGAAGTCGTTGAGGAATTTCATGCCGAGGACGTTGGCCTGATAATCGAGAAATCAAATGAGGTGCTGAAAAACAAGCGCGGAGCAACTGTCGCTATTTTTAAAGTGTATTTTAAACAGAATCAATTTACATTCAGTTCTGTTGGAAATATCCGATTTGTCCTCTATTCTCCATCTGGCACGTTTGTCTATCCTCTTCCTGTACTTGGTTATATGTCTGGAAAGCCTCAGAAATTTCGTGTTCACTCCTTTGCATATGATCCTGGAGCGAAATTCATTATCCATTCTGATGGGCTGAACATTCCTGCTGTAAAATCACTGCTTAAGGATCACAGGACAATTGAAGATATTTCGAATCATCTTGAGCCTTATACAATCTCAAGGCAAGATGATTTAACCTACGTAGTCGGTCAGCTGTTCTAGTTGACGGCTTTTTTTATTTATGCTCGTTTTTTAAAGTCGGAGTCTTTTGGTAAAATGTTTCTAAGTCTTTATTTTAAGCTCTTTTCGTAAATATTGTTGCTTAGACTAAATGTTAAAAACCCTTAGTGGATTGCAGCGGAAGGAACGGACAACATTTGTAATGAAAAACAACAATCTATGCGAAAACAGCCTTATTTTATTAGGGAGGGAAAAGAATGGCAGAGAAAACAGAGCGCATTATGAAAACAATCAGTGCGGATTTATCCATTACATATAAACAGGTATCAAATGTGATTGCATTACTTGAAGACGGCAATACCGTTCCTTTCATTGCGAGGTACAGAAAAGAACAGACAGGTGCATTAGATGAGGTGCAAATCCGTGATATCTCGGAAAAGTGGCAATACACTCAAAACCTGGAATCAAGAAAAGAAGAGGTCATCCGATTAATTGATGAACAGGGAAAGCTGACAGAAGAACTTAAAAAAGAGATAGAAGGTGCCTTAAAACTTCAAAAGGTGGAAGACCTCTATCGTCCTTATAAACAAAAAAGGAGAACCAAAGCTACGGCTGCGAAAGAAAGGGGTTTAGAACCTCTTGCCGAGTGGATAAAAGGACAGCCTTCTAATGGATCGCTTAAAGAAAAAGCGATGGAGTTTGTAAACGAAGAGCAGGAGGTTTTGACTGCGGAAGAGGCAGTCGAAGGGGCTAAGGACATTTTAGCTGAGTGGATTTCAGATGAGCCATCTTACCGTCAGTGGATTCGCGAACAGACCTTCCGAAAAGGGAAAATCATCACATCTTCAAAAGATGAAGAAAAAGATGAAAAGAAAGTATACGAAATGTACTATGAGTATGAAGAGCCGATTCAAAAGGTTGTCCCGCATCGGGTCCTTGCTATGAACAGGGGAGAAAAAGAGGGCATTCTGAAAGTATCCATCCAGGCACCGGCAGAGCTGATTACTTCTCATATTCAACGAAATGAATTAAAAAATCAGCATACAGTGGTAAAGGAAGTCTATATAGAAGCCATTGAAGATGCCTATAAACGATTAATTCAGCCTTCCATTGAGCGTGAGATCCGAAAAGAATTAATGGAGAAAGCGGATGATCGTGCGATTCATATTTTCTCGGAAAATCTGCGCAATCTATTGCTTCAGCCGCCACTAAAAGGCCGTGTCGTATTAGGGGTTGACCCTGCGTACCGGACAGGCTGTAAGCTTGCAGCTGTCGATGAGACAGGGAAAGTTCTTGAAATAGGCGTCATTTATCCTCATCCACCTGTCAATAAAGCAAAAGAAGCTAAGCAAAAGTTAATCGATGTGATTCAAAAAAACAACATCGAGCTGGTTGCGATTGGGAATGGAACGGCTTCAAGAGAGACAGAACAATTTATTGCAGATCTTATTGATGAATTAAATGAAGATCTTGCCTATATTATCGTAAACGAAGCAGGGGCAAGTGTATATTCTGCATCAGATTTGGCCCGTGAGGAATTCCCTGAGTTCCAGGTAGAAGAACGCAGTGCAGTTTCCATCGCAAGAAGATTGCAGGATCCGCTTGCTGAGCTCGTTAAAATTGATCCGAAGTCAGTTGGAGTAGGGCAATACCAGCATGACGTCACACAAAAGAAGCTGAACGATTCTCTTACATTCGTTGTAGAAACAGTGGTGAACCAAGTAGGAGTGAATGTCAATACGGCATCATCCTCACTCTTGCAATATGTAGCGGGCCTAAGCAAGGCGGTTGCGGTAAATATTGTGAAGCAGCGGGATGAAATCGGGAAGTTCCAGGACCGGAAGCAATTAAAGAAAATACCGCGTCTTGGCGCAAAAACGTTTGAACAATGCATAGGGTTCCTCAGAATTCCTGATGGTAAGCATCCGCTTGACTCAACAGGCATTCATCCGGAGAGCTACAAAGAGGTTGAAGTGCTTCTGAATATGCTGGGACTAACCTTGAAGGATGTTGGAACAGAGCAGCTGAGAGAGAAAATTGCGGGAATTAATATAATAGATACCGCAGAAGCTATTGATCTTGGAGAGCTGACTTTGAAAGATATTTGTGATTCTCTTGTTCGTCCAGGGCGCGACCCTCGTGATGAAATAGCTAAGCCGCTGCTTAAAAAGGGTGTATTGAAACTCGAGGACCTTCAGGCAGGCATGGAACTGCAGGGTACTGTGCGCAATGTTGTAGATTTCGGCGCGTTTGTGGACATCGGTGTTAAACAGGATGGGCTCGTTCATATTTCTAAGCTCAGAAGCTCTTTTGTTAAACATCCTCTCGATGTCGTTTCCGTCGGTGACGTTGTTACGGTTTGGGTGGACTCAGTAGATCAGCATAAAGGCCGGGTTGCTTTAACGATGATTAATAGTTAGTGAAAAACACTGCATGCGTGCAGTGTTATAGATTCGAATGGGGAGCGGGTAAATGATTCCCCATTTCGGATAATAGAAAAAGACACAATTCATTTTGTTGTCCCGACACTGCTCATGGGCAGTGTTTTTTTCTATAGAAATACCAACATTGATTCAGCATCTTTATTTGATAACGGTCCTTTTCATAAAACGCACGCTGCATTTGGTTTTTTAACCATGAGGGCATTGCTCGTTCCTCCTTATTGTTTATAATGGAGTATGTGTATTACTTACTATATGCGGGCGCAAGATGTCCTGTTCGGAGATACAAACTATGCGGGGTGTAACCGATGAATGAAACAGAGCTTCAGGAACTGACAGAATCAATTTCAGTCACTTACTTTCATAAAAAGTTTTTACATAAAGCGATCTTTAACACCCGGCTTCGCACAACAGGCGGAAGGTACCTCTTAAAAAGCCACAACATTGAAATTAACCCTAAGTATGTAGCTCAGGGATTAGAAGAGATAATCGGCATCATCAAACATGAACTATGTCACTATCATCTTCATTTAGAGGGCAGAGGGTATAAGCACCGTGATTCTGATTTTAGAGATCTTCTTTCGAAAGTAGGCGGCCCGAGATTTTGCACGCCGCTTCAGACGGCAGTCAGAAAAAAGAAGACATTAGTGTATCAGTGCAGAGCTTGTATGTTCATTTATAAACGCCACAGAAGAATGGATACTTCCAAGTATGTATGCGGAAAATGCGGAGGGAAAATAAAACTTGTATCATAGATAAAAAAAGGGGTTGACTCATAATGCGAAGCTGTGATAAATTATAAAAGCCGTCGTAAGAGACGCAAAACATTAATAAAAAGAAGGCTTGACAGCTTGTACTAATCTTCATATAATTAAAGAAGTCTGTCATGACTAATTATTCCGCAGTAGCTCAGTGGTAGAGCTATCGGCTGTTAACCGATCGGTCGTAGGTTCGAGTCCTACCTGCGGAGCCATATTATGGGGAAGTACTCAAGTGGCTGAAGAGGCGCCCCTGCTAAGGGTGTAGGTCGCGTAAGCGGCGCGAGGGTTCAAATCCCTCCTTCTCCGCCATTATTTTTTTGTCTTTGGCCCGTTGGTCAAGCGGTTAAGACACCGCCCTTTCACGGCGGTAACACGGGTTCGAATCCCGTACGGGTCATCGCTTTATAAGCATTTCAATGATTGGGAGGATTAGCTCAGCTGGGAGAGCATCTGCCTTACAAGCAGAGGGTCGGCGGTTCGAGCCCGTCATCCTCCACCATCATATCTGGTCCCGTGGTGTAGCGGTTAACATGCCTGCCTGTCACGCAGGAGATCGCCGGTTCGATCCCGGTCGGGACCGCCATTTTATTGGGCTATAGCCAAGCGGTAAGGCAACGGACTTTGACTCCGTCATGCGCTGGTTCGAATCCAGCTAGCCCAGCCATTTTCACTTTAAGACATTAATCTCACTGAGATTTGGGTGTCTTGCAAAACTAAAGAGTGTTTTCTTACTAAGTGCCATTAGCTCAGTCGGTAGAGCATCTGACTTTTAATCAGAGGGTCGAAGGTTCGAGTCCTTCATGGCACACCATTTTACCTTAATATGCGGGTGTGGCGGAATTGGCAGACGCGCTAGACTTAGGATCTAGTGTCTTTGACGTGGGGGTTCGAGTCCCTTCACCCGCATCATACATTTTTTATCTTTTCGCGGTCGTGGCGGAATGGCAGACGCGCTAGGTTGAGGGCCTAGTGGGGGCAACCCCGTGGAAGTTCGACTCTTCTCGGCCGCACCAAAAGAGATTTAAAAAAACCTCAAAAAAGTTGTTGACAAAAAGAACGAAACTTGGTATTATATTTAAGTCGCTTCATTACATGAATAAGACATTAACAAGTGCGCCCGTAGCTCAATTGGATAGAGCGTTTGACTACGGATCAAAAGGTTATGGGTTCGACTCCTATCGGGCGCGCCATTCTATATATTATGTGTCCGGGAAGTAGCTCAGCTTGGTAGAGCACTTGGTTTGGGACCAAGGGGTCGCAGGTTCGAATCCTGTCTTCCCGACCAGACAAATACTTTTCGCGGGTGTAGTTTAATGGTAAAACTCTAGCCTTCCAAGCTAATGTCGTGGGTTCGATTCCCATCACCCGCTCCAATCTTTAAAATGATCTTTGAAAACTA
>NZ_JBCMYF010000020.1:0-55420 GCF_050483325.1 Metabacillus idriensis
AGAAATGCTGTTCTTTTTTTATGTAAAAAGAGAGAATGATTTGTACTTGGCGAGAAGAAAAGGAGCTTAGACGAGCATACGTTTCAGGGAACCAGCACAAATGACAGGTGAGTGAGCATTAAATCTGCTCTTTAAGCATCAGAACAGGACGAACAATCATACTTGTATTACCCCGATAAAGAGTGTTTCCTAGCTGCTTTCACCTTTAAAAAGCTTTCAGCCCAGATATTTTTTTGTAGACATACACGATTTGTGAACACCATCATACAATTAGAGAGGGTAAGATAATTCGAAATCTTGTATACAACTTTTGATCTGTGGCAAAACTGTTTGTATGGAGGTGGAGAGCATTGAATTCGGAGGACTTGAAGAAACCGGATGGGGAAACGTGTATTATATGTGATACAGAAAAGACGAAGGGAATTCATCTCTATACAAGCTTTGTTTGTACAGATTGCGAGACTGATATGATTCAGACTGAAACAGAAGATCCTAAATATAAATATTTTATTGATAAGCTGCGGAGAGTGAAAACGCCGCCGCTCTATTCTTAAGCTGCCGGGTCAGGCGGCTTTTTCTATTGACCTTCTACTGATATAATAACGGTAATACATCATAAAGGACGGTTTTTGTTTAAATGGCGACTCCGCTGTATTCAGCTCTTAAAAGGCATGCGATGAAGCGCCCGGTTTCGTTTCATGTACCCGGGCATAAATATGGACAGGTTTTTTCTGAAGAGGCAAGAGGGGATTTTGAAGATATATTAAAGTTAGATGCAACTGAGCTCACTGGACTTGACGATCTTCATGATCCAAGCGGTCCGATTGCAGAAGCCCAGGAGCTTGCAGCAGCTCTATATAAAGCAGATAAAACATTCTTTTTAGTCAATGGTTCAACATCAGGAAATATCGCGATGATTATGGCTTGCTGTGAGCGAGATAAGCCGGTTTTAGTCCAGCGGAACAGTCATAAATCCATTATTAACGGGATTAGACTAGCGGGAGCACACCCCGTGTTTTTGGCGCCGCAATTTGATGAAGAACTGAGGGTGCCTTCTTATGTGCCGTTGCAAACCATTGCTTTAGCAATAAAAGAATACCCGGATGCATCCGCATTAATTTTAACGAATCCGAATTATTACGGACTTGCGTGTGACCTCCATGGGGCAGTGAAGCTTGCGCATGAAAAAAGCATTCCAGTTTTGGTGGATGAAGCGCACGGGGCCCATTTTATACTTGGGGATCCCTTCCCGCAATCCGCATTGGAGGCTGGTGCAGATGTTGTTGTTCAATCTGCCCATAAAACGCTTCCTGCAATGACCATGGGGTCGTATATACATGTGAAAAGCACATTGGCAGATGCAGACCGAATAAGCCGCTTTTTATCCATTTTACAGAGCAGCAGTCCCTCTTATCCAATTATGGCCTCGTTGGACCTGGCAAGAGATTATTTGCAGGGGTTAAGATCTGCAGCAGAAGTTAATTCCATTTCTGCCTCAATCACATCTTTTAAAAATAGGATTAAGAAAATAGATGAGCTTTCAATTGTTCATTCCAGTGACAGAAACGCAAGTACGGATCCTCTTAAACTTACGATTAAGTCAACTGCCGGAATGTCTGGTTTTGAGCTTCAGAGTCACTTAGAGGCTTCTGGCGTCTATACGGAGCTTGCAGACCTTCAGAATGTTCTGCTCGTCTTGCCGCTCTCAAGTAAGATAGTGCCTAATTTTGGGTATACCACTATAAATAGTACTTACGCTGGAAAAAACGATTTTAATCCTCTGTTTTTACAGACTGGCACCAGCCCTATCAGTATGCTCCCTCTATCCTATCATCAGTTAAATGGGTATAGTAGAGAGGTTGTACCTTTTAAAGATGCATACGGCTTATTAAGCGGAGATGCTGTTATTCCATATCCGCCTGGAATTCCTCTTTTAATGGAGGGAGAAAGAATAACAAAGGAACATATCAGTCAAATACAGGCACTGATTCAGGGCGGTGCGAGGTTTCAGGGAAGCAGGGCACTGACAGAAGAAAAGCTTGCAGTTTATATAAAGAAAAGGTGATTGTAATGAAAGGGATTTTTATCACGTTTGAAGGACCTGATGGTGCAGGAAAGACAACGATTCTGAATATGCTGTCAGAGGAATTCATGGAAAAGGGAATAGAGGCAGTCTTCACCCGTGAACCGGGAGGAATCAGAATTGCAGAGCAAATCCGCGAAGTGATTTTAAATAAAGAAAATATAGAAATGGATTCAAGAACAGAGGCTTTGCTGTATGCAGCTGCTAGGCGCCAGCATATTGTCGAAAAAGTCATTCCTGCTTTAAATGAGGGAAAGCTGATTATTTGTGATCGATTTATTGACAGTTCGCTTGCTTATCAGGGGTACGCTAGAGAAATTGGTGTGGATGATGTTTATTCGATAAATATGTTTGCTATTGACGGAGTCATGCCTGAGGTAACTTTATACTTCGATATAGAGCCTGAGCGCGGATTATTGAGAATCAATGGCAGTGATAGCAGAGAAGTGAACAGACTGGATTTAGAGAAGATGGACTTTCATTTAAAGGTTCAAAAGGGCTATAAACAATTAATCGATAAATTTCCGGAACGGATAAAAGTCATCAATGCTGATCAGTCTGTAGCAGACGTCTATCGGGACGTTAAGGAAGTTTTAATTCCTTATTTAAAGTAAACGCTGATATAATAAATAACAATAATGTTACAATTACCATAAATGAAACAATGCTTTATCAGGTTTAAGCTGTTAAAATATAAGGAGGCATACCTATGAAAATGATTATTGCGGTTGTACAGGATCAGGACAGCAATAAGCTTTCAAGCGCATTGGTTGAACATAATTTCAGAGCAACGAAACTCGCAACAACTGGCGGATTTTTAAAGTCAGGCAATACAACTTTCATGATTGGTACGGAAGATGTGCGTGTTGAGAAAGCGTTGGCCGTTATTAAAGAGAACTGTCAGTCAAGAGAGCAGCTTGTAGCTCCAGTGTCTCCCATGGGCGGAAATGCAGATTCGTATGTACCTTATCCTGTTGAAGTTGAAGTTGGCGGAGCGACAGTTTTTGTGCTTCCGATCGAACAATTCCATCATTTTTAAGGCGTGGGAATAAATGAAGATCAATCAAGAGCTTCGAACAGGTTTAGATAAGAGAAATGCCAATCTGAAGACAACTGCCGGCGGATCCAAGCCGTTTTCAGAGATAGTGCTGAAACAAGAATCCAAGCTGCAGCTGCAGCAATTGAATACATTGATGGCAACTGTAGAAGAGGCTGGCCGGCGCATCGCGAAATCCAGGAATATGCGGGATCTTTCAAGATATAAATCGCTTGTCAGACGCTTCGTACAAGAAGCTGTTGACTATGGTCTGAAAGTGAAGCAGTCCGGAAGCTTCGATTATAGTGGAAACAGCCGCTCGCTTGTAACTGTAGAACAACTGGATCAGCATCTGATTGAACTGACGGAAAGTCTGCTCAATGAGGATCAGTCATCCATCGACATATTGGCAAAAATAGGTGAAATTAAAGGCCTTTTAATTAACCTCTATACGTAAAGAGTGATAGATATGACAATGAGTACTTGGAATCAGCTTGCTGATTATCAGCCTAAAGTACTGAAATTGCTGGGCAACAGTCTCGAGAAAAACCGGCTGGCCCATGCATACCTTTTTGAAGGAAGAAAAGGAACAGGGAAAAAAGAAATCAGCTTGCTTCTTGCCAGAAGCTTCTTTTGTGAAAATACCGAAGATTTCAGACCATGTGAGACATGCAGAAACTGCAAACGCATCCATTCCGGGAATCATCCGGATGTTCATTTGGTGGAGCCAGACGGTTTATCAATCAAAAAGTGGCAGATTCAAGATCTTCAGGGAGAATTCACAAAAACCGGCGTAGAATCAAGCAAAAAACTGTATATTATTTCGCATGCAGATAAAATGACGGCAAATGCTGCCAACAGCCTGCTGAAATTTTTGGAAGAGCCAAATGCCAATACGATGGCTATTTTGATGACTGAACAAGTGCATCAAATTTTAAATACAATCCTTTCAAGGTGCCAAACGCTCACTTTTATGCCGCTGCCTGTTTCAGCTATTGAGAAGGAGCTGTTAAAACAGGAGGTATCTCCTAATTATGCCAAGCTTGCAGCAAGAATGACCAACAATGTTGAAAAAGCACTCGAATTAAGTCGAGATGATTGGTTTGCACAGGCAAGACTTGTAGTGATAAAATTGTATGAAGTGATATCAAAGCGAAACGGACAGGCATTTGTCCAGGTTCAAACGCAATGGATGCCATTTTTCGCAGAAAAAGAACAGCAGGACATGGGCTATGACTTGCTATTATATTTATATAAAGACATTCTCTCCATCCAAATTGGCAATACGGATCATGTTATCTATCAAGATCTGCTTCCACAGTTAGAACAGCACGCCATTCAAGTATCTAGGCAAATGGTCCTTGAAAAAATCACTTCTATTTTAGAAGCAAAAAAAAGACTCCAGATGAATGTGAGTCCACAATTACTGATGGAGCAATTGGTTTTATCTTTGCAGGAGGGATAAGCTTGTACGATGTAGTGGGTGTCCGCTTTAAAAAAGCGGGTAAAATATATTATTTCGACCCTAATGGGCTTCAAATAGAAAACGCCGATTTTGTTATTGTTGAAACGGTAAGAGGCGTAGAGTTTGGCAAAGTAGTAATTCATAAGAAACAAGTTGGCGAGAATGATATCGTCTTGCCGCTTAAAAAGGTTCTTCGTGTAGCTGATGAGAAAGACCGGCTGATCGTTGACGAAAATCATCATGCAGCAAAAGAAGCCTACGAGGTTTGTCAGCAAAAAGTAAATGAGCACAGGCTTGATATGAAACTTGTTGATGTTGAATATACGTTTGACAGAAATAAGGTTATTTTTTACTTCACCGCTGACGGACGCGTAGATTTCAGAGAATTGGTTAAGGATCTCGCTGCCATCTTCAAAACTCGAATTGAGTTAAGGCAAATAGGGGTCAGGGATGAGGCCAAAATGCTTGGCGGAATCGGCCCTTGCGGAAGAATGCTTTGCTGCTCCACTTTCTTGGGGGATTTCGAACCGGTTTCCATCAAGATGGCCAAGGATCAGAACCTTTCGCTGAATCCTACGAAAATCTCAGGGTTATGCGGCAGATTAATGTGCTGCTTAAAATATGAGAATGATGAGTACGAATCTGCTAAAGAACAGCTTCCGGATATTGGAGAATCGATCGGGACTCCAATCGGAATTGGAAAAGTAGTCGGGTTAAATATATTGGAACGGGTATTGCAGGTTGAACTTTCAGAAAAAGACCGCGTGGTTGAATTTACTTGGGAAGAATTAATGAAAGAAGGCGCAGTTCCAATGAAATCCACAGATTAATGAGGTGGAACAAGTGGATAAAAAAGAGATCTTTGAATCTGTAAGCAGTATGGAGGAACAAATCGGCTCTCTGTATCGACAGCTTGGAGAGCTGAAGCATCATTTAGGCGAGCTGCTTGAGGAAAATCATCATTTGCAGCTTGAAAATGATAACCTTCGCAGGCGCCTGAACGCGACTGCTGCAGCAGAAAAAAAGAAGCAGAATAAACAGCATACAGATAAACAGGCACTGGATTCAAAGATTGTGGACATTGGAGAGGGATACGACAATCTGGCCCGTCTTTATCAGGAAGGCTTTCATATTTGCAATGTTCATTATGGAAGTGTCCGCAAAGATGGAGACTGCTTGTTTTGTCTTTCCTTTCTTAATAAGAAGTAAACTGGCTTTCCTGCTTAGAGGAAAGCTTTTTTTATCTGGCGTAAACGGCTAATACATAGTGATTAAGTCAAAAAAACAGGACTCTTTTCGTAAACATTGTTGCTTTTAGGCTAAATGTTTAAAACCTTAAGCGGATCGTCGCGTAAGGTAACGGACAACATTTATAATCAAAAACAACAATCTATGCGAAAACAGTAAAAAACTGACAATTATTGGAGAAGAAAAGAACTACACCGATAGAAATTTCAATTTATGGATGAGGTATACTTTGTTAATACTAACAATAAAGAAAGGATTTTATGATGGTTGATTTAATAGGAGATGAACGTCTCGATTATTTACTGGCAGAGGATTTAAGGATTATTCAAAGTCCGTCTGTCTTTGCGTTTTCATTAGATGCGGTGCTTCTTTCAAAATTTGCATATATGCCGATACAAAAGGGACGGGTCCTTGATTTATGTTCAGGGAATGCAGTTATTCCGCTGCTGCTTTCTACAAGGTCAAAAGCGATGATTACAGGAGTTGAGATTCAGGAGAGATTATTTCAAATGGCTGAAAAAAGTGTTGCCTATAATCAGCTTCAGAATCAAATTACGATGATCCATGGCGATTTAAAGGAAATGCCGGCAGTACTTGGTCAAGGGAAGTTTGATGTGATTACATGCAATCCTCCTTATTTTAAAACGCCTAAGAAAGACGAAATCAATCAGAATGAACATCTTGCCATTGCCCGTCATGAAATCCTCTGCACACTTGAGGATGTCATTAAGGCAAGCAGCAAGCTTGCCAGAATGGGAGCAAAAATAGCATTTGTTCACCGTCCGGGAAGATTAATTGAAATTACAGAGCTTATGAAAAAATATAATATTGAACCTAAGCGGATTCAGCTTGTTTACCCGAAACATGGAAAAGAAGCAAATACTTTATTAATAGAAGGAATTAAGGGCGGACAGCCGGATTTAAAGATTCTGCCTCCTTTGTTTGTATATGACGAAGCCAATGAATACACAAAAGAAGTAAAAGAGATTTTATATGGAGACAAATAGCACTCATTTCTTTTATGTGCTTGAATGCAGGGATGGGAGCTATTATGCAGGCTACACAAATGATCTTCTGACCCGCATTCAAAAACATAATGCCGGGAAAGGCGCTAAATATACCCGTGCAAGAAAACCCGTATCCTTGCTCTATAACAAACAATTTAAAACGAAAAGTGATGCTCTGAAAGCAGAATATTACTTTAAACAGCTGTCCAGGAAAAAGAAGGACGAATTTTTAAATGTGCCTGATGAGGAAAAGGTATGGGGATTTTTGCAGGGAGAGGATGATACGGATGCAGGAACAAAAAAGCTTTAATCAAGATACAGAGTGGGGTTCCCTTTACCTGGTCCCAACCCCTATAGGAAATTTAGAAGATATGACGTTTCGGGCAATCAATATATTAAAAGAAGTTGATGTGATTGCAGCTGAGGATACTCGGGAGTCAAAAAAGCTGTGCAATTACTTTGAAATTGACACACATCTGATCAGTTACCATGAGCACAACAAGGAATCAAGCGGCCATAAAATCCTTGAGCTGATGAAGCAGGGAAAAAATGTTGCATTAATAAGCGATGCCGGGATGCCAATTATTTCAGACCCAGGCAGCCAGCTTGTAGATGAAATATTGGCTGAGAACGGAAAGGTAATCCCTCTTCCGGGTGCAAATGCAGCCCTTACAGCTTTGGTGGCATCAGGAATTACCCCGCAGCCATTTTTCTTTTTCGGATTTTTGGAAAGGCAAAAAAAAGAGAAGAAAAAGCAGCTCGAACAATTATCAAAGCGTACGGAAACGATGATTTTTTATGAGTCTCCGCACCGGCTGAAAGAGACCCTGGCGGTGATGAGTGAAATATTGGGCAACCGCAGAATATGCTTATCAAGAGAGCTGACAAAACGCTTTGAGGAATTCGTGAGAGGAACAATAAGCGATGCTGTAAAGTGGTCGGAGGAAAATCAGATTCGCGGAGAGTTTTGTTTAATTGTAGAAGGCCGGGATAAAAATGACGTGACTGCTGAAGAAGAGTGGTGGAACTCCATGACGCTTGAAGAGCATGTCAATCACTATGTCAGTGAAGGGTATGCTTCAAAAGAAGCAATCAAGCAGGTAGCAAAGGAACGCAGCATCCCGAAGCGGGACGTATATCAGTCTTATCATGTGGATCAATAATACAAAAAGGACCTGACAGCTGTTGTCAGGTCCTTTTTGTATTATTTTACTAAGTTGCTTTGGATTTCTTTTAGGATTTGTTCTGCACCTTCACGGCTAAGAACTAATTTTCCGTTACCTAAAGTGAAGTTATCATCAGATACTTCGCCAGTTACAGCACAAGTCATGTTTGGCTTATATTTTTTAAGGATAATTCTTTCATCATCCACGTAGATTTCTAATGCGTCTTTTTCTGCGATTCCTAATGTGCGTCGTAATTCGATTGGAATAACCACACGGCCGAGCTCATCAACTTTACGTACGATACCTGTAGATTTCATGTTTATGTTCTCCTCCCAAAAATAGGTTCTCTATATGTGTTTTTTCTTAAACTTCGTCATTATTCGACAAAATCTTCATCCTCATAAGCATAACAGTGTTTCCAATAAACGTCAATCCTCAAATAACCAATAGTTTGTCAAAAAAAGTGAATTTTTCTTGAACCCTTATGCACTAAGCATAATATGAATATATACCCCTGATAAAAGGAAAATAAACTCATAAAAGGAAATTATTAATTATACATGCAATAGTATTAATTCAAAATATTGTTTATTTTATTATAACGATTGTTCGACAAGAATCAACAAGAAAAATTGATTAGGAAACATTTGGCATACCAGAGCCATTCATATTATTCCTGTCCTCCTTTGTTTTTTTGTCCATAGAAGGTATATTTTCTTGATATTAAAGGCTAAGATGGTATCATAAAGAGTATAAATAACAATGATTAGTCGCTCTCGTCCATTGGGGCGGGGGCTTTTCTTCTCTAACCCAGAGACAGTCTTCATTACCAGGAGGGAAACGGATGGAAGGTCACAAAAAGTCATTTTATATTACAACACCTATTTACTATCCAAGCGGAAAACTACATATTGGACATGCTTATACAACAGTTGCCGGGGATGCAATGGCCCGTTATAAGCGCATGCGCGGTTTTGATGTGATGTATTTAACAGGCACTGATGAACATGGGCAGAAAATCCAGCGCAAGGCAGAAGAAATCGGGGTAACACCTCAAAAATATGTGGATGATATTGTCAGCGGGATAAAAGATCTTTGGAGCAAACTTGATATTTCGTATGATGATTTCATCCGTACAACAGAAGACCGTCATAAAGAAATTGTCGAAAAGGTATTTGCTAAGCTTCTTGAGCAAGGGGATATTTATTTAGATCAATACGAAGGTTGGTATTGTACACCTTGTGAATCGTTCTTTACAGAAAGACAGCTTGAAAACGGGAATTGTCCTGATTGCGGACGTCCGGTAGAAAAAGTAAAAGAAGAATCCTACTTCTTCAAGATGAGCAAATATGCAGATCGTCTTCTGAAGTATTACTCAGAGAATCCGGAATTTATTCAGCCGGAATCACGCAAAAATGAAATGATTAACAACTTCATTAAACCAGGTCTTGAGGACTTGGCGGTGTCACGTACGACTTTTGATTGGGGAGTAAAAGTGCCTGGAGATCCAAAGCATGTTATATATGTATGGATTGATGCACTGTCCAATTATATTACTGCTCTTGGATATGGATCAGAGAACGATGAAAAGTACAAAAAATTCTGGCCTGCAGATGTTCATCTAGTAGGAAAAGAAATTGTCCGGTTCCACACCATCTATTGGCCGATTATGCTGATGGCGCTTGATTTGCCGCTGCCGAAAAAAGTGTTTGCACATGGCTGGCTATTGATGAAGGACGGAAAAATGTCAAAATCAAAAGGGAATGTAGTAGATCCTGTTACGTTAATTGACCGCTACGGCCTTGATGCTCTTCGTTATTATTTATTAAGAGAGGTGCCGTTTGGTTCAGACGGCGTCTTTACACCAGAAGGATTTATAGAGAGACTGAATTTTGATCTTGCCAATGACCTTGGAAATCTGCTGAACCGTACAATCGCCATGATTCAAAAATATTTTGACGGTGAAATTCCTGCGTACAGCGGACCAAAAACAGATTTTGACGGAGAATTAACAGCTTTCAGCAAAGATACCATCGTAAAATACGAAGAAGCGATGGAAAAAATGGAATTTTCTATTGCTTTGAATGCTCTATGGCAGTTCATCAGCAGAACGAATAAATACATTGATGAAACACAGCCATGGAATCTTGCCAAGGATGAGGAAAATCGTGAAAAGCTTGCATCAGTTATGTATCATCTTGCTGAGTCGCTTCGCATTTCAGGGATCCTCCTGAAACCATTCCTTACAAAAACACCTGATAAGATGTTTGAACAGCTTGGCATTCAGGACTCTGCCTTAAAAGAATGGGCAAGTTTATCAGAATTTGGGCAGCTGTCTCAAGTTAAAGTTTCTAAAGGAGTGCCGATTTTCCCTCGTTTAGAAGTAGAGGAAGAAGTTCAGTATATTAAAGAGCAGATGCAGGGAACTGCACCAGCTGCCGAGGAAGAAAAGAAAGAACAAAAAGAAGACACATCAGGCGAAATTACTTTTGATGAATTCATGAAAGTGGAAATGCGTGTTGCAGAAGTCATTCATGCAGAGCCGGTAAAAAAAGCTGATCGTTTATTAAAACTTCAGCTGGATCTTGGTTCTGAAAAAAGGCAGGTTGTATCAGGAATTGCGAAGAGCTATCAGCCTGAACAGCTTGTCGGAAAAAAAGTCATCTGCATTACGAATCTTAAACCAGTGAAACTTCGCGGTGAACTGTCTCAAGGCATGATCCTGGCGGGCGAAGAAGAAGGCAATTTGTCGCTTGCTACTGTCGATTCAAGTCTTCCGAACGGTACAATTATTAAATAAAAAAAAAGAGAAAAAAGAGGTGTTTCACGTGTAACAATCGGGAATGACGCCTCTTTTTTCTTCTGTTTACACAAGAAGAAAGGATGTCGAATCATGTTATTTGATACACATGCTCATTTAAATGCCATTCAATACGAAGATGACTTAGAAGAAGTCATTGAAAGGGCGCTGGAAGAAGGAGTAACCCATACAGTTGTAGTCGGGTTTGACACAGAGACTATCACAAGGGCAATCGAGCTTGCTGAAAAATACGATTTTATTTATGCAGCAGTTGGCTGGCATCCAGTTGACGCTATTGATATGAAAGAAGAAGATCTTCAGTGGATAAAAGAGCTTGCATCACATCCTAAAGTAGTGGCGATTGGCGAGATGGGGCTCGATTATTATTGGGATAAATCTCCGAAGGAAATTCAAAAGGAAGTATTCCGCAAGCAGATTGCCCTTGCGAAAGAAGTACAGCTTCCGATAATAATTCATAATCGGGATGCGACCTCTGATGTAGTTGAGATTCTGCAGGAGGAAAATGCGAGTGAAGTGGGCGGCATTATGCATTGTTTTACAGGAAGCCTTGAAGTGGCGAAACAATGCATGGAGATGAATTTTTATATTTCATTTGGCGGACCGGTTACATTTAAGAATGCTAAAAAGCCGAAGGAAGTTGCGGCTCAGATACCAATGGAACGTCTTTTGATTGAAACAGACTGCCCATATTTAACACCTCATCCGTTTAGAGGGAAACGAAATGAACCGAGCTATGTGAAATATGTAGCAGAGCAAATTGCAGAGCTTAGAGAAATGGATTATGCAGAATTTGTTAGACAAACTTCCGACAATGCAAAAAGAATATTCGGCATTTCTCGCTAAAGGAAATTGTAGAATTTTGCTGGAGCTTGTCCGAAAGTACAGGTTTTAAAGAGGTTCTACAAGTCTCCTTTTCTTCATAGGATATATTTGTCGACAAGAATTGCTTCACTTTTTGATAGTTTTTTAGCATAATAGTGATTACGATTAGAAAAAATTGAAAAAAGTGGGTGAGGGTTGACAGCAAGGTCGATACTCTATATAATCCTCGGAGGAGAAGGAGGCGTTTTTCATAGTGATAAATAATATGAAAAAGCTGTTATCCGCAAAACTAAGCTTTAACAAGATTGTCCTCGCAATTGTCAGTTTAGTAGTTTTGGGAACGGGTACTGCGTTCGCGACGTTTGAAGCGTCGAAGAATACGGTAACAGTTTCGCTGAACGGCAAAGACGAGAAGCTCAGGACACACGCAAGTACAGTAGATGAATTACTTCAAGATTTAGACATAGATAGAAAACAAGAAGACGATGTATCCCCATCTGGAGATACTAAGATCACAAACAATTTAAAAGTTGTTTATGAAGCTTCGAAACCTGTACAGCTTACGGTGGACGATGAGAAAAGGACAATAAGGACAACAGCAAAAACCGTAGAAGAATTTTTAAAAGAACAAAAAATAGCAGTTTCTGAGCACGATAAGATGAATACTTCGTTACATACGAAAATTGCAGATAATCTTAAGCTCAACATTGAGAAAGCCATACAGATCACACTAACAGTTGGAGATAAAAAACAACAAGTATGGTCAACTTCGACTACTGTCGCTGACTTTTTGAAAGACCAAAAGGTACAGGTAAATGAACTTGATAAGGTTGAACCCCAAATTCATGAAACATTGAGTGCAAATGACGCCGTAATAGTCACACGTGTAGAAAAAGTCACCGATGTAGTGGAAGAACCAGTTGCATTTTCGGTTGTAACAAAGAATGACAGCAGCATTCCAAAAGGTAAACAGGAAGTTATTGAACCTGGTACAGAAGGTACGGTTGCGAAGCATTTTGAAGTTATGCTCGAAAATGGAAAAGAAGTGTCAAGAAAGCTGATCAAAGAAGAAACGAAAAGTGAAAGTCAGGACCGTGTTGTTGCATTAGGCACAAAAACTGAGCCTAAGCCAGTGAGCACGGCAAATACTAAAAGCAAGCCTGAGACGGTGTCACGTTCAAACGATTCTGTCGCAAAAGAATTTACTGTTACATCAACTGCTTATACAGCTCATTGCAATGGGTGTTCAGGCAAGACAGCCACAGGTGTGGATTTAAGAGCCAATCCGAATGCCAAGGTGATTGCCGTAGATCCGAGTGTAATTCCATTGGGGTCTAAAGTATATGTAGAAGGTTACGGATATGCCATTGCCTCTGATACAGGCGGCGCAATTAAAGGGAAAAAGATTGATGTTTTCTTCTCTGATAAGGGAGCAGCCTATCGCTGGGGAAGAAAGCAGGTTAAAATTAAAGTGTTGAATTGATTCTCTGACAGGGGGTTTAGATCCCTCTGTTTTTTTGCGTTATAATGGGTTACAATTACGTTTCAATAATATAGACGTTTGACCGCTCAGGAAAGTTTCATCTTTTTGGAGGAAAACATGAAAATTAAAGAAATTATTGTTGTTGAAGGAAGAGATGATACAACTGCCATAAAACGCGCAGTTGATGCAGATACTATTGAAACGAATGGATCTGCAATAGGAGATTCGGTCATTGAACAGATCCGCCTTGCACAGAAAACGCGGGGAGTCATTATTTTTACAGATCCGGATTTTCCCGGCGAAAAAATACGCAAAACGGTTGCAGAGCAGGTTCCAGGCTGCAAGCATGCGTTTATTACAAAACCTGAGGCAAGGCCTAAAAATGGCAAAGGCATTGGAGTTGAGCATGCTTCCGCAGAAGCAATCCGAAACGCTCTAAAAGAGGTTAAAGAAGAGATGGCGGATACAGATCCGATTATTGATAAAGATGATTTACTAACTGCGGGTTTAATAGGCGGGCCGAAAGCGAAGGCTCGGCGCGAAAAACTCGGGGTGCTTTTGAAAATAGGCTATACAAATGGCAAGCAGCTTGAAAAAAGACTGCATATGTTTCAAATTACAAAACAAACTTTTGCACAAGCTATAGAGGAGATTGTTCGGGAGGAGCAGCAAAATGATTAAAGATATCGCAACACCGGTTCGCACGAAAGCTATATTGGAAAAGTACGGTTTTTCTTTCAAGAAAAGTCTTGGACAAAACTTCTTAATTGATCCTAATGTGCTGAACCGTATTGTAGACCATGCAGATGTAACAGATGAAACAGGAGTTATTGAAATCGGTCCGGGGATCGGAGCTTTGACAGAACAGCTTGCCAAACGGGCGAAAAAAGTTGTTGCATTTGAAATTGATCAGCGCCTCATCCCAATCTTAAAAGATACATTATCTCCTTATGACAATGTAACGGTCATTCATCAGGATATCCTTTTGGCGAATGTAAAAGAGGTTATGGAAGAACAATTTAAGGACTGCCGCGAAGTAATGGTCGTTGCAAACCTCCCATACTATGTAACAACTCCAATTATTATGAAGCTCCTTGAAGATCATTTGCCTTTAAAAGGGATTGTCGTCATGCTTCAAAAAGAAGTAGCTGACCGCATAGCTGCTTCACCTTCTTCAAAAGACTACGGTTCATTGTCTATAGCTGTACAGTACTATACAGACGCTAAGACGGTCATGACGGTGCCCAGAACCGTCTTTATGCCGCAGCCTAATGTGGACTCAGCCATTATCCGTCTGCTTCTGCGTGAGGAAGCAAGAGTTGTGATTAAAGATGAAGACTTTTTCTTCAAAATTGTTCGTGCAAGCTTTGCCCAGCGGAGAAAAACGCTCCTGAACAATCTGACTCATTCCCTACCGGACGGAAAAGAAAAGAAATCGGTTATTGAACAAGTATTAGAAACAGCTGGCATCGATGGAAGGAGAAGAGGAGAAACTCTTTCCATTGAAGAGTTTGCAGTCCTTAGTGATTTATTGATTGAAGAATTTCATGGATGAAAAAGATTGTCCGCAGCTGATATAGCTGCGGTTTTTTTGTGCTGGTTATTTTTAGCGGTGCTTAGCAATCTTAATAGATGGTCAGAACGGCTCGAAATGTCTTACGGAAAAAGGATTGAGTCAGATATTCTCACTGGTAGTTATTTGGAAAAAAGAAAGTATTTTCTCTAAACCGGCAAGTATTTCTCTGGTTCTCGCTAGTAAAAGGGGCATTCCGGCAAGTAAAAACCCTTTTTTAGAAAGTAAATCAGATTCACCGCAGGATTCTATTTGAAACGAAAAGTTTTATTCCGGCTAAATGAAGAGAAAAAGCCTCAATAGAGAATTGAGCCGGATCCTTATCTTCTGCCCGCTCTAACCGGGCGGCTCCGCTTTTCTCATTGTCCAGCTCCATCGCCCAACTCCTCGGCCAGAACGGATCCGTCTGTCGGAGCTAAACAGGCGATTCCGCTTTTCTCATTGTCTAGCTCCGCCTCCTAACCCCTCGGTCAGAACAAATCCGTCAGCAAAGGCAAAAAGCGCCTTCACTGCCGGATTCTTATCTGCCTGTCGGGGCTAAACAGTCGGCTCCGCTTTTCTGATGGGTCACACTTTTTATTCGTTATCATAGGCTAGAAAAGGATTGTTCTTAGCTTAGGGGTCTATAAGAAATAGACATAGAATGGGCATCACCTTAGGACCTAACCAGTCCGCGGTGCTCTTTAAAGATCAGTTCCGGCGAATCGGTCATTTGGAGTGAAGAACATGCAAGTGAAAATAGGAGATATCGTAGCCCGAAAGTCATATCGATGTGATGTCTTGTTTAGGGTGATTGACTTGAAACAAACAGAGGATGGAAAATGGGCTGCCATTTTATACGGAGAAGAAGTACGTCTGATCGCTGATGCACTATGTGATGATTTAGCTGTTATTAGTGACCGGGAACGCAATGAGAGAAAAGTGCATGAAAAGGAAATGCTTGAGCAGTCTCTTTACTTATTAAAGCAGGATTACCGGCTGCTGCAGGAGAAGCGGGAGTATGGTGCAACCGCAAGCTACAGTCACAATGAGGAATTTTTCCATTTGCCGGGAAAAGTGCTGCACTTAGACGGCGATCCGATGTATCTTCAAAAGTGTCTGACTCTCTATGAACGTGTTGGTGTCCCGGTATTTGGCGTACATGTAAAAGAAACAGAAATGGAGGATGTCGTAGCAGATTTAATTGAAGAGTACCGTCCCAATATCCTTGTCATAACGGGTCATGATGCCTATTCAAAGCAAAAAGGGGCGATTAATGATCTAAATGCCTATCGTCATTCAAAGCACTTTGTACAGACAGTGCGAAACGCTAGAAAAGCCGTGCCTCATCTAGATCAGCTGGTTATCTTTGCCGGGGCCTGCCAGTCTCACTTTGAATCCTTAATCAGGGCTGGAGCGAATTTTGCGAGTTCGCCCTCACGAGTAAATATACATGCGCTGGATCCGGTGTATATAGTTGCTAAAATAAGCTTTACTCCTTTTATGGAGAGAATTAATGTCTGGGATGTCCTCCGCAATACTCTAACAAGAGAGAAGGGCCTCGGCGGCATTGAAACCAAAGGCGTCCTCCGAACAGGGATGCCATACCACAGACATGATGAATCAAATTCTTAGGGCCGCTTTCCACTTTGAGACAGCGGTTCTTTTCTTCTGGCTGTATGCTATATGATTTCATTGGATTGTAGATGCAGTTAATATGTAAAAGAAATCATTTCCTTTCTTTACATAAAAAATAGGAATTAGGTTAATCCTAATTTGTAGATAGAACGTGAATTTTGTTGAAAATATTTTGTTGACAACGAACTTTTATCACTGTTATAATTTAAATTTTATTTGACTTAAAATAGGCTATCGTGTATACTGAAATTAGTGAGGTGGATGCAATGGCAAAAACTTTAGTCGATATCAAAAATTCCCTGGATTCTAATCTTGGAAAGCGGCTTACGCTTAAAGCGAACGGCGGCCGCAGAAAAACGATTGAGCGTTCAGGTGTTCTTACAGAAACGTACCCAGCTGTTTTCGTTGTACAACTAGATCAAGATGAAAATGCATTTGAACGTGTATCATACAGTTATGCAGATGTATTAACTGAAACAGTGCAATTAACATTTTTTGAAGATACTTCAGGTTCAGTGGCAGTTGCTGGGCAGTAGACACTAGTTTGCTGCTTTTTTTTATGGTTAAAATCAGGGCATCTTTTTCCTGAGACAGTATTTTTTTATGGATAACACTTACACAAAGCCGCACATACTACTAGTGCCGCTTTTTTTTATGCGGTTAAGTCCTTGAGGATCAGACGTAAATTAAAGGGGTGTTCTGTGATGGGAAGACGTCAGGGAATCATGTCCGATGAATTTAAATACGAACTGGCTAAAGACCTGGGATTTTATGATACAGTCAAAAATGAAGGATGGGGTGCCATTAGATCGCGTGATGCCGGAAACATGGTGAAGAGAGCGATCGAGCTTGCAGAGCAGCACATGGCAAGTCAGAATAAATCATAAAGCGTATTAATAGACGGCAGAAGCCGGGGCGACAAGCTCCGGCTTTTTATCACAATAAAAATTGTTCTTTTTTCCGGCGCTGTTATTTCAAATATTCCATCATTAAGCGGAAATGTCGAAAACTGCGTTATATTCATTCTATTTGTGGTACAATGTGGATAATTTCAGTTCGTTAAAAGTAGGTGAAAATGTTGCGTATATTAGAGAAAGCGCCGGCTAAAATTAATCTTTCGCTCGATGTTCTTCATAAGAGAACAGATGGATTTCATGAAGTGAAAATGATTATGACGACCATCGATCTTGCCGATCGCGTCGAGCTTGTCGAGCTTGCGTCCGATGAGATTAAAATTATCTCTCATAATCGGTTTGTTCCGGATGATCAGCGGAATTTAGCCTATCAGGCTGCTTCATTGTTAAAAAAGAGGTACGGTGTAAAAAAAGGCGTCTCTATAGCCATCACAAAGGTGATACCTGTAGCTGCCGGGCTGGCAGGTGGCAGCAGTGATGCGGCTGCTACTCTCAGAGGGCTGAACCGGTTATGGAAGCTTGGACTCAGCTTAGATGAGCTTGCAGAGCTTGGAGCAGAGATTGGTTCGGATGTTTCATTCTGTGTGTATGGCGGAACTGCACTTGCTACCGGCCGGGGTGAAAAAATTCAGCATATAGATACACCCCCTCATTGCTGGGTCGTGCTTGCAAAGCCGACGATTGGAGTATCCACTGCTGATGTGTACCGTAATTTAAATTTAAATACAGTTGCCCATCCTGATGTAGAAGGAATGATTGAAGGAATCAAGGCGCAGGATTTTGATCAGATTTGCAGCCTCTTAGGAAATGCTCTTGAAGGTGTTACTTTAAAGATGTATCCAGAGGTAGCGAATATTAAAGATCAAATGAAGCGGTTTGGTGCAGATGCTGTCCTTATGAGCGGAAGCGGGCCAACTGTATTTGGTCTTGTCCGCTATGAATCAAGGCTGCATCGTGTGTACAATGGATTAAGGGGTTTTTGCGATCAGGTATTTGCTGTCAGATTGCTTGGGGAACGGAATAGCCTTGATTAAATACGTATATTAAGTTATATTATCTTTAAAATATTCGGATTTTGGAGGTTATTCCATGAAATTTCGTCGCAGTGGAAGGCTTGTTGATATGACTTATTACTTGCTACAACATCCACATGCACTTGTTCCCTTAACTTTTTTCTCTGATCAGTACCAATCAGCCAAGTCTTCAATCAGTGAAGATTTGACGATCATAAAGCAAACCTTTGAACAGAGGGGCATCGGTTCCCTTTTAACCGTGCCGGGCGCTGCCGGAGGAGTTAAATTTATTCCTAAAATCGGGGTAAGTGAAGCAAAAGAAATTATTTCTGAGCTTTGCGCTCATATGGCAAAACCTGAACGCCTGCTGCCTGGGGGTTATTTATATTTAACGGATATACTTGGCAACCCGACGATCGTCAATCAGATTGGCCGTTTATTTGCATCTGTTTTCGCAGACCGGAAAATTGATATTGTCATGACTGTTGCAACAAAAGGAATTCCAGTTGCTTACGCAGTTGCAAATCAGCTGGACGTACCAGTTGTCATTGTGAGAAAAGACAGTAAGGTGACAGAAGGGCCGACTGTCAGCATCAATTATGTCTCAGGGTCATCCAAGAGAATTCAGACAATGGTTTTATCAAAAAGAAGTTTGAAGACAGGTTCAAATGTCCTGATTATTGACGACTTTATGAAAGCCGGCGGAACAATAAATGGAATGGTCAGCATGCTTGAAGAGTTTAATGCAAATCTCGCTGGAATCGGCGTGCTGGTTGAATCAGAAGGTGTAGAAGAACGCCTTGTTGATGAATACATATCTGTTGTGAAATTAACAGATGTAAATGTAAAAGATAAACAAATTGATGTCATGGACGGAAACTTCTTCCGCTTTTTAAACCAAGTAACATTATAAGGAGAGATTATGATGAGAAAAGTTGATACAAAAAAGGCTCCGGCAGCCATTGGACCATATTGTCAGGGAATGATTATTGACCGTTTATTCTTCAGTTCCGGTCAAATTCCGCTGACTGCTGAAGGTGATATGGTAAATGGCTCAATAGAAGAGCAGACACATCAGGTTTTTTCAAATTTAAAAGCTGTCCTTGAAGAAGCGGGTGCCTCTCTGCAGACTGTCGTAAAAGCAACCGTATTTTTAAAAGATATGAATACCTTCGCAGCATTTAACGCTGTGTACGGTGAATACTTCAGCGACCATAAACCTGCCCGTTCATGTGTTGAAGTAGCGAGATTGCCTAAAGATGCAATGGTGGAAATTGAAGTTATTGCTTCTGTTGACTGATCATTTTTTTGCAAGAAGAAAATTGTTTTTATGGGGTCTGCAGGGTGAAAAGTCCAGCATGATCTCTTAAATGAACGTCAAAAACAAGAACACCAATTAAAAATGAGCAAAATCACCTGATTTTTCAAAATATTTTTCCAATCTTGCAGGAAAAAGAAAAATTCCGTTGAATAACTTAACTAAAGTTTTTCATACAGGGAAAAGGTGGTGAACAGAATGGAAGTAACTGACGTAAGATTACGCCGCGTAAACACCGAAGGCCGCATGAGAGCGATTGCATCAATTACGTTGGATCATGAGTTTGTTGTTCATGATATTCGTGTGATTGATGGTAACAATGGCCTTTTTGTAGCAATGCCAAGCAAACGCACTCCAGACGGAGAGTTCCGAGATATCGCACATCCTATTAATTCTGGAACTCGCGGGAAAATTCAAGAGGCCGTATTAGCCGAGTATCATCGTTTAGGTGAACTAGAAGTTGAATTTGAAGAAGCAGGCGCTTCTTGATTATATGAAGCACTTTGAAAGTCGGGTAGGACTTAGTCCTATTCGGCTTTTTTGTTGTTAACAGCCAAAACTAAGTTGCTGTTTAAATAAGAAATGAGCCTTACATATCATGACAATTTTATGAAAAATTATGTACTTTCATATGTTTTCTTGAAATAAGGGTCTATTTGAGATATATTTTTCTATGGATAAAAAGGTATATTGGAGGCCTGAATATGGATAACCGATACGCAGTAATTTTAGCTGCCGGACAAGGCACTAGAATGAAATCAAAGCTTTATAAAGTGCTGCATCCAGTAGGCGGCAAGCCAATGGTTCAGCATGTTGTTGATGAAGTTTCTAAATTAGATTTAAGCAAAATCGTTGCCATAGTAGGTCACGGAGCGGAAAAAGTACAAGATCAGCTTGGTGAAAGTATCCAGTATGCTGTTCAAAGCGAACAGCTCGGAACGGCTCATGCTGTTATGCAGGCAGCAGCTCATTTAGAAGATTTAGAAGGAACGACTATTGTTATCTGCGGAGATACTCCTTTAATAACAGCAGATACAATGGCATCTTTACTTTCTCATCATACAGAAATGAATGCAAAAGCTACAATTCTTACAGCAAAAGCAGATGATCCTGCAGGCTACGGCCGTGTTGTCAGAAATGCTGAAGGCCGCGTTGAAAAAATTGTAGAGCACAAAGATTCAAATGCAAAAGAGCTTTTGATCAAGGAGATCAATACCGGAACGTATTGCTTCGACAACCGTTCTCTTTTCGATGCACTGAAAAAAGTGTCAAATGAAAATTCACAAGGTGAATATTATCTTCCTGATGTGATTGAAATCTTAAAAACGAACAATGAAATCGTTTCTGCATACCAGACGGCATCTTTTGAAGAGACGCTTGGAGTAAATGACAGAGTAGCTCTTGCGCAAGCTGAGCAGTATATGAAAAAGCGGGTAAACGCCTTTCATATGAAAAACGGGGTTTCTATTATTGATCCTGACAACACATACATCTCAAGTGATGCTAAAATTGGACGTGACACTGTGATTTACCCTGGCACTGTCATTTCAGGCAATACCGTTATTGGAGAGGATTCTGTTATTGGACCTCACACTGAAGTGAAAGACTGCACGGTTGGAGATCGTACAACAATCCGCCAGTCTGTTGCACATGACAGTGAAATTGGCCATGATGTAAATATCGGGCCATTTGCGCACATCAGACCTGCATCATCTATTGCTGATGAAGTTAAGATCGGCAATTTTGTCGAAATCAAAAAATCAGCAATGGGCAAAGCGAGCAAAGCTTCTCATTTAAGCTATATCGGCGATGCTGAAGTCGGTGCAGATGTAAACCTTGGCTGCGGATCCATTACGGTCAATTATGACGGCAAGAATAAATTCCTTACTAAAATTGAGGATGGTGCTTTCATAGGCTGCAATTCAAATTTAATAGCACCTGTAACAGTTGGACAAGGAGCATATGTTGCTGCAGGCTCAACAATAACGGATGATGTACCAGGCAAGGCGCTTTCTATTGCGCGTGCAAGACAAGTTAATAAAGATGAGTATATGAAGTAAAGAAAAGCGGTGGCGCGCCTTGTTCGGCGCAGGCATGGCAGATCTGTTCTGACCGTGGAGTTAGGCGCTGCAGGACATTAATGCGCAAGAATAATTACTTCTCAATATTAATAAAACCTAGTGGAGGTCTCCTTTTAATATGTCTAATCGTTATGCAGATTCTAATTTAAAGATTTTTACGCTAAATTCAAATCCGGCTTTAGCTCAAGAGATTGCTGATGAAGTTGGGGTTGATTTAGGTAAATGTTCCGTAACTCGTTTCAGTGATGGGGAAGTTCAAATTAACATTGAAGAAAGTATCCGCGGCTGTGATGTATTCGTGATTCAATCAACGAGTGCTCCGGTTAATGAACACTTGATGGAAGTATTGATCATGGTTGATGCGCTTAAGCGGGCATCTGCAAAGACAATCAATATTGTAATGCCTTACTATGGCTATGCACGCCAAGACCGCAAAGCGCGTGCACGTGAGCCGATTACGGCTAAGCTTGTAGCTAACTTGCTTGAAACAGCAGGCGCTGACCGCGTCATCACTCTTGATCTGCATGCACCGCAAATTCAGGGATTCTTTGACATCTTAATTGACCATCTAATGGGTGTGCCGATTCTTTCAGAGTACTTCCTTGAAAAAGACTTAAAGGACATCGTCATTGTTTCGCCTGACCACGGCGGTGTAACGCGTGCCCGCAAACTTGCAGACCGTTTGAAAGCGCCGATTGCCATCATTGACAAACGCCGTCCTAGACCAAATGTTGCTGAAGTTATGAACATTGTAGGGAATATTGAAGGCAAAACAGCTATTTTAATTGATGATATTATTGATACAGCTGGAACGATTACACTTGCTGCTAACGCATTAGTAGAAAACGGAGCAACAGAAGTTTATGCTTGCTGTACTCACCCTGTTTTATCAGGACCTGCGATTGAGCGTATTGAAAACTCAAATATTAAAGAATTAGTCGTTACAAACTCTATTGCTTTGGGCGAAGAGAAGAAAATTGGCAAGCTGAAACAGCTGTCAGTTGCGCCTCTAATCGGTGAAGCTATTATCCGCGTTCATGAAGAACAATCTGTAAGCACACTTTTTGATTAATGCTCTGCAAGAACACCCTTACGCCCTTTAGGCACAGAGGGTGTTTTTTTGTTTTAAGCAAAGCAGCAATCCAGCAAAGCAGCCTCGGAAAAAACCGCCCTTTTCTAAAGAAAAATGTTTAGACCCTTACGATAATGGGAATTAAATAAGACATAACTTATCGTTAGGAAGGTGTTTTGGACTATGACAACATTAAAAGTGCAAGAACGAACAGAATTTACAAACTCAGCAAGAAGAAAGGTTCGTGAACAGGGACAAGTTCCCGCTGTCATTTATGGTAAGTCAACTGATACAAAATCAATCTCCTTAGATAGCATCGAATTAATTAAAACGCTGCGTGATGAAGGACGCAACGCGATTATAAAACTTGATTTAAATGGAAAGTCCCATTCGGTCATGCTTTATGAAATGCAGACTGACCCTCTAAAAAATGAAATTGTGCATGCTGATTTCCATGTTGTCAATCTTAAAGAAGACGTAGTGGTTGAGGTTCCGGTTACACTGACAGGCGATGCAGCTGGCGTAAAAGACGGCGGAGTGCTTCAGCAGCCTATGTATCAGGCATCAATTACAGCTAAACCTGGTGATATCCCGCAATCCATTGAGGTAGATATTTCAGAGCTTGGTGTAAACGATACTCTGACAATTAAAGATGTGAAGGTTTCTGGGAAGTACACATTCAATCATGAAGAAGATGAAGTGGTAGCTTCTATCCTTCCTCCAAAGCAGGAAGAGGAAATTGACAGCGGCGAGCAGCAGGAATCTGGCGAGCCTGATAATGCTGAAGGCAGAGAGAACGAAGAAGATTCCTCTGAAGATGAAAAACAATCATGATTTGCTGAACGTAGCCATTTAATGGCTGCGTTTTTTATGGTATTGTTTAAATAGAGAAAAAAGATACTAAACTCAGGGTGATGATTTTGATTGGGATAACTCTGCTCCAATCCGCATCATCCTTTTTGAACATAACCCGGGGAAGTATGGCAAGAGGCGCGCAGCCTTAAGCACAGTCATACCACCTCTAGACTAAAGGCAGGTACGAGAATGAAACTTTTCATTGGACTTGGGAATCCAGGGAAGCAATATGAGGATACACGGCACAATGTCGGATTTATGGCGATTGACGAACTTTCAAAGAGATTGAACATTCCTCTTGATCGTTCAAAGTTTAACGGAATCTTTGGAATCGGTCATGTTTCCGGCGAGAAAATCATATTATTAAAACCACTTACATATATGAACCTTTCAGGTGAGTGCATCAGACCTTTAATGGACTATTATGAAATTGAGGATAAAGACATTGCTGTCATTTACGATGATCTTGATTTGCCGGCTGGAAAAGTGCGTATGAGAACAAAAGGCAGTGCAGGCGGACATAATGGAATTAAATCAATGATTCAGCATTTAAACACACAGGAATTTAACCGTGTGCGCATTGGAATCGACCGTCCATCTGGCGGCATGAGCGTTTCAAATTATGTTTTGGGCTCTTTTGGAAAAGAAGAACAGCCGAGCATAAAAGATGCAATCTCATTATCTGCAGATGCGTGTGAAAGCTTTATTAAAGAGCCTTTTTTACAGGTGATGAACAAATATAACTGAAGAGTATAAGCAGACTCCTGAAGGTTCATACTAGATTTAAAAACCTTTTCAGGAGGGGCTTTTAAGTGGCGCTACACTATAAATGCCGTCATTGCGGCGTAGAGGTTGGAACAATTGACAGCGTTTCAGTTTACAGCGAGCAACTGGGGTTTCATCACCTGTCGCAGGAAGAGAGACAAGAAATGATATCATATGAGTCGAATGGCGATATACTTGTAAAAACCATTTGCGAGGATTGTCAGGAAGCATTAGAGCGAAATCCTGATTATCATCAGCTGCAGCGTTTTATTCAATAGGAAAAGCTTTGGTGACGAAAGGAACCAAGGCATTTTTCCGTTAAATCCAGTAATTAGGTTTATGGCCAGGTGCTAGTTTTGGCTTCTGACCATCCATTAATAGAGAGATCGACATCCGCCTTTCTATCACTAACAAAAGGGGAGGTTTTAGCCTTTGCAAAGTTTGCAGCATTACTTTTATGATAATGACGATTTTCAGACAATTATTGAAGGGGTTCAAGGAGGCTTGAAAGAACAGCTCGTAGCAGGCTTATCCGGCTCTGCAAGGTCTGTTTTCACGTCTTCACTCTATCAGCATTCAGATAAACCGATTTTGATGATTACTCATAATTTGTTTCAGGCGCAAAAGATCTATGAAGACCTGGTCAACCTTGTCGGTGATCAGGTTCTGCTGTATCCGGTGAACGAATTAATTGCATCTGAACTTGCTGTAGCAAGTCCCGAGTTAAAAGCACAGAGAATGGAAGTGCTGAATCAACTATCACAAAATAAAAAAAGAATAATCGTTGCTCCGGTCGCAGCACTCAGAAGGTTCTTGCCGCCTAAAAAAGCATGGCTTGAAAATCAGTTTTACTTAAAGCTTGGACAAGATTTGGATCTTGAACAAACAATGGCATCTTTAATTACGATGGGGTATGAAAGAGCCGGTATGGTTTCAGCTCCAGGAGAGTTCAGTTTAAGAGGCGGAATTATGGATATCTATCCTCTTACGGAAGAATATCCAATCCGGATTGAACTGTTTGACACCGAGATTGATTCAATCCGTTCCTTTAACAGTGAGGACCAGCGTTCGATTGCTAAGCTAAAAGAAGTTCATATCGGTCCAGCTGAAGAACTGATTGTGGATCAAAGCAGAATCAATAAATGCATACAGAAGCTTGAAAACGGCTTAGCCTATAGCTTGAAGCGTTTGAAGGATGAAAAGCAAAAAGAAATTCTGGCAGAGAATATAGGGTATGAGCTTGAACAATTAAGGAATGGCCGGTTTAATCAGGAAATGTTTAAATATCTTTCATACTTCTATGAGAAGCCTGCTAGTTTACTAGATTATTTTCATGAGCAGACAATCGTTGTCATGGATGAAGTCAGCAGAATTCAGGAAATGTATGAAAATCTCGAAAAAGAAGAAGCTGACTGGTATACGAGCCTGCTTGAACACGGGAAAATTGTAAATGATGTTCAGATGTCACATAAATATGCAGATGTTCTGACTAAAACAAAACATCCGCTTGTCTATTTATCCTTATTTTTACGTCATGTTCCGCACACAAGTCCTCAGAATATCCTGAATGTATCTTGTAAGCAGATGCAAAATTTCCATGGACAGATGCACGTATTGAAAAGTGAAATTGATAGATGGAAAAAAGCGAAATTCTCGGTTGTTTTCCTTGGGGCAACAGAAGAGAGAGTTAAAAAGCTTGAAGGCGTGCTTGCCGATTATGACATCACCGCAGCTTTTTTGAAAAAAAATGAAGCGCCAAAGCTTGGGAATCTCTATCTTATGGAAGGCGATCTGCAAACTGGATTTGAACTTCCTATGCAGAAGCTTGCTGTAATTACTGAAGAAGAACTCTTTAAAAAGAGAGTGAAAAAGCAGCCAAAAAGCCAAAAGATATCAAATGCAGAGAGAATCAAGAGCTATTCGGAACTGCAAGTCGGAGATCATGTTGTTCATGTAAATCACGGGATTGGTAAATACTTAGGAATTGAAACCCTGGTGATTAACGGCGTTCACAAAGACTATCTGCATATCCGTTATCACGGAAGCGACAAGCTGTATGTACCGGTTGAACAAATTGACCTCATTCAGAAGTATGTCGGTTCAGAAGGAAAAGAACCGAAGATCTACAAGCTTGGCGGCAGTGACTGGAAGCGGGTTAAGAAGAAGGTTGAATCATCTGTTCAGGATATAGCAGATGATTTAATCAAGCTGTATGCTGAGCGGGAAGCTAGTGTAGGCTACGGATTTTCGCCTGATGGTGAAATGCAGCGCGAGTTTGAATCTGTCTTTCCTTATCAGGAAACAGAAGATCAGCTGCGCTCCATTCATGAAATCAAGCTTGATATGGAACGGGAACGTCCTATGGACCGGCTTCTTTGCGGTGATGTGGGCTATGGTAAAACAGAGGTTGCGATCCGTGCTGCATTTAAAGCGGTTGCTGATGGAAAACAGGTTGCACTACTAGTTCCGACGACCATTCTTGCACAACAGCATTTTGAAACAGTCAGAGAGAGGTTTCAGGATTATCCGATTAATATAGGCTTGTTAAGTCGTTTTAAATCAAGAAAAGAAATGAACGAAACGGTAAAAGGCCTGAAAAATGGCACAGTTGATATGGTTATTGGTACACACCGGCTCTTATCTAAAGACGTTACGTACAAAGAGCTTGGCCTCTTGATCATCGATGAAGAGCAGCGCTTTGGTGTTACGCATAAAGAGAAAATTAAACAAATGAAGGCAAATATTGATGTCCTGACTTTAACAGCAACCCCTATACCGCGCACGCTGCATATGTCGATGCTTGGAGTCCGCGATTTGTCTGTTATCGAAACACCGCCTGAGAACCGGTTCCCTGTTCAGACATATGTTGTTGAATATAATGGGGGCTTCGTCCGTGAAGCCATTGAAAGAGAGCTTGCAAGGGGCGGCCAAGTCTACTTTTTATACAACCGCGTTGACGATATTGACCGCAAAGCGGATGAAATTTCTATGCTTGTACCTGATGCACGTGTGACATACGCCCATGGCAAAATGTCAGAGAATGAACTTGAATCTACGATGCTTAATTTTCTTGATGGGCAATTTGATGTGCTTGTCAGTACGACCATCATTGAAACAGGTGTCGATATTCCAAATGTTAATACCCTTATCGTCCATGATGCAGATAAGATGGGCCTATCTCAGCTTTATCAGCTAAGAGGGCGTGTCGGCCGTTCAAGCCGAATTGCGTATGCTTACTTTACGTACCGAAAAGATAAAGTTTTGACTGAAGTGGCAGAAAAGCGTCTGCAGGCAATAAAAGAATTTACTGAGCTTGGTTCTGGCTTTAAAATCGCGATGCGCGATCTTTCTATCCGTGGGGCAGGAAATCTGCTTGGTGCCCAGCAGCATGGATTCATCGATTCTGTTGGTTTCGACCTTTATTCTCAGATGCTGAAGGAAGCAATCGAGGAACGGAGAGAAGACGGGCCGAAAGAAAAGCCGTTCCAAGTGGAAATTGATCTTGAAGTGGATGCATACCTGCCTGAAGAGTACATTTCAGACGGCAGACAGAAAATCGATATCTATAAACGTTTCAGAGCAGTTGCTTCTTTAGCAGATCTAGAAGAACTGCAGGAAGAAATCGTCGACCGATTCGGGGATTATCCGGCAGAGGTAGGTTATCTTCTGCAGATTGCAAAGCTTAAAGTTTTTGCTGTCCAAGAGAAGGTTGATATGATTAAACAGGTTAAAGATGCAGTTGCTCTATACGTCAGTGAAGATGCGAGCAGACTGATTGACGGTCAGAAGCTGTTTGAACTGAGCAATAAGTACGGAAGAGCTGTCGGTCTCGGAATGGATGGTAAAAGACTGAAAATCACCATTCAATTAAAAGGCATCAATACGGATAAATGGCTGAAGATTGCTTCAGAGCTCCTAAATGGATTAGGATCGGTAAAAAAAGAAGAGATTTCAGCAAACTGAGTTTAATACCTGTTGTTTTTGTCTAAGCTGAAAAGAAAATACTGCCTATTCAAGAAAATTCCGCTGTGATTGTGTATATTGCGTGTTTTACTGAAGAATACTATTTCTAAGCAATGATGGTTGTGGCAAAAAAAGGCTCACTTTTAGCTTGCGCCAACAATCATCCTAGTACACAATCATCAAGTGAAAGTGAGGCAGCATTAGATGAAAGCAACTGGTATAGTACGTCGTATTGATGATTTAGGCCGTGTGGTCATACCGAAGGAAATACGCAGGACTCTGCGCATCCGAGAAGGAGATCCGCTTGAAATCTTCGTCGACCGGGACGGAGAAGTAATCTTGAAAAAGTATTCACCAATCAGTGAGCTTGGCGATTTTGCCAAAGAATATGCCGATGCTCTATATGACAGTCTTGGACATCCCGTGCTGATATGTGACCGTGACACATACATAGCAGTTTCAGGCGGCTCCAAAAAGGAATACATGAATAAAAATATTAGCGAACAGGTTGAAAAAGCGATGGAAGAACGAAGCTCTGTGCTGAACACAGAAGGCGGGAATATCCAATTGATAGATGGAACAAGCGAAGAGCTTAAATCCTTCACAGTTGGACCGATTGTTGCTAATGGAGATCCTATCGGTGCTGTTGTGATCTTTTCAAAGGATCAGGCTGTTGGCGAAGTCGAGCATAAAGCAGTAGAAACAGCAGCTGGATTTTTGGCGCGTCAAATGGAACAGTAGTCATTATTCATATGGTTTTATCCAGGCAGCGATTTTTTGCTGCCTTTTCCTGTTTAACAGTATTTATATCGTCTTGAACAATGATGTCTAGCTCCATCGCCCAACTCCTCGGCCAGAACGGATCCGCAAGTATTGGCAAAAAGCGCCTTTTCTGTCGGATCCTTATCTGTCTGTCTGCGCTAAACGGGCGCTTCCGCTTTTCTAGCGGGTTGCAAATTGTGATATAATAGGCACGTTCAGCTTAAAAGTGGAAGGAGAATTGGGCGATGGACGTCCGTTCTGATAGAACAGCAAATCTCTTCCTGCAAGGTGCCTATGTATTGACGCTTGCGGGACTTATCATAAAGATCATGAGCGCTGCTTACAGGGTGCCTTATCAAAATATTGTCGGAGACATCGGATTTTACATATATCAGCAGGTTTATCCTTTTTACGGGATTGCTATTATGCTTGCTACAACCGGATTTCCGGTTATTATTTCTAAATTAATCATTGAATTTGGAGATAAAGAAAACAAATCCTCTCTTTTTTCTATCCTGAGGATTTCCTTTTTGTTCTTACTTTCCGTTTGTGTTTTTTTCTTTTTATGCCTCTATTCAGGCGCAGTGTACATTTCAGAAATTATGGGTGATGCGGAGCTTGCCCCGCTGCTTAAAATTATTTCTTTCTCTTTTCTTTTGCTTCCCTTTATATCAATTGCAAGAGGTTATTTTCAAGGGTTAGATAATATGCTGCCTACCGCTCTCTCCCAAGTAACAGAACAAGGAATCAGAGTTGTGACGATTCTTTTTTTTTCATATATTCTGATTCAAAATGGCTACTCTCTGTATGAAGCTGGAGAAGGGGCGCTGTTCGGCTCTTTAACTGGCGGAATTGCAGCAGCAGCCGTATTATCCATATTTTTAGCCAAGGATAAAAGAAGCGCTCTTTTTTTTCAAACAGGGAAATCCTTCATTCAGACTAAAACTATTTTTAAGTATTTAGTAATCAATACAATGACCATTTGCATCACAAGCTTAATGCTGATTTTTATCCAAATGATCGATGCCATGCAGCTCTATTCGGCGCTCCGCTCTAACGGAATAGAAATGTCAGCAGCCAAGGCCCTAAAAGGGATATATGACAGGGGACAGCCTCTGATCCAGATAGGAACAGTTGTTGCAACATCCTTTTCCTTATCATTAGTTCCGCTTATATCATATGCGAAAAAGAATCATGAAGATGGTGTGATTGCAGATAAAATAACGAGTTCCATGAAAATCTGCACGGTGATTGGAACAGGGGCGGCAGCAGGGCTTATCATGATTATGGAGCCGACTAACATCATGCTGTTCCGGGATGCATCAGGAACGAATGTGCTTGGAATTTTAGGCATATCTGTCTTGTTTACATCCTATGCCCTGACCCTGTCTGCTATCTTGCAGGGTCTAAGCTTTACTTTTTTTCCTGCAGCAGCAGTTGTCATTGGGTGTGCGGTTAAACTCGGTTTAAACATTCTTTTGGTGCCGTCGATGAATACGGAGGGAGCAGCTATTGCAACCGTTGCGGCATATGCAGTGATCGCTCTTTTGAATGCATGGTATTTAAAAAAGAAAGGGTACATGATCATCAGCTGGGTGGATATGCAGAAGACAGCAGCCGCTGCAGGTCTGATGCTTGCGCTGCTTTTTCTGTATATGTCTGTCTTTGATCAATATTGGACTGATCATAACCGAATGGCGGCTGCAGCTGGATCATTATCAGGTGCATTAGCAGGAGCGGTGATCTATCTATTTGCTGTTTTAAAGCTTTCAATTTTTACGAAAAACGAACTCGCTGCCTTTCCGGGCGGAAAGAAACTTGAGAAGTTTTTAAAATAAATGAAACGGGGTATGGAATGATGGTGAAAAAGATTACAGTAGTAGGACTTGGGGGCTCGGATGCCAGTCATTTGCCGCTTGGAGTTTATCGAACACTTACATCAGCCTCCCACTTGTTTTTAAGAACAAAGGAACATCCGGTTGTTGATGAACTGCTGGCAGAACTCCCGGAATACACAACATTTGATCACCTCTACGAAGAGAATGATCAATTCGGAGATGTTTACGCTAAAATTGAACTGGAGCTGTACAAGGAAGCGGAAGATAAAGAGATTATTTACGCTGTTCCCGGACATCCCCTTGTTGCAGAGCAGACAGTTCAATTGCTGCTTCAAAATGGAAGACAGAGAGGCTTTGAGATCCATATAGCGGGAGGACAAAGCTTTTTAGATGCAACATTTACTGCGCTTCAAATCGACCCGATTGACGGATTCCAAATGGCAGATGGTCTGACGATGAAAAGAGAACAGTTAAATTACAGACAGCACCTGATTATTTGCCAGGTATATGATCAAATGGTTGCTTCTGAGGTGAAACTGACGCTGATGGAAGATTTGCCTCATGACTATGAGGTTCAGATTGTTACAGCGGCCGGAAGCAGTCAGCAAAAGATCGTAAAGGTGCCTCTCTTTGAGCTTGACCGGGTTACGTCGGTAAACAACTTAACAAGTGTGTATGTGCCTCCCGCAGAGGATGAGAGCATTCTGTATCACCAATTTTCTGCACTGCGCTCGGTGATTGCGGAGCTTCGGGGACCAAACGGATGCCCGTGGGATCTCGTGCAGACCCATCAATCTCTGAAAAAATATTTGATTGAAGAATGCTATGAGTTAATTGAGGCCATTGACGAAGCAGATGAGGACCATATGGCTGAAGAACTTGGAGATGTTCTCCTTCAGGTCATGCTTCATTCTCAAATTGGTTCAGACGATGGCATGTTTTCCATTGATGATGTCATCAGAACATTAACAGAAAAAATGATCCGCAGACATCCTCATGTTTTTTCAACAGCTGTTGTAAGCGGTTCGGACGAAGTACTGTCAAACTGGCAGGAGATAAAGCGTGCAGAAAAGGGATCAGATGAAAAAGAGTCTCTTTTGAAGTCAATTGCCGGCTCACTCCCTGCATTGTCTAAGGCCTACCATATTCAAAAGAAGGCAGCTAAAGTCGGCTTTGACTGGGATCATGCTGAGTCAGCATGGGAAAAGGTTCAGGAAGAGCTGCAGGAGTTCAAGGCTGAAACATCTGAAAAACACGCGGATCAATCGAAAATTCTTGCAGAGTTTGGGGACATCCTCTTTGCACTGGTCAATATTGGAAGATTTTACGGTGTAGAGCCTGAGGAAGCCTTATCGAATACCAATCATAAATTTAAAAGACGATTCGAATATATAGAGAAAAAAGCAGATGAGCTTAATCAAAACCTTGAAGAGATGTCTCTTGAAGAAATGGATTCTTACTGGAATGAAGCAAAAAGCAAAGGGCTATAAAGGGGTGCTGAAAAGATGAGACTAGATAAATTTTTAAAGGTTTCAAGACTGATCAAAAGACGTACACTTGCAAAGGAAGTGTCTGATCAAGGGAGAATTACAGTAAACGGCACAGTTGCAAAAGCAAGTTCTATTGTGAAATTGGGTGATGAACTTGCAATTCGATTCGGCCAAAAGCGCATTACGGTAAAAATTGAAAACCTGCAGGATTCATCCAAAAAAGAGGATGCTGCAGGCATGTATTCTCTTGTAAAAGAAGAAAAGATCAGTGAAGAATAGGATTTGATATCATACGAGGGCTTGTTCTATTTCGCATTCCCGGCTCATAGAAATAGGTAAGAATATTTCTTAGAAGAATGCGGGGGTTGGCAATGAATCAATATTATGATAATCAATCACAGCCTAAGGGAACGATCCAAGAGCATGATGTTATTATGAGAGGCCGTAAACTGCTTGATATTACAGGAGTAACACATGTGGAAAGCTTTGATAATGAAGAGTTTCTGCTTGAAACGGTGATGGGCGCTCTTGCCATCCGCGGCGAGAATCTCCAAATGAAAAATTTGGACGTTGATAAAGGGATCGTCTCGATTAAAGGAAGAATTTTTGATCTTGTCTATCTCGATGAGCATCAGACGGAGAAAGCTAAGGGACTCTTTAGCAAGTTGTTTAAATGACGCTCTCCACTCAATTCCTGACGATGCTTTCCATGGTATGTTCAGGCTGTTTTATTGGCGCTTCTCTTGATACTTACGGCCGCTTTCTAATGCGGCCGAGAAGAGCCAAATGGGTCGTTTTCATAAATGACATCTTATTTTGGCTCGTTCAGGGCCTCCTTTTATTTTATGTTCTCCTGAACGTGAATGAAGGAGAATTCCGCGTCTACATTCTGCTTGCCCTGCTGTGCGGATATGCAGCTTATCAGAGCTTGATCAAGGGCATTTACTTAGCACTTCTCGAATTCATCATTAAGTGTGTGATCAGTATTTATAAGACGGTGCTGAAGCTTGGGAACTTCTTGTTGGTGAAGCCCGTTATTGGCATTTTTAATTTATTGACAGCGATTATAAGCGGACTTGTCATTTTTTTATGGAACTTGTTAAAATGGATGGCAAGAGTGATTTTTCTTATTTTAAAAGTGCTGTTATCTCCCGTTTTTTGGATCTTAAAAGGATTGTGGAAACTAATTCCTTTGTCCATCAGAAACTTTTTTTACAGGTTTTTCAAGAAAACAGCAGGATTTTATGAGAAAATCAAGAATAAGAGTGGTAACTTATGGATTTCGTGGAAAAAGAAGAAATAAAGGAGGCTAATGAATGAGTCTCGCAAAAGATCGGAAAATAACGCAGCTTCAATCACAATATATGCAGCAGCAGGAGCGGAAAGATCAAATATTAAAAAGGCGCAAACGAGGATTAATCAGACGCCTTACATTATTTGGATTGATTGCGGCGGTAACTTCTGTTATCGTATTAACGACTCTCATATCTCAATCAAGTGCCATTAATGAGAAGGTTCATCAAAAGAAAGAACTTAAAACTCAATTAACGGAGCTTCAAAAAGATGAAAAGATATTAGAGGAAGAAATCGTAAAGTTGAATGATGATGAGTATATTGCTAAAATTGCTCGTCGGGACTATTTTTTATCAGAAGACAACGAGATTATCTTCACGTTGCCAAATAAAGATAAAGAGTAGTGTTGTTGACACTTGATTTTTGGATTATGTATAATTAAATAAATGAGTTTTTTATGTTTATTAAGGAGGAGCATTTTTTTTATGTCGATAGAAGTTGGCAGCAAGTTACAAGGTAAGGTAACGGGCATTACAAATTTCGGAGCGTTCGTAGAGCTTTCGGGTGGCACTACAGGGCTCGTCCACATCAGTGAAGTTGCTGATAATTATGTGAAAGATATTAACGATCACTTAAAAGTCGGTGACGAGGTAACCGTTAAAGTCATCAATGTAGAGAAAGACGGAAAAATTGGCTTGTCAATTAAAAAGGCAATTGATCGTCCTGAGCGCCCAGAACGTTCAGAACGCCCGAATCGCTCAGACCGTCCAAACCGCTCAGATCGTCCAAGAGGCAGAACGAACACAAATGAATTCCGCCCTAAAGAGAATTTCGAGCAAAAGATGAGCAGGTTCTTAAAAGACAGTGAGGATCGCTTATCATCACTTAAACGCAATACAGAATCAAAGCGCGGCGGTCGCGGAGCAAGAAGAGGTTAACTTGCTGCTATCTGATATAAATGCTGAAACGGCTGAGAAAGTACATGAGAATGTGCTTTCTTTTTTTATTTGTCAGACGGAGCATGTACGACTAAGTTTTCAAATACTCCCTGAATAGCCGAACAGCTCTTTAATTTTTTATATCTGCATGTTTAGTGAAAATCTTGGTAAAAGGTTTATTTGGAAGTTCATGTCGAATCCGTAATACCTGCTTGCAATAGCCATTCTGTTCAGTATTTCCATTGTCCTGTTTCATCGCCCAATCCTTCGTCCTGAAGATCTGTCTGCATGTGCTAAACGGATGATTCCGGACGCCTCATTTACTGAATATTTCAACTTTCAATTTTTTGTTGACGAAAGTCGAAATCCTTTGTATTATATATCTTGTGCCTTATAACATTTGGCAGTTAAAATGGCGGTGTAGCTCAGCTGGCTAGAGCGTACGGTTCATACCCGTGAGGTCGTGGGTTCGACTCCCTCCGCCGCTACCATTTTTTCCGGCCCGTTGGTCAAGCGGTTAAGACACCGCCCTTTCACGGCGGTAACACGGGTTCGAATCCCGTACGGGTCATCATTTAAAAAACCCTGATTTTCCTTATTGGAAATTCAGGGTTTTTTGTTCTCTTTTTACAAAAATAAAAAGCATTTTCGGACATTTTGTCGCTATTCAAAAAAACAGTCGAACGTTTCTTGGGATGAGCTTCCTTCTTTTGACAAAATCTTTTTTTTGCCTTCGATATAATAACCACAACATTAAAAAGTGGGGGAATGAAAATATGGAAAAGGTAGAAAGAAGGGTTATCGAGCCCATGACGGAAGTGAATCTTGAGAGGACGCATCAATGGTTTAATCGTTCTGTTCATCGCTTTGGAACAAGAATGCAGCTGCTCTTTCTGCATAAAGGTCTTCTTTATGTGCTGATCGGCTTTCTGCTTGGAAGAGCGCTTATTTTAACGGAAGTCCTTCCATTTGCACTGCCGTTCTTTGGCGCTGTCCTTTTAATGAAAAAAGATAAAGCGCTATTCTCCTCGCTTGCTCTGATCTCAGGTGCAGTCACCATATCGTGGCAGACCTCTTTATTTGTCACAGCCTCTATTCTTATCTTTCTGATCATGAAAAAAATAATCTCTCTATTCTATCAAGATAAAATGAAAGCTTTGCCGTTTGTTGTTTTCCTCTCCATGATGATAACTAGAATCGGTTATTTCTATTTGCAGGGCTCGCTCACGCTGTACGATTATATGATGGCTGGGGTTGAGTCAGGTCTAGCGTTTATCCTGACACTTATCTTTATGCAGAGCCTGCCTCTTATATCTGCAAGAAAGTACAAGCAGTCTCTGAAAATAGAAGAAATCATCTGCATTATGATTCTCCTTGCTTCCGTGCTGACCGGTTTTGTCGGAGTCACTTACCAGGAGCTGCAGGCAGAACATATTTTATCGAGATATATTGTCCTTCTATTTGCTTTTATTGGAGGCTCCAGCATTGGATGTACAGTTGGTGTTGTAACCGGATTAATTCTGAGTCTTGCCAATGTCGGCAACCTCTATCAAATGAGTCTCCTTGCCTTCTCGGGCCTGCTTGGAGGACTCTTAAAAGAAGGACAGAAGTTTGGTGCAGCCATAGGTCTGTTAATCGGCTCTCTGCTGATTTCACTTTACGGTGAAGGGTCAAACGACCTGATGATAAATTTATCTGAATCACTCATTGCCATTGGGTTATTTCTATTAACACCAAAGGCAATTACAAATAAATTAGCCAAGCATATTCCAGGAACAAACGAACATACACAGGAACAGCAGCAGTATGTAAGAAAAATCAGGGATGTAACAGCGCATCGGGTCGATCAATTTTCTCAAGTATTCCATGCCCTATCAGAGAGCTTTGTCACTTTCTATGAAAAAAGTGAAGAGTCAGAAGATCAAAGGGGCACCGACTTGTTTTTAAGCACGATAACAGAAAAAACCTGCCAGACCTGTTTCAAAAAAGAAAGGTGCTGGGTGCAGAACTTTGATACAACCTATGATTTTATGAAGACAATTATGCATGAAAGCAAACAGAATACGTATCACAGCAATCGGAAATTAAAAAAGGAATTTGAGAGGTATTGTTCAAAACCAAAGAAAGTAGAGGAGGCTATTGAGCAGGAAATCAACTATTATGACGCGAATGAAAAGTTAAAAGAGCAGGTGCAGGAGAGCAGAAGGCTTGTAGCGGAACAGCTGATGGGCGTTTCACAGGTCATGGAGGATTTTGCAAAGGAAATAAAACGGGAGAGGGAAAACCATTTTGTTCAGGAGGAACAAATTCTTGAGGCGCTCCAAAGCTTTGGGATTGAAATCGGCCATGTGGATATTTACAGCCTTGAACAGGGAAACGTTGATATCGAGATGAGCATTCCATTTTGCAATGGACACGGTGAGTGCGAGAAGATAATCGCCCCGATGCTTTCTGATATTCTTGAAGAGTCAGTGATCGTCAAACATGAAGAATGCTCGAGCTATCCAAACGGATACTGTCACGTGTCCTTTGGTTCTTCGAGAACATATAGAGTTGATTCGGGTGTAGCACATGCTGCAAAAGGAGGAGGATTGGTTTCAGGCGACAGTTATTCAACGATTGAACTTGGCTTTGGGAAGTATGCAATTGCGATCAGCGACGGTATGGGGAATGGGGTGCGGGCTCATTTCGAAAGTAATGAGACGATCAAGCTGCTCCAAAAGATTCTGCAGTCCGGAATAGAGGAAAAAGTAGCAATCAAGACAATAAATTCTATTTTATCTTTGAGAACCACAGATGAAATCTTTTCAACGCTTGATCTGGCTATTGTGGATCTGCAGGATGCAACCTGCAAGTTTTTAAAAATTGGATCGACTCCAAGCTTCATTAAACGCGGCGATCAAATCATGAAAATTCAAGCGAGCAATCTGCCGATGGGAATCATCGATGAATTTGATGTCGATGTGGTTGGGGAGCAGCTGAAGGCTGGAGACCTTCTGATTATGATGAGCGACGGCATCTTTGAGGGGCCGAAGCACGTGGAGAATCATGATTTATGGATGAAGAGAAAAATTAAAGAGTTAGAGACGATGGATCCGCAGGAGGTTGCAGATTTAATTATGGAGGAGGTAATCCGGACGAGAGCAGGGAAGATTGAGGATGATATGACAGTAGTCGTAGCCAAAATCGATCATAATACTCCTAAATGGGCTTCTATACCAACGTCCAAGCACTATAAAAAACAGAATGTGATGTAGAAAAGCACCCGTTAAACAAGCCCCTTCTAAAGTATAAAACTCTTATTTCCTGGCGAGGATGGTAGTACATTATTTCCTTGGTGATAAGAGGATGAGGATATTAGGAGGGGCTTAACTAAAATGAATAAAGGCAAATTAAAACAAATTCTGCTTATAACAGACGGCTGCTCAAATCATGGCGAAGATCCAATCGCGATGGCAGCTCTTGCGAAAGAACAAGGAATTTCAGTGAACGTGATCGGAATTGTAGAGGAAAATGTTATTGATCAGGAAGCAATCGATGAGATTGATGGAATTGCTATGTCTGGCGGAGGCGTAAGCCAGATTGTTTATGCCCATCAGCTTTCACAAACGGTGCAAATGGTAACAAGGCAAGCGATGACTCAAACTCTGCAAGGGGTGGTCAATTCTGAACTTCAGCAAATACTCGGGAAGAAAGTGACGATGGAGGAGCTTTCTCCTGAAAAACGGGGAGAGGTGATGGAAGTAGTCGATGAGCTTGGCGAAACGATCGGCATGGAAATTTTAATTTTAGTAGATATGAGCGGAAGCATGAAGCCAAAGCTGCCAACTGTAAAAGAATCACTTTTGGATTTATCCATCAGTCTTAATTCGAGAATAGGGGAAAATCAATTTTCCGTGTCAGTATTTCCTGGGAAAAAGGAAGAGGTTGAAACCATTTTAGAATGGACGCCGAAACTTGAATCTTTATCCTCTATTTTTCCTAAACTCACAACAGGCGGCATTACACCGACCGGCCCGGCTATTCGTGACGGCATCCACTCATTTAAGAAAAAGCGTTCTTTAAGGAGTTTGCTCTCAGATGATGAACAATACTTCAATGAATCAAACATGTAAAGCGGCACCAGGCACCATTATCAAGGGGAAATGGCATCATCAGCAATACCGGATTGTGAAAGCTCTTGGCCAGGGTGCTACAGGGATTGTCTATTTAGCAGAGGGGAAAAATGGACTTTCAGCTCTCAAAGTCAGTGAGAACAGCATGTCCATTACTTCTGAAGTGAATGTCCTTAAACACTTTTCAAAGGTCCAGGGGAATTCCCTTGGACCTGCTTTAATTGATGTAGATGATTGGATGAATCCCGGGACGCGAACGCAAGTTCCTTTTTATGTGATGGAGTATATTAAAGGAAAGCAATATCTTGATTTTATCGGGAACAATGGTCATGAGTGGATTGGTGTTTTAACGGTTCAGCTTCTATCAAATCTTCAGGAGCTACATCAGGCAGGCTGGGTTTTCGGAGACTTGAAGCCCGAAAATCTGATTGTTGCTGAAAGGCCTGTCCGGCTAAGGTTTATAGATGTTGGAGGAACAACGCTTCAGGGAAGATCGATAAAAGAGTTCACCGATTTTTTTGACAGAGGATACTGGGGACTTGGGACCCGTAAGGCGGATCCTGAGTATGATTTGTTTGCAGCTGCTATGATTGTCATTAATTCTGTATACCCTAAACGATTTAAAAAGCAGGGAGACGGATACAGTCAGCTGGATGCTGTTATTCAGTCAAATCCTTATCTGAGAGAGCATTCTGCCGTTTTAAAAAATGCGATCATGGGAAAATACAAATATGCTTCTGAAATGAAACAGGATTTTCTGAAGTCTCTTTATCCAAAACCGGGCAGAAAGCCCCCTGCTTCAGTCAAGCAGCCAGCTCAAAATCAGCAGCAGAAAACTACTCGCGTGCAGGTTAAAAAGAAAAAGAAGAGCAGAGTAAGCGGATGGGCCGAAACAGTGCTGATTATTACCGCCTTATGTATTATCTATTCGTTCTACGTTTATCACTATCTCATGTAAATTTGATAAATATGTGAACGGGGGACTTCTTTTTTGCAGACGTCAAAGTATGCGTGATAGTATGAAGTTAGATGTACCGTTCTCGGACAGGATGCGTTTTAAGGAAAACTTATTAAATTCAGCTGAAAAAAGAGGAATGCCATGCTAGAACGTTTTCGGACTTTTCTTAATGTAAACGATATAAAAGATGCCACCGTTGTCATCGGGGTTTCAGGCGGTCCTGATTCGCTCGCCCTTCTTCATCTTTTCATGAGGTTTCAGCAATCTTATCGTCTTTCAATCATTGCTGCTCATGTGGATCATATGTTTAGAGGTTCACAATCAGAAGAAGAAATGGAGTTTGTAAAGCGTTATTGCCGTTCAAATGGAATTCTTTGTGAAGCTGTCCGGCTGAACGTTCCTGATTTCACCCGCAGGCACCCTGAAATGAGCGCTCAGCACGCAGCCAGAGAGTGCCGCTACTCTTTTTACAGCAAAGTAATGGAGAAGTATGACGGCGCGTATTTGGCTTTAGGGCATCATGGCGATGATCAGGTTGAAACCATTCTGATGAGAATGACAAGAGGGGGCCTTGGCGCTTCAATTGCCGGAATTCCTGAAATTCGTGAGTTTAACCGCGGGAAACTCATTCGTCCGTTCTTATCCTATACAAAAGATCAAATTCTTGCGTACTGTCATGAACAAGGTCTGTCTCCGCGTTTTGATCCAAGCAACGAGAAACAGGACTATACGAGAAATCGCTTCCGCAAACATGTTTTGCCGTTTCTTAAGGAAGAAAACCCTAAGGTTCATGAGAGATTCCAGTTTTTCAGCAGAACATTTAGAGAAGATGAGCAGTTCTTACAGGAATTAACGAAAGAAAAATTGAATACAGTATTGAAAAGGAAAGAAAAGAACGAAATCGAACTGAATATAGAAATGTTTAAAACCCTGCCTATGCCTTTACAAAGAAGAGGTATTCAACTAATATTAAACTATCTTTACGAAGATATTCCATCTTCCCTTTCTTCTATACATATAGAGAGTCTTCAGTCCTTACTCTCGCAAAAACATCCTTCCGGTTCACTTGATTACCCAGACGGTCTAAAAGTAATCAAATCCTATCAAACGTGTTTGTTTACTTTTGAACAAAACACAGACCAGTCATTTGAGATGCAGGTGCAGATCCCTTCTTGCACAGCCCTCCCAAACGGGTATATTATAACCTGTGAAATTTCGGACGGGAGTCCTGATGATCTGTCAGGGAACCATGTGTTCGTCATGCCATATTCTTCTTTGAACAAGCCCTTGCTTATCCGAACAAGAAGGCAGGGTGATAAAATCAAACTGAAAGGCATGAACGGTACGAAAAAAGTAAAAGATATATTTATTGATGCTAAAGTACCGATCAATAAGAGAAACAGCTGGCCTGTTTTAGAAGATGGCAGCGGTAATATCCTCTGGCTTCCCGGTCTTAAGAAATCTTCTTTTGAAGAATACGGGTTAACCGAGGGTGATTGTGTTGTACTGGAATATAAAGAGCAATGATTTTGTAGGGGGCAACTTGTAATGAAGCAGGATATCGAAAAAGTATTAATCACAGAAGAAGAGATCAGCGTCAAAGTAAAAGAATTAGGCAAAGTGCTGACGGAAGAATACAAAGACCGTTTTCCGCTTGCAATCGGTGTTTTAAAAGGTGCTATGCCTTTTATGGCTGACTTGCTGAAGAACATTGATACATACTTGGAAATGGACTTCATGGATGTTTCAAGTTATGGTACATCTACAGTCTCTTCCGGAGAAGTTAAAATCCTTAAGGATTTAGATACTTCAGTTGAAGGCAGAGACATCCTGATCATTGAAGATATCATCGACAGCGGACTGACTTTAAGCTATTTAGTTGAGCTTTTCCGTTACCGCAAAGCAAAAACAATCAGCATTGTGACACTGCTTGATAAACCGACTGGACGCAAAGCTGATATCCAGGCGGATTATGTAGGCTTTGAAGTGCCGGACGCATTTGTAGTCGGCTATGGCTTGGATTACATTGAACGCTACCGAAATCTTCCGTATATCGGCGTACTGAAACCTGAAATTTATCAAAATAAATAACATTTGATTTTGTCAAGTACACAAATGGCTAATTAGTTGTATTGCCATGATTTTCTATGATACTATTTAAAATAGTTGTGTTTACTGTGGGAGGAGGTAAGGAATGAATCGGATCTTCCGTAATACCATATTTTATTTATTAATCTTTTTAGTGGTAATTGGAGTCGTCAGTTTTTTCCAAGGAAACAATACAAAAACTGAACCATTAACTTACAGCAAATTCATTTCTGAACTTGAGGCTGGGGATGTTGAAGAAATAACGATTCAGCCGCTGCGAGGGGTATATGAAGTAAAAGGTAAGTTAACTGATTATAAAGAAGATGAGCTATTTGTTACACATGTATTAAGCGACAAAGCATTAGACCGTGTGGATGCTGCTGCTCAGGGGAAAACGACCGTTAAGTTCGTGCCTGCAGAAGAAACCAGCGGATGGGTAACATTCTTTACGTCCATTATTCCTTTTGTCATTATCTTCATTCTTTTCTTCTTCTTGCTAAACCAGGCTCAGGGCGGCGGCAGCCGTGTCATGAACTTTGGAAAAAGCAAAGCCAAGCTTTACAGCGAAGAAAAGAAAAAGGTCAGATTTAAAGACGTTGCAGGTGCAGATGAAGAGAAGCAGGAGCTTGTAGAAGTCGTGGAATTCCTGAAGGATCCGCGTAAATTCGCAGAGCTTGGTGCACGTATTCCTAAAGGTGTTCTTCTTGTAGGACCCCCTGGAACAGGTAAAACGCTTCTTGCCCGTGCTGCTGCCGGAGAAGCTGGCGTGCCATTCTTCTCTATAAGCGGATCTGATTTCGTTGAAATGTTTGTCGGTGTAGGGGCTTCACGTGTTCGTGACTTGTTTGAGAATGCGAAAAAGAATGCACCGTGTATTATCTTTATTGATGAAATTGATGCAGTCGGCCGTCAGCGAGGCGCCGGTCTTGGCGGAGGCCACGATGAGCGTGAGCAGACGCTTAATCAGTTGCTTGTTGAGATGGACGGATTTGGCGGAAATGAAGGAATCATCATGATTGCTGCCACAAACCGCCCTGACATTCTTGACCCTGCATTATTGCGACCAGGCCGTTTTGACCGTCAGATTACGGTTGACCGCCCTGATCTTAAAGGCCGTGAAGCAGTGCTCGAAGTACATGCCCGCAACAAGCCTTTAGATGAGTCTGTCAACTTAAAATCAATCGCTGCCCGTACACCAGGATTTTCAGGAGCAGATCTTGAAAACTTGCTGAATGAGGCTGCACTTGTTGCAGCACGCCGTGATAAGAAAAAGGTCGATATGACTGATATCGATGAAGCAACAGACCGTGTAATTGCCGGTCCTGCGAAGAAAAGCCGTGTTATTTCTCAAAAAGAACGCAAAATTGTTGCCTATCATGAAGCAGGTCATACAATTATCGGAGTGATTCTTGATGAGGCTGATATGGTGCATAAAGTAACAATCGTTCCGCGCGGTCAAGCTGGCGGGTACGCGGTTATGCTTCCTAAAGAGGATCGTTACTTTATGACGAAGCCTGAGCTTCTTGATAAAATTACCGGATTGCTTGGAGGCCGTGTAGCTGAGGACATCGTATTCGGCGAAGTCAGCACAGGAGCATCCAATGACTTCCAGCGTGCGACAGGCATTGCCCGCCGCATGGTAACAGAGTTTGGTATGAGTGATAAGCTTGGACCGCTTCAATTTGGCCAATCTCAAGGACAAGTGTTTTTAGGACGCGACTTTAATAGTGAGCAGAACTATAGTGATGCCATTGCACATGAAATTGATATGGAAGTGCAGCGCTTCATTAAAGAAAGCTATGAGCGTGCTAAGAAGATTCTTACTGAGAATCGTGATAAATTAGAGCTGATTGCTCAAACGCTGCTTGAAATTGAAACACTTGATGCAGAACAAATTAAACATCTTGTGGATCATGGCACATTGCCTGAACGTCCGGCTGCAGGTCTTGATAAAAAACAAGAAGATGTGAAAGTGAACATCCTCCCGAAAAAGGATGAAGAACAAACATCTGAAATACATGAAGATCGCAAAGAAGATTAAGTGATCTAAAGAGAGAACCGCACGTTCATTATGAGCTTGCGGTTCTTTCTTTTTGCAATTCAGCGTCTATTAAGAATAAAATGGAGATGTTGTTTATTTCGTGGAATAAAAATGGATTCAGTTCTTATTTTTATCCGATTCGGATCCTTAACTCATATGATATGATTGAAAAGAATAAACCTTCGATTGTTAAAAGAAACTAGACAAAGTGGTGATACATATGTTTTTAGTATTGGATGTAGGGAATACAAATACGGTTTTAGGCGTTTTTGAAAATGATGAATTAAAACATCACTGGCGTATTGAAACGACAAGAAACAAAACGGAAGATGAATTTGGCATGCTGATTAAATCATTATTTGAACATGAAGGCATATACCTTTCAGACATAAAAGGCATTATTATTTCGTCCGTTGTTCCTCCTATTATGTTCTCTCTTGAGAGAATGTGTTCAAAGTACTTTAAGCAAAAGCCCTTAGTTGTAGGACCGGGAATTAAAACGGGTCTGAATATTAAGTATGAGAATCCGCGCGAGGTCGGTGCTGACCGTATTGTAAATGCAGTAGCGGGCATTCACTTATACGGAGGGCCATTGATTATTGTTGATTTTGGCACAGCCACAACCTATTGCTATATCAATGAGGATAAACAATATATGGGGGGAGCTATTGCCCCTGGAATTAACATTTCGACAGAAGCGTTATATTCACGTGCTGCAAAGCTTCCGAGAATCGAAATTGCAAGACCGGATGATATTATCGGGAAAAATACGGTAAGTGCGATGCAAGCCGGTATTTTATTTGGCTATGTAGGACAAGTTGAAGGTATTGTTAATAGAATGAAACAACAGGCAAAAGCAGAGCCTAAAGTTATTGCTACAGGAGGGCTGGCATCATTGATAGCATCTGAATCAAGTGTGATTGAAATTGTCGATCCTTTTCTGACGCTAAAAGGCCTGCAGCTTATTTATGAAAGAAACAGCATATAATTTGGAAGGTGAGATTACATTGGATTATCTAGTAAAGGCACTTGCGTTTGAAGGACAAGTGCGAGCATATGCAGCTAAAACAACTGATACAGTTGGAGAGGCACAAAGAAGACATCAGACGTGGCCGACTGCTTCAGCAGCTTTAGGCCGGTCTATGACAGCTGGGGTTATGCTTGGATCTATGCTTAAAGGCGAGAACAAAATGACGATTAAAGTTGAGGGAGGCGGGCCTATCGGTGTCATTGTTGTAGACAGCAATGCAAAAGGCGAAGTGCGAGGCTACGTTACAAACCCTCAAACTCATTTTGATCTTAACGAAAAGGGCAAGCTCGATGTGGCAAAGGCGGTAGGTACTACAGGAATGCTTTCGATTGTGAAGGATCTTGGAATGAAAGAACATTTTACTGGTTCTGTTCCAATTGTATCTGGTGAATTAGGCGAAGATTTTACTTATTACCTTGTATCCTCAGAGCAGGTTCCATCTTCAGTGGGTGTCGGCGTATTAGTGAATCCGGATAATACTATCCTTGCAGCTGGAGGATTCATCATTCAATTAATGCCGGGTACAGATGAATCAACAATTACAGAGATTGAAAAACGTCTTAGCAGTGTCGAGCCCATCTCGAAATTAATTCAAAAAGGATTAACTCCTGAAGAAATTCTTTTTGAAGTATTGGGAAAAGAAAATGTGAAGCTTCTTGATAAACACCCTGTTGCGTTTCATTGTCCTTGTTCCCGTGATAGAATTGCCAATGCCATTATCAGCCTTGGTGCTGAAGAAATTCAAAGTATGATCGAAGAAGATGGCAAAGCAGAAGCAGAATGTCATTTTTGCAATGAAAGATACCATTTTAATAAAGAGGAATTAACTGAGCTGAAAGAAAGCGCCTTAAACTGAACAATGAAACAGGAGATGGAGAAATGAGCGGAAAAACAGTATGGCCAATCATTTTCGGTCTTGTCATCATTAATTGTTTTACCTTGGCGTATTTCTTATCTAAAGATGACAGTATGGCAGCTGTTGTTTCTGGTGAAAACCAGGAATCTGAGTCAATTGCTGCAGTCGGAAAAAAAGAAATTACAAGGGAAGACTGGATGGCTGAGCTTGAAGAGCGTTTCGGAAAAGAAACCCTTGAAGAGATGATTAATTTTACAGTAGTCGAGGAGCTTGCTGAAAAGCACAGCATCAAGATCCCAGATGAAGAACTTGACCGCGAGCTTACGATATATAAATCCATGTACAACTCACTTGACAATGAACATCTTACAGATACTAAAGAGCTGCGCGAGCAAATCAGGTACAGCATTCTCCTTGAAGAATTGTTAACAAAGGATGTTGAAATATCTGATAAGGAACTAAAAGCCTATTATGACTCCAACAAAGATCTGTATTCCATTGAGGATTCATATCACTTATTCCATATTGTGACGAAGACAGAGGAAGATGCATTAAAAGTGATAGAAGAATTAAAAGGCGGCTCAAGCTTTGAAGCGCTGGCATCTGAAAAATCAATGGATGAGTTCACAGCAAATGAGGGCGGAGAGCTTGGATTTGTGTCTGAGAATAATGATTATCTTCCCTCGCAATATGTTGTTGAGGCTGAGAAGCTGAAGGTTGATGAGTGGAGTAAGCCGATTAAGAGCGATCTCGGCTATTCTGTCCTTTTATTAAAAGAAAAGCTTGATGGAGTTCAGTATTCTTACGAAGATGTGAAAAACCAAATGAGAAGGCAGATTGCACTTGAGCAAATGGAATCTGCGGTATCCGTTAAACCGTTGTGGGAAGAGGCGGGAGTTACGTGGTTTTATGGTGACAAGTCCTCTAAAGAATAAGCAGTTTGTCCTATTCGAGAAGTAAGAAAAGATTGACAATTCAGACTGAGTTTTGGTACATTCATTTTAAAGCCAATAAAAATACTCGGAAATAGAGGTGGTCAGATTGACGCGTGTAGCAAATTCTATACACGAACTGATTGGGGAAACACCGATAGTGAAGTTAAATCGCATTGTAGAAGAGAATAGTGCTGATGTTTATTTGAAGCTTGAGTTCATGAATCCGGGCAGCAGTGTAAAAGACCGGATCGCTCTTGCGATGATTGAGGCAGCTGAAGAAAAGGGTTTGCTTAAAGCAGGAGATACGATCATTGAACCGACAAGCGGAAATACGGGAATTGGCTTAGCGATGGTTGCTGCAGCCAAAGGCATTAAAGCAATCTTGGTTATGCCTGAGACAATGAGTATGGAGCGCCGTAATCTTTTAAGAGCATATGGAGCAGAGCTTGTGCTCACTCCAGGTCCTGAAGGAATGGGCGGAGCCATCCGAAAAGCTGAAGAGCTATCTAAAGAACATGGCTACTTCATGCCTCAGCAGTTTAAAAATGAAGCAAATCCAGACGTTCACCGCAGAACGACAGGTCCTGAAATTGTAAGCCAAATGGGCGGTCAGCTTGATGCATTTATCGCGGGCATCGGAACTGGAGGTACAATCACCGGTGCAGGCGAAGTGTTGAAAGAAGCTTATCCGGACATTTTGATCTATGCAGTTGAGCCTTCAGACTCCCCTGTATTGTCTGGCGGTAAACCAGGTCCTCATAAAATTCAGGGCATTGGCGCAGGATTTGTCCCTGATATTTTAAAAACAGACATTTACGACGGAGTCATTACCGTTAAAAATGAAGAAGCATTTGAGGTGGCCCGCCAAGCTGCTAAAGAAGAAGGCTTGCTTGGAGGAATTTCTTCAGGTGCAGCTATTAAAGCGGCATTGCAAGTTGCAAAAGAATTAGGCAAAGGCAAAAAAGTACTGGCCATTATTCCAAGCAACGGCGAAAGATACTTAAGTACTCCGCTTTATCAATTTGATTAAAAATAAAAACAGCCCCCGGGCTGTTTTTTTCTATATGGCTTCACAGTTTCCTCTCCTTTCAATATTTTCATCATGTAATCTTCTTGCGTTTTAGGTAAAATGAAAGTATGAGTTTTAAAGGAGAGGGTTCAGATGCATCTTGAGAGAAAGCCGCTCGCGAAAAAAACGGCATACAATCTTGATTTCTTTAAACAATATCAGCATCTATCAAAACATGAGGAGTATCATGCTTTTTTAGAAAGCGGAAGAGGCGGACGGTACAGCATTGCGGGACTTAAGCCTGAGGCGATAGTGCGCGGGAAAGAGTCTGTTTTAACCATACAAGTGAAAGATTTTGCAGAAGAACGGAAAGGGAATCTGCTCGATGTATTCAGAGATTGGTTTTCTGCTTATAAATCTGTAAAAGATGAAGAACTTCCGGATTTTCAGGGAGGAGCCATTGGTTTTTTCAGCTACGATTGTGTAAGGTATTTCGAAAAGCTGACCCCGCAATCAGAAGATGATCTTGAAACACCTGATTTATTTTTCCTGCTGTTTGATGACCTTGCTGTTTATGATCACGAAAAGCGAGAAATTTGGTACATTACCCATTATCGTGCGGATAATGAAAAAGAAGAGGCTGAGAAGCTGCTTGCTGAAATGGAACAGAGGTGGACAGAGGACCTCACTGAGCCGTTTATTCATAAACCGGCCGCTGAGCCTTTATCGGATGCGTTAAATGGTGCTTTTACCCGGGAATCATTTATGGAAGCGGTTGGGAAAATCAAAGAATATATTGAGAGCGGCGATGTTTTTCAAGTGAACTTATCCGTAAGGCAGACGCAGCCGCTCGGAGTTCATCCGCTGAAAGTGTATGAAACCCTTAGAGAATTAAACCCTTCTCCTTATATGGCCTATCTGGAACTGAAGGATTTCCAGATTGTCAGCGGATCTCCAGAGCTTTTAGTGAAAATTGATGGAGAAAAGGCAAGCACTCGCCCCATTGCAGGAACCAGGTCCAGAGGGGAAAACGCGGAAGAGGATACAAAGCTTGCAAATGAACTGATTGAAAATGAGAAGGAACGGGCAGAGCACGTTATGCTAGTTGATCTCGAGAGAAATGATTTAGGCCGGGTGTGCAAATACGGAACGGTTGAAGTAAATGAGTTCATGGTGATTGAAAAGTATTCGCACGTCATGCATATTGTTTCAAATGTCCAGGGAACATTAGCCGAGGGCAAAGACTATATCGACGTTTTTAAAGGTGTTTTTCCTGGCGGCACGATAACAGGGGCGCCGAAAATTAGGACGATGGAAATCATTGAAGAGCTGGAACCATCACGCAGAGGCATATATACAGGATCGATTGGCTGGATTGGATATAATGGTGATATGGAGCTGAACATTGTTATCCGTACACTGCTTGCAAAGGATGGACATGCTTACATCCAGTCAGGAGCGGGCATCGTCATCGATTCAAATCCGAAGCATGAATACAAAGAGTCATTGAAAAAGGCGCAGGCCTTATTGAGAGCAAAAGAGCTGAGTGAAGAAGAGAATATGACAGCAGAGGTGAGAGAAAGATGATTTTAATGATTGATAATTATGATTCATTTACGTTTAATTTAGTGCAGTATTTAGGAGAGCTTGGTGAAGAACTGCTTGTCCGCAGGAATGATGAAATCACTTTGGATGAAATTGAAGAGCTTGCTCCCGATTTCCTGATGATTTCGCCAGGGCCATGCAGTCCTAACGAAGCGGGCATCAGTCTTGCAGCCATCGAACGCTTTGCAGGGAAAATCCCTATCTTTGGAGTTTGCCTTGGGCATCAATCCATTGCACAAGTATTCGGCGGTGATGTCGTCCGAGCGGAACGCCTTATGCACGGTAAAACATCAGAAATGCATCATGATGGAAAAACGGTTTTTCAGGATATCGAAAACCCATTTACCGCAACGCGTTACCATTCCTTAATTGTGAAAAAAGAAACGCTGCCTGAGTGCTTTGAGATTACCGCTTGGACAGATGAAGATGAAATTATGGCAATTCGTCATAAAACACTTCCGATTGAAGGGGTGCAATTTCATCCTGAATCAATTATGACTTCTTTCGGGAAACATTTACTCGGCAATTTCATTAAAACATACCAGCCGTTAAAAAAGCCGGTTTAACGATATGTATATTTACCTTAATTCAAGTTATGTAAAAGCAGAGAATGCGAAGGTCTCTCCTTTTGATCATGGATATCTGTATGGATTAGGGGCATTTGAAACATTCAGGCTGTATAAAGGGCACCCTTTTTTGCTGGACGATCATTTGCATCGTCTCCAGGGTGCCCTGAAAGAGCTTCATATCCACTTAGATCTGTCAGGTCTGCAAGTGGAGGAAGTGATTCAGAAGCTGCTTGAGCTGAATCAGCTGGAGAACGAGGACGTTTCTGTCCGTTTAAATGTTTCTGCGGGCGCAGGCGGGCTTGCCTTTGGTGCAATGGAATATAAGGAGCCGACTGTGATGCTCTTTATGAGGAAGCTGCCTGAAATCTCTGAGGACTTTGAAAAGTGCGGGCGCATTTTATCACTGCCCCGCAACACCCCTGAGGGAGAACAGCGCCTAAAATCGCATCATTATCTTAATAATGTTTTAGCCAAGCATGAAATCGGCAATGACCCATCAGTTGAAGGTATCTTTTTAACGCAAGAAGGTTTTGTGGCAGAAGGGATTGTATCAAATCTTTTTTGGGCAAAAGACCAAATCGTCTATACCCCTGCAATTAATACAGGGATTTTAAATGGGATTACCCGCCAGTTCGTTATTCGCTGTTTAGAAAAAAGCAGTGTTCAGGTGGAAGAGGGTTTCTATTTGGCAGAAGAGCTGCTGAAGGCTGATGAGGTATTTGCAGTCAATTCTGTTCAGGAGATCATTCCTTTAAAAGAAATTGGTTCCCAATCTTTTTTAGGGAAAAAAGGTGAAATTACGCAAACACTACAGAGGAAGTATAAGCAAAATACAATGCTGCTGAAAAGCAGATTCGAGCTGTAAAGGATTGATGAGAAGATGGACACGATCTTGTTGGATAATAAAAAAGAAGTATTATGCGGGCCTTATAAATTAAACCTCAGCGAGAAAACCTTTATCATGGGGATCTTAAATCTTACACCAGACTCTTTCTCTGATGGAGGGAAATTTAATCATATAGATGCGGCAGTCGCGCATGCAATAGAGATGATTGCTGATGGAGCGGATATCATAGATGTTGGAGGTGAATCCACACGTCCAGGTGCGGAGTATGTTGATGCTGCAGAAGAGATTAAAAGAGTGGTTCCAATCATTGAAAAACTTTCTAAGACCATCAATGTGCCAATATCAATTGATACGTACAAAGCGGATGTCGCTGAACAGGCCATCTTGGCCGGAGCAACTATCATCAACGATGTGTGGGGAGCAAAAGCAGATCCAAATATGGCTGCTGTAGCGGCCAAGTACAATGTCCCGATTATTTTAATGCACAATCGGGCTGAGCGGAATTATGGCAGCCTGATTTCTGATATGATTGCCGATCTTAAAGAAAGTGTAGAAATTGTCAAGCAGGCTGGTGTTCAGGATGATAAGATTATCTTAGATCCGGGTATAGGTTTTGCAAAGACAATGGAGGATAATCTTTTTGTCATGAGAAACCTTGAATCATTTTCGCAGCTTGGTTATCCGGTTCTTCTGGGAACATCAAGAAAAACATTCATTGGCCGCATCCTTGACCTGCCGCCTTCTGATAGAATGGAAGGAACGGGCGCTACAGTGTGCCTCGGCATTGAAAAGGGATGCAGCATTGTGCGTGTGCATGATGTTCAGGGCATTGCAAGAATGGCTAAAATGATGGATGCAATGCTTGGAAAAGGGGCGGCTGTTCATGGATAAAATTTTTGTAAGCGGCATGGAATTCTACGGGTATCACGGGGTATTCTCAGAAGAAACAAAACTCGGCCAGCGATTCCGCGCAGACCTCACAGTTGAGCTTGATCTGCGCGAAGCGGGACGCACGGATGATCTTCATCATACAGTGAATTATGCTTCTCTCTATAACATCTGTAAAGACATCGCTGAAGGCAAGCCTTATAAGCTTGTAGAATCTGTAGCGGAAATGATAGCTGAAAAAGTGCTGAAGGAGTTTAAGCAGGTAAATCACTGCACGGTAAAACTGTACAAGCCGGATCCTCCTATAGCAGGACATTATCAGCACGTTGCGGTTGAAATCAGAAGAGGCCGCACATGAATAAAGCCTTTCTTGCACTTGGATCTAACATAGGAGATAGAGAGCGTTATGTAAAAGATGCCATCCTAAGCCTGAACGAGCATTCGGAAATAGCGGTAGAAAATATTTCCTCTATTTATGAAACAGATCCAGTAGGCTACGAAGATCAGGATGCATTTTTGAACATGGTGCTCTCCGTCCGTACAGACCTGTCAGCATTTCAGCTGCTGGATGTTATGCAGACGATTGAAATAGAGCTTGGGAGAAAAAGAGTAGTAAAATGGGGCCCGCGAACTTTAGACCTTGACATTTTATTGTTTAATCACGAAAATATTGAAACAGAGCACCTAATTATTCCTCACCCAAGGATGTTAGAGCGTTCGTTTGTATTAATTCCGCTTTATGAGATACAGCCAAATATAAGGATTCCAAACAGCGAGCAGCCGCTTTCGATGATTATAGATCAATTAACAGATAAAAAAGGAGTACGAATATGGAAGCAGAAAAATGGGGAAGACGTATTCGCGCTTTTCGAAAGCTAAAAGGATATACTCAAGAAGGATTTGCAAAAGACCTGGGTATTTCCGTGTCTGTTTTAGGTGAAGTTGAACGGGGAAACAGACTGCCGAATGATCAGTTGATTCAAGAAGTAGCGGCCGCGCTGAATGTCACCATAGAAGAACTGTCACCAAGAGATTAAGGAAAGGAGGTCAAAGATTGTTTAAAATAGGCGATATAGAACTGAAAAACCGTGTGGTTCTTGCACCGATGGCAGGAGTCTGCAATTCCGCATTCCGTCTGACAGTAAAAGAATTTGGAGCAGGTCTCGTCTGTGCTGAAATGGTCAGCGATAAAGCGATACTTTATAACAATGCCAGAACAATGGGTATGCTGTATATAGATGAGCGCGAAAAACCGCTAAGTCTTCAAATTTTCGGAGGTGTAAAAGACACACTGGTAGAAGCCGCTAAATTCGTAGATAAGAATACGACTGCTGATATTATTGATATTAATATGGGATGCCCTGTACCTAAAATCACGAAGTGTGATGCGGGTGCAAGATGGCTTCTTGATCCAGATAAAATATACGATATGGTTTCGGCGGTTGTTGAGGCCGTAGAAAAACCAGTTACTGTTAAAATGCGGATGGGCTGGGATGACAAGCATATCTATGCTGTCAGAAATGCTCAGGCAGTTGAAAGAGCTGGCGGGAAAGCTGTGGCGCTTCATGGCCGTACAAGAGTTCAAATGTATGAAGGAACGGCAAATTGGGATATCATTAAAGAAGTTAAACAATCCGTTACTATTCCTGTTATCGGAAATGGGGATGTTCAAACTCCCCAAGACGCAAAAAGAATGCTTGATGAAACAGGTGTGGATGGCGTCATGATCGGCCGTGCGGCTCTTGGAAACCCATGGATGATCTATCGTACAGTTCAGTATCTTGAAACTGGAGAATTGATCGGTGAGCCGTCTGTGCGTGAAAAAATGGATGTCTGCAAGCTTCACTTGGACCGCTTAATCGCGTTAAAAGGGGAAACTGTAGCTGTCAGAGAAATGAGAAAGCATGCGGCGTGGTACCTTAAAGGAATCCGCGGCAACGCCATCGTAAGAAATGCCATTAATACTATGGAGACAAGAGATAACTTCGTAAACTTGGTTGATGAGTTTACTTTAGAAGCAGAAGCAAAACAACAAAACAGCATTCAGGCAGGATAATCTGTCTTTCACCGCAGCGAATGCATACTGCCAGTTTGAACTGGCAGTTTTTCTGCTTTCGTTCGCAACTAATAGAATAGGAGCTGATTTTTTTGAGTCACGAAGAATTAACCCATGAAGAGCTGAATGACCAGCTGAAAGTGAGACGGGAAAAACTACATACATTGCGGGAAAAAGGTTTGGACCCATTCGGCAAACGTTTCGAGCGTACAGGTTATACAGCACAATTGGTGCGCGAGTACGGTGAAATATCAAAAGAAGATCTTGAAGAAAGAGAAATCTCTGTTACGCTTGCCGGAAGAATTATGACTAAGCGCGGCAAAGGCAAAGCGGGATTCGCTCACATTAAAGACATCGAAGGGCAAATTCAGATCTATGTTCGCAAAGATGCTGTAGGCGATGAGCAATATGAGCTTTTTAACACAGCTGACTTAGGGGATATTGTCGGGGTTACAGGTGTTATGTTCAAAACAAAAGTTGGCGAGCTTTCTATTAAAGTTACAAGCTTTGAATTGCTGACAAAATCATTGCGTCCTCTTCCAGATAAATTTCACGGCTTAAAAGACATCGAGCAGCGCTACCGTCAAAGATACCTTGATCTAATCATGAACGACGAGAGCAAAAGCACATTTATCGCACGCAGCAAGATCATTCAGTCAATGCGCCGTTATTTGGACCAAAACGGCTATTTAGAGGTTGAAACTCCAACTATGCATACAATCGCTGGTGGAGCATCGGCGCGTCCGTTTGTAACACACCACAACGCACTTGATATGCAACTGTACATGCGCATCGCGATTGAGCTTCATTTGAAAAGACTTATTGTGGGCGGAATGGAAAAAGTATATGAAATTGGCCGTGTATACAGAAATGAAGGTATTTCTACACGCCATAACCCGGAGTTCACTATGATTGAGCTTTATGAGGCTTATGCTGACTACAGAGACATCATGTCATTAACTGAAAATCTGATCGCTCATATTGCTAAAGAGGTAACAGGATCTACCAAAGTGACTTATGGCGAATATGAAATTGACCTTCAGCCTGAGTGGACCAGACTGCATATGGTTGATGCAATTAAAGAGCGTACTGATGTAGACTTCTGGCAGGAAATGACCGTTGAGGAAGCACGTGCGCATGCAGCTGAGCATCATGTTGAAATCAACAAAAATATGACGGTTGGTCATATCATCAATGAATTCTTTGAGCAAAAAGTAGAAGAGCATCTAATTGAACCGACATTTATCTTTGGCCATCCGGTTGAAATCTCTCCTCTTGCGAAAAAGAATGATGAGGATCCCCGTTTCACTGATCGTTTTGAGCTGTTCATTGTAGCTCGCGAACATGCGAATGCATTTACAGAACTAAATGATCCAATTGATCAAAAAGAGCGTTTTGAAGCACAGCTAGAAGAAAGAGAACAAGGAAATGATGAAGCGCATATGATGGACGAAGACTTCATTGAAGCTTTGGAATACGGAATGCCTCCAACAGGCGGTCTTGGCATCGGGATCGACCGTGTTGTTATGCTTCTGACAAACTCATCTTCTATTAGAGATGTATTGTTGTTCCCGCATATGAGACATCGTTAATATAGGTGAAAAACCTCCGTTTAATGACGGAGGTTTTTTTATTTTATTTTTTTGTAAAAAAGGCTTGCTTAATAGTGTTGGCGGTGATATATTATTAAACGTTGCCGCAAAAAAGCGGACAAACAGAAAAACAAAAAGTTGAAAAGAGTGCTTGACTTATTAAAACGAATTTGTTATTATAATAAAGCTGCTCTTGAAGCAAATGATC
>NZ_JBCMYF010000021.1:0-106930 GCF_050483325.1 Metabacillus idriensis
AGGAAACAAAGCCCTCTATGATTCCACAAATCGCTGAGGTGGAGTGAAAAGAGGAAACAAAGCCCTCTATGATTCCACAAATCGCTGAGGTGGAGTGAAAGGAGGAATCAAAGCCCCCTATGATTCCACAAATCGCTGAGGTGGAGTGAAAAGAGGAATCAAAGCCATGCTATGATTCCAAAAATCGCCCGAGATATCATTATGAGTGGAATCTACAGCAAAAATTAGAAACAGCCAAATTGCCGCAGCCTTGAATCGTTCAATAGCCGCGGAAAGCCCCCTTTTTAGCCAATTGTAAATTCTATGTTAATCTGTATCCATTTCAAAAGGATTTTTATAGGTTAATAAGAAGATATAAGAATGCTTAAAAAGGGAGGACCATCATGATTAACAAAGCCGCTGCAAGAAAGCCGTTTCTTATGAAAATGTGGGAGCATTACCCTAAGCTTTGGAAAGGGTTAATTGATTTTGGGATACTGATGAAATACAGAACCTTGGATATCAGCAAACTTCCAGATAAAATCGTATTGCCGTCTTCAACCGTTCTTTATGTTGATGCAAAAGAGAATCGGGGCAGAGCCCTGCTGATCAGCGGAGGCGTGACGCAAAAGAGGCTCCTTTCTTTTTGGCAGCAGGCTGTTGAAGCAGTGAAGCCGGACTGCATCATTGATATAGGCGTCAACTATGGAGAATGTATTTTTTCAATGATCTATCCTAAACATACAAAGATTTACGGAATTGAAGCTAACCGAAATCTGCTTACATACATCAGCCAATCCAGGGATGCTCATCCAAATCAATCACAAATCAAGATTGTTCATGCCTTTGCTTCTGATTCAGACGGAGAAGATAAACGCTTTTTCATAGATAATCATTGGTCAGGAACCTCTTCGGCTTCTTATATGCCGGCGCATCACATGGTCGACGAGGTTTCCGTACAATCAATTACTGTTGATTCGCTATTTAATAAAAGCATGGATAATGAAGCCGTTCTATTTAAAATTGATGTGGAAGGATATGAAGCTTTCGTTTTAAAGGGAATGAGGAAATTATTTAAAAACAGCCGCTCTGTTCTGGGTTTTATTGAGTTCAACAGCAACTATTTTGAAAAATCAGGAGTAGACCCGAATTCCTTTTTTGAGTACCTGAATCAGTATTTTACAATTTATGTTTATAAAGAGAACGATGATATCGTAAAAGTCAAATCGCTGAAAATAGAAGTCCTTCATGAAATGTTTGGTTCCCGCTACATTCATACAGATCTAATTTTAGCGACGGACGCAGATATGGCAGATTCATTAACCGGCAATGAACAGAGCTGAAAAGAAACAGCTCTTTTTTTTGTTCCGAGATGTCTGACATCAATGCCCACTCCTCAGCAGGAAAAGTTCCGCATTGGAAAAATACACCTTTAGAAGCAGACCCTGCCTATCATATATTCTAAACTTGTGTTTGCGCTTTTCTTGTAAAGAATGAGAAGGTATTTCCGAATTTAGTTAGAACTAATAAGGTATAACGATTTATTTCAGAAATGCACGGATCACTCACAACATTCCTGGGTCAATAACTAAAGAAAGAAGGTAAAGAGATGAAAGGGGACTTCTTCTCAAATTACGAAAAGTATATTATTGTGCCGCTCGAAGATCAAAATGCAAATCGAGAATTTAATCCAGGCGAGTATCAATCGCACTATATCCTTACTCTGTCACTTTATGATTCACTCATTTCAACTTGGAGTGAAGCGGGCAAATTTGATATAGAAATAGGAATGGGCCTTGAAAAAGTGCTTGAAGACTTTAACCGCAAACACGGGGACAGTTATCATCTGCAAGTTCTGGAGCTGGATTATGAAAAACCATACTTTGTTTTAGCTTTTTCAAGCAAAGTGAAAATTGAAACAGAAGAAGCCGAAGACCGGATTTCCTATGTCCTTGAGATCCTGCTTTCAAATCATTTTTATGTCGGGCAAAGCTGGTACAGGCTGATTGGCGATAAAGGGAGAATTAAACGCCAGTTATTCAGTTATTCGATTAAAGAGTACTTTGCAATGGAATCGGCGAATGTTTAAGTGGAATAAAAGACTTGCATTAAGAACAGCATGAGGCATCCATATGGTTTATCAGTCCGTAAAATGATATTCTATGTAAAGAGCCGAGAAGGTATAGGAGGATTTTTACATGGATATTAAACTTATTGCACTTGATATGGATGGAACACTTCTGAACGAAAAAAAAGAAATTTCAGAAGCAAACAGAAAAGCAATCAGAGACGCTGAAGCCCGGGGCATTCATGTCGTCATCAGCACAGGCAGAAGCATGGCAACCCTGCGGGATCTTGCTAAATCACTGAGCTTATCTTCTTATTTGGTCACTGTAAATGGCAGCGAAATCTGGGACGAGCACGGTGAACTCGTGGATAGAAATATCGTCCATAATGATTTGATGACCTGGATGTATGACTTATCTAAGACACATAAAACAGGTTACTGGGCAACAAGCACAGAAAGAGTTTTCTTTAATGAAATGCCGGAGGATTTAAGCACGTTTCAGTGGCTGAAGTTCGGATTTGAAATTGAAGATGATAAAGATCGTGAAACCATATTAAATGAGCTCCGCAGCAGAGGAGAGTTTGAAATCACGAATTCAAGTCCTACAAACCTTGAGGTAAATGCAATTGGAATTAATAAAGCGAAAGGCATTGAGAAGGTATGCGGACTGCTAGGCATTACAATGGAAAACGTGCTTGCCTGCGGCGACAGCATGAATGACCTGGCGATGATTAAAGAAGCCGGTATTGGTGTTGCAATGGGGAATGCACAGGACATCGTCAAGGAAGCAGCTGACTGGGTCACTTTGTCCAATGATGAAGACGGGGTTGCTGAAGCAATAAAAAAATATGTATTGTAATTGAGGAACAGATGGCTTTTTCGCCATCTGTTTTTATATTTTTTAAAATTGAAAAATTGGTTCTGAATTGAATCGTCTCCACTTTTCTAAATTGACCATATGCTCTAGGTTTTGTACACTTAAGAAAGTTTTGAAACTAAAAGAAGATAAGGTGAGAATCTTGCGATTTACTATACATGGCATAAACGATGAACGATTTCATCGTCCGCTGCAGTTAATTTCAAATTTGTTTTACGAGGAAACAAAGCTGATGTTTGAAGAAACTGAAGCGGACATCAGCATCGTTTTTCAAATAGAAGAAAAGAATGGAAGTATTAGCGTCCGCGGAACTTTGACGGATCAAAAAGGATATGAAAAGTCTGCTGTACACGAAAAAAGTATTTCAGATGACCTGAGTGAAAAAGAAGGATTTAAAGCGGTTAAACATACACTCGTATACGTGCATCTGAACCTGCTTCAGGATTACACGGGTATGATTCAGCAGTGGGGAATCTTAACAGGCATCCGTCCGACAAAGCTTCTTCATAAAAAATTGCGTGAAGGCATGTCAAAAGAAGAAGCGCATCAGATGCTGAAGGAAGAATATTTAATTTCAGACGAAAAAATTCAGCTGATGCAGCGGATTGTCGACAGACAGCTGAGCGTGGTTCCCGATCTGTATGATCTTTCAAAAGAAGTGAGTATATATATTGGCATCCCGTTCTGTCCGACTAAATGTGCGTACTGCACGTTCCCTGCTTATGCAATCGGCGGAAGACAGGGTTCTGTCGATTCGTTTCTCGGCGGTCTGCATTACGAAATTCGTGAGATGGGAAAATGGCTGAAAGAGAAAAACATTAAAATCACGACTGTTTATTACGGCGGTGGTACTCCTACAAGCATTACTGCAGAAGAAATGGATATGCTCTACGAGGAAATGAACGCAGCGTTCCCGGGTGTTGATAAAATCCGCGAGCTTACAGTAGAAGCGGGGCGTCCGGATACGATTACAGAGGACAAACTGAACGTGTTGAAAAAATGGAATATCGACCGGATCAGCATCAATCCTCAATCTTATATTGATGAAACTTTAAAGGCGATTGGACGTCATCATTCCGTTCAGGAGACCATTGATAAATTCCATTTAGCACGCTCCATGGGCATGAACAATATTAATATGGACTTAATTATTGGATTGCCGGGTGAAGGAATAAAAGAATTTGATTATACTCTTTCTGAAACAGAAAAACTGATGCCTGAATCCTTAACGGTTCATACGCTGTCCTTTAAACGTGCATCAGAAATGACAAGAAATAAACAAAAATACAAAGTGGCTGGACGCGAAGAAATCGAAGAAATGATGGACCATGCTGTCAAATGGACAGATAAACATGGCTACACTCCATACTATTTGTACCGTCAAAAAAACATTCTTGGAAATCTGGAAAATGTCGGCTATGCGCTTGAAGGCCAGGACAGCATTTATAACATCATGATCATGGAGGAGCAGCAGTCCATTATCGGCCTTGGATGCGGCGCTGCCAGCAAATTTATACACCCTGAAACAGGGAAGATTACGCAATTTGCGAATCCAAAGGATCCAAAATCCTATAACGACAGCTTTGAACATTATACAGAAGCGAAAATTAAGATTCTTGAAGAAATGTTTGAGTGATGCTGATCAGAGAGGCTTTCCCATAAAGGGAGAGCTTTTTTTTTATAGAAGAAAAAAAATTATTAATCGTAATAATCTCACATGACTTCCTGCTTATTCACCCAGCTAAATAATCCAAGCATCCCCCAACATGAGACAGCTCATGGCTGAATAGCCTAGGGGAGTGAGGAGGTGGGAGAATTGAAAAAACTTTTGTGCGTCTGTCTGTTTATATTCTTGTTTTTACTTTCAGGATGTTCGGGTTCGGAGGATCCTGTTCAGGAGGAATTGCTGTCCTATGTGAATGAAATCCTGCCTGAGGTAACGGAGAAAGAAACGGCTGCCATAAGCGCATATGACAGTGTGTCCGGCGAAAATTACACGAATGATGAAGTCATGTATTCAGTGATGGTAGATGAAGTTTCGCCAACTTACAATTCCTTTATTGCTGATTTAGAAGAAGTTCAGGTCGAATCAGAAAAATTAAAGGCACTGCATGAAAATTACATTGAAGCAGTCAATATTCAGCATAGTGCTTTTATCTTGATCATTTCAGGGCTTGAAGAACAGGACCGGGGGAAAATTATCGAGGCGAATGAAAAGCTTGCGACAGCACGAAAAATGATCAGAGAATTCAGTGATGAGTTGGAAACGCTGGCAGAAGAACATGATGTTACTCTTGAAAAAGAGTACTAAATTCATGGTCAAAAAAATAAAGAGCAAAATAACCAGTCCTCCTAAAAAATGGGCTGGTTATTTATTTAATTGGGAGGAATTCATTTTGGTATATCGAAATTGTAATATTGTGGTAAAACAAGTCAGGAGGGATACTCATGGAGTGTAAAAGGGTTAAGAGAACTTTTAAAGTGGTAGGCATGAAGGGCAGTGGAGCTTTTGACAATTTCGGCATCGATGTTCCAAGACTTGCCCGGCAATTTTTGTCTCGTGCAGATGAAATAGAAAACCGTTCTGGTACTGAAATCGCTCTTTTTGAACCCAAAAGGGATGTTACCCACTTGAGAGGCCATTTTTATGCAGGATTAAGTGTTAATGACTCTCTTGAAGCCGTTCCAAATGGAATGGATTATCTCGAATTGTCTCAAAACTATGTCACGATTAGAGGACAAATGAATAATATCGGCAACCTGCATCACAATTTAGTGCACTGGGCAGACGATCAGGGGTATAAAAGAGACTTAGAATTTCCTATTGTTGAGACCTATCATCCTATGGAAAATGGTGAGGAAGAGGTAGAGATTTATTTGCCAATTAAAAGTTAACAAACTAATGCAGTAGTCAGTTTGGCGGCTTTTATATGACAGAATAATCATCTTGGGGTTCTGAGTAAATTACTCGAGCTTTTTTTTGCGGCTGATTTAATGGACTTTATAAAAGAACGGATTTTCATAGATATAAAACGTTCTGATGAAAGATTTCAAATTGAATGAAGGAATTTTCTGAAAAAAGATGAATGTTAATAAAGGGATTAAATAATGAGGCATTGCTGTCCTTTTTGTAAACGCTTTCTATCTAAAGGAGGAGTTTCTATGTATTCAACGATTGGAAGAGTATTTGATTTGACTGCTGAGAAGTACCCTGCAAAGGAAGCCATTTATGATGTAAGAAGAGGCATCAGGTGGACGTATTCCGAGTGGCAAAAAGAAGTGAATAAGCTTGCGAATGCGTTCTTGGAGGCAGGTGTTAAGAAAGGTGACCGGATCTCGACGTATTTATTCAATACGATTGAGCTTGCAACGGCTTATTTTGCCAGTGCCAAAATCGGTGCGGTTATCAATCCAATCAACTTCAGGCTGAAAGCACAGGAGGTGGCCTACATCTTAAACGATGCAAAGCCTTCCCTCGTTCTGTTTGAACGGGCGCTTGAGCAGCAAATCAGCGACATTCAATCGCAGTTTGACGAGATCTCCTTCTGGTTCATTGACGGTGAACCGCCATCTTATGCTTCAAGCTATCATGAGAAAGTTAAGCAAACAAGCGACAGGCTTATTGACATGGAAATTACTGAAAATGATCTGTATGCGATCATGTATACGAGCGGGACGACTGGGCGCCCGAAAGGAGTTCTTCATCGTCACAGGGATATGATCGAGCAGAATCATGTTTGTATTGCTGCAAAAAGGCTGACAAAGGATGACCGGGGATTAGTGGCTGCACCGATGTTTCACTGTGCCGAGCTCCACTGCTGTTTCCTCCCTCGCGTACAAGTTGGCGGAAGCAACGTGATTTTGCATCATTTTGAGCCGGAGCTTGTGCTTCAGCTGATTGAGGAAGAGAAAATCACCGTCTTTTTTGGAGCGCCGACGATGTGGAACATGATGCTTCAGGAGAAAATTGAAACGTACAATCTGACTTCCCTGCGACTTGGCTTGTATGGAGCAGCCCCGATGGCACCTGCACTTGTCAAGCTCTGCAAGGAAAAGCTGGGCACCGACCTTATCCAGGCTTATGGAATGACAGAGATGGGACCTGCCGTCACTTTCTTGTCAGAAGATGAGCAGCTGACTAAAGTAGGCTCAGCGGGAAAAGTCTGCTTCGGTCATGAGCTGCGGATCGTAAAGCCGAATGAGAATGGAGCATCAGAACCTGACGATATTCTCCAGCCGGGAGAGGTTGGTGAAATTATTGTAAAGGGACCTTGCATGATGGCAGGTTATTTCAATATGCAAGAAGCATCAGAAAAAGCGCTGTATAAGGGCTGGTATCATTCAGGCGATTTAGGATATTTGGATCGCGACGGGTTTTTATATGTGGCTGACCGGGTAGACGACATGATTATAAGCGGCGGGGAAAATGTGTATCCGCGAGAAGTTGAGGATGTTTTATTTGAACATAATGGCGTACTCGATGCAGCTGTTTTAGGAGAGCCGCACGAGAAATGGGGAGAATGTGTGACAGCCTTTATTGTCAGAAAAGATATGAATCTAACAGAACAAGAGCTTGAGAAATTCTGCAAATCGAGCGATAAGCTTGCGCCATATAAAAGACCGCGTAAATATCACTTTGTAGAGGCGCTGCCTAGAAACGCAAGCGGCAAAATCCAAAAATTTCTTTTAAGGGAAAAGCTCGCAGAACAGCCAAGCGCATAAAACAGGGGGGCTCGATTGAAATGCCGGCAGCATACTTGCAAAAAGAACATCAAATATTCCGGGAAGCACTAAGAAAATTCCTTCAAAAAGAAGCAGTGCCCTACTACGATCAGTGGGAAAAAGCAGGAATGGTCCCGCGTGAACTTTGGATTAAAATGGGGGATAAAGGTTTTTTGTGTCCCTGGACAGACGAGAAGTACGGAGGATCCGGCGTAGATTTTGTCTATTCTGTCATTATTAACGAAGAGCTGGAAAAAGTGGGGTCCAGCCTGATCGGAATCAGCCTTCATAACGATATCGTCGTGCCGTATTTTGATTCTTACGGAACGGAAGAGCTGAAGCAAAGATTCCTGCCGACTTGTGTGACGGGAGAAACCATTACGGCGATTGCGATGACAGAGCCAGGGGCTGGTTCAGATCTCTCAGCTGTCAAAACGACAGCTATTAAACAAGGAGATTATTATGTATTAAATGGAGAGAAGACATTCATTACAAATGGAATCTGTGCGGACTTAATTGTTGTCGTCTGCAAAACGGACCCAAAGGCGGTGCCTGCACATAAAGGCATCAGCCTTCTGGTCGTTGAAAGAGACACACCTGGCTTTAAAAGAGGCAGAAAGCTTGAAAAAGTAGGCTTGCACGCACAGGACACAGCAGAGCTCATTTTTGAGGATGCAAAAGTGCTTGCGGCGAACCTTTTAGGGGAAGAAGGCAAAGGCTTCTATTATTTAATGGATAAGCTGCAGCAGGAGCGTCTCCTTGTAGCAATCGGAGCCCAGACTTCTGCTGAGAGAATGCTTGCTATAGCCAAGCAGTATACAAAACAAAGAAAAGCGTTTGGAAAATCAATCAGTGATTTTCAGACTGTACAGTTCAGGCTGGCAGAAATGGCAACAGAAATTGAAATTGGACGTACTTTTTTAGATTCGGTCATTGAAGAACATCTGGCAGGAAAAAATGCGGTTACACGTGTTTCCATGGCTAAGTACTGGATTACGGACATGGCTAAAAAAGTGGCGTCAGAGGTTATGCAGCTTCACGGCGGATACGGTTATATGGAAGAATACGAGATTGCCAGACGTTATCGGGATATTCCTGTTTCGGCCATTTACGCAGGCACAAATGAAATCATGAAAACAATCATTGTGAAAAATTTAGATCTTGCTTAAACCATTCAGCAAAAAATCAAGGGGGACACACTTCCATGAGCATACAGAAAATAGCTGTTATCGGATCAGGATTAATGGGGAGCGGGATTGCCCAATCCTTTGCGGCAGCAGGAAAAACAATTTACTTATATGATGTTTCAGAGAAAGCGCTGGAAAAAGCACAAGCTGGAATTGATAAAAGTTTATCAAGGTTCGTTAAAGCAGGACACATTTCAGAATCTGATAAGTCAGCTACGTTAGAAAAGATCCGTTCTTTTACCGTGCTTGCAGATGCAGTAAATGATGCAGAGCTGGTTGTTGAAGCAGTTCCTGAGAATCTGGAGCTTAAAAAAGCGATTTTCAAAGAACTTGATAAATTAACGGGAAAAGAGGTCATCCTGGCTACAAATACGTCAGAGCTAAGTGTTACAGCCATTGCGGCTGCAACAAAAAGACCGGATCAGGTCATTGGCATGCACTGGTTTAATCCGGCTCCCGTCATGAAGCTGATTGAAATGGTAAAGGGAATTGATACATCTGATCAGACAATAGAAGCGATCAGAAAATTATCAGAGGAGATTGGGAAAGAGACTGTATTAGTAAAAGATGCACAGGGCTTTGTCACAACAAGAGCGCTGTCTGCTCATATGCTTGAATGCATCCGGATTTACGAAGAAGGAATTGCAAGTGCAGAAGATATCGACAAAGCGGTCAAGCTTGGGCTGAATTATCCGATGGGGCCGCTTGAGCTTGCAGACTTAGTCGGGCTTGATACGATGCTGTTTGTCAGCAATGGGATGGCGGATGCATACGGTGACCGCTTTTTGCCTCCGCAGCTGTTAAGAAAATTAGTTGAAGCCGGACATCACGGACGGAAAACAGGTAAAGGATTTTACACATACGAAGGAGAGAGAAAATGACACGGGAAGTAGTAATTGTTGAAGCGGTAAGGACAGCTGTTGGAAAAAGGAAAGGTGCCTTCAGAGAAACACATCCTGTTCATCTTGCAGCTGCGGTTTTAGATGAGGTTGTCACAAGGGCAGGTTTGCCGAAAGAGCATGTTGAAGATGTTGTTATGGGCTGCGTATCCCCAATTGCAGAACAAGGCTTTAACATTGGAAGACTGGCGGTTCTTGAAGCAGGATTTCCTGTCAGCGTGCCTGCCGTTCAAATCAACCGCATGTGCGGATCAGGCCAGCAGGCCATTCATTTTGCCTGTCAGGAAATCAGGTCCGGTGATATGGACATTGTCATTGCAGCGGGTGTAGAGAGTATGACAAAGGTTCCTATCTTAAGCGATGGAAACGACGAAACGATCCCAGCAAGCCTGCATGAAAAATATAACTTTGTCCATCAGGGCATTTCAGCCGAAATGATTGCAGAAAAACATCAGATTACAAGACAGGAGCTTGATGAATACTCGCTTCGAAGCCATAAGCGGGCTTTAGAAGCGATTCAAAAAGGAATCTATCAATCTGAAATACTGCCTCTGAAAGGGCTGAATAAAGAAGGAGAAGAAATTGTCTTTGATCAGGATGAGGGCCCGCGCGCTGATACTTCTCTTGAAGCATTGGCAAGTTTAAAAACGGTTTTCAAAGAAGATGGAGTCGTGACGGCAGGAAACGCAAGTCAAATGAGCGACGGTGCGGCTGCTGTCCTGTTAATGGAAAGCAAAAAAGCCCAGGAACTGGGACTAAAACCAAAGGCAAGAATTGTGGGACAAGCCGTTGTAGGCTCAGATCCGACTTATATGCTTGAAGGAGTGATCCCTGCAACTCAGAAAGTACTGGAGAAAAGCGGACTGACTGTAAACGATATTGATCTTTTCGAAATCAATGAAGCATTCGCTCCAGTTGTCCTTGCCTGGCAGAAAATGATTGGGGCAGATCCTGAAAAAGTGAATGTGAACGGCGGTGCTATCGCCCTTGGTCATCCACTGGGTGCAACTGGTGCAAAGCTGATGACGAGTCTTGTAAATGAGCTTGAACGCAGGAATGCACGCTACGGGCTGCTGACTATCTGCATTGGACACGGAATGGCGACAGCGACAATTGTTGAGAGAATTTAAATTATCTGAAAATAATATCAATTAGTTTCAGAACGAGCTATAATAATTAGTGAGGATGGAAATCTAATTTAGGGGGATGGGTATGGAAACTGTTACATATGCGGTACATGGAAGATATGCAACGATTGAAATGAACAGGCCTGATGTTTTAAATGCGATGAATGAACAAATGCTGAGAGAACTTCTTCAGGCATTGAAGCTTGCTGGTGAAAGTGAAGCGGATATCGTGGTTTTATCCGGCAGCGGCAGAGGTTTTTCAGCTGGCGGGGACATAAAAACAATGCTGAATTCAATAGATAACTCGGGCTTTTCAGGGGTAATGGATTTAATCTCAGAGGTTATCACGACATTGTATACACTGCCTAAGGTAACAGTGAGTGCGATTCACGGACCGGCAGCAGGTTTAGGATTCAGTCTTGCTTTAGCTGCTGACTATGTTGTCGCACATTCAAGCTCAGTTCTTGCGATGAATTTTATCGGCATCGGGCTTGTACCTGACGGAGGCGGACATTACTTCATGGAAAAACGCTTAGGCGAAGCGAAGGCCAAGCAATTGATCTGGAGCGGGGAAAAGTTAAGTGCAGATGAGGCGTACAAACTTGGTTTAGTTGACTTAGTATGCGACGTTGACTTAAAAGATGCAGTACAATCTCTTGTCAGCGAATGGCTGCAGAAACCTGTAAAAGCGATGATTGCGAGCAAAAATATTTATTCAGCTGTAAAGAAACCAGAGCTAGAAAACATCCTTTCACTTGAAAAAGAAACACAATATAACATGAGACAATCACAGGATCATCAAGAAGGAATTAATGCGTTTTTAGAAAAAAGAAAACCTCAGTTTACCGGCAAATGAACGGAGAGCGGTTGCGATTGTCGTAACCGCTTTTCACTTTGGTATTAGGAGGCGAATGGAAAAAAGAAAGTAAATCTTTCATTTTGGAAAGTATTTAGCAGACTTTTGAAAGTAATAAAGCGATTTTGGAAAGTAAGCCGATTTTTTTGGAAAGTAAACACAGTTATGCATAGAACAATGTCATTTCCAATAACAAAATTTACCTGTAACTAGGAAAAAATTATGCGCTTTAAAACGATAACTGGAAAAGAGCATTTTATGAAGGTATTTAGAGGGGCAATTAACCGCCAGATCCTATTTATAGAAAAAGGACATTCCTTATAAGGAATGCCCTCATCGATTTCACTATGATATTACTATTCTTATCTTTCAAATAAAATCAATTTACCGCTTGCCGATGTGCAGCGGTGCGTTTTTTTCAGATAGTTTTTCTCTTCAAGCTTTTGCCCGCCGACTTTTTTTGCTTCCTGGTCATTGGCAGCTTCAAAGCTTTCATCCATTAATTTTTCCCCGTCTTTATTAAATGCCGTTAAGTAATACATGCCCATTTAATAGCCCCCTTTGCATATGAAGTTTAAAAATTTAATAGGCTTATAACTATAATTCTCATCATCTTCTTTTTTTCCTGCAAGGAATGAAACATTTGCTTGATGAGTTTCGTACATAAGATAGACAGGAGGAATCAGGATGACATTACAATTGAATGGAATTACGAAACGATTTGGTTCACACACAGCAGTTGATCAGCTTTCATTAGCAATTCCAGAGAGTGAAATGTTTGGTTTGCTGGGAGCCAATGGGGCTGGAAAGACGACAACTTTCCGGATGATTTTAGGCTTATTAAACCCATCAGCAGGGCAAATTTTGTGGGACGGAAAGCCAATCGGCTATGATGCAAGTGATGAGATTGGCTATCTTCCGGAAGAAAGAGGACTTTATCCTAAAGTGAAAGTGCGTGATCAGCTTGTTTATTTAGGACGGTTAAAAGGGATGAATAAACAGACTGCGCTTTCAGAAATGAATGAATGGCTTGAACGCTTTAAGATTCCGGAATATGCAAACAAGAAAGTAGAGGACCTCTCAAAAGGAAATCAGCAAAAGATTCAATTCATTACAGCAGTCCTGCATCGTCCGAAGCTGCTGATTCTTGATGAACCGTTCAGCGGTCTAGATCCGGTAAATGTAGAACTGCTTAAAACTGCGGTATTGGAGTTGAAAAACCGCGGAACATCGATTGTCTTTTCAAGTCACAGAATGGAGCATGTAGAAGAACTGTGTCAGCATTTATGCATCATGCATAAAGGAAAGCCTGTCGTTCACGGGGCATTAAAGGAAATTAAGCGTTCCTTTGGAAGAAAAAATGTGATCGTTCATGCTGATTTTGACTTAGACTATTTACAGCACGTTGAAGGAGTTACTAAATCTAAGAAAACTTTTGAAGGAATGGAACTGCAGGTAACAGGTGAAGAGGTGTCTCAGGAAATCATGGCTTCTTTGCAGGGCAAAGGATTTGTCCGGAAATTTGAACTTGCAGAGCCCTCTCTGAATGATATTTTCATTGAAAAGGTTGGTGCCGCGTATGAATAAATTTTGGATCATCTTTTGGCATACATACACAAGCAAATTAAAGACAAAATCATTTTTAATTACAACCGGCGTCACACTGCTGCTGATCTTCGGGCTTACAAACCTGCAAAATGTGATTCATTTTTTTAATGACGGGGATAAAGAGGCAGTTAAGGTGGCAGTTATTGATCAAACGGAAAATGAAACGATTTATCCTGTTTTTGAGCAGAATGCCGGAACAATGGATAAGAAACTGCAGCTGAATCGTGCAGAGAAGTCAGAGGAACAGCTGAAAAAGGATGTCCTTGATGAAAAGATGGAAGGATACTTAATTTTGAGTCTTGATCAAGATGGCTTGCCGAAGGGTTCTTATTATGCAAGATCCATTGCAAACTCAAGTGTTTCAGAGACAATTGAGCAGTCCTTGCAGCAAACGAAAATAGCAGCAGGTACAGCAAATCTTGGCTTGAAAAGTGAACAGCTCAGTCAGTTGTTTGCTCCATTAGAACTTGAGAAAACGGCCCTGTTAGAAAATGCAAAATCTGAAGAAGAGCTTAATCAGGCAAGAGGGCTGGTCTACGTTCTGCTGTTCATTATTTATTTTTCGGTGATCTTATATGCAAGTATGATTGCGATGGAAGTAGCTGTAGAAAAATCATCGCGGGTAATGGAGATTCTGATCAGTTCCGTTTCTCCAATTAAGCAGATGTTTGCAAAGCTGCTTGGGATTGGACTAGTGAGCTTAACACAGTTCGGACTTATTATACTTGTAGGATACAGCTCTATTAAAGGAAATATGGAAAATACAGCATTGATGGGAGAAGGATTCTTCAGTTTCACAGAAGTGCCTGTCGCAACATTAGTTTACGCCGTTGTTTTCTTTATTCTCGGGTACTTTATCTTTGCGACTCTGGCGGCTTTTTTAGGATCGCTTGTCAGCAGAATTGAAGATGTTCAGCAGATGATTGCACCAATGACATATATAATTGTGGGTGCATTCATTATCGCAATGTTCGGTCTTGGAAACCCTGAAGCGATGTTCATCACGGTTACATCCTTTATCCCGATTTTCTCTCCAATGATCATGTTCTTGAGAGTCGGCATGCTGAGTGTTCCTGCATGGGAAATTGGATTATCAATCGGCATCTTAGTAATCACCATAATCGCACTAGCGGTCATAGGTGCTAAAGTCTATAAAGGCGGCGTGCTCATGTACGGCAAATCCTCATCATTTAAGGATGTCAAGAAAGCCTTGCAAATGTCAAAGGATTAATAAGAAGAGAAAGCAGAGCCTGTGCGCAACGGGTTCGGTTGAAAGGTGCAAATCGCTATATAACATATCAATTCGCATACTAATTCCTATAGGAATTGGTATGTTTTTTTTGTGGATATATAAGAGTTTACTTGTAATCCCTGTTCAAATTTAACATATAAAATTACATAGGAATTAGCAGGACTTTGCTGCTCGACAAATTCCTGCTAATTGAGGGCTATTTACAAATTATTCAGTATTACTTAGTTCTTTTAAAACACTGCTGATCAGATAGTTGTATTGATTAATGTTTGTATCCGTAAAAGCCTCTTTTCTATTCGAAGGAATATCTTCATAACTTATACTTTCACTGAATTGAGATTCTGAAAAATCATACCGTGTATGATAAATCATATTGTAAAAGTGCCACCCCTCAGCTAAAGGGGTTTTTCGTATTTCCCCGCCTAAAATGTCATTGACTACTAATGATGTTACACCGCACTGTCCTTTTGAAGGATTATCAATACTCCATTTGGAACTTGATTTTAATGACCACGTTTGTTTTAAAGATTGTAATAATTGTGCTTTTGTCACTTTTTCAATTGTATTCATTAATGGTCTTCCTCAATTTGAATATATTTTCATACGCCAATTATTGCATTGCATTAAGTTACCTGGCGGGTATTCAAATTCACAATCTGAAATAAATGAAAAGTTGAGCTTTCGGCAAATAGCATTTGAAGCAGGATTTTCAACTGATGGGAAAGCGTGTACGTATTTATATCTCTTCTCTCTAATGGTTTCATTAATTGCCAGCTTAACTGCAATAGTTGCTATCCCTCTACCTTGAAATTGTGGCAGTACACTCCATCCAATTTCGTAAACGTTTTCATCATTCCAAGTTGTTTGCCAATAGCCAACAGAGCCAACCGCTTCAAAATCAGGGGATTGTCTAATGCTAAACATTTTTCCTTTATCACCAAGTTCAAGATACCGTTTGTGCCGTTTTAAAATCTGTTGTTTACTTTCTGAGCCACCCAGATGTTCCATCATTTCTGGGGCGTTTAATTTAACGAGCAGTTCTAGATCTTTATCTTCCCAACTATTAATTTGAATTTGTCGTTCTCCAATTCGTTCAAAAATATCTATCAACTCCTTAAATTTTGTTTTCAATCATTATTCGCTTCAACAATGCTGCCCTTTACTTCAATAAGAAGTGGAGATACTTTTCTAAGCAATAGACCTATAACTGAATCAAGACAAAGAGTTAAAAGAAATAATCGGTGAATATCTGATATTTCCATTTTAATATAAATGTCCAATATCGTGTTTTATTAATGTAAATGAAAAAGCACGCCATTTTAGCTATTAAATGGTGTGAATTACTTTGCGATTTACTGTTTTTCACCTCATCTGTCTGCCGGGTCTGAACAGTCGGTTCCGCTTTTCCGGGTGTCCAGCTCCACCTCCCAACTCCTCGGCCAGAACGGCTCCGAAAGTATTGGCAAAAAGCGCCTTTTCTGTCGGATCCTTATCTGTCTGTCGGGGCTAAACGTTCGGTTCCGCTTTTCTTGTTGTCCAGCTCCGCCTCCTAGACCCTCGGCCAGAACGGCTCCGCCGGCAAAGGCAAAAAGCGCCTTTTCCATCGGATCCTTATCTGTCTGTCGGAGCTAAACGTTCGGTTCCGCTTTTCTTATTGTCCAGCTCCACCTCCCAACTCCTCGGCCAGAACGGCTCCGAAAGTATTGGCAAAAAGCGCCTTTTCTGTCGGATCCTTATCTGTCTGTCGGAGCTAAACGTTCGGTTCCGCTTTTCTTATTGTCCAGCTCCACCTCCTAGACCCTCGGCCAGAACGGCTCCGCCGGCAAAGGCAAAAAGCGCCTTTCCCGTCGGATCCTTATCTGTCTGTCGGGTCTGACCAGTCGGCTCCGCTTTTCTGGATAGAACGTGCATTCGTATTTCTGAGGTGGTACAATAGAGAATAAGAGAGAAGTAAAGGAAGGAAAGCGGATGGAACCTATTCGATTTATTCATGCAGCGGATTTACATATAGACAGCCCGTTTGCCGGAATGCAGCAGATGCCGGAAACGATTTTTGAAAGGCTGAAGGAGAGCACATTTGCTGCTCTGGACAAATTGATCAAGCTTGCCATCAGCGAACAGGTTGATTTTATCTTGATAGCCGGGGATTTATTCGACGGCGAGGACAGAAGTTTAAAAGCACAGCTGAAGTTAAAAAAAGCATTTGAACAGCTTGAGCTGAACAGCATTCAGGTATATGCCATACATGGGAATCATGATCACATGAGCGGGAAATGGCTTGCCCTTAGCTGGCCGCAAAATGTTCATATTTTTTCAGACAAAGAAGTAGAATGCAAAACTTTCTGGAAAAACGGAAATACTTCCGTCAATTTATATGGATACAGCTATCCGAAGCGGGCTGTTACCCAGAATATGACACCTTTCTATAAGAAGCAGAGTGAGGCAGATTTTAATGTTGGACTGCTTCATGGGTCGATTGCGGGCAATAACGACCATGACGTTTATTCTCCGTTTCTGATCAGCGACCTGCTCGAAAAGCAGTTTGATTATTGGGCGCTTGGACATATACATAAACGGACGCATCTTCATGAAAGTGAGCCGCCGATTCTATATTCAGGCAATATCCAGGGCAGAAACAGAAAAGAAACGGGAGATAAAGGATGCTATCTCGTTTCCATGTCTGAGGGCACCGTGTCGTATACGTTTAAACCGCTCCATGATGTGAAATGGGAAGAACTTTTAATAGAGATTAAAGGAAGTTTTGAGGAATGGATTGACAGCCTGCATCTGCAGCTTCAAGAGCTTAGAAGTGACGAGCCGCGTGTCGTTGTGATTCGTATAAGCGGTATTAGTGAGCTGTATGATTCGCTTCAGGAAGAGAATGTGCTTGACGATTTAATAGATCAATGGAATGAAGATGAGACAGAACGTGAGAATTTTGTATGGATCTCCTCAATCATCAATGAATCAATGCCCGAGATTAACAAGGAATCACTGCAGCTTGATTCTCATTTTTTAGCGGATTTAACAGAGATTATCAAAAACTTTGATGATTTTGAGAGCACTGTTTTGCCCCTGAAACAGAACGCATTATACAGGAAACACATACCGGCATTTGATGCAGCTGAACAGCAGCAGATAGAAAAAGAAGCAGAATACATGCTGTTTCAGGAACTTTTGAAGCATAGAAGATTGTGAGGTGAAAAAATGAAAATCATTGAACTGAATATCTATGGGTATGGACAATTTAATCACATAAATTTCACCCTGAATCCCCATAACTTTCAAGTGATTTACGGAAAAAATGAAGCAGGAAAATCTACAATCATGTCATTCATTCAAAGTATCTTATTTGGATTTCCCGCAAAAATCCAAAATGAAAACAGGTATGAACCAAAGCAAGTGAAAACATACGGCGGTGCTCTGATTGTTGATACCGAACAATATGGGAAGGTCAAAATTGAGAGGCTGCCTGGAAAATCAGCTGGTGAGGTTACGCTGTACTTTGAAAATGGAGATACAGGCAGCGGGGAAATCCTTGATCAAATCCTGTCTCATTTTGATAAATCGATGTATAAGTCTATTTTTTCATTTGATATCCACGGCATACAGCAGGTAAGCAAAGTAAGTGCTGATGAACTCGGAAAGTTTTTATTGTCATCGGGCTTGCTTGGGACAGATGCTCTCTTGCAGACGGAAAATCAACTGTTGAAAAAACAAGAACTGCTGTATAAGCCTAACGGAAAAAAACCAGAAATCAACGCAGCATTAAGCAGACTGAAGGCCCTTCATTCTGACATGCAAAAAGCAAAAGAACAAATCCAGCCTTACGAAGAACTCATGAAGGAAAAAGAAATGATTGAACGTCAGCTTATGGCAAAAGCAGAAAGCAAGTCTATGCTTGAAGCAAAATCAAGAAGGCTGGCTGAAATCATCGATGCTCTTCCATTATGGATTGAAGAAGAGTCGATTCTTTCTGAATTATCAAAGACAAACCAGTCCTTTCCTGCAGATGGATTAAAGCGCATGGATGAGATTGAATCGAAGGAAGAGCCGCTGCTGTCTGAAAAGAGATCTCTAGTGAGATTGATAGAAGAGCATCAGCAAGCAATACATCAGCTGAGTGTCAATGAATTCATTCTTTCGCATCAATCTGATATCGAACATCTCAGAGAGACAAACTCCGCCTATCATGCGAAAAAAGATCAGCATCAGCAGTACAGTTTGAAGCACGGGGCACTTTCAAGAAAAATATCAGAAGATAAAGAGCGGCTTTTTGCGGAAGCTGTAGATGATGAATCTGTTCTTTCAATTAACACCTCAATAACAGTCAAAGAAGAAATACGAGAAATCGTGTCGGACTATCAGCAGCTGCAGCAAAGAAAGCATATGCTCGATCAGCAGTTTGAACGGGCGAAAGAGAATCTGGAGGAAAGCGAAAACAGATTAACAGATTACGCAAAAGGGCTGCTTGGTGCAGAAGAAAGGAAGCTTCTAGAAGAAAAGGTAAAACAGCAGGAAGAAATGCAGCAGCAAATTCTGGATGAAAAAAGAGCAGAAGATGAATATCGGAGTAATGAAAAGAAAATAAACGAACAAAGCAAGTCGAACCAATCAAAGAAGAATCAAATGAACATAATGAAAGCAGCTGCGGCTGTTCTGCTTATTTTGTGTTCCGGCTGGATGATCTATGAACAGCAATGGTTCCTCTTGCCGATACTAGCAGGATTGATTGGCCTCGTTTTCTTTTTTATTTTCAAAAACGATTATGGGGAAGACGCATTTCTGAATCATTTACGGGACAAACAAGAGGAATTAAAACGTAAGCTTGAACAGTCGAGGGGACAAGAATATACAGATACGGAAGAACTAAGGGGCATCCTGTGGAAGGATGAACAGCTGAGAAGATCTCATGAGCTTGAGCAAGTGACATTCGCACAGAATGAAAGAGCGTATCACCGCACCGTCAGCGGTTTTGATGAATGGGAAGAGGCCATTTATCAATTAAACCGAAAAGCTAAAAAAGCGTACAGTGATTTTAGGATGAGCAGTGAATATTCGCCTCTCGCTCTGCCTGATCTTCTGCAAACATTGTTTCAGCTGCAGAAAGATATACGGGAGTGCTCTCAAATTGAAACGAACCTTGCAGAGCTGACATCAGCCCTTTCTGCTTATGAAAAACAGCTTAAAAGTGTATGTGAAAAATGCGGATTAGACCAAAAAACTGATTTGAATGAAGGCATGCGGAAATTGTCTGCTGCTCTCCAAGATTCAATGGAAAAGAAGAGCAGGCAGCTTATGTTTATAGAAAAAATTTCCGATGCCGAACAGCGATTAGCAAAAATTGAAGCAGATCTCAGCCTTCTTTCTGAGAAGAAAAAAGAGCTTTTCCATTTATCCCTGTCAGCTGATGCCGAAGATTTCCGTAAAAAGGCTGAAGAAGCGAACAAAAGAAGTTCGTTAGAGCAAAAATTAAAATGGATAGAGCAGCAGCTCCAGACAAAAAAGCATTTGCTCAAAGGCGGAAAGCTGGATTTTCTGATAGATTATAAAGAAGAAAAGCTTTTATGTGAGAAAGAACTTAAAGCGGGAATTGAACAAGAGAGGACCTTGCAAAGGAGGCTCTCAGAGCTTTCGGCTGCGCTTCAAAATATTGAGGAATCTGGACTTTACTCTGAACTAAAACAGAAGTATGAGCTTGAAAAAGGTGCTGTAAAGCAGCTTGCGCACAAGTGGGCGGTGCTCTCAGCCGCGAAAAATATGCTGAATAAAACGGTGGAATTTAACCGGTCAGTCAGACTCCCAAAAGTATTAGAAGGAGCTGAGCACTTTTTTTCGATCATGACGAATCATCAATACAGAAAAATCTTTCTTCCTGATTCAGAACAAACATTACTTGCAGAAAGAGCTGATGGAAACCGGTTTGCAGCAAATGAGCTTTCTCAGGCAACAGCAGAACAATTATATATTTCCCTGCGGCTGTCTCTTGCCCGTCATTTGAGCACGGAACAGGGCCTGCCGATTATTATTGATGATGGATTTGTGAATTTTGATTTTGACAGGACGAAACAAGTGCTGTCATTGCTTGAGGAATTTTCAATGCAGCATCAGATTATTTTCTTTACTTGCCAGGAGCATCTTCTGCCGCTGTTTAAAGAAGAACAAATTCTTGATTTAAAAGCTAAAGAGCAGGCTGCAAAACAAGTATCTATTGGACAGAGATTATTGTAAAATGAACTGACGAAAGGTACCTGAAAGGAAGTAAGTCATGCAGCAAACTACATATGAGAAAAAGCCTCTTGGCAAACCGCTCTTTTTACTGAGTTTTAACTTATTTATTATCATGGTGGGCATCGGCTTAGTGATCCCGATTCTGCCGTTTTATGTCGAAAAATTCGGAGCAGATGCAGCAACACTTGGATTTCTGGTAGCTGTATTTGCATTCATGCAGTTTTTTTTCGCTCCTATTTGGGGGAGGCTCTCAGACAGAATTGGCAGGAAACCGCTGATAACACTCGGGCTGTTTGGGTTTGCGGCGGCTGAGTTTATTTTCGCATGTGCAACGGATTTATGGATGCTGTTTTTATCAAGGATGATTGCAGGCATGTTCGGTGCTGCGATCATGCCGAGCGCAATGGCATACGTTTCTGATGTAACAACACCTGAAAAACGAGGGCAGGGGATGGGATATTTAGGCGCAGCAATGGGCCTTGGCATTGTGGTTGGCCCGGGAATCGGCGGCTGGCTCGCTGAATTCAGTCTTTCTTTCCCATTTCTATTTGCTGGTATTGCAGCATCACTTGCCGGAATTGTATCGGTCTTCGTTTTGCCGGAGTCCCTGTCAAAAGAAGCGATGGAGCAAACCATTGCTGAAGCTGAAAATGAAAAACGTGAAAATCAATTTGTTTTAATCAAAAAAGCTCTTCAAAGTCCTGTTGGCTTTTTGCTGATCCTTGTCTTTATGATGAGTTTTGCCCTAACGATTTTTCAGGCGATCTTTGGCTTCTATGCGTTAGAGCGCTTTGGTTACGGACCGCAGGAAGTCGGTCTGATCATCCTTTTAACAGGGATTGTAGGAACGATTACGCAAGGAGCTGTTGTTGGAAGGCTTGTGGCTAAATTCGGAGATGAAAGGGTTGTGACCTCTGCTCTTTTGCTGAGTGCATTTGGGTTTGTCATCATGACTTTTGCGAATTCTTTCGCAACAGTTTTACTGACAACCTCTATCTTCTTTTTGGGAAATTCCATTTTGAGGCCTTCTTTAAATACGTTTATCTCAAAATTAGCAGGAAGCAAGCAAGGTATGGTGATGGGGCTTAATAATTCTTTTATGAGTCTTGGAAATGTAGCAGGCCCCATTTTGGCGGGTTTCGTTTTTGAATATCAAATCAACCTTCCTTATTATATTGGTGCTGCGGTTATGCTTGCTGCACTGATTTCAGCGAAGGTGTGGATTTCAAGGAGAAACGATGCTGGTTTGTCAGCATAGCAGGAGTCAGGAAAAATAGATGGAAATTATGCTATACTCAGGATAATGAGGCAATTTGGGAGGGACCGTTTTAATGATGACAAAAGGAATTAATCATTACGAGGTAGGCGAGCAAGCAGATGTGTTTCTGATGGTGAAATCATCGACTAAAGGAATAGCCAGTAACGGAAAACCATTTTTAACATTAATTCTTCAGGATCAATCAGGTGAAATTGAAGCAAAGCTATGGGATGCGGGTCCAGAAGATGAGGTATCCTACAGCTCACAAAGCATTGTTAAGATTTATGGTGATATTCATCACTACCGCGGACGAAATCAGCTTAAGATCCGCAATATCCGAACTGCCTCAAGCACAGATAACGTGAAAATTTCTGATTTTCTTGAAACCGCTCCGATCGGACAAGAAGAAATGATGGAAAAAGTCACACAATATATTTTTGAAATGAAAAATCCCAACATTCAGCGGGTAACTAGATATCTTATGAAAAAACATCAAAATGAATTTCTTGAATATCCGGCTGCAACAAAAAATCACCACGAATTTGTTTCCGGATTAGCTTATCATGTTGTTTCCATGCTTGATTTAGCAAAGTCCATTGCAGCTTTATATCCAAGTCTTGATACGGATTTGCTATATGCAGGAGTCATTCTGCACGACCTTGGCAAGGTAACTGAACTCTCAGGACCTATCGGCACTTCTTATACAGTAGAAGGGAACCTGATTGGCCATATTTCCATCATGGTAAATGAAATTGCCAAAGCAGCCGAACATTTAGGCATTGAGGGTGAAGAAATCGTTATTCTTCAGCACCTTGTTCTCAGTCATCATGGAAAAGCAGAGTGGGGGAGCCCAAAACCTCCATTAATCAAAGAAGCTGAGATTTTGCATTATATTGATAATCTCGATGCGAAAATGAATATGCTTGACCGTGCTCTAGAGCGAGTGAAGCCGGGCGAGTATACGGAACGTGTTTTTGCACTTGATAATCGTTCTTTTTACAAACCAACCTTTCATAACTGATTTTTTAGAGTCTTTCTTCATTGAAGAAAGGCTTTTTAAGTTGTTTTTAATCAACCTGAATAGATCTTGAAGTCTAGAATAATAATGAGAAGCCTCTGAAACTCGGAGATTTTGAAAAAAGAGTGGAAGTCTAAGAATAAGGTGTGAATGTCTCGGAATGGAGCTGAAAGGCATCTGAAAAACCCCGGAAACTGACTATACGATTTACAGCATCCAAGAATCATAACAAGTTCTCTTTTCATCTTCTAAAAAATCATGTATAAATGGACCTGGAACCTCATATAGTGCAGTAAAGGGCTTGTCAATGAAAAGGGGGAAGCGGGAATGATCTTGCTGCCGTGGTGGGTTTACCTCTGCATACTTGGGATCTTATACAGCGGTTACATGGCTTTTTCAACAACAAGGAAAGAGAAGATTGTTGAGGAGGCCTATATAGAAAAAGAGGGCAATGTTTATATTGAAAGAATGCTTAAAGAACGTGAGATCCGCAGAAAAAATCAAGATGATGACATGTAAAAAACTCCCCCATTTACATTTAAATGGGGGAGTTTTGCTGTTATTGTCCTTCAGCAGGAGCTGCAGGAGCTGCTGGCGCTTTGAACGTATCTTCTAATTCTTTGTCTTTCACCTTTACATCTGCTTCTTTAAGAGCTTTGTCCAATGCTCCCTGAACAGCATCAGGCTGGCTTGTCTTTTGTTTTTTTACATCTGCTTCAAGTTCTTTTTTCATTTCTTCATACGGCTTTACTGTTTTTGTAACTTTGATAATGTGATAGCCGAATTCAGATTTTACAGGCTCGCTTACTTCGCCTTCTTTAAGAGCAAATGCTGCTTTTTCGAATTCAGGAACCATTTGTCCTTCGCCGAACCAGCCTAAATCTCCGCCGTTTTGTCCTGATGGATCTTTAGAAGCTTCCTTCGCTAAATCCTCAAACTTTTCACCTTTATCAAGTCGGGCTTTAATTTCTTTTGCTGTTTTTTCATCTTCAACAAGGATGTGGCTTGCCTGTACTTTGCCTTTTAGGCTTTCATAATATTGCTTAGTATCTTCTTCAGTAACTTTCACTTCTGTTTCAGCTGCTTTTTTGCGGAGCAGATCGACTTTTACCATATCTTTAACAGTCTTTTCACCTTGCTGCTGAATGACTGCTTCAAATTGAGGGCCGTATTGCTGAGTTAAGTTGTCAATTTCTTTGTTAACTTCTTCGTCAGAAACTTTGTACTCTTTGCTTAAAACTCTTTCATGTACAAGCTCTGTTAAAACATCTTTTCCGAAGCGGTCTTTCATGGCTTCATAAAATTCGTCTTTTGTTACATTGCCTGCTTTTGTTTCAGCAATGACCTCGGAACCGCTGTCATTATTGCTGCATGCGCCTAGCGCCAAAACACTTGATGCTGCTGCTAATGCAAGAGCAAATCTTTTCATCTGATACAACTCCTACTTCTGTTTAATTTAAAGACTGCCTAATAATTGGAACACTATACCACATTGTGCCATGAACTAAAAAGTTTTGCAATAGGACTAGGGTAATCAGGGCATTCGTCCAGGTCAAAATGAGAAAGCGTCCATATGATGTATGGAACGCCGATAAGGGAGGTTTTAACATGAGTGGAGGATACTCAAACGGTTTTGCATTACTGGTTGTATTGTTTATTTTATTGATCATTATTGGTGCTTCTTACATTTGTTAGGGAGCAATAAGGGCTTTAAATTTTACAAAAAGATTGCTTAAAACAAATGATAATTGCCTATTCGTTACATGATGATCGTGCATACAATAACTTACCGACGCATAAAAGGAGGTAAGTTATGGGAGGATACGCTGGAGGCTTTGCGTTAATCGTTGTTTTGTTCATCTTATTGATCATTGTTGGTGCTGCTTGGCTATAAGCCAAAATAAACATAGCTGACAGATAAATCTGTCAGCTATGATTGTATAAGCTGTGTGCGGATGACTGCGCGCAGCTTTTATAATGGTGAAATCTACGTAAATAAGATTTCTATGTATGAAGAAACTAATAAAATGGTAATCAGGACGTTGATTGTCCGGAATACTTTTGTTTGACGGTCTTCAGGAATCTCTCGGACCAGGCACAGCGTATTGGTCAATTTATTTATATAAAACAAAATGAACACGGCAAACAAAATGAAAAAAGCTATCATATGAGATTCCCCCTCTCCTCACTGATACATATAACATTACCAAAAAAATGATGAAAAAGATAGCAATGACTCCTAATAAATAGCAAAAGAAAAGCTTCTCCAAGATGAGAGGCTTTTCTTATTTATAGTTGCATATCTTTATGAATCAGCAGCCATGCAATATGCACAGTCTTTTCTAAGACTTTTGAAACAGAATTTCAAAGCTTTCATCGGCTTCTTCAATGAAACATTCTTTCGGCGCTTTGGAAAGCTGACTCAAAAAAATAAAATCAGTTACACATAATCCGGTATGAAAGGCGATTCCCAGGCAAAAGTAGTGCAAATATGCAGGAAATTGCATGAGTCCTGCCAGCATAACCGCCGTGACAATTATAAAAGGTGTAAGACGCGAAAGGGTCATACTTACTTTGCTTACATTGCAGTTCGTTTTCAAAAAGAGAATCGGCATGTATGACTGGAACTTCAGTTTAAGGGATACCCGGTAACCGTACATCCATAAAGGCACAGCATGAAGCAGTTTGTGACATGGCACGATGCATATGATAAACATAAGCAATAAGAAAAAATGATCTTCTTTCAAATGGATAGAAGGAAAAACGACCACAAGCGGTAAATATATGCTAATAAAGGTAATCATCATCGTTAATACAGAGACTATAAAAAGTCTATGGAATCCATAATCTTTTGAAAGATTAATGGTTTTCCAGCAATTCATTTCAATCACCGTCCGAAAGTTATAAATGTTCATGCACGAGCATGATTGGTCAAGTCCTTACATACTTTACGATGTTCAGTTGGAAAAAGCAATATGAAATTTCACGTGTAAACGGTTAAAATAAAATAAGTAAAGTTTTACAAAATAAGAAACTTTCGAAAAAGGGAAGAATGATTTAAAATAAATAAACGAAGAAGAATGAAAGAAGTGAACCTTAGTGGAATCCTTGGAAAAACGAATAGCAAATTTGGAGTACTACCAGAGGTTGCTTGTAAAGATGGTCGACGCTGATCAATACCCTTTTTATCTGTCGGTCATGAATGCAGGTTTATCTGCTGAAGAAATTGAGGACATTCACCGCATTTGCGCGGAGCTTTTGAACATGCTTGCAGAACAAAAAGAGCAAGGACTCCTCGATTACATGAGTCTCCTTACTCTTTTCGCCGGACAGCTGAACCATAAGCTTCCAGTTAATGAGACGATTCTTGCTTTGCATAAGCAGGGAATGTATGTGCCGCTGATGACAGAGTTCAAAAAAATTATTCGGAAATAGCTGAAGCCGTTTCAGCAGCAGGTTCTTCCCGTTTTTTAAGCTTCCGGTTTTCCTCAACAAATTCCTTCTCAATATTCGTAAAGGAATGTTCGAAGATCTCCATAAAGTCATCTCCGTATATGTTTCGTATGATACACATCATTTCCATTATTTCAGGAAATTTCCCATACAAATTTTGAAGCGGCAGAGCGCCTTTAAAAACAGCATTTCTGCTTGGATCATAGTCTTCTAAAAGCTTCAGCAAAATTTCTTCGCCCTGATCCGTCAGCTGAATGTACGTATTGCGTTTGTCATTCTGCTTTTTCGAAAACTCAAGATAGCCTCTCTCTTCAAGCTTCTTTGAAAAGTTGAATGCAGTAGATACATGCATCACTCCAAATTTAGCAATCTCTGAAATCGAAGCACCCTTTAAATGATAAGCAATCCATAAGATGTGATGCTCATTGATATTCAAATCATAGGGCTTAATCCATTGCTGCCAGTCTTTTTCGATGGATTTCCACAATGCTTTGCTGAGCTGCGCGATTCTCTGGCTGAATAAAAGTGCTTCTTTTATAGAATAATCCTGCTCGTTACGTTTCATCCCCAGTCACCTACTTTTTCTCTTTTGCTCTTATATTCTATTATGCCAATAAAATAAAGATTAATAAAGATTAAATTTACAAAATTTTTAAATAAATCTTAAAAGCATAGGAAAAGCGTTGTTTTTTCGGACAAAAAAAAAGAGCGGCATGTGAGATAATCTGCCGCTCCAGCAAGTGAATTGCTTTGTCTACAAAAATATTCTATTTGTTTAAAGTTTGTTCTAATTCTTTGATTTTCAGTTCGATTTCATTAATTTCTTTTTGAAGCTCATTTTTATGAGGCTCAATTTCTTCCTGCCAGGTCTGAATGGATTTTTGAAGATCTGATGTTACATCTTTTAGAACTACAGCACTTTCTTGAGCGGTTTTAACCACTTGATCTTTAAGTGAGACACTGTCATCTTTCAGCTGAATTAAAATATCTTCTAATTTTTGTTTATTTTGTTTTAACTGGCTGCGCAAATCTTTTCCGGAAGACGGAGCGGAGAGGATTGTTGCTATACCTCCGATAACGCTCCCGACTAAAAGACCTGTCATTAATGATTTTCCTTTTGCCATAGGTATCACTCCATTTGAGAATAATTGTATGTACTTTTAAAAGCAATAAACAGGAAAGTCCTTCTTTTATAAGTACCCCTTGTGAGGATAGATAAACGCTGTTTTATTCATAGCTTATGATGCTTTCGCATAAATATGAGTAAAAGGGGGGAGGAGCTTGGCTGGCGTCATCTTTCTATTTTTTATCATAAGCTTGCTTTTTTTTACGGGTGCTTTTCATTACCTCAAACTCGCGCAGCAATCAGCATCCTATCCGCCTAAGCATGTTGTTCATCAAAAAGCTGCTGTGCTTGCAGGGGGTGGAACACTTGCACTGCTGATCGGCATTTTATTCTATTCTTTCCAATAGGCTTCATTTTCATAGATTTTGACAAAAAACCCGACCGGCTAGGATCGGGTTTTTTCTATGTTATTGAGCAACAATGTTTGAACGTTTCATGATTGTCTGTACAATCGGATAAATGAAAACCATTGCGATGGTATTAAGGGCTGTTGCCGGTAATACAACTGCTATGAATAACGCCGTAAATCCTGCACCGCCTGGAAGACCGACAATGAATAGTGCGGCTGTCAGAAAAACAGTACCGGAAATCAGTGTGCCGGCAGCTGTCAGGATTCCTGCTCCTGCAGTTGATGCAGCATATTTCTTAATCACAATGACTAAAAGATAAAAAACAAAGGCAGTCACAAATTTATCAATGACATTCGGCAGAAGTCCGCCTGGAAAACTGGTAGTTAATCCGGACAGCACACCCGTAACCGCTCCAAGTAAAAACACATTGCGGATGTGAGGGAACAGCAGGATGCCTAAGAACATCATAGTGAGCATCATATCCGGCTTCATCCCATTAAAAAATGGCGGGATAATTCCGTGTAAAGCAAGCCCCATTGCGACAAATAAAGATAAAACAACTAATACTTTTGTATTCATTTCTCAACTCTCCTCAGACTAAGCTCTTTTTTTGGAACTCCCCAATAATGACCTATGTCTTATTGCGGGAGAACTTACAGAATAGTATAACAGGTATTTCTGACCTTGTAAAAAAAATTATGTGTGCTTTTTTTGAAATTCAGTCATGAATTCAACAAGTGCCTCGCATGCTTCGAGGGGCACAGCATTATAAATGGAAGCTCTGCAGCCGCCTATTGACCGGTGTCCGGCCAGACCTGAAAAGCCTTTTTCAATGGATTCTTTTAGAAAATCCTTTGTCAACTCTTCATTTTTAAGGGTGAAAGTCACATTCATTGCTGATCGGCTGTCCTTTTCGGCATGCCCTTTATAAAATCCGCCGCTTTGATCGATGCAGGAATAAAGCAGGCCCGCTTTCTTCTCATTCAGTTCTTCCATTGCTCTTAAACCGCCAGTTTCCTTGATCCATTCCAGTACAAGGGAAAGCATGTAAATTGCAAATGTCGGAGGTGTATTATATAGAGAATTCTGCTTTGAATGTGTACTGTACTTTAAAATAGCCGGTATTTCCGCATTTGCATTCTCAAGCATTTCTTTTTTTACAATTACGACGGTTACACCTGAAGGGCCGAGGTTTTTTTGAGCTCCTGCATAAATAAGCGAGAAACGGCTGACGTCAATTTCCCTGCTCATGATATCGCTTGACATGTCGGCAATCAGCGGCAGTTTTGTGGAAGGGAAGGTTTTCCACTGCGTGCCGTAAATTGTATTATTTGAGGTTAAGTGCACATAGCTTCCTTCTGCTGGATCTTCAAAGCTTTTCGGAATATATGTATATCGATTTTCTTTACTTGATGCAATAATCGACGTTTTGCCTATTTTTCCTGCTTCTGACTGTGCTTTTTCAGACCATACTCCGCTCATTATAAAATGGGCGGGAGAATCGCTTTTTAAAAAATTCATTGGAATCATGGCAAACTGAAGGCTTGCACCGCCTTGCAGGAACAGGACCTCATACTCTTCTGGAATGGACATCAGCTCTTTTAATAAAGATGCTGCGCGGCTGTGAACTTCTTCGTAAGGTTTGCTTCTGTGGCTGAGCTCCATGACTGACATGCCTGTACCGTTAAAATCAACTAATTCGCTTTGCGCTTTCTCCAAAACAGCAAGAGGTATTGCTGCTGGCCCTGCGTTAAAGTTATACGTTCTTTTCATGGGAAAATAACACTCCTTACTTTGATGCGCTGATTGATTAAATTTCTATTTCATTATCCTAACATGAAATGGAGAGTTGGAGTCGGAATTTTTGAAAAATAGTAAAAACAGCAAAAAAACCCGCAAAATGCGGGGTTAGAGCAGGCCTTCTTGTATGGATGATGCGATTTGCTTTAAATCTTCTGGTGTATATTCTTCCGTATGTGTTTTCCATACAGCGCCAAATCCATCGCCTTTTCCGTAGCGCGGAATCAGGTGAATATGATAGTGAAACACGGATTGACCGGCTTTTTCGCCGTTATTATTAAGGATATTCATGCCGACTGGCTCAAATTGTTTTTTTATCGAATTAGCGATTTTTGGAACAACCTCAAATACATTGCGGGCAATGTCAGGTGTCAGATCGTAAATATTTTCTTTATGTACTTTTGGAATAACCAGTGTATGTCCCTTTGTCACTTGACTGATATCCAGAAAAGCTACCACATGCTCGTTTTCGAAAACCTTTGCTCCTGGAATCTCCCCGTTTACAATCTTACAGAAAATACATCCGCTCATCATGTTTCATCCCTTTCTCAAATTAAACTGAATCTTAACCGTATTTTACCATAAATAAATGGAGGATTAAATTGCCGGAAACAAGACATTAATAGGAGGTTCTTTTCTTAGGAGGCTCCCATGCTTCCCGCGGAAAGCAAGTTCTTCTCGTTACAAGGAACGGACAACATTTATAATCAAAAACAATATCTATGCCATATAAAAAGAAAAACAGGATGATCACAAGGATCATCCTGTCCTGAAGAGGAAAACAAACTGTCGCAGCTTAAAGATAAGGCTCGCAAAACTCTTTGTCATCTCCCTCATTTGCTTGGAAATGAAGGTTAAAAAAGAGTGAATTGACTAACATTGTACAAAGCAACCATCTCCTAGTTAAGAAAATCACATAAAGGATAAACTCTTAACAAATCAGTAAACGGTCTTTGACGAACACCTCATTTAAAAATGAATTTATATAGGAGCATCTATTACAAAAAGTAACGGCCCGTAGACACCTCATCTCGAAATGGAAATTGATCATCATTTTATCAATGTTAACTTACTCATGGATTCCTTAACATAAACTGTCTTTAACACACACCTCATTTGAAATGAATGTCTGTGACAACTGCTTTCCTCTACACTCATTATGATGTCCTGAAATGATTTGATTATGCATCGTAAATTAGCAAAAGTGCCATCTGATTTGTTAAAATAAAAGAAAACGGTGAAGGGACGAAAACATGAGCTTATTAAAAGTAAATCACCTGACAGGAGGATACACGCGCAATCCTGTCTTAAAAGATATTTCATTTGAAATTGAAAAACACCAAATTGTCGGTCTGATTGGCTTGAATGGCGCGGGAAAAAGCACAACAATCCGTCATGTGATCGGGTTAATGGAGCCTCATAAAGGCGAAATTGCCATTAACGGCATTTCCTTTCACGAGCAGCCGACTGAATACCGCAGCCAATTTTCATTTATTCCTGAAACGCCGATTCTTTATGAAGAATTAACGCTTTATGAACACTTGGAGCTTACGGCGATGGCGTATGGACTAACTCAGGAAACATTTAAACAGCGTCTTCAGCCATTGCTGTCTGAATTCAGAATGGAAAAAAGACTAAAATGGTTCCCAAGTCATTTTTCAAAAGGCATGAAGCAAAAAGTCATGATTATGTGTGCGTTTTTAGTTGAACCTGAGCTCTACATCATTGACGAGCCATTTGTGGGGTTAGATCCGCTGGCAATTAATGCACTGCTTGAAATGATGAACAAAGCAAAACAAGACGGAGCGGGAATTTTAATGTCAACGCATATTTTAGCAACAGCAGAACGCTATTGTGATGCATTTATTATTTTACATAACGGAAAAATCAGAGCAAAAGGAACGCTTGAAGAGCTTCGTTCGGAGTTCGGAATGATGAACGCAACTCTTGATGATTTGTATATTCAGCTGACAAAGGAAGATCAAAATGAGCAGCATTGATCAAATTTGGAAAACCCGGTTAGAGGCTCATATGAAAGAAGTGCAGTCTTATACAAAATATATGTTCAATGACCATTTAATTTTTGTCCTTGTATTTTTGGGAGCAGGCGGTGCTCTATCTTATCAGGAATGGCTGAAAACAATGCCTGATGAGTTTCCTGCACTGGCGATCTTAACCGCGGTATTTGCACTCATTATTACGGCATCGAGTGTTCGGACACTTTTAAAAGAACCTGATTTGGTTTTTCTATTGCCGCTGGAAGAAAAAATGGCCGGCTATTTTCAAAAAGCCCTTGTGTACAGTTTCTTCAGTCAGCTGTATGTGTTTTTGATTGCAGCATTAATCCTCGCCCCAATGCTTTTCAGGGCTGAGAACTTGACTGGGACAGACTATTTGGTCATCTGTGTTCAAATCCTTCTTGTAAAAGGGTGGAATTTAATGCTGAATTTCAGAATATCTTTTTATACTGAACCTTCAGCGAAGATCTATGATTTCATTGTCCGCCTTGCTATCAATGCTTTAACTATTTTCTTCCTGCTGTCAAAAGCCTATATCTATGTATTTGTAATGTATGGTGTGATGGCGGTGCTTTACATCTATTTTCAAAAAGCAACAAAGGCAAAAGGAGTCAAGTGGGAGAAGCTGATTGACAAGGAGCTTGAGAAAAAACAATCCTTCTACCGGATTGCAAACCTCTTTACAGATGTCCCAAAGCTTACGAAAAAAGCAAAGCGCAGAAAGTATTTAGATGGATTCCTTGCGTTTGTTAAGTACAGACAGGAAAGCATCTACAGTTATTTGTATACAAGAGCATTTTTCCGCTCAAACGATTATCTTGGCATCTTTATGCGGCTGACAATTATCGGAGGAATTGTTCTTTATATTATCCCGACAAATCAGTTTAGTTTGCTCGCAATAGCCATCCTTGTTCTCTATTTGACAGGTATTCAAATGATCGGGCTTTATAAGCACTACGATATGCTTGCTCTGCCGGACTTATATCCCGTTCAGCGGCAATATAAAAAACTCAAATTTCTTAAACTGCTGTTTATCATGATAGTAAGCCAGCATATGATATTAACTCTGATTGCCCTTCTTTCGGGAAATATCATCCCGGCCCTGATTCTTTTTGGAGCAGGTTTCATTTTTGCCTATGTGTTTGTTTATCTCTATGTGAAATCAAGGCTGGTTAAAATGGATGCCAGCGTATTCTAGGGTAAAGGCAGCTGATGCAAATGATTTATGAAAAACAGCTGGAAGAAGATCTTTTTCAGTGGAAAAAGAAGTTGCTTAGAAAATCTTCTAGGTTTGAGCGTGTTTCTAAAAAAACACAAACGAAGATAAACGAGCGCATTCCGGAAAAAGTCCATGCAATTATTACCGAAAGCATAAAAAAAATGGTGCAGGCGACACTTGCGGGTTCTAACCTCACGACAAGCGAAAAGAAGCTTGCTGGACTGTCACTTGAAGAAAAAGAAAAGAAAGTCAGGCAAACGATCGGCACCTTTCAAAAAACAGCTGCTGTAGAAGGAGCAGGGACCGGGGCCGGAGGCATTTTCGGATCGGCTGCTGACTTTCCTTTGCTGCTGGGCATCAAAATGAAATGCTTATTTGAAATATCCACGCTATATGGATTTGATCCTAAGCAATATGAGGAGCGACTGTTTTTGCTCTATGTCTTTCAATTGGCTTATTCCAGTGACGAACATCGAAGAAATACGTTCGAACGGATTGAAAACTGGGAACTCAAAAAAGATGATCTTAAAGAGATTGACTGGCAAACCTTTCAGCAGGAATACAGAGATCACATTGACCTTGTCAAACTGCTGCAGATCATGCCGGGGATCGGGGCAGTTGTAGGCGGTGTTGCTAATTATCACCTTGTCCGGCATTTAGGGGAAACGGCAATGAATTGCTACCGTCTTCGGATTATGAATAAATAAAAAGAGTGCGATTTATAGAATCGCACTCTTTTTCTGCCTTTGTCCTTATTTCTCAACTGCAACAGCATTGTGTTCAGACTGATACGTCAATAATGCCAAACTGAGTGTTTTTGCTGCAATCAGCATCGATTTTTCATCAATATCGAATTTAGGATGATGGTGAGGATAAGCTGTTTCAGTGTAAGGAGGTTTTGCTCCTGTGAAGAAGAACGTGCCTTTTACATGCTGCAGATAATAGGCAAAGTCTTCGCCGCCCATTTGCATTGGACTTTCTTCAACAATCTGGACACCTGGAACCTTTAATGCAAGCTCAGCAAGCTGTTCGGTTTCCTCGCGGTGATTAACAACAGCCGGGTAGCCTCTCACGAACTGATATTCGTAGTCAGCGTCATAAAGGGCACAAGAAGCCTTGACGGCACGTTCAATTTCTTCCTCAATCAAAGTGCGCACCTCTTCATCAAATGTCCGGGCCGTTCCAATCAGCACGGCTGAATCGGCAATGACATTAAACGGATTTTCAGCAACAAAAGATCCTACAGATACGACTGCAGAATGAACGGGATCGACTTTTCTGCTCACAATCTGCTGCAGGTTCATGACAAGCTGGGAGCCGATGACGACTGCATCTTTCGTTTTGTGAGGCTGTGCACCGTGTCCGCCTTTTCCATTAATCGTAATCTGAAACCGATCTGCAGCAGCCATGATAGGGCCGACGCGGTATTGAATTTTGCCTGCTGGTTCGCTTGCCCATAAATGAGTCCCGAATATGACATCAACCCCGTCTAAGCATCCATCTTCAATCATGGATACCGCTCCGCCCGGTGCATATTCTTCAGCATGCTGGTGAATAAATACAACGCTGCCTTCAAGCGTGCTGCGATGTTTATGTAAAACCTTTGCTAATATCAGCAATGTCGCAGTGTGGCCATCGTGGCCGCAGGCATGAGCCACACCGGGAACAGTCGATTTATAAGGAACATCCTTTTCATCCCCGATCGGCAGTGCATCAAAATCTGCGCGGAGAGCAATGGTCTTTCCGGGCAAATCTCCTTTGATAACAGCAACTACTCCGTTTCCGCCCACACCTGTTCTGGCTTCGATGCCAAGTTTATGGTAAAACTCGGCAATGTAAGCTGCCGTTTTGAATTCCTGGAATGAAACCTCCGGATGCATATGAAGATAGCGTCTGATCTCAACCATTTCTTCAAAACCCGCATCTAAATCTGAACATATGTCAGTATACAAAATTTTTCATCCTTTCTTTTTGAACGCTTCTATTCACCAAATCATTAATAAGATAAAATAAATGCAGATATTACAATAAATTCTAGAGAAATTGTTTGAAAATTACAAGAATAAAGTTTGGAAGGGGCTAAAAGATGAAAAAAGGGTATTTAATTGCCTGTTTTCTAATGCTTACAATTGGAATAATCGTCTCGATGGATTCTGAATTTACCAAGCGGGCAGATGCGGCTGCGCGTGAGGCAGTATCATGGGTTCACCATTCAGATTTTCTGCTCGCTATTGTGGATGGGATAGGTTTCCTGGCTTCTAAAACAGGAATCATAAGCTTATTGGCTCTTGCCATTATCTTACTCGGACTTTTATATAAGCATATTCTTCAGCCGCTTATGATTGTGCTCGCCGTTTATTTTGGAGACCTCCTGAATAAAGCGCTAAAAAACTATTTTGGGCGTGAAAGGCCTCTTGAACCGCTGCATATTGAAGAAGGCTTCAGTTTTCCGAGCGGGCATGCGATGGTCGGTGTTCTCTTTTATGGATTTTTAGTCTATTTGCTGGCAGGGAAAATAGCGTCAGCAGCTGTAAGAAGGTGGCTTTACGCTGCTGTGTGCATGCTGATGCTGCTGATTGGCATGAACAGAGTTGCAACGAATGCTCATTTTTTATCTGATGTAGCTGGCGGATATCTCATTGGTCTGATTTGTTTACTCCTTGTAATTGCGGTCTATGATAAAGTGAATGATTTTCTAGCTGCTGCAAGAAGCAAAAAGAGCGGCGTTTCTGTTTGACGTCTTATATGGTATTTAAAACAGGCACTTCTTTATGAATGCCTGTTTTTGTGTTTATGATGTTATATGTCAATAATAAAACCGGATTAAAACAGAGACCGCTTTTCATTCCTCTTTACAGTAAAAACATCGCCACAATCGTGGTCACAATCAAACCAATTGTCACAGGAAGAATGTTTCGTCTTGCAAGTTCAAATGGATCGACTCCGCATATGGCAGCAGCGGGAATAAGCGCCCATGGAATGATCGTTCCTCCGCCTACCCATATGGCTGTGATTTGCCCTAAGGCTGTTAATGTGGCTGCTCCAGTACCAATAGCCGTGGAAATTAAACTGGCAATTGAGCCTGCAAGGGATATCCCTGAAAATCCGGAGCCATCAAGACCGGTAAGCACGCCGACACCAGTCAGTGTAACCGCTGCAACTTCTTTAGTTAAAGGAACAACAGATGCGAGGGCCACCCCAAGGTCATTTACAATTCCCTGTGAAGTTTTTGGTAAAAAATCGCCGACAATTTTAACAAATCCGGCATCTCCCAGATAAAAGAAAGCTGCAATCGGAATAACTGGTCCAAACACTTTAAAGCCAAATTGAAACCCCTCAATCATGTATCCTGTTGTTTTTTCAAGACTTGCATTTCTGTGAGCGAGCAGACAAACAGCAAGCAGAATGACCAGTGCCGTTCCTCCAATTAAAGCTGTTGCATCTCCGCCCTGCAAGTTAAGCTTAACCATCAGCAGAATATCAATCACAAATAATAGTGGAATAAACAAGGCCATGAAGAGTTTCATCCTGCCAGTCAGCAGCTCCTTTTTCTTCTCGGCTGAGATTGGCATTGTAAGAGACGGAAAAGACTTACCCAGCTTCATATCTCTCATTAAGAGGAAATAAGCTGTTATGGTAGTAACAGTCCCCATCACAATAACGAGCGGAATGGATGCACTGATTACATCGCCAATCGGAAGACCGGCTGCATCTGACGTAAGTTTTGGAGCAGCCTGAATGACAAAGTCGCCTGAAAGCGCAATGCCATGACCAAATAAGTTCATGGCCATTGCCACACCTAATGCGGGGAGACCAGCCTTTATCGCAGCCGGCAGCAGAACAGCGCCAATCAGGGCAACAGCGGGTGAAGGCCAGAAAAACCAGGAAATGGTCATCATTAATAATCCAATAGTCCAAAATGCAAGTGTTGGATTGCGAATGATCTTTGTGAATGGCGATACCATTGATTCATTTATCCCGGTTACTTCTAAAATCTTGCTCATTGAAACAATGATGGAAATCACAAGGATCGTCGGCAGCAGCTCAGTAATAGCAAAAATGAAACTGTTGAAAACACTTGTAATTGAATGGCTTAAGGAATGGCTTGCAGCAAAAGAAACTACAATAATCCCGATAATGCTGACAACGGTTGTATCCCGTCTGAAAAGCATGAATCCTATAATACTTATAATAAAAAACACATAAAACCAGTGTATGAGAGTTAACTCAGCCCCCATAGTGATCACTCCACTCCTGTATAAATGCCTAGATTCCTGTAATACAGGTTATGTGCGGAGCAGGAGGTTGTGATTGTTATTTTTAAAGAAATGGGGGTACTATTTTAGTAGAATGCTGTCATTTCCAAGGAAATATTGTCACCGTACCCCGAAAAGCGGAATCGCCCGTTCTGGCCGAGGAGCTGGGCGATGGAGCTAGACAGCCCCGAAAAGCGGAGCCGACTGCTCAGGCCCGACAGACAGATAAGAATTCACCCGAAAAGTCCGGTTTTGACTTTTTGGGGTGAATTTGTTCTGGCCGAGGGACTAGGAGGCGTAGCTGGACACCCCCGAAAAGCGGAGCCGGCTGTTCATAAGACAAGCACAAATGAAAGAACCCCCGCAAAATGCGAAGGTTCAGTTCTTTCATTAATTTATCCGGTTACAGTATGATAGGTTGTTACATAAGAAGGTCTTGGGAATATCGGCTTTTGGTCTACACCTTCGCTTGTCCCTCTTTTTTTATGTGCCTGTTCATACGATTTTGAGGCCTGCCAGTTTTTAAAGGACGATTCATTATCCCATAGCGTAAGAATGACATAAGTATCATCATTAACAGGTCTGAGCACACGAATTGCGACAAATCCGGGTTCGCCTTCAATCATTCGTGCCCGTTCTTTGAAGCGCTGTTCAAAGAGAGGCTTCCCTTCATCAGATACAGGAATATTGTTCAGGACAGCATAGCTTCCATTTTGGAAATCACCAGCACCATCAAGAACTTCATACTTTTTAGGCTCCTTAAAAAGGGAAGGGGCATCGCTTTCATGTAAGAGAATCGCTTTATCCTCATTTTGCATAAGAAGCATTTTTTCATTTTGATTTTCAGATGCTGTTTTAGCTAAATAGTCTGCAGTTCCAAATGTGACATAAAAATTCATTTTACATTCACCTCTTTTTGTTTCATTATAACAATGATTCCATAATTATTGCTATTTTCAGCCTCCAGTGTACATATTCATTCCTTTATTTAACAATAATAAGAGTATCTAAATTTAACGAATTGTAGGTGATGACATGCGAAAAAAAATCATTCTCTCTGCCAGTGTTGCACTATCTACAGCTGTAATTGCTTTTGCAGTCTACCTGCTCATTTTAGTGATCGGCGATTATTCTATAGATGAGAAAAAGCTTGTCATGGATTCGACTACCACTTTAGTGGATTTAAAAGGCAATAAGGTTGCGGAGCTGTATTTGCAGAACCGCGAGCCCGTAACGATTAAAGAAATTCCGGAGCATGTCCGCAATGCATTTATTGCTGTAGAAGATCAACGGTTTTATGAACACAATGGAATCGATATGAGGGCCATAACGAGGGCTTTGTATAAAGATTTGCTTGCCGGCCAGAAAGTGGAGGGCGGAAGCACGATCACACAGCAGCTTGCCAAAAATACATTTCTCTCTACTGAAAAGTCTCTTCTGAGAAAAACCAAAGAAGCGGCCATTGCGATGAGTCTTGAAAACAAATACAGCAAAAATAAATTGCTTGAACTGTATTTGAATCAAGTTTATTTCGGTCATGGTGCGTATGGCATTCAAAGCGCTGCACTTTACTATTTCAATAAGGATGCAAAGGATCTGACGGTCGAAGAAGGTGCGATGCTTGCCGGCCTCCCAAAAGCACCTTCTAATTATTCTCCGGTTCTGCATCCTGAAAAAAGCAAAGAACGCCGGGACACGATTTTAAGTCTGATGGGTGATCAGGATTATTTGACACCTGAAGAAGTCGTCCGTGCACAAGGGAAGACGCTTGGTTTAAATATCTCTGAAGAATCCGAATCACCTTGGCTTACAACATACATTGATATGGTAATGGACGAGGCAAAAGATCGATATGCTTTATCAAATGAAGAATTAATGCGGGGAGGCTATACAGTCACAGTCCCTATAAATACAGAAATGCAGGAAACAGCTTATGAGCTGTTTAAAAAAGGAGAATACTTTCCGGGAACAAATCAGCATGCAGAAGGAGCATTTGTCCTACTTGATAATAAAACCGGCGGCGTACTGGCTGCGATTGGCGGAAGAAATTATACACAAAAAGGGTTTAACCGCGTCAATACGATGAGGCAGCCTGGCTCAACGTTTAAACCGCTTGCCGTATACGGACCGGCAATGGAAGAAGATGAATTCGGCCCTTATTCATTGCTCGAAGACAAGCCTGTCTCATATAACGGGTATCAGCCAAGAAATAATGATCAGCAGTACGAAGAAGAAGTTACGATGTATGATGCCATTGCTGCATCTAAAAATGCACCTGCTGTTTGGGCATTAAATGAAATCGGGATTTCTAAGAGCAAGAAGTACCTTGAGAAGTCGGGTCTTTCTATAGAAGATAACGGTCTTTCAATCGCTCTCGGCGGACTAAAAGAAGGAGTTTCGCCATTGCAGCTTGCAAATGCCTACAGATCATTTGCCCAGTACGGCGTTTATAGTGAGCCGTTTGTTATCCAGAAGATAGAGGACCGTGAGTCCAAAAAAGTTGGTGAAGTGAAACAAGAGAAGAAGCGGATTTTTTCTTCTCAGACTGCATGGAACATGACAAGGATGCTTCAAGAGGTAGTTGAAGACGGAACAGGCCAGACAGGAACATACGGAGGCGAACTTGCCGGAAAAACAGGCACAACTTCATATGTCGATAAAAAAGGCGCTGTAAAAGATGCGTGGTTTGTAGGCTACACGCCTAAAGTCTCAGGTGCCCTCTGGATGGGCTATGATAAGACAAACAGTGAACAGCATCTGACTCATGGCAGTTCTTTTCCAACAAAACTATTTAAAGATATTTTAAGAAATTCTTCGATTGACCAGAATGTGGCGTTTAGCCTCCCAAAAGGTGTAGAGGATCTCGAAGAGCCAATCAGGCTGAAAAACCTTGGTGCTGTTGAAGCAAAGTATACATTTAAGCCGCTCGGTTTATTTACTGTCACACTGAACTGGGAAGCTCAAAAAGATGACCGGGTTATCTATAGAATTTATGAAACAAGCGGAAATGAGGACAAGCTTGTCGGTTTTGTGAAAGGAAAGGATTCCTATGAAATTCCTTATGCCAATCTTTTATCAGAAGCTGCCTATAAAATTGTTCCTTATAATGAGCAAACCGATCAAGAAGGCAAAGGATCAAAACCGGTCAAACCAAAACTATTTACAACGGCTCCATACTAGCTGGTTCCAGCAGCTTTCCTATTAAGCAGGACGGATCCCGGCAGATAAGTCAAAACCGGACTTTTCTGAGGGATCCTTTTTTGTCTGCCTGCGCTATACGGTTGATTGCGCTTTTCGGTGGTGTCTAGCTCCACCTCCTAGTCCCTCGGCCAGAACGGCTCCGTCTGTAAAGGCAAAAAGCGCCTTTTCAGCCGGATCCTTATCTGCCTGTCGGGCCTGAACAGTCGGCTCCGCTTTTCGGTGGTGTCCAGCTCCGCCTCCTAGTCCCTCGGCCAGAACAAAATCCTCCAATTAATTGGGGAACCCCATGAATTAATTCGGAAACCCCTTCAATTAAATTGAAAACCCCATGAATTAATTCCCAAACCCCTCCAATTAAATTGAAAACCCCATTAATTGGGTATTGGCTCCTCGTACTGGCAGTCGGCATCGCTTTTCAGTGGTGTCTAGCTCCGCCTCCTAGTCCCTCGGCCAGAACGGCTCCGTCTGTAAAGGCAAAAAGCGCCTTTTCAGCCGGATCCTTATCTGTCTGTCGGGCCTGAACAGTCGGCTCCGCTTTTCGGTTTTCAGTGTCAATTTATTGACATTTATTTGTGAAATCTATACAAGCAAGGGTGAAACAGTTATAGTGTAAGGAGCAAAAACAAGGAATAGCGTGTTTGTTTTACATAGAAAGGTGGATTTGAGGATTTATGACGGATTCAAAGCAGTTTAATGATACATTCCTTAGGGCGTGCAGAGGTGAAAAAACAGATCATGTTCCTGTATGGTATATGAGGCAGGCAGGAAGATCGCAGCCGGAATACCGTGCAATTAAAGAAAAATACAGTCTGTTTGAGATTACGCATCAGCCCGAGCTGTGTGCATATGTCACAAGATTGCCGGTAGAGCAGTATGGTGTGGACGCGGCTATTTTATATAAGGATATCATGACACCGCTTCCATCAATTGGGGTGGATGTAGAAATCAAGTCAGGCATCGGTCCTGTTATTGATAATCCAATCAGGTCGCTCTCAGACGTTGAAAAGCTTGGTGAAATTGACCCTGAAAGCGACATTCCATATGTGCTTGATACGATTAAATTGCTGACAACAGAGCAATTGAATGTTCCGTTAATCGGCTTTGCCGGCGCTCCATTTACGATGGCAAGCTACATGATTGAAGGCGGACCGTCTAAAAACTACAACAAAACAAAGGCATTTATGTACGCTGAGCCGAAAGCATGGTTCACGCTTATGGATAAGCTTGCAGACATGACCATTATTTATTTGAAGGCTCAAATTAAAGCAGGGGCAAAAGCGATTCAAATTTTTGATTCATGGGTCGGCGCTTTAAATGAATCAGATTATCGCTGCTTTATTAAACCTGTCATGGAACGCATTTTCACCTCGATGAAGGAAGAAAATGTCCCGATGATTATGTTCGGGGTGGGAGCAAGCCACCTTGCACATGAGTGGCATGATCTGCCGCTTGATGTAGTCGGACTTGATTGGAGACTGCAAGTAGATCAGGCACGCTCCATGGGACTTACAAAAACATTAATGGGAAATCTTGATCCTGCGATTCTCCTGGCCCCTTGGGAAGTAATTGAGGAGCGGGCTAAAGACATTCTTGATCAGGGCATGAAGCAGGACGGCTATATTTTCAACCTTGGACACGGTGTATTCCCTTCTGTTAATCCGGATGTTCTCAGAAAATTAACAGGTTTCATTCATGATTATACAAAAACTGCCAAGCGTGCGTAGAGCATTTGATTTGGAATCTTGCCCTTAGTAATGGCAAAATAAGACTAGATCTTATAACTAACCAAGAGGTGTAGGGAAAAATGACAAAGAAAACAATGGGTCTGCTCGTTATGGCATACGGAACTCCATATAAAGAGGAAGACATTGAACGCTATTACACACATATTAGACACGGCCGTCCGCCTGCTCCTGAAATGCTTCAGGATTTAAAGGACCGCTACGAAGCAATTGGCGGCATATCTCCACTTGCCAAAATCACATTGGATCAGGCTAAATCCCTTGAAGAACATTTAAATGCTGTTCAGAATGAAGTGCAATTTAAAATGTACCTGGGACTTAAACATATTGAGCCTTTTGTTGAAGATGCAGTGAAGCAAATGAAGGAAGATGGCATTGAAGAAGCTGTCAGCATCGTGCTTGCTCCTCATTTCTCGACTTTCAGCATCAAATCATATAATGGCCGGGCAAAGCAGGAAGCAGAAAATCTGGGCGGACTAGAGATTACATCTGTTGATAGCTGGTATAAAGAGCCTAAATTTATCGATTACTGGACGGGAAAAGTAAAAGAAACATATGCGTCAATGACCTCAGATGAACGAGAAAAAGCGGTTTTAATTGTATCTGCCCACAGCCTGCCTGAAAAGATTATTGCAGCGGGAGATCCATATCCTGATCAGCTTCAGGAAACAGCAGATTTGATTGCAGAAGCTGCAGGCATTGAAAACTATGAGATTGGCTGGCAAAGTGCAGGCAATACGCCTGAACCGTGGCTTGGACCGGACGTTCAGGACTTAACCAGAGATCTATATGAACAAAAAGGATATCGTACGTTTGTCTATATTCCAGTCGGCTTCGTTGCGGATCATCTAGAGGTTTTATTTGATAATGATTATGAATGTAAAGTGGTTACAGACGAACTTGGCGCGAAGTATTACAGACCGGAAATGCCGAATGCCCAGGATGAATTCATCGAATGTCTGTCAACGGTTGTTTTAAAAGAATTATCTATGAAAAAGTAAACAAAAAAGAAGGCGATAAACAATGACTGACAAGAAAAAGAAAGTTGTCATCATTGGCGGAGGGATAACTGGATTATCCGCGGCATTTTACTTGCAAAAAGAAATACAGGAAAACAACCTGCTGGCAGAGTCAATCTTGATTGAAGCAAGTCCGAGACTTGGGGGGAAGATCCAGACTGTCCATAAGGATGGATTTATCATAGAACGCGGACCTGACTCTTTTCTTGAAAGAAAAGCGAGTGCCCCGCAGTTTGTCAAGGATGTCGGACTTGCGTCAGAGCTCGTAAACAATGCAACAGGAAGATCATATGTGCTAGTAGGAGATCGGCTTCATCCGATTCCGGCAGGAGCTGTAATGGGTATCCCTACACAAATCCTTCCTTTTGTTACGACAGGGTTATTTTCCATTTTGGGGAAGGCAAGAGCTGCCGGTGATTTTATCCTTCCTGCGAAAAGAGAGACAGGTGATCAGTCACTTGGTCATTTTTTCAGAAGGCGTCTTGGGAATGAAGTTGTCGAAAATCTGATTGAACCGCTTCTGTCAGGAATTTATGCAGGAGATATAGACAAGCTGAGTTTGATGTCGACATTTCCGCAATTTCATAAAGTGGAGCAGGATCACCGCAGCCTGATACTCGGAATGAAAAAAGGATTGCCCTCATCGAACCAAAAACATGAACCTGCACGTAAAAAAGGGATTTTCCAAACGGTAAAAGGCGGACTGCAGAGTTTGGTGGATGCCGCTGAAAGCAAGCTTGACGATACAAAGATATTAAAAGGCGTCAAAGTCGAAAGTATTGTGAAAAAAGACGCTGGATATATTCTGAGGCTTAGCAATGGGGAGATAATTGAGGCGGAATCCGTTATCATCACAACTCCTCATCAGCAAACGGCAAATATGCTTCCTGATAAAGAAAATTATCAGTATATGCAGGAAATGCCTTCAACATCAGTTGCGACTGTCGCCATGGCTTTTCCGGAAGAAGACGTTGAGATTGAAGGAAATGGCACAGGGTTTGTTATTTCCAGAAATGGCGATTACACGATTACTGCCTGCACATGGACACATCGTAAATGGCCTCATACCGTTCCGGCAGGAAAAGCTTTGATCCGGGCATATGTAGGAAAAGCAGGTGATCAGGCGATAGTGGAACAGCCGGATCATGAAATTATCAGTGCTGTTTTAGAGGATTTAAACAAAATCATGAAAATAGATAAGAAACCTGAATTCACTGTCGTTTCAAGGTGGAAAGAAGCGATGCCGCAATATAATGTCGGTCATCAGGAAGAAATTCTTGAGGTGAAAACTAAAATCATGAATTCATATCCCGGCATGTTTTTAGCAGGTGCTTCATATTCCGGAGTAGGGATTCCTGATTGTATTGATCAAGGAATAATGGCTTCAGCTAATGCATTGGAGTATCTCAAAAAGGCAACTCTTTAAATAAGAGTTGTTTTTTTTGATGTTTTAACTTGATTGCGGGAAATTCCTGTGATATATTAATTTCTGTACTAGTTGACCGAAAATGTCATTTGGTCATTCTGATGGAGGTTAGCCGATTGAGCATTGATCGAAAACATTTAATTGTGGAAGCTGCAAAAAGGTCGTTTACACAATTTGGCTACAAAGCTACAACAATGGACTCTGTTGCGAAGCTTGCCAACGTTGGCAAAGGGACCATCTACACTTTTTTTAAAAACAAGGAAGAGCTCTTTGATGAGATTGTATCCACGCTTCTTGCTGAAATGAGAATAGAAGCAGAAAAAGCAATGGATGATGATCTGCCTTTTTTCGAAAATGTACATCGTGCTCTATACAGTCTGCTTGAATTTCGGAAAAAACATCAGTTCACAATCAAAATCTTTCAAGAAAGCACAGATGTTGGCACACCGGCTGTGCAGGAAGTTGTGCAGCGCCTTGAGAAAATGATCCTGCAGTTTATTGCTTCAAAAATTGAAGCTGCTGTTTCAAAAGGCGAGCTTCGGGAATGCAATCCTGAAGTAACCGCATTTGTGATGGTAAAGCTATACATTTCCCTTATTTTTGATTGGGAAAAACATCATCAGCCGCTTGAAAAAGCGGAAATAGCAGATCTTTTCCAGCTTTACTTATTAAAAGGATTGTCAAAATAGATGGTCCTCTATTTTTTTAAACCAAATTGACCAAATGAACAAATCGGTCAATATGTGTATTTATAGGAGGAGATTTTTGAATGAGCTTAATAGCGAAAGAATGGAAAGCATTAGTTTCCAACAAAAAAGTTCTTATTCCAGTACTCGCTGTTTTATTTATTCCGCTAATGTACGCCGGAATGTTCCTGTGGGCGTTTTGGGATCCATATGAACAATTAGATCAGCTGCCGGTTGCAGTCGTTAATGAAGACACCGGGGCAGATTACGATGGAACCGATTTAAAGATTGGGTCAGATCTGGTTGATAATTTGAGGGATAATCCAAAGTTCAAATGGGATTTTGTCTCAAAGGATGAAGCAGTAAGAGGCCTTGAAAATGAACAATATTACATGATGATTGAAATTCCTGAGGACTTTTCTAAAAACGCAACAACTCTGATGGACGAAAATCCTCAGTCCCTGGAATTAAAATACGTTCCGAATGAAGGCTTTAACTTCTTATCAGGGCAGATTGGCGGAACAGCTGTTGCTCAAATAAAAGAAGAAGTCTCAAATACGATTACGAGAACCTATGCAGAAAGTATTTTTGAAAACATTGATAAGCTTGCAGACGGCATAGGCCAGGCAAGTGATGGTGCCAGCGAGATAAATAACGGTGTTGGCGAATTGAAAGACGGTTCAGGCAAACTGAAAAAAAATCTTCAAGTTTTGGCTGAGAAGTCAATTAGCTTTAAAAATGGATTACATGATGCATCTGCAGGTTCTAAGGAATTGACAGCAGGTATTAACGGCTTGGACAGCGGACTTGGCCAGCTGCAGGACGGCGGAAAGCAGCTTGAGAGCGGATCTTCTGAAGCCGAAGCAGGGACTGTTAAGCTGAACGAAGGATTGGGTACATCTCTTGCAGGAATGAAAAAACTGCAGGAATCAGCCCCGCAGTTAACAGACGGTTCTGCTAAGCTCAGTGCAGGTGCGGGCGAGCTGTCAGGCGGTTTAAATCAGCTGGCTGAAGGCAATAAAGCATTATCAGCTGGTGCAGGAGAATTATCAAGCGGTTTGAATCAGCTTACTGACGGCAGTAAAGCATTATCAGCCGGTGCAGGAGAACTTTCAGGAGGCTTAAATCGTCTTTCTGATGGGAATCAGGCTGCACAAGCAGGGGCTGCGGAGTTATCTGCAGGATTATCTTCATTAAATGATCAGATGGCTGCTATGATTCCTCAAATTGAAAAAATGCCATTGCCTGAAGCAGATAAACAGAAGTTAATTAAGGCAGCAAAAGGTGTAAATCAATTATCACAGGGAAGCAAGAAGCTTGAAGGCAGTCTTGGAGAGCTATCAGCAGGAGCAAACAAGCTTCAATCAGGTGCGTCAACCTTATCTGAAAAATCAGGTCAGCTATCAGCAGGAGCAAACAAGTTTCAAACAGGTGTTGCAACACTATCTGAAGAATCCGGAAAGCTATCAGCAGGAGCAAGCAAGCTTCAAACTGGCGCTGCTGTTCTTTCAGAAAAATCCGGACAGCTTGCCGCAGGTCAAAAACAAGTTGAAACTGCTTTAGATCAGCTTGTTGCAGGTCAAGAAGCTTTATACGATGGTTCGGGCAAGCTTTTAACAGGTCAGCAGAAGCTTACAAACGGATTAGAAACATTTAATCAGAAATTCGCTGAAGCAAAAGCTGGATCTGCCAAACTTGCAGCCGGCAGCGGTGAACTCAACTCAGGAATTTCTAAGCTTGCAGACGGTTCTTCTGCTCTTCAGGACGGTACAAATCAGCTTGCTGACGGTGCTGGAAAAATAGATGAAGGTGCAGGCAAACTATCAGAAGGAACTGGGGAACTATCTTCTAAACTTGGTGAAGCCGCAGAAGAAACAAAAGACAAAAGCGGTTCAGATAAAACGTATGACATGATTTCCGAACCTGTAAAAGTAAAAGATGAAAAGGTAAATGCGGTTCCTAACTATGGAACGGGCTTCGCACCTTACTTCTTGTCACTTGGTTTATTTGTTGGGGCATTGCTGCTTTCAATTGTCTTCCCATTGAGACAGGCGGCTGGCGTTCCTAAAAGTGCAATCGGCTGGTTTATGAGCAAGTTCGGCATTCTCGCAGTCATTGGCGTCATTCAGGCATTGCTTGCAGATGCAGTCTTATTATATGGATTAAACATTGAAGTACAAAGTGTTCCATATTTCATTTTATTCAGCATCATTACGAGTCTGACTTTTATTACACTGGTCCAATTCTTAGTGACAACATTAGGCGATCCGGGCAGATTTGTTGCCATCATCATCCTGATTTTACAGCTTACAACAAGCGCAGGAACATTCCCGCTTGAACTGATTCCAAATGCGCTGCAGATCTTTAATGCATGGCTGCCTATGACTTATTCAGTCTCTGGCTTTAAAGCGGTCATCTCATCTGGTGACTTTGCCTTCATGTGGCACCAGGCAGGCATTTTGGCGATCTTTATCGGTGCTATGATGATTGGCACAATTGCTTATTTCTTCTTCGCTTTAAGAAAGGATAAAAAAGAAGAAGCAGATGAATTAGCTGCATAAAGGAAAAACGTCTAAAGCGATATGCTTTAGGCGTTTTTTATTATGAATGATCCAGGAGTGAACTGACAGAGAAAAGATTCAACAGTTTTATATATTGAAAGCCCTTACATTTTGAAATATAATGGAAAATGAGAACGATTTCATTTAAATAGAGACACCATTCGTTCGCGAGATGAGGGGGAAAGCAAGTGTCTACAATTGAGGATGTTGCCAGACTTGCAGGACTGTCCAGAACTACTGTATCACGAGTCATCAACAACCATCCATATGTATCTGAATCAAAAAAAAGGGTTGTATTAGAAGCAATGGAAGAACTGGGTTATGTACCTAATTCATCCGCCAGAAGTCTCCGCAATCAAAAAACAGAAATTATCGCAGTGTTCATTCCAAGAGTTCTCAATCCTTTTTTCAGCCAGTTCATTGAGTCATTGGAGATGGCATCGTCTGAGAGAAACTATCAGCTGATCGTATGCCAGACACAATATTCTAAAACCAAAGAACTAAAATATTTAAACCTGCTTAAAACAAAGCAGGTTGATGGCGTGATCCTTGCATCTCTTGAAAATGACTGGAGCAAAATCGAGCCGTATATGGAATATGGTCCTATCGTATTGTGCAATGAGTTCGAAGAAAATGCCAAAGTCCCTATGATCAGGTTAGATCAGGCGTTTGGCGGCTACATAGCAACAAAGCACTTGATTGAGCAAGGCCACAAACATATCGCGTATTGCTGCGGAGGGCACAGAAGCAATGTTGCCAAAGAGCGGGAAAGAGGATTTAAACAAGCGTTAGCAGAAGCAGGACTGCCTTTTGACGAAAATGCCGCGTTCAGAGACGCATTCAATATTGAAGATGGAAAAAGAGTTTTCCGCGAATTAAAGGGGCTGAATGAGAGTCCAACAGCTGTTTTTACTGGGGCTGATGAAGTAGCGGCAGGCATCATTTCTGAAGCAAGAAAGCATGGCTGGAACGTGCCGGATGAGCTTGCCGTCGTTGGCTTTGATAATCAGGCGATAACGGAATTGCTTGATCCAATGATTACAACCGTTCACCAGCCTGTCTGCGAAATGGCTAAAAAAGCAATGGATGTAATAATTGATAAAATTAACAGGAAAATCTATCATTCTCTTGAAATTTACCAGTTTCCTCTGAAGCTTATTGTGAGGGATTCAACTGTGAGGGAAATGGCAAAAATCCAAATGACAAATTAGTCAATCAATAGAGAGCTAAGGACACTGTTTTACATGCAGTGTCTTTTTTGATGAAAGGAATCTAAGATATATGGGTTTCATTGTCGAAATTATGTGGTAATTCAATAGAGTACATATAATAGGACGGAAGGAATGAATGAATTGGACAAGCATCCTAAAAACAGCAAGGACGAACAATTAGAGGCTTATCGTGTAGATGATACAGGGAAAAAAATGACGACGAACCAGGGGCTGCGTGTTTCAGAAGATGAGCATTCTTTAAAAGCGGGTGTACGGGGACCTACTCTGATGGAAGATTTTCATTTCAGGGAAAAGATGACTCATTTTGATCATGAGCGCATTCCTGAGCGAATTGTGCATGCTATGGGTTATGGGGCCCATGGTTATTTTCAAGTCTACGAGCCGATGAAAGAATTCACAAAGGCTAAATTTCTTCAGGATCCATCTGTTAAAACGCCTGTATTTGTCCGGTTTTCAACGGTTGCCGGTTCAAGGGGTTCAGGCGATACGGTAAGGGATGCCAGGGGATTTGCAACCAAATTTTATACCGAGGAAGGAAATTATGATTTAGTTGGAAATAACATACCGGTTTTCTTCATTCAAGATGCGATCAAGTTTCCGGATTTAGTTCATGCTTTAAAACCAGAACCGCATAATGAAATGCCCCAGGCTTCTACCGCTCATGATACATTCTGGGATTTCATTGCAAACAATCAGGAATCAGCACATATGATTATGTGGGCAATGTCAGACAGGGCAATTCCTAGAAGCTACCGGATGATGGAAGGATTTGGCGTCCATACCTTCAGATTTGTAAACGAGGAAGGGAAAGGCCGTTTTGTGAAATTCCACTGGAAGCCGAAGCTTGGCGTTCATTCTCTAGTGTGGGATGAAGCTCAAAAGCTTGCAGGTAAAGATCCGGATTTTCATAGAAGAGATCTATATGAAGCAATTGAAAATGGAGATTATCCAGAGTATGAGCTAGGCGTTCAAATCATAGAAGAAGAGGATGAGTTTAACTTTGACTTTGACATTCTCGATCCGACAAAGCTATGGCCGGAGGAAATCGTTCCTGTAAAATTGATTGGAAAAATGACGCTGGACCGCAATCAGGATAATGTATTTGCTGAAACAGAGCAGGTTGCGTACCATCCTGGAAGTGTAGTGCCAGGTATTGATTTTTCAAATGATCCATTGCTTCAGGGCCGATTATTTTCGTATACAGATACACAGCTCTCAAGACTTGGAGGTCCAAACTTTCATGAGCTTCCGATCAATCGTCCCGTCTGTCCGTTCCATAACAATCAAAGAGACGGCATGCACCGGATGACAATTAATCGAGGTCAGACGGCTTACCATAACAACTCACTTTCTCAAAATGACCCTCGTCCAGCATCTGAGGAGGAAGGCGGCTATGTACATTATCAGGAAAAGGTAGAGGGACGTAAAATCCGTCAGCGCAGTGAAAGTTTTAAAGATCATTTTTCACAGGCTAAGCTTTTCTGGAACAGCATGACGGATATTGAAAAGCAGCATATGACTGCAGCTTTCCGCTTTGAACTTGGAAAAGTAAAGAGCAAAGATGTGCAGCAGCAGGTTGTAGACATGATCAGTTCAATCGACATGAAGCTTGCAAATGAGGTTGCTGCAGGCATTGGGGCTTCCGTAAGTAAGGATGCTGCAGAGTCAGGTGTAACAAACTCATCTCCTGCATTAAGTCAGGAAAAAACAATTAAAGTGCCTGATACACGCAAAGTAGCGATTCTCGCTGAGGACGGGTACAATGCTTCTCAACTTCATCCATTTTTAAGCTCATTGAAAGAAGCAGGCATTACGCCTGAAGTGATCAGTCATACATTGAGTCCTCTTAAAAGTGATGACGGTCATGAACTTGAAGTGGACCATACTTTCCTTACTAGTGATTCCGTCTTATTTGACGCCATTTTCGTTGCCGGAGGAACGAAAAGCCGTGATCTCTTGCTGCAGAAGAAAGAAGCTGCTGCTTTCTTGAAAGAAGGCTTCAGCCACTTTAAAGCAATCGGGGCAGCTTATGAAGCGGCCGAAATTCTTGAATCAGCGGGAATTGGCAATGGTTCAGGCGTAGTTGTTGCTGAAGAAGCAGAAAAAGCGGCGACTTTCGCTGATGCATTTATTGCAGCAGCAGCCGAGCATCGTCATTGGGACAGAGAAGTATAATAGGAGAAGAAAGGCACTGAGTTCTCAGTGTCTTTTTTAAGAGATAAGAAAGTATAAAATTTTGCGCTTCGATGGCGAGCGGAATCGCCCAACTCCTCGGCCAGAACGGATCAGCCAGTAAAGGCAAAAAGCGCCTTTACTGGCTGATCCTTATCTGTCTGCCTGCGCTAAACGGGCGCTTGCGCTTTTCTTATTGCATAAAAAAAGAGAAAGAACGTTGCATTCTTTCTCCAAAATATAGGTATTGTTAGGATGAACAAGGGTTAAATGTGGTTGATTTTCATGCATTTATCGCATGTATTGCCGTAACACTCATGCTGTTCTTCAATTTTATCCCCGCACTCCAAGCACTTCTTAGCAGGCAGGTTTTTGAAAAATTCAGTCATTTTAACTAACATTGGTATCCCCTCCAAGTTGTTGTTAATGTCATTGTATTATAACAGATAGAGGTATGTCAACATCTGTTTTGTAACAATGTCATAAAACATGCAATTTTTTTAAAAAATGGGTATATTGAGAGGTAGGAATAAAAATAAAGGAGGATTGTCATGAAGGTAACAGTAGTTGGTTTTTGGGGCGGGTATCCGGCGGTGAATGAGGCATCATCGGGATATCTTTTTGAATCTGCCGGATTTCGTCTTCTTGTAGACTGCGGAAGTGCTGTATTATCACAGCTGCAGAATTATGTGAAGCCTGAAGATCTTGATGCAGTTATCCTTTCCCATTATCACCATGACCATATTTCAGATGTGGGACCTCTTCAATTTGCAAGACTGATTGCAAAGTACTTAAACAAGAGCAGCAGAGCACTGCCGATTTACGGACATGCCGCTGATCAGCCGGAATTTGCAAGACTTACATATAAAGACGTGACAATAGGAAAGGCCTATAATCCAAATGAGCAGCTGCAAATTGGCCCTTTTACCATTCGTTTCTTAAAAACAAAGCATCCGGCAGACTGCTTTGCAATGAGGATTTCTGATGGTGCTGCAGAAGTCGTTTATACAGCTGACTCAAGCTTCATCGAAGAATTTATTCCCTTTTCAAAACAAGCAGATCTGCTTCTTTGCGAGTGCAATTTTTACGGGGAGATGGATGGATCAGGTGCAGGCCATATGAATAGTTACGATGCGGCAAAACTGGCAAATCTCGCTTCCGTAAAGGAATTAATGCTTACTCATTTGCCGCATTTCGGGAATCATCAGCAGTTACTCTCAGAAGCTCAGACAATCTATCAAGGTCCTGTCCGCCTTGCCGCTTCCGGCTTAAAATGGACAAAGGAAAATTAGGAGGAACAAACCATGCTATTTATCGATAATCAGGGGATTACGGATCCTAGAATAAATCTGGCCATAGAGGAGTATTGCCTGAAAAACTTAGATCCTGAACAAACTTATCTGCTTTTCTATATCAATGAACCTTCCATCATCATCGGGAAGAATCAAAATACAATAGAAGAAATTAATACGAAATATGTAGAAGATCAAGGGCTCCATGTTGTCCGCAGATTATCAGGCGGCGGAGCTGTTTATCACGATCTTGGAAACTTGAATTTCAGCTTTATCACGAAAGACGATGGAGACAGCTTTCACAATTTCAAGAAGTTCACTGAACCAGTAACACGTGCATTAAAGCGTTTGGGCGTAGATGCTGAACTAAGCGGCAGAAATGATATTTTGGCTGAAGGCAGAAAAATTTCAGGGAATGCCCAGTTCTCAACGAGAGGCAGAATGTTCAGCCATGGCACTCTCCTGTTTGATTCAGAGATGGAGAATGTCGTTTCAGCGTTAGTGGTGAAAAAAGACAAGATTGAGTCAAAGGGCATAAAATCGATTCGCAGCCGGGTAGCAAACATAAGCGAATTTCTGGAAGAAAAAATCACGATTGAGCAGTTCAAAGAGATGATTCTCCGTTATATCTTTGATACGGATGGCGAAATTCCGCAATACAAACTGACAGAATCAGACTGGGAAAAAATCAATGAACTTTCAAAAGAACGCTATCAAAATTGGAACTGGAATTACGGCAAATCGCCAACCTTTAACCTTCAGCACTCACACCGTTTTTCAATCGGCCAGATCGATGTTCGTCTGGAAGTGAAGAAAGGCCAAATTGAAAACTGCAAAATTTTTGGCGATTTCTTCGGAGTAGGAGATGTTGAAGAAATTGAAAACCGTTTAAAAGGGCTGCAATATGATCGTTCTTCAATTGAGTTTGCTCTCAGGGACGTTAATATCAAACACTATTTTGGAAACGTTGAGAAAGATCAGTTTATCGATCTGCTGTATTAATACATGTAAGGGATGTCCGTAAATCGGACATCTTTTTTTTGAAATAATTTAAACAACCAGTTTGTTGAGTATTTCTGTGCTATAAAATATAATAGACTTATAGTTTTAAATTTTTAGAAAATGAATGGCTATTCATTCATTTTTACAAGGGGTGGGAGAATGAATTTATCATCACAGCTGTCTTTATCCGCTAGTACGTATAAAGACAAGCCGGCATTTATCTTTGAGGGAAAGGAAACATCCTACGGGGAACTGGATGTTTTAATCAGCAAATTTGCGGATGGTCTGCAGAAGCTCGGAGTGAAAAAAGGGGATCATCTCGCTCTGGTGCTTGGGAATTCACCATATTTTGTTATATCGCTATACGGAGCGATGAGGGCCGGCGCTACAGTCATTCCAATCAATCCAATCTACACACCAGATGAAATCGGGTATATTTTAAACAATGGTGATGTAAAAACAATTGTTGCTCTTGATGTTCTGCTGCCTTTATTTGAAAAAATGAATCCTGTTTTGCCAAGCCTTGAGAATATCATTTCATGCGAAACTCCTCCATCTGATGCAAATTCAGGATTGGATGTTTCAGCACTTTCAATCAGCACGAAATTGAAATCGTTTACAAGTTTAATCGCTTCATCTGTTTCGGATCCGGAAGAGGTCATTCTCTCAGAAGAAGATGTTGCTGTCATCTTATATACATCAGGCACCACAGGAAAGCCTAAGGGGGCAATGCTTACTCATAAGAACCTTTACTGCAATGCAAAAGATGTAGGTTCTTATTTGAAAATGAATGATGGGGACAAGGTGGTTGCTGCTTTACCTATGTTCCACGTTTTCTGTTTGACGGTATCACTCAATGCACCGTTAATCAGCGGGGCAACACTGTTAATTGTACCGCGTTTTAGCCCAGGTGAAATTTTCAGGCTGATTAAAACCTATGATGCTACTGTTTTTGCAGGTGTGCCGACAATGTATAATTTCCTTTTACAGCACGCGGCGGGGGATGCAGACGATCTAGAGTCTCTGAGACTCTGTATTTCAGGCGGAGCATCGATGCCGGTTGCGCTTTTAAAAGGATTTGAGCAGAAGTTTAAAGTTGTGATTTCTGAAGGCTATGGTTTATCTGAGGCTTCTCCAGTAACGTGCTTTAATCCGCTTGACCGGCCGCGAAAAGCAGGCTCGATCGGCACGAACATACTGAATGTCGAAAATAAAGTAGTCAATGAATTAGGAGAAGAAGTGCCTCATGGACAAGTTGGAGAGCTGATCGTTAAAGGTCCAAACGTGATGAAGGGGTACTATAAAATGCCTGAAGAAACAGCGCATACCATCCGAAATGGCTGGCTCTATACCGGAGATCTTGCCACGATGGATGAAGAAGGCTACTTTACTATTGTCGACCGCAAAAAAGACATGGTGATAGTCGGCGGATATAATGTTTATCCGCGCGAGGTTGAGGAAGTGCTTTACAATCATCCTGGAGTAGTGGAAGCAGCCGTTGTCGGCGTTCCGGATCCAAACCAGGGAGAAGCTGTGAAATGCTTTGTTGTTTTAAAAGATCATTCACTGACAGAAGAAGGATTAAAAGCATACTGCCGCGAACATTTAGCTAAGTATAAGGTTCCAAGTTCCATTGAGTTTTTAGAAGAACTTCCTAAAAATACAACGGGAAAAATTTTGCGCAGGGCGCTTAAAGATCAAGTTCTTCAAAAATAGTCAGGAGGAAGTCTGTTTTGACCAACATTTTATACACAGTAGAAAAGAACCTGGCCGTTGTCACGTTAAATCGCCCGGAGGTATTCAACTGCTTCAATTATGAAACACTGCTTGAGCTTGAGGCTGCAGTTGAAGATATCCGGACGAATCCTGAAGTCAGGGCCGTGATTTTTACAGGTGCAGGGGAAAAGGCATTTTGTGCAGGGGCCGATCTGAAAGAGAGAAAGACTCTGACAGATCAGCAGGTAAAACGGAATCTATATAAAATCGGCGAGGTATTCACAAAGATCGATGCCCTTCCCCAGCCCACAATTGCAGCCATTAACGGATATGCATTCGGCGGAGGGATGGAGCTTGCCCTGTCATGTGATTTCAGGCTGATTGCAGAAGGCACGTCTGTCGGGCTGACCGAAACAGGCCTTGGCATCATTCCCGGTGCAGGGGGAACACAGCGCCTTCCGCGCATTATCGGCGAGGCTAAAGCGCTTGAGCTTATTTTAACGGCACGCAAAATTACGTCAGTGCAAGCACTGGAGTATGGTCTTGTTTCAAAGACAGCTCCAGATGTTTTGGCTGCCGCAATCGAGCTTGCAGAAGAAATGCTCAAAAATGGGCCAATTGCTCTGCAACAGGCTAAATTTGCCATTAAACAGGGAATGAATGCAGATCTTCAGACAGGCTTGCATATTGAGCGCAAGGCTTATGAAATAACGATTCCTACCGAAGACCGCATCGAAGCTTTAGCGGCTTTCAGCGAAAAACGAAAACCCGTTTTTAAAGGGAAATAAGAAGGAAGCGGCCATGATTGGCCGCTTTTTCTGTGCTTTTTTTCCAATGGATAAATCCTTATCTTGGACTTTGGTCTCAAAAATCAGAATATTTCTTTTTTTATATTGTTCAAAATATAATACGAATGTATACTATATAAAACAAATCAAAAGGGAGAACTTATGAAATCACTGCAGGAACAAATTGGAATAAATTTGAAAAACGTTCGGAAAATGCGGCAGTACAGCCTTGATCAGCTTTCAGCCGTTACGGGTGTGAGCAAAGGAATGCTTGCACAGATTGAAAAGGGCCAGTCAAGTCCGACTGTTAATACGCTCTGGAAAATTGCAAACGGGCTTGGGGTATCTTTTTCGTCTCTCGTAGAAGAAGAACAGACGAGTGTTGCGGTTGTACGCAGAGCTGATAAAACAGCTGTTCAGGATTTAAATGAATTATACAATGTCTTTTCCTATTTTCCTTATGATCAGCAGAAGAAGTTTGAAATTTTTCTGCTTGAGCTGCTGCCTGGATGCAAGCATGTTTCAGAGCAGCATTTAAGCGGAGTTGAAGAGTATCTGTTTGTTAGTGAAGGAGAAATGTCCGTTTCTATTGGAGAGGCTTATTATGAGCTGAAAAAAGGAGACTCCATCAAATTTACCGCTAATCGGGAGCATGTCTACGAAAATAAAGCAGATGCAGCCGCAAACTGTTTTCTGCTGATCTATTATCCGTAAAGAGGAGAGGGAGAAGAATGGCAACAACAGCCTTTATGCGAAAACAGTCACATTTTTCTGAAGGAATAACAGCAGGTCTCAGCATTGCAATTGGCTATATGCCTGTTGCTATCACATTCGGGCTGCTTGCAAGCGATACTGGACTTGCTTTATCTGAAACTGTTTTAATGAGTATTTTCGTTTTTGCGGGAGCTGCACAATACATATCGCTGAGCCTGATTGCAGCCGGCACAGGAGTATTTGAAATTATTTTTACTACTTTTATTGTGAATATCAGGCATTTTTTAATGTCAGCTTCTTTAAATGAAAAGGTTGAAGAAGACAGTTTGTGGAAAAAAGCGCTATATGCATTTGGGATTACAGACGAAACGTTTTCGGTTGCTTCTGTGAAAGAAGGGCATGTTTCAGCCGGTTATATGTTTGGGCTTATTTTCATTTCTTATTCAAGCTGGGTACTGTTTTCAGGTGTTGGGCATTTGATAGGAGCCAACTTGCCGGAAACGCTGCAAGAGAGCATGTCGGTTGCACTATATGCAATGTTTATCGGTCTTTTAGTTCCTTCAATGAAAAAGCAGAGGAAAGTTGTTTTTCTGGCATCAGCCGCCGCGGTTATTCATTCGATCATTTACCTGACTGGGCTCATGTCAACTGGATGGGCTATTGTTGCATCTACACTGCTTTCAGCTGTTTTAATTGAGCTCATCTATTCAAAGGAGGAGAAGCAAAATGATCAGTAATGTCATGATGATGATTTTCGGCATGGCAGTTGTCACCTATTTGCCGAGGATGATACCCTTGGTGGCTCTAAGCGGTATCGAGCTGCCTCCTTTTGTTCAGAATGTATTAAGAAACGTTCCTTATGCAACCCTCGGAGCATTGATTGTTCCTGGTGTTTTTCTTATTCAAGAAGATATCTGGTTTGGAATCACTGGGGGGATTGCTGCTTTTGCCATTGCTTATCTTGGTGTAAATGTCATCGTCGTTGTGATGAGCTCCATCCTGACGCTGATTGTATACGGGCTCGTGTTTTAACCCGAATTTTAAGTTCTAACTCTCTTTGTCGTGAACTACACTAATACAAAGAGCTTGTTCGAGGGGGCATCATCATGCGCAAATGGCTGACTGTTTCAGTCCTGATTTACTTCTTGTATGGCCTGTTTGTTTATTGGTATATCTATATGGGGGCAGATTCCGCCTTGCCAACCCAGTTTCAGGGAGGTTCAGCTGACCCGAATACGTTTATGAACAGCCGAGAACTGGTGCTGTCAGGCGAATATTCCAGGCTCAGGGATTTTCTCTATTTTGTCACCGCTCCATTTGAATGGTTTATCTTTTTCGTTATTCTAGTCATTGGATTTTCAAGGAAAATTCAGCATTGGTCTGAAGGGATTTCACGCTTCTTTGTCATACAGACTGCGGTATTTGTGTTCTGGCTTTCTTTTATCGTGACACTTTGTGCGTTCCCAATTGAATGGATGCGCTATAAAATCTCGCTGTCTTACCACATCACAACTCAATCCTTTGCTGGATGGATGAAAGATCAATTGATTGATTTCTGGGTGAATTATGCGTTTATGATTTTAATTGTTGCTGTGCTGTATGGGCTTATCCGCAAGTTTTCCAGGAAGTGGTGGCTTTTTGCCTGGGTGCTGTCGATTCCGTTCAGTCTGTTTTTAATGTTTATCCAGCCTGTTCTAATTGATCCGCTTTACAATGATTTTACCCCGCTTAAAAACAAAGAGCTTGAAACGAAAATCCTGGCTATAGCGGAAAAAGCGGATATCCCGGCAGAGCATGTGTTTGAAGTGAATATGTCGGAGAAAACAAATGCGTTAAACGCATATGTAACCGGAATTGGAGAGAATTCGCGAATTGTGCTCTGGGATACTACTTTAAACAAACTGAGTGAGGAAGAAATTCTGTTTATCATGGCACACGAAATGGGACATTACGTCATGAAGCATATTTATGTCGGAATTGCCGGCTACCTTGTTTTGACGCTGATCGGTTTATATTTGATCAACCGGTTAATGAATTTTTCAATCAGGAGATTCGGGCATATTCTGAATATCACGGAAAAACAGCAGCTTGCTTCCCTGCCGTTGTTTCTGATGCTCCTGGGAATGCTCACCTTCGTATCAGATCCGTTTTCGAACATCATGTCTCGCCATCAGGAAAAGGACGCAGATTTATACGCTATTGAAATGACTGAAAATCCGCAAGCAGCCGTCAATACGTTTCAGGAGTTGACGAAAGCAGGCCTAAGTCAGGTTAATCCACCCGGCCTGGTGAAAATTTTCAGATACAGCCATCCTACAATCCTTGAGCGGATTACGTATCTTGAGGAATGGGGAAGCGGTAATTCTGATAAATAAATATAGCAGCAGCGCTGTCTCTTTACGGAGCAGCGCTGTTTTTATTTTCACCTGCAATCATTGTCTTTTTTCCATTGAAACGCCCATTCTATTAAGCATTCAATCTCTAAAAATAAAAAATTCAAAAAATTTTAAAGAAAAAGATTCCATTTCCAATTAATCTGTTATATATTAATACTATAAATTTATAACTGTATTATAACAATACAAACAACCTACTGGAGGGATCAGGAAATGACGAATGAAAGAGCACTGAAATTACAGGAAAATTGGGCAATGGATGAAAGATGGAACGGAGTTGAAAGACCATATACAGCGGAAGAGGTTATTCGCCTTCGCGGATCTATTGATATTGAACATACACTTGCACGCAGGGGCGCTGAAAAGTTCTGGAACCTGCTGCAGACGGAAGATTATGTACATGCACTGGGCGCCCTTACCGGAAATCAGGCAGTTCAGCAAGTAAAGGCAGGATTGAAAGCGATTTATTTAAGCGGCTGGCAGGTAGCAGCTGATGCAAACCTTTCGGGACAAATGTACCCGGATCAAAGTTTATATCCGGCAAACAGTGTGCCGTCTGTTGTTAAACGGATCAATCAGGCCCTGCAGCGTGCCGATCAAATTCAGCATCTTGAGGGAGAAGGAAACATCGACTGGTTTGCTCCGATTATTGCCGATGCAGAAGCAGGCTTTGGCGGACAGCTGAATGTATTTGAATTAATGAAAGGAATGATTGAAGCTGGAGCTGCAGCGGTTCATTTCGAAGATCAATTATCATCTGAGAAAAAATGCGGTCATCTCGGCGGAAAAGTATTGCTTCCGACACAAACAGCTGTAAAGAATTTAATTTCAGCACGTTTGGCAGCTGACGTTATGGGCGTTCCTACATTAATCATTGCAAGAACCGATGCAGATGCAGCAGACTTAATCACAAGTGATGTAGATCCTGAAGATCAGGCATTTATTACAGGCGAGCGCACACCGGAAGGCTTCTTCCGCACAGCTGCCGGCATTGATCAGGCAATCGCACGCGGACTTGCTTACGCACCATATGCTGACTTAGTCTGGTGTGAAACATCAGAGCCGAACTTAGAGCAGGCGCAGAAGTTCGCTGACGCCATTCATGCAAAATTCCCAGGCAAGCTGCTTGCCTACAACTGTTCGCCATCTTTCAACTGGAAGAAAAAATTAGACGAAGAGACAATAGCCAAATTTCAAAAAGAAATTGCCAAAATGGGCTACAAATTCCAATTTGTTACTCTTGCCGGTTTCCATGCTCTAAACTACGGCATGTTCGAGCTTGCAAGAAAATACCGTGATTACGGCATGGCTGCCTACTCTGAGCTTCAGCAGGCTGAATTTGCAAGTGAACAATACGGCTACACAGCAACAAGACATCAGCGTGAAGTCGGAACTGGCTACTTTGATGAAGTATCACAAACCATCACAGGCGGTACTTCTTCTACAACTGCGCTAAAAGGATCTACAGAAGCAGAGCAGTTCACGGCTAATCAATCTTAAATAGGACAGAAAAAGCTGGGCCGCATCGTTTTAGTGCGGCCGCTTTTTTTGTGTATGGGATTTCCTTTTTCTTTTTTGATATCAAGGAGGTTATATGATGTATTAGAACCGAGAAGGTCATGTAAGATGGTGCTAAAAGAGGCTGTTTAATGCCTTAAACTGAAAAATTATAATCAAAGGTAATCAAAGAACTTGTATGGATTCCCTGCGAATTCTTTTACCAGCAACATAAAAGCAAGCCCCGCTTCGGGGCTTGCTTTTAAATGATTAATCGCAGCTCTGCATATTCTTTGGCTAACTTTAAAAATAGCGGTTTGTCATTACGGTCCAAGGACTCATCGATCTTTTCTGAAAGGAGGGACAGTTTCCGGGTTAACACAGCTTCATCCAACACCATTTGAATGTAAATATCAAGTACGGTTTCCTGTTTCTTTTCCATCTTGAAAGTGTTACGGGACTTCATGATCTCGGTATACGTTTTCCTGTTTTTCACGAAAGATCACCCCTGATGCCTTTTTTTAATTATATGGATAAAAGCCCTAGAAATCAACTAAATATTTATAATTTTTAGAAAACTTATTTCTCCAAATTCTGCATGTGGTTAAAAATCAGGAAAACATGGGAGTCTCAAGATAAGTTGAACGCAGAGCAATACACAGAAAATTGGTTGGAATTTTCCGGAAGTCGCGCATTTAGGGCTTTCTTTTTGTAGATAAGATTTGGATATAGCCTTTTCTCTAACTTTTCATCAAAATGTTAAAATATTGTAAAATTGTAGAAAAAGAGAAATAAATATGCTAGATTGAAACTAGTTCTATATTCCTATATAACTAGAGGTGAAAATTTTTGGAAAACGAGCAAGCAGAGTATTTAGATCATTACGTAGCAAATCGATTGACGATGGCAATCTTGCCTGAGGCGCACAGAGGAAGTCTGTTTTCTAGAGTCATTGAGGCAGAGCAGGAGGTTTTTGTGAAGCTCAGTCCTCAGGAGATTATGAACCGCAGCTGTTCTTATTTCGGATCCAGCTACGAAGGGCGCAAAGCCGCCACCAGGGATTTAATGGGAATTACCCATAAACCTCCGATTGTCATTGATCCGGGAAATCATATGTATTTCTTTCCGACGTCTTCTTCATCAAGAAGTCAATGCGCATGGGTTTCACATGCACACATTCTTCAATATACAGCAGCTGATTTTGATAATACAGACATTTTCTTTACAAATGGGGGAAGTGTGACAATTTCAGTCTCTTCAACCTCTTTTGAGAACCAATTATTCCGGACGGCTCAGCTGCGCACGATCATTACAGCCCGAATTGAAGAAGAGCACCGCAAGATGAACTTGGTGCTGTTTCCAAAGGAAAAGCAGACGAATCTCATTTACGAACAGATCATTCGCGAGCTGAACAAACATTAATTACTTTTTTATCACTTTAAATAAATATTGTTCCATGAGTTCGCATACTTTATTGCGAATTCTCGGATTAAAATAATTGTGCTGCTCCTCGTAGCCTTTAAAGATGAATGAGTACATTGTAAATGCCTCATCTCTTTGCACCTGGCTGACCTTTATGCTGTTTTTTTTCAGTTCATGGCGTACGACTGTCAGATCTTTTTGTGCAAGTTTGAGTGATTCTTCGATGATGTTCAGGTAAGGCTGTTTGAGCTTGAACGGACTTTGCTCAATAATGGATAAGTCCCGGTTGAATATGGAAATGGTCATCGGAAGGTATATGGACATTTCAATTGCATCTCGAAGGTCTGAGGGAATTCTCGTCATCAAAAAAACCTCGCTTCAACATTTTAAAAAGAACATATGTTCGATTTTATTTTACTTTATCAGCTTATGAAATGCAAGTCTGTTTTATGCATGCTCCCGCAATGAACTGCCCTCTATGTTTAAAGTCTTTACACAAACGTGTAAAATAATAGCATAGATAAAGATGTAAGGAGCTTACCGCATGGAACTCGAAGCGTTTCTGGATTATTTTACTATTGAAAGAATGATGGAATTTTTTAAGGATTACCGTTCGTTTGGCCCGCTGCTGGGCATAGGGCTTCCTTTACTTGAAGCGTTTCTGCCATTTTTGCCGTTGGTCGTTTTTCTTGTAGCGAATGTCAATTCATTTGGCCTGTGGCCCGGTTTTATTTATTCCTGGATCGGAAGCTGTCTTGGTGCACTGATTCTGTTTCTGATTGTCCGAAAATACGGACAGGAGAGGTTCTTCAGGGTTTTCAGCCGGAATGCAACTGTGCAGAGAATGATGGGGTGGCTTGAGAGGCACGGGTTTGGTCCTTTGTTTTTGCTGCTTTGCTTTCCATTTACGCCATCTGCTGCCGTTAATATCGTAGCGGGACTGTCTAAGGTGAGTATCTGGCAATTCAGTTTGGCTGTGCTTTCCGGGAAGTTTGTGATGATTTTTTTAGTCAGTTTCATCGGATATGATTTGCGAGCTTTGATTACGCAGCCTGTTAGAACGGTGATTGCCGTGTCTGTCATTTTTTTATTGTGGTTCATCGGCAAGCAGCTTGAAAAGCGGCTCAATGTTAAAATGCTAGAAAAGAAAAGAGATCATTAAATTTACGGAGGGTTAAGATGAGAAAAAGATACTGTTTTTTTACAGCTGTCATCACATTCTTGCTCATTATTACCATAAAAAATCTCGTTTTCGTTGATTATAAGGTTGAAGGTGTTTCCATGCAGCCTACTCTGACAGCCGGACATCTGCTGTCCATAAATAAGGTCAATCACCGCCTGTTTGATTTCAAACGCTTTGAAATCGTTGTGTTTAAAGCACCGGGGGGAGAAGATGCTTACATCAAAAGAGTGATCGGTTTGCCGGGGGATGAACTCGAATATAAAAATGATAAATTGTTTGTAAATGGCAAGGCGATGGAAGAGCCTTATTTGAAAACGCTGAAAAAAGGGAATCCTTTCGGAAGAGTGACAGGCAGCTTTACCTTAAAAGAAATCACCGGAAGAAAGACAATTCCAGAGGGATATTTATTTGTTTTAGGGGATAATCGTCTTGTAAGCCGTGACAGCAGGCAATTTGGCTTAATCAGTGAGGATGAAGTGATTGGAAAAGTGAAATGAACCTATTTTCTGATTGTAAAAAGAACAGCTATGCTGAAAAACACCGAGAACAAAAACAGAATTTCATGAAAGGAAAAGATGGCCGCTAGTAAAGGGCCTGTGCTTGCTCCGGCTAAAAGCAGGAATGAATAAAGGGACACTGCAGTTGCCCTGTCACTTCCCCCGTATTCGCCGATAAGCGAAATGACAGCGGGTATGCAAAGGGAGAGCGACGCTGTGTAAATCACAGAAAATCCTGCTGACATGTAAAGATTCGTGCTTAAAAATGATAGAAGAAATGAAAGAACGATACCAATCATGGCATATCTGACGGCAGTCAGCTTACCAAACCTTATAATCCACATCCCGCTCTTCAGTGAGAAAAATACTCCCGTTAATCCAGCGGCTTTTGCCCAAAACAAAGCCTCATCCGAAACCGTTCCCCCGTATTTTCTGTGAAAACCTTCATAGTAAGCAACAAATGACATTAGCATCGCAAGAGCAAGAAGATAACACAGCAGCAATTTTTTATTTTTAAGAATAGAACTTAAAGAAGCGAAGAAATTTTTCCGCACAGCTCCCATTCTTTTCTCCTCAATCAAAAAGACCATACCAGTCATTGCTAATGCATACATGCATGCAAAAAAATAAAACACTGCAGCCCAATTGAAAGCTGCAGCAATCGCTGAGCTGATCAGCTGACCAATGATGCCCGACATCAAAAAGCCCATATTGATGAGGGAAATCAGCCGTGTCCGTGTTTTCTCATCAAATGATTCAAAACAATAGGCATATGCGACAGGCGCGAAGCAGCCCAAAGAGAATCCTTGTAAGGAGCGCAGCGGGAGAAAGGTTGAAGGCGCAGCAAAAGCTAAAAGAATCGTGGCAATGATGGAGCAGCCAAATCCGGCAATGAGAATTTTTTTCTTCCCGGCGATCTCTGTAAGCGGACCAAATACAAGAAGCCCGGCTGCATAGAAAAAGGTGAAAAAAGTGCTTCCGAGTACAGCTTCATCAAATGAAATTCCAATGCCTTCTGCTGTTTCGCGATAAATCGGAATAAGAATATAGATGCTGCTTGCGACCATGATAGCCGTAATCAAAAAAAAGAATGAGAGTAGATTCATCTTATTCATAATCCTGCCTCCTTTTCATTTATATCAAAATGCAGATAGCACCTGGCAGCTATGTCCAAGTACCCGAGTGCCAGGATATTCTGTCAGAACGGCTCTGATAACCCATTTGGGATTGCCCTTTTCTTATAGCCTATGCATCTGCCAATAAGGCCGTTCTCCCATGATTCTGCAAAACTTGGAAAGAGGGCGGGAATGGTATTCCCCTGATTTTTAAAGTAAAATAGATGGAGAGATTACAATTGAAATAATAGATAGTTTAAAGAATAAAAAGGCATATTGGTATGCCTTTTTATTCATTGCCGATAAGAAATTAATTTGGAATTTTATAGATAGAAAGCTGCCTGTGCGCATCAATGTTTTTTTAGAAAGGGGTCCTGAATGTGGGAGTAAAGTTTGTTTTAGGGAGATCTGGAAGCGGGAAAACACACCGGCTGTTAAATGAAATCCGCATGGATCTTTTTGAAAGGCCGGAAGGAGATCCAATCGTTTATTTGGTGCCTGATCAAATGACGTTTGGCATTGAATATGAGCTGGTTAAAACGCCTGATTTAGGCGGGATGATGCGGGCGCAGACATTCAGCTTCAGCCGTCTGGCATGGAGGATTCTGCAGGAAACAGGAGGAATCAGCCGCTATCATATATCCGGAACAGGGATTCAAATGATGATTCGGAAGCTTGTTGAACAGCATAAGCAGGAGTTTAAAATTTTTGCAAAAGCAAGCAGCAAAAGCGGATTTATTGAGCATATTGAAACGATGATTACAGAACTGAAGCGCTATTGCCTCACACCCGGGGATATGGAAGATAAGCTTGAGAAGATGTCAGTAAATGCTACCCGTCAGGAAAAGGCGCTGGCTGATAAGCTTCATGATGTTGTCCTGCTCTATAAACAGCTCGAGATTGAACTCAGCGGTACGTACGTTGATTCAGAGGATTATCTTAAACTACTGGCAGAGAAAATTGCAGAATCCTCTTATATTCACAATGCAGATATTTATATTGACGGATTTCACAGCTTTACACCACAGGAGTATGAAGTCATCGCAGCATTCATGAATCATGCGAAAAGCGTAACCATTGCCCTTACAGCGGACAAGCCCTTTTATGAGCATCTTCCGCATGAGCTGCATTTATTCAGAATGACTGGAATGACTTATCACAAGCTCTCAATGCTTGCAGAAGAGTCAAGGATGGAAGTGGATGACGTTTTCGTATTAAATGAAATGCCGAGATTCATAGAACGTCCGTCACTTGCCCATTTAGAGAGATATCTTGAATCAAGGCCTGTAAAGCCGTACGAAGGAGAAACAAACGCGGTGATAGCAGAGGCTGCTTCCCGCCGCTCCGAGATAGAAGGAATCGCCAGGAAAATCCGCGGTTTTGTCATGGATGATGATTACCGTTACAAGGATCTTGCCGTTTTAATTCGAAATATTGGAGATTATCAGGACTTGATTGAACAAGTGTTCAGAGATTATCAGATTCCTTTTTTTATCGATCAAAAGCGTTCGATGCTTAATCACCCAGTGATTGAACTGATCAGATCCGCTCTTGAAGTTTTAAATGGCAACTGGCGTTATGAAGCTGTGTTCCGCTGCATTAAAACAGAATTCCTTCTTCCTCTAGATGCCGACAAGCAGGAAATGCGGGAGAAAATGGATCAGTTTGAGAACTACGTGCTGTCATACGGGATTCAGGGAAGCAAATGGACGAAGGAAGAACGCTTTGTCTATCGCAGATACTATTCACTGGACGATGAGTATGTCAGAACAGATGAAGAAAATGAAATGGAAGAATTGATCAATCAGCTCAGAGATCTTATTGTCCGGCCGCTGAACGGACTTGCTGAGAGAATGAAAAGGGCTAAAAGCAGCATCGGCATGGCTGAGGCTCTGTATCTGTTTCTGGAGGAACTCGATATCCCGCTTAAGCTTGAGCACCTGAGACTGGATGCCGAGGAATCAGGAAGATTGATTGAAGCCAGAGAACATGCTCAAGTATGGAGTGCTGTAACAGGAATGCTGGATGAATTTGCTGAGATGATGAAGGATCATGCCATTTCCCGCAAACTATTTTCCGAAATGATCGAAACGGGTCTTGAAGCAATGAAGTTTGCGCTCGTTCCGCCTGCAATGGATCAGGTGGTCATCGCAAGTTTAGAACGATCAAGATTGCTTAACGTTAAAATTTCATTTGTAGTTGGAGCAAATGACGGTGTTCTTCCTGCAAGACCGATGGAAAAAGGCGTGCTGACAGAGGAAGACCGTATGTCTTTGCACCAACAGGGAATTGAGCTTGCGCCAACTGCACGCGAGCAGCTTTTAGATGAAAATTTTATCATTTATTTAGCACTTGCAGGGGCATCACATGAGCTGTATATCTCCTATCCGCTTGCAGACGAGGAAGGAAAAGCTTTGCTTCCTTCGATGATCATTAAGCGGATGAAGGACTTATTCCCGGCTATTCGAACGGAAATCTTTATAAATGAGCCTGAGGAACTGCCTGAAGATGAGCAGCTGTCCTTCATTGTGAATGAAGATGTTACCATTTCCTATCTGACTTCCCAGCTGCAAGCCTGGAAGCGGAGCTATCCAATCAGTTCGATCTGGTGGGATACGTACACGTATTTTACCCAGCAGGTCGAAAAAGAGACGTTATCAAAAGTTGTCGGGAGCCTTTTTTACCGAAACGAGGCAGAAACACTGCAATCAGACATCAGCAGAGAGCTTTACGGCGAACATATTCAAGGCAGTGTTTCGCGGATGGAGATGTTTAAGGCCTGTGCGTTTTCACATTATGCAACACACGGATTAAAGCTAAAAGACCGGCAATATTTCCGTCTTGAGGCCCCGGATATCGGTCAGATGTTTCACTCTGCATTAAAGCTGATTGCAGACAGAATGCAGCAATTAAAGCTCGATTGGAAGGATTTATCAAAGGAACAGTGTGCACGCCTTTCGCATGATGCAGTTGAAACGCTGGCTCCAAGACTGCAAAGAGAAATCCTATTGAGCTCAAACCGTCATCACTATTTAAAAAGAAAGCTTGTCAGCATCATATCGAGAGCTTCGTCTATTTTAAGCGAACATGCGAAGGCAAGCGGATTTGCACCGGCCGGCCTTGAGCTCGGTTTTGGCAAAGGCGGTCCGCTGCCCCCTATCCGCTTTCAGCTGGATAATGGCTGCACGATGGAATTGATCGGACGAATTGACCGCGTGGATAAGGCGGAAAGCTCTAATGGAGTTCTTCTCCGAATCGTTGACTTTAAATCCAGTGACAAAGCTCTTAATTTATCAGAGGTATATTACGGACTCGCCCTGCAGATGCTGACTTATTTAGATGTGATTATCACACATTCTAAAAGCTGGCTTGGAGTGGAGGCGACTCCTGCAGGCGTCCTATACTTCCATGTGCACGATCCGATGATTCAGACAGCATCACAGCTGCCGCTGGATAAAATTGAAGAAGAAATTTTCAAGAAGTTTAAAATGAAGGGGTTACTCCTTGGAGATGAGGAAGCTGTGCGTCTAATGGATCAGACATTGGACACCGGCCTTTCGAAAATTGTATCTGCCGGACTAAAAAAGGATGGCGGCTTCAGATCTGACTCTGCAATTGCAAGCGAAGGGGAATTTGATTTGCTCCGAGGTCATGTCCGTTCTCTTTTCCAAAGCATAGGAACGGATATTACAAACGGGGTAGTCGATATTACTCCTTACAAAATGAAGGAAAAAGTGCCATGCACGTTTTGCTCCTTTAAGTCTGTCTGTCAATTTGATCAATCATTGGCAGAAAATCAATACCGCATGCTGAAGGATGATAAAAATGATGTCATTCTTACGAGATTGAAGAACGAAGCAAGGGGGGAAGAGAATGATACAGAAACCAAGTAACAGCCAGTGGACGGATGATCAATGGAAAGCGATCGTCTCAAGCGGGCAGGATATTCTTGTGGCAGCCGCCGCTGGATCAGGAAAAACCGCGGTGCTCGTTGAGAGAATCATCCGCAAAATCATTTCAAAAGAAAATCCGGTCGATGTGGACCGTTTATTAGTTGCAACGTTCACCAATGCATCAGCAGCAGAAATGAGAAACCGAATCGGCGAAGCGCTTGAAAAAGCATTGAAGGAGAACCCCTCTTCCCTTCATTTGAGAAGGCAGCTGTCCCTTTTGAACAGAGCAGCGATTTCCACGCTTCATTCATTCTGCTTGAATGTGGTAAGAAAGTATTATTACTTAATCGATTTGGATCCTGGTTTCCGGATTGCTGATGAAACAGAGGGACAGCTCCTGATTGATGAGGTACTTGATGAAATCTTTGAAGAACAATACAGCCTTGCAGATAATGATGCTTTTTTTGATCTAGTAGACCGCTATACAACAGATAGAAGTGATACAGACCTGCAGACACTGATCCGTGCGCTCTATCAATTTTCCCGTTCGCATCCGAACCCTTCAAAGTGGCTTGATGAGCTTGCCGGCATGTACGGCGAAGAAGAACGGCTTGAAAACTTGCCGTTTTTTCCATACCTTGCTGCAGATATTTCCATGCAGCTCACAAGCAGCCTTGAAAAACTCCAGCGTGCACTTGCACTGACTGAAAAACCGGGAGGCCCAGCTCCGCGTGCGGAAAATCTGACAGATGACATCAGGCAGGTTCAGGAATTGATTAAATCAAAAGATTCGTGGCAGGAACTGGCGGGGAAAATGGCACTGACGTCATTTTCCCGTGCTAAAGCATGCAGGGGGTCAGAATACAGCAAGGAATTGCTTGAACAGACTACGGCGCTGCGCAACTCAGCAAAAAAACAAATCGAGCAGCTGCAGGAAGAGCTGTTTGCACGATCCTATGAAAGCCATCTGCAGGATTTGCGGGATTTAAAACCTGTCATCAAAACACTTACAGGACTTGTGAATCTGTTTGGGGAACGTTTTGACGAAAAGAAAAAGCAAAAAGGGATTGTTGATTTCTCAGACCTTGAGCACTTCTGCCTTCAAATTCTTGGAACACCGAATGAACATGGACAATTGGATGCAACTGAAGCAGCTCTTGATTATCAAAATCAATTTGAAGAAGTACTTGTCGATGAGTATCAGGATACAAATCTTGTTCAGGAAACCATTCTCAAGCTTGTAGCCAAAAGCGGACAAGGAAACTTGTTTATGGTAGGCGATGTAAAACAATCGATCTACAGATTCCGACTTGCTGAACCGTTTTTATTTTTGAGCAAATATAAAACCTTCTCAAAAGAAGGACAGCACACAGGTCTTCGCATCGATTTATCAAAAAACTTCAGAAGCCGTTCAGAAGTAATCGACGGCACGAACTTTCTCTTTAAGCAGCTAATGGGAGAGAAGGTGGGGGAAGTTGCCTATGACCTTGATGCTGAGCTGAAGCTTGGGGCATCTTATCCGGATTCTGAACAGATGAGGGCTGAACTCCTGCTTATAAATCGCGGCAAGGATGAGGAAGAGAACGGTTCTGAAGAAGAAAATTCATTCCATCCTGAAGAACTTCAGACTGTTCAGCTTGAAGCAAGAGTCATGGCAAAGAAGATTCGCGGGATGATTCAGAATAAATTTCAGATTTATGACCGTAAAATCGGCGGGACCCGGAATATCACATACAGAGATGTTGTAATTCTGCTGCGCTCTATGCCATGGGCGCCGCAGATTATTGAGGAGTTTAAACAAGAGGGCATTCCTGTGTATGCAAACCTCTCAGGCGGTTATTTTGAAGCAACGGAAGTCGCCATTATGATGTCGCTTCTAAAAGTGATTGATAACCCATACCAGGATGTTCCGCTTGCATCCGTTCTGAGGTCGCCAGTTGTCGGACTGAGCACAAATGAACTCGCCATCATCCGGACATATTCAAAAAAAGGCACGTACTTTGAAGCCTTAAAAGTTTTCTTATCAGAAGCATCCAGGGAAGATGCAGCTCTCAGCAAAAGGCTGCAATCGTTTTATGATCAGCTGCAAACATGGAGAGAGCTTGCTCGCATGGGATCCGTTTCAGAATTAATCTGGCAGCTGTACCGGGATACGAAATTCTTCAATTATGTCGGCGGAATGCCTGGCGGCAAGCAGCGGCAGGCCAATTTGCGGGCGCTCTATGACAGAGCACGTCAGTATGAGGCGACAACCTTCAGAGGACTTTTCCGTTTCCTTCGCTTCATAGAGCGCATGCAGGAACGGGGAGATGACCTTGGTGCTGCAAGAGCCCTCGGCGAGCAGGAAGATGTGGTCCGGCTGATGACCATTCACAGCAGCAAAGGTTTGGAGTTTCCGGTCGTATTCGTTGCCGGGCTTGCACGACAGTTTAATATGATGGATATGAATAAAAAATATCTGCTTGATAAAGAGCTCGGTTTTGCTACGAAACTGATTCAGCCTTCTCTTCGAATCAGCTATCCGACCTTGCCGCTTGCGGCCATGAAGAAAAAGATGAAAATTGAATTGCTGTCAGAAGAGCTCCGCGTTCTGTATGTTGCTTTAACTCGGGCAAAAGAGAAACTTTTTTTGGTCGGAACATTGAAAGACGCCATAAAAACGCTGTCTGACTGGCAAAATTCAATGACTCAGGAGGAGTGGCTGCTCCCAGATTTTGAACGGGCACAGGCCAAATCCTATCTTGACTGGATCGGTCCTGCATTAGTCCGCCACGAGGATGCGGCAAGACTCAGGGAAAATAGCGAAGAAAAGAATCCTTTCATTCTTCCTCATCCATCGCGCTGGGAAATTAACGTAATGAATGAGGAGGAACTGTATGACATTCAAAAAGAGGAAAAAAAGTATGATCAGGAAATGCTCAGTGCTTTGAAGAACCTTGAACCAGTAGCTTGTCAGTCAGATTATCAGGAGCAAATAAAAGCCCGGTTATCATGGACGTATGAGCATCAGTTTGCCGCTGTATTCCGTTCAAAGCAATCGGTATCGGAAGTAAAAAGGCAGCAGGAATTCAGAGATGAATATAGTGATGAAACGATTCTGCGTACTCAGAAAGACACCTTTATGTATGACCGGCCAAAATTCATGCAGAAAAAATCGCTCACTGCTGCAGAAAAAGGGACAGCTATGCATGCAGTTATGCAGCAGCTTAATCTGAGCGAACCGGTAACGGCTGAAAATACTCGCCGAAAAGTACAAGAGCTTACCACAAAAGAAATTCTGACAAAAGAGCAGGCGGACAGCATTGATATCGGCTCCATTGCTCGCTTTTTCCAGACGGATATCGGGATAAGACTGCAGAATGCAGACCGCATCGAGAGGGAGGTTCCCTTCAGCTATGCCTTGCCCGCCGATGAACTATACGAAGAAGCGAAGGGTGAACATGTGCTGATTCAAGGTGTCATCGACTGTTTATTTGAAGATAAAGAAGGTGTCGTTTTACTTGATTATAAAACAGATGCCATTGAAGGGAAATTTCCGGGCGGATTTCAGCAGGCACGTCCTGTTTTAGCGAAACGCTACAGTGTTCAGCTTGATCTTTACGGAAAAGCGATTGAAAAAATTACGAAGAAACCTCTTTCATTAAAAGTTCTTTATTTCTTTGATGGAGGACATGTACTGGAAGTGTAAGACATTAAGAAGAAGGATTTGCTTCTTCTTTTTTTAGAACATAAGTAAGTATGAATTGCGCATTGCTAGCTCCACCTCCTAGCCCCTCGGTCAGAACAAATTCACCCAAAAAGGCGGGAACCGGACTTTATGGGTGAATTCTTATCTGCCTATCGGGGCTGAACAGTCGGTTCCGCATTTCGAGGTGTCTAGCTCCATCGCTCAGGCTCCTCGGCCAGAACGGCTCCGAAAGTATTGGCAAAAAGCGCCTTTTCTGGCGGATCCTTATCTGACATGCCTGAGCTAACCGGGCCGCTTGCGCTTTTCTAATAAGAAAGGTTGGGAAAATCTCTATGCGGATTTTACACACAGCAGACTGGCATTTAGGCCGGACGCTTGAAGGGAGAAGCCGTCTTCTCGAGCAGGCTCAATTTTTAGATGAGCTTTCACAGATTGTCATTGATGAAAAAGCGGATGCTGTCATAATGGCAGGCGATGCTTTTGATACGGTGAATCCTCCTGCAGCAGCAGAACAGCTATTTTATGAAAGCATCTCGAGGCTTTCAGATAAAGGCCGCCGTCCTGTAATTGTGATAGCCGGCAACCATGACAACCCTGAACGTCTGCAGGCTGCTTCACCGCTTGCAGACACACAGGGCATTCACCTGATTGGATACCCTTCATCAAGTATTATAACCGTTGATGTGCCGGCTGCCGGTCAATCAATGATGATGGCGGCTCTTGCTTACCCCTCAGAAGCAAGGTTAAAAGAAATGCTCTCAGACAGTCACGATGAAATTCTTTTGCGCAATTCATATGATGAACGAATTCGGGATTTATTTGCCTATATGTCAGAGCAGTTCAGAGCTGACACGGTTAATCTTGCGATGAGCCATATATATGTAGCCGGGGGAAGCTCCACTGATTCGGAACGTCCAATAGAAGTAGGAGGCGCATATACGGTAGCAGCTTCAAGTCTTCCCGAAAAAGCGCAGTATGTGGCGCTTGGACATCTTCATCGCCCGCAAACATTGAAGCGGGCCCGCACAATGGCAAGATACTCGGGTTCGCCTCTTGCCTACAGTTTTTCAGAATCAGGCTACGCAAAATCAGTTTCCATTGTCGATCTTGAGCCAGGCGGACAGGCTCAGGTTTCTGAAGTTTTGCTCTCAAGCGGAAAGCCATTAGTAAAATGGAGAGCCCAAGAAGGTCTGCAGCAGGTTCATCAGTGGCTTGATGATGGGAAAGACAAAAATGCCTGGATTGACTTAGAGGTTCATTTAATAGATACCCTTTCCCTTGAAGAGATTCATAGACTGCGAAATTCTCATCCAGGGTTTGTGCATATCCGTCCTGTCTTTGAAAAAAGCATAAATGACCAAAGCCGGGAAAGCAGAGCAAACCTTCCGATAGATGAGCTTTTCGCCAAATTTTATGAGCAGCAGACAGGCGGGGCACAGCCTGATCAGGAAACAATGAAGCTCTTTCTGGATATGATTCATGACGAGCCGGAAGAAGAGGAGGACAAGGAATGAAGCCAATATCCCTTACCATTTCAGGATTGCATAGTTTCAGAGAAAAGCAGGTTATTGACTTCAGTTCTCTTTGCGAAGGCGGAGTGTTTGGCATATTTGGCCCGACAGGAAGCGGAAAATCCTCTATTCTTGATGCGATGACTCTTGCATTGTACGGAAAAGTAGAGCGTGCAGCCAATAACACTCATGGAATATTAAATCATGCAGAGAATGTCCTTCACGTCTCATTTACGTTTGAACTTGAAAATGCAAACAGCTCCAAACGGTATTCCGTAGAACGAATGTTTAAGCGCACAGATGAGCAGCGTGTTAAAACTTCGCTTTCCCGCATCATGGAGCATACGGAAGAGACCGTAGTTCTCGCTGATAAATCAGCTGAAGTAAATGAGAAAGTGTATGCTCTCCTCGGTCTGACAATTGATGATTTCACTAGAGCGGTCGTGCTACCTCAAGGGAAATTTGCTGAATTCCTCTCTTTAAAGGGAGCGGAAAGAAGACAGATGCTTCAGCGTTTGTTCCATTTAGAGCAGTATGGAGATGAGCTCGTTAAAAAGCTCAGAAAGAGACTGCTGCATGCCAAAGGGAAACAAAACGAACTGACAGCTGAACAGGCAGGGCTCGGAGATGCTTCAAGTGAAGCGGTTAAGCTTGCTGAACAAGAGCTTGAAGGGGCGAATCTGCTCTTTGAAAAAAGACAAAAAGAATACGATCAAACCGTCAAACAATATGATGAGTACGAAGAAGTGTGGCAGCTTCAGCTTGAAAAAGGCGAGTATGAAAATCTGCAGTCGCGACTTCTGGAGCAAAAAGATGATATGGCCGCGCTTGCGGTGCGTCTGGAAGCTGCGGAGAAAGCGGACTATGTCAAGCCTTATACTGAGGCGCTTCAATCAGCTGAAAAAGAAAAAAACAGCAGCAGCCTGCAAATGGAAGAGCGGCAGCAAGTTCTCAAGCACCATAAGGAGCGTTACGCCAAAACCGTCAGCGCTTATGAACAGATACGTGAAAAGAAAGCTGCAGAAGAACCCGTTTTAGTAACGAAAAAAGAACAGTTATTGCAGCTTAGAGAATTGGAGAAAGTTCTTAAAGAAGAGTTAACTGTTATCAGAGAATTGATGGAGAAGGCTGACGCGGCAGCGGGAAATCTGAGTCAGCGGCAAGAATCAGCGGAGCGGACAAATCAATTATTGAAAAAAGCGCTTGAAAAGCAAAAGACACTGACAGAGCAAATGGATCAGAACACTGTAACGGTTCAAGAGAGAGAACTAATACGGAAGGCGTCGGAGCAAAGGCTTCACCTCGCTAACCTTGAAGCATCTTTAGCTGAATGGAAGAAGGCAGCAGATAAAAAAGAGATGTTTGCAAAGCGTGCAGAAGATCAGCTGAAGGAAACAAGACAGAAGCACGAGGCTGGCCGTGTGAAAATCAAGGATTCCTTTGGAAGTGTTCAGCAATTTTATCATAAAAGCTGCGAACTGCTTAACACTCATCAGCAGCAGACTGAAACCCGCAAGCTGCACCTGCTGGATGAAAAGAACAAAGCTGAGAAACAGCGCGAGCACAACATGGCGGTCCAGCTGGCAAAACACCTTTCACAAGATGATCCTTGCCCGGTATGCGGATCGGCTCATCATCCAGAGCTTGCTAAAGAGACGGATGCTTTAGAAATATCAGGCTCACTGATTGAGGAGCTTGAAGTGAAAACATCTGAAGATACAGCAGTCAGTGCACATCTTCAGCATTTAAAAGAAAAATGGGAAGAACTCTCAAGAGAAATGGTCTCATCCTATCCTTTTTTATCGGAACTGGTTGTTACATTGAATGAAGATAAAAAAGAGGAAATTGATCCACTCACAGAGTATAAAGCGCTGAATCAGGATTTTCTGCAAACAAAAGAACGATTCCAAAAGCTTCAAGTAAGCGAAAGAGAATGGCAGGAGAAAATTAATCAGCACCTATATACTCAAAAGAACAGTGAAGAAGATTTAAAGGAAATTTATGAAAAACATGATCAAATTGAATCTGAATACCTTGCCGGACTAGAAAAGTGGAATCATGAGTTTGACGGGATTTCCTTTGAACAGGCAGAAGAAAAGCAGCGTCAGATCAGAGAAAAAGATGCTGTTCTCGAAGATCTGAAAACAAGAGTGCAAATAAGCGTTCAATTCATTGAAGAAAAAGAAAAACAAATCAAGCAGCTGGAGCATGAAGCTCAGTTAATCAAGAACAATCAGATTGAGCTTGCTGCTTCGATTCAAAATAAAAAGCAGGCAGCTGACGAGAAACAGAAAAGGCTGGATCAAGTGACAGGCAGCGATGATATTGCCTCTTTGCTCCGGGAAACGGACAGAAAATTAGAAGTTCTTGTTCAAACGGAGAAGAGTCTGTATAACGAGTGGCAGACTGCCCTGCAGGATGTTCAAAAGGCTGAAAGCAGGAGCCATGCAGCAGAGAAGGCTCATGAACAGGCAGAAGCGCGTCTGAAACATGCTGAAATGAAATGGGAGCAGGTCAAGCAAGAGACCTTATTTGAAGATCTTGAAGCTGCTGTGACAGCAATTGCGGCACCTGCAGATAAGCAGAAAATGAAAGAAGAAATTGATGTTTATCAGGATAAAAAGAAACAAGTGTTGGCAGACTTAAAACGTGTAGAGGCAAAATTGAATCACAGATCTGTCAGCCTTGAAAAATGGACAGATATTAAGCAGCTGAAGTCTGAAAGCAAAGAGCTGATTGACCTTGCAGCGCAGGAAAAAGGAGCTGCTTTGAAAGCCTTGCAGCTACTGATGGAAAAGCATAAACGATTTATGGAAATTGAAGAAAAGCGAGAGGAACTTGACAGTCTTGCTGCGCGTCTTGAAAAACTTCAATCTGTCTTTAAGGGCAACGGCTTTGTCGAATTTTTGGCAGAAGAACAGCTTCATCTGGTCGCAGAAGATGCCTCCGAACGCTTAGGTCAATTGACGAGGCAGCGTTATGCGATTGAGGTAGATTCCGGCGGCGGATTTATTATGAGAGATGATGCAAATGGGGGAGTGAGGCGTCCGGTATCAAGTTTGTCCGGCGGTGAAACGTTCTTGACTTCTCTGGCTCTGGCGCTGTCTTTATCTTCGCAAATTCAGCTGAGAGGGGAATATCCGCTTCAGTTCTTCTTCTTGGATGAAGGATTCGGGACCCTTGATGGGGAGCTGCTTGAAACGGTTATCTCAGCCCTTGAAAAACTTCAGTCGGACAATCTTGCTGTAGGTGTCATCAGCCATGTTCAGGAGCTTCGCGCCAGATTGCCGAGGAAACTTATTGTCATGCCTGCTGAGCCGACAGGAAATGGAACGAGCGTATCGCTTGAAGTGATGTAGGTATAATAAAAGGATGGATGTAAATGGCGAAAAAAGAGCTGGGAACGTGTGAACTATGCAGACGGCAGGAAGCTGAAACGACGGAGCACCATTTAACACCAAAAGAAAAAGGCGGGACCTTTTTGCCGACAGCACTGCTCTGCATACCTTGCCACAAGCAAATTCATGCTTTGTATACAAATGATGAGCTTGCCATCCGTCTGAATACGATAACTGAATTGAGGAATGATCCAAAACTTGCAAGCTATGTAAAGTGGATCCGCAAGCAGCCTTCTTCTAGACTAGTCCGGACCAAAAAATCAAATGAGCGGAAGAAAAGAAAATAACCTGACATGAAAATGACGTGCTGTCGAACAGGCACGTCATTTTAGTTATTCCCAACAATATTTTGATCATTTATATCAGGATCGAGTGAATTAGTCGCACTGACAATATTGTTGACAATGATAAAGTCCCCGGTATTTCCTCCGCCGGAACCGGATGCAGTCTTTGATGAACTCTTAGGGGAAAGATAAAATGAGTCACCGAAGTTTACAACACCGCCGCCAACGGAGTTAATGCAGATTGGACCTATTATAGCTGGCATGAATGAACATCCTTTGGCTTTCTGTCATATTCACAGTCTATGCATCAAGGCTGTTTGCGTTCATTCCGGCTTAGCAATTGTCTGATGTGCTTCACGCGTGACTCAGCTGAGATGGTATTTGAGGAGCCGAAATGAACAACACTTGATGAAGAAATAGATGTTACTTTGACAGCCCCAACTTTGATTGTTGGATTTACATGAAAAAAAGCTGTCTGAATATTTTCTGTGATAAGAGGTTTCGGCAAAAGCTCTGAATAAATATTATATTGTTTTAAGTCACCCTCGTTGCTGAGTTCGATTTCTGCTTCCCTTTGCACCGCATATACTTTAACTCGGGGAACGATATCTACACTGTCCCCGATTTGAAAAATGGAACTGAGTCCGATTGAGTCAACATACGCCTTGTTAACAATCGATAATCGATTAATCATAGCGGCTTACGCTGGTGCAAGAGGGACAAATGGACCGATAATCAGTGATTCTGGCGGCGTATCAAAAACAGATGACAGTGTTATGCAGTTGGCATCGCCAATCAGGAAGACGCTGGAACTTGCTACAGCAGTAACCCGAATGGCTCCAACTGAAAGCTCTTTATTTACAACGCTGAAATTCATGTGTTGCTGTCAGCTCCTTCTTCTGGCAGGGCTTGGATAAAGTACGTAATAGAACGTTCCACATCCTGCTTCACTTTAGATGTAATATCTTCAATCTGCGCGCTGACAGGCACGGATTCATTATAGGTCCCCTGTTTTAAGTAGAATTTAATCCGGCTGTCAATTTGCTTGCGGATATCTTCAATAATAAATTCTTTATGCGCATCATCAAGCTCATAGTTATTTTGAGCAGCGAGCTGTTCAATGTATTTGACGCAGTCTTCGTTCAGAAAAGCGGCCAGCCGTGCCTGAACAGCTTCAAATATTTCTTCCTCGCGCTTCGCAGTATCTCCCTGGTTCACTTGAAGTCCATTCTGATCCACCTCAAAATTTTCAATCTGATCGGGGACCGTTGGATTGAGTCCTATGTTCAATGTTCCCTCAAGAGTTTCTACTTTTAATTGATCAAATTTGTATTCTATTTTTTCAATTGTTGTGCTGGGGCGTTTTTTTAACTCCTCTATTTCATCCATCATGGCAGAAAGAGCGGATTCAAGTTTTTTGATTTTCTCATCCTGAGCCTGAACGATTCCATATAAATGCTGTATACACTGCATCATTGACTGATCATAGTACAATTTCATTCACCCCGCTTATAAAATCGCGTACACAGTATCTAGGTTCCATTATATGCAGGCGATTGAAAATGGGTGAATGCCTATGCTGGATTAACTTGGTGCCAGCGGAACAAAAGGACCTTCGGTTTGAATCTGGCCGCCCGGAGGTTCAGCCGGCGGGGCAGGTGCAGTAAATGATCCAGTATTATAAAGGTTTGCGAGCGGCTTAATAATACCAGCGCTGCCAATTTGAAGGACGGAAGAATTGCTCACGGCATCAACTTTCAAATAATTAATTTGGATCGTCTGGTTAATGTAAAAATTCATGTTCTCACCTCATTTATCCCGCATTAACGGGCAGTAATACCTTTAATCAAGACTTGAGAGGGAAAGGAAAGATGGGCAGGCAGGGAAACTGCCTGTCAAAGCCCTCTTTGATTCCACAAAACCCAGGAGTGTGCTGAATGGAGGAACCATGAGCCCCTTTGATTCCACAAAACCAGTGAGTGTGCTTAATGGTGGAAACAAAAGCCCTCTTTGATTCCACAAAACCTGGGAGTGTGCTTAATGGTGGAATCATATGCCCTCTTTGATTCCACAAAACCATGAGAGTGTGCTCAATGGAGGAAACAAAAGTCCCTTTGATTCCACAACCCGTGAGTTTGACCAATGGAGGAAACAAAAGCCCCCTTTGATTCCACAAAACCCAGGAGTGTGCTGAATGGCGGAAACATGAGCCCCTTTGATTCCACAAAACCAGTGAGTGTGCTTAATGGTGGAATCATATGCCCTCTTTGATTCCACAAACCATGAGAGTGTGCTCAAAGGAGGAAACAAAAGCCCCTTTGATTCCACAAAACCCGGGAGTATGCTCAAAGGAGGAAACAAAAGCCCCCTATGATTCCACAAACCCTGTGAGTGTGCTCAAAGGAGGAAACAAAAGCCCTCTTGATTCCACAAAACTCAGGAGTGTGCTGAATGGAGGAAACATGAGCCCCTTTGATTCCACAAAACCCAGGAGTGTGCTGAATGGCGGAAACATGAGCCCCTTTGATTCCACAAAACCAGTGAGTGTGCTTAATTGTGGAATCATATGCCCTCTTTGATTCCACAAACCCTGTGAGTGTACTCAAAGGAGGAAACAAAAGCCCCTTTGATTCCACAAAACCCGTGAGTGTGCTTAATGGTGGAATTATATGCCCTCTTTGATTCCACAAACCATGAGAGTGTGCTCAAAAGAGGAAACAAAAGCCCCTTTGATTCCACAAAACCCGGGAGTATGCTCAAAGGAGGAAACAAAAGCCCTATTTGATTCCACAAACTCTGTGAGTGTACTCAAAGGAGGAAACAAAAGCCCCTTTGATTCCACAAAACCCGGGAGTATGCTCAAAGGAGGAAACAAAAGCCCTCTTTGATTCCACAAACCCTGTGAGTGCGCTCAATGGAGGAAACATACTCCCCTTTATGCATTCCCAACTACCGGCTGGTCAATCGTGTCATTATCATAAGCATTCGTGACACTATTTTGATTGTTAATGCTCAAACCGTCTCCTGTATTGAAAGACCCAGCCCCTGCAAAGGTTTTGACTTCGCTGTATGGCGAGATGGTAATTACATCCCCGATATGAACAATGCTGCTCGTACCAACGGCATTTACTTTAAATGCTCCTACTATGGCTGGCATATTCCGACATCCTTTGCTTTGAGGTAAAGTATTGCACCTGTAAATATCGTATGAAAAATAGGCAGACTTGTGATAGGTGCGGAGTTATTTAGCGGATAAGGGGAGTGGGATAACTGCTGAAAATAAAAAAGGACCCGCAAATATTGCAGGTCCTCTCAACAGCAGTTTTCCTTTTTTGTTACTTCATTCCGGAGATCGTATATCCTTCAATAATGTGCTTCTGAAATAAGATGAAAATGAGGATAATCGGAACGACCATAAAGGTGGATCCTGCCATTTGCAGGGCAAAGTTTCCTCCATACTGGCCTTTTAATAAAGACAAACCAACTGAGAGGGTATAAAGTGCTTCGTCATTTGCGATAATTAATGGCCATAAGAAGCTGTTCCAACCTGCAATAAAGGTAAGGATTCCCTGGACAGCAAGAATCGGCTTGGAGATCGGCAGGACGACTTGAAGGAAGACGCGGAACTCGCTTGCCCCATCAAGTCTTGCAGCCTCAAGTAATTCATCCGGTATAGTTGACATGAATTGTCTGAACAGAAAAATGCTGAAGGCTCCGACAAGACCCGGCAAGACAATTCCAGCCATTGTATTTGTCAGCTGCAATTGATTTAAAATTAAGTAAACAGGAATCATAGTAACTTGTCCGGGAATCATCATTGTAGCAAGCACCATATAAAAAATCTTTTCTCTTCCTCTGAATTTGAATTTTGCAAAGGCATATCCCGCCATCGCATTTAGAAACAATCCGGCAAACGAAAAAAGCACTACGATAATGGTGTTTTTTAAGTAAACGGCAAAATTCATGTTGACGAAAAGATTGACAAAATTTTCAAGAGTAAATTCACTTGGCCATAGGGTTGGCGGTATTTGCATGACTTCACTCTCAGTTTTAAATGCCGAGAGAATCATCCATATGAATGGGATGGAGATAAGAAAGCCGCCAATTGTTAAAATGATGCCAAGTGTCCACTGTTTATAACGCTCTTTTTCAGTTAAATACACAGGCTGTTTCATTGTTTTTGTTTTCATTGCACTCACCTCTTCATCCTCAATAATCAACATCTTTTTTCTGTAATCTGAATTGAATCATTGTCACAATGATGATGGCGATAAACAAGATAAACGAGCCAGCAGCAGCGTATCCGAAGTTGCTGAGCTGAAATCCATTGCGGTAGATAAATAATGCGACGGATGTTGTGCTGTCAAGCGGTCCGCCCTTTGTCATAATAAATGGCTCCTCGAAAAATTGCAGCCAGCCGATCATCGTAGTAATGGAGACAAAGAAAATCGCATAGCGGAGCAGGGGAATGGTGATTTTTGTTAACTGTTTCCAATCACTTGCACCGTCAAGCTGAGCCGCCTCATAATACGTTTTGGGAATACCCTGAAGTGCTGCTAAAAAAATGATCATATTAATTCCGATTGCACGCCATAAAGCTAAAGCGATTAAAGATACTTTTGCCATTACAGGGTGCTGCAGCCAAGGGACGGGAGGGATGTGAAGCAGCTCCAATATGTAGTTGAACAAACCGAATTGAGGGTTATATAAATAACTCCATACTACGGCAACTGCTACAACATTCGTGATTGAAGGCATATAGAATACAGCTCTGAAGGCTTTGAAAATACGTGCTTTTCCATAGTTAATAAGCAGAGCGATTCCAAGAGAACAGACAATGACAAGCGGAACCCCAAAGATTACGTAAAAAAGGGTGTTTAGGATAGATTTAATGAAGATCTCATCGCTTAAAACATCCTGATAATTCTGCAATCCAATAAAGCTTATGGTTGACCAATCTGCCAAGCCTGCTAAATCAATATCTGTGAAACTGATAATCAGAGCCACAAAGATCGGCAGCAAAGAAAACAAGAACAACAAGAGTATTGCAGGCGCTATGAAGAAATATGGTGTTTTGTTGTTAATGATGCTTTTCAAGGGAATCCCTTCTTTCACGTTAGCCAATAATGGATAATGGCTGACAGACAGAGGATTCTGCCTGTCAGCTCAATACTGTCACTTTATTTGTTTAAAATTTCTTCGGACTTCTTATTGAATTGATCTAATTCTTTTTCTATATCTGAGCCGCCGCGGTAAATCTTTTCAAACGTGCTTAGGTAAGTTTGGGCAATTTTTTCCCATTCTTTCATTACAGGCATTGCTTGTGAGTGCTCCATTTGCTCTCCAAACGTCTTGTAAAGCGGGTTTTCTTTTAAAGATTCATCTTCCCAAGCTGCTTTTGTTGATGGAAGTGAATTAGTCATTTCCATCCACTTAAGCTGTGTTTCAGGTTTATTCATGTACGCTAAGAATTTTAGAGATGCATCTTTATTTTTTGTATGCTCAAAAATTGATAGATTTGATCCGCCAAGTGCAGAGATGTTATTTTCTTTTGCAGGAAGAACAGCAGTAGCCCATTTCCCTTCAAGCTCTGGAGCCTGGTCATTAATCAGTTTAATCATCCATGGTCCGCTGATGAACATTGGAAGAATTCCGTCATCGCGGAAGCCTTGGATGATATCTATTCCCAGTTCATCTTTAGGTGCTGATCCATTCTTGAAAAATCCGTTTAAGTACTCTACAGCTTCAGTAAATTCCGGTTCGTTGAACAGCGGCTTATTTTGGTCATCAAGCAGAGTTGAACCATTTTGTCTTGCGAACATGAATGCCAAGCTTTGTTCTTTAGTATCAAGGCTTATTCCATACTTGCCTTTTCCGCGTTCAGCTAATTTTTTTGCAGCATCCTGAAGTTCATCCCATGTCTTTGGAGCTTCGTTATAGCCTGCTTCTTTCAGTAAATCAGTACGATAATAGAGAACGCGCGTATCAATGTACCAAGGCACTCCTACCGTTTTATCTTCAAATTTAGTTGTTTCTACGGAACCTTCATAATACTTGGCAGGATCAAGCTCCGGATAATCTTTTATGTGAGGTGTTAAGTCCATTAATGCATTTGCAGAAGCAAATTCAGGAATCCATGTTGTTCCCATCTGCAGAACATCCGGGCCTTTTTTTGAAGCAACAGCGGTTAATAATTTATCATGTGCTGTATCCCATGGGATTGCCTGAACCTTTACATCAATTTTCGGGTTTTCCTTTTCAAATTCATCAGCAATTTTTGGAAGGGATTTTGCTTCCTCACCCATGCCCCAGACAGTGATGGTCGTTTTATCGGATGATGCTGAATTACTTGAGCAGCCTGCCATCACACCAGAAACAAGCAAAGTTCCTAATACAGCAGCACTGATCCATTTTTTGTTCTTAAATCTTGCAGATTTCTTCATTTTATTTCCCCCAGTTCATGTAATTCATTGATAAGAAGAATCAATGGTGTAAACGATAAGCATTAAGAGAGTATGCAAAGTGAAAGATTGAAAGATTTAACCCATCCCCCTTTGGTGAAACGTTTCTATTAATAAGAAAAAAATATAGATTGACTGAATGCAGCGGCCTTATCCCTTTGTATGAACAATACAAGGAATAAAACGAATTGTAGAAACGTTTCGATAGGGTTATTATAATGGAGTGTGTAATCGTTTTCAACATAAAAATTTTGGATTTTATTCATTTTTCCAACAAAATTCTATTATTTATTCGCTGATAAATAGGAAAATAAGAGATTTACCTCTGTTAAAAACGTTTCGATATTGTTTGACTCACAAAATGAAAGCGTTTATAATCCAATTAAATAGCAAATCGAAACGTTTTTATTACATACTTTTTAAAAGTTATCAATATATGGGGGATGAAAAATAGTGAAACAGAAACTGAACTCTATGATCCAGAAGATGACACTAGATGAAAAGATAGCTCAGTTTATGCAGCTGGCGACTCCATTTTATAAAGGAGCAAGCAGTGAAGGGCAAATAACAGGACCCATGGCAGATATGGGAATCACAAAGGAAGTCATTCAAAACAGCGGATCTGTTTTAGGTGCATCAGGAGCAAAAGAAACCATGGACATTCAAACTGCCCATATGAAAGAAAACCGATTAGGAATTCCGCTTTTATTCATGGCGGATGTTGTTCACGGATATAAGACTATTTTTCCTATACCCCTTGCAATTGGATGCTCATGGGATACCGAATTGGCTGAAAAAAGCGCGGAGATTGCGGCTGAAGAATCTGCTGTGTCCGGTGTGCATGTTACGTTTGCCCCTATGGTTGATTTAGTGCGAGATCCGAGATGGGGACGAGTGATGGAATCTACGGGAGAAGATCCATATCTTAATAGCCGGTTTTCAGAAGCATTTGTCCGCGGTTTTCAAGGGACAGATTTAACATCCGATCTGAATCGGGTTGCGGCATGCGTGAAGCACTTTGCAGCATATGGTGCTGCTGAAGGCGGACGTGACTACAATACCGTTGATATGTCAGAGCGCGCGCTGCGTGAATATTATCTTCCTGCTTATGAGGCAGCGCTTGATGCAGGCTGCGAGATGGTTATGACGGCTTTTAATACAGTAGATGGCATTCCTGCAAGCGGCAATAAAAAGCTGATGCGGGATGTACTGAGAGATGAATGGGGATTTGACGGAGTTCTTATTTCTGATTGGGGAGCAGTCAAAGAGCTGATTCCGCATGGCGTCGCAGCTGATGAATCAGAAGCGGCACTTAAAGCTTTCCGGGCAGGAGTTGATATTGAAATGATGACTGCCTGTTACGTCAGGCATTTAAAGAGTTTAATAGAAGCAAATTTGCTTGATGAAAAGCTTGTTGATGAAGCAGTCTTAAGGATTTTGGAGCTGAAGCAAAAATTAGGATTATTTGATAACCCGTACCGGGGGGCGGATGTGCAGCTTGAAAAAGAGGTTGTTCTTTGCGCGGAACACCGTCTGACAGCGAGAGTACTTGCAGCAAAATCTTGTGTTCTATTAAAAAATGAAAGCGTTCTTCCATTAAACACCAGCCAGAACATTGCTCTTATTGGACCGTTTGCTGAAAGCGGCGATCTTTTAGGGCCGTGGTCATGGCTCGGTTCCCAAGATGAAACTGTAAAACTCTCAGACGGGTTTAAAATGAAACTGGAATCTTCAAAGCTCCAAACTGCCAGGGGCTGTGAAATAGAAGAGGGGAATCAAAGTCAGCTTGAGGAAGCTCTTGAGGCAGCACAAAAAGCGGATGTGATCGTGCTTGCTTTAGGCGAGCATTCTGGTATGAGCGGTGAAGCAAAAAGCAGGTCAAATATCCGCCTTCCTGAAATACAAGCTGAATTAATCAAAGCGATGAAACAGCTGAATAAACCGATTGTAACGGTGCTCTTTAATGGCCGGCCTCTGGATTTGACCGGTGTGATCGATCAATCGGATGCTTTACTTGAAGCATGGTACCCAGGGACAGAGGGCGGTGCAGCCATAACAGATTTGTTATATGGTGATGTTAATCCATCAGGACGTTTATCCATGTCATTTCCACACTCTGTCGGACAAGTGCCAGTCTATTACAATTGCTTCAGCACCGGCCGCCCGCCTGAAAAGGCTCAGGATGAGTACGTTTCAAAATATTTGGATATCCCAAATGAACCGCTTTTACCGTTTGGGTTCGGCCTTAGCTACACAAGTTTTGCATATAGCGAAGCAAGCCTCTCCAGGGATGCCATTAATGAAAAAGAGACTTTGCAAGTATCTGTGAAGGTGACAAATACAGGTGAAGCATCCGGAGAAGAAACGGTTCAACTATACGTTCAAGATCTGGCAGGAGAAGTAGTCCGTCCTTTAAAAGAACTGAAAGATTTCAGGAAAGTTCTTCTGCACCCTGGGGAAACAAAAGAAGTGACGTTTGAATTATCCGAAGCAAAGCTTCGCTATCATCATTCAGACCTGACATTTAAAAGCGATCCAGGCAAGTTTTATATCTATATTGGTGCAAACAGCACGGATGTTATTGCTCTGCCATTCGAATTATTGAAAGAAAATGAGGGATAAAAACATGACAACAATGACTGGTTCAACAATTGAAATCAAAGCAGGAGATATTTGCTTCAGCTTTTTAAACAGCGGAGATCTGAGACTTGCCTCCCATAAAGATACAATGATTAATCAGTGGATCTCAAACCCTATAGACGGATCATTAAATAATCTGTATTTGCGCTTGCATAAAGAAAATGAGATTCAGTTTTTTCCTTTGATTGGTGTACAGTCTGACAGCAAAGTTTCTTTTACAGACTCTGAGGTTATTTGGACTGGAAAAGCTGAACAAGTATCCTATCAAGTGACGTTTCAATTAACAGAAAGAGGCATTTGGTATTGGAATGTGGAGCTTGAAGGGAATGACGTGATTGCGGACGTGATTTACGGTCAAGATCTGGGAATTGCAAACAAAGGCGCAGTCCGTACAAACGAAGCATACCTCTCTCAATATATTGACCATCGTGTCTTTGAACATGAGCGTTTTGGGTATGTTGTGTGCTCCCGCCAAAACCAGCCTCAGAGCTCCGGATTTCCTTATATTCAGCAGGGTGCTCTGACAAAAGCCGCGGGCTATTCAACAGACGGATATCAGTTTTATGGCTTATCTTATAAAGAAACAAATATTCCACAAGCATTAACTAAAGAAAATCTGGCAAATGAAGTGTACCAATATGAATTTGCCTATACAGCTCTTCAATCGGAACGAGTGAAATTGGCAGGGAAAGCACAGATTGTTTTTTACGGCCTTTTCAAAGAAAATCATCCTGAAGCCGTTGCTGCACTGGAATACGCAAATGAGGCAGAGGATGCATGGAATAAAGGCAAGACAGAAAGCAAGAAAGACTTTCAGTTTATTGAAAAGATATCACCATCTTCTGACATAGGAACGCCTCTTGAGACACTTTCTATGACAATTGAAGAAGTGAATCAGTACTTTCCGGACAGACATCAGGAAGAATGGGACGGAGATACCCTGCTTTCTTTCTTTACAGATACACATGAGCATATTGTTTTAAAGGAAAAGGAAATGCTAGTCGAACGTCCTCATGGTCATATTTTGATGACAGGGAACAATGACAGGCTCTCTGATCAAATTATTACGACGTCTTCCTTTATGTATGGTGTGTTCAATTCGCAGCTTGTAATCGGAAATACTTCTTTTAATAAAATGCTGACCAATACCCGAAATGCACTGAATGTAATAAAAACCTCTGGCCAGCGCATATATGCGGAAATAGATGGAGTTTATCAGTTATTAACTATGCCGTCTATGTTTGAAATGGGATTCAATTATGCCCGCTGGTACTATAAGCTTGAAAAAGATATGCTGATCATTACAAATTTCACGACAGTTGATTCTCCGGAAATTCAGTTACATGTCCGTTCTCAAAATGGCAGCGCATATCGCTGCCTTGTCACACACCAAGTTTCAATGAACAATAATGAATATGAAACATCGTTCAAAATGGAGAAAGATGGTCAAACCCTCACTTTTCATGCAGATGCTGCAGCAGACAGTGCTGGTGTTTATCCGGAGTTAATGTATCGTCTTCAGGTAGAAGGCTCAGATGCGGTGATCAAAGATGAGCGGGCACTTGCCGAAAATGCTGAGCCGATGTCAGCTTCCTTAGTTGTGATGGAGTTATCTGCGTCAAGTAATTGGAACATAGTCTTCACAGGACATCTTCACGGGGAAGAAAGATCTGCATCAGTTCTTGATGCAGAACAGGAAATCGAACGATACCGCGAATTTTATAAAAAAGTCATGAATGGTTTCCGTTTGTCATTGCCTGACGGGAAAGAAGAAGTTGAAAAAGTGAACGACCTTGCCTGGTGGTACACACATAATATGCTTGTCCATTATTCAGTTCCCCACGGTCTGGAACAATACGGAGGGGCTGCATGGGGTACACGGGATGTGTGCCAGGGGCCAGCTGAATATTTCATGGCGACACAAAAATATGATTCCGTCCGCGAAATTATCAAAACCGTATACTCCCACCAGTATGAGGATGATGGGAACTGGCCGCAATGGTTTATGTTTGACAGCTATTCTAAAATCCAGCACGGAGAAAGCCACGGCGACATTATCGTCTGGCCGCTTAAAATACTTGGTGATTATCTTGCTGTTACAAAGGACTACAGTATTCTAACTGAAAAAGTGCCGTATACAATCCGCGGATCCTTTCAATTTACGGACACAGAAAAAACAATTTTAGATCATGCCAATAAGGAAATTGACTATATTAAACAGCACTTTCTGCATGACACTTATCTGTCTTCCTATGGTGACGGAGATTGGGACGATACTTTGCAGCCTGCAAATGCCAGCCTGAAAAAATATATGGTCAGCAGCTGGACAGTAGCCTTGACATATCAGGTCATCAGCCAGTTTTCACAAGTTCTTTTGGAAGTGGATGAAAAAGAGGCTGACAGTCTTGAAAAACTAGCTGCAGGAATTAAAGCTGATTTTAATAAATATATGCTTCAGACGGATGTGATTCCCGGATTTATTTACATGGAAAAAATGGGCGGGGAAGAGCTTATGCTGCACCCGGAAGATACAAAAACAGGCATCAGCTATCGTCTATTGCCGATGACGCGGAGCATGATCAGCGAACTGCTTACGCCTGAACAGGCTGAAAGACATTATCAGCTGATTAAACAGGAACTTTATTGCCCGGATGGAGTCCGCTTAATGAACCGTCCTGCAAAATACGCAGGAGGGGTAAGCACTCATTTTAAACGGGCGGAACAAGCAGCCAATTTTGGCCGTGAGGTAGGACTTCAATATGTTCATGCACATATCCGATATGTAGAAGCTATGGCTAAGCTTGGAAAAGTGGATGAGGTTTGGGACGGACTTTCCATAATTAATCCAGTTGGCATTAGTCAGACTGTTCCAAACGCTGAACACCGCCAAAGCAATGCATACTTCAGCAGTTCAGACGGGAAATTCAATAACCGCTACGCGGCACAGGAAAGATTTAACGAATTGCGTGATGGCAAAGTCCCTGTTAAAGGGGGATGGAGAATCTATTCAAGCGGTCCTGGCATTTATATGAATCAATTGATTTCCAATTGCCTCGGAATCAGGCAAGTTCAAGGTGACTTAGTCATCGATCCCGTGGTTCCTCAAAGGTTAGACGGCCTTAAATTTCAATTTGAGTATGATGGACAGAAAATTACGTTTACTTACCGCATAAAAGGTGAAAAACTAAGCCATGTTCTAATTAACGGGAATGAGATTGAAGGGGAAATCCTGAAGAATCAATACAGGGAGAGCGGCATTCGCATTCCAAGAACAGAACTGGAAAAATGGCTTGAACACCATACAGCTGAGATTGACATTTTTATGTAATAAACAGCAGGCGGTCATGATTGACCGCCGTATTGTATAATAGCTGTAATGTTAAGGGAAGAGATAGGAGAGAGTTTCTTGGTCAGTATTAAAGATATCGCTAAAAAAGCAGGAGTTTCCATTTCAACGGTATCCTATGCGCTAAACGGCAGCCCAAAAGTTACAGAAGAAACCTCCGCGAAAATATTAGCCATTGCCAAAGAATTAAATTATATTCCTAATGCAGCGGCCCGTAACCTTAAAAAGAGAGAGACGAAAGTGATCGGTGTCTATTTGACTGATTTCAGCGGAGCATTTTACGGCCAATTGCTTCAGGGGATATTGGAATCTCTCAGCAGAAATGATTATGGACTGATTGTCTGCAGCGGGGAGCATTCTCATCGGTACTTGCCTGAGCGCATGATTGATGGTGCGATTATTCTCGATTCGACGTTTTCAAGCGACGAACTTTTGTTGTATGCAGAGCGGGGACATAAAATAGTAATACTCGACAGGCAAATCGAACATCCAAATATTAATCAGGTTTTATTGGATAATAAAGCGGGTGCCACACTTGCCATTGATCATATCGTTGAGAAAGGACATACAAAACTGTATGTGGTCACGGGTCCTGAAGATTCATTCGATTCGATGCAGAGATTAAACGCAGTAAGACAGGCTGTACAAAGGTATCCTCATATTGAATATACAGAAATTCAAGGTGATTTTACTAAAGAAGCGGGAGAGCGGGCCGCAGAGCAAATCATTAATGAATATGATCAAATTGCTGCAGCCTTTTGTTTAAATGATGAAATGGCGATTGGCATGTACAATTACTTGGCTAATACAGAGTTCAATGCAGGAGAGCATATTCATATCATCGGCTTTGACAACCTGGAGGTTTCACATCATACCAAGCCCCGGCTAGCTACGATTGACTATTCAAAACGCAGGTGGGGTGCGGTTGCTTCAGAGCAATTGTTGAAACTGATCAAAGATGTGCCTGCAGAAAATGAACGGATTTATGTGACCTTGGTAGAAGGCGAATCAATTGGAGATGCGGGTTAAAGGATTATGAGGCGGGAGTGGAAGGGATCTGTTAGGATTCTTTCCATTCCCGTCTTTCGTTTGTCTAATGTAAAATTAGATTTTACCGGATATAAGAGCTGAAATCTTAAGCAAAATTCTGTTTTAGTATCTGGCTGCACGGTGTCATGTATTTCTTTTTCAGAGAAGATGTTTCATACTATAGACAGAATGAGAGGACAGCAGATTTATAGTCTCTCTTAATTAAATGTTTGAAAAGAGGTTCAAGAAAGCATGTCGAGAGTTCTAATACTGGCAGAAAAACCTGATCAGGGGCGTAAACTCGCTGCTCCGTTTCCTTTTGTAAAAAGAGAGGGATACCTGGAGATTGGGTCATGCTCTGTTTTTCCAAATGGTGCGAAGGTCACGTGGGCAATCGGCCATTTAGTCGAGCTTAAAAATCCTGATGAATATAAAGATGAATGGAAAAAGTGGAGGCTTGAAACACTGCCGATTATTCCGGACCAGTTTTTGTATAAAGTAAGTAAAGGAAAAGCAAAGCAATATAAGATTGTTAAAGAGCTATTAAAAGAAGCAGACGAAATTATTATAGGTACAGATCCGGCCCGTGAAGGAGAAAACATCGCGCGGCTGCTGATCATGATGGCCGGCGCAAATCAAAAGCCGATAAAACGTCTCTGGACGTCTTCATTAACCGAGAATGCGATTGTAAAAGGCTTTAATGAGCTGTATGACGGCAGTAAAACAATTCATTTATTCCACGAGGCCCAAGCGCGGCAAATATCGGACTGGCTTGTCGGATTAAATGCAAGCAGGCTCTATACCCTGCATCTTCAAAAAAAGGGGATCCGCGATGTGTTCAGTGTCGGCCGAGTTCAAACCCCTGTATTAAAATTAATTTATGACAGGCAAAAAGAGATCGAAAATTTCAAACCGCAACCTTTCTTCGAGATGCAGGCAGCCTTCAAGGTCGAGAACGGAAAGTATACAGGCAAGCTGAAAGGCCGTTTTAAAACGTCTGAAGAATTGTTTTCGGCAGTAGCACCTGATATCACGGCAAATCAGAAAACGTATGATGCAATGGTTAAAAGTACAGAAGTTGCTGAAAAACGCGTGCCTTCACCAAAGCTTCACAGCTTATCAACTTTGCAGGCAAAGCTGAATAAACAACGGAAAATGAGTCCGAGCCAGGTGCTGAAAACGGCTCAATCATTATATGAAAAAGGATACATTTCCTATCCGCGGACAGATTCGCAATATATTACAGATGAAGAGTTCAGTTATATTAAAGCAAATATCAGCCAATATCAGCAGGCACTATCCCTGTCGATTAATCCTGTGCGGCTGCATCCAACAAAGAGATATGTAGATTCTAAGCGAGTCAGTGATCATTATGCGATCGTACCGACTGAAAAGAAGGTCAGTTCAGCTGTTTTCAGCTCTTTTAGCTATGAACAAAAATCCGTTTATGAAGAGGTCATAAAAACAGCACTTGGAATGTTCATGGAAGATTATGTGTACGATGAAACAACCATTATCACTTCTATTGGAAAAAATGATTTTATCAGTAAAGGCAAAACGCTGAAGAATCCTGGCTGGAAATCACTATATCAAAAAGAACCTGCAGAAGCAGATGAAAAAAAAGAGGATCAAATGCTTCCGAAAGTTACAAATGGGGAAGCAGCTGCAGCCTCTGTGAATGTAAAGGATGGCATGACGCAGCCGCCAAAACCTTACACTCAGGGCCAGCTGATTACCCTTATGAAAACGGCAGGCAAGCATGTTGAAGACAAAGAAATGAGAGAAGCGCTGAACAGCACCGAAGGACTTGGAACGGAGGCAACCCGCTCTGGAATTATTGATACATTGCTGATGAGGAAATTCATTGAAGTCAAAAAGAATGAAGTATTCGTTACAGGAAAAGGGGAAATTCTCTGTGAAGCTGTTGAGGGCACACTCCTTTCAAAACCGGAAATGACAGCTAAATGGGAGGTTTATCTGAAAGGCATCGGCAGCGGGGAAAAGTCAAAAGACGTATTTATTGATACAGCCAAAAAATTCTGTTTCACATTGCTTGATCAGGCTAGTGTGAGCATGGAGAAGCTAGAAGTGACTGCACCGCCGGCTGCAGATACAAGAGAAGCCATTTGTATTTGCCCTGCCTGTAAAAAAGGCAGCATCATGGACCGCAAGACTTTTTACGGATGCACAGATTACAAAACAGGCTGCAAGCAGACGTTTCCGAAAAAGCTATTGGGCAAATCGATTTCAGCGGCACAAATTAAACAGCTGTGTCTTAAAGGGAAAACGAATAAGCTGAAAGGTTTTAAAGGCAAGAAACCGTTTGATGCAAGCCTTGTTCTTAAAGAAGGAAAAATAGAATTTTCTTTCTCTTGACAGTTCCATTTTGTCAGACTTAAAAGAGAGAATATGGACTGGGTAAAATGGGGTTGATGCAACTGAATCAGAAAAGAGAGGTTAGGCAATGTGATATGATATTGCTTAACTAGATGAAATTGGAGGCTGCAATGGATTCATTACACGCAATACAAAAAAAAGACAGGCTTCATTCCCTTGATATTTTAAGGGGTCTATCTCTGCTTGGGATTCTATTGGTGAATATGAAATCGTTCCATGAGCCCGCACTGTACAAAAGCAGTTTTGTCAGCAGCACGGCAGCCCCGGACAGGCTGATCGAACAATTCATCAATTTGTTCGCGCAAGCGAGTTTTTATCCGCTTTTTTCCTTTCTTTTCGGTGCGGGCAGTGTGATTTTTTATGAGAGGGCAAAGAAAAAAGGACATTCGTTTGGACGGTATTACTCTAAGAGGCTGATTGGTCTTTTTATGATCGGTATTCTTCATGCCGCTTTTGTATGGCACGGGGACATCCTGACAAATTACGCAATCATCGGGTTTATCTTTATGTTTTTTATTAAATGGAGTGCTGGGCGCCTCATGAAGTGGGCACTGTGGATTCTGATCCTGCCGAACCTCCTGATTACGCTTGCTTTGATGGCGGCATATTTAGGAGAACCATTAAGTCTTGATGCTGAAAAATATGGATCACAGGAAGCCATCCAGCAATCATTGGATGTCTATTCGACAGGAAGTTTTATTGAAATCACCCAGCAGCGTCTGACGGATTGGGCTTATGTAAACAATGCGGAGAATGCCGTTTTCCTGATCGCATCCATTCTTCCGCTGTTTATGCTTGGTGCGGCAGCTTATAAAAGAGGCTGGTTTCATCAGCCGATGGTAAAAGAATGGAAACGCACGGCACTCATTACAGGTGCTGCGGCTGCCGTTTTTAAAGGCATGCCCTATTATTGGAATGAAAGCATTCTTACTCAGCATTTGCAATTATCATTAGGAGGTCCTGCTTTAACCCTGTGTTATGTATCACTTGTCCTGATGGTTTTAACTAAATTTAAGTTCAGGCTTGAGCCAATTAGAGCTGTGGGAAGGGGCTCTTTGAGCAATTACCTTATGCAATCGGTTGTATGCGCGTTTATCTTTTATTCTTATGGTCTTGGATTCTATGGTGAAATCTCTGAATGGACAGGGTTCGTGCTGGTTTTCATTATTTACGGGATGCAGGTATTTTTAAGTCACCTTTGGTTTAAGCGCTCCCGATTTGGGCCGGCTGAATGGCTGCTGCGGAAGTGGATCTATTTTTCGCCGCGCTAATTGACGGCAGTCTGAAGGGATCTGTGCTGTTTAAGCTGCTGTTTAATTTGTTCAATAATCAATAAATCAAGTTCCTGGCTGCGGCGAACGGTTTCTGATGAGTTCATGCCGTATTCTTTTGCAGATTCAAAAAGTTTTTGTCTGTAGTTTTCAATTTCGTTCAGTGCCATGATCTTTTCTCCAACTTTCGGTTTAATATGTCCTGTTTTTTCAGGCGGAAAGTGTATTTAAAGTGTGAAATTGATTCCTTATAATGCATCTCTTCATAGGTAATAAGCTTATTATACACAGGGTTGTACAAAATGGTTTACATTCGCTAAAATAACAAAAAACATTACAGATTTCTACAATCAGCGGCTGTTTGCGGGTAGCTGAGAGTGATCTATTTCACTCATTAATTACCTGATTTATAAGAGAAAACTTCTTCTTGAGTTGAAACTTCATCTGTTTTATAGAGGAAATATGTCATTGTTTAGCGAATATTTTACAAAAGAGAAAGCAAGGAATCATTAAATGTTCTATCAAAGGCAAAATGGGGGAAAACTATGAAACTGGCAACTGCACAGCTACACGGTCGAACATTCATCGGACTGATTATGGAAGAAAATAAAATCCTTGATATTCAAAGGGCAGAGAAAAAATTATTTGATATGTCTTCAGCCCCGCGTACGGTGATTGAATGCATTGAAATGGGAGAAAAATTCTTCAACCATATTAAACAGCTTGAAACATGGGTGAAAAAGTCAGACGAAACCGAATCATACTTATACTCCTTTTCAGAAGTTAACTGGCTCGCGCCAATCCTGAACCCCCGCAAGAATATTTTTTGCGTCGGAAAGAATTATCGTGAACATGCGGTGGAGCTTGGAAGCGAAGCGGATATTCCTGAACACGTGATGCTTTTTTCTAAAGCACCAACGACCGTGATTGGACATGAAGAACCGGTTGATCCGCATTTGCATCTCACAAAGGAACTCGATTATGAAGGCGAACTCGCGGTTATTATCGGGAAAAAAGGAAAACTCATCCCTGAAGAGGAAGCCATGGATTATGTGTATGGCTATACCATTATTAATGATATTACGGCAAGAGACCTGCAATCAAAGCATAAACAATTCCTGCTTGGCAAAAGCCTTGATACATCATGTCCGATGGGTCCTTTCATTGTACATAAGTCTGCTGTCCCAGATCCTTATGAACTGAATTTGGTGACAAAAGTGAACGGGGAAGTAAGGCAGGATGGACATACGAAAGATATGATTTTTTCAATTGAAAATGTGATCTCGACCATCTCTCAGGGTACAACACTTGAGCCGGGAGACATTATTGCTACGGGAACACCGGCAGGCGTCGGCAAAGGATTCAAGCCTGCAAAATATTTAATGCCCGGTGATGTCGTAGAGATTACGATTGACGGAATCGGGACGCTCAGCAATACGATTGGAGAATAAGTCAAGCACACCAGTTGAACAGCTGGTGTGTTTTTAGCAGAGGGAGTATCATTATGTGCGGGATTTGAATGGAATCATAGATTGAGAGACGAGGGAATTCCTCTAAAGAGGCAGGAGTTATTGGCTGCTATTAAGAAAGATCTTCTTCATGATCAACACATAGAAGCTTTTTTCTATGGAGGTTCAATCGCCCAAGAGAATACAGATTTGTATTCAGATATAGACTTAAGAATTGTAGTGAATCCAGATAAGTGGGAAGATTTCCTTTTGAATAAAAAAATCAGGCCTGGTAAATGGGGGAACGTTTTATTTTACGAAGACTTCCCTGGTGCAAGCTACACCATTGCCCACTATGATTCATTCATTAAGGCGGATGTCTTTTTTTACAGAAAAGAAGATCTCACTCCTTCTGTATGGCTTAAAAACATTCACATTGTCCGCGATGACAATGGATTTATGACTGCAATAAAAAACGAATCCAATCAGCTTTCCTATAAAATTTCTAAGCCAGAGTTTGAGTTTTGGAGAACTAAATTTTTCGCCTATTTTCATGAAGCTTATAGAAGAATGATGCGCGGTGAACTTTATTATGCGATTCACTGCATCGACAGCATGAGGCAGTCGTTAGCTGCCGGGTGGTATATGGAATGCGGAATACAGCCCAATTCATTTGGGGACTGGGCTAAGATAGAGGGACCGCGGAGTCAATTGAAAAAAGAACAGCTTGATTTACTGGCCCGCTTTCATTGCGGAAGAGAACCTGAAGAGATTTATGCCGTTATGAAAAAAATGATGCCTGAGTTTACTAGACTTCATCTTCAATTGGGGGAAAAGGCTGGGGCAAAAACGGATCAATATTTGACAGATAAGCTATTTAGTATGGCAGTGTCTGAAATAAAGAAGGATCAAACCCGGCCATAGAGCTGGGTTTGATTTTTTTTTGGGATGGCTTCAAAGCCTGGGCTGAAACTGAAAAACAGTGTTAATCCCCGCATAGGATTAACACTGTTAAAATTAACTATTATGAAAGAATTTTTTTCACTTTCTCAATCGCCCAGTCAAGATCTTCTTTAGAGATGACGAGCGGCGGTGCAAAGCGAATGACGGTTTCATGCGTTTCTTTGCAGAGAAGTCCTTCTTCTTTAAGCTTTTCGCAATACGGGCGCGCAGATTCAGTGAGTTCTAATCCAATAAATAAGCCTTTTCCGCGTACTTCTTTAATAATTGGATTGTCGATTTTACGCAGGCAGTCCTGCATATAGCTTCCAAGCTCGAGCGAGCGCTCAGATAGCTTTTCATCAACAAGCACATCCAAGGCTGCAATGGAAACGGCACATGCAAGCGGATTTCCGCCGAATGTTGAACCGTGTGATCCAGGCTCAAAAACGCCAAGGATATCTTTATCTGCAGCAACACATGAGATCGGGAAAACACCCCCGCCAAGCGCTTTTCCAAGAATGTACATATCCGGTTTTACGTCTTCCCAGTCACAGGCAAACAATTTTCCTGAGCGGCCAAGTCCTGCCTGGATTTCGTCTGCCACATAAAGCACATTGTTTTCTTTACAGATGTCATATGCAGCCTTCAGGAATCCTTCTTCAGGAATGTGAATGCCTGCTTCACCTTGAATGGGTTCAAAGATGAAAGCGGCTGTATTTGAAGTAATCGCTTGTTTCAGTGCTTCCAAATTGCCGAATGGAATTACTTTAATGCCAGGCAGCATAGGTCCGAAACCGCGTTTGTATTCTTCGCTTGAACTCATTGAGACCGCTGTCATTGTACGGCCGTGGAAATTCTCCTCACACACAATAATCTCTGCTTGATCTGCCGGAACGCCCTTTACATCATAAGCCCAGCGGCGAACGGTTTTAACGGCTGTTTCGACTGCTTCTGCACCTGTATTCATTGGCAGAACCATTTCTTTTCCTGTAAGATTTGAAACCTTTTCATACCAGGGGCCAAGCTGGTCATTGTGGAAAGCTCTTGATGTTAAAGTGATTTTGTCTGCCTGTTCCTTCAGTGCAGCAATGATTTTTGGATGACGGTGTCCTTGGTTTACAGCAGAATAGGCACTGAGCATATCCATATATTTGTTTCCTTCAGGATCTTCTACCCAAACTCCTTCTGCCTTTGAAATCACAATTGGCAGCGGATGATAATTATTTGCTCCATATTTTTCAGTAAGGTCGATGATTTGTACTGATTTTGACACAATATCCCCTCCGTATGCGATTATGTCTGGAATTACGGGAACCCTAGCATTCCCTCATGTTCTACAATAGCCTACCTTTTTAAAGAAAACAATAGGAGAGGAGATGCGCTTACATTTCATTTTTTATAGGCATTCATGATACTATATGAATGGGAAGTTATGAGAAAGAGGAGGATTTACCAATGACTACACACTTACATATCACGACTTGGGTTGTCGCACTTATTCTATTTTTTGTCGCGAACTCACTCTTTAAGTCTGGTAAAGAAAAACCATTTAAAATTGTACACATGACTTTAAGGCTTTTCTATTTACTGATTATCGGTTCAGGACTTCAGCTGCTGTTAGGCCTCGCTTTCATCAGCGGAGAATATGTCGGAAAAGCGATTCTTGGTGTCTATGTTATTGCGATGATGGAAATGATCCTCGTCCGCGCCAAAAAGAAAAAGCCGACACGCATCTTCTGGATTCAGTTTGTCATTGTTCTGATAGTCGTCATTCTGCTTGGACTGCGTTTGCCAATCGGAATGAAATTCTTTTAATGCGAGAACCTCTGCAGGAAGCAGAGGTTCTTTTTTATTGCTGAATCTGTGTTAAAAGAGCTCTTTTCCCCGTACAGACTGTAAATTCAAACCGATCTTCGTTTTTGCTGCCTCTTGCAAAATGATGCTGTACTCCGCAAATGGCCTCCCCGTTGTCAAATTGATAGAAAGAAACCCCTTGTTTATCGTTTTTATCTTCCTGAAAGACCATATGATTATAGCTGTAAATGCAATCATGGATGGAGAAAGATAACTCGTTCAGCTTACCTGTGAAAGCAAGAAAAGAATCATCACTGAATTCCTTGAGCATATATTCTAATGCGAAAGGCACCTTTTTTTGAATGCGCAGCATGTCATTTGTTTTTAATTGATGGATGCCCATCGGTACTGAAAGCTGTCTATCTGGTAAATAGGTGCCGGTATACCAGCAGTCATTCAGCAAAATCTCAATCGTTTCGTCCTGTTTAAATTGCAGGATGGAGACTTCTTCGTTCACATCATCGTAAAATAGAAATTCCTGATTTTCGCCGATTTCAATTGAACCTGTTACGTGTGCCCGTTCCTGCCGTTCGAGCAGGCGGTGTTTTTGTTTAGAAAGCATGGAATGAACCTCCCTTAAATAGCTTCGTTATCGTCCGTTTTTTCCATTTAGAGGAAGAATTATTCATTTTAATGCAACGCGGTTTTGATTTATTTACCGCACCATTCACCTAAACTTAACAAAAGCATCCTGCTGCAAAGAAAAACGTGATACGGACAAATCAACACTTCATAAGTTAAGCATAGGATAGGTACATCTTTTAATGTCTGAGTAAATTCAGGCTGTTTAAATGGAGGAGATGGTAAGCAGATGTGTGGAATAACAGGGTGGGTTCATTATCAGCAAGACCTGCAGCAGCATAAAAATGTCATGACAACCATGGCTGAATGCTTATCGAAAAGAGGACCGGATGATACGAATGTGTGGGGAGAGCAGCACGTTCTATTTGGCCATAAACGTCTTGTAGTAGTTGATCCTGAAGGCGGCAGACAGCCGATGACCCGCAAAAAGGAAGAAAATACATTTACGATTTGCTACAATGGGGAGCTTTATAATACAGAAGATATCCGCGTTGAATTACTGAAGCGGGGGTATACATTTGCAGGCCATTCCGACACAGAAGTCCTCCTCAGCGCCTACATGGAGTGGAAGGAAGAATGTGTGCATCATTTAAATGGTATTTTTGCCTTTGCGGTCTGGGACTCAGGTAATGAGAAACTGTTCATTGCAAGAGACAGACTGGGAGTAAAACCGCTTTTTTATTCTGAACAGAATGCATCGATTATCTTTGGCTCAGAACTGAAGGCGATTCTTGCCCATCCTGGTCAAAAGGCCGTTATTGACAGGGAAGGGTTAAGCGAGGTATTTGGACTAGGGCCTTCTAGAACACCTGGAATTGGTGTCTTTAAAGGTGTAAAAGAGCTCCGTCCAGCTCACGCTATGATGTTTTCAAAAGAAGGACTGAAGGTTTGGAGATACTGGAACATTCAAAGCAGAAAGCATCTCGATTCATTTGACGAGACGGTCAGCAGGGTTGGATTTTTAGTGAATGATGCCGTAACTAGACAGCTTGTATCAGATGTTCCTGTGTGCACATTTCTTTCAGGAGGACTCGATTCAAGTGCGATTACCGCAATTGCTGCAAAAGCGTTTGAAAAAGAAGGCAAGGGTCCTTTGCACACGTTTTCCATAGATTATGAGGATAATGATAAGTTTTTTAAAGCAAATGAATATCAGCCAAACTCAGATGCTCCATGGATCGATAAAATGACAGAGACTTTTCAAACCGTTCATCACAGGTCTATCATTACACAGCAGCAGCTTGTTGATTACTTAACAGAAGCTGTTGAAGTAAGAGATCTTCCTGGTATGGCGGATATTGATTCTTCTCTTCTGTGGTTCTGCAAAGAAATTAAGAAAGATTTTGTTGTAGGCCTCTCAGGAGAGTGTGCAGATGAAATATTCGGTGGATATCCGTGGTTCCACCGCCCTCAGGATTTATCAGAAGATGCCTTTCCGTGGATGAGATCAACGCATGCAAGGATGAATCTCCTCCGTACAGATTGGCAAAGCAAACTTAATCTAAAAGAGTACGTAAAAACTAGATATCAGGAAACCATGAAGGAGACACCACTGCTTGAGGGTGAGTCTGAAACAGAATCTAAACGCAGACAGCTGTTTTACCTCAATATTCTCTGGTTTATGACGACCTTGCTCGACCGGAAAGACCGCATGAGCATGGGAGCAAGTCTTGAGGTCCGCGTTCCGTTTGCAGACCACCGCCTGGTTGAATACGTGTGGAACATACCGTGGGAAATGAAAATGCACGGCGAGCGGGAAAAAGGCATTCTCCGCAAAGCGTTAGAAGGTGTGCTTCCGGAAGAAGTGCTTTACCGCAAAAAAAGCCCGTATCCAAAAACGCATAATCCCCACTATACAAAAGCCGTAAAAACATGGCTTCAATCGTTAACTCAAAATAAAGACTCAGCCCTTCACGTTTTCTTTGATAAAAAAGCACTGAACAATATTATTGAATCAGAAGGAAATGCATTCCAGGCACCATGGTACGGACAGCTGATGACAGGTCCGCAGTTGCTTGCCCATCTGGCGCAAATCCACGTATGGTTTGAAAAGTACAGAATTGATATTGATGAATCTTAAAAGCCGGCTATGCCGGTTTTTTTGCATCTTGAAATTCCTCTTTATGTTAAAATTGGAATTGAGGTGACAGGTGTGATTTATAAAAAAATCGGAATAGCTGCTTTAGCATCCCTTGGTGCCAATTTTCTTATCTATTTAACGGCACTTCTCACAGGGTTTATTACAGGTGATTTCATTACAGGGACAAGCCTTGAGGACATCGCTTTTTTGCTGTTCTATATTAGTTTATTTATTTTTGCGATAGGCACTCCTGTCAGTATTCTTGCCTATTACATTGTCCGAAATAAGGGCGAAAGCAGAAGAACCTTGAATTTTTCCATTCATATGCTGTCTTCAACAGCTGCTGGCCTGATTTTTTTTCACGAGATCTATCCGCTGGTTATCATAACTGTTCTCTCAGGATTTCTGTTTTTTCTTGGGGATGAATGGGTTTTGTACAGAAAGAGTTTGAAAAGCGGAAGATTCAGAGTCTGGAAGGCCGCAGCTGCTGCAGGTATTATTGCCTGTACGGCAGCTCCGATTTATCTCCTTTCTGAAGATGAGAGTGCGGAGGTGGCAGAAACAGTCGATCTCAGTAAGCCGCCGGTTATTTCGGTTGAATGGAATGAGACAACACTTAGCCGCATTAAACCTGAATACTGCAAATTTAAAAGAAAAGACTGTACCAGGGATAAAGAGCCATATTACATAAACGACGTAAAAGGTGAGGCTATTGACATTTATTACGCAAACACGTTCAGGCTGAATATGTCTAACAGATTAGAAGATCCTGAATATGAAATTTATTATCTTGAGGGAGAACAGGTCAAACAGCTTGAATCTGTCAACGGGATATTTGTCATTCCCGATGGCCTTAAAGATCAAATAATCAAAGGGAACGCAGTTTGGGAGAATGAAATATTGCAGTTTGAGGCTGCAGTCAATATGGTTGACGGAAGTCCGGCGAAATGAGCCGGACTTTTTTTATGGTTTCAGGATATTTCGTTTTCTGCCAGTGTTAAATGAATTGATCTGAAAAGCTCTTTGAGATCGTTATCTTTTGGGAAAGATATTTACTACTTGGAACACCATATTAATTGTGTTTTAATAAAGTGGATTGTATAATATTTGTATAACTATTGTACAGTATTTAGGAGGAGTAAAACATGGCTAAAAAAATCATAGTCATCGGTGCAGGACCTGGCGGCTTGGCAGCTGCCATGAACTTGGCCAGTCAGGGGTACCAAGTAGACGTATATGAAAAACAGCCATATGTGGGAGGACGCAACGCCTCTATTGAAATGGACGGATTCACATTTGATATGGGGCCAACCTTTCTGAGCATGATCCATATTGCTGAAGAGATTTTTGAATCAGCGGGCAGAAACCTTCATGATTATATGGATATGATTGAACTAGAAGAAATGTATGAATTGATCTTTGATGATCAATCTTTAAAAATGACGGGGAATTCAGATGAAATGGTCAGGAGATTAGAAGAGTTTTCCCCTGGAGACGGGAAGGGCTACATTAGATTTATGAATGATACACGAAAAAAAATGGCAGCCCTGACGCCAATTCTTCAAAGTAAAATGGATCGTTTTCATCACTATATGAGCTGGAAGGTCATTCAGGCGCTTCCGCAGCTTACGGTTACGAAATCTTTATACAATGTACTTTCCAATTACTTTCAGGATGAAAGAGTCAAATACGCCTTTACGTTTCAATCGAAGTACCTTGGCATGTCACCTTGGGACTGCCCCGGTGCATTTTCAATTCTATCCTTCATGGAGCATGAATATGGAATATACCATCCAAGAGGCGGAGTAAATCAACTGTCAAAAGCGATGGGGAAGGTGCTTGAAGAATACGGGGGAAAGCTTCATCTCGGCATAGGAGTCAAAAAACTATGGATCGAGAAAAAAGATGTAAAAGGGGTTATTTTAGAGGACGGAACAGCAGTCCATGCGGATGAAGTCGTCATTAATGGCGATTTTGCCCATGTAATGTCGAATTTAGTGGACCCAGGCATCTTGAGGAAATTCTCAAAAGAGAGGCTGGAAAAGAAAAAATATTCCTGTTCGACTTTCATGATCTATCTTGGACTTGATAAGCAATATGATCTACCGCACCATTCCATTATTTTTTCAGAAGACTATAAAAAAAATGTGGAAGAAATCACAAAAACGCTCAAGATGTCAGGGGATCCATCCATCTACATTCAAAATGCAAGTGTGACTGATGACACACTTGCACCTGAAGGCAAGTCTGCCCTTTACATACTTGCCCCGGTACCTAATAATTTCAGCGGAATTGACTGGGAAAAACATCAGGATTCGTTCAGAGATTTGGTGTTTGAAACAATTGAAAAGAAGACGCAGTTTAAAAACTTAAGAGCTCATATTGAAACGGAAAAAATCATGACTCCAAAAAATTGGGAAGAAGATATTCTCGTATACAAAGGTGCAACGTTTAATTTAGGCCATCAGCTGACGCAAATGATGGTCCTCAGACCGCACAACAAGTTTGAGGAGCTGAACCATTGCTGGCTTGTCGGCGGCGGAACGCACCCTGGAAGCGGGCTTCCCACCATACTGGAATCAGCACGGATCACAACCAATGCCCTCATGAAGGAAACAAGTCTTCCTGTATCTTTAAAATCTGAAAAGAAATTGGGGAATGCACTATGAAAATAGCGATTGCGGGCGGAGGTATCGGCGGTCTGATATCAGCGCTGTTACTTAGGAAACATGGATATGATGTCACGATCTTTGAAAAAAGGAACAAGCTTGGCGGCAGGTTAGCTTTTGTCGAGGAAAAAGGGTACAGGATCGATGAAGGACCGACGATTGTTCTTTTGCCTGAAATGCTGACAGGGATTTTAAAAGAGGCAGGAGTATCAGATGATCAGTACGAATTAATCAAAATTAATCCCTTGTATAATCTGCAGTTTAAAGATGGTGTGTCTTATACAAAATACAATTCTGCAGAACGCCAGCTCCAGGAAATAAGTGAAAATTTTCCCGGGAACGAAGAAGGGTTCAAACGGTTTATGAAAGATATGGAGATTCGGTTTCAGCTTGGGAAATCAAAATTTCTTGAGAAGTCCTTTCATGACAAGCGCACGTTCTGGACACGGCATAACCTGCAGAGCCTTATGCAGCTGAAAGCTTATAAATCTGTAAATACCTCACTCAAAGCTTATTTTCAGGATGAAAAGATCAGGCAGGCCTACTCACTGCAGACACTGTATATAGGCGGCAACCCTTTTGATTCTCCAGCTCTGTACTCACTCATCTCATATAGCGAGCATCAGCATGGAATCTACTATTTTAAAGGCGGATATGCAAGTCTTGTCACTGTTTTAGAAAAAGAACTTTTAAAACAGGGTGTAGAAGTTGTAACGGACGCGAATGTTGAAAGAATATTGTCAGACGGCGAAAAAGCAGAGGGACTGATTGTGAACGGGAAAATGATAAAAGCAGATTCCTTTATATTAAATGGAGATTTCCCTTTAGCATCCAAGCTGATTTCACAAGATTCGATGCCGTCCCGAAACTATACGCCGTCATCAAGCTGTGTCATGCTTTATTTCGGTTTAAACAAAATCTACAAGGGTGCACTTGTTCATCAGTTTTTTATGGGTTCAGATTTTAATCAGCATATGAAGGACATTTTTGTTACTAAAGAAGTGCCGTCAGATCCGTCCTTTTATGCTTTTCATCCTTCTGTAATCGATTCTTCGCTTGCGCCTGAGGGCCATGGAGTGCTCTATGCATTAATTCCCGTTCCTTCAGGAAGCAGCATTAAATGGACCGAACAAACCGGCTTTATCGAGAGAATGATCGATCGGCTTGAGGAGCGGGGCTTCCCTGGACTGAGAGCATCCATTCAGTGGATGAAAGTCCGTACTCCTGAAGATAAAGAAATGGAAGGTCTTTTTCAGGGAGGAAGCTTTGGCATTGCGCCTTCATTATTCCAATCAGGCGTGTTCAGACCCCAGGTAAAGCCTTCGAAGCTTTCAAATGTATATGCAGCGGGAGCATCCATTCACCCGGGAGGCGGGGTCCCGATTGTGATGCAGGGGGCGAAATTGATGGTATCAGCCATTCTGTCAGATCATAAAAACAATGAGAGTGAAGGAGTGAGTTTGAGTGGTTGATTTAAACCTTGCCTATAAACAATGTGAAGAAGTCATTCGGCATCATTCTAAAACTTTTTATAAAGCTTTTTCCCTCCTTCCGTCTAAAAAAAGGAAAGCTGTCTGGGCTGTATACGCTTTTTGCAGAATCGCAGATGATATCGTTGATGAAGGAAAAAAACCTAAAGAAGAGCTGGTAGAATTTCAGGAAGAATTCGAGAATTTTCTAAAAGGCCATTTTTCTCATGAAAACTTTATGTGGGTCGCCCTTCACGATACATTCAAACAATATGAAATGGATATTCAGGCCTTTCAGGATATGATAAAAGGACAGGGGATGGACCTTGTAAAAATCCGCTATCATTCTATGGACGAAGTGCTTGACTATTCTTATCATGTAGCAAGTACTGTCGGTCTAATGCTTCTGCCGATTCTTGCGCCTAAAAAGAAAGCGGTTCTTCGAGAAGGGGCGATTGCACTAGGACTTGGCATGCAGCTGACAAATATTCTCCGTGACATCGGTGAGGATCTTGGCCGTGACCGGATTTATGTCCCAAATGATATTATGCAAAAGCATCACCTGACAGAGAGGGATCTGCAGAAGCAGACCGTTACTCCAGAATTCATCAGAGTATGGGAGCATCTTGCCGCTGAAGCAGAGAAACAATATGATACAGCGATGCTGACAATGAATGAGTATCCTATCCATGCCCGTGCACCGGTAAAAGCCGCCGGATACTTTTACAGAGCGATACTTAACAAAATCCGTCTGAATGACTACAATGTTTTCGGAGAGCGGAACTTTGTGTCGAATGAAGAAAAACATGCCATACTGTCTCAGATCTGATTCTGAATTGGTGCTGAGGCAGCCAATGAGGCTGGTGCTGCAAACCCGGTCAGAAGCATAAACTTTGGTCGGGTATAAAGGGGAAAGTGTTGTAAAGGAGTTTAACAGCACAAACTGGTTTGGGTAATAAGGGGAAAGTGCGGTAAAAGCTGAATAGCAGCACAAACTTGGTCG
>NZ_JBCMYF010000022.1:0-64684 GCF_050483325.1 Metabacillus idriensis
CACCTGCACTTTGTGCTGTAAACTTGGGTTTAGCGCACTTCCTAATAATCGACACCTGCACTTTGTGCTGTAAACTTGGGTTTAGCGCACTTCCTAATGATCGACACCTGCACTTTGTGCTGTAAACTTGGGTTTAGCGCACTTCCTTAAGATCCTCATTTCCACTTTGAGCTGCAAACTCATAACCTCCTCTTTTTACGAATAGATTGAAAAAGATGAGGTGAGTTCAGTGATTTCAATAAACGAATTAAACAAGCAAATCAAAAGCATGACTGATGAGCTTAGACAGCTGCAGCAAAACGACGGTTCCTTTCGCTTTTGTTTTGAAGGCGGTCCGATGACAGATGCCTTTATGATTATTCTTCTCCGTTCTTTGCAGGACAATGATGAAGTCCTGATAAAAAAACTGGCAAATCGGCTGCTGAATCTGCAGTCAGATGAAGGCACATGGAAGCTTTACGAAGATGAAAAAGAAGGCAATTTAACCGGAACTGTTCAAGCTTATACAGCCCTTCTCTCTACAGGTTTATATAAAAAATCAGACCCTTTGCTGAATCGGGCAGAATCTTTCATAGTCTCTCAAGGCGGCCTAGCTAATGTTCATTTTATGACAAAATGGTTCCTGGCAGTAAACGGTCTTTATCCTTGGCCAAAGTTTTTTCGCTTTCCGCTTGCCTATTTACTGCTGCCGGCTAAATCCCCGATCAGTATGTATCAATTGAGTTCCTACGCCCGGATTCATTTTATGCCGATGATTCTGGCGATGAATAAACGATATGTTCACAGGACCAATCCATCCATCAATCTATCTCATCTATATGTTTCAAAACCGCGGTCCATTGATTGGCTGTCGTTTACAGACAGCCATCGCACAAAGCAGATCTTCATTGAAACGCTTCGGTCGTTTGCCGGCTTCCCAGCTTATGTTCACAGAACAGGAGAGAACGCCGCTGAAAAATACATGCTTCAGAGAATTGAAGCAGACGGGACGCTTTACAGTTATGCAAGTGCCACTTTTTTTATGATTTATGCCCTGCTATCTCTTGGTTATAAGGAAAACTCCACTCAGATTAAGCAGGCAGTTGCAGGACTTAAATCAATCATCTATCAAGATGACAATTTGACAACACTTGAGAATTCAACTTCCACTGTATGGGATACCGCCCTGCTCAGCTATTGCCTGCAAAAAGCTGGTATCCCTTCTCATGATTCGATGATTTTGAACGCTTCTTCCTATTTACTTTCACGACAGCATGTGAAAAAGGCGGACTGGCGCATTCATAATCCTTCTGCCTCTCCGGGCGGCTGGGGGTTTTCAAACATCAATACCAATCATCCTGATAATGATGACACAGCCGCAGTTCTCCGTGCCCTTACTCAGCTTTCCGCTTTAGATCCGGTCTATTTTGAGGCGTGGAATAAAGGTTCATCCTGGCTTTTATCGATGCAAAATCGAGACGGGGGTTTTGGTGCATTTGAAAAAAATGTAAACAATCCTATTTTTGCATCCATTCCGCTTGAAAATGCCAAAGACGCGGCTATAGATCCCTCTACAGCTGATTTAACCGGCCGTGTTCTTGAATATTTCGGAAACTTTGCAGGTTTAACAAAAGAACATCCTTCGATTCAGGCAGCGGTTGCCTGGCTTTTGCATCAGCAAGAACAAAACGGTTCATGGTATGGCAGATGGGGAGTTTGTTATATTTATGGAACTTGGGCTGCGATTACCGGACTAAAAGCAGCAGGTCTATCAAACTCTCATCCTGCGATTAATAAAGCAGTGAACTGGCTGTTGAGCATCCAGAAGGAAGATGGCGGATTTGGAGAATCATGCAGAAGCTCTGAAGTAAAAACCTACATGCCGCTCGCATTCAGCACTCCCTCACAAACAGCCTGGGCGCTTGATGCGCTATTATGTGTGATGGATAAAAAGGATGAAGCAATACAAAAAGCTGTAAAACGCCTAATGCAGCCTTTCGATGAAAAAAGCTCAGCATATCCTACCGGCATAGGACTGCCGAAACAGTTTTATATTCATTATCACAGCTACAATAAGATTTTCCCGCTGCTAGCTTTGAGTCACTATAGGAATCTCCATTAAGCAGGACTTTGTTAAAAAACAAAGTCCTGCAGCATAGAGTTACTTTCCTTTTTCCTTCTATCAAAGCAAATTGTCGATAAGATCGAACAAATAGTAGAGAATTCAATCATTTCTCTACTTTGCAGCCCGCTTTTTTACTAAATCATCCATACAAGTAGTTCCTCCAATTTCAGAAATTAACCCTCACCATGCGGGCGCGTGTAAAATTCTCCGAAGCTCCGCCATCTGCCCCCCCTGATCTTGAATTTACTCAAAAGAACAGGGGGGAAATTTATAAATACAAAAAAAGGACAAATTACTGTCCTTTTTGAAAGAAGTTCAATAACGCCACCCATTTAGTTATTTATAGTATAAATCGATTCTGCCATCGGTCTGACCCTAAATAAGTAAAAACCTTTTCAAGGCTTATTCCAGACTAGCTTCAAATAAATCTATGATCTCAAGAAACCTCTCAGCTTCTCTAAAAGTATGATCTGCTAAAAGGGGATGAATATTGCTCTTAATACGACATGCTTCTATTAATTCCCTTGCTGTTTTCTTAAAATCTCTTAACGAGGCTACCGATACTCTATTTTGATTTAAGAACTGGCTTAGTATTGGCTTAGTTTCAGATTGTGGCCGCATAGATTCCAAATCAACAGCCTGAAAAACCAATTGATCAAAATCATGACTAAATTCTTTCGCCTGCTCTACTAACTTTCGTTCCGAAGGATCTAAAAGATGTCCGATAAACTTAGCATGATCAGCCATGATTTTAAGAAAGAATACATTTTCTTCAATAATAGCTTCAGGTTTTGGGGCTAGTATACCTTCATTGAGCTCTTTTAGACGATTAGCAAAGTAAGCTGCTTCTCTGCTAATGTGATCAACCAGTAACGGGAAATTATTAGAACGAATTTCGCAGCGTAATGTTAAACCTAACACTTTTCTTTTGTATTGCCAAATAGAAGCAGCTGCTTGATAAACCTCACTATTAAAGGCCTGTATTTGGCGTAAATCTGAGTTTACCGTGAATTTGCTCAGCTTTTCCTCTATTCTTTCAAAAATAGTGATAAATTGCTGTGCTTCAGTAATCAATTGTTTTTGTTCATGAGTAAACCCTAAACTTAAAAATAAGGCATGCTCTTTCATAATTCTTGACCAAAATTTTGTTTCATCCAGCGACCTTGCAACGATTGAGTTAACCAGAAAAATCCCCCCCTATTTACTCACTCCTGTCTAAATATATATTTGTGTTGTTGTCCATATTCTTACTAATACTAATTAGATGTGTGAGTAAGCTAATCAGGTCAATTAAAAAGCTCTTGCTATATGGGATTTTCTTCTGCAAAACTGCGACTTCCGTTAAATAAAAGCCTTACCTCCTTATTCTGGATTCCAGTTAAATTAAGAAGGTTTCAAGTGAAAGTTTTCACAATGATCCTATTTTATTAAAAATGTTCTGGTCCTTTAACTGAAAGAAAGAAAATCACTTCCTACAAGGTCCTGTCCCAAACTAACTCTTCTTTTCTTATAAACATAAATTCCCAAAATCCTGATTGACTTATTCATGTAAAAAAGCACACCATTTAGACTGTACAATGGTGTGCAAAATAATATGTGTCTTACCTTTTGCCCTTCTGAAAGAAGCTAGCATGTCGCAGCTCTTTCTTCATCAAAAGAAGTCGTAAAAGAATGCATTTCTTGACGGAATCAATGCTTCCATTACTTTTACAGCTTCTTCATCACCTTCAATATAGCCGATTTCATATAAATCAGCTGGCCGTTTATAGCCAAACAAAGCAGCAGACAGAGTATTAATATCAAGCGACAGTCCATCAGCCTCAGAATCACTGTGTTTGATGACTGCTTTGTTCTTCCATTTGTATGTTCCATTATTCCAAGGAGCATGCTGATCTTTTAAATGAATGACAAGTTCTGTATCACCGTCCGGCCATTCGAATTCATATTCCTTTAAAAAGCTTTCCGCATCAACGATTCGCACCATAAAATAAGGTTTCACTTCCGTCTTAATTCTTGGCTCATTCAGTGAAAAGAATAATGGATCGCTCTCGTATGTAGCAATCTCAAGTTCTTTAATCATAGAGTCATGCTGGCAGATGAAATTCCACAAGCCGACTCTTGCTTCAGATGTTAATGGGACAAACTCTTCAACTGTCATTTTGTCATTCTTTATTTCATATAGCATATAGCCCTTTGCTTCTCCTGCCTCGTTATAATAAACAGCTGCAGTCCTGTCATCGAAAATGGACTCTTTCCACCAAGACGTTTCACGGGCGAGCATACCTGAGAAGCGTCTGGCAAATTCATCATAGATTTCTCTGATATCAGAAGAATGTGTTGCCTTTTGAGAGCGTCTGATTTTTCCTGGCACTTGCTTTTTCATAACTAGATCCTCTGATTTTAAAGACGCTTTGAGACTGCTGCTGAACAGCTCAAAGCCGTACTTCCGGTAAAATGGCACTGAGAATGGGTGCAGCATGGATACATTGAAGCTCTCTTTTCTCATATATTCAAGGAGGAATGTCATCATTTCTTTCACATACCCGCTTCGGCGGTATTCAGGATAAGTGGCCACACCCGCTATGCCGCCCATTTTCCATTTCTTTTCTCCAAGGTACACTTCAAGCGGCAGCAAATGCAGCTTTGCAGCAAGCTCATCCCCTTCAAGAATCCCGAATAACTGATGATGCTTTTCCATCGTCTGCAGTCTATTTTCAATCTTTTCTTCAGGGACTTTGTATTGAAACGCATATTCTGATAGTTTCATTGCTTCGCGATATCGTTCTTTTGTCAGTCTGATTACAGTCATATAGATCCCTTCCCTTTATACCTTTGTGCTTTGTATTATGTTTAAAAATAAGCCAGGAAGCCTATTCACTCAGGACCTTAAAAATCCGCCCTCAGAATGAATTGTCTGGCCGGTAATCCATTCACCTGCATCACTTGCAAGGAAAGAAACAATCCGGGCAGCATCTTCAGGCTGCCCGATTCGGTTCATAGGAAATTTTTTAACAAGCCCTGCTTTTAAGTCATCTGTCATCCAGCCTGTATCTGTAGGACCGGGATTCACTGCATTTACCGTGATGCCTTTATAGCCCATTTCTGCTGCAAGCGTCTTGGTCATATCAGGAATACATGCTTTTGTTGCCGCATATGCAAGCTCACCTGGCATTGGTCCTTGGGATTGGCCGGATGTCATATGAATAATTCTTCCTCCCCGGCCTTGCCTGAACCGTTTTGCAAATTCGGAACTTAACATAAGCGGCGCCCTGACATTCATAAAATAATGAACATCGAGGTTTTCAGATGTTATAGTTTCGAAATTGTTTTCAGCAGAGTATGCTGCATTATTTATAAGAATGGTTGGTTCTCCGAGCTTTTTCTCAACATGATCAAATAAGAGGCGGAAAGAGTCTGTATTTGTTAAATCAAGCTCCATACTTGCCGAGCGCACTCCTAAGGCTGCAAGCTGAGCCTCAAGCCTTTCAGCTTCTTCATGATCAGACCCCCAAGGCTGCTCAGCATCGTACGGCCGGTAGTAAGTGAAAAATAGATCTGTTCCGGCTTGTGCAAGCTCAAGGCAAATGGCAGCTCCAATACCTTTTAGCCTGCTTGCTCCCGTTACGATGGCAATTTTCCTGCTGTTCATCTTTTCACCTTCTCTTATAAGTACTGATTGAAAAAATCAGCGATTGCGCGATAAACAAGAATTTCATTCTCTTTTTTTGTAAAGCCGTGTCCCTCGTCCTCTAATACCATGTAGTCTACCGCTCGGCCCTTATGTCTCAGGGCTTCAACAATTTTGGCAAATCCATTGCCCATAGGTTAAAATGTCCGCCGATATTTGTACTGAACACCAGCTGTTTTTTATCTGGAGAAACCGTAAAGTCCTGAATCGTCAGCACCTTTAAAAACTGCTCAACATCCGGCTTTTGAAAAGTAATCATAGACGACACCCCTTTTTTAAAGATTCTCTTACCCTATTCTACAAAAATAGGAAATTCCCTGTTCACAGCAGTAAAAAAGATAGGTGACGCCCGACATACGGGTGATTTCACTTTATTTAAATCATAATAATATTATGTAAACTTAGTAGCAAAAAAAGAACAGCGGTCATCACCGCTGTTCTTTCTTTCCCTTCATCGCTACATATTGAATCCCTGTATGAAGATTAGAGAAGGTCTGGATATTATCCATCGATATTCCAAGGTTGATCAGGGTTTGGGCGATTTCTGGGCGGATGCCTACAATGATGCAGCTTGTGCCAAGCAATTGAACAGCTTCTGCTGCCTGCATTAAATGGTTTGCAACAAATGTATCCACAACCGGGACTCCGGTAATATCAATAAATATATAATTGCATTTATAATGTTCGACACCAATCAGGAGGTTTTCTTTAATGACCTGGGCCCTTTCATCGTTAATGTTGCCGATCAGGGGCAGGATGCATATGTCTGTTGAGATTGGGATCATTGGAGCTGTCAGTTCTTTTACAATATGCTGCTGCTTTCGGAATTCTTCGTTCCATGAATTTGAACAGTCACTCACTAAATCTGCAATGATGGGATCAAACCATTTGTCAACGGTCTTATATAAATCATTTACAACTATAGCTGAATTCTCATGTGATAGGGCAATTTCAATGAGAGATCTTCTAAACTGCTGAACCGATTTTACAAGATACGTTAAGGAATCATCCTGCTTAAAATATCTCTCATACCATTCTCTCAGGTAATCAGCGGATTTTTCATCTGATATGCTGATGATGCTGAAAATCATATCAAATAGTTTTTGTTTTTCTTCTGAATCTACAAATTGCGGACTCTCGACGTTTTTCTCCCATTTTTCAAATAGCAGGCGCTCATTCTGGTTCATCATGTCTATTACTTGCTGCATATACACTCCCCCAACTTTCTTTACTCTCTAATCCTGTACCCTAAGGGAACTCAAAATCAAACGTTTTCTTTAAAAAGGAAGTTCAATATTTGTTTCAAGTATTCCTCTAATTTTTTTCACATAGCTGTTTTTTCCTTTCAGCCACTCATTAAATGAAAAGACCAGCGGCTGACTGTCTCCACCGACTCCGATCATCACCTGAAGTGTTTTTGGCATATAAACCGCAGTATGAAGGGTTCCTGCCCAATTCTGATATTCCTTTTTGAAAATCGTGCTGCTTGTGCTGTTAAAGAGAGTAAAAGCATCTGATGCTGAAAAGTCAGAACGGAAGACTGCTGAAAGCTGATTCTTCCTGGAATGAGTTTCCGCTAGATGATGACGGTTTTCGCTCAGTTTAGAAGGACTTTCAAAATGATTTGTGCACGCCAAATGAGAATTTGATGTGATTGAAACCCCCTTGCTGGATGCTTCTGCAATGGCTGCATGTCCATCTGCATCGTAAAGGGAATAATTAAACGCATGCCGATGCGGGATCTCTTTCAGCTTTTCAATGGCTTCTGCAGTCGTTTTGCACGTATCCAGGATAAATCTTGCAATGCTGCAGCAAATAAACCCGTCTCCAGGTTTCAGCCGATTTACAAAATGATAGCCAATGACCAGCCCTTTTTCATTCATGCCGTCGATCCGTCCGATCATTCTTGTGGCGAAACCGATGCTTGCGTAGGCGTTTTCGGGCTGCCATATCAAGAAACGGCCTTCGTATGTTTTCGGATGATAGTCATAGTTTCTGGCATAGTATCCGTTTTGCACGAGAGCACTGCACCCTGATTTTTTCCAATCTGCCTGATATCCGCTGTATTCATGGACCACATCTTCAAGACTCCAGTCCAATCCTTCAGACAAACCCTCAAGTTCCATCCATAATCCTGGTGCAAACTGTTCATATAGACTCTGAGCTGCTTTTAATTCGGATTGATAAGATTTAATTGATTTTATTCTTCTTTTCCGATGATTTTGGAAGAGTTTAGAATCTTTATGCAATGTTCCCTGTCTGATGCCAAGGTCATAATAACTTCCTCGCCCCTGTATCACTTCTGCTTCAATTTTTACCATCGACTTCACGCTCCATATCTTCTATCATGAATGATTTGAAAAGATTAAACAAACTCTAATGAGCATATTTAATGCAACTTTTAAATCAAGACAGTATCATGTAAAGGTACTTATGAATACGGAGGTCGAGAATTATGAATTCAAACTATCAGCCGTTATTTCAGCCATTCGAATTTAAAAACGGCATTCAATTAAAGAATCGTGTCGTAATGGCGCCAATGACAAATTTTTCATCAAATGAAGATGGAACTGTAACAGAAGCAGAAACTGATTATTATAGCCGCCGTTCAAGCGGAGCAGGATTAGTTATTACCGCATGTGCCTATGTGACGCCAAGCGGTAAAGGATTTCCCGGCGAATTTGGAAGTGATTCCGATGAGATGATTCCTTCTTTGCGAAAGCTTGCTTCAGCAATAAAGGATCAAGGTGCTAAAGCGATTCTCCAGATTTTCCATGGCGGACGCATGGTTCCTGCAGAACTAGTTCCAAATGGTGATGTAGTCAGCGCAAGTGCAGTGGCTGCTGAACAGGGGCATCCATCTGGAGACGCACCGATGCCTCGCGCGCTGACAATAGAAGAAATAAACAGCATTATCAAAGACTTTGGTGAATCAGCCCGCCGTGCCATAGAAGCTGGATTTGACGGTGTTGAAATACACGGTGCAAATACCTATTTAATTCAGCAATTCGTCTCGCCTCATTCAAATCGCCGCGAGGATGAGTTTGGAGGAAGCATCGAAAAAAGACTTGCTTTCCCTCTTGCAGTTGTTGATGAGGTAAAAAAGACGGTTAATCAATATGGGACAAAGGAATTTCTTGTAGGTTACCGTTTCTCACCAGAGGAGCCGGAAACACCGGGAATTACAATGGAAGATACGTTAGCGCTTGTTGATGCACTTACTGAAAAAGACTTGGATTATCTTCATATTTCCCTGATGGAATATTGGTCAACACCAAGACGGGGTATTGATGATACACGCTCCCGCCTTGAAATTATCCAAGAACGTGTTGACGGTAAGGTACCGCTGATTGGCGTAGGATCGATTTATACACCAGATGACGCCATTAAAGCGATGAGCACTGGAGTGCCCCTTATTGCTCTTGGACGTGAATTAATCATCGACCCGGATTGGGTGCAGAAAATTGCCGAAGGCCGGGAACATGAAATTGAAACGAAACTCGATAAAAATGCCCAGTCCCGCCTCGTTGTGCCTGATCCTTTATGGCAGGCAATCATTCATACACCTGGCTGGTTTCCTGTTAAAGACTGAAGATAGAATGAAACGAGCATCGCTGCCGATGCTCGTTTTCGGTTTACATTATAAATGACAAAACGGCTAAAATGAACCTTACTTGTGTAATTTTGTATGTCCGATTATAGATTGACCCCTTTAGCAAGACCTTTTAAGTGGACTCATCTCATTGGGAATTGGTTTCTCATTTTTGGGCTTTGGTTCCTTTCTGGCAGCCGCCATTCTGCATGCTTGTCCTCATCCATCCTTTTTGATTCCTTTTTACAGCTGCCATCTCGAATTTTTCCTCATACAGCGATTGTAATTTCATATTAAATGATGAGACTCAAACATCACTATCTTTCAGAGTATAGGCAATCTCCACCCTTTAGCACCCATAACAACGTGAAAACAATAAAAAACGGGTACCACTTGCTGTGTGGTACCCGTCTATTTGTATTATTCCACCCTCAATTCATTAACGCCATGAGGATTTCATTTTCAATTATCCTTCAATCAGTAATGATTCTGGATCTTCAAGCAAATCTTTGACAGTTGCAAGGAAGCTTACTGCTTCTTTGCCGTCTACGATGCGATGATCGTATGAAAGGGCAATGTACATCATTGGACGGTTTTCCATTGTGTCTTTGTCAATTGCAACCGGACGAAGCTGGATTTTGTGCATGCCCAAGATTCCGACTTGTGGTCCGTTTAAGATTGGTGTAGACATTAGAGAACCGAACACGCCGCCATTTGTGATCGTGAATGTACCCCCAGAAAGATCTCCGATTGTTAATTTGTTGTTTTTCGCTTTTCCTGCAAGCTCACCGATCGTGCCTTCGATTTGAGCAAATGATTTGCGGTCTGCATCGCGGACAACTGGTACAACAAGACCTTCTGGAGCTGAAACGGCAATGCCGATATCATAGAACTTTTTAATAACTAGCTCATCACCCTGAATTTCAGCATTCAATAATGGGTATTTCTTTAGAGCGGCAATTACCGCTTTTGTGAAGAATGACATAAAGCCAAGACGCACTTCATGCTGTTCAAAGAATTTGTCTTTTCTGCGTTTTCTGACGTCCATTACCGCTGTCATATCAACTTCGTTAAATGTCGTCAGCATGGCAGCTGTCTGCTGGACCTCGACCAGGCGTTTAGCAATCGTTTGTCTGCGTCGTGACATGCGCTCGCGCTCAACTGGTTTGTCAAAAGAATCAGAAGCTTGCTTTACAGGCTTGGCTTCAGGCGCTTTTTGAGGCGCTGCAGGCTTTTCAGGTGCCGAGTTTGGAGAATAAGCTTCAACATCATGCTTGCGCAATCTGCCAAGCGGGTCTCCTGAAGGAACTTGAGTCAGATCAATTCCTTTCTCTCTAGCAAGCTTGCGTGCTGCCGGAGAAGCAATCGGACGCTGTGATTTACTTTCCGTTTTCTCCTGCTTTTCCTCTTTAGGTGCAGAAGCTTTCGGCTGCTCTTCTTTTACCGGTTCTTCTTTTACTTCTTCAACTTGTGTAGCTGCGGTCTCTCCATTTTCATCGATTACTGCAATCACTTCGCCGACTTGAACCGTGTCTCCTGAATCTTTGACAACATCCTTCAGCACACCAGAATAATCAGCTGTCAGTTCAACGTTTACTTTATCTGTTTCAAGCTCAACCAGATATTCCCCTTTTTCAACGTAGTCCCCTGGTTGTTTCAGCCATTGTGCGATAGTTCCTTCTGAGATGGATTCAGCTAATTCTGGTACGATTACTTGTGCCATGATCAAATTCTCCCTTCGTTTTTCCACGTCAATGCTTCTGTTACGATACGCTCTTGATCTTTTTTATGAACATTTGGATCTCCCTCTGCTGTCGAAGATCTTCTTTTTCTTCCGATATAGTTCACTTTTACTTGTGCAGGTGCCACTTCTCGCAGTTCTGGATACATATATGTCCATGCACCCATGTTCATCGGTTCTTCTTGTACCCAGACGATTTCTTCAAGCGCCTCGTAGCGTCCAAGAATCGCTGTAATTTCCTTTTTAGGGAATGGATATAATTCTTCCACACGTACTACATGGATTTCTTTTACATCCTCTTCAAGAGATTTTAATTTATCTGTCAGATCCGTTGCGATTTTTCCGCTGCATAGAACGATGCGCTTCACATCCGCATAGTTCAGGCCAAGTCCAGGTTGTTCAACAACCGGGCGGAATTCCCCTTCACTAAGGTCTCCGATGGAAGAGATAGTTTGCGCATTTCTCAGCAGACTCTTAGGTGTCATAATGACAAGCGGGCGCACTTCTTCACGTTTCAGAAGAGCTGCCTGTCTTCTTAAGATATGGAAATACTGAGCAGCGCTCGTTAAGTTTGCCACTGTCCAGTTGTTTTCAGCTGCAAGCTGCAGGTATCTCTCAAGTCTTGCACTTGAATGCTCAGGTCCTTGTCCTTCATAACCGTGAGGCAAAAGCATCACAAGTCCTGATTTTTGACCCCATTTTGCACGTCCTGCTGCTATGAATTGATCAAAGAAAACTTGTGCAGCGTTGGCAAAGTCGCCGTATTGAGCTTCCCAAAGCACAAGTGTTTCAGGTGCAAAGACGTTGTAGCCATATTCAAATCCGATAACAGATCCTTCAGATAAAGGGCTGTTATGAACAGCAAACGACACATTTGATTTAGATAGTGTATGCAGCGGTGAATAAACATTGCCTGTTTCACTATCGTGAAGCATTAAGTGTCTTTGAGAGAATGTGCCGCGTTCAGAATCCTGGCCGGACAGGCGAATTGGCGTGTTGTCTTCAAGGATCGTTGCGAATGCGAGCGTTTCTGCTAATGCCCAGTCCGCTTTTTCTTCACCGGCAAAGATATTGGCGCGTCTTTCAAGAATTCTCTTCAATTTATCAAAGACATTGAAGCCTTCAGGCCATTTCACAAGCTCATCATTGATTCTTAAGAGAGATTCTTTATCAACGGATGTTTTGATTTTCGGCAGTCCATTGATAACGATTTCAGGAAGCTCTATGTCAAGGACCTGTGTTACTTTTTTCGATGGAACTTTTTGATATGCTGCATCAAATTTGTCCAATGTCTGCTGATCAATTTCTGCGATTTTATCCTTGCTTAAATAGCCTGCTTCTTCAAGCTGTGCAGCATAGAGTGCACGAACTGTCGGATGCTTGCGGACTTTTTCATAGAGCTGCGGCTGTGTCGTCGATGGCTCATCCATTTCATTGTGGCCAAAGCGGCGATAGCCGATTAAATCAATCAAGAAGTCACGGTTAAAGAGCTTGCGGTACTCAATGGCAATCATGACCGCAGCAAGGCACGCTTCTGGATCATCTGCATTTACGTGCACGATCGGGATTTCGTATCCTTTTGCAAGGTCACTTGCATATTTTGTAGAGCGCGAGTCTCTGCTTTCTGTTGTAAATCCAATCATGTTGTTGGCGATAATATGAATGGAACCGCCTGTCTGATAGCCTGTCAATGAATTTAAGTTTAATGTTTCAGCTACGATGCCCTCACCAGGGAATGCAGCATCCCCATGGATGATGATCGCCATTGATTCTTTTTCATTTTGTTTAGGATAGCCTGTAGTTTTGCGGTCATCCTGTGCAGCACGTGTGTAGCCCATGACAATCGGGTCCACATACTCAAGGTGACTTGGGTTGTTTGCAAGAGTCAGCCTTGCACGTTTTGTGTTTTCGTCAGTAATTTGACGGTCAGCACCAAGGTGATATTTTACATCTCCGCTCCAGCCGTAGTTAATGCCTACAGATCCTTCAGAAGGAACGAGCTCCTTATTTGGAGAATGCTGAAATTCAGAGAAAATAATTTCATAAGGCTTGCCGAGAACATGTGCAAGCACATTTAAGCGTCCCCTGTGGGCCATACCGATGTTTACATTATTTGTTCCTGCGTGAACCGCGTTTGAAATCAGGTCATCGAGCATTGGAACAAGCATATCCAACCCTTCAATTGAAAAGCGTTTTTGTCCTACAAACGTGCGGTGCAAAAACTTCTCGAAGCCTTCAACCTCAGAGAGGCGGCGAAGAAGAGACGCTCGTTTTTCATTTGAATGACTTTTGAAGATCTCACCTGACTCAACCATTTTCTTAAGCCAGTATTTTTCTTCAAACCGGTGTACATGAGAGAATTCAAAAGCAATCGTTTTCGTATAAGCTTCTTTTAAATATTGAATGGCCTCTAAACCATTCTTAACTTCTTCAGGTGCATCCGCACATAAAATGGATGCAGGGATTTCTTCTAGGTCAGATTCTGTCAGCCCGTAATCTTTCAGCTGAAGAAACTCTTTTTGTTTGACACTTTCAAAAGGATAAATTGAAGCGTTTAAATGTCCATAAGTGCGGATATCATCTGCAAGCTTGACTGCATAAGCAATCTTCTTCATTTTATCCGCGCTTGTTGCGTTTTGAACAGATGCTGCTGTGCCCGCTGATGTTTCATTGCTAACTTGGGCCTGCGGTACTGTGTCCCATCCTTCAAACATTTCTCTTAATTCTTCATCAACCGATTCTGGATCCTGCTGAAATTGATCAAACAGTTCCAGTACATAGCCAAGGTTCGGTCCATGAAAATCCTCAAGTCGAATCTTGCGCTTTGTTGTTGTTCCTGACATCTTACATAACCCCCAGCAATGGTAGTGAATCTGACTTGAATTTTTTAAAAAACAGATTCAAATGGATATTATTGTAATATACTATCCTATCTTTCTTAAAATGATAGGCTTGGATTAAAACGCTTCCATTTCCATTTTAACACTCCTTGCCTGTTTTATCAAAGGAGTATCATAAGAAAATTTAAAATAATACTGAAAAACAAAAATTAAAAGTGAATTCAATGAGTAAAAGAAGCATGTTTTTTATTTTTCAAGATAAAAAACGGCTTCTTCCCCCTCATGGAGCTGACAAATTTTCTTCTTTTTCATGTAAATTCGGTCAATTTTGATAAAAAAGCAATCAATTTGAAAAAGGAATCTGCACGCTTAAGTCATATGTATTCCATGAAGTCTTTTTATTATTAGGTTTATGACAGAATATCCTTTAGATTTGAGTATATTATGATAATTTCCGCAAAAGATTCTGACGATTCTCCCGGCTGCTTTTCATATGCATGAACGGAATAACATGTTTCAAATGATCTGCTTCCACTTATATAGTAGCAAAAGAATGAAACCGATACAAAAAGAGTGCCTTGTAAAGACACTCTTAAGCATGGATGCTTTTTTGCAGCAGTTTTTTCAGAATGGGAAACAGCACTTCCGGAAGCTTCTCTATGTCAGGAACCACTATGCTGAATTTACCGTAAATGTTTTGAATCGTTTTTTGCTGTCCTTCGTCAATTTCTCCATTTGCAAGGAAGATATTAATGACTTCAATACCGCGTTTTCTTGCTTCGAGGACGGCTTCGTGTGTATCAATAATTCCGTTTTGTTCGTAGCCTGTTGCAGCAGGCTCCCCGTCTGAGAAGACCAGCATAAATTTCTGGTTTTCACTGCGGTTTATCAGCTGATTTGTCATATGGCGAATAGCATAGCCGTCGCGATTATCTTCTTCAGGCTCAAGCTGCAGAATTTCAGCTCCTCTTTTCTTCTGCAGAGAACTCCCAAAATCGATGACTGTTTTAAAATGGTTTGGCTGTTTTGTTTCAGTTGCTTCATTTGTGTCTTCCCAGAAACCGACGACCTGGTGCACGACGGAAACAGATTTCAGGGCTTCATGAAACAAGGTGATTCCGAGTTTTGTCTGTTCCATCTTATCAAACATTGATGCTGAGCAATCGACAAGCAGACAAAAAGCAGCGTCAATTTGCGCGGACGGCTGATTTTTTTTATAAAATAGACGCGGATTATCGTCTGTAAGGAGCTTCAGCAGTTTTTTGCTTAAGCGTCCGGTATGCAGATCGCTTCGCGGTGAAATCTTTTTATGCTCGAGCGTTTTTTCGATCATCTGCTTAAGCTTTTTTTGAAATGGAACGATGGTTTCTTTTTTTTCCATGTAAGCAGCTTGATCCGATGCACTTGGCTTTTCGGGTGATGTAAAAACAGGATAGGCAAATTTGTTTTCTTTGCCGAAAGCCTCACTGTCCCCGCGCTCTTGTTTGTTTTCTGCGTTTTCCATCGCTTCAAGCTTAGAATAATCATTTCTTGCCGTTTTCTTTGAGGATCCCTGTACCATGCCGAGCGCCTGATCGCCGTCATCGCCTTCTCTGACCCCTTCTCCGAGAAGGTCTGTTTTGCTTCCCTGCTCAAGGTCAAATTGAAGAAAACTCTTTGTCGCTTCGCTTGTTTCCCTGTGCCAGGTCGGGAGTTTATCCTCGTGAATGTCTTCATCTTCTTCTTTTTTCCGCTCAAGTATATCATCGTTTTTCAGCTTTGATTTTCGTTTCAGGTCATCAAAGGTTAAACCCGATTCTGCTTCTGAGTAATTTAATAATGGCAGATGAAAATACATATTCAGCATGTCATTTGGAAGAATGTCTTCAAGAACTTCTGAAATGTTCAGGACAATCTTCCCTATGTCATTCGTATTGCGGGCTTCATAGAGCTTCAACAATTCTCCCTGCATAAACGGCACAGCGAGATCGATTGGATTTGTCAGCCCAGGAAATTCCTCCAGCGGAGAATCTGATGTTGCTTTTAAATAAAATGCATTAAAAAGTGCATCCGTATAAATGCTTCTCTCCTGGTTGATCGTTAGTTGACTTTTAAAAAAACGTCTATACATCGAGCGTCTGGCAGCAAACACCTTTATTGTGCCTGGACGTTCATGCTTGCAGTGCTCCTCAAGCCTCAAATCCTCAAGCATCACAAACAGCTGCTTTGCAAAACTTGAAACCGCAAGTTTCTGCACATGTGATAAAAAGGCATCCACTGCAAGGAAATCTGTGTATTTATAGCTGCCGATGCTTCTTAATAGCACATCGCTTTTCAAGCCATTCACCATATCCCGGCGCGGCCGGTTATCCCAGAAGTGGCTGATATACACTTTCTGAATGAACGGATCATAGTAAGACTGCACGGCAAATTCAACCTCAGTCTCATCTTTTTTAGTAAGAGTCTTTGCCAAGTCGGAAAGCTCCATAAATAAAAACGAATCGACCCGCTTGTCATTAAATTTTATATATTTCATGACACGCCCCCTTTACATAAAAAGAGTTTCTGCAATATTTTGAATCGCTGCCTTTTCCCTGTCGTCTTCAAGTTTTTCAGTGATGCCGCGTGAAATGGCCCGAAGCGGCGGCATATAGACAGCTAAATCACATGTGTCGATAAGCGCTCTTACAGAGGCGGCTTCTTCCGAAATTTGCCCATTCTGCACCTGTGTGATCAAGTCAGATGAAAGAGTAACAAACTGACTGATCAGCTTTTCATTTGTAAGGAAAGATTGTGTTCGCAGGACGGTCTTTAGCTGTTCACCTTGAATATAAGGCACATCAATTACAACGAAACGATTTTTAAGGGCTTCATTTAAAGGAACAGTACCTACATAACCTTCATTTATAGCTGCAATCACGCCAAAGCCGCTGCTTGCTTTGATTACCTCTCCAGTAAATGGATTCGTAATCATTTTACGGTAGTCCAGCACACCATTTAAAATTGGCAATGTTTCAGGCTTCGCCATATTAATTTCATCTATATATAAGATATGGCCTTTTTTCATTGCATGAATGACAGGACCTTCAATAAATTCTATGCTCGTTTTTGAACCTTCCTGCGAGATGGTTTTGTAGCCAAGCAGCGCTTCCGCATCAAGATCCACGCTGCAATTTATACTGTGCATCGGCTGGCCGAAAAGATTTGACAGCGTCTCGGCGAGCTTTGTTTTTCCAGATCCTGTAGGTCCTTTTAATAAAACATTTTTGCCTAATGATAATGCGATCATGGCATCATATAATATCGCATCATCAGAAGGCATGTATCCGCCTTTTCCGATCAGCATCGCATCTTCGCTGTTTTTAAATGTTTCCGATCTTTTTATTATGTCAGACATTATTTGATTCGGGAGGTTTAAAGCTTGTAATTGTGTAGTCATCGTATGTTTATTCCCTTTCTTCGTACAATTTCTCTGCCCTAGTATACTAGAAATCAGCGAGTGACTCAAAGGGATTGATTCATGCAAACGCCTACATTAAATGACTAGTAGAGAACAGCTTCAAAAAATAGGCTCTTTTCTTAAGAATTGTTGATCTAGACTAGAAGTTATAACCATAAGTACTGTAGGGGAAGGAACTTGACTTTTTCTGTAGATTAGAGGGAATGGTTGATTCCATTTTACAGCTGCCATTCTGGAATTTTGTTCTCATAGCGTGCAGTTGATTCCACTTTTAAGTGCAAAAACCAAAATCGTGGAATCATAGCACTCGGTTGTTTCCACTTCCCCTTGCAAAAACCAAAATCGTGGAATCATAGCATGCGTTTGTTTCCACTTCCCGTTGTAAAAACCAAAATCGTGGAATCATAGCACGCGGTTGTTTCCACTTCCCCTTGCAAAAACCTAAATGGTGGAATCACAGTATGTGGTTGATTCCACTTTCCGTTACAAAAACCAAATCGGTGGAATCATAGCACGCGGTTGATTCCACTTCCCGTTGCAAAGAACCAAAATAGTGGAAACATAGCGTGCATTTGTATCTACTTTCCTGCACAATAACCAAATTTATAGAGGGTGATCAAAAACAACAATCTATGCGAAAACAGCCAAAAAATAAGAGTGAAGCCGTAAGATTGGCTCCACTCCTTTTTTAATGCCGATGACTGCCTTTTGATGAATTTGTAATGACAAACCCCGGCTGAGGCACATAAAAATATTGAATCCACACGCCGTCCAAGAAGTCTTCGCGCTGATCGAGCAGCACGTCAATATCTTTGTCCGTTTTCACAATTTCATCGTGCTCTGACGGTGTGTCAAGCGTGATGTCATAATGAGCGTGATCTCCATGCATTTCTGTCACGATTACACGGATCATTTTGCCTTCAGCGTCTTGTGCAGCAAGGAGTTTATTCAATTCCTTAGCTGCATTGCGGTTGATTTTGCATTTCATGATTGCTGCCTCCTATATCTTCTGCTTAAAGAGCTGTGAAACAATTTCAAATGAACGCAATCGTTCTTGATGGTCATAAATTGAGGCATTAACCATAATTTCATTTGCGCCTGTTTCTTCTATGAAGTTTTCGAGTTTCTTTTTGACCGTACTTGCACTTCCGACAATCGATGATCCAAGCTGCTGATGAATAGCTGCTTTTTCATATGGAGTCCATATCTCTTCCATATTTTCAACCGGCGGCTGCATTTTGCCCGGACGATTGCGGACAAGATTCAAGAATTGCTGCTGCATCGTCGTTGCTAAATAAGCCGCTTTTTCATCACTGTCAGCAGCTATTACATTCGCGCCTACCATTGCATAAGGTTCTTGCAGCACATTAGACGGTTTGAAACTGCTTCTGTATTGCCGCATTGCAGGAATCGTATGTTCAGGTGAAAAGTGGCTTGCAAATGCAAATGGCAATCCTAATCTTCCTGCAAGCTGAGCACTGTATCCGCTTGAACCGAGCAGCCAAATCGGCACGTTAAGGCCTTTACCGGGAACCGCCCTAACATGTGATGCTTCTGTTGGCTGAAAATACTCCATCAGCTCATCAAGCTGTTCTGGGAAATCCTCTCCATTGCTCATGTTTTCTCTGCGGAGTGCACGGGCTGTCAGCTGATCGGTCCCAGGAGCTCGTCCAAGCCCCAGATCGATTCTGCCTGGATAAAGAGATTCAAGTGTGCCAAACTGTTCAGCAATGACTAACGGAGCATGATTTGGCAGCATGATTCCGCCTGAACCGACGCGGATATTGTGTGTACCCCCTGCAACATGTCCAATTAAAACTGCTGTGGCTGAACTCGCAATTCCCTCCATATTATGATGCTCTGCAAGCCAAAAACGGTTATAGCCCCATTTATCAGCATGCTGAGCGAGGTCAAGCGTGTTTTTAAAAGCTTCCTTCGGAGTGCTGCCCTCAACAACAGGCGCAAGATCCAATACGGACATCTTTATATCTTTAGTAGTTTCAATGGACATTTTTTTGTCCTCCTTCATCTAAACCTTGCTTATTCAAATAAACAACGTCATTGTATCAATTTTTATTGATGAATGAAAACAAAACGACTTTTCCTCTGCTGTGATTTCACTTTCCTTAAAGGTCAAAAACTTCTGCCAGAAGCTTATATGACTCCAATTTCGCTTCAAAATCAAAGATATTTGCAATGATCATAATCTCATCGGTCTGATAATCTGCTGAAATGCTCAGCAATTCTTCTTTCACCTTAGCAGGAGTGCCAACAACCATTCGTTTGCGGTTTCTTTTTATTTTCTCTAGCTCTTCATCAGAAAAAACACGTTTTTTCACATCATCAGGGGATGGAATCTTTGTATTTTCTCCTTTTTCTGCATTTAACAGCCATGCATCTTGGCTTAACGCCAGGTATTCAGCCTCTTCTTGCGTTCTTGCACATACAGCAAAAATGCAGAAATTGGTTTTTGGATCAGGAAGGTGACTTGACGGCTGAAATTGCTCCTTGTAATCGTTCATTGCTTTTTTACCGCTTAATGGGTTAATAAAATGACCATATGTAAACGCCATTCCGTGCTCTGCTGCCATTCTTGCACCGCGGTGTGAAACCCCAAGCAGCCACATTTCTGGAGATGTTTCGGATTCAGGCATAGCCTGTACATCTGAAAATAGATGCTCCATGGGTAAAGACTTTTTCAGGAATCCCTGCAAATCCTTCAGTTGTCTTGGGAATTCATTTAAACTTTTTCGCATTCCATCTGTCAAAGCCAGACGTGTTTCAGGAGATCCTCCGGGTGAACGTCCAATGCCAAGGTCGATGCTATTTGGAAAAAGAGTTTCAAGCGTATTGAATGTTTCAGCCACTTTTAATGGACTGTACTGCGGCAGAAGGACTCCTCCTGAACCAAACTTAATTCTGCTTGTAATCGATGCAAGATGTGACATGAGAATTTCAGGAGCCGTACTGGCGAGTCCGTCAGTATTGTGATGCTCTGCAAGCCAGTACCGAGTATAGCCAAGTTCTTCAGCTGCTTTTGCTGACTGAACGGTTTGAGTCAGCGCAACTCTTGCGGATGAACCTTCAGAAATCGGTGATTGATCTAAAATACTCAGCTTCATAACATCAACTCCTCTTAGGGCTAAATTCTTCTTTCTGCTCTAACAGAGCCTCTGAAAAAGCTGCAATAGCCGGGTCGATTGTATGTTTAGCAGCTCGTCCAAAAGTAAATCTGACAAAGCCTTTTTCCGAACCGAGAGCAATTCCAGGCGTATAAATGACTCCTTTATCTACTGCACGATTAAAAAGTTTTTCATCTTGATGTTCTTGTCTGATCCTGCACCATAAGTGAATACCGCCTTTTGGTACTGAATAATCCAGTTGTCCGGGCAGGTGCTTTTCAATAGCTGAAGCCAGCAAATCTCTTCTGTCTTTTAATTCAATTTTCAGCTGCTGCAGATGGGGGTCAAAAAAGTCTGATTTCAAAAACTTGCTTGCGAGCCAATCTGAAAAAATGCTTGATCCATAATCAATTTGCTGTCTGGCATCTGCCAATCGTTCAATAATTTGTCTCGGAGCGAGGATCCAGCCAATTCTTATGCCTGAAGATACCATTTTTGACAATGAGCTTATGTAGATAACAATGCCACGTGAATCTTCGGATTTTAAGGTTGGTGCTTTTTCATTTTTAAAGGACAGTAAAGAATAAGGATCATCTTCTACAATTGGAATGCCAAATTCAAAAGCAGTATTGAGAATCTTTTTTCTTCGCTCTGAGTGCAAAACGCTGCCAGTTGGATTTTGATAGGCCGAACTAAGAAAAATCATGCGGATACGGTGGCTTACACATGCATTATTCAATTCGTTTACGTTTACTCCATTTTCATCTGCTTCAAGTAAGATTGTCTTAATGCCCAGGGATTTGAAAATAGGCAATGAATAGGTATATGAAGGATTTTCTATTGCAACAGCATCACCAGGTTTTAATAAACACTGAATGATAAGGTGAAGTGCCTGCTGAGCTCCTGAAGTAATAAGAATGGATGATGGTGTGCATTCAATATTTTTATAAATGAACAAGTGTTCCGCAATCGTTTCCCTCAATTTCAGGTTGCCGTGCGGATGCTCATAACTTAAAGGATGATCGAAGGCCTGATTCTTTAAAATGTGCTGAAATTGCTGATTTGGAAATAGCTCGGGCGATAACTGCCCTGTAGCTAAATCAATCAGATTTTTGTGATTGGCCTCTTCTGCAATCCGCTGTATGATAGGTACATTCGGCAATAAAGTTCCAGCTATCAGCATGCGGTTCCAGTTCGGCACCCTTCCGCCATTATTGGAGGGATCTGACCCGCGGACAACTGATCCGCTTCCTTTCTTGCTGATAATTAAATCTGACGCACTAAGTTCAGCGTAGGCAGCTGCGACCGTGCTTCTGTTTACTCCTAATTCTTTTGAAAGCATGCGTTCAGAAGGCAATTTGCTATATGGAGGCATTTCTCCGTTATTAATCTGCTTTTCAAAATACTGAACGATCTGCTTATAGATCGGCTGTGTGCTAGAACGGTCGGGCTTCCATTCATATCCCATTATAGGTACAACTCCTGACTATTTTATATCTTTTTAAAAGTGGATGGCCTCAATTTCTGAAAATTGGAGGTCCCCATCTGCAGGATCATATGTAAAATGATGATTAAGAGCTTGGAATATATAAAAAAGGAGTCAATGCATTGTCAATTTGGTTCAGCGTCATTATTATTTCAATCATTAGCTTAGTCGGCTTAATAGTAACCCTATTAATTGGACATAATCAAGCAGTTGAGAATTACCGGGAAACTGCAAAGGCCAGAATGAAAAATTTATCGGCCATCTATATCGTCAGTATTGCTCTCGCATTAATATTTCTTGTGGTGTTTTTTGTGAATTTATAAGGTATGGAGAGAAAAAAGGATTAATGCCCAAAAAAGACCAAAATCCATCACCCGGAACTTGGTCTTCCTTATCTGAATGGAACTTACTTATTGGCTTCACGTATCTCCTGTTATTCTTCAGCAGCATAGCATTACGAGACTTTTTGATACTAAGTAATACATAAAGTGTGTACAGTTATTCAAGTGGCCGAAGAATTATACTTGCAATGGTCCGGGTGAGCACAAGCAATCTAAAAAAATAAGCAAATCAAGCTCTGGCCTGCTTTTTCAGTGATCAGCAGGTTTCATAATTATGTGTGTAATCAATCCAATGATTCCAATTGTGACACATGAAAAGAAAAAGCTTCTGGGTCCCAGAGTTTTATACCCTGCGGCTGCTACAAGACCATCAATAAGTAAAATCGAAATCCCTATATTTAATTTTGTGCTGTCTGAAATAAGCCGTGCCAATAAATCCGTTCCCCCTGTGCTTGTATCATTTCGGAGCATGACTCCAATACCAATTCCGATTAATCCTCCTCCTATAAGGGAACTTAAAAAAATGGGCAAAGAAAATTGAGTTCTCAATGGATCCAGTAAATCGATAAAAAAGGCAGATATCAATAAACCGTGAATACTGCTGTAGAAATAGACCGGTTTGAAAAACCAGGAAAATAAACAAAGCGGCAAACTTAAGAACAGAATGCACAAACCCGTTTTATATCCAAAATAGTAATGTAAGATCAAGGCTATTCCGTCAACTCCGCCATCAATCAAATGGTGGGGAACTAAAAAGCCGTTTATGCCAATGCTGATCAATAAGCTTCCTATTATAATCGCTGCTATTTTTTGAGTGATAATGATCACCTTGCCTACGAAAAGATTCTTCTAACTATATGTCCAAGCATTAGGATTCAGAAGTATCATTTTCATAAGGCAGTTTCCTAAAAAGAGCAATTTTTATGTATCTTGCATGGTAAACTTTTATCCTTTACCTCATCTTAACGGGCTGGTTCCGGGGTTCTGATCTTTTTTCATAAGCAACTTCATTTGTAGAATAGATGGTGACCATCACACTTGCTCCATAGACAGCTGCCCTGATCAGGACAGGCTCACTGTATTTATTCGTAAACCGAAAATCAGGTCCATACCAGCTTACTGTTGCATCTCTTCCCGCAGGAACATAAGGAACCCTTCTGCTGTGGGAATACCTCTCGATTACTTTTAATCCTGCATTGTCAATTGCATTGAATAAAGTAGAAGAAACCTGGCAAATGCCCCCTCCTATTCCTTCAGAAAGTTCACCCCTGATGATAATTGGTGCTTTCATATAGCCTCTCGCTGCTGTACGGTTGCCGACAACCCCATTAAAGGAAAACGTCTCACCGGGAAATACGACCTTGTTATTGATTGCCTCTGCAGCAAGATGAATATTTTTTGTACGCTGGATATTATTTTTATTAAAAAAAGTTACATAAGTCCCTATCCTTGCAGTGCGAATACTGTTCAGCAATTCTTTATCCACCCTTGGATACAATTTTATCTTCGGTGCTTCCATGCGGGCGGCCCCGCTCCCGAAAAAGTACATATGGAATTTTTCATTGAAGTTCTCACGGTGCAATTTATAGCCTGTTTTTTCCGGAATAATTTTACCGCTTTTATCCATTTCAGCATTTACCGGCGCCTTATACATTTGATTATCCAAATGATTCATGATTTTAGTTAATTTTGTTTCATCAATCATGAATGTCTCTTGCATCAACAGCGCGGCATCATTGCGATTCACTTTTTCGATTACATGATTATTATGGATAATCGTTAAGCTGTGATCAGGCTGAATTTGCTGGGAAAGCAGGAGAATAGCACCAATTAATACAAATTTCATTCATAATCACCCCCAACCTTACTATGTATTAGGGATAAGCTTTTTATGTAAATCGTCCGATGGTTTTCTTATGGAAAATAAGTCAAATATAAATTAGATAAATTCATATAGTTAAGATTAATTGAATAGACAATAAGTTGACTTTTTGCACCTGATTGCGTTATTATTGCTTTTATCTTTTGCTGAACAATTACCTGTTTCAAAACAGTGTAAAGCGGCTATATATAATTAGTTAAGATTTATTAAGATGACAATTTAAAAGATTACTAGAGGTGTTAAAAAATGAAAAATGTATTTGCTAAGAGTTTTTTGAACAAGCATCTTGGCTTTTTTCTGTTCGCAGTCGTTCTGCTATGGATAAAAACCTATGCCGCTTATCAAACAGAACTTAATTTAGGAATTGATAATTCCATTCAGCAGTTTTTGCTGTTCATCAACCCAATCAGCTCTGCAATGCTGTTTTTAGGTTTAGCATTATTTGCTAAAGGAAGAAAAGCATTTATTTGGATGATCGTGATTGATTTCCTTCTTTCTTTCTTATTATATGCAAATCTTGTCTACTACCGTTTTTTCAACGATTTTATTACAGTTCCAACATTAACACAAACTAAAAATGCCGGTGACCTTGGACAAAGTTTCGGTGCTTTGGTTAAACCATATGATGTCCTTTACTTCCTGGATGTCATTATTTTAATGATTCTTGTATTTGGTAAATTCGTGAAGCCGGAAAATGTAAGAATGAAAGGCAAACGAGTTTCCGCTGTTCTGATTTCAGCTGTAATGCTGTTCGGTGCAAACCTTGCTTTGGCGGAAATGGACCGCCCGCAATTATTAACACGCACCTTTGACCGCAACTACCTTGTAAAATATTTAGGCATGTATAATTACACGATTTATGATGCGATTCAAAGTTCAAAATCATCTGCTCAGCGCGCTTTAGCTGACAGCAACGATGTAACAGAAGTTGTAAACTACACAAAAGCAACACATGCTGAACCTAATCCAGAATACTTCGGTAAAGCAAAAGGCATGAATGTGATTTATATTTCACTTGAATCACTTCAGACATTTGCTATTGATTATAAAATTAACGGCGAAGAAGTTACACCGTTTTTAAATTCATTAACAAAAAATCAAAATACACTTTATTTTGATAATTTCTTTCATCAAACAGGTCAAGGTAAAACGTCTGATGCCGAGTTTATGGTTGAAAATTCATTATTCCCTCTTCCACAGGGAGCTGTATTTACAACGAAAGCAGAAAACACGTATCAGGCAGCGCCGGCTATTCTTGATCAAAAAGGGTATTCAACAGCTGTTTTTCATGGCAACTATAAATCATTCTGGAACCGCGATGTGATGTATAAGTCACTGGGCTACGAGCAATTTTTTGATGCAGCCTATTATTCAATGAAAGATGAAGATGTCGTGAACTACGGCCTTAAAGATAAACCATTCTTTAAAGAGTCAATTCCGCTTCTTGAATCTATGGAGCAGCCTTTTTATACGAAATTCATTTCATTAACGAATCACTTCCCTTATCCAATTGATGAGGAAGAAGCAACGATTGATCCTCATACAACTGGTGATGGTTCTGTCGACCGTTATTTCCAGACGGCTCGTTACATGGATGAGTCTTTGAAGCAGTTTTTCGATGATCTTAAAAAGTCAGGTTTATATGATAATACAATGATCGTTATGTATGGTGATCATTACGGAATTTCTGAAAATCACAACAAAGCAATGTCTCAGGTAATGGGCAAAGAGATTAATGGGTTTGAACATGCTCAGCTGCAGCGTACTCCACTGTTCATTCATGTACCAGGCCTTAAAGGCGGAGAACAACACCAGTTCGGCGGGCAAGTTGATATCCGCCCTACTCTTATGCACCTTCTTGGCATTGATACAAAAGATTATGTCCAAATGGGTACGGATTTATTATCAAAAGACCACCAGCAAGTGGTGCCTTTTAGAAACGGTGACTTCGTAACACCTGAGTTCACTTCAGTTGACGGCAAATTCTATGATACGTCTACTGGAGAAACGGTACAGGAAAACGGAGACATTAAACAAACAGAAGAAATGGTTGATAAAAAGCTGAACCTTTCAGACCAGATTGTATACGGAGATCTCCTGCGTTTCTATACTCCTAAAGGATTTGAACCTGTAGATCAAACAAAATACCGTTACATGGGTCCTGAAGAAACAGAAGAAAAATAAGCAAAAGCTGATGAGACTTGTTGTCTCATCAGCTTTTTTATTTGCGTATATTCTGACTAACACTTTCTTTTCCGCTTTATTAGTTCACGACTGCCCCGCATGCAATTCTGTTCCCTGCGTTTCCGGCAGGATCTGTCATGTAGTCATCCTCTTTTTCATGGATAATAATTGAACTCCCGTCTTCATCCAGCAGTGAATTCTTCTTTCCCTGTTTTAATGTGACCTCAGCAGCATGCAGTTCAACATCAACTGTCCCATTTTCGTCAATTTCAATGTTCGGCAGATCACCTGCATGAAACCCTTTAGGATTATCAAATCCATGCTGCTTTTTGGCGGGATTGAAATGCCCTCCTGCTGATTTGAAATCCGGCTTTTCGCATTTGCCTGTTTCATGGAGATGGATGGCCTTCTTTCCAGGCTCTAATCCTTCAGCTTTTAATCGAATTGTCACTCCTTTGGATGTCTCAGTCAGAGCTGCAGTCCCGATCTGAACGCCCTCGCTGTTTATGATATCAACGTTTACCGGAGCAACTGCCTTCTCACTGACAGGAAGTGATTCATCTTCTGACTTTATTTCTGAAGCAGACTGACAGGCGCTCATGCTAAGAAATGCTGCGATTATAACTGTGTAAAAGCTTTTTATGTTCATATAGACAATCCCTCCATTATAAAATTCATTAGCATGATTGCCATAAAAGCAGAATTTTAAAACGGTTTATACGGGTCCTACATTTTTTCAGGAGCTTGTATACCGAGTATGGTCAGTCCATCCTTCAGGGTACTGCACACAGAGCGGACTAACAAAAGTCTGGATGTGAGAGATTGATTTTCTTCAAGGATTTTTACTTTTGCGTAATAGGAATTAAACGCTCTGCACACTTGCAATAGATATTTTGCAAGAATGGACGGGTCGTATTTTTCAAACGCAGATTGAATCACTAACTCATACTGGACAAGGAGTTTTTGTACTTCCCAGCTGTAATCATCTGTTAAAGCCATGGCATTTTCTGACTTAATCCCGCTGCTTTTTCTTAATAAAGAGCATGCGCGTGCATGTGTATACTGCACATATGGACCTGTCTCTCCTTCAAACTTAAGCATTTCATCCAATGAAAATTCAATATTATTTGTTCGTTCATTCTTCAGGTCATGAAAGATAATCGCCCCTACTCCCACCGCTCTGGCAACCTCTTCTTTGTTTTCGAGCTGAGGATTTTTCACATCAATATTTACTTTTGCAGCGGAGATGGTCTCTCTAATCACTTCATCTAAAAGGACTACTTTGCCTTTTCTTGTAGACATTTTCTTTCCATCCTTCAATATGAATCCAAAAGGTATATGATGAAGATCCTGATGCCAGCTGCAGCCCATTTTCTTTAGGACGGCGAAAACCTGTTTAAAATGGATCGATTGTTCCATCCCTACCACATAAAGTGATTTATCAAATTGATATATTTCTTTTCTGTAAAGAGCTGCTGCCAAATCTCTTGTTGCATAAAGAGTCGCTCCATCCTTTTTTCGGATCAGGCACGGCGGCAGATTATCCTTATCTAAAGATACTACTTTCGCCCCTTCAGATTGTTCTAGCAGACCTTTTTTCTCAAGCATTGCAGATATGCCAGATAGTTGGCTGTTGTAGAATGCTTCTCCATTATAAGCATCAAATTGAACGCCTAATAGCTGATAAACCCTCTCAAAGTCCGCAAGTGATGCCTTCCTGAACCATTGCCACAGCACTAATGCATCTGTATCACCGTCCTCGAGCCGTTTAAACCAGCTTCTCCCCTCCTCATTCAGATCAGGAGAGACGGAAGCTTCATCATGAAACTTTACGTACAGTTTAAAAAGCTCCTGAATCGGACGTTTCATGACAGCTTGTTCATTTCCCCATCTTTTATAGGCTGCAATCAGCTTGCCGAATTGTGTGCCCCAGTCGCCAATATGATTGATTCTGACAACGTTATAGCCGCATTTTTCTCCTAGATTGGCAATCGCCTGCCCGATGACCGTTGAACGAAGGTGTCCCATCGAAAAAGGCTTCGCAATATTCGGAGATGAAAAATCAATGGTCAATACCTTTGTTTGTTCAGGTACCTCATAGTGTACCTTCTTTTTAAGACATTCCTTGCTTATGCTCTCTCTGTTAAGATAAAAATTCACATAGGGACCTGCAGCTGCTGCACTTGTAATAAATTCATCTTCAATTGTTTCTGCAAGCAAGCCTGCAATATGAATCGGATTTTTATTATAAATTGAAGCCAGGGTGAAACAGGGTAAGCTGTAATCTCCAAACTGTCTGGCTTTCGGAATTTCAAGGAGATCTACTATTGCTTCAAGGGGTAGATCGTTTTCTAGTGAGGCATGAATAATGGCCCCAAGTTTCTTTTTCATATAGAATAATCCTCCTTTTAAAAATAAAAATAAAAACGCCCGCCTCTTTTTTACAAAAGAGACGGGCGTTTTCCCGCGGTACCACTCTGATTGTTCATTTCTGAACCACTCACAGCTTTTTAACGGACAGCCGTCCGGCATGCCCTATTGGAATCATTTCAGGCATGCTCCTAGATAGTGCGCTTCATCATTCCGTTCATTTTAGGCTCTCACCATTCCTAAATCGCTGATAGATGAACTTGAAATGACTACTCTCTTCATCATGGGATTTTTTTCTATTAACAGTTATTATATGTGAATCTTTGAAGAATGCAAGAGTTTTTAAAAATTATCCATACAATTTAGGCAGCGGTCCATCCGGATTAATCAGATCTTCCAAATCATAGATGGATATCGGAAAATACAGAAATCCATATGCATAAGCTGCGATTTCATAGAGCTGAAAATATATGACAAGAGATTTATCAGCTAAATAAAAATCCTGATCAGGGCGAATTGATTTAAAGGGAGGATCAAGTAAGGTAATCTCCCTTTCTTTAAGCTGTTTTGCAATAATGGAGGACAATCGTTCTATATAGCTGCTGTCTTTTTTAAAAAGATCCTGGAGCTTATATTTTTTTCCTGTCTGGGTATCGTATGTCAGCCCTTTTAGAAAAGACATGCCATGAGCGCCTCCGGAATACACGTAATTCAGCAGCGTTAAACTTAACAAGTCACGCTCATTCGTTTTAATCTCATATGTCCCTTGCATCTCCGTCTGCAATCCGCCGTCATACCCTCCAAAACGAATCTGATCCTGAACACTCTTAAGGATATCTGCATTGATTTTCTGCTGACTGAATGCTTGAGGAACCATTATAGATGGATAGAATATCGAAAGCTTTTTCCCTTCTATTTTATGTGTTAATACTCCGGCCGGCAATGCAGTCATTCTGTCGCCTCCTTGTTGCTTTTGTTCAATCATATGAAACGATCCTTGCATTCATCCTTTTAAGGCGGATTGTTTTTTGTAAAAAAAAGAAGCCTTAATGGCTTCTTATTTTAAATAGCGTTTTGCTCCAAGGTATCTTGCTTTCCAATAAGAATTATCTAATTTAGAGATCGTAACACCTGATGAACTCGCATGAATAAATTCTCCATTGCCAAGATAAATTCCCATATGCGACGGGCCTGCCTTGTATGTAGTGAAATAAACGAAGTCACCTTTTTGCGGAGAGCTGACGGACGTCATAATGTCCCAATATCCAGCAGTGCTGAGACGGGAGACAGACGTCACTTTGTTCAGTACATAGTACATGAATCCGCTGCAGTCAAATCCAGAAGGAGTATTTCCAGCCCAGCGGTATGGAACTCCAGCGTGTTTCTTTGCTTCAGCAATCATCGTGTCAATTTTACTGTTTGCAGATGGCTTTGTTTCTTCCACCTCACCAGGTGCAGCTTGGCTTGAACCTTTCACTTTAAGGATCTGGCCAGCGTAAATCATATCTGATTTCAGATTGTTCATGGCTTTTAATTCAGGAACAGTAAGATCGAATTGATTTGCAATCTTTCCGAGGTAATCACCAAGCTGTACTTTATAGGTTGCTGTTGCTGAAGAAGCAGGCTTGCTTTCAGCTGGTTTCGGAGCAGCAGCGTCTGGCGCTTGTTCTGCACTTTTGCTTACTTTTAAAGTCTGCCCTGGACGGATCAAATCTGATTTCAGTCCATTTAAACTCTTAAGCTCATTTACTGATACATTATGGTTTCTTGCAATGACCCAGAGGGAATCGCCTGATTTCACTTTGTATGTAGAGACAGAGGTTTTAGCGGGAGCAGCAGGTTTTTGCACACTTGATGCGGGTTTTTCAGCAGTTCCGGATATCTTCAGGACTTGTCCTGGAAAAATCATATCATTAGAAAGCTTATTTGCCATTTTAATTGTGTCGACTGATGTTTTATACTCGCGTGACAACTTCCATAACGAATCGCCTTTTTTAACGGTTATGCTGTCTGCAGAAGCTGCGGATCCAAGCAAGCCGGAACCGATGACTGCTGAAGCAGTTAACCCAATAATTTTCTGTTTCATTGTTCGCTAAGTACCTCCTTTTTTCTTACATGATTATTTTAATAGATTAGGGCATTAATTACTACAAATTTCTAAAAATAGCACTATATTCTTACTAAAATAGCTAAATTTCTCTCTTTTTGTCCTGTTTTTCTTGCAAAAAATGACAGCATTAGTGTTTTTTGGACGATTTTTGAGATAGCATATCCAATCTGAATTTCATATAGTAATAAAAAAAAGAAACAGGGTGTTTAAAATGGCGAAGAGAAATCGGGGAAAGACATTATACAAAATGGCATCAAGAGCCCGCGGCACTTGTCCAATCTGCGGAACAGAGAGAATAAAACTGCTTTACCCTAATCTGCAGGCGGATGGCAAGAAGCTTACAGTTTGTAAGAAATGCAGAGAGAAGTAGAAAAGCGGATCCGTTCTGGCCGAGGGGCTAGGAGGTGGAGCTAGACAAATAGAAAAGCGGAATTGCCAGTTAGCACAGGCAAGCGGATAAGGTTGAGGAAGAAGCTTTAAAATCCGTTTTAACGGTTTATTAATTTCTTACAGCTCCCTAAACCCCAGCAAACTATTTTTAAAAAATAGCCTTATAGGTTCAAAAAAAAAGAGAGGGGCTTTCCCTCTCTTTTACTTGCTTTCACTCAAACCGCCTACTTCTGTTTTTTGAAAATATTTCATTCCATAGATGACGACCATCAAGAGCGATAATGTTCCAAAGATCAGCACCATGAACTGAAGGCCGATTGTATCCAGGAACAGACCCGTACCAAGGAGAACAACCTGGAACATCACCCGGTCAAGCATATTTCTAAACGAGAAGAAACGGCCGTGATATTCTTTTGGAATTTTTGTCTGGAAAATGGTCGAAACAATCGGAAAAAAGCAGCCTACCCCAAGTCCGAACAATCCAAATGAGATAAGCGACATCCACATGATATCACTGAAAAATAAGCTTAGGTGTGCGATTGAAATGATTAGAGCGAACGCAAACAGCATGTGAACGGATGAAAAACGATGGGTTATTTTTTTAACAAAAAAAGCGCCGATCATAAACGCGATGCCTTCTACTGTATAAAGGAGCCCTTTAATGGACGTGCTGTCCTGAAGCTCGCTAATGTTAATGACCATCAAATTAAATCCTCCGATGAACAAAACGGGAATGATTGTCAAAACAAGAGCTGTAATCGCGATAGGCGTCGCTTTCAATACAGGAAGAACTTCTTTAAAACTTCCAGACCTCCCTGAATTTGACTGCTCTCTCTTCTCTTCTTTAAAATCAAGCAGAAAAGTAGCACCAAAAAGAACAGCATATGCAGCCATCGACAGGGCATAAATTGAGGTCAGGCTCATAAAAACTAAAAGCGCGCCGGCAAGTGCTGTGCCGATCACTCTTGCCATAGTTGCAACATTCATGTGCACCCCGTTCATCTGTATCAGATCATTGTCTTTTACAATAATCGGAATTACTGCCTGAAGAGCAGGAAAATAAAAGGCTGCGGATAATTGAATGATGATCATAAACAGGATCATAAAGAAAAGAGAATCAAATTGTATCGCCAAAAACATAAAGATGACACTGAGCATTCTTCCAAGCCCCGAGTATATGAGCACCATTTTTTTAGAGCAGCTGTCAATCATTCTCCCCGCAAGCGGTCCGACAAGCACCCCAGCAAGCAGTCCAATAAATAAAATAAGCGATTTCATAAAATCAGATGGTACGTTTTTCTGCATAAATTCCAAGTTTCCAATAATGCCAAACCATAATCCAAGACCGGCAATAAATTCACCGCCGAGCACAATCCAGACGTTTTTATTTTTCCACATGGTGATATCTCCGTTTTCTGTTTTTTTACTATATCTACTATAGCATCCCAGCATTTATTTCGACTAGCGAAACTTTTTAAAAACAAGAAAAAAGCCCTGAACAGGGCCGGTCAGATCATCGTATAAAAATTAATCAAGAAGGCAGCTGTAATAACATACATCATCCAATGCAGTTCTTTTGCTCTGCCAGTAAAAACCTTTAACAATGTGTAAGAGATAAAACCAAATGCCACCCCTTCTGCAATGCTGAACGTCAAAGGCATCATAATGAGTGTTAAAAAGGCAGGAATCAATTCGGTTAAATCATCAAAATGAATCTCCTTCAATTCTGTCATCATGAAGGCTCCAATGATAATTAAAACAGGTGCTGTCGCAGCATTCGGGATGAATTGAATCAAAGGGGTAAACAAAAGAGTCAGCAAAAACAGCAAAGCAGCAAATACTGCTTTTAAGCCCGTCCTGCCCCCTTCTGCAATTCCGGTCGCATTTTCAATGTAAGTATTCATGGCTGTACTTCCAAACACCGCACTGATCATTGTGCCGAGCGCACCGGTCGTCAATGCGCGTTTCATGTTAGTTGTTTCGCCATTCTCATCATTTAAATTCGCTTTTTTTGTTAATCCGATCAAAGTGGCCAATGTATCAAATAATTCTACGATTGTAAAAGAGAAGATGACGGAGAAAATACCGTATCCGATGGCAGCCATGATATCAAGCTTCATAAATGTTAATTCAACTGACGGCCAGTCAAAGGACAGAATATCACCTGCTGATTTAGGCACAGGCGAGTGGCCGGTCAGCATGGACAGTGCAGTAATGACAAAGATGCTTAAAATTAAGCCCCCTCTGATATTTCTGGATACAAGCACGGCAGCAAGGATCAGTCCTGCAAGCGCAAGCCATGTTCCCTGATCGGCAATATTTCCGAGTGCCACATATGTAGCTTCATCAGGAACAATGATGCCCCCGTTTTTCAGGCCAATAAAGGCTACAAATAATCCAATTCCTGCTGTAATGGAAGCTTTTAATGTTTTGGGAATAGCAGAGACTACTTTTGAACTGACTCCTGTGACAGATAATAAAAAGAAAACGAAGCCCGAAATAAATACAGCCCCGAGCGCCGTTTCCCATGTTAAACCCTGACCGAGGACAACCGTATATGTAAAAAAAGCATTTAACCCCATGCCTGGTCCAATGACAATCGGCAGGTTTGCCCATAACCCCATTAATAGGGTCGTAATCACGATAGCCAAAATGGTGCCGGCAAGCGCTGCTTCCTTGGGCATCCCGGCTTCAGATAAGATAATCGGGTTGACAAGGATGATGTAGCTGACAGTCATAAATGTTGTCAGAGCAGCAATAAATTCCGTTCTTACCGTTGTTTTCCGTTCATCTAAGCGGAAAAACGAGTTTAAAAACGAATACAGGTTTTTCTTGTCTTGCATTTGTTCTTCCTCCTCATAAATAGAAGAGCGCTGTCTTATCATGCTGATGGATGAAGCAAATCATGAAGGCATAGCTCATAAAGTAAAAACTTCATTATAAAGGATTTTTTTTAATATGAAAAGCATTTATTCAGAGCTGAATGGATACAGCCCGCCATTTATCGCAAATGACATTTTCCCTGTTTCTTCCGATACAACAAGCGCGATTGCATCTGTTGATTCTGTAATGCCAAGGGCAGCCCGGTGCCTTGTTCCGACCTTAGCATCAGAGGTCTGCGTTGATAGCGGAAGTACATTTGCTGCTGAAATGATTTTCGTTCCTGAAACGAGCACGGCTCCATCATGAAGCGGATTCCCCGGATAAAAAATACTTTCAAGCAATGACGCAGATAAATAAGCATCAATCGTTACACCGTTTTGAAGAAAAGAGAAAAGAGGGTCTTTCCTCTCTATCACTATTAAACCGCCGTGTTTATGATCAGACAACTGCTGAATGACTTTAGATAGCACGGCATAATGCGGAGTGTACTCAGATAAATAAGACTGCAAATAAAAGGATGATGCCTGCGATTGAAGCTGCTGAAAGATCTTATGCAAATCTTCAAGCTCACAAAGCAGACAATGGTCTTTCTCATGAAGCGAGTTCATCAGCTGTCTGGATTCTTCAATGATGTTGCCCAGCTGGTCATAGATGTGTATTTTTATCGGATCGATTAATTCGTGTTCCAAGATGTCCAGCTCCTTTCCGTCATTTCACCGTTTTTCTTATTATCTGAAAAACCTCTGCATTCCATGCAATAATTTTCCATTTAGTGTTCATACTAAAACAAATCGATTTTAGTATAAATGGTTGTTTTAGTTGATAAATGGTTTCCCTTCCTTTCCGCTCCACTTTAGGTCATATACATTTATGCTAAAACCCAAAGTTTACGAAAAGAGCTAATAAAATGACAGCACTTTGACACTGCTGCTAATCTAACGGAGGAATGCACCATGACAACAGTTAAAATCTTTCAATATCTATTTTCTGGTATGGGTGTAATGATCTTAAGTTATTTTTATTATCAAATGTTTAAGCCCGAGAAAAAAGAGCTTGAAGAGAAGTCGAAATAGTCACGAGTTCTTTTTTTTCATGTTATAATTCTTTCGTTACTCTATGAAACCCGAGGATATTAACATGAATCAAACCTTTACTCTTTTGGAGAAAGGAAAGCAATTTTCCTACATCCTTTTTCCGATATTAATTACGCAGCTTGCTCTTTATTCAATGAATTTCTTTGATACAACCATGTCTGGAAAAGTCAGCCCTGGAGATCTTGCAGGAGTTGCAATTGGATCAAGCATATGGGTTCCTGTCTATACCGGACTAAGCGGAATCCTGCTTGCAGTAACTCCGATTGTTTCCCAATTTGTGGGTGCTAAACAGAAGGAGAAAATACCTTTTACAGTCATTCAAGGTTTGTACCTTTCCGTGTTACTGTCCATTATCGTTGGAGTAATCGGACTTTTTGTCATTGATCCCATTTTAAACACGATGACACTCGAGGATCATGTAAGAGAGACGGCTAAGCTTTATCTCGCTGCTTTGGCTTTTGGCATTCTGCCGCTCTTTGCTTATAATGTATTGCGGTGTTTCATAGATGCGCTCGGATTTACCAGAGTCTCCATGATCATCACTTTATTATCTCTGCCGATCAACGTAGTATTCAATTATTTATTTATCTATGGAAAGTTCGGTTTTCCGGCTCTTGGCGGTGTAGGAGCTGGTGTTGCTTCAACGATTACATACTGGAGCATTTTTCTGATTTCTGTTTATGTCATTGTGAAAAAGCACCCTTTTGTGAACTACGGCATTTTCAAGAAACTGTACCGTGCTTCTGCAAAAGCATGGCTCAGTCTCTTAAAAATCGGAATTCCAATTGGGATTGCCATATTTTTCGAAACCAGTATTTTTGCAGCGGTTACTTTATTGATGAGCAATTATGACACAGTCACGATTGCCTCTCATCAAATCGCCATCAATTTTGCTTCACTTTTGTACATGCTTCCGCTCAGCATATCAATGGCGCTGACAATAGTCGTCGGTTATGAAGTTGGTGCGAAAAGGTACAGGGATGCAAAGCAATATAGTTATATGGGAATTGTCATGGCTGTAATTCTGTCGCTTATTACAGCAGCGGTTATCTATTTCTTAAGAAGTGAAATTGCGGCGATCTATACGAACGAAGGCATTGTCATAAAACTCTCGGCCCAGTTTTTGATCTATGCGATTTTTTTCCAGCTGTCAGATGCAATAGCCGCTCCCATACAAGGAGCATTGCGGGGCTATAAAGATGTGAATGTCACCCTGGTGATGGCGCTTGTTTCTTACTGGGTTATCGGACTTCCAACAGGATACTGGCTCGCAAACAATACGTCTTTCATGGCTTTTGGCTACTGGATCGGCTTGATTGCAGGTCTTGCCGCTGCCGCTGCTGCACTGACTGCAAGGCTGTGGTTTATTCAAAAAAAGGTTTATTCAATAGATGAAAAACAAGGATAAGCATTCATCATAAAAAAAGATGATCTCGAAATAACGAGATCATCTTTTTTTATTCATCATTCCATTTATACGTCCAGAAAATCTCCTGCTCCACCCAATGCATGACTTCAGGATCTTTATTTTTAAACTTTTCTTCCATCTGTTTAAGCATGCCTTCTGTCTGGCTGCGATGAGCACGCAAGGCATTTAACTTCATTTCGGCAACACTTGAGATGTCAATTGCAACATCATGCTCGCCAAGCACTTCTACTCGATTTCTAGTAATGGCAACACAGTATGTCACAGGACGTTCTTCAAGCGGCATTCTGCTTAATGCGCGAATGGTTGCAGCACCAGTTGCATCATGATCAGGATGTACACCGTGACCAGGGTAAAACGTAACAACGAGAGTCGGATTCACTTCCTGAATAATTTCTTCTATTATATCTGCAAATCGGTCGATATCTTCAAATTCAAGTGTTTTGTCGCGCAGGCCAAGCATTCTTAAATCGTGAACATCAAGTGCATCACAGGCATCCCGCAGTTCTTTTTTACGGATTTCAGGCAGGATCTCCCGGTTTGCAAACAGCGGATTTCCCATGTTTCTTCCCATTTGGCCAAGTGTTGCACAGGCATATGTAACAGGAATCCCTTCTTTGCGTTTTAACGACATTAAACCTCCTACTCCAAATGACTCGTCATCCGGATGAGGCAAAACGACTAATACATGCTCTCTCATTTTCATTCTCCCTTTCTACTCTGCAAACGGAGTCTCGCTGATTTGAAGCGCGATGGCAAGCTTTCCATCGCGGTCATGCCCTGCCATCAGCAGCTGATTATGTTCATTGTATACCCAGTCTGTCAGTCCTTCTGCATAAATCCAGCCATGTTCTATTTTAAGACCGACACGGTAGGGACCCTGACCGGTGATCTTAGCCTGCTCAAAAGAAACCTTTGCATTTCTGATAAATGCCACGACTGTCATATTGTTTTCATTTATATGAGCAGAGTAAGCGCCTGTCGTTGTTTCAAGGTGAACATAAACTTCTTTGTTCACGAGAACGTCTAAATGTTTTTGAATGTCATCTTTCGTAATGGGGACCATCATTCTGCTCCTTTTTATGTAGATTGTCTGATTTCTTCATACACTTTTATATGCAAGTCAATCAGGGTCAGCTTTTCCTGATCGAGAATGCTGGATGCGGAAATCCGTTTGATTGCTGAAAAAAACTTCTTCTCTGTGTTTTTCCGCAGGCGCGGATGGGTCATTTCATCCTGCAGTTCAACTTTAATGGCGCCGAGAAGTGTCTGCATATCATCATCACTGACCTCAAGCTGCCGATTCGACCAAAGCTTCCGGTATACCTTTAAAAGCTCGCGGTTCTCCGTCATCTTCTGTCATCATTCCTTTCCTGACTCTTTTATTGTATACTGAAAAATCATATCAATGAAAGAAAAAAGCCTTGCACAGGGCAGGCTGTTTTACATCTCCATTGTTTTCTTCTTTTTAAGCTTCCATGCATGTTCCTTCATTCCTCTTACATGTGAGAATGAAAAGAGCACAAGTGCACTCCAAATTAACGAAAACGTAATAATTTCCGTGCTTGTGAATGATTCATCATATATTAAAACTCCAAGTAAAAGCGTGATGGTTGGTGCGATATATTGCAGGATGCCAACCATGAACAATGGTATATGCTGTGCTCCTTTTGCAAACAGCAGCAATGGAACCGCCGTCACGATTCCCGCTCCAATTAAGAAGGCATTCGTGCCTGTATTAAAGGCAAAAAATGCAGACTCCCCTTTATTTGCAATCATGATCAAATAAATCAGGGCAACCGGCATGACCATCATTGTCTCAAGTGTAAGTCCGATTGAAGCATTTAATTTCGTTATTTTTTTGGTTAAGCCGTAAAAACCAAAGCTCAATGCCAGTATGACAGCTACAAATGGAAACTTCCCATATTGCATGGTCATGAAAAGAACACCTGCAGCAGCAAGGATAAATGAAGCATATTGCCATCTATTAAGCCGTTCTTTCAAAAACACCATGCCAAGGAGAACACTGATTAAAGGATTAATATAATACCCTAAGCTCGTTTCAAGGATGTGATTATGGTTTACGGCCCAGATGTATAAGAACCAGTTAATGCTGATCAGTACGGATGATAAAATAAGGGAAAGCAGAAGAAGAGGTTTTTTTATCATTCTCTTGCAGACTTCTAGCAGCTGCGCCCATTGTTTATTGAGGTGAATCAGCCCCATCATGAAGAGAAATGACCAAAATACACGGTGTGCAAGAATCTCTTCAGCCCCGACATGATCAATAAGCTTCCAATAAACCGGAAGGATCCCCCATAAAAAATAGGCTAGTGCTGTATGCATCAGGCCTGTTCGATATATATCTATATTTCTTTGCTCCATTTTACAGCACCTTCCTTTTCAAAACTCCATGCTCATTATAATCCCGATACAAGGACTTCTACAAGAAAAAAAACTTAACAATGACCCAGCCTTTTACATATAGTGAAGTATACCTGTGAAAAAGGGCGTGAACATTCATGTTTCCCTGGAAAAAAAACTTTCCATTTAATGAATCCGGGCAAATGCCTGATGCTTTTAAAAATATGAACCCTAAAAATGTGGAGGATTACATTCAAAATATCATGGGAAATGTTTTCGGAGAGGGCTTTCCTCAGCAGTTCCCTTTTCAGGGCAATATGTCAGGAAGCGTCCCGCAAACCAATAAACAGCAGCAATCAACTCAAAATAATATTGAGCTTTTTGAAACAAATGACCACATCTTCGTCAAAGTGCAGGCTTCAGATGAACAGTTGAAAGATCTCCGCATTCAGCACAGCAGCAATCACCTCTTCATTCTAGACTATCCGTCAAAAGGCGAACAAAAAAAGGTCGTCTTGCCTGCACTTGTAAAACGAAAAGGTACAAAAGCATCTTATCGGAATGGAATCCTTGAAATTAAATTGCTGAAAAATGAGGATCTGCAAATTTCGGAGATTGAAATTACACACGAGTAAGGGACAAAGATCTAATTTAAATAAAAAAACAAGGCTGTTTTCTCATAGATTTCTGTTTTAATTATTAATATAGTTCGTTGCTTTCCGAAAGGCGGCGGATCTCATATGAGTGACGCCAGAAAGTGGTTCGTCCCTCACTTTTCAGACATTTGCTTTTCCCCCAGGAGTCAGCGGCAAAGTATACGATAAAGGCCAAAAACAATGGACCAGAGCTTCTGCTCTGGTCCATTGTTTTTAAGTTTATGGTTCCTCAAGTGTTCTTCTTAGTACGGTCCTCCTGGATATTGTCCTCCCGGATATGGTCCACCCGGATAACCAGGATAAGCGCCAGGTCCTGGTCCTCCCGGATACCCTCCATAAAACGGTGCCGGAGGCGGTGGCGGCGGATAATAATAAGGTCTTGGATAGTTAAAAAGCGCACTTCCAAGGAATCCTCCCAACAATCCTCCTACAAGCGGAGCTCCAAATCCGAAAAAGAAAGGTCCTCTATTGCCTGCGCTGCGGTAGCCTCGTGCTGCATAGTGCGGGTACATGCTTTCCCCTCCTCCATAAGTCACTTACCTTATAAGGGTATTCACCTAAAAGGTTTTGGAGTGGGCGAATATCTCAGGGAAAGTCAATTTTATGAAAAACCATTCCCTCTAATCGTTTATTCTGGTATCAACTGATCCGTCCTTCAGATGAACGATCAAAGCACAATTATTTTGCTTTACAAGCTTTCTGCCTTTTTCAAGCGCCTCTTGTTTCGTATCAAAGCGATAACTGGCCCGTTTGTTTCCTTCCTTTTTCAGCATCCATCCATCGTCATCTGCCATCAGGAGATACTCCTCTTTGCCTGAGTCATTGTCAGCCCATTTTTCAGCCTGTGAAACAGCAATCGGAATGGCTCGTCCCTCTTCATACCCATCATCAAGCAGGGCATTGCCGATCTCAATAGCTTTTTCACGGGTTTTACCAGGAAGGTTTTTCATTGAACTTGGGTAATCTTGTTTTGTCCAAGGCATTTCAGACTCATTCCTTTCAGGGTTATTTATTCATTGTTTACCCGGGTGATATGAATTCAAACGAAATGATTGGAGACTAGTTAAAAAAAGCCTTAAGTTTTAAGTGATTGCCTGTATCACGGATTGATGGAATTACGTTGTTGAATCATAGAAAACTAGAAAAAAAAGTGAAATCCGCCCAACTACTATGGTGAAAGCTTTTCTGAACTCTATTCCCAATCTTATGTTTTTCGCCTTCAAAAAAACCGCCCTTTGAAAAGGCGGTTAATATAAAAATCGTATCCAGTTATTATAAATGAATCCCAAAGCATTGTTTCCTAATCTTTCTCTAATATAACAAGTGAATAAACTGCACCACCGCCGCCTGCACCTGACATAGCACTTTGAGAGACAACCTTCCAGCCCTCTTGCAAATGTTGATTCAAATCACTTAAGTTATTCTTCTTATCGGTCAAATAATAAACTACGATAGCCTTTTGCATAATACATCCCCCTCCAGAACTCATTATACCATATAATAATTTCACAAATTTACCATTTAGTTTATCTCTAAGGAAGTTTGGTTTCATTTACAACTGTAAGAAATATAGCCTGTTTACCATCATATCATTCTATCTCAATTATGTGTTTCAGCACTTCCGGGAAATAACAGCCTTTATTCTCGTTCCGCTGCTGAACCTTGCTCGGTATGCCAGCGGGGTCTCCATTTTTCTGTTTTCCAGCAGGAGTCAACGTTCCTCTTGCGTAGATACACGAATGGTTATAAACATCTAGTCGGAAAGCAGCAATATTTACGAAAAGAGCCAGACAAAAAAAGACTGCACATCTGCAGTCCTTAATGTTCATATATCATCTTTCTTGTCATGCCGCCGTCAACTACTATATCCGTACCTGTTACAAAATCATTTTCAGGATCTGTTAAATAAAAACATGCTTTGGCAATATCAGCAGGCTTCCCAACCCGTTTTGAAAGGTGCTGATCGTGATCGATTTGTCTTAGGTTCTCGTAATCCTTAGTTTCGATCCATCCAGGCGAAATGCTGTTTACCTTAATCAGGTCTTCGCTAAAGGAAACGGCAAGCGAATGGGTAAGCGCAACGATTCCGCCTTTCGTTGCGGCATATGCCTCTGTTCCCGGTTCTGACATTGAAGCCCGTGTTGAAGCGATATTGACAATAAAACCGCCGGCAGGATTCTTTCTCATCACTTTTGCTGCTTCTTTTGAACAAAAGAATGTGCTTCTTAAATTTGTGTTTATGACATGATCCCAATCCTCTAAAGTAAGCTCATAAGGAGATTTAAATCCGGATACACCTGCATTATTTATTAAGATATCGATGGTTCCAGTCAAACGCACAGCTTCTTTTATCAAATGTTCAATTTCCTGAACATTTTTTACATCTGTTTGCACAAAATGTGCATTTTCAGTGCTGCTTTCAATGCTTTTACCCTTTTTTGCATCGATATCTGCAAATATAACGGAATCACCGGCTGCAGCATACTGCCTGACCAATTCTTCGCCTATTCCGTTTGCGCCGCCTGTGATAAGGACTGTCCGTTTCATTCCATTTTCCCCTCCTCAAAGCAATAGCGATCTGCCCATTCTTTCACTTCTATCATCACTTTTTCTAATGAGTGGCCCATTTCAGTCAGCTGATACGTAACCTTAACTGGTGTATCAGGAATGACAACCCGCTGTACAATACCGGCTGATTCCAATTCTTTCAATCGTTCAACAAGCATTTTTTGGCTAATACTAGGAATGGTATCTGTTAAATCTTTAAACCGCTTAGGTCCGTCTAACATGACATGGATGATTAAGCCCGTCCATCTTTTCCCTAAAAACCCGAATGCTTTTTCCATTTTGGGACATAAATTAGATTCCATCCTGAATCTCCTTTACCGTCTTTTTCTTGACATATAATCTTAATCATTTTATGATAACAAAAGTCAATCATTTAACTTACGAAAAGTTAGTCTGTCACTTTTTGTATATTATACCTTATTTATAAACGATATTCAACAATGGAGGTTTTCACAATGTCAACAGCTACTACTGAAAGTATCTTATCTATTATGTCTGAACGGAGCTCTGTGCGCAAATATGATCCATCTGCAAAAATAAGCAAGGATGAACTCAAAGAAATTCTTGAATTTACAGGCAAGGCTCCATCTGCATGGAACCTGCAGCACTGGAATTTCATGGTTTTCCACAGTGACGAGTCTAAAGAAAGACTTCTTCCTATTGCTTATAACCAAAGCCAAATTACTGAAGCTTCAGCAGTAGTTGCTATTTTAGGGGATCTTGAAGCAAACAAAAATACAGACCAAGTATATAATCCGCTTGTAGAAGCAGGATTTATGAAAGAAGAAATCAAAGACACACTTGCAGGCCAAATCAATGGCGCTTATCAAAATCCTGTATACGCCCGCGATGCAGCTTTCAGCAATGCATCACTTGCAGCTATGCAGCTAATGCTAACAGCTAAAGCTAAAGGCTACGATACTTGTGCTATCGGCGGTTTTAATGCTCAGCAATTATCTGAAACATTTAAAATTGAAGATCGTTTTGTCCCAGTTATGCTTATCTCAATTGGAAAAGCGGCAAAACCTGCTCATCAAAGCTCTCGCATCAGCATCGATGAATTGAGCACATTCTTGTAATTTCACTCCGGCAAAGGAAAAACTTTGCCGGTTTTTGTTTTATTTGGTTTCTTTAGGGGAAATTAACCCTAGGTAAATTTACTAAAGGAGCTAAAAGCAGCATGATAAACATCATTATCGGTTTGGTTTTACTGATGGCACTTGCCTATCTGGGCTGGTCCATCATCTGGATTGCCCCTCTAATTGCTCTAATTGTAGCAGCTCTTGAGGGGATTGAACTCCTTCCGGCTTATACAGAAACGTATATGACAGGATTTGTGGAATTCACTCTGAAATGGTTTCCAATCTTCCTTCTTGGAGCAATCTTCGGAAAACTGATGGAAGAAACGGGAATGGCGCAATCGGTTGCATTTAAGATTACCCAGTTTATCGGAAAAAAACGTGCGGTTCTGGGTGTTCTTGCTGGTGCAGCTGTTTTAACATATGGCGGAGTAAGCTTATTCGTCGTTGTATTTGCGATCTATCCTCTTGCAATTGCCCTATTCAGGTCTGCAGATGTATCGCGCAACTTGATTCCAGCTACAATAGTACTTGGTGCTTTTACATTTACAATGACGGCACTTCCCGGTACTCCGCAGATCCAAAATATTATTCCAACGGACTATTTTGGAACGACTCCCACTGCCGGACCCATCATGGGCATTGTTTCAGGATTGATTATGGCCGTCGGCGGCTACTTTTATCTCGCATGGCGAGGAAAGAAATTACATAGCAAAGGCGAAAAATTCACTGAGCCTAAAGGCGGAGATGAAGTAAAGGACATCGATCCTTCAACTTTGCCTAATGCCTATTTGTCAATCATCCCCTTAGTCGTTGTTGTTGTCGTTTTGAATGTGTTCAAACTTGATATTCTGCTGGCTCTGGTTATTGGAATCCTCTCTATTATGCTCTTCAGCATGAACAAGTTTAAAACGTTCATCAAATCGATAAATGGCGGTGCAGCAGGATCTGTTATGGCGATTGTCAATACGAGTGCAGCTGTTGGATTTGGAGCGGTTGTAACGGCTGTGCCAAGTTTTGAACAGCTCACAGATTTAATATTGGGTGTTAAGGGAAACCCCCTTATCTCAGAAGCGATTGCCGTTCAGCTTTTGGCAAGCATCACAGGATCAGCTTCAGGGGGTATGGGGATTGCATTAGAAGCGCTCGGAGGTCAATATATGGAGCTTGCCAAAAGCACAGGAATCTCACCGGAAGCCTTCCATCGTGTAGCAGCTGTTGCCTCAGGGGCATCGATTCTTCCGCATAACGGGGCTCTGCTCACCCTTCTTGCCGTAACGGGACTAAAACATAAACAAACATACTTAGACGTTGCTGTAGTCGGTTTGATCATTCCGATCATTGCCGTCATTTCAGCCATTGTCCTCGCATCACTTGGCATTTAGTAAAATGAAAAGGAGAATTTTATTATGTTAAAAGATAAAGTTGTTTTTATTACTGGGGCAGCACAAGGTATTGGTTATGAAGTAGGTGAACGATTTGCAGAAAATGGAGCAAAAGTTGTCCTTACTGATGTAAATGAAGAAGGCGTAAAAAAAGCGGCTGACCAGCTAGCACAAAAAGGCTATGAAACACTCGGACTGAAATGCGACGTAACAAGTGAAGAAGAAATCAAAAAAGCAATTGATGATACGATCGCCCATTTTGGAGAATTTCATATCTTGATTAATAATGCCGGCCTTCAGTATGTTTCTCCTATTGAAGAATTCCCGACAGAAAAATTCGAACTTTTAATTAAGATCATGCTGACAGCACCATTCCTTGCTACAAAACATGTATTTCCACACATGAAAAAACAAAAATACGGCCGAATTATCAATATGGCTTCCATCAATGGCGTCATTGGCTTTGCAGGAAAAGCAGCATATAACTCTGCTAAACACGGCGTCATCGGGTTAACAAAGGTTTCAGCATTAGAAGGAGCAGCTGACGGTATTACTGTTAATGCCCTATGCCCTGGCTACGTTGACACACCGCTAGTACGAAACCAATTACAGGATCTCGCCAAAACAAGAAATGTCGACCTGGAAAAAGTGCTTGAAGAAGTCATCTACCCTCTCGTTCCGCAAAAGCGTCTCTTGTCAGTTGATGAAATTGCTGACTACGCTGTCTTCCTTGCAAGCGAAAAAGCTAAAGGAGTAACAGGCCAAGCCGTATTGCTTGATGGCGGGTATACTGCTCAGTAACCCGAAAAGCGGAACCGCCCTGTTTAGCTCCGACAGACAGATAAGACTTCGCCAGAAAAGGCGCTTTTTGCCTTTACTGACGGAGACGTTCTGGCCGAGGAGCTGGGAGGTGGAAATGGACACCTAAGGTATCCAAATTAAGATGCAAAAACCGCAATTAGCAAGAATAAAAGAGACCAATCGACAATCGATTGGTCTTTTTTATTCCCTTGATATGACTAATTTTTCAAAACTAAATCGCTTAAGAATCAACAGATCAATTAATATGCATTTATGGATTTTATTTTACTGGTATGAATTAGATTTTATGTTTTTTCCATCAGGAGCTAGTTGCTGTGATTAAAGTAAATGTAAACACTAAGGCAATAAATTTAAAGCACCAAAAGAAGCTTTATCCCCTTTTCGAACGGTGCAGGTACAGTAAAAAGTATAGTATTTTGACATTTCCTAATACTATCTTTAAGGGAGGAAGAAGGATGTCTACTATAGAAATTCAAAAATGCCTTAATAAAAACATCAAAAATATAAAGAATTCCTTTCACGATACTTCTGACCTTATAGTAAGAAAGATGAAAGCGGACTTCGAAGGTTCTTTCGAAATCGATGTTGTTTATCTAGATGGAATTATCGATTTAGATCTTATACAGGAACATGTGATCAAACCTTTATTAGAACCATTCAAGACTGTAGGTTTTAACGAATCCCCAATTGATCAGATACTTGAAAGAATTATTGAAACAGCAGATGTGAAAACCACAGCCCAATATAAAGAATTGACAGATGCCATCGTACAAGGAAATACCGTTTTGCTAATTAACGGGTATCAAAAAGGAATAATTATCCCATCCCCTAAGTGGGCGGAAAGAAGCATCGAAGCTTCAATAGGAGAACGCTCAGCAAGGGGTCCTCAAATTGGATTAACAGAAAAACTGAAAACAAATATTAATTTGATAAGAAGTTCATTAAAAACTCCCGATTTATGTGTAGAAACAATAGAAGTTGGCTCGATTTCACCAACGTCTGCTTCTATATTATATTTAGATGGGATTGTTGATAACGGAATATTAAAAGAAGTTAAAAAGAGACTAAAAAGTTTACCCGTAAAGTATGTCCTTAGTGAAAGAGTTTTGGAGGATGTGTTAGAAGGAAAACCTAAGTCTTTTTTTCCTCGTGTAAGACATTCAGAACGAATTGACGGGGTAGTATCTTCCTTATTTGAAGGAAGAGTAGTCGTTATTGTTGATGGGTATCCTTTCGCCATAATAGCCCCTGCTTTATTTGTTGATTTTATTCAGGCACCTGATGACTATCATATATCAATGGGGAGATCTGCTAATCGGATCATGCGATTTATCGCCTTATTATTAGGAGTATATCTGCCCGGCGTTTATATTGCGACAGCAAATTTTCATAAAGATGATTTATCAAACAACATTTCAAAAGCAATCATTTCTAAGGATGAGCTATTGCCGACTTTTTGGGAAATTTCCATTCTCTTATTTTTAATAAAGATGTTAGTAGATGTTTCATTTCGTCTTCCTAAAAGTGCGGTCATTTTGGTCTCTTTAATTGGAACTATAGTAATTGGCGAAACAGCGGTTACGGCAAAATTAATCCATCCAGTCAGTCTAATCGTTGTAGGGATAACAGCACTTTCTAGTTTCTTAGGGGCTAATAGAGGACTAGTGGGAGCTGATGCTACTTTAAGAATATCCTTTTTGCTTATTTCTAATTTTTTGGGGTTTAACGGTATAATCATTGCTACAACAGTTCTAATCATTTATATGGTGAGCCTTAAATCAATAGGTGTTCCCTATCTTTCACCTTTAATCCCATTTAAAATACAAGAATTAAAAGATGTATTTTATCGAGAAGATTTACAAAAACTTATTAATAGCAAACATACATATACCGAAGATAATGATTAATATTTGCTTGTACAATATTAATCACCGATGTTCGATCAAATTTTACTCCTGCGGGTAATCGAGCAAATCCGGAGACCGAACAGGCAACGCCGATGAAGCTCCAGGCGGGCCGCGGAAAGGAACGGGCAACATTTATAATGAAAAACAACAATCTATGCGAAAACAGCCATACGAAAAGACTCGTCATAAAAATCGATGACGAGTCTTTTCGCGTTAAACTGTTAATCGTATTCTTAATTAGCTAACTGTTTCCGTATTACTGCAGTTTACTTTAAGTTCTCAATATACCAGGCAGATGCAGCTTCTACTTCTGATGAAGTGAGCTGATGTCCGTGATTTTCCCAGTGGATGACGACTTCCCCACCCGCCGCTTTCAGGATATCCGCAAGATCATGTGTTTCCTGAGGCAGACAAATCGGATCGTTCATGCCTGCTCCGATAAAAATTGGTGTTCCGTTTAAAGATGGAATATCGATATTTCTTCTAGGAACCATTGGATGATGAAGAATGGCAGACTTCAAAGAATTTTCGTAATGGAAAAGCAGACTTCCTGCGATATTGGCACCGTTTGAATAGCCTACTGCAACCAGTTCCGATCGATCAAATGAATACTTTTCAGCCGCTTCCGTTAAAAAGTCATGTAATTCACCTGTACGGAAAATCAGATCCTCTTCATCAAATACGCCTTCAGCCAATCTTTTAAAGAAGCGGGGCATTCCGTGCTCAAGTACGTTTCCTCTAACACTTAATATATTTGCTTCTGCATCGATATGCTTAGCGAGCGGAATGAGATCATTTTCATCCCCTCCTGTTCCATGCAGCAGCAGTAATGTCCGGTTTCGATTTCTGCCTTTTTCAAAAATATGTTTCATGCTTAATCACTCCTGTATAGAAATCAAAAGGTTTGGCTTGTTAGCCAAACCTCTTTTTTAAAAATAATCTAATAAAAAATGTTGCGCTTCAATGTCTAGCTCCACCGCAAAAATCCTCGGCCAGAACAAATTCAGCAAAGAAGTCAAACCCGGACTTTTCCGCCGGATTCTTATCTGTCTGTCTGAGCTAAACGGGCGCTTCCGCTTTTCTATTTATTGCATGCCTTTTTTAATGGATTCTGCAATCGTGACTGTCCGTTTAGCCTGATGCTTGACTGCTGCTTCAACATTTTCTTTTAAATTTCCGTCCTGATCCGCTGTGACAGAGGTACCGTAAGGATTTCCCCCTGCTTCAAATAGAGACTGATCCGTGTAGCCTGGTGCTGCTACAATCGCTCCCCAGTGATACATCGTTGTGTACAAGCTTAAAATAGTTGCTTCCTGTCCGCCGTGCGGATTGCTTGCAGAAGCCATCGCACTCACTACTTTATTCGCAAGTTTCCCTTGGAACCACAAGCCTCCGGTAGTATCAAGAAACTGTTTCATTTGTGCAGGAACATTGCCAAATCGAGTCGGGACGCTGAAAATAATGGCATCTGCCCATTCAAGGTCATTTAAAGTTACTTCAGGAACATCTTTCGTTGCTTCAAGGTGTGCTTTCCAGGCAGGATTTGAATCAATCGCAGATTGTGGGGCAAGTTCAGGAACTTTAAGTACTTTTACTTCTGCACCAGCTTCTTTTGCACCTGCTTCAGCCCAAGCTGCAAGCTTGTGGTTCGTGCCCGTAGAACTGTAATAAATGACTGCTAATTTTACATTTGACATTCCGATCTCTCCTCATGCAATGTATTTTTTTGAAATCAACTATCTTTAATCAATATATCTCGAATTCAAGTTAATTATAAGTTGTCCCAAATTTAAAGTCAACTCATAACAAGTTAATTTTCCATTATTACTATACCCTTCTTTGATAAGAAAAAACTCCTTAATATGGAAAAATGGCTATTCAATAAATTTAAAAAATGAAGCAACAGTTTATAGCTTTATCATTCTTCTTAGTGCAGACAATTCTAACGGTTCAAAACTTTAAATCTGGCGCCACTCTCCTTAGTGCTGCCTCTTCTTACGGATCAAATCTAAAAAAATGGCGCCACTCTCTTTAGTGCTGCCACTTCTTACGGGTCGAAATATAAAAAATGGCGCCACTCACCTTAGTGCTGCCTCTTCTTACGGATCAAATCTAAAAAAATGGCGCCACTCTCCTTAGTGCTGCCTCTTCTTACGGATCAAAATCTAAAAAAATGGCGCCACTCTCCTTAGTGCTGCCTCTTCTTACGGATCAAAATCTAAAAAAATGGCGCCACTCTTCTTAGTACTGCCACTTCTTACGGGTCAAATCTAAAAAAATGGCGCCACTCTCCCTAGTGCTTCCACTTCTTTCAGATCAAAACTTAAAAAATGGCGCTACTCTCTTCAGTGCTAAACACTTTTGATGGAGCAAGAACCCAAAAGAAGAGGCTGTCCAAAAAGTCAGTAAAAATGACTTTATGGACAGCCCCTATTAAAACCTGTTCTCTACATTTGTTCATTCAATACTTTGATGGCTTCTTCCATCTGGGTATCATTTTCTTTTAGCTGGGCCTGCAGCGTTTCAAGCATTTTGATTGTTGTTTCGCCGCTGATCGTTCCACTCGTTTTCAAACTGTTTTTTGTCTGAAATTCTGTGACAGCTTGTTTTGTTGTTTCTTCGTAAAAACCGTCTGTTTTTACATTTTTGTATCCTAATGCCTGCAGCATCTGCTGAGCAACTTTCACTTCAGCAGATGAATCTCCCTGCTTTAATTCTTTTTCCGGGTTTAAATATGGGAGATTGGCGTATGCCGGCAGTGAAGCTTTATGCTGCGGTTCGATTCCTTTTTTATGGATCCAAGATCCGTCTGGTGTCAGCCATTTTGCAATTGTATATTTAATTGAGGATCCGTCTTCAAAGCTTTTTGCTGTCTGGATCGTCCCTTTTCCAAACGTTTTTTCTCCGACTATTGGAATGCCGGCTGATTGATGCAAAGCACCTGCCATAATTTCAGCAGCACTTGCGGTTCCATTATCTACTACAATAACAACTGGAACATTCACTGCTGAATCATTTTGTGATTTTTGAACTTCTTTTGAACCATCTTTGTTTTCGATTTGCATGATGGTTTTTCCTTTAGGGACAAAAATATCACTCATTGCAATCGCCTGATCAAGCAAACCGCCTGGATTTTGTCTTAAATCAAGCACAAGTCCCTTAACTTCCTGCTCATTCAGTTCGTTTAAAGCATCAGCAAGTTCTTTACCGGTTGTCTCTGAAAACTTCGTAATCTGGACCTTGCCTATTCCGTTTTCTACCTCTGTATAAACGGTTTCCAATGGAATGGTATCTCTTGTGAGATTAAAATCGAGCTCACCAACACCGTCACGTTCAATTACCAGCTGAACCTTTGAGCCTTTTTCTCCGCGAATCAGCATCACTGCTTCGTTTACTGTCATGCCTTCAACGCTTTTGTCATCAACTTTCAAAATCTTGTCCTTGGGCTTTAATCCTGCTTTTTCAGCCGGTGAACCTTTAATTGGGGACACAATCATAATTTTCCCGTCAGATTCCTGAACCTCAGCACCAATACCTTCAAAAGAAGATGAAATATTCTCATTGAAACCCTTTGCTTCCTCTTGGTCCATATAAGTTGAATATGGGTCATCCAAAGATTGAAGCATTCCTTTGATTGCACCGTCTACAAGTTTTTCCTGATTTGTATCCTGATAAAATTCGCCTTTTAGCGTGTCGTATGTAGAATAAAGCTTTTCAAAGGGGTCATCGCTTTTCCCCTCTGCCTGACTCAGGCCGCTGTCTTTCTGAACGACCGCAAACGTAATACCTGCGCTAATGATGGCAGTTAATAGGATTGCAAACAGAAATTTCACATTATTATTTTTAAACAAATTAACACCACCCTCATTATGTAATCATTATGAGTAACGAACACAGAAACGTCAAGAACAAAGGCGAAATCGTTCTGACACTGGTTTTAGCTGCCGGAGATGGGTACAGATAAAGGTATTTCCGCATCAACAGCCTTTATACTTTAATCATATTCTTCGCTGTGATAAATCCAGTGGATCACAGGTACCCTCAAACAGTATTTACTATTAGGCGAAAACCATTCTTCCTGTATTTATTATCTCCCTTACCTGTTAAGATTTCGGGCAAATTCGAGAATCCCGCTTCACCTGATAGGCAGAATCAGCATAATTTAGGTTGAAAGGAGTTCATGCAAATGCCCCGCTATCTTGATTTACTTGCACAGCTAGGAGTTGGAGGCGCCCATCCCGGCGGCTTTATGCTGACAAAAGAGATTATCGAACTTGAAATGATTCCTGAATCTGCATCCATTCTTGATGCCGGCTGCGGCACAGGCCAAACGATGCAGTTTCTGAAAGCGCTGAATTACGATGTGACTGGTTTAGATATAGATCCCATTATGCTATTAAAGGCCAAAAACAGGTTAAAAGAAGATACTTGCCTTGTTCAAGGATCATTAGAGAAGCTTCCATTTGAGGACAATCGATTTGATTTCATATTTTGTGAGTCTGTATTAAGCTTTACAAATTCTGCTGAGTCATTGAAAGAATTGAATCGTGTGCTGAAGGATAACGGCGTTCTGCTTTCGATTGAAGTAACTAGATCAGACCAGCCAGACCGCAAATTAACGGGGAAAATCCAGTCATTTTACGGATTTCATCATCTATATAATGAACAGGAATGGATAACAGAATTTCAAACAGCAGGTTTTCAAACGATTGAAGTGCGCACAGAAAATGACTATATAATAGAAGAAGATGAACCAACAACAGAGTTTGATATGTCAGAAAATCTGGATTCCGTGTACTTTGATTTGCTTGCTGAGCATGAAAAATTGCGGGAAGACTATCATCATGCTGTTCAATTCCGCATTTTCAGGTGTATGAAATAGAACCAATCGGGGTATTCGTACAAACCCTTCTTTCCTTTTTTTCATAGTTTATGAAGAAGCAGGTTGAAGGGAGGAAAAAAATTTGTCTCAAAATTATTATAACCTTTGCTGTCAGTATCATGGAAAGGTTGTCCGCATCAGTGACCGATTTGGAAATCAGCATGTTGGCAGAATCACGAATGTTTCTAGACAAAAGGTCTACATCCAGCCCATGGGAGGACGCGGACGCGGCGGTTACGGCATTGGCTTCTACGGCGGCGGATACGGCTATGGAGCCCCGTATGGAATCGGGCTTGCGTTTGTAACAGGCATCGTTTTAGGCGGTTTGCTTTTTTGGTAGAAATTCTATGACAAAAAAGCAGGTTCTCATTATTTGAGAACCTGCTTTTCTTTTAGAAGTTTTGTTAAATCCTTGTAGATGGCGACAATTTCATCCTGCTTCATTCTTACCAGACCGCTTGAAGATGGAGCTGTGAATTCCGCAACGCCACGTGCAGTCGATTCAGGCTGGAGGCCCCAATCTGCCTTCTTTTTTCCGCTGTACGATAAATAAACACCTTTACCGACAAAGCAGGCTATTTTAGGCTGATAGAACAAAAGCTTGTTTAAGAGCTCTTTTTTGCCTGTCCGATATTCTTCAGCTGTTATTTCAGCAGCAGCTTTTGTTGGCCGGTGAACGATATTTGTAAAACCAAATCCTTTTTCAAGCAGAGCTGTATCTTCACTGGGCCTATAAAGCCTGTCCGTTATTCCTGCCTGATAAAGAATTTTCCAAAAACGATTGCTTTTACTTGCATAATGGTGCATAACTTCTGCGGAATACAAACTCGGATTAAACCCGATGAAGATCACATCCAGATCATGCCTCAACAGATCAAGATCAGGATGATTCATTATATTTTCTTCACTTTATCAAAAAATTCTTCGAGCGTCAGATCGTTTTTATACATTTCAGCCGCTTCATTTACTCCTACATAGCGTAAATGCCAAGGTTCGTATGCAAACTGAGTAATGTCTTCTTTTCCTTTTTGATAGCGGATAATAAAGCCGAATCTATGGGCATTCTCTTTCACCCATTTCCCTTCAGGCGTATCTCCGAATTTTTCGGTGATGTCCATACCTGCGCTTTTGCTTGTCACATCCATGGCAAGTCCTGTCTGATGCTCGCTTTGACCCGGAAGTGCGACTGTTTCAAGTGCCGCTTCATCACCTTTTCGAGCTTTCTCAACATTTAGAATACCAGTTTGGCGTTCATATGATCTATAGCCGGATACAGCAAATAGCTCAATGCCTTCTTTTGTTGCCTGTGCAAACATCTTCTCAAGCGCAGCGGCAGCTTCTTTGCGAATGTAACGCTGAGGAACTTCCGTATCTCCAAAAGAAAACTCAACCTTTGGAGACACAAGGTCAGCAGGCTCATATGTTGAAGGAAGAGAGTATTCCTTATTTACGAGCACCATTCGATTTTCGGGATTCTTAATGGTCGGCTTTCCATTAACTTCTTGAATCTGGTTGAAGAATTGCTCTTCTAATTGAAATTGTGCCGTTTCCTCTTTAGGTTCTTCTACTGGCTTCTGATTTTCCTGCTGAGTTTCAGATTGGCCTTCTTCAAATGGATTAAGATCCTTTGACAGCTGAATTCCTGAACATGCCGAAAGGAAAAACGCCATTGGAATAATCGTCGTTACAGTTGCTTTTTTAAAGTTCAAAATTAGTTCACCCTACCTGCCTGTATGTCTTTCATGCTTTCATTTTATCACTATTGCCTAAAATGAGAAAAACTATATCTGTCAATTGTGGCAGATCTTGTCGAAAAATAGAGAAAACGCACGAAAAAATTTTCGTGCGCTTCTTTTTTGCTCTTACTTAAACGCTGTTGAGAGTAATCTTCAGAAAAAACTGACTATCGGTTCCCTGTTCAACATCGTTTTTTAATATTTTATTTAATTGCTGCCTCTAAAGCAATTTCCATCATCTCATTAAACGTCGTTTGACGTTCTTCAGAAGTTGTTTCTTCGCCTGTTAAAATGTGATCGCTTACTGTTAGTACAGATAAAGCCTGGCGGCCGAACTTAGCTGCAAGCGTATATAGCGCAGCTGATTCCATTTCGATTGCAAGTACACCGTATTTCGCCCATTTTTCAAGCTCAGAATTGTCATTATAGAACATATCTGCTGTAAAGACGTTGCCTACTTTTAATTTTAACCCTTTTTCTGTTCCGGCATCGTATGCATGCTTCAGCAATTCAAAATCTGCTGTCGGTGCATAATCAACACCGCCGAAAGTCATTCTGTTCATTTGAGAATCAGTTGATGCACTCATTGCCAGAATCACGTCTCTTACTTTTACATCCTGCTGAATCGCACCGCATGTTCCAACGCGGATTAATTTTTGAACATTATAGCTTTGCATAAGTTCATTAACATAAATGGCGATGGATGGAACACCCATTCCCGTACCCTGTACAGAGATGCGATGCCCTTTATAAGTTCCAGTATATCCGAGCATGCCGCGTACTTCGTTATAGCATACTGCATCTTCTAAAAACGTTTCTGCTATATATTTAGCACGTAGCGGATCTCCAGGCAATAAAATGGATTCTGCGATTTCATTTGGTTTTGCTCCTATGTGAACACTCATTGTTCATACCTCCAGTTATATGTATAAAAAGGTGCTTTTTCAATATACCATAATCTGCGCTAAAAAATCATATCTCCTTCTACATTTCCGATTTATCCGGCATCTTATACATGAAATTTATTTACTGTAGTGAAAATCGCTCGTTATGTAAAAAATAGAATGGACAAGGAGGGATTACATTTGGGCAAAAAACACCGCAATCGTATCAATGGTCAGAAAAAGAACAATCACATACCGCCTGAAGCAATTGAAGCAGAAGAAAATGCACACGGCAAAGAAGAAACTTCAGCTAAACGAAAAAATGGGCCCGGCCACAACCTTTAAACGTAAAAAGGCAGCGATCTGAAATCGCAGCCTTCTTCATTTGAGGGGAATCTTGTTTATTTTCTTCCAGCCCCTTGTTTTATCCCAATCTGCTTCCTTTACTTAGTAACTGGCCTTGATTTTTTTATTTTAGCATTTATTATTTCATACATTTTTATCAGGATAAGAAGCCATACCATCCCTGCAGAAAACCCCGCTAAAATGTCAATTAAGTAATGAACGCCAAGATAGATCCTGCTTGTTCCGATAACGCCGACCAGTATAGCTGTCATACTGATCAGCCATTTACTTTTGCGTTCATTTAAAGACGTGCCCTCAAGAATTATATAGCAAAGAAAACCATAAAATGCCGTTGAATTCATCGCATGACCGCTTGGAAAGCTGTAATGCGCGGCATGGATAACGGCATCAAACGATGGTCTTTCGCGGTGAAAAAAATCCTTCAGCTCAATATTAATAAAGCGAGTGGAATAAAATGTGCCCCATAAAAAGATAACAGGCAAAAATTTTCTGAAAAATAAAAGGAAAACAGATGCGATAATCATGAGAGGATATTCCACTTTTATTGAACCAATATCACTGATGGTAATAAATAAAGCCGTAAAAGCCTCTGTGCGAAATTCTTCTGCACCTCTTACAACCGAATTATCCAGCATCTGAACGCCATCTATCCGGTAAAGTACAGCGAAAAATAGAAAAAGAAAAAGAAAAAGAGCTATATTTTTCAATGGTTCTCCTCCCCCGCTGCATCCCTAGATTTTTTTATGTTTTTTTTGTTCTTTATGTCCAGGAGCAGGCTTTGCTTTATGGGCAATCTCAGCCGAATATTCTTCCTGATGCTTATCAGACTGTTTTTTTGCCTTTTGCTCAGCACTATTTTGATGTTTATGCGCCATACAAGTTCCTCCTTTTTTTAAAAAGTTGTTACTCTTTTATGGTTTCAAAAAGCCGCAGAAACATTCATACAAACGCTTTGTACATTAATGGCATATAGTAGGGTAAAAGACTCAGTTTCAGTCAGAAAGGGTGATTTAACTGAGATATCTCGGGACCCTCATCTTTTTTCTTTCTTATATTATTATTGTACATTTTTCTCTGGCGGATGGATCACAAGCCTCAGGCGGAAATCTCCTGATTGCACACAGAGGACTGTCATCACAGGCTCCAGAAAATACAATGACAGCATTTGATAGGGCCGCACGTGAAGGTTTTGATATGATTGAGCTTGATGTTCAAATGAGCAAGGACAAACATTTGATTGTGATGCACGACCTCTCCCTCAAGAGAACAGCAGGTCTTGATGAAAAAGTAGCAGATCTGACGCTGAAAGAGATAAAGAATCTTGATGCTGGCCTGTGGTATAACGAATCGTTTAAAGGTGAGCAAATCCCAACGCTGGATGAGGTCTTTATAAAATATAAGAATCAGCATCATCTGCTGATTGATTTAAAACGCCCCTCTTTATATCCCGGCATTGAAAAAGTTTTAACTGATTCGATTTTAAACGCCTACTCTCCCCGCGAGTTTTCTTTGCTCTCTATACAATCCACTGAACTAAAAAGTATTATGCTTTTAAACATCTTGCTGCCGCAAATAAACAAAGGCCTCGTCATATCCTCTCCAATTCCCTATCATCAGTTAAACGGACTGGGTCATGAAATTGATTTTATCACTCTGCATAAACGATGCCTGAATCTTTATGTTTATCAGCAGGCCAAACGGGCGAAGCTGACTTTGTATATTTGGGGCATACACAATAAATATGATTACAGGAACGTAAAAAGACTAGCTGTAGATGGTGTTGTTGTGAAGGAAAGGTTTGATTAGAAATCAGAAAACAAATCAAGCTAATGTAAAAAAATCCGCTCAATTAGAACGGATTTTTTTTCGGCTGGTGATAACGGATGCTGCCATTTTTATATATAATAACCCTAAAAATATAAACAGAATGACCATTCCCAATACCTCAAACCTGATCAGTTTCATTCCAACGCTTACTGCTGTGAAAAAATACAGCAGCCCCAGAAGCAATTTCATTTCTGCATGGTCAAATTTGTCTGTCATATAAGCTCCGGCCTGTGCACCTGCAAGACCTCCTGCAATCAGGAAAGCGCCAGTAGATAAATCAATCGGAGATTTTATAAAATACGTAATAAAGCCTATGCTGACAATAAATAAAACACTGAGAAGACTTGTCCCGATTGCGTCCTTAGGATGAAAACCGGATAACGAAATCAGCAGCGGAACGATGATAAACCCTCCGCCTACACCAAGCAGTGTTGAAATAAAGCCCCCAAGTGCTCCTGTAAGAATCAAAAGAACAATTGCCCATTTCTTAATTGGCTTTCCTTTAGGATTCTTCGTCTTTTTCTTAAATAGCATGCTCCAGCCAAAATAACTCAACAGGAGAATATATGACAGCGGAATCACAGCATCATCATAACCATGCTGATTTAAGAAAAAAACGAAAGGATTGGCGGCCTGTGTTGCTGCCATTCCGCTTATCCCCATAATGAAAGCTTCTTTCCATCTGACGTTTTTCATTTTAAGATGCGCAAACATACCAGAAAGAGATGTTCCGATTGTATATAATAAACTGATTGTTATGGCAGTGATTGGTTCAATATTCAAAAGCAGCAGGACAGGCGTTAAAATAAAGCCGCCGCCAACACCAAAAAATCCGGATAAAACTCCAATCAGCAGTCCCATTACAACAAAAACAATAAAAATATGTACCACACCTTAAGGCAGATTTTAAACTCATCTCTTATTTTATAGATGGCCGCTGTAAAAGAAAAGGTTATGCCTTATTTTCATAATGGTCTTAATATTCACTAAAAAAAGGCTGATAAATCAGCCCTTTCAATCGAATTTCCATTAAAACTGAAATCATGCGTTAAATGTTCCCCGCCCTTAAAAAAAGACAGACTCTTTCCTTCTATTACAGGTATTCCTAAAAGAAAGCATGGCGGTCATTTTCAAATAGGCAATAGACCTTTACTTTAGCGCGGTCTGGCAATTATGCCATTATGAACTTTAATAAAACCGTGTCTCAGGATATCAAAACCGTTTTCATAAACATACAGCCCCATTTGCTGAATCGTCATTAATTCCCTGTACGTATGGTTCATGACATCAGCCATTATTTGATAATATAATTTTGACTTCAGCTGAGCTCGCGGAGTTGTTAATATCGCATATCCTCCATCTTTTAAAAACTTTCTGTGCCAATCAATTGATTCTGGTTTTTGCTCATCCGGAAAATGTTCAATCATCCCTACACTGATCACGATATCGAACTCCTTGCCAAAAGGCAGATTCCGAATGTCATCAACTAAATAAGTGATATGAAAATCCTTCTTATACCAAACTTTTGGGGCGCCTGTCACAGGATTTTCACCCAAAAATGGATAATGCTCAGGAAATTCGGCAAACCGGCCGTCCCGGCAAAAAGGATCATAGTCCACCATGACAATCTCACCGCCTGGATACATGGCAGCAAGCTGCATGGCTTCATACCCTTCTGCAGCCCCTAAAAAAAGAATTCTTGGCCTTGAAACATGCAGTCCCTCAAACATAGCTCTTTTCCCCCGGGGATCCCAGATGCCATCTTCAATGCGGTGAATATAATTCCAAAGCCTGAGCTTCATTGATTTACCGAGAACTTCCTTCACCTCAGCCGGACGGAATGAGGCAAAGCTTTTCATCAGTTCATCGTTTAATGCATTCATTTCTGCAGGTACATCTTTTACAAACCATTCATGAAAGGATTTATTAAAGTACTGCCATGATGTGTGAACGGGCATGGCTTTTTGATTTTCGTTTTCCCAGTCCTTGCGATCTTTTGCATATGTTTTGACTTCATATGGTTTTCCAACGTCCTTCCACGAAAGGAGCGACCAATCCCGCACCAGATTCGCTGAAAAAAACTCATCTTTTTCTTCCTCCGTATAGGTGCGAAGATCAATTTTAAAGCTTTCTGATAAAGCCGTTTTACCAATATCACTTTCTGTAAAGGGACGTACAGCAGCTTCTGTCGGCATGGAAAACCTCCATTGAATTCTGAATTATAAGTTAATTTTATCAACCTTTATACGTATTAGCAATGAATTGTTCAGTGATGACACTGATGAATTTTAGGTGTCCTTTTAAATTTTGCAGCGGACTTGATAACAGAACGTGAGCTGTTTTATTGCTTCTGCTCATTGTGTGCGAGGCTTACCTTTGCTAAATTGATTATTTAGAACATACTTTATTTAAATCATATTATCTATTTGCTCTCAATCTGGAGATCTCAAAGTATGAAAATAATAAAAAACTACGAAAAACAGAGGAATTGGGAGATTAAGCAGTTGTAATCGCTTTATTTCACCTTAAACAGATTATTCTGAATGTTTAGTTATTGTAAAGTTTTTGTTAAGATGAATTTACTCACTCATAGGAAGGCGTGATTCCAATGACGACGGTAAGCGAAGCATATCAGAATCACATCTGGCAAAAAATCAGCCTGTGAAAACTGATTTTGAGATGTGTGGATATGCGGGAAAACGGAAATCTGACTGAGGGGATGATTCCAATGACGACGGTGAGCGAAGCATGCTAAGCTAAGAACATGATGCAGATGAAAATAGCCCGTGAAACCTATTTTCGCACCATGGAGGGCATGCGGGGAAATCAAAAAAGTATTTGAATAAACTGATCGAATCCGTGCAAGACATTAATTGAAAGAAATCAATTGATTCAAAGCAACGAATGGTTATTAGTAAGAAAGGAAAGAACAAAAAAGTGAATATGTTTGATTCAAGATAAGACGCTGTTTATGTTCTGTATACATAGACAGCGTTTTGTTTTGTGTTTTTTGCTATCGACTATTAAGTAAAGCTTGTTGATCTTTTTTGCATGAACAACAATCAATTAAAAAAGCCTTATAAAAAGACGTTTCTAAAAATAGAAACGCCTTCCCTCCCGCCTATTCAGCTGCTTGCGCTTCCACAGACTTATATTCTTCCTCCAGATATTGCAGGAAGCGGTCTGCAGCATCATGCACCGGTCCAAATTTCCCTGTGTCCTGAATCCGCTGTTTAGCAGCATCTATATAAGGATAATAAGCAGCCTGAATTTCCAGGTCCTTGATTAATTGTTCCCGCGTTTTATCCAATACTGTATACTTTCTAGTCCAAAGATTCTCACACATATCCACTTTCAACCCTTCCCTTTTTACAAGAAGCACGGAGCTCGCTTCGTTTCTCTTTATGTATCTAGTTTCGATATCAATCTTCTGATTCATGATTTCTGCTAAGTTTAAACTGTTTCTAATAGTGTCGAAGACAAAAACGGGAACTTTTCAGCCGTTTCTTCTCCGTACTCCTCCGTAAGAGCTGCTGCGAGCATGCTTGAGACCGTTTCTCTTTTTTGAATATCAAATGACACGATTTCACCGGCATTTAATCCAAATGTAAGGCCTGTATGCGTGTAGCCAATAAAAAAGCGGTCAGTCTGCAGGCTTTTAATGACATCTTTTTTCTCTATCCCGAGAGTGACTAAAGATAACTTCCCTTTTTCTGTGCCGATTTCAATTTCGTAGATCATGGCTGCATCCTCCTTAAGTTTTCATGCAAAAAAAGTATATAATGCACATGACAACCGTTTCATGTTCAGTCAGAAATGAATTGTCTTTCTATACTATACGTTTCGGACTGCTCTTTTTTTGTCTGTTCTCTTGAAATGGGGCAGTATTTCCTGCTGAAACCTTTGATTAAAAGGATGAAAAAGGGCTTTTTTACTCGTTCCAAGCCTTTACAGGGCGGTCATCAGGGTAACCGAACCTCTCCCTGTATTCTTTGCGCTCCGCAGTAAAATCCCACCAGTTTTTATCACTTTCCGGATGATTAGCATGATGAACCACACATCGCATAACATCTTCTACACAAGGATCCATCCATACTCCGTATAGTTTCTCAAGTTCGTGAACAAGCTCTTCTCCTCTCCTGTTCTTCACGTCATCTAAAGAAGTGAGACAAAGGTCCACAGCCAGATTATGGGCAAGCTTTGGCCCAACTGACGGAATAGACTGAAAGACAGCATGTCCAATCAATTCCCGTGCGCGTTGATTTGAAACATCAATTAAATCAGCTAAGTCCGCTGGTTTCATCTCTTTTATATCTGTTCGTTTTATTTTGTTCTTTCTCAGCTGTTCCCTCTCTTTATTCGTAAGCGGAAGCTTTGGTGATTTTTGTTTCATTGCTCTCTCCTCTCCTTTTCAATTAAAATAGCAAATTAAAAACAGCAGTGGTAAATTCTTCACTGCTGTCAATTTGGTTAACTATACCGCTGAATGACATCTTCAAGCGTTCTTTTGATTGATCCCTGATCCGGATTGGTGATCATGACTTTCACCAGTGATTCATCCATTTCAAGTGCTTCTGATAAAAACCCTCCAAGTCCTCTGGCCCTGCGATCTACCTCGAGCAGCAGTTCTACGCCCTGATTACTTATATTAGAAATAACGACCTCAAGTTCGTCGAGCTTCCCGCGGAATGGTCCTGCGGTCGGATAGAATTCAAATTCCTGAATGAATGGCAGTCTCTTTCGCAAATGATAGGGAGCTGCCTCGTTTTCTACTTTTCTCAAGTTAAATCCAAGGTCCCTCAGTGCGGAGAAGATGGTCTGCACGAGAGGCGGCGCTGCCACTTCTAAAAAGTCTTTATCACTCGGGTCAACTGCACCTTTAATATCAAGGCCGGTTTCAAGCCAGACCTTTGATGAGCCAATGGTGATCGGTGTATCGGCTGGCAATGGAAAAGCAAAAGGTATTTCTTTAATTTCATTGGCCATGATCACAAATGGTTCATTTATTTTCACCTTTGTAATGGTTGCAGTCTGGTGGTATTTCTTATCATCTGATTCTTTTAAATAAGTTGTTTGAAGAGACAGGTAGATTTCATCGATTTGCTGTTCGATGTTTCCGCCTTGAACGTGAATGATCCCTTTCAGCTCTTCCCCCAAAACGATTTTATCAGAAGCTAAACGTGCATCCACCTTTGCTGCACCTATTCCGACACTTGAAAGAATTTTATTAAAAAATGACATTCTGCTCTCTCCCATCCGCACACTTCAATACTTCCTCCATAAGCTCATCAATTGAATCATATGGCTTTAGAAGCTTGAGCATCCGTTTTATAATTTCTTTGCCTAGTGCTGATAAAATAAGTTCGTCTTCCCAGCTTCTGTTTTTTCCCGAAGAAGGAACATAGCCTGAATACAATAAAAAAAGCACGAAATGTCCCAAAGCAAAAAAATCGCTTTGATAGGAAACCTCTCTGAATAGCATCTTTTCCCCGGAGTATTTTGTTTCTGATTTACATACTTCTTTAGAATCACTCAGCCTTCTTGCTAATCCAAAATCAATAATATGAATGGACTGATTATTCTTCATGATAATGTTTGGTATTCTCAGATCTCTGTGAACAATGCCATTGTCATGAAGAATCTTTACAGCCTTTAATACTTTCAACAATATATGAAAAGATTCCTTCTCTCCAAATGATTCTTTCTGAATAAATATCAAATCCTCGAAGGTCTTGCCTTCAACATACTCCATAGAAATAAAATGTTTCTTCTCCCATTGAAAAGATTCGTAAAAATCGGGAAAAGCAGCATAACACAGGCTTGATTGAATCTTTGCCTCCCGCAAAAATGAGTGCATTCCTTTGCCAGAACGAGCTTTATACGCTCTAAGCTGCTTTACAACGGCATACTTTTGATCATGAAGATCTTTTGTAAGATACGTAATGCCATAGCTGCCCTTTCCCAGTACTTTTTTTATGAGATATTGGCGGTTAATTGTCTTGCCCGGTGTTAACGGCCGTTCCCCATATTTCAAAAAAAGGTTCACCATTAACTGCTGTATGATCTTGAAAAACGGCTTGATCCAAATTTCCGCTTATAATGCTTGTGGCCATATTTTGCGGGATTTGAGTAATGTCTGTTCCTGCGGTCACTGCTGCTGTATCTGCGATGTGATTTTTTTCCTAAAAATGATTTGATCAGTTTTTTTAACATATTGATCCCTCTTTCTTTATTTACTACGTTTCATGAGAACAAAAGTTTCAGCTTTTTCATATGTAAGTAGGAGGCACGGATATAGGAGCTGGCTAGTATGAAGATCCTCCCGCTTTTTAAGAAAAAAGCATTACCTGTCCTTTTACCCAATGCAGAAAAAGTAAACCTCGAAAAAACTCTGTCAGAGTCTTTGGAAATGAAAAGTCCCCTTGTACTGTTTGGTGAAGAAAGACTTGCAGTACGGGAAATAAAAGCTCAGACTGCGGCACTGAACAAGAACAACCTGACAAGAACAGCAGCTTATTTAGCTTTTTATATTAATCACCCTGAAATACATTGGTCATTTCTTGCCCATATGGTGTCAAGAAACGGTGGCTACTGCATGACCGATTTAAAAAATGGCATTGTCGGTCAGTTTCTCCCTGAAAAAGAAATAGCCGCCCTTTTCCATTTTCTTGAATCCGCAAACGCCCTTATTTTTCATGATGCCTATCCTCAGCTGCTGTTATACGAACAAAGCCTTTTAGCAGGAAAGCCTCTTTTTCATTTATTGCCGGCATTAAATGTTTCGCGATTTATGAAACCAATATGGGAGCTGTTTTTTAAAAAGAGACAATCTGACGTCCTTACCCTTGCCTTAATAACCAACGAGCAAAATTATGTGGAAAAACAGCTTGTGTCAAAATCCTCCATCCTGAAAACATTCCCATTTGCCGTTCAGGAAAAGTGCGGACTTACAAAGGTTGTCTTCCCTTATAAAAAGCATTTTTATGATACTAAATATTCGCTTGCAGGGACGGAAATAGGAAACTTTGTTAATTCTGCAGCAAGAATCAAAATAGGCAAGGAGCTTTATCAAACTCTTTTCCACCCAGCCGTCTTTAATGAGGCCTTGCTTTATTCAAAACATACGCCTCATACAGGGTCCAGAAGCGACTACTGGCCTCACCTTTTCACTCCAAATAAAGAGAAGCTTAAAATTCAGAGCCCTACACTTCAAGAAGTGTGGGAAGATATTGCCCATCCGTTCCAAAGATACAGCGATTGGCTGATAAATACAAAGCAGATCACTGAGTTTGACGCATTTCAGCAAACAAGCTCCTATAAGGACATAACAAAAAATGTAAGAATGGATTTACTTAAACTCAGCTCACTCCAATTGATTACGAAAAAAGTGTTATGAATGGTTAATTAGAAAGGCTATTATCGTAAACATTGTTGCTTCGAGACTAGATGTTTAAAAACATTAGTGGATTGCAGCGGGTAAACTTGACTCCTGCAGGAAAATAGAGCGAAATGGAAG
>NZ_JBCMYF010000023.1:0-41804 GCF_050483325.1 Metabacillus idriensis
GAGGCTTCCACGCTCCCCGCGGAAAGCAAGTTCCTGCAGCGGAAAGGAACGGGAAGCCTTATTAATCAACAGCAACAATCGATGCGAAAACAGCCATTAGAAAAGCGGAATCGCCTGGGCAGCGACAGATATCAAAACACAGAAATGTTTTGCCTGCATAAAACTTAAAAAACGACGAGTGCCCCCGTCGTTTATTCTATGTCTTCCAAATCTTCATCAATAATGCATTTTTCGAGTAAATAATCGAATGCGATATCTGCTATTGTATCCAGTTCTAGTTCTGAGGGAATGAATCCCCTTTTCGTCAGCTCATTGTAAAAGAATTCTGCCATTTCTTCTGTATCAATAATAACTTCAATTTCTTTCACAACATCGCCCCCTTAGTAATTGTTTATATGTCCCATTTTTCAAAACTATGTCTGGAATGAAAAAGCTTTCGATAAATTTTCCTGTTCATAATCTGTCCCTTCCTGCATACCATGAAAGTAAATGGACAAGCCAAAGAGGAGATGAATAAAATGAAGAACTTACAAGCGGTTACAAAAAAAGAAAATGAAAACAGCGTCCTTCAATTTATAGACGGTGAAGGCTTTGATCATTTGCTTTTGCAAACGATTAAATTCCTGCAGGGGGTCATGATATTTGGGTGTGTGCCGTATTTTATTTATTTGCTGATTTCATTGCTTTCTTAATGATCTTTTGTATATTTATTTAAACTATCGATGATAAAATCCATCATTTCTTTATACTCAGCATCGCCAAATATTTCGTACAATGATAAATAATCGTTATAAATATCAAGAAGTTCATCAACAATATCCCGTTTGCTGCGCTTTGCTTTGCGTGCAGCCGGTTCTTGCTTAGGCAGCTTTTCTTTGGCAAGGAGCTGTTCCATCGCTTTGCTTTCTGGAGAAACAATATGCATCAGGCTCAGCTGCTGCACAAATGTGCCTGCCTGTTTTTTCCCCATAACGAACACAAGCTCTTCCTCTGATGCTTCAAGCCATTCCCCGTCGTTGATGCGCATGAGTTCATAAATAATATCTTCCCAGCCATCCTCTGTATATCTCCAGATTTCTGTCCGGAATCCGACGACCTTGAACAATTCTTCATCATAGCCCTTTACTTGTACAATATCTCCAATATGATATTGAAATTCAATTTCTATTTTTTCGGAATCAATGACTTTTCCGTTGTATTCTGAGTATAGCTGGATCGCGTTTTCAAAGTATAAAATCTCGCTGTGATTCACCTCATATAGATAATGCTGATCGATCTGATGAACGTTTGTGACCGTTCCGACCGTACTATACATAACAATCACGACAATATCACCGACTTTATACTTCGGAATTTTTTTGTTCACTAAAAGATCCTCCTCTGCCGCGATTCATAAAAGTTAAAATAGTATATGCCGTTAAACACCAATGCGTAATAGGCAAATCAACAAAGGATTTTCTAAAATAATATCCAATTTCAACTCTGGGTGAGTCATTTTTTCACGTCAGTTGGAGACAGTAAAAATAAGCAATTATTAAAAGGAGGTCATTTTTATGGAAAACACATCTGATTTCGTTAAGGACTTACACGAAAAACAGCAAAAAGACGAACAAAACAGACAGCACCAGGGCAAAGGAAACCCGGGAAAGAAAAAGCCTAATAAGACGAATAAGTGATAAGAAAAGCGGAGCCGACTGTTTAGCCCCGACAGGCAGATAAGAATTCACCGGAAAAGTCCGGTTTTGACTTTTTCGGGGAATTTGTTCTGGCCGAGGGGTTAGGAGGCGGAGCTGGACAATGTGTATTACGAAATCCCCGTTTAGCTCAGGCAGACAGATAAGGATCCGGCTGGAAAAACGCTTTTTGCCTTTACAGACGGAGCCGTTCTGGCCGAGGAGTTGGGTGATGGAGCTGGACAATGAGAAAAGCGGAGCCGACTGTTTAGCCCCGACAGGCAGATAAGAATTCACCGGAAAAGTCCGGTTTTGACTCTTTCAGGGAATTTGTTCTGACCGAGGGGTTAGGAGGCGGAGCTGGACAATGTGTATTACGAAATCCCCGTTTACCGCAGGCAGCCGGAACCGGAAAAAAGCAAATCCCCCAAAAAGTCTGTTTTGACTTTTTAGGGGATTTTGTTTTAACTGAATCATCTAGGAGGTTCCTGGAAAAAAGAAAGTATTTCCACTAAATCGGCAAGTAACTTACCAAAACCGGCAAGTAAAAGATGCAATGTGGAAAGTATTTCACCCATTTCAGCAAGTAAATCAAACAAACGTCCTGAATCATTGTTTTAAATCCACACCTGAAATAGATATTGAACCAGTATGCCTTCAATCCATCAAGTTCTTTGTTCCTTAAATTTAATACACCCATATAAAAAGAGAAAACACACAATCATAATAGCCTCCATCCAAAGCAAATACCACGGCCAATCCCCGAGAAAATCTAAAAGTGAGGCATTTTCAGGTTTTTTCATGATATATAAATAATTTGAGCCGATTATTTTGTTAAAAAGATAAATGAATCCGGCATATAAATTGACGATAAGCACTGAAATCCACAAAGAGCGCCAGGATGGAAGAAAGTGATAGGCCACGATCATAAACAAGCATGCGAGAATCACCCCTCCGTGTGATAAGAAGAAAACGATATATTGAAAATGCGGAAAAGAAAACGGTCCAAGGTCCGGTGTAAGTATGGCCTGAATGGAGCTTGCAATTCCTGCGAAATACAGAAACTGAAACATCCTGAAGCTTTTCGCCATCAGCATGATGATGGCCAGAAGAACAGCAAGATCACTGAGCTGAAGCGGAAGTGAAGATTTAAGTGACCATGCCCTTTCGCTTATCAGCCACAGCTGCTGCACAAACATGGAAAGAAACAGAAGCACTGCTAATGCAATACGGACGGGGCCGCTTACTAATTTTACCCTTTCCTTAAAAACAACCAGAAGCACTGTCAAACATAGAATAATAACAAGTGTCCATATATGTTCCGCTGAAAACAAACGGAAATCTTCAAGCCTGGGGTCGTGCTGAAAGTATTCGTTCATTCATGCCACTCCGTTTTTCTGATTAGTTTGCGGCTATAGCGACAAGTCTATGCCGAAAAAAAGGGCAAAAAAAACGAGCTGACCCCAAAGTCAGCTCAGAATCCACTATTACGTTCCTGTACTCGCATATGCCCGAAGACCGTACAGCCAGAAAACATAAGCAAGCGCAATGCTCCCCGCTCCAACCAAAGGCGAGACTGCACCGACAAATGTGTATCCATTTCGGTCCAAAAACCACGCTGCCGGATAAAAGGCGGTAAAACCATAAGGAATGATCCATGTCAAAAATACGCGAATAGTTTTGTTATATATGGTAAGCGGGTATTTCGCAAATTCACTTAAATTAAAGACCGCATATACAACAGGAAGACTATCAACCATCCAAAACGAAAACGTCGCAAAAAATAAATTAATGGCGATGTAGATCAGACCGCTTGAGATAATCATTACAACAAGCATGACCCAGTCCATCACCCCGAATACAAGGTCCAAATGCGGAAAAGCAGTTGCCAAAATAATGATTCCAATCGCGAGCTGTCCAAGGCCATCCTGCTGCAGTCTGTCAGCACATACATGGAACAGCGGATTGATTGGTCTGATCAGCAGACGGTCCATTTGCCCCGGGCGGACGTACTGCCACCCAAGGGTCCATAAATTATCAAAGAAAATATGATGCAGGGATCTTCCCGCAGCTGCAATGCCATAGATAAATAAGATCTCATAAAACGTCCACCCATTGATTTGTTCGATATGGTCGAAGACAACTTTTACAAAAAAGATGCTTGCAAACTGCTGCAGCATAACACTGATTACACCTATAAAAAAATCCACTCTGTACTCCATCATGACTTTTATATGATTTTTTGCAAAAATATAATATAGTTTTGCGTAGCGTTTCAGCATAAATCCGCCCCCTTTACCCGCCAAAAATCGTTACCATTTTAATTGCCTGAGCCCAAATCAGCTTCATGACAAGGAACATTCCAAGGCACCATCCAAGCTGGATGAGCACGGCCAGATAGGCATCTTGCCCATCAATAATCCCTGTATATATAGACACAGGCGTGAATACCATCGCCTGAAACGGCAAATAAGAACTGATTGTCTCAAGCCAACCTGGAAAAAGAGTAATCGGTACGAGCGCTCCTGAGAAAAATGTAATAACCCCTTCTTTCAAAACCCGAAGACCCCATACGTTTACTGTCCAAAATGCAACAATTCCGATCATCAGATCAAAAAATGTTCCAATCCAAATGCCAAGCCCGGCACTAATCACAAATAATATCGCTGCTTCAGGCGAAGCAGGCATTGTAATATGTATAAAGATAAATGCGATGACCATAAGCGGAAGGGTTTCTCTGAATAAGTGAGTAATTTTTCCTCCAAAGTCCATAAAAATCAATTTAAAAATCACATCATAAGGCCTCATTAATTCAATGGCAATGTTGCCATGCCTAATTTCTTGTGCAAGCTCATTGCCGGCACCTGATACGTAACCTTGAATGAACATCGCAACAACGATGTAAGTCAGCATATCCTGAAGCGTCAAATGTTGAATTGTGTCTTTGCCGGCATATACGGCATGCCAGAAATAAAACATAATCATCAGGCGCATGACAGATGAGATCGTCCCGGCCCAATACCATGCAGAATAAGCTGTATTGATCTGCATTTGGGATTTGGCGAACATTAAGTATTTTGTCAACTCTCACACCCCCTAAAGTCCGCGATTATATATTTCTTCCACAATCGTCTCTATTTTTGGATCATTTAATGAAAGATCGATAATCTCATTTTCAGCCAGTACGGCAGAAATCACTTCTGATGCAGAAATTTGTTTTTGAGAAAAAGCAAGTATCACCTTCTGCTGCTGTTCTTCATCAATCATGCTCATTTCCACACGTTCTTTTATAGACTCTGGGTATGAAAACGATTGCACATTTTTCACTTCAAAATGGATTTCTCTTTTTGCAGCAAACTTTTCTTTAATGGCATGCAAATCCCCATCATATAAAATTGCGCCATTATCGATGATAATGATTCGATTGCAGATTTCTTCAATATCCTGCATGTCATGTGTGGTAAGCAGAACTGTCGTCCCAAAACGCGCATTCATTTCTTTAATAAATTTGCGGATTCTCACCTTTACGGCAACATCAAGACCAATTGTCGGCTCATCTAAATAAACGACATCAGGTCTGTGCAAAAATGCAGCAGCAAGCTCACATCTCATTTTCTGTCCCAGTGACAGCTGTCTCACCGGAATGGAAAGCAGCGGCTTTAGCTGAAGTACCTCCGTAAATAGCCTCAGTGTCTCTTGGAACTGCTCTTCCGGAACTTCATAAATGTGCTTCAGCAAATCAAATGACTCGGATACAGGAATATCCCAAAACAGCTGAGTCCTTTGGCCGAATACGGCCCCAATCTGCTTTGCATTTTGTTTTCTGTTTTTATAGGGAACAATTCCTCCTACCTTTACTTCACCGGATGAAGGTGTCAGAATGCCTGTCAGCATTTTTATCGTTGTCGACTTTCCTGCTCCATTTGCACCGATATAGCCAATCATTTCCCCTTTTTCTATCTTGAAATTGACCCCTTTTACAGCTGTCTTCGTCACATACGTCCGTTTGAAAAGAGATTTCATCGCGCCTCTAAGACCCGGATCCCGCTTCACCAGCTTGTATTCCTTCTTTAAATTTCTCACTTCAATCACCGTTAGATTCCCCCTTTCAGAATTAAAATTATAGAGTGATTTGAAATTTTTGTAAATCATTTTTTTATACGCTTACATTGAATAATCGAATTGAAATTAATAGATATATAGATGGACGCTCTTTTTTCTCCTGCCAATAACACCTGTGCAAAATCCTACTATAGTAGAATGCAGCAAAATTTTCTAAATGGTAAAATTCACTATATATACTAACAGTGAATGTGAGGAGTGAAAGGTATGAATAGGCGGATTTGTATAATTGGCAGCGGTACAGCAGGTCTTCATCTGGCATATGCTCTAAAAAATGATTTTGATGTGACAGTGATCTCTCATCGCACAGCCGAACAGATCAAACATGGCAGAATTCAGTCTACACAAGTGCATTTTGGCTCAACACTTGAAAGAGAAACTCGCTTTTCTATGCCAAAATGGAGTGCAGAAACACTCATTGAAAGCATCCATATAACGATTGGGCAGCAAAAACTGTTTGCTGGAATGCTGACTGAACCCGCACTTTCTGTAGATCAGCGCTTCTATTTTTCACAATGCATGGAGGAACTAGAAGCAAGTAAAGTAGATATTCTATGTAAAAAAATGAATGATGAAAATATCCATGAATTAATGGAAGAATTTGATTTGGTTATTGACTGTACTGGTAAAAAAGGTCCCCTTTTCCCCTTTCCTGTTGAAAGAGATTTAACCCCCTTTCATGTACCTCAGAGAAAATGCATCGTTGGATACTTTAAAGGCATAGAGCCGGTTACACCTCATGGAATAAATGTAGCTATTTTGCCCGGAGAAGGCGAAATGTTTGAAATACCTGCATTAACAGTTCAAGGACCGGTAACAATCTTATTTGTTATGGCCATTCAAGACAGGAAATTAGATGTATTTAAAGCAATCCGGTCATCAGCAGAATTCACACTAAAAATGTCGGCGGTTTTAGATGAATTTTTCCCGGCAATTGCAAGCCGCTTGGACAAGGAAAGCTTTGCTTTAAATGACGAAAAAGGGTATCTTCAAACAGCGGTCACACCTGTTGTTCGAAAGCCTTATACCCTGATTAACAATAAATTGGCAGTTGGGTGCGGAGACAGCGTGTTTCTGAATGACCCAATTACGGGACAAGGATGCAATCTTTCTTCTTATTGCGCTGAAAAACTTTATGAGACACTGATTGAATTCAAAAATGAGCCTTGGAATTCACAGCTTGGGGAATCATACTGGAAGAGAACGAAACCATTTGTCAAGCAAGTAACCGAATGGACAAATGCCATGACAATGCCGATGCCTGAGCATGTTATCGAACAGCTCCTTCAAGGTTCAGAGGATCAGACAAAAGCCGATCGAATTGCCGGCTGGTTTGCTGATCCAAGCACTGCTTATCAGGATATTTTTCAAGCAGCAAAATCAAGTTCTTAAAGATGAAGAAGGGTGAACCTCCGGGATTCACCCTTCTTACAAGTTAGCGGCATTACGAAAGCGAATAATGGAAAAATCCAAGGAAGATGAAAGAACATGATTGCAAATTGGATATAAGTTTGGAGTGAACCTCAGCTAGGTGTTTTCTTTCACTATCTTCTCCAATAAATCTCCTGCTGGCTGAACATGAACCGGCACAGATTCTTTAAAAGATACATAGTATCCGGCTGTTTTCGCTTCTTCAAACAGCTGGAATGAATCCGGATCAAAAGAATATATATATAAATTTGTCCTGCGGATCATTTCAAGCCAGGAGGTTTCAACAACAATAATCTTAGCTGCACTGCTATCCGCAAAGAATCTGGCTGAATCCTCTTCGCTCGTGTCTTCACCCTTCCAATAAATAACTCTTGGGCAATCACGCGGAAAATAATAATGAAGTGCATGCTTCTGATCTATCGCCCAGACAACCGGATGAAGGCCTGGATAAGCGGCTGATTGACGCGGTATAAATCGTTCAATATAGGGATCTTCACTAAAATGGTACAGCATTTATTTTAAACTCCTATTCTTTTTATTAAGGCTGGGCTTCCTACTCAAACATCATCACCCCAGGATCCTTGTGATAACAATGTACAAGAATCGCATGCAGCTGGCCTCGATGGTGATATAAATGGACGGCAATTTCTAAAAGCCATTCAAACCTGGTATAAACAGTACCCCAATAAGAAGTCATTTCCTGATGAAGTTCGGTTTCGTTAAATTGACTGAACCGTTCTGATAATAGACTGTAATTCTTCTTCAATTCTTCTTTTAAATCTTGCAGGTTATTTAAAGCAGCAGAAGAATAAAAGCTCTCCATCTCTTCCCTGCTTGCTCCTTCAGAAATCAGCAGATCTGCTTGACAGATCATTGCTATGTGTTCGAGCAGTTCTCCGATTGAATGCTTGTCTGCTGTAGGCCTTTTCAACAAATCATGATCTTCTAGCGAATCGATGATCTTAATAATCGTTTCAATGGCCACATCAATTTGGTTCAAAGCATGTTTAACATATGGATTCAAGCGTCATCTTCCCCCCCATCGATTTCACTCTTTTGATTAATTATCGGCTAATTTCCATTTCTTCACAAGAAAAAAGCCGCTCTATTCATTCGAATAAAGCAGCTGATTTAAAAGGTTAATATAGTTTGTTAATTAAATCATTTTCCAAAAACATCGTAGATAATTCGATGTCTTTATATAACTTATTATAATTCTCTCTGCATGCCTCAATGTCTGTTTCTTTTTGAGTTTGATTATCAATGCATGTACCGGATGAAAAGACCCCTTCATGTGAAGCGATGTAATCATAGTCATCCGAGTAGAAAGAATAGCGGGTCGTCTCATACGCAAAGCCCGCGAAGCCCTCATGTTCAGCATCAAGCGGTTTCCCGAACTGAATCAGCTTCTGATCAATGCCAAGCAATGACGTAATCGTTGGAAAGATATCCATCTGGCTTGCCGTTACTTCATTCACGATCCCCTCTGTCTGCTCTGGATGATGAATGATCAGCGGGATGTTGAATTGTTCTTTTTCATTAAAATCAACACCAAGCAGCGTCTTGATTTCGTCTTTATCCATTGGGAGCGGTCCATAGTGATCACCATACACAACAAAAATTGTATCATCCCACAGGTTTTTCTTTTTCAAATCTTCGATAAATAGACCGATTGTCTCATCAAAGTATTTTGTAGCCTGCAAATAATGACCTGTATTTGTACCTTCAAATCTTTTGGGAAGATTTAAATATTGATAATCTTTTGGCATAACAAACGGACGATGGTTTGTCAGCGAGACAATGAAGTTATAGAAAGGCTTTTTGTCTTCCGTATAAATCTCAGCCATTTGTTTAAAGATGCTTTCATCTGATATACCAAGCCCAATTATTTCATCGGCTTTGATTTTCGGATGATTCTTATGATAAAACGTTTGATATCCCTGTTCGGGATAAGCCTGATGACGATTCCAGAAATCAGGATTATTGCCATGTGTTGCACTTGTTGAATAGCCTTCACGCTTTAAAACATTCGCAAGTGACATGTATTCGTTAAATGGATAGGCATTATATACACCTTTAGGCGCCATCGGATACAAAGAATTATTGGAAACAAATTCAGCATCAGACGTGTTTCCGCGGCCTATTTGCAAATAGGCGTTAGGATAATAATGACTCTCTCCAATCAATTTATTCAGATTTGGTGTAATCTCTTCCCCATTCACTTTCATTCCAACCGGGAACGTGTTTAAAGATTCAGCTTGAACAACGACAACGTTTTTCCCTTTAAATTTACCGTAATAAGGCGACTCTTTTTGCAGCTCCTGATTTTCACTAAAATATGCCTGAAGTTCTTTTATTTGTTTTTTGTCATTCAGAAAAGACTCTCTGGCAAAAGCCTGTTTCAGCATATTTTGCTTTAAATCGTAAATGTGCGCAGGAAGAATACCTGTCAGGGAAACTTTATATTGATCGGAAAATGTGTCTTTCAAAGGATAAAAAGACGTGAACAATAGTGCTGCAGCCCCTGCTGCAAAAGCAAATCTGCTGAAAGCTTTTCTCGGTTCATCCTGTTTGATCACATAATAGACGATTAATAAAACAGCAAAGAGCACAACATCAATCCAGTAATAATAATCGGCCGGATAGATAAGGGATATAATCGAATCTTTCACATGCCCTAACTGATCAGCCTGTCCAAGAAGCTTTACATTTAAAATAGCATCATAATACCGTTCATACACAGCGTCTGCATATAGGAGAAATGACAGAATGAAATAGATAATGAAAGCGGTGAGAAATTTAAATTTGGATCTTCCTGTTACTAAGAGGCTCGTTAAACATAATGCAAAACCGGCAGAGGCAAGCAGGATATATTTCTTATGCGGTGATAATTCCAATTCGTTTACGAAGTATAGGGTTTTGAACATCCAAAAAATCGTAATAACCCCTATTGTCACAAGAAAAAGCACCATATTCTTTCTGTTGATCGATGACAATCTATATTCACACCTTTACGTAGATTAATAAGTAAATAGATCTTTATATTCAGTTAATCATAGCAAATCAAGTTACCTTTATAAAGACAATTTTAACAAAAACTTAATATACCTTTACAAATAGGTAAAGTGTGTGAAATCTATTTTTTACATAAACTCTTTAACTGTATAGGGATTCATGCTTATACAAAAACTTCACAAAACTTTAACACATTCAGGAATGAAAAATGAATAAATTTTATGATATAGTTTCCTTAGTCAAATTTGACCAAAGAATAAGGAGGACACCATTTATGTTCGAAAGTTTTCTCAAACGGGGAAAATTAATCATTATTTTATTTTTCGTCATTATTTTAGTTGGAGGATATTTATTTTATCAGCTTCCAAAACGGGAATTGCCGGAGTTTTCCGCTAATATTGTATCCATTTCAACTGTTTATCCGGGTGCGGATGCAGAGGCTGTTGAAATGGATGTGACGGAGGTTTTAGAAGATGCTCTCAAAAATTCAGAAGGCATTGAAAACATAAACTCCGTTTCCGCACAAGAATTTTCAACTGTCATCATTGAAGTGGATGACAGCGGGGATTTTGAAAAAATATCAAGTGAGATTAAACAAAAAGTCTCAGACAATGTTTCAAAACTTCCAGAGGATTCGCTGGATCCGCAAGTGAAAAAGGCTGCCACTGGTCTGCCAGTCGGTTCCTATATGGTTACTGCAGATAATGCGGACTCATTAAAAGAAAGCCAAGAGGAAATTCTTAATTTAAAAGAAAAGGTTCAGGATCTTGACGGTGTATCAGGTGTGACGATTAAAGGCTTTAAAGAAAAAGAAGCCATCTTAAAGCTTGACAGTGAAAAGCTTGCTGAAAACGGGCTGAATGCATCAGCGATTATTGAGGCCATTAATAATGAATATAAAACAACGCCTCTCGGTGAAACGAAACAAGACGGAGAAAATGTCCGCCTTTCTCTGAATCAGTATAAAGATATCGAACAAATAAAAGAACTGGCCCTTCAATCTCCGAACACGAAAGAGCTAATAAAAGTCGGTGATCTCGCGGACCTTGCTTTTGAGGAAAAAGACCAGGAAGATATCATTTCTTACAACGGTAAACCTGCTTATTCGTTTACAGTCACGATTGACGCAGGACTTGATATTCCCGCTGCTTTTACTAAAGTAGATAAAGAAATCAAGGATGAACTGAATTTGCCTGAAGGAGTAGAGCTCGAAACGTATTACTCGCAAAAAGCAGATGTTGATACGATTTTTGATGATTTGATCAAAGAGGCAGTCATTGCGGTGCTTGCCGTTATTTTGATTACAACTCTTGGATTAACATTAAGCGGGGCGTTTATCGTTTCTCTCGCCATCCCCTTATCCATTACCCTGGGGACACTGCCGCTGCCGTTTCTTGATGTTGATTTGAACCAAATCTCTGTGATAGGTCTGATTATCGCACTTGGTATTTTGGTAGACGATGCCATTGTTGTCAATGATAATATTTTGCGGCAATATAAGCTTCAGAAAAATGGAAATGCCCTGCAGGCAACGAAAGATGGCGTGAAAGAAGTGTGGGGATCGATTGTCACGTCAACGCTTGCAGTCGTATTTGCCTTCTTGCCGCTTACCTTGCTGTCAGGTTCTAACGGTTCCTTTATCCGGTCGCTTCCATCCGTTCTTATCTTAACGGTTGTGGCTTCTATGATTATCTCGCTGACACTTGTTCCGGTATATCAGTATGCGGTAAATAAGAAGAGAATACGGTTAAGCGAGAAAGAGCCTGGCTTTTTAGGAAAACCGCTTAAAAAGCTATCTGACTTTTACGCAAATACTCTCCTTGCGAAAATTGTAAAGCGTCCAGTCATAATAGGCGCGGGCGGAATTGCCGCCACATCTTTGATCTTTTTGCTGGCGTTCTACGTTCCGTTTGAGTTTTTCCCATCAGCAAATAAAAAAGAAGTAACGGTTACTGTTACAATGCCAACAGACTACACGCTCGAAGAAACAAACCGTGTTTTAGTAGAACTGGAAAAAGATTTGATTGAGATTAAAGAAACTGAAGAAACAGCGATTTTCACCGGTACCGGCGTTCCTGGCCTCTTTAGTGAAACGGTTGAAAATGCTGGTCCAAACACAGGTCAAATTGTTGCACGGATTGATAATGAAGCCGTGACGGCAGATCAATATATAGAAGAAAACACAGACGGCCTCAGGGAAAAATATCCTGATGCAGAAATTTTCTTAACCACAATTGTCCAGGGTCCTCCGACAGGCGCACCTGTTACCGTGAAATTAAGCGGTGAGGACTTTAACAAGCTGAATGATATTAAAAATGAGCTTGCGAGTGAAATTCAGAAAGCTGACAACGGGTTGATTATTGATAATGTAAAAGCACCCCTGTCATCTATTCAATATACTCTTGACCGAGATGCTTTAACTGAAAATGGTTTAGATCCAAAATTCATCAGTGATCAAATTCGTTTAGTAACAGAAGGTATTCCTATGGGCACGTTCAAGTCCAGCAATGAAAACTTTGATTTAGTGCTGAAGCAGGATACGGACATTCATCAGGAAGGCATACAGCTTGATGAAATCGAGGTTCCTCTTCAAACGGAAGGTCCTGTTCCGCAAACAGCGCCGATCAGTGACTTTGTGGATACAGATACAATTGAACAATATCAAACGATTCCCCATGAAAATGGCGAACGGACCATTACACTAAAAGCATATCCTGGTGAGTCGGAAACGTTTAAAGAAGACGTTTCTGCGATTGTGGATGAGTTTAAAGATCGATATACAGATGAAGGCTACAGCCTGACACTTGGCGGAGAAAATGACGATCAGACTCAGTTCTTTATAGAAATCAGTCTGCTCTTCCTCGTCGTACTCGTCCTGATTTACATTACGATTGCGTTCCAGTTCAATTCTCTTTCCCTGCCGCTGCTTGTCCTTGGAACGGTTTACTTAGCGGTAGCCGGAGCTGTAGCGGGACTGTTTGTGACACAGACTCCATTCAGCTTCATGGCAACAATGGGCATCGTATCGCTTGCAGGTATTGTAGTCCGAAACTCTGTCGTCCTGTTTGAATTTATTGAACAGCGGATCAAAGCGGGCTATGCCCCTGCTGAAGCTGTAATGGAAGCCGGAAGAGCAAGAATACGACCTATCCTTCTGACGGCATTCACTGCATTAGTGGCTCTTTTGCCTGTAGCATTCAGCAACGACCCATTATTTAAGCCGCTTGCAATCAGCATCGTATCCGGGGTCCTCTTCTCAACGATTCTGACGCTGCTGATCGTTCCTGCATTATATATAGTAGTTGATAAGCTTCGTGCGAAAAGAAGAAAAGGTTAAATAAAAAGGCTGCCTATTATTGGCAGCCTTTTTATTTCATAGTATAGTAAAATAATAGAAAAATCAGATTGGGGGATCTACTTTGTTCGTACATAAAATAGATAAGGAAGTTTCATTAAAATTAATGGATGTAAACGATGCAGAAAAGCTGTTCAGCCTCACCGATCAATCAAGACAGCACCTGCGTGAGTGGCTTCCGTGGCTGGATTTCACGACAAAAAAGGAGAATACAAAATCTTTTATTGAAGGCTGCCTGCGAGCTTATGCAGAAAATAAAAGTCTGAATGCAGTTATTCTATTTAAAGGCGAACTCGCCGGAACAGCAGGGTTCAACCAAATCAACTGGTCGAACAAAACAGCTTATATCGGCTATTGGCTCGGGTCAGAGTTTCAGGGCAAAGGCATCATGACAAAAGTTGCCGGAGCATTGACCGATATAGCCTTTCAGGAATACAGCTTGAACAAAGTTGAAATCCGGGCGGCTGTTTTGAACGGTAAAAGCAGAAGCATTCCTGAACGGCTTGGCTTTGTGCATGAAGGAACAATCAGACAAGCTGAATGGCTCTATGATCATTTTGTCGATCATGCGGTTTATGGCATGCTTGCTGAAGAATGGAAACAGAATTAAATCATCACGCACCTTTTTGGAGCAATACAATTAGCACTTAATAAATTGATAAAGACTCGTCATTGTTGACGAGTCTTTTTCTGCTGGCTAAGGTGGTCTGAGGATCATGTACTAATTAAATTTGTGTTTTTCTTAGAGTTTATTAAGTAGAAGCGGCTGTCTGTTTTTTTTGCACCCTTCTTCCCTTTCCTTCTAAAAGAGTTAGAATCATAGGCACAATCAGAAAAATGCTTGAAATCTGAAAAAGAACGGCTGTTTCAAGAAATTGAGCCAGCAAACCAAATACAATTCCGCTTAAACCAATCCCAAAATCAATCGCAGAGAAAAACATTCCGTTTGCCACACCCCTGCGGTTATCAGGCGTTTTGGAAAGTGTCCATGACTGCAGAGTCGGAAGCAGGGAACCGAAACCTATTCCAAATAAGATCCCGGCAATGGCAATACCTGCATTGGTGTGAGAGAAAGAAAGAGCCCACATACCAGCAAAGGTCAAAGCGCTGCAGACAACAATCAGCCCCTTAGGCCCTCTTTCGTCAAACCACTTGCCTGCAATTGGCCTTGAAAGTGAAGCCATAACCGCATTAAACAAGTAGAAAATAAAAATCTGGTCAATGCCGCGTTCTTCACCGAAAATCACAATGAATGTCACAACAGAACCATATCCGAACGTTGCTATCATTGTAATAAAAGCAGGATACCAGCTTGTTTTTTCAACGAGCGACCCAAGATAAGAGAATTTCAAATCTTCTTTTTTGGTCAGTCTGACTGATTCCGGCGTATAGTAGCGAACAGCTGCTAAAAGAATAATCGCAACGATCCCAAGAACACAGGAAATATAGATTAAATTGTTAAACGTTGTAACACCGAATAAAAAGATGCCGAGACTTGGCGCAATAATCATGCCGAGTGTTACAGAAAGACCAAAATAACCCATTCCTTCGCCAAGACGGGATTTTGGTATCACATCCACGGCTGCCGTCCCATTTACAGTTGTTGAAAAACCCCAGGCAAGACCATGGATAAACCTGAACATCAGGAAGATAAGAATCACATTTGAAAGCGGGTAAAAAATGGTGATCACAAGAAGCGCAACAGCTCCAATTAATACTAGCGGCTTTCGTGCTTTATATTCAAGCATGTATCCGATAAACGGACGGCTGAGAACCGCTCCTATTGAAAATAAAGCTGTTACTAATCCAATCTCAAGACCCGTAGCGCCCAAAGATTTAATATACGGCGGAAGTGTGGGAATCAGCATCTGAAACGACATAAAAGTAAATAAGTTTCCAAGCATAAGCATAACAAACGACTTCGTCCAAAGAGGTGCTTTCGTTAATTGATTCACTGTATCTCTCCTAAGTTAACTGAATACCTTATAAATTTATTTCGGATTACTAAATAATATCACAATCAAAGAAGCTATGAAATCAAAAAGTTTTAACTGTTCATCTGGCTATTGATACCAATAAAAAGGATTTTTGAACTTTGAGAAAGAAATAACCTAATAAAATATGGTTTTCACGGGAGAAGATGAGATTGAGATTGAAGATTCTTATTCTATTATTTTTACTATCATTGCTTATTGGATGTTCTGCTGATGAAGATCACTTGAAATGGTTTGCTGCGAAAGAAGATGCCATAATAAATGGTCTACAAGAAGAAGACTTATCAGCAGGCAATCTTTTAGGGGAAATACAATCAAATGGGGAACTGTTTATTTTTTTCAAAAGAGAAATGAAAGACGGAGAAGCAGCAGGCGTTGTCCACTTAAGAGAATCTAATGGTAAATACGCGTGGTATAAAACCAATGCTGAGGTACAGGTCAAGTATAAAAATAGAAAAAAGGCACCCCATGTCTCATTTGAATTAAGAACTCATTCAGACAAAGCTTATAAAGCCTATTTTGGAAGCGCTGATTCAGCTGACATGTCCATTTTTACAGATTATGGACCAAAGGTTACACCAGAATTTGATCAAAAAAGTCAACTTTATTTTTGCATTGTGCCAATGAATAATTACTAAAGAAAGGTTTTTTAAATTCATCAAAAACGGATACCAATCGCTCTGTGCAATCTGGTATCCGTTTCCCTCTGTTTTTTGATTTTACTTCATTATCTATCATTTATTAAAATGATAAACATCCCAAATATCCGAAGTTTCTGAGCCTATATACCAGGCAGCCGCTCCGCCTAAGTGATTTTCCTTCATCATCTTCATTCTAAGCTCAATGGATTTCTTGTCTTCTATCCAGAGTTGATGTTTTTCGCCCTTTTCAGTGAACTCGACATAGTATTGTGAAGCCTTTGGGTCCCATATTTTTTTAAGTCCTTTAGAAGAAAGGATCCGATTGACTTCCGGCATCGTGCGGTCGATGCTTCTCAATTTGTTAGAAGATAAGTCTGTCACCCATTCTCTTGTGTAAAATGGGACAGCGAGAATAATTTTATGTGTGGGAATGTCTTTCATTAAGAGCTTAATGCCTTCTTCCACCCACGGCAGGGAAGCAACTGAACCTGCTTTCGGCCCCCCGCCCCAATGCTCATCATACCCCATCATCACAATATAATCGGCAATTTTCCCGAGTTCTTTGCGGTCTAAGCTTCCAGACCAGAATGGGTCATCGCTCGTTCTTGTCACATCGACAGAAACAATGATTCCATGAGGCTTCAGGGCTGTTTTTAATTCCCGGATAAACGATACGTAATCCTGCTTGTTTTTTATATCAATGTTTTCGAAATCAACATTAATTCCATCACTTTTGCTTTTGATTAATGCAGTCTGAAGCGCAGAAATTAATTTTTGTCTTTTTTGCGGTTTGCCTATGATGGAATCTGTCAGAATGGGATCAAAGCTGTTGCCAAGGAGCGGCCAGACCTTTTTCCCGGCAGCATGTGCTGCATCTGAATAGGCGGAATCCATTTTAATAGAAACACCTGTTTCCGATTGATTTAACGTAAACCATCGCGGTGAGACAACATTTAGATTGGGTTTGTTTTTCATCTGCTGAATGTACGTATTGGCTGTTCCATTAAAACTCCAGCCCATCACGACACGTTTGCTGTTTTTAACTTGAATCTGAGATTTTTTGATCCAGCCTTTTTTCCCGCCGAGCAGCTGTACTTCATAATAATAAACGGGGATTTTTAATTTTTGCCCAATTTTAAGCTGAGTTGTTTTTAAACCATTAAACTTGGTCATATCATTGACAGTTACTCTATATTTGTTCGAAATTTTCCACAGTGTATCCCCTGAAGTCACTTGGTGTACTTGGACGGTCTGAGGAATCTTCAGTAGTTGCCCAAGAGAAAGCGCATCATTTTTTAAACCATTCAATTGTTTCAGTTCATGAACGGTTGTGCCATATTGATTGGCAATTTTCCATAATGTATTTCCGCTGCTAACTTTATGTGTAATCGGATCGGCAGAGTCACCCGCTGCAGTTTGAATAAGAGGATATTCATCTCCTTTTTGGAGAACAGCTGCCACCTCCGAGCTCAATTTCGGAGAAGAATAAACATTGACGCTGTTTCCTATTACAGATCCGATTTGCTGAATATTGGACTCAGCTTTGACTGTATGAGGCATCTGATTTAAAACCAGGAATAAAACTAGTAAACTGCTTAAAACCTTTCTCACTGCTTCATCTTCCTTCTATCATCTTTTACATAAAAGTAATCATACTCCCAGAAGATAGGAAATGAATAGTGGGATTTAGTGGGGATTTTTATAAAAAAACAAGATCCTTTTTCGGAATCTTGTTTTTATCATTTCTCGGTCATTAAAAACCTTTTCTAAAGTAAATCAGTGTAGTGCGGTCATTCAGCTTTTTCATGACTCCAGTTTCTTTGTAGCCTAATTTTTTGTACAAATAACCATTTCCTTCTTCCTCAAGAATGGTTGCAAGCTCGAAGCTTGAGGCCTGAGGAAACAGGGTTTCTGCAGCAATCATAGCTTTTTGGGCAATCCCCCGGCCCTGAAATTCAGGAAAAATAAAGATTGGACTTATCCAATATTTCGATGCCTCGCTTTTAAAATACAACCGTATTGCTCCTGCAAATGTTCCTTCAAAAATGATTTTGTAGAAACCTCCATTTGGCTCATTGATCCTGGAGAGGATTTTTTCAAGAGTCTCATTTGCAGGATTTGTATCAACATCTAAATACTTTTCAAGAAGCGGCGTGAAAGCACGCACTTGACCATCTAAAATAGCTGCTGCATCTGATTCTATGGCTTTTACTAAATGTACGGTCATATCATTCTCCTTTGTTATTGATCCTTATTTAATATTCTGCAAAACTTAAGATCCTCCTTCTTTCGGGATAGTGGTAATACAATTGGACTGACGCCACTCTTGATGATTTAATGCGTTCATTTTGGCAGCACTACGGCGAATGACGCCACTCTTTAGGATTTAATCCGTTTATTGTGGCTGCACTATGGCGAATGACTCCACTCTTTAGGTTTTAATCCGTTTATTGTGGCAGCACTATGGCGAATGACGCCACTCTTTAGGCTTTAATCTGTTAATTGTGGCAGCACTATGAGGATTGACGCCACTCTTTAAGTTTTAATCCGTTAATTGTGGCAGCACTATGGCGAATGGAGCAGCTTGTTCCACGTTAATCCTTTAAAAATGGTTTCATTATGAGACTGACTCCACTAAATATTTTCATACAAAAAGCAGGCTGAAAAACCGCTCTTTTTCCAGCCTGCTTCATTTTTAATCTAATCTCTCATTTTGGATCAATCTCTCTCCCGGTTTTTATGTCAATGACCTTAGTTGCATTCTTTGGAACAGGAATTGATCGGCTCTCAGGTGCTTTTCTGCCGTTTTCTACCCAATCTACCAGCATGTCGAATGACTGGTGAGCGTATGGAAGCAGAGGCTGCAGCTTCTTATTTGAGTCTGTCGATGTATTCCATACCAGACTGTCCACATGATTTCCATTTTCAATCGAATACATGCGGTGAAGTTTTTCCTTGCCTGCTTTTTTCACAAGTTTTTCATAGCCTTTGGCATGAACATTCGGGAAAATCAGCGCGTCCAGAGTTCCGGTAAAGCTGATAAGCGGAACGTCTATGTCCCCCGTATTGGCGATTTCTTTTATATTTTCTTTCACGCTTTTCGGACGGCTTTGATACTTGTAGTTTTCAAAAATAGAATCATAGCTTCTGTCCCTCACTCCGCTTGATGTGAAATTCAAGTAGTTTCTCCAGTCTATTCTGTTTGGGGCATTAGGATCGAAATGATCTCTGTAAATGTTCGCTGATATGAACCAATATATCTGATCATGATACGGCCACAATTCCTCTGACCCTTTTGGAAGGCCTGCTTTATACATTTCTTTCACGGCTTTCTCTTTTTCTTTTCCTGTGCCGTAAATGGCAGCTTCAGCATGGTTGACGACTGCAGTGAGAGAGGAAATTAAGTTTGGCTGCTTTTCTGTCCACAGAACACCTTCCCAGTCTACGCCTCCATCAAAAAGACGATTCTCTTTTCTCGCCCGGCCGTCATGTTCAAGGGCATACCTGACTACATATCCCCCATTTGAAATGCCCATCGCATAAGTTGGCACGCGGTGATGTTTCCTCACCAAATGATGGGCTGAATTTGATTTATCTTTTGCAGAAATAAGCTGCTCCCGGAAATTGTCTTCTAAATAAGAGTGAGCGGCTATCGTGATCTGCCTGAAACGTTTATGCCATTCTGCGACACTATCATCTTCAAAAGCAAGTGCATTTTTTGCTTTTGCTAATGGGTCATTCGTATCGGCTTCACCTTGTGTTCCTTTATCAATCGCTGCAAACGCATAACCTTTTTCAAGAACAAAATCACTGAACAAAAGATCTGTGGATGTTTCATTTCTAGTTGCAGGAATTCCAGACACTACTAGTTTTCCATTCCAGTTATCCGGGACGCGTATGACAAACTGAGCGTCTTCAAAAGCTCCGTTGATCTGAGTGCCGGTGATGGCGGCTGGTTTATTCATCAGATGCCAGCCTGTACCTTCATTAGCACTCCCCCAATTGGTCGGAGCAAGACCTAAGTTTCCATTCAAAATGGCATTTTGATATTGAATCGGATTTTTAGTAGTTAAATAATTTCCATTCACTCCGTCAAAATAAGTTTCAACAACATTCTGTGCCCCTGGTATGAGAGTTTGCAGCTGCGAGGCTTCTGCACGGACCGCATGATGCGGAATTGGCAGCGCGGATGCAATCATTGCCGCCGATAAAGTAAACGCTATCATTCCTTTTTTCAAAAAAACACGTCCTTTATTTAGAATTTTCTGTAAACTAAACAATTCCAGTTTACTCTTTTATGAAATGATAGACATGGTCCAAATGGCGCGACTAAGAAAACGATCGTTAGACCTATTTAGAATGGGATTATTTTTTTGAAATCATTCGATTTTATGAAAAATTTTTTATTATTAATATAATGAGCAAATAGAGGAATATAGCCATTTATGTCGAATTTGAATAGCATGAAGGGGTTGACCCAATGAATAAGGATAAATTACTGAAAAAAATTCATCATGAGAGCCGCGGAAATTTGTTTTCGATTGAAGTTCAAAAGGCATCAAAAGAAGAAGAACGGCAAATTAATGAATTCGTATCTGAACTAGAAAGAGAAGGAAAAATCAAATTAAGAGAATGTGTGCAGCGCGAATACTCCGTTTTTTTACATGGAATTGTCAAGTATGCATCCGAATAATCGGATGCTATTTTTCATTTATTAAATGTTAGAGCAGAAAAATGGCGCTTCCTTATGTGTAGCTTGCTTTCATTTATTTGCAAAAAAAATAACCTTTACGAAAAGGTTATTCTCATATCCTTATAAATTTGCTTTTTTAAGTCTCGCATCGAGAATCATGTTCCCAAATGGAATAAATGCCACAGCGACAGCACTGAATACCCATGCAAAGGACCATCTGATTTTATACGTTGTGTAGGCAATGATAAGTAAATACGTAATAAAGAAAAAGCCATGAAGCGATCCCACGATGGTTACGGCCATAGGGATTTCGGCCAGATATTTTAGAGGCATGGCAATGAAAAGAAGAATCAGCAAAGATGCTCCTTCAATGAATCCCATCAGTCTGAAGCGGCCAATTGGTGATTGAAGCATAGATGAACCTCCAGTACACTTTTTTCTTTTATTATAAGATAGGAAAGGTCTAAAAACTACTTTTACAGAGCAGACGTCATAGAATGTTCATTTCTATATGTATGTCCGCTAGATCGTTTTATTCTTTTGTTTGACATGAATAATGATTGCCATGTATAAAACTGAACAAAATCCAATGATTCCAAAGATGATTGCCATCATATAAGGGAGCGTGAATTCGAAATAGTAAATGCCTGGAATAAATGAGATTCCCACTAAAATAACCAGGAGCCAATGGCCGTATTTATTCAATGTTCAGGCCCTCTTTCTTTTCATAAAGGTAATATACGTAATCCAAAGGCACACCAGACACTCCCTGCTGCCTAAGCATGGCTGTGACGTTTCCGCGGTGATAGGTTCCGTGGTTTGCTACATGCTGGATCAATTCAAATACATTGGTTTCTAATTTACCATACTGCGGATGTTCAATTGTAAATGGTTTATCTGAATCTGCTTGTTGATTTAAAAATAGTTCATATTCGTTCCCGAGTTTTTCAAACATTCCTTCTAGTTCTTCCAAACTCCTATTCTCTGCTTCTTTCCGACAAATTCCCAGATAAGCCATTATGCTATCAAAAGAATCCTGCTTGATCACTTTCAGCCAAAGGGCATCCGTCAGATACATGTGAACCATAACATGGGACAGCGACGGAAAAACACTGACTATTTCGTTTGTATACAATTCCATAGGCAATTCTTTAAGACGGTTAAACACTCTGGTGTTTGACCACTTGTGAAAATCGTACAGCTGAACAGCATTTGACATTTTGGTCATCCCTTTCCTAGTTACCGAATTCTCCCCTTTTAATTATAGCTTATTTTGGGAAAAATTTCTTTTTGTATTTAAAAAACCAAGGCACTAAATGCGCCTTGGTTTCCATTAATTTTCGCTGCTCTGCAATTTGCCTGTGTTAATCTGCTTTTCTTTGTTTACAGCCGGCTGATCCTTTGCACTTCTCAGCGGAATTTCTTTAATAAAAAATGTTAAGAGAATGGCTATGGCCATCGTGATGGTGACAAAGATGAAAACACCAGATAGTGCATAGCTCAGTGAATCCTGAAGCTGATGAATAACGTTTTCAAAGAAGGGAATCGCCTCTTTAGGCAGTGTATTTTTGAGTCCATCAAGTTTTTCGTGATCCAGCAGCAGCTGCGGGTTTTGGAGAGATTCCAATTTGCCTGCAAGTTCCGGTGAAGCAGCCATTTGACTCGTGTCGCCAGTTTGACTTATGGACGCCATTTTATCCTTCATCCGTGAGTTAAGCAAGGTCCCCATGATGGCAACCCCGACTGTTCCTCCTACAGATCTAAATAGCTGTGACGAAGCAGTGGCTACACCCAGAAGCTTTTGATCAACCGCATTTTGAACGGTTAAGGTAAAGACTGTCATGCCGATTCCGATTCCAAATCCGACTAATGTTAAGTAAAAAACTAATAGATACTGTGATGTGTCAACACTCATTGTAGACAGCAAGTAAAGACCTATAGCTGAAATACACAGACCGACGATGGCCTGCAGCTTGTATTTCCCCGTTTTCGAAATAATCTGGCCGCCAAGCGCACTTGCAAAAACCAAGCCCAGCGTCATCGACATTGTCAGGAAGCTTGAATGCGTAGCAGAATAGCCGAGTACCCCCTGAATGAAGTAAGGAACGTACATAACGCCTCCAAACATGGAAACACCGATGACAAACCCAATTATATTTGAAATCGTAAAGATGCTGTTTTTAAATAAATCGAGTGGCAAGATTGGACTAACCGCTTTTCTTTCAACAAAGACAAAAATAATCAGAGACAGCGCTGTTGCCCCAAACAGGGATAAAATCTGAGCAGAATCCCAGTCGTATTTCGTTCCTGCCCATGAAAAAGCAAGCAATGCCGTTGTGATTGCTGCAGATAAAAAGACCGATCCAAGATAATCGACCTTCTCTCCTGCTTTTTTCACAGTTGAAGGGAAAAGCTTCCAAATTAAGAGGAGGGCTACTATACCAAGAGGCAAGAACACCCAAAAGACCCATTTCCACTCAAGGTTATCTACGATGTACCCGCCAAGAGTCGGACCAAACACACTTGAAATCCCAAACACGGCACTCATGGCACCCTGCCATTTTCCTCGTTCACGCGGTGCGAAGAGATCTCCTACTGCAGTAAAAGCTGTAGACATAATCATCCCTGCACCAAATCCCTGAATACCCCGGTAGATGATCAGCTGAAAGATATCCATTGATGTTCCCGCTAAAAATGCACCGACTGAAAAGATAAGGATCCCGATAATGATGAACGGCTTTCTTCCATAAATATCGGACAGCTTGCCAACAAGGATCGTTGTGATTGCACTTGTCAGCATGTAAATTGTAAATACCCAGCTGTAATAATCAAGTCCGCCAAGGTCTGATATAATCTTCGGCAAAGCATTTCCAACGATTGTTTGATTGACAGCAGCAAAAAACATTGCCGCAATAATGGCGATCATAATCGTGATTTTTTCTTTATGACTTAAATGTTCCATAATTCCACCTCTATTATTCTTCTAGTAATTTCGTTAATAATCGATTAAACATCATGATTTCTTCATCGGATACGTTTTCCAGTTTCTGATGAAAGTATTCTGTAATGGTCGTTTCCACTTCCGTCTTCACTCTTTCACCCGTTTCAGTCAGCTCCAGATAGACCACTCTTCTGTCATCCGCTGCGCGTATGCGGGTTAAAAAGCCCTTTTTGATCAGTTTCTCACTGACAGAAGTGATATGGCTCGCAGACACACTTAATTTCTCGGCAATCTGGCTTACATTTATTTGTTTTTGCTCATGAATCAGGCGAAGGACCATAAATTCATTGAACGGAAGATAAGTTTCAAGCAGTTCATTCAAATGGCTCCTGGTCATTTTATTTAACTTCCGGTAATTAGAGAGAAATGCATACGTAAGTTCCTGTCTTGTTTCCATTTTCCCCTCCCGTGCACTTAATGAAATTAATATTTAACCTGATTAACTATTAACTTTATTAAATATAAGATGATTCAAAGATGTTGTCAAGATTTATAGTTCAGTGTGCTTGTCTAAATGGTGTTCTGAATTATAAATTTCAAGTGCTCTACGTAATGGAGTTTTCAAATGGATTGTTTTAGGTGACCATTTGCTTTTCCAGGAGCTTTTCAGATAGTTTAAACCGTACACAATGTGCGTATTACGACAACAAAAAAACAACCTACATAGTAAGTTGCTTTAGTAAGTTGCTTTTTTAAGGATTTCGGTTTCATATAGGTCCCAGGCTTCATCGAAAACGACGAGGCAGCGGAGGTATGATCCGTTCAGTTCGAGGTAGGAGCTGATTTCATGGTAGTCATAAGAAGCCTTTGGGAAGCTGTGATCATCATAAGCGTCGTTTGCAAATCGGCTTATATCGTCGGCTGGTTTTGGATGTCGGTATTTCATTAAATAGTCGTAAAAAGATTTCAAGGTCAATCCCCCTGTCGCAATTACATATGGAAAGTGACCTTATTATAACGTTTATTGGATAAGAAGAAAACCTCAGAGGGTTATGAGATTTTAGGTGAAATCAAAGTAGTTGCGCTTCAGGTGACGCTTCCACTTCATCAGCTCTTCGTAAGTTACACGGTTTGGCAGCTCTTTTACGGCAATTAGAAGAAGCTGATTTTCGATTTCGTTAATGATCTTTTCGCTTTGATAGCTTATGCCGCAGTCCGGACAAGAGATGCAGGGCGTGTCTGAAATCTCGATGGCTCGGGATCCGTCAGGCAGCTCCCAATGGACAAGATTGGCTGAGTGCTTTGCATGCTGCGATTCACACCATTCACAGCGCTCACTCATTTTCTGCTGCCTTCTTTTCTTCAGATTTTAATAGCTGGGCCCGGTATTTTTTATCTTTTAATTCGTCGCGTTTTTCCCGCTTATCTTTTAATGTGGAGTGAGCAGGGTTTGTTTCAAACGTTTTTCTTCTATTGATTCTGCCAATCCCTTCAGGTATGAGATTGAACTGGGCATCCTCGTATAAACCTGCAATTCCTGAGAGTGATTTTTTGGATACTGAATCTGGATACACTTCATTAAAGTAATCATCTGCAAGACCAGGTGTATAATTTTCCGGCTCCGGATAGGTCGTGATGACGCCTTCAAAGTTACGGAGTACAACTTTGTCAGGACTTTGAGAAATTAAATAGTTTGGCTGCAGGGCAATTTTCCCGCCGCCGCCAGGAGCGTCAACGACAAATGTTGGAACCGAATATCCGCTTGTGTGTCCGCGGAGTCCCTCAATAATCTCAAGACCCTTTGAAACAGGTGCACGGAAATGGCCAATTCCTTCTGATAAGTCACATTGATAAATGTAATAAGGCCGCACTCTTATTTTAACAAGGTCATGCATCAATTTTTTCATGATTTGCACGCTGTCATTTATGCCTGCAAGGATAACGGCCTGATTTCCGACCGGTACGCCTGCGTTTACAAGCATTTCACATGCTTTCTTAGATTCTTCGGTAATTTCAATCGAAGTATTGAAGTGAGTATTCAGCCAGACAGGATGATATTTTTTCAGGATATTGCAGAGATTTTCTGTAATGCGCTGCGGGAAAACGACAGGCGCTCGTGTGCCGATCCTGATGATTTCGACATGATCAATTGCGCGGAGATTTTTAAGGATATATTCAAGGATCGTGTCATTAATGAGCAATCCGTCACCGCCTGAAATCAGCACATCCCGCACTTCAGGTGTCTGAGCGATATAATTGATCGCATCATCAAGCTGTTTTTTAGGCACACCCATGCCAATTTGACCTGAGAAACGCCTTCTGGTGCAATATCTGCAGTACATCGAACATTGGTTGGTTACTAGAAACAGCACACGGTCCGGATAGCGGTGAGTCAAACCCGGAACAGGCGAATCTTCATCTTCATGAAGCGGATCTTCAAGGTCATATTTTGTTTTATAAAGCTCCTGTGATATCGGAACTGACTGCATGCGGATCGGACATCTCGGATCATCTTCATTCATCAGCCATGCATAATATGGCGTTATATTTAAAGGGATGGTTTTTGTTGATATTTTAACCCCTTCTTCTTCATCAGGAGTCAGGTTTATTACTTTTTTTAGGTCACCCAGTGTGCGGATGGTATTTGTCAGCTGCCAGAGCCAGTCATTCCACTGTTCATCTGTGACATCTTTCCAGAGTTCGATGTCTTTCCAGTCGCGCTTCGGCTTGTATAGATCGTATTTCATGGCAGTTCCCCCATTTCGGTCTTTACCATTATTACATGCAAAAACCATGCCAACGTGACTGGAAGCCGATAAATTCACAGTTGATTATTAGATCTTCTGTTTTGGTGCCGAAAATTGGTCAGGAAAATATTTTTTCAGCTTATATTGAAGGGTTTGCCTCGGAATTTGAAGCAGCTTTGCTGTTTTTAAAATATTGCTTTCACATTCTGCAAGCGCTTCCTGGATGATTTTTCTCTCAATCAGGGATATTTTTTCATGAAGAGAATGCGGAATTTTTGCCGCCGCTTTCATATTCTGCAAGTACGGCGGCAAATGTTCGATATGAATACGATTCCCCTCACACATATTCATGGCATACTCGATGCAATGCTTTAACTCCCTGACATTTCCCGGCCATGAGTGGCGCTTTAACAGATCTTGCGCTTCATCTGCTAAACCTCCAATACGCTTCTGAAATTCGTGATTATACGATTTAATGAAAGAAGAAATCAATAAAGGAATGTCAAGCGGCCGTTCTCTTAGCGGCGGAAGATTGATGCCGAAGACGTTTAAACGATAATAGAGATCTTCCCGCATTTTTTGCTCCGAGAGGCATTGTTCAGGACTGATGTTCATGGCGGCAATCACTCTGACATTCACATGGATTGAATGACTGCTTCCGATTCTTCTGATTGTGCCGTCATCAATGACTCTAAGCAGCTTTGCCTGCAGATTCAGAGGCATGGATTGCAGCTCATCCAGAAAAAGCGTGCCTCCATGTGAAAGCTCAAATAAGCCAGCTCTGTCAACCGCACCTGTATAACTTCCTTTTGCTGTGCCGAATAATAAGCTCTCAAGCAAGGCCTCAGGCAGCGCTGCACAATTTTGGGCGATAAAAGGAGCATCTCTCCGCTGTGATTCGTTATGAATAGCCTGGACAATTAATTCCTTGCCTGTTCCTGTTTCCCCGTAAACGAGGACATTTGATGAGGTTTTAGCGGCTTTTTTAACAAGAGTTTTAGTCATGAGGAGGTTCTTGCTTGCTGTAATAATGTCACCTAGAACATACTTTGTGCCATTGGAACTCTCCGCTTTTGGAGGCTGATGCACTTGCTTTTGAAGATCGGCCAGACGCTCTGTCAGCCGCTTGATCGCCGAGTAATCTTTTGCAATCTCAACTGCGCCGATCACTTTGTCGTCTGATAAAATCGGCAGGCTCGTGTTCACCGTTTCAATTTTTTCGCCCTTTATAGTTATGTACGTTTGGGAATGGTGATAAATCGGCTTTTTTGTTTTAATGGCTTTCAATAGTGTACTCGTTTCCCCGGAAAGGGAAGGGAAGACATCAAATATATGCTTGCCGACAACCTCATCGACTTTCAGTCCATCATGATAAGCAGCAATCTCATTATAAAAAACGGTGATTCCATTCTCATCTACTGCATGAATTCCTTCATCAATCGTTTCTAATATATGATGAATGAGCTGCTCCCGATTTTGATTTGTCAAAAGCTCCCCTCCTTTAAGTAAGCTGCCGGATTTTCAGCATCAAGTGCTCAATTTCCGGCAGAAAGATCTTTGCACCATACATTCATGTTTTCAAGATCTGTGCTGATAACACAATTATTTGCGAGCCTGCCGGTATATTCGTAATCAAGCTGATGCAAAACGGCATTCATGCCGAATGATTCTGCTCTTGCAATGGAATAAGCACAAAAAATACCTTGATCACAAAGTTTTTCCTCAAGTAATAAGATCAGGCTTCTCATTAATTTATGTTTTCTGGCCTCAGGCAATGTTGCACAGTCTGTAATTTCAGCATTGTTGTAAGCAGAATTGATTTCAGCAGAAGCAGCGCTTACGATCATGTTTCCTTTTACTGCAAGATAATAGATTGTGCCTTCTCTCATTGTTTTTTGGATATAATCACTTGAATGAAGCGGTGTTGGATACACTTCAAATACGGCTCTGTATAATTCTGCAAGCTTCTCTGCGTCATGTTCATCTGCTGCACGAAATCCGTATGCGCCTGACTGCATGTGAACGGTTTTCTTTTTTTCATAGATTGCCGTGATGATGCTGTCCTGCTTTGTCCAGCAGTCGGTCTGTCTTCTTTCTTCACTTAAATATTTTGTGAAAAAATAGGCATCTTCACCGTGAAAATAATTCTTGATAATGGCTTCAAGCTGGAATTGTTCCTTTAATAGAACATGGATGTCACATGCTTTTCCTTTGATAATCACTTTTGTGAAGAGGTTATCTGCAGCTAATTTAGATGCATCTTTCAACATGGAGTCTGTCTTTCCGCGATAATCATCGATTCTGAGTCTTTTGTTAAAATAATCGAATACGGCTTCAGCACGATAATCCATTTTAGACAGCATTTTCATTTCAGAGTACGTTTTTTTCAAGGACGGATCTCCCTTCAGATAAAAAATCACCTTAAAAAATAGAGTGCAGTATGCCACACTCTATTCTTTAAGTTCAGAACTTGGCATGATTAAAAGAAATCAGCTTAAGTTCAGTCAGTTCTTCAATCGCATATTTAATGCCCTCGCGGCCGAAGCCGCTGTCCTTCACTCCGCCATAAGGCATGTGGTCAACACGGAAGGTTGGTATGTCATTGATCATGACACCTCCGACATGAAGGGCTTTAGCCGCTTGAAAGGCCAAGTCAACTTTATTTGTAAATACGCCGGCCTGAAGTCCATATTTTGAGTGATTGACTTCAGCAATTGCCTCGTCAAAGGTTTTGAAAGAGTTGATGATGACAATTGGAGCGAATGCTTCCTGACAGGAGAGGTTTACGTCAGACGGGACATTTAGCAATATCGTCGGCTGAACGGTCTGATTCTCACCGTTTTTGCCGCCGGACGCAATTTGTGCTCCCGCTCTCTCCGCTTCCTCAATCCAGGAAATCGCACGATCGACGTCTTCACCTGATATTAAAGAGGATACATCTGTTTCTTCATCAAGCGGATGTCCAAGCTTGAGTTTTTTCGTTTCCTCCACTGCTTTTTGGACAAATTCCTCAAACACATTCTCATGGACATAAATGCGCTGCACAGAGATGCAGACCTGACCTGCATAAGCAAATGCTCCTGTCACACATCTTGGTGCAATCTTGGATATATCCGTATCATCATCTACAATGACGGCTGAATTTGAACCTAATTCAAGCAGCGTTTTTCTCATGCCTGCTTCTTGTTTAAGCTTTTTCCCTACGTCAGGACTTCCCGTAAACGTAAGTGCTTTAATGCGTTCATCTGATGTAAAATATTTTCCGATCTCGCTGCCTTTACCTGTTACAATGTTGAGAGCTCCTTCAGGCAGACCCGCTTCATGAAAAAGCTTTCCGATGAAGTATGAACTTAATGGGGTTTGAGTCGCAGGCTTTAACACAACTGTATTGCCTGCCGCAAACGCCGGTCCAAGCTTGTGGGCGACGAGATTCATCGGAAAATTGAAAGGCGTGATCGCTCCAATGACACCGATCGGCTCCCTCACTGTGTAGGCTGTGCGGTTTTCTCCGCCTGGAGCTGCATCCATTGAAATGGTCTCACCGTTCAGCCGTCTCGCTTCCTCAGCAGCAAATGTATACGTCATAACGGTTCGGTCTACTTCTGCCCGCGCCGTTTTAATTGGTTTAGCGGCCTCTTTTGCAATAATCGCTGCCGCTTCTTCTTTTCGTTCAGCAAGGAGCTGGGCTGTTTTCAGTAATATATCTGCACGTTTATGGGCTGGTAAAGCGGTCATTTTACTGAACGCGCCACTTGCAGCGTCAACTGCCGCTTTTACTTGATCTTGACCCGCAAGGGCAACCTCTGCGAGCAGTTCATTCGTGTAGGGAGACTTTAATTCCTGATAGCTGCTTGCTTCCATATGCTGTCCATTGATCCATAAATGCTGCTTCATTTGCGAACACCTCAATTTTTTAGTCGTTATCTCCTGTTATTTACCCTCTCCGTCAGTCTGTAAAAACATCTCCTCTGATACTCCGCACCATTCCATTAAGAAAACAGCGAGAATTTTTGTGCATTCTATGATTTTATCAATCTCAATATATTCATTCGGAAAATGGGCCATCTCTGTTTCCCCTGGACCAAATACTATGGAAGGAATATCGCCTGCATGAGATAGGAGGCCTGCATCTGTACCCCAAGGAGAGGCTTCAATGATTGGCTCCTTATTCATGATTTCTTTATAGGAATCAATCAGTGCAGCCGTCAATGGATGATCGCCGCCGATTTCATTTGGAAGCCACCTTGCTCCAAACCATTCCAGTTCAACCGGATATTCTTTAAACCATTTATCCTTGGCAGAAAGATCAGACACCCATTCCTGAAATTCTGTCTGCACCTCTTCTATTGTTTCATTCGGAGCAATGCCGCACCTTCCTTCAAGAGTAACAAGATCTGCCACAGAAGACGGCCACGTGCCTCCTTCTATTTTCCCAATATTGATTGGAACTGGAATTGGAATGCTTTTATAAAGAGGATCGGTTATTTTTTCATTGCGCTTTTTTTCAAGCTCAAGGATGTGTTTTACAACGAGCGTACTTTTTTCAATGGCGCTGATTCCTTCATATCTTGTTCCCCCGTGTGCAGACCGCCCTTTTATTTTCAGCCTGAACCACATCGACCCCTGCTGTTTTTGAAAAATTTTCATTTTAGTCGGCTCTGGAATGATGGCTGCATCTGCTTTGTATCCGCGCAGTATGGCAGCGAGAGTTCCCGCTCCGCCGCTTTCTTCTTCAATGACACTTTGAAAAATAACGTCTCCTTTTAAGGAAATGCCAGATGCCTTAATCGCCTCCATTGCCATCAGCAGACAGACATTCCCGCCTTTCATATCCGTTGATCCCCGTCCGTAAAGACGGTTTTCTGTTACCTCAGCCTGATAAGGGTCGACATCCCATTGCTTTAAATCTCCTTCCGGAACAACATCGATGTGACCATTAAAAATGACGGATTTTCCTCCCCCAGTCCCTTTTAGAACACCGACAATATTGGGGCTGTCTTTAAAAGACGTTCTCGTTGCTACAAAATGCGGGTGCTGTTTGAGGAGTTTCCCGCCAGGCTCCCACAGATCAATATCCAGCCTCAGCTGCCGGCACTTTTCGAGCACGACCGCTTGGGCTGAAGCCTCCTGCCCCTGAACACTTCTTTGTTCGACCATCTTTTTAAGTAATTTAATTGACCGGTTTCGATTTTCGTCTATCCATATGCAAACTTGCTCCTGCAAGTTTTTCATCCTATCACCCCTTCAAAGATTCATGGCGATTTCAAGGTTTGCTCCTGTGCTTTTTATGACATCCTGTACAGTAAAAGGAGCCATGATTTCTTTTAAAATAAGTCCTGACTCTCTCACTTCTATCACTGCCATATCCGTAATAATCACATCGACACATTGTTTGGATGTGAGCGGCAGGGTGCAATCTGTGAGGATTTTCGGATCGCCGTTTTTATTCACATGATTCATGACGACAATGACTTTTTTTGCTTTGCCGGCAAGTTCCATGGCTCCGCCCATTCCAGGGACCCGCTTGCCTGGCACGATCCAATTGGCGAGATCTCCTTTTTCGCTTACCTGAAGAGAACCGAGTATCGTCAAATCGATGCAGCCCCTTCGAATCATGCCAAATGCAGTTGTTGTGTCAAAATAAGATGCGCCTTTTTCCAGTGTGACCGGATAGCCCGCAGCATTGCACAGCGTCTCCTCTTCTTTGCCTGGGACGGGTGTCGGCCCAATTCCGAGAATGCCGTTTTCTGCCTGTATCATCACTTGCGGTTTATTCTTTAAATAATTCGGCACAAGAGAGGGAATGCCTATGCCAAGATTCACAATCATGCCGTTTTCAATTTCCTGTGCTGCCCGTTCTGCGATTTTTCCTCTTATTTCGGCTCCCATACCCACTTCCAGTTCACCCCTTCACTTTGTACGACAGCTTGAACAAATACACCGGGGGTAATAATAGCTTCCGGGTCAAGCTCCCCCAAGCTTACGATAGTTTCAACTTCTGCGATGGTGTAATCTCCCGCCATAGCCATCAGCGGATTCATATTGCGTGCACTTTTTTTATAGATGATGTTTCCAAATTCATCTGCTGTCTTGCCGCATATGATCGCCACATCAGCTGTCAGGGCTGTTTCAATAAAATATGTCCGGCCATCCACCTGAACAAGCTCTTTTCCTTTTTCTGCAATCTCGCTTCCCATTCCTACATCTGAGAGAATGCCGCCTAGACCCATCCCGCCAGCGCGGATTCTCTCGCCAAGAGTTCCCTGAGGTGAAAATTCTACCTCCATCTTGCCTTCTGACATCAACGTTCCGGCAATCGGATTTGAGCCAATATGCGAAGCAATCACTTTGCGGACACGTCCGGCAGAAATCAATTTCCCGATGCCGATATGCGGAAAACCGGTGTCGTTGCAGATAATTTCAAGCTCACGTACTCCTTTTTCCAAAAGCGCGTCAATTAAAGACGGAGGCGTGCCAACACCGCCAAAGCCTCCTGCCATTAATGTGCAGCCGTCATTGATTTTGCCAATAACCTCATCAATTTGCCTGATTTTCTGAAATGAATTTGCGATCATACAGATTCTCCTTTTTATGTCATCGGCAGCACTTCTGCTTCTATTTCTGAAATCGTTTTTGAAAATAGCTGGACAAGTTCGCTCAGTTCCTCGTCATTTATGGTCAGCGGCGGGGCAATTAAAATCGCATCACCATCACCGCCTTCAATTCCTGCTGCAGACGGATAAACAAGGAGGCCGTTTTGCTGTGCTTTTTTAATGACGCGGCTTGTAAGATTGTAAGATTTTGAAAACGGCTGTTTTGACGTTTGGTTCATAACAAATTCGATTCCTATTAATAATCCTTTTCCCCTGACATCTCCAATAATCTCTGTTTTTTTCTGAAGTTTCTGAAGCTGTTTAATCAGCGTTTTTCCTTTTTCACAAGCAGCATCATTCAATTGATTTTTTTCAATATAATGCAAGACTGCAAGACTTACAGCTGCAGATTGAGGATTTGCGCTGTAAGTATGCCCGCTCATAATTAATTTTGATCCCTGCTGAATTGGCCGCATCACTCTGTCGCTGATCAAGGTTGCCGCTACCGGTGCATATCCCGCACTTAATCCTTTTCCGAGTGCAACGATGTCAGGAAGGGCTCCCCAATGCTCCATCGCCAGTGTTTTTCCGGTTCTGCCTATGCCTGTCATTACTTCATCCGCGATGAACAGAATGTCGTTCCGATCACAAATATCACGGATTTTTTCGTAATACCCTTCCGGCGGGGTAATCGCTGCACCCGCTGCACCGACAACCGGCTCTGCCACAAATGCTGCAACGTGATCAGCACCGACCCTTCTTATCGCGGTTTCGAGCTCTCCTGTACATTTCGCTTTGCAAGAAGATGGTTTTAAACCATATGGACAGCGATAACAGTACGCCGGAGAAACAACCGGATTTGCTTCCAGCAGCTGCTGAAACCGGAAACGGCGTTCTGGATAGCCAGATAGCGACAGTGCACCGATCGTAATCCCGTGGTAGCTCATCCACCTGGAAATAATTTTTGTTTTTTTCGGCATATTTTTTTCCTGAAAATACTGAATCGCGGTTTTCATGGCCGTTTCAATGGCTTCAGATCCGCTGTTGACAAGGAAGGTCCAGTTAAGGTCTCCCGGCGTCATCTCTGCAAGCTTCTTTGCCAGTCCCTCTGCAGCATAGCTTGAAAATTGGGACCGGTAGACAAACGATACCTCACGCGCCTGCTCCATCATGGCCTCTACTATTTCATTAACACCATGTCCAATTGAACAGGTTACAGCACCAGATGATCCATCCAAGTATTTCTTGCCAGCTGTATCGTATAAATAAACACCTTGTCCATGACTGACTTTTTTATAGCTTTCATCAAGCATAGGTTTGATTAAGTACTCCCTCGCCATCTGGAAACCCACCCCACTTGCAATCTGAATATCGTGCTCCTTTCATTCTATGTGAAGGATAAACAGGTTATTTCTATAGTTGAAGGAAGCATAAAATTAGATCTTGCACATGATTTGAAAGCGTTATCATTTTTATTAATGACATCTGTACCGCCTGTTTGTGCTGAAGCATAGGATGTATGAAAAAGGTAAAAGGTGATATTCTTTGAAGTGGATTATAAATGGGGTCTTCCTGCTTTTATTCATGCTGCTTGCTTTCTTTGGAATTGGTCCTGTGCTGTTTTCAGACGGAGCTTTGGATGAACGGATTGTCACAGCATTTTTTGTTTTAATGACGGCAAGTTTCCTTGGAGTTGTGCATCATTCTTTATTAAAGAATTTCTTTAAATAAACGCTTGGAAGCCATCCAAGCGTTTACTCTTTGTTCTTTGCTGTGTTCGAAATGATTGTCTTCTCCTGCATTGAGTTCTTCATTGTGCTCTTTTCCGAGCGTTTAAATGGAGTAGGTCAGAAAATCTCCCTTTTTGCCCCCCATTTTTTCATAAAATCTCTGTGCTCTTGCATTATCGTTCGCTGTTTCCCAGATCATGGCAGCGTATTGGTGCTCCCTGCTGTATGTGTGGCAGCTTTTAAAAAGACGTTCAGCAGCTCCAGTTCCTCTGAATGCTTCACGTACATAAAGATCATTCATAATCGTTATAGGTTCAGCTCTTGTAGTGCTGTAAGTGAAATACAGAGTCGCAAATCCTGCAGCCTTGCCGTTCACCTCAGCCAAAAATTGAATGCCTCTTTCTTTTTGGAGGAGTGTCATTATCAGCTTATGAATTTTATGTTGTGGAGGTTTTGGACACTGATAAAAATCGACAATGTATTCATACATAAGTTCTGTCAGAGATTCTAGATCCATTCGGTTCGGGTGACGTATGATAAAAGACAAATTCATCTCTCCTATTCTATTCTTTTTTCCCCCGTGAAAACCCTTCAAAAAATCTGCCGCCGTGCGGCTTTAAGATTGCATCCGCCAAAGCAATGACTTTATCTTTGCAGCCCGTACGGTAATACTCGTCAAAAGCCAAAGTGAATTCATCCGCAAATTCAGGATCAAATTGCATGAGCGCCCGCGGAATCCATTTTGATTTACCTATGAATCTTCCATTTGTCAGCAGGACAAATTCATGAATCAGCTGTGCGAGTACTCCTGCAATAAAAATTTCTTCAGAGCGTTTATTGCTGCCAATGAAATCATCAAGTGCATCTGTCAGGAAATAGCGTCTCGTTTCTATTTCTTTATCTGAAAGGGGATCCGGTCCTTTTTCTAAAAGCTCATGCGCTTCCTTTTTAATTGGCTGCAGCAGTTTTTCTCCTTTTAAAATATGGCCCTCAAAAACCATCCTGGGCATGGAAGGAGCCCCGCTTTTCCAGTCGTTTTGGAAAAACTGGCGATAGGACTCAAAGTTATGGACAAAAGCTTCAACTGGCCATCCAAAGGCAATAAATGATTCCCTGTAAGAGGATGGAAGGGATTCTTCAAAAATAACGAGATCAAGATCCGATGTATTTGTACCTTCGCCTCTTATTACACTCCCGGATAAAACAGCAGCACTGCATGTAGGAAAGTGTTTTTCGATGATTCTTTTTGCTGCTTCTAATGGCTCCATTTTCATGTTTTTCACGTTCGCTTTATGGTGTCTTTAGCACATTGATGAAATCTGAGTGATTCTTATGTTCTGCTATTTCTGCAGCACTCCCCTGTCCTGCATTTAGTGTAATGTCTGCTCCGTTATGTATTAATAAACTTGCAATCTCTGTATTCCCTTCAAATGCGGCTGTTTGAATCGGAGCATGCCCATCACTGTCGATTGCGTTTACATTTGCACCGTTCTGAAGAAGCAGCTTAATAAGCTTTGGTGACTGTTTTCCGGCAATGGCTGCATGCAAAGCCGTATTTGATGGAATAAATGAAAGCTTAGAATGGGAAGCGGCATTGATGTCAGCCCCCTTGTTTAAGAGCATTTCTACAAATTCAGCTTCCCCATAATGACAGGCTAAACCTAGCAGCGTGAGTCCATTGTCATTTTCTGAATCTGCTAAACTGGCATTTTCATTGAGCAATTCATTGAATCTGGCTAAATTCTTTTTTTCAAGTGCTTCAAATATTTCAGTTTTCATTAATTCAATCATGTCCATCACCTGTCTGTTTGAATTTTTTTAAAATCATGGTTTGAAATATTCCAATTTCATTCCCTAGAAGGTATAGTAGATTTTGCGGCTCTTGCACCTAAATTGATTATACCAATTTTTTCAATAATTGTAAGTTTGCAAAATTCCTAGTAATTATCATTAAAATTGATTAAGTTCACCTAAAAAGGGTATATATACAACAGAATTTTATCAGCATCAGCATAGATTAATATCCAGCAAAAGAGGCGTTATTTATGTCAAAGGAAGCATTATCTAAATTTAGAGATTTGTCGGGACTGCTGATCTTCCCTGTTCTTGGGATGATCTATGAAATATTAAATGCCAGCAAGCTTGGAGCTGAAAATATCGGGACGGTATTTGATTCCTTCATCCCATTTGTTCCAGTTTTCATCCTTCCATACATCTTCTGGTATGTTTTTATGTTTGGATTTCTGCTTTATTTTTGGTGGAAAAATCCGTCGGTTTATTGGAAAACGATCATTGCCATCGTGATCGGTGAAATCATCTGCTTTGTCACTTATTTTTTCTTTCAAACTACGGTTCCTCGGCCACAAATTACAGGTGACAGCTTTCTCTTGCAGCTTGTATCCATGATTTACAAGGCAGATGCGCCATTAAACTGTTTTCCAAGCATTCACGTTTTGACGACGATGATTATTATGCTCTCTTTTACTAAAATAAAGGATACTGGAAAAAGGATGAATATTTTCACACAATTTACAGGAATCCTCATCATTCTTTCTACCTTATTTGTCAAACAGCACGTCATTTATGATGTCATCTCATCCGTGTTTCTTGCTTCAGGGCTTTGGATCATCCTGTTTGAACGAAAAGCAGTTGCCTGGAAACTGGCAAACATAAAAAACAAAAGAGAAAATACAACAGAAAAAAGCGGCTTATCAAAGGATCTTCCCTATTGATAGGCCGCTTTTTTATGAATTTTTATTGAACGGACACCTTTTGAATGCGTCCTTCTGCTTTATATTCAAAAGGATTATCAAGGGTTTTTACATAATCTGCTGTTGCCTGTAGATCCTCAGGACCAACTTCCATACCTGTTGAGAGTGATCCGATTCCATACTTCAAGTTGCCGTACATATAGTTGTTTACCGTAACTGTATATTCTTTTGCCGGGTCAATCAGGCTTCCGTCAGGTAACAAAATATCCGCGACTTTGCCTGTTAATGCTGTGCTGTCATAAGTATATGTGTACTTGAACCCCGCTACATGAAAATCGAGGCCGCCAGCTGTGATTTGATTATTTAACACTGTTTCTAAATCTGCACCGCTTAATGTCACTTTGTTCAGAACGTTTCCAAATGGCTGAATCGAGAACAAATCTCCAAAATTGACTTCGCCTGCATCCAGCTGCGCTCTTACTCCCCCGCCGTTCATTAAGGCAAAGTCAGTTTTCATTGCCGCCTTCATGCCATCAGCGATTAAATTTCCAAGGGCAAAGTCCCCAAACTCAGTTGTATGCGATGGATACCCTTTTGGCAGTGTTGTCACGGATTCACCCACCACTTCCGCTTTTATTGGAGCAACTAAATCTTCGTACTTTTTCATGATGGAGGTAACTTCAGCATCAGGTGTGAAATCCTTTTGGAAAACCGTCACAACTTCTGCTTCTTTTTTCACAATTTCTCCTGAAATCGGGTCAAGTTCAAGATCTAAATCTGAAAAGGCTGATCCGTATGAATAAGCTTGAACGATTAATTTATTGTCTGTGAGTTTATCGACATTTACATGGTTATGAGCGGCAAAAATAACATCTACTTCGTCATCCACTTTCTCTGCAAGTTCTGTTGCATCGAACGCATCTGTATATCCGTCTTGAACAGCAGGATTATGAGCCAGAACGACGATTGCTTCTATTCCTTGTTTTTTCAGTTCTTCTGAGTATTTATTAACTGCTGCTATTTCGTCTGTAATCTGCAAAGTTTCATTTCCTTTTCTGACGATCATGTTTGGAGTTTCCTGTGTCACAACACCGATGAATCCAATCTTTTTGCCTCCTGATTCTTTGACAACGTATGGCTCTGTGATTAATTCACCTGAATCAAATGCATTGGCTGCAACGAGCGGAAAGTTCATCCCGTCATAATTTTTTGTGCCATTCGGATGATCTCCGCCATTCATCATTCTGCGAAGTTCATCAATGCCTTCGTCAAATTCGTGGTTGCCCAGGGTTCCTACATCCATTCCGAGGGATTCCATGACCTCAACAGTCGGTTCATCCTGAAAAAGCGCTGAAATGAGCGGACTTCCGCCAATCATATCACCTGAATGAACTAAAAGGGTGTTTGGATTTTTTGCTTCATGCTGTCTGATGGCTGCGGCTGTAAATTCCATGCTGCCCGCAAGCTCTGTTCCAACCTTTGTATCCGTGTCCAGCTGGCCATGTAAATCATTTAATCCGAGAAGCTGAACTTTAATGTTTTCTTTTGGCCCAAGTTCTAATTTATAAATGCCGAAGCCCTGACTGTCTGTTTGATTAGTAAAGGAAATATTGCTTTCCGCTTTAATATAGCTTTCAGCAAGCGGAGAAGACGTAAACGTGACGTTTACATTTCCATCAATCGCTGCAATGGACCAATTGTTGTCGGCTGTTGGAGTAATCTCTTTCATTTCAGAAATGTAATCCATCAAAATTTGGCGGTTTTCATCTGCAGAGTCAACAACCAGCTCGCTTCCTTTTACTCCAGGAAAGTTTCCGCCTCCTCCGGCACGATAGTTATTGGTAACAACGATGAAATCCTGATCATGATCCACAGGCTGTCCATTATAAGTCAGCTCTTTTACACGGCTAGATTCCGGATTGATCACATTTCCGTTTGGGTCATATTTCGCCGGCTTAGTTACATCAATTTGATACTGCACACCGTCAATTACATCAAAATTATAGACTGGGAAGGAAGGGTTTAATATGGCTTGAGTTTCTGTTTTGTCTGGATCGATTGTATTGAATTTTCCGGCAGACATTTCAACCCATTCCCGAACGACAGAGCCTTTCACTTTGATTGCTTTTAATGTGTTGTCATACAAGTAAAGATCTCCTGCACTGCGAATGGTTAAGTCGCCCTTTTTAATTTCTGTGTACTCAGCAGGACCATTGCGTCCAGCTTTAAATGGAGCACCTGCTGACAGAATCGGGAGGTCTTTGTATTCTGGTTTTTTCTCCGTGACATACTTCTCAACAAACCATTTTTGCGCATTTGTCACTGTTTGGATGGAAGGATCATCTTGAACGAGAGAAAAATAACTGTGAATGTCATCCGTTGTTTTGCCAATAGGCGTATTTACATACTGAATGGTTGCCTCATGATCCCCTTTTACCGCCTTTTCAATCCCGCTGTCCGGAGCTGCAGTGCTTTCAGTGACTGTCTTTCCTGTAACCGGATCTTTTATATCACGCCAGATTTCACGAGTAGAAGATTGAGAGTTTGAGATTAACCATTTCCCTTTTGTTTTCTTTAAATATAAATCAATAATTCCCAGTGAACCTCCGCCGTATCCTGCTTGTACAGCCGGTACACCGTTGATTGTTCCTTTGGCATTGTCAACACCAGGCAAAGGCTTTTTATCAGGCCCTAAAAATAAGCCATCTAATGCTGCTTCTGATTTGGCAGGGAACACCTTATGCGTATGTGAAAACGTAATGGCATCAATTCCTGCAACTTCACTCAGGGAGTATATGACATCTTCTGTATTCCCTTTGTTGCTGCTGAAACCGGAGTGAGCCATAGCAATGACAAGATCTGCTCCATCCTTCTTCATTTTAGGAACAAATTTCTCTGCCGTTTCAATGATATTCTTTGTGATGACTTTACCGTCTAAGTGCGCTTTATCCCACTCATTAATTTGAGGCGGAGCGAAGCCGATTACACCTATTTTAATAACATGGCGCTTTCCATTTTCATCAAGTACCGATTTTTTCAATATTTTATATGGAGCGTACTTGTTTTTGTCATTGTCAGGATTATCATCATGATCATCCACATAGACGTTTGCATTTACAAAAGGAAAATTTGCATCGTCATATGCTTCATCAAGAAAATCAAGTCCATAATTAAACTCATGGTTTCCAAGTGTTGCAATGTCATAGTCCATTTGGTTCATGGCAGCAAAGACAGGATGAACTTCACCTTCTTTTAAAGGCTTTATTTTCGCTTTATATGTACCAAGAGGCGTTCCTTGAATGAGGTCTCCATTATCAACGAGAATATGATTCTTTGCTTCTTTTCGTGCCTGTTTTATGAGTGAGGCGGTCTTCGCAAGCCCCACCTTTTCATAAGAGGCATTTTTGTAATAATCATAGTTTAGTAGATTTGTATGAATATCCGTTGTTTCCATGATGCGAAGCTTAACCGTGTGATCTTTTTTGCTCTTCTCTTTTTTCTCTGGTTTGTGTTCATTTATACCTGAAGCTGCTGCATTTTTCCCATGCTGTTCGGCAGAAGTCTGTGCCGATAAGAAGGGTGAGGATAGAAGTGCGATTGCCAATGAGGCGGAGACTGCGATCTTTGCAGGACTATACGTTCTTTTTTTCATTTGATGTTCACCTTTCTAGTGAAAAATTTGATTTAGTAGAACAATTTCCCTGAGTTGCTAGAAGTTCTTTACTAGTATAGAAAATAAATCCTTCTAGTTGTAAGTGAATAAAGTCATGTTTCTTTGCCCATATGAATTTAATAATTTCTTAATATATGAGGGGTTTATTACTTAACAATGAAACAAAAGCGCATTTAAAACGAAGATTCTTTACATTCTTTCTCACGTAATAAAAGGAATGTTTCCTTTTATTTCTAGAGGGGTATATCTAGAATCATAATCATACATATAATATTGAGAGCTTCTTATGAATGAGGAACGAACACCGATAAAAGGAGGCTGCGAAGATGAGAGAATTTGAAGAAAAAGAAGATCTGTGCGACGAATGTTCTTTTCATAAGAAATTGACATTCTCAGAAGCGGAAAGTTTATGGTTATGCGATACTTGTTCAAATGAAGAAAATTAAACAAAAGAAAGCCAGTTTCTGAAGTGACCCCAAAAAGTT
>NZ_JBCMYF010000024.1:0-150588 GCF_050483325.1 Metabacillus idriensis
GTTCTGGCCGAGGGGCTAGGAGGTGGAGCTGGACACTGTGTAAATGCTGAACCGACTGTTCAAATCCGGGAGTCAATACCGAATTAATGGGGTTTCCAATTTAATTGAAGGGGTATTGGAATTAATTCATGGGGTTTCCAATTTAATTGGAGGGGTTTTGGAATTAATTCATGGGGTTTCCGAATTAATTGGAGGAATTTGTTCTGGCCGAGGAGTTGGGGGATGGTGTTAGACACAATGAAATGCAGAACCGACAGAAAAGGCGCTTTTTAAATGTAAAAACCGCTGACCAAAGTCAGCGGTCCCCAGCAATTATGCAGTTGTATAATTTTCATCCACAATGGCTGCACAGCGGCTGCACAGGGTTTTATGGTTTTCGCTGCTGCCAACATCCGTTGTAACAACCCAGCAACGTTCACATGTTTCACCTTCGGCCGGTTTAACGGCAATTTTCACATGATCAAATACATGAGCATCACTTGGCGCTGCATCATAGTCACCAGCCAGTGTAAAGCCTGATACGATAAACAGCTGCTTGAGGTTTTCTTCTACTGAATCAAGCAATTGCTTCGTTTCAGCATCAACATAAAGCTCAATGCTTGCTGTTAATGACTTGCCGATTACTTTTTCGTTTCTTGCCACTTCAAGAGCCTTCAGCACATCATCGCGAAGTTCCATGAAAGCATCCCATTTTTCTTCTAATGCATCTGCATTATCAAGTGTTTTCACTTCAGGCATATCCACAAGCTGAACACTTTCTTCGGTTACAGAATCTATATGTGCCCAAACTTCATCAGCTGTATGTGGAAGGATTGGCGTTACTAACTTCACTAAAGAAAGAAGGGTTTCATGCAAGACGGTTTGAATCGCACGGCGCTCTTTATTGTCTGGCGCTTCGATGTACAGAACATCTTTTGCGAAATCAAGATAAAATGAGCTGAGTTCAATCGTACAGAAATTATGAACCGCATGGAAAATCGCTGCAAATTCATACTCTTCATAAGATTTTTTCACTCTATCTGTTAATTTATTCAGCTTTACAAGCATGTAACGATCTACATCGCGCAGTTCGTCATAAGATAGAGCATCTTTTGCCGGATTAAAATCAGCAAGGTTTCCAAGAAGGAAACGGAACGTGTTGCGGATTTTTCTGTATACTTCAGCAACCTGCTTTAAGATATTATCAGAAACTCTTACGTCTGCCTGATAGTCAACAGATGCTACCCATAGGCGAAGGATGTCTCCTCCAAGCTGATTCATGACTTTTGAAGGCAGAACGACGTTTCCTAATGATTTACTCATTTTTCGCCCTTCCCCGTCAAGAGCAAAACCATGGCTCAGTACACCTTTATAAGGAGCTTTCCCCGTTACAGCAACTGCTGTTGATAAGGAAGAGTTAAACCAGCCGCGATATTGATCAGATCCTTCTAAATAAAGATCAGCCGGACGCTGCAGGTCATCTCTTTCCAATAAAACAGCCTGATGGGATGAACCTGAATCAAACCATACATCCATAATGTCCTGTTCTTTCGTGAACAATCCATTTGGGCTGCCTGGATGAGTAAATCCTTCAGGAAGTAAATCTTTTGTTTCACGTTCAAACCAGATATTTGAACCATGTTCACGGAACAAGTCTGAAACATGATTGATTGTTTCATCTGTGATGATTGGTTCACCGTTCTCAGCATAAAATACTGGAATTGGAACGCCCCATGCACGCTGTCTGGAAATACACCAGTCGCCGCGGTCGCGGACCATGTTGAATAATCTTGTTTCTCCCCATGCAGGAACCCATTTTGTTTCCTTGACTGCCGATAGCAGCTCTTCACGGAAATCTTTAATGGATGCAAACCATTGAGCTGTTGCTCTGAAAATCGTCGGTTTTTTTGTTCTCCAGTCATGCGGGTATGAGTGAGTAATAAATGAAAGCTTCAGCAATGCACCTGCTTCATCAAGCTGTTCTGTAATTGGTTTATTTGCTGCATCATAAAACATGCCTTCAAAGCCAGGTGCTTCATTTGTCATATGGCCTTTTTCATCAACAGGGCATAAAACGCCAAGTCCATATTTTTGACCGACAATAAAGTCATCTTCCCCGTGTCCGGGAGCCGTGTGTACACATCCGGTACCAGCTTCTGTTGTTACATGCTCGCCAAGAACAACAAGCGATTCGCGGTCATATAAAGGATGTTTCGCAACCGCTTTTTCAAGCTGTGCACCTTTAAGTGTTTTTGAAACCGAATAAGTTTCCCATTCAAGTTCTTTAGCAACAGCTTCTAAAAGAGCAGATGCAACGATGAAAGAATCATCATTTACAGATACCACACTGTATTCCAAGTCAGGATGAACGGCAATTCCAAGGTTGGCAGGAATCGTCCAAGGTGTTGTCGTCCAAATAACAATTTTTTCTCCGCCGTTTAATACATCATTTCCTTTGGTAACGGTAAACGCTACATAAATAGAAGCAGATCGTTTATCATAGTATTCAATTTCTGCTTCTGCTAAAGCAGATTCACTTGACGGAGACCAATAAACAGGTTTTAACCCTTTGTAGATATAGCCTTTTTTCGCCATTTCACCAAATACTTTAATTTGCTGTGCTTCATATTCAGGGTTTAATGTCACATATGGATTTTCCCAGTCTCCCCGAACGCCAAGGCGCTTGAATTGTTCACGCTGGTTATTGATCTGCTCCCATGCGTAATCAGCGCAAAGCTTGCGGAACTCAGCGACACTCAGTTCTTTCCGGTTCACTTTTTTGTTTTTAGTTAAAGCTGTTTCAATCGGAAGACCGTGTGTATCCCAGCCTGGCACGTATGGTGCATTGTAGCCCGTCATCGACTTGTAGCGGACGATAAAATCTTTCAGCACTTTGTTAAGTGCATGCCCCATATGAATATCGCCATTTGCGTAAGGAGGACCATCATGCAAGATGAACATTGGACGATCCTTCGTGCGCTCTTGAACTTTTTGATAAATATTCATTTCTTCCCATTTTTCCTGCATTTGAGGCTCGCGGTTCGGCAAGTTTCCGCGCATCGGGAATTCAGTTTTTGGCATTAGCAGTGTATCTTTGTACTCCATGTGTATTCCTCCAAACAATTTTTAAATAGGCTTTTAGACATTAAATCAGAAAACACAAAAAACCTTCTCATCCCATAAGGGACGAGAAGGTTTTCTCGCGGTACCACCCTTTTAGATAACCGGCGTACAGGTTATCCTCTCGACATTCGTAACGTGAATAACGCGTCTTTGCTTACTTTTTATCTTGTTTCAGCAAAAAACTCAAGGGTGATTTTCACACATTCTCCTTTGCCGGGCTTTCACCAGTTCCGGCTCGCTTAAAAAGGATAAAATGAGCTACTCTCCCTCTCATCGTTTCAATTTATGATAATTGTAGTAGTGATCGTATTATATGTGAAACTATGTACGCAAGTCAAGATTACACTTTAGATTCTTCGCGTTCTTCGTAAAGTGCTTCTACTTCATACTCTAATAAATGATCCCAGTCGTCATTTTTAAGGAGATCAAGCTGTGCTTCAATCAGCATTTGGAACCTGGTGCGGAAAACTTTTGACTGCTTTTTGAGTTCTTCAATTTCAACTGCGATTTTTCTTGATTTAGAAAGCGATTCATTAATAATGCGGTCTGCGTTCTTTTCAGCTTCTTTTACGATTAATTTCGCTTCTTTTTGAGCGTGGCGGCGAACCTCTTCAGCTGCTTCTTGAGCAACTAGAATCGATTTGTTGAGTGTTTCTTCAATGTTTGCAAAATGACCCAGCTTCTCGGTTAAGTCCCCTACTTTTGTTTCAAGTTCTTTTCGTTCGCGAATCGCCATTTCGTAATCTTTTATAACTTGATCAAGGAATTCGTTCACTTCATCTTCATCATAGCCGCGGAAGCCTTTGTTGAATTCTTTGTTATGAATATCTAACGGTGTTAAGGGCACTTGTGCCACCTCCATTATGTATTAAATGAAACGTTTCTTTTTAAACAGTATAATTCATTATTAGACAGAAATGTCATAATTCCTGCTGAATCCATAAAATTATTTTTGTTTTCCTATGGTCAGTTTCCATTTATCCTTCTTAGTTCTTCCATCAATCGACAAAAGCCTGGATCTCCCAAACCCTCTGACAGAAAGGGTGTCTCCCGCGCGGCATTCAAATGACGTCTGCTCAATCACTTTCCAGTTTACTTTTACTTGTCCGTTTTGAATGAGCATGCCGATTTTTTGTCTGGATACATTATAAATAGAAGCTGCAACAGCATCCAGTCTTAATGAGCTGACAGTTGCAGACAGTTCCTGGATTTCTTCAGCATGCTGAATTCTATCACACCAGTCAAGTTTGCGCAGTGAAACCTTGGCTCTGCCGATTTCGGTTACATTCATTAAAATAAAATCCTCAACCTCACCAGCTGCCACAAGCTGAATCCTTTCTCCAAAGAACAAAAGATCTCCAAATTTAGACCGCTTCAGTCCAAGAGACATAAGTGATCCCAGGATATGGCGATGCTCGAGAGAAATAAATTTAACCGGATATTGAATTTCAATCAGGGATAACTGAAAATCTTCCAAGGAAGGTGTAAAGTAATCCGGGTAGAGGAGAGCTCGCTTTCTCTCCATGTCATCTCCTGAGAACATGACGTTTACTTCCCCGTTTGAACCGACTACTGCCTGTACCATTTCCTGCTCTCTCGGATCAAGAAAATCGGTCAGTTTAGGACTGTATTGATTCAGTACATTTTCTTTCCACTCCATCACCTGATCAATAAAGTGACGCTCTTCTTGTCTAAAATGCTGATAAACATGGTTCACTTCATACAGCTCCAAACCGTTCTAAATGAAAACAGTGCCGCATAAACGGCACTAGCAGGACAACTTTATCCAATCATGCTGAATATTGAATTCAGCCCGTATCCCGCAAATCGAAGTGCAAGAAGCGCGACGATCGGGGAAATATCAATCATTCCAAGAGGCGGAATGAATCTGCGGAATGGCTCCAGGTAAGGTTCAACGATTTTAGCTAATAATTGGCCAAAACCGCTTTCTCTTGCATTAGGGAACCAGGAAAGCAGAATATAAATAATAATCGCATACGAATAAATCTGCAATAATGTAAATAATACATCAGCTACTATGCCCATCTAGACTTACCACCTCTGATCTTCTTCAGTTACAATTTCAGATATCGATCCTGCCACATCCACATTATCAGGAGTGCAAAGAAAAATATTTGCCCCTATCTTTTGAATGTCTCCACCTATAGCGTACACAGTTCCGCTTAAAAAGTCTACAATCCGCTTCGCCTGATCATGCTGAATCCGCTGCAGATTGACAACAACAGCTCTGCGGTTTTTAAGCTGATCGGCTACATCCTGAGCTTCAGCATAAACTCTGGGCTCACATAATACCACTTTAGATGATTTTTGAACACTTTGCAAACTTACAACATTCTGTTTTGCTTGCGGTTTGGCGGCAAACGGCTGCTCGTCTTCATAGTCATCTTCCTGATAACGATCCTGCTCAACATACTCATACTCTTCTTCATCCAAGGCAAAAAAGCTTTTAAACTTATTTTTAATACTCAACTTCTGACACCTCCGATTTCTTATCCTACCAGGGCAGAACCTATTCGTATGAAGGTTGCGCCTTCTTCAATTGCGATCTCGAAATCATTCGACATGCCCATAGAAAGCTCTTTGCACGGGGCATAAGGCAAGTGAAGCGCTCTTACTTCCTCGCTTAACTCCCTTAATCTGCGGAATGATTGCCTTAAAACAGCTGTATCGTCTGTATGAGGGGCCATTGTCATTAATCCTGCCACATTTATGTACGGAAAGCTTTCAAGTTCTTTAACAAATGGCAAAACCTCATTTGAAGCCATACCATGCTTGGATTCTTCCCCTGATGTATTTACCTGGATAAAGCAGTCTATTTTATTATCGGCACGTTTGCTGATTTCTTTTGCCAGTGAAAGTCTGTCAAGCGAATGAATATAATCCGCTTTCCCGATGATATCTTTCACTTTTCTCGTTTGAAGTGTTCCGATAAAGTGCCATTTGGCCTCTGATCCAATTGCTGTATATTTTTCGTTAAGCCCTTCATTCCTGTTCTCTCCAAGATGACTGATCCCAGCACTCAACGCTTCTTTAGCACGATTAATATCCACATACTTTGTAACCGCAATGATTTGAATTTCATTAGGATTGCGTCCTGTTTTCGAACATGTATTTTCAATTCTGGCATAAATTTCATTTAAGTTGTCTGCTACGCTCATAGCTGCTTGTGCCTCCTCGTCAAACCGATAAAACCGAACATTCTCCCAGTCGATCCCGCGTCTTTGCGATGTGAAAAAAACATGGAAGATTCACAGCTTGTACAGAAAGAACTCGTCAATATCCGGTCTTCTTTTACACCTGCATTGATCAGCAATTGTTTGTTCAGCTGCTTTAAATCAAGTGAGTACTGTCCTTCAGATACTTTTTGATATGGCAGAGGATCCGTATTCGGGATAACTTGATTGACCCGGTCAATGACGTAATCGTCAACTACATAGCAGCAGGCTCCGATTGATGGTCCAATCATGGCATAGATTGAGTTTACATCAGCTTCTTCGTCCTTTATCCATGTTTGGATCATTTTTCCGCCTATGTCTTTGACAGTGCCCTTCCAGCCGGCATGTGCCGTTCCAATCAGCTTTTTATCATGTTCATAAAAATACAATGGAACACAGTCAGCATAGCATAGTGCAAGCATCAAATTTTCTTCTTTTGTATAGAGTCCGTCTGTTCCAGGAATTGCTGAATGATAATCGAGTATTCCTTTCCCTCTATCGGATTGCGCTGCTTTATGAATGCCGCAGTCATGAATCTGATCTGCACAAACCCAATTTTCAAGGGGCATATTTAATTCTTCTGCCAGCCGTTTTCGATTTAAAACGACATGTTCAGGCTTGTCTTTTACATGAAGGCCAAGATTCAGCGAATGAAAATCCCCGCTGCTTATGCCTCCGTTTTTTGTAGTAAAACCGACAATCAGCTCATCATTTAATTTTTCCCAGACCGGGCTGTTCAAATGGGTTTCATGCTGCAGTTGAAACGGCTGCTGAGTCATAAAATGTTCATTCCTTTTGTTTACAGATTGCTGCATGTTTTTGATATACACGACTATATTTTACCACATCTTTCCCATTCCGACAGAAAGATTGTTAAATTAATTCGTTATTTTGGTCTATCTCCCTATTTACACGCACTAAAATAACATCTTCTCCGATTTTCACGATATTTCTCCAGGGCACGACCAGCTCTTCATCCTTCCCGAAAAAACCCAGCACTTTGCCAGTTCCGCTAATAATCACGGCCTGAATTTTACCAGTTGTCACATTTATATCAAAATCTGAAACAATCCCAAGCTTCTTGCCATCGGAAACATTGACAACATCTTTCGTCTGAAATTCAGATATATTCATCACAGAAACCGCCCCCTGTTCTTATATTAACTATATGATTGTACATCCTTAATCTATTCGAGCTTTTTACACAGGATTTTCTCAAAAATGGTGACTGCAGTACAGATAAAAAGGACTGTTCAGATGAACAGTCCTAATTTTGTATGTTCTTATTCATTTGTTTGATTGCAGCTTTCTCAAGTCTTGAAACCTGTGCCTGAGATATACCGATTTCTTCTGCTACTTCCATTTGAGTTTTCCCTTGGAAGAACCGCTTTCTGAGGATCAGTTTTTCACGGTCATTCAGCCGTCTCATTCCTTCTTTTAAAGCGATTTCTTCTATCCAGTGAGAGTCTCGGTTTTTCTCATCGCTCAGCTGATCCATTACATATATCGGGTCGCCCCCGTCATTGTAAATCGGTTCAAACAGAGAAACGGGATCTTGTATAGCATCTAATGCGAAAACAATTTCTTCATGAGGAACTTCAAGCACCCTCGAGATCTCCTCAGCGGTAGGTTCCCTTGAGGTTTTGCTCATTAATTGTTCTCTGACCTGCAAAGCTTTGTAGGCAATATCGCGAAGAGATCTTGATACGCGGATTGGGTTATTGTCCCGCAAATATCGTCTGATCTCCCCAATTATCATCGGTACAGCATAAGTTGAAAATTTTACATTTTGGCCAAGATCGAAATTATCAATTGATTTCATAAGTCCAATGCAGCCTACTTGAAACAGGTCATCAACAAACTCTCCCCGATTGTTAAAACGCTGAATGACGCTTAACACCAGGCGTAAATTGCCGTTTACCAGCTTTTCTCTGGCAGATAGTTCACCGCTTTGCATTTGCCTGAACAAAATTCTCATTTCCTCATTTTTTAGGACTGGAAGTTTGGAAGTATCTACTCCGCAAATTTCAACTTTATTTCTTGCCACATCTTTCCCTCCTAACAGGAGCTGCTGTACAGAGTTAAGTATCTCCTTAGGTGGGAAAAATATGCACATGTCCAAGCGGACAAAATCATCTATAATTGTCCAAAACCACGCAGATTCTGGAAAATATCCGGATAAAATTTTTTTCAGACCATTTTATTGAATTCTTTGCGCAATCTTTTGATAATTCTTTTTTCAAGTCTTGAAATATAGGACTGGGATATACCGAGCATATCTGCGACATCTTTTTGGGTTTTTTCTTCTCCTCCCTGAAGCCCAAAGCGAAGTTCCATTATTTGCTTTTCCCTGTCATTCAGCTGCTGAAGAGCTTTCAGCAGCAATTTGCGGTCAACATTTGCTTCAAGATCTTTTGTTATAATATCTTCCTCTGTTCCAAGCACATCAGATAGGAGGAGTTCATTTCCATCCCAATCAATGTTTAATGGTTCATCAAAAGAAACTTCTGAACGAATTTTATTATTGCGGCGCAAATACATTAAGATTTCATTTTCGATGCATCTTGAAGCATATGTGGCAAGTTTAATTTTCTTTTCCGGATTAAAGGTATTTACTGCTTTGATTAAACCGATTGTGCCGATGCTTATCAGGTCTTCAATATTGATGCCTGTGTTTTCAAATTTTCTGGCAATATATACAACTAAACGGAGATTTCTTTCAATAAGAATCGAACGCGCCGCCTGATCGCCGCCCGGCAGTTTTTTGAGCAGAACTTCTTCCTCATCCTTTGAGAGCGGGGGCGGGAGAGCTTCACTTCCCCCTATGTAGTGAATTTCATCCGTTTTCAGGCCAAGCTTCATCAGTAATTTATACCATAGATACGTCATGTGCAATTTTAGTTTTTTCATGGTTCTCCCCCTTCTATTTTCCGATTGATCTGAGTACACTACTACAGGATGATGATCACGAAACGTCCTGAACAGCTCCGCTCTGAAGCATCTTTGGATGAACAATGCAGTCGTATTCCCCTTCAGGCGACAGGCTTGTTCGGTTCAATCCAATAATGGCTTTTGGAACAAGTATGGTTTCATCTTTTGTTGTGATTATCACTTCATCAGGTTTAAGGCCAATTAAAAACTGATTTGATGTTCCAACTACACGGAACGGAATAATCCGCACCCTGTTCTCTAGAGAATGTGATTCCACAGAAGATGATAATGCCGTCATGACATCTTCCTGAAAAACGATGTTCAGGAGTGCATCCGGCAGAATTCCTCTTAGCTTGCCTGCATCTGCAATCATTACGGGAGACTTTGTAATCGGATCATAAAGCTGATTTCCGCTGTCGATAAGACCTTTTAAAGGAATAGTCAAGTCCCCAATTTTAATGAAGACACTGACAATCTGATCATATTGGATTTTTTTCATTTCCAGATCATCTAGCCGCTTTCTTGAAAAAATCCAGGCTGCCGGAAAACCTGCCAGCACGAACAGCCAGCTGACAGGGTCACCAAAGCCACCGGAATTTGTCATGAGGATCCCGTCAGCAAATCCAATTTCCGTTTGAATAAAATAGTGTGCTCCCATCATCCCCCCGCCTACCATAAAGGTGACAAAGTAAAAAGTGAACAGTGACTGTGAAAAAAACTTAAACCGCTTAAAACCAAATGCCGTGAGCACCATAAGAATAGATACAAACAGCTTTCCAAATGGATGCATAGCTAAAGGAGCAAGCGGCGTAAAAAGCAGAACAACGATACTCGATCCAATGAAGGCTCCAACAATTATCCGAAGCTTCATAATCTTCCTTTTCAGCAAAAGCGCTGTAAGAAGAAGCAATAGCAAATCAAACGAAAAATTCAAAAACCAGATCACATCCAAATAAATGGCCACGTGAAACTCCTTTCTGAAGGTTTTCACATTACAAATAAAAAAGATAAAGGCACTGTCCGATTGGATAGTAATAGTATAGCTGAGCAAACCCGGTGAAGTCTGTCAGTTACTGCCGATAAAATAGAGTATTTTTGATAGATATCGCTGCTATTTGTCGATGGAAAAGGGTGGAAAAGCATAAGCAATTCTGTTTACAGATCAGCTATGGTCTTTTTTTAAGGCTCTTTTCTTAGCCATAAGTGGTGCAGCTGAAAGAACTTGACTTCTTCTGAAGAATAGAGGGAAATAGCTGATTCCACTTTTCGTTGCAAAAACCTTAATCGTGGAATCTTAGCGTGCATTTGATTCTCTTTTTCTGCATAATAACCAACTTTACAGAGGGTAATCAAAAACAACAATCTATGCGAAAACAGCCTTTCTTAAAAGGGAGGGAACACGAAAAAACCCTCATTCCTGTTTTGCGGGAATGAGGGTTTTTCTGTCTTTATTTTTTCGCAGGCTTCTTGCTGCCTATAAACAGCTTTCCATCTGCTACGGCTCTTGTTTCGTTGCCAAAATCATCTTTTGCAATGACTTCGACTCTCGCACCGTCAGCTTTCATGTTGGATGTTGCCGTGTAGTATCCTTCGTAATGACCTGGTGCCGTTTCTCTCAGCGGAAGCTCTGTTGCATTTTGAATGCCCGCATTAGTCAGCGGCATATGGATAACGAAAGTTGCATCTAAGTCTTCTTCGCTGTCAAATTCTATTTTCACACTTTCACCTGACTTGATGTATTTGTCCTCAGAAGGTTTTAAATTTTCAATAACGGGTGCATCGTATTTTACATATACTTTAACGGTTTTCTTTAAACGATTTCCTGCTTTGTCAGCTGCAAGAACGGTAATCACATTCTCTCCGTTTTCAAGCAAGATCCGTTTTGAGAATTTGCCGTCTTTGACTGCTGCCTTTTGACCATTGACTTTAATCCAGTCCAGATGGTCGTCTGAAACGGTTCCGCTCACAGTCAATGCTTCTGTATTCAGTTTTTGGCCGTCTTTAGGATTCTCAATAGTAAACTGCGGTTTTGTTTTGTCCAAAGTAACTTTTACCGCATTAGACGCATCAGTCATGCCTGCATCTGTGCTGGATTTGGCAGTCAGTACGTTTTCACCTGCATGAAGTGTTACTTCTGCACGGAATGTCCCGTTTTCAGAAGCTTGTACAGACGCTGCTTCTGTTTCTCCATTATAGATGTGGACAGTTGTTGTCGGTGCAGCCTTACCTTCTACGACAGACGTTTCTTTATTTGTGAATGAACCGTCTTTTGGAGAGGTAATCTCAGGTGCTGTCACCTCATAATCCACAATGGCCCGGATCATATAGTTTCCTTCCTCAGCAGGTGACGGTGACCAGCCTCCACTTACCATTTGCCAGCTGCGGCCGGCATTTTCACCATCTTCATCTGTTGCAAGTCCAGGTGAGTTAGGGTTTGCTTTTGTTTGGATGTATACCATATAGAAGTCTCCATCGACGACTACACCCTGGTTAAGCAAATCAACCATTGTCCATTCTCCGTTGCGTAAAGCCGTTGCATTGATTGGTCCTGCAAGCTTTTTTCCCGGGGCTCCGTCAGTTCCTGATGCATCGTAGATCGCAACCTGGAACTCCGTGCCTCCAGGTACTGGCCACTCTGTATCCCAGAACCTGAACAGTCCGCCTGTTACCATTGCTCGTTCGTTTCCTTCAGCAAGAGACATTTTAACCGCCCAGCCATTGCCTGCTGCATTAAAGGCTCTCGCGTTTTCAGCTGTACCGTCGTCATATCCAATTTCACCAGGATACCCGATGAATGGCTTAAGCGTAATATTTTGAACAGTTGGCTGTTCTGCATCAATCACGATGCTTGTATCCTTGGCATAATAGGAAGGTGCCATCGCTTTTAACGTATAGTCTCCTTCATATGCTTCAATCGAATATTCCCCTTGTTCATTTGTTTGAACAGGTGTCACAGCTGCATCTTCAATCAGGAGAAGTGTTGCATCGGCCACAGGCTCGCCTGTTGCTTCGTTTGTTACTACTCCGATGACTGTTCCCTGAGGCAGCTCCTCAAGTACAAAGTTCGCTTCTGTAATGCCGTCGTTTTCAATCGTGATCGGCTGCGTTTCTGCAGCATATCCGTAGGCTTCTGCTTTGAGTGTAAATGATCCTGCACCGTGAACAATTTCATAACTGCCATCCTCGAGACTTGAGTATGTGGATCTTCCGGTTTCAACGATGCTCACTTCTGCTCTCATAGGAAGTGCAGCTGGCAAAGCAGTTTCCTGAGATCCTTTCACAGCCCCGCTGTATGGTGCAGGCTGAATTTTATTTGGATAAACTTTTTCCTTTTTCTCCTGGGCTGCTTTATCCGTACTTGCTGATTTACTTTCTAAGCCCACTTTTGCTTTGTTTTGAATTTCGATCGCCGTATCAGATAATTTAATATCATCGATGTACCAGCCGTCTTTTACAACACTTCCGTCTGAGGTTACATTGAATGCAACATAAATCCGCTGTCCCGCATACTGGGTGAGGTCAACCTGGCCGTCTATCCAGCCGGCTGTGTTCCCATTAACCCGCAGCGCCTGAGTCCATGTTTCCTGATCAGTTGAAACAAAAACATGGCCATAGTCATATCGCGCTTCAAGTTCATGCCACTGCTTAAATTGAAGGAAGGCTGCTCCTTCTACAGGTAAATCAATTGGAGGCATGAGCAAATTCATATTTGCTCCATTTTCATAATCGCCGTCAAGGTTTGTAGCAAAGACCTTTTCACCTGAAGCTGCATTGCCAGGCCCGTTAACGGGATTCCCGTGTTCCCAGCTGTTTTTCACTCCATAAGAAGACCAGCCTGCTGCACCTGATTCAAAATCCTGCTCATAGCCTGTCGTAATGCCAGGCTGAACTGTAACTTCATACTCGTCAGAAACTACTTCATTTGCTCCAAAATCAACTGCTTTCCACTTATAGGCAAGTGTTCCTTCTGCAATTGCTTCACCAGGGATCACTGCTTCGTACGTTCCATCAAGGAAATCTCCTGAAACTCTCGCAGCTTCAGCTGTCTGCCAATCGCCGCCGTTGCTTTGATAGTGAAGAGCAACATTCGTGACGCTTATATTATCGCTTACAGACACTGTAAGCGGAAAATCCATACCTTCAAATGTTTCAGAAGGTGCCGTGTGCTCCATAACCGGTGCCTCGGTATCTTCCCCTTCCTTAGCAACTTGTCCTTTCACTTTGCCGAGACCTGTCAAAAGAGAAGAAACTGCGTCGTACGCATTCACCAGGCCATGTCCATATCCATTATTAGGTGAACTCGTGAACGTCGAATCAGTAAGAGGCGTTGCCGTTGTTGTCAGCACATTTTCAATTTCATCCACTGTAATAGAAGAATCAACCTGCCGCAGCAGAGCAACTACAGCCGAAACGTGCGGACCTGCCATCGACGTTCCATTCCAGCCGCCTTCATATGCACTTCCCGGAACAGATGAGCGAATGTTTACTCCAGGTGCTGCAATATCAGGTTTTGTTTCGTCATATGGCGATGGTCCCTGAAGTGAAAAACTTCCTAACTGGTTATTGATGTCAGTTGCTCCTGTCGCAAACGATTCCGGATAGTTTGCAGGGTTAGCAATGGACCCTGGTCCGCCCGGGTTAAATAACGTCGTGTTCCCCGCAGAGAATTCTGGGAAGATGTCTGCAGCCCTCCATGCATTTACCATTGGTCTGTACCATTCATCAAGCCCTGCTCCGCCTCCCCATGAGTTGTTGACTACATCCGGAGCCATTTCAGGATGAGGATTTCCGGCTGCATCTTTGGGAGCCAGAATCCATTCGCCTGCTTCAAGCAAATCAGCATCTGTTCCGCCATTAGCAGTAAAAGCTTTGACTGCAATCCATTTCGCTCCCGGTGCAACACCGATTTGATTATTGCCATTCGGTTCTGCTCCTACCATGGTTCCAGTTACATGTGTTCCGTGCCCTTGATCATCATATGGCACGGCCTGGTTTGCCGTTGCATCAAACCAGCTAAATTCATGATCGGGCGAACTTGGTGAAGCTGGATTAAAGCCGCGGTACTTTTCTTTTAATGCCGGATGGTCCCACTGAACTCCGGTATCAATGGAAGCAACGACTGTTCCGCTTCCGTCAATGCCCATCTCCCATGCTGCCGGAGCACCAATCTGATTGATGTTCCACTCAGTTGCAGCAGGAGATGGTTTTACATCAGCCTTTTTCCCAGAATTTTTTTCTTTCACCGCAGTCCCTGCTGCCAGCTGCCGGACTTCGTTTGGAAGGACCTTGTCCACCTCAGGAAATGCTGCAACCTTTTCCATGACATCTTTAGTAGCTGTAACGGCCATTCCATTTACAATGTAGTATGATCGGATGTCTTTGGCATTGCCTGCCTTTTCTTGTTTCGTTAAGTACGTTTTCAGGTTCTGCTGAGTTTCAATGGCTGTTGCGCGAAGAGAGGAAACAACAGCCGAACGCTTCTCATACTTTGCTTGTGCCGCAGGTTCTTTTGATGCGGCTTTTGCGGCATTCTTTGCGACTTTTGCTGTATCAACCTGGTCTTTCAGCTTAATGAGAAACGTTACCTTCTCTTCCTTTTTAAAAGACTCAGTAAGCTTCTTTGAAACTTTTTCAGCAGTTATGTTTTTTTGATCCTTTACGGATGTGCTGACGCTTGTGCTTGCAACTGAAACACTCGGAGCAAGCAAAGTAAGCAGCAGGATAAATATTGACAAAATACTGACCCATTTCGCATGTTTCTTCCGCATTCCTTAAATTCCCCCTTAATTTGTAATACCCCGTAAACGATCCTCCTTTCTGCTTAAATCTCTGTCAGTTCTGGGCTGTTACATTAAATGTAAAGAACATTTTTAGAAAATTTTGTCATTTTATGTAGCCAAATTCTTCCTGTTTAAAAAACAAGAGTTTAGTAGCATATTTCTGGAAATCAATCTGGGGCTAAAGCATGTCAGCTGATTATAGAGGCACTTGATGACGCTAGCTGCCAGGGTTTATTAGTTGATATTAAAGAGGGCCAAACTATTCAGATAAAAAACTTCAATGAAAAAAATAAACATATTTTACCTCTATTAACTTTTATTAGGTGAAATTAATTTAACAAACTGCGGCTATAGTAATAGAATATGGTTGAGTTTATAAGATTGGCCGGGGATGCCAGAGGACTTTTAGGACAAGCCGGGTAGAGGACTTGAGGCAAATGTAGCATGGACAAAAAAAAATAAAAGACATGGCTCTTGGGCCATGTCTTTGTATTTTTATCGGCGTTTGTTGCGGTTTCTTAAGAATGTTGGGATATCGAGTGTATCTTCACCTTGCTGCATAGAACGGTTTGTCATTTCTTGTGCCGGTTCTTCCCGCTCACGCTTCATTTCTCTTACATCTCGAGGCTTCGGCATAGGTTTTGCCGATGTATTATTACCAAAAGGTCTTGATGCCGGTTTGCTGTGGTTGATTTCAACTTCATTGAAACCAGTTGCAATAACGGTCACGACAATTTCATCCTTTAAGTTTTCGTTAATTACAGATCCGAAAATCATGTTTACATCTTGATCAGATGCAGTTGCTACAATATCAGCAGCTTCCTGAACCTCATACAAGCTTAAGTTTGATCCGCCTGTAATGTTCATCAGGACACCTTGAGCACCATCAATTGATGTTTCAAGAAGGGGACTTGAGATAGCTTTCTTAGCAGCTTCTGCAGCTCTGCTTTCTCCAGTTGCAACACCGATGCCCATTAATGAAGATCCTTTATTGGACATGATTGTTTTAACATCTGCAAAGTCAAGGTTAATTAATCCAGGTACAGCAATCAAGTCAGAAATACCTTGTACACCTTGGCGTAAAACATTGTCCGCTTCGCGGAAAGCTTCAAGCATAGGCGTATTTTTATCTACGATTTCAAGAAGACGGTCATTTGGAATGACGATTAGTGTATCAACTGATTCCTTCATAGAAGAAATTCCGCCTGCAGCCTGCATTGCACGCTTGCGTCCTTCAAATGTAAATGGACGAGTGACAACACCTACTGTTAAAGCACCTAAGTCTTTAGCGATCTGGGCAATAACCGGAGCTGCCCCAGTTCCAGTTCCTCCGCCCATTCCAGCTGTAACGAAGACCATATCCGCGCCTCTTAAAGCTTCTTCAATCTGTTCTTTGCTTTCTTCAGCTGCTTTTTTTCCAACTTCAGGATTAGCACCTGCGCCAAGACCTCTTGTAAGCTTAGAACCAATTTGCATTCTTGTTTCTGCTTTTGACAGGTTCAGTGCCTGTGCATCAGTGTTCACTGCGATAAAGTCTACCCCTTGAACACCATGTTCTATCATACGGTTAACAGCGTTGTTTCCTCCGCCGCCAACCCCTATTACTTTAATTGTTGCCATGCCATCAATATTGCTTTCAAACTCCAACATACAAAATCCTCCTAATCCATCGAATGACTTCCTCTTGATGCAGGTTATTCAAAGAAGTAACCAAAGAATTTTTTTACTTTGCTTTCTTTTTTCTCTTCTTTTTCTTTTGGCTTTGAACGCTGCTGCTGATGCTGCTGATGCTGAGGTTCTCTTTGAGACGTTTTCTCAAGCTTATCAGGAACAACATTCGAACTGATGCTTCTGCCTTGAATCTTCGCATTTTTATAAGCAAATTGGATTAATCCTACACCAGTCATATATTGAGGTTCTCTTACACCAATATAATCCGGGCTTGCAATGCGGACATTGTTTTGCAGAACAGCCTGTGAGATCTCAAGAACTCCCGGCATGCTGACCGTTCCTCCAGTCAGAACAAATCCGCCTGGCAGGTCTCTTACTCCAAGTCTCTTAATCTCGTGCAATACTAGTTCAAACATTTCTTCAAGTCTAGCTTCTATAATATCAGATATTTCAAGCTGATTGAATTGCTGTTTTTGGTCTGTACCAATAATTGCTGCTTCAAACACTTCTTCTTCAGAAGCATAATCATAGAAAGCATGTCCATGTTTCACTTTAATCCGTTCTGCCTCATCGGTAGTTGTGCGAAGCCCGATTGAAAGATCCTTCGTAATATTCTCTCCGCCAATTGGAAGAACGCTTGTCGTTTGCAGATGCCCTTGATCAAAAACTGCGATCGTCGTTGAGCCTCCTCCAATATCAACCAATGCTACACCGAGGTTTTTCTCATCTTTTGATAAAGCAACGGCTCCTGATGCAAGCGGCTGCAGACAAATATCCGTTATTTCAAGGCCTGCTTTTTCAACACAGCGAAGCAGATTATGTAAAATCGTTCTAGATCCTGTGATGATGGTGCCTTCCATTTCAAGACGGACACCGATCATTCCGCGCGGATCGCTGATTTCATCCAAACCATCGACTATGAACTGCTGAGGAATTACATCTATTATTTCTCGTTCCGGAGGTATAGACATAACTTGAGCTGCTTCTATGACTCTTCTTATGTCTTCATTAGCTATTTCACGATTGTCACTTGAAACGGCAACAACACCGTGACAATCCTGCAACTGAACGTGATTGCCAGTCACCCCTACTACGACTCTTTTAAGCGGTATGCCAACCATTCTTTCTGCCTGCTCCACCGCTTTTTTAATAGAATGAACGGTCTCGTCAATATCAACGATAGACCCTTTTCTTAATCCTTCAGATTTCACATTGCCTACACCTATAATGTTTAAATTATCATCTGCCATTTCGCCGATGATAACCTTAACACTGGATGTACCGATGTCTAGACTTACAAAGATTTCATTGTTGTTCATTCTATGGCACCTCCTTAACTTATCATTTCCATTCTATTATTAGAGGAACAACAATACAATGAATCTAGTTTTACATATTTGTAACAATGGTGAAAAATATTGTGATAATTGACTTCTCATTGTCACATTTATTTTCCGGCCCATTATAAGGGCTCCTTTTAATAAATACATACTAAAGTGAGTATTCGTCAAATCCTTGATTTTCCCTCTTAAAAAATCAACTTTTTTTTAGTTTTTGGCGCGATTGAGTCCAATTGGAAATTAATATTCGTCTAATCACAGCAATATTCTGGAACAGTCTGACTCCAAAAGCAAATATTGCTACCAAATACAAGTCTACACCAAGATGAACACCTAGAAAAGCTAAACTTGCAGCCAATATGATGTTAAAGAAGAATCCGGATACAAAAACCATCTCATCGTACATGTTTTGCAGATGAGCACGAATTCCTCCAAGTAATGTATCCAGGGCCGCGAGTATCGCAATGGACAGATAATTCGAATATTCACCGGGAATTCGGAAATCAGTCAGCAGCCCCAATGTTATTCCTAGTATTAATCCTAAAATGGGAAGCCACATTATGATTTCTCTCCTTCCTCAACCGGCTTCATATTCTTTATCCGGATCGCATCATCATACGGCGGTATGACAATCCGGTTCTTTGGCTTTGAAATTGCAAGCCGCAGATTGTCAATTGCAAAGGTGTCCATTGTCGTGGACCCGTTCAGGCGGCTGAACAGCTTTTCTGCGTCTTCTGAAATGACTTTAATTTCAATTGGATATGAATTCAAACTGTACCCGTCCATTTTTGTCTGGCCATTAATATCACGGATGACAGTTGTATTCACAACTCTTCTTTCTGAAATAGCGATATGCTCGGCACCATATGAATTCAGCTCGTTCAACAATCGTTTCAGCAAATCCGGCGCAATGTTTTCAACCTCAGTCTGAGCAACTGCTGCATCAAACAGGGGTTCAATAGTAATAACTACACCCGCCCCCGTAACTTCCGTTAAGCCAGCTTCATCTTTAAGTTCCAGAAGAGTCTCTTTAAGCGTTTTTTCTGCACTTTGATTATCATCATTTTCGTATGTATCAATCAGCTCTTCGTATTTGCGGATCTCAAGCAAAAGGTTCGACTGAGTCTCTTGTTCCTGCTTGAGCGCCTCTCTCAATTGCCACATGTCACGTGTATCTCTTACTGCCGGCTCCTGAATCGATTGAAATTGAACGGCAAGCATTAAGCCAAATATCATGGTCAGCAGTGAAAAGCTGACACCCTTAAGGTTATTCTTCAAGGCAACCACCCATCAAGATTTCTTTTCTTGCAATAAAGGATTCATCTTTATTTCGTTTTTCTTCTCAAGGGTTATTACGATATTATCGTAAGCAATCTGCTCGACAATACCGCCGGCGATATTTAAAGCCTGGTCCAATACAGCAGGTTCACCGATGGCAGATATGACAAACGGAGCTGGGAATTGATTTCCATCCACAGTGACGACAGGACCATTACAATATATATACGAATCATGTGATAATCTTTGTCCATTGATGGCTACGGCACTTGCGCCTGAAATAAGCAATTCATTGATTACTTTAAAAATGTGGCCTTCATGAACAATATAATTATTTACATTTTCCCCTTCTGGAATATAGGAGGAATCCTCGAGAGTCACTTCAATCCCCTCCCCTGCTACACCCAGTTCGCCTACATACATTCTGTACTTCTCGACATCTTCAACAAGATTAAAGTAAATTTGCTTTTCATTCTTTAGATTTTCTTCAATTTCTCTTACTTTCTCCTGGCTTTTAAATAGTTCCTTTTGAAGCTCGGTATTTCTCTCCTCCTGCTTGATCAGCAGCTGTCTTGTTTCATACTCTTTGCTCCACTGTTCAGAAGATATTCCATTATTCGGACGCTGTTCTTTAGTGAGCTGATAAGAAAAAGAAACTAAAAAACCGAGAACAAGCATGATTAAAGATAGAACAACATATCTACCTCTCATCTTCATTTTCATTTTGCTCTGTCCCCTCCGGCTCTGCTTCTGATGCGGCTCCTTCTTCCGCCGCTTCTTCTGCAGCTTCATCTTTCTTATTGTATGATTCAAAATAGGTTCCAACTTCCATATGAATGATGCCTTTGGAGTTTGGAGCAAGCTTGCTGACAATGGCTGGATAATCAATCATTTTTTTTGAGAAGCTGCGGACTGAAGCCTGCACTTCAAATCCGTCATTCATGTATAGCGTAATATGCCAGGGATCCGTTTTTTCAGGTGTATGGTAGATTTCAGAAATCGCATTCTTTACACTATCAGGAAGACTCATTAGTTCCATAGCCATTTCTTCGATTTCCTCAGCCTCGTTCCAATTAATCAGAAGCGGCGCATCGTCTGGAAATGTTCCTTCAACAGGGGCAAGTGTTTTGCCATTTTCAAGGATGGGAGAGTATTGATCGCCTTTCACGATATAGGCCACTTTGTGATATTCTTCAACCACAATCGTCACCTTATTCGGCAGCTGCTTGTCCAGTTTCACATTTTGAATCTGTTCAAAATCGGAAAGGGCACTATTTACTTCCTTTTCATTGATGCTCCAAAAGCCTGATTTTTCCGTAATTCCACTCATATTTATTATTTCTTCATCTGATACTGTCTTATTTCCGGCAACATCTATGGAAGATACTTTGCTTAGCGGAGATTGAAAGTAGATCACCAATAATATGAGGATGAAAAAGACGGATAAAAATAAAATTAACCTGCGGTTGGATTTTTGTTTGCGATGCTCCTTGAGCTTTGGTACACGATCTTCAAGCGAAACGACTTTGCCTTTTTCCAACTTGTAATCACCCCTCATCCCGAAACGCATTCGGGGGCGTAAAATCATCTTTAAAAGAGAAACAAACGGCATATCGTATGCCGTTTAGCAACTGTTCCTTTAATAAAGATAGTATACCACAATAAAAGGAAAAAGAGATAAGCATTCTCTACTCATTTACACCGACAATTTCAACTTCTGTTTCCATTTTGACAGCATGTTTTTCATAAATTGTTTTTTTAACAAAATCAATTAAATCAAGAACATCTTTAGCTGTCGCATTGCCTGTATTCACAATAAAATTCCCGTGAAGGTCCGAAATTTTCGCTCCGCCGATCTGATATCCCTTTAGGCCTGATTCCTGAATCAGCTGGCCGGCATAATGCGGCAGGGGATTTCTAAAAACGCTGCCGCAGTTTGGATGATCCCAAGGCTGGGTTTCTCTGCGGTAATCTTTATTTTTCTGAAGCTCCGCCACAATTTCTTCCCGATTGCCTTTTTCAAGTTTCAGAACCGCTTCAAGACAAATGCCAGGACGCTTCTTCTGAAGCAGGGAAGTACGGTATGAAAACTCTAATTCTTCCGCAGTCAGCCATTCCATTGTTCCATCTTCAAACAGAATATGTGCCTTAACAAGAATTTTAGACATATCAGAACCGTGAGCACCCGCGTTCATGTAAACAGCTCCGCCAACAGATCCGGGAATGCCTCCTGCAAACTGAAGCCCTGAAAGTCCTTGTTTACTGATGACAGTCGTTAATTTAATAAGAGAGTAGCCTCCGCCCGCTGTAATGGTATCTCCATCCACTTCAAGATGATCGAGCCCTTTACCTAGTTTAATTACAACACCATTAATGCCAGCATCCCCGACAAGCAGGTTTGATCCCCTGCCAATCGCTCTCCAGGGAACTCCGCCTTCTGTCACGATCTCCATTGTTTTTTTCAAATTTTCAATAGATTTCGGCTCCACAAAAATCTCTGCTGGCCCTCCGATTTTAATCGTCGTATGCTTTGCCAGCGGTTCATTTTGAACAACTTTCCCAACTTCTGCTTCTTGTAATTTCATTAGTATCTGTTCCATGACAGCCTCCTAAAATAGATTGTTCTTTTGTGTATGACATTGAAGAAGGCTCATAGGATTTAGCGTACGATAGGCACAAATAATCTGTTACCCTCTTCTGTTATGTTATAAACCCCTATGACTTCAATCTTTTTAAAATTTTATGTCAGCATTAAGATAAAAGCTTATTTATTTTTCAGCAAGAACCTGTATTTCTTTATATAACTTTGAAGCAGCATCTGGAATGCCCAGCTGTTTAGATGCTGCTGCCATTTTTTGAAGATTATCAGCATTAAGCAATATTGCATCCATCTCTTTTATTAATACAGCACTTGAGAGGTCTTTTTCAAGAATTAAAGCCGCTGCATCATGATCACTTAAAGCACGTGCATTTTTTTCCTGGTGATTTGCCGTAACGTAAGGACTTGGAATCAAGATGCTTGGAAGTCCAAGCGCCGTTATCTCGGCCATTGTAGTTGCACCTGACCTGGCAACAATTAAATCAATTCCTTTTAAGACTTCAGGCATGTTATGTATGAAAGGCTTGATTACAACATTATGGGGGACATTCTTAACTTGATCCATAACGTGATCATAATGAACTTCACCGGTTACATAGATAACTTGATAATTTTTATTTTTCATTTCATCAAGCATGCCAATCACTGCATCATTGATAGGTTTTGCCCCTCTGCTTCCTCCCATAATCAGAACTGTTTTTTTATCGGTCATAAGAGCAGGGTCCTTATAGTGCTTTACGTCATCCGTTGCCACCTCAGACGCTCTTGGATTACCTGTCAGCACTGTTTTTTCAGGAGGAAAATAGCTTCTTGCCTCTTCAAAACAAATCGCAACCTTATCTACATACCGTGCTAAGAATTTATTCGTTACTCCCGGCAGACTGTTTTGTTCATGGATGATTGCGGGAACATTCAGTTTAGAAGCGGCATAAACAACAGGTCCGCATACATAGCCGCCAGTGCCGATTACGACATCAGGCTTAAATTCTTTTATGTATTTTTTGCTGTCGCTTACGCCTTTGAAAAAACGGATAATTGTCTTTGCATTATCAAGGGAGATCTTTCTTTTAAAACCGGAAATTTTAATTGAGCGAAAAGCTACTCCTGCTTTTGGAACAATTTTAGACTCCAGGCCATTATCAGTGCCGACATACAAAAATTCCGCGTTTGGATTCTTTCTTTTTATTTCATTTATTAAAGCAAGAGCAGGATAAATATGCCCGCCTGTCCCGCCGCCGCTTACCAAAATTTTCATATGTATCCTCCAGTAATTAGAAACATTTTCAAAAATATTCAATTTTAGCTTAAAAAAATGATAAACCCTGTTTTTCAACAGGGTCTATTTCAACTATAGAATGCATATTCAGTATCTTGCATATCTGCTAATATTCAAAAGAACACCAACCGCCATCAGCATGAGCGTCAATGAAGATCCGCCGTAGCTGAGAAATGGCAGTGTAATACCCGTCACAGGCATAAGTCCCGTTACTACTCCAATATTAATCATAACTTGAATGGCAACCATTGTGATAATGCCAATTGCCAGAAATGAACCGTACAGATCAGGGGCGCCTAGGGCAATTCTTACACCACGCCACAATAACAGGCCAAACAGCAAAATGATCAGAGAGCCCCCGATGAAGCCCAGCTCCTCTGCGAGGATTGCAAAGATAAAATCTGTTTGCGGCTCTGGCAGGTAAAAGAATTTTTGTCTGCTTTGTCCAAGGCCAAGACCAAATAGTCCGCCTGGCCCAATTGCATACAGGGATTGAATGATTTGAAATCCGCTGCCCAAGGGATCTTCCCATGGATTTAAAAACGATGTAATCCGCTTAATCCTATAGGGAGCTGATAGCACTAATCCTACGAATCCAGCAGCTCCAAGCAAACCAAGCAAACCAAAATGGGTAATTCTCGCACCGGCAACAAAGATCATTACGATACAAGTCCCGACCATAACAGTTCCTGTTCCAAGATCAGGCTGAAGCATAATTAATGCAAATGCGGTAAACACAAAGCCAAGTGAGGGAAAAAGACCTTTTTTAAATGAAGTTATTTTTTTTTGATTTTCAGACAGAAATTTTGCCAAAAAAGCTATCATGGCAAGCTTCATGAACTCAGAAGGCTGAATGGAAAAGGCTCCGACTCCAATCCAGCTGCGGGAACCATTCCTCTCCATTCCAATGCCTGGAACTAAAACGGCAAGAAGCAGCACAAAACAAATAATAATCAGCATTTTTGCCCAGGTTCTCCACGTCCAGTAATCAACATTCATTAAAAAAAACATGGCGATTACACCTACACCCGCAAAAAGCAGCTGCCTCTTTGCAAAGAAAAATGAATCCTCAAATTTATAAGTTGCCCACACTGCGCTTGCACTGTATACCATGATCAGTCCAATCGTCAGCAGCAGCAAGGTAATGATGACTAGAATGAAATCTGGTGCAGATCTTTTTGCCGTCAACGCCGAACACCCCAATATTATGGAATTAGGGCTCAAGCTTGTGGCAATGCGTGTACGAGCCCTTTACTTTAGCTTATGCACGGCGTTCTCAAACATGTCTCCTCTTTGTTCAAATGTTTTATATTGATCCCAGCTAGCGCACGCAGGGGATAAGAGAACGATGTCACCATCTTGAGATAAGTCAAACGCCGCATTAGCCGCTTGTTCAACATTATCGACACGTTTGATCACTTCTATTCCAGCATCTCCTGCTATTCTCTCAAGTTTTGGCGCTGTCTGTCCGAATGTGATGATGGCCTTCACATTGCTGAGAAATGGAATAAGCTCATCAAATTCGTTTCCGCGATCCAGGCCGCCTGCTAGCAGAAGTGTCGGCGCATCAAATGCCTGCAGCGCTTTAGATGTTGCCAATATGTTGGTAGCTTTAGAATCGTTATAATATTTCACTCCGTCAATCGTGCTGATAAACTGCAGACGGTGTTTAACACCTTTAAAAGAAGTCAGGACTTGTTGTATGGCGCCAGTTGAAGCTCCATATAGTTTAACCACACAGATTGCAGCAAGGATATTCTCAAGATTATGCTTGCCCGGCAGGACAATATCTTTTATTTCAATAATCTGCTCGTCGTTATACCAAAGCGCTCCATTACTCATATAAGCGCCTTTTTCAAGTTTCTCGGAAACGGAAAAATACACGATTTGACCTTTTGATTTTTCTGCTGCCCGGCGCACATCGCGATCATCATAATTCACGACAGAATAATCATCAGTCTGCTGATTTTCATAGATTTTCGCTTTTGCAAGGGCATATTCTTCTCTAGTGCCATGATAATCCAGGTGGGCATCAAATAGATTCAGCAGCAGCGCTATTTTCGGTCTGAATTTGATTGTTCCCATGAGCTGAAAAGAAGACAGCTCAGTCACAATGACATTTTCTTCCGCAGCATGTTCAGCAACCTCACACGCCACTGTGCCGATGTTGCCGGCAATCAGTGACTTCTTTTGATCAGCTGTGAGCATTTCGTGTATAAGAGTAGTCGTGGTTGTTTTCCCATTTGAACCCGTTATTCCGATCATATCGGCTTCCGAGATTAAATAAGCGAGCTCCACTTCTGTGACAATCGGAATCTCCCGCTCCAAAGCAGCTGCCAGCAGCGGATTGGAATAAGGAATGCCTGGGTTTTTAACAATGTATTCTGTTTGATCGAGAAGCTCTATCGGATGACTTCCGCATATGACCTTCAGCCCTGCAGCCTGCAGTTCCTGTGCAGACTCGTTTTCTTCGAATGGCTTCATATCATTGACTGTTACTTCCGCGCCGAGTTTATGTAAGAGCTTTGCAGCAGCTAAACCGCTTTTTGCAAGCCCCAATACAAGTACTTGTTTATGAGTAAAATCTTGAATATTTTTCATCTTATAACCACACCTCTATATAGATTCCCAGAATGGCGAACACAAGTCCCACAGACCAGAATGTTACGACAACTCTCCATTCTGACCAGCCGGTTAATTCATAGTGGTGATGAAGCGGGCTCATCTTAAACACCCGTTTCCCAGTTGTTTTAAAAGAAATAACCTGAATAATAACAGACAGAGTTTCGATGACGAAAACTCCTCCGATTAAAACAAGAAGGATTTCAAGCTTGGTTAAAATTGCAATCGTAACAATAGCTCCTCCGAGTGCAAGTGATCCTGTGTCACCCATGAATACTTTAGCCGGATGTGCATTAAAGACAAGAAAACCAAGAACCGCTCCTACAACCGCAACTGAAAAAATAGCCACATCATATTGAGATTGATTCCAGGCTAGAACAGCAAATGCACCAAATGCAACGGCTGCGGTACCTGAGAGCAGGCCGTCAAGTCCATCTGTTAAGTTAACAGCATTAGATCCGCCGACAAGCATGAAGATGATCAGAATCACATATGCCCAGCCTAAATCAAATCCAAATTCAGTGCCTGGAATGCGGATTTCTGAAGAAAACCCATATTGTTTAAAAACAATATAGAAAATGACAGCAATGATAATCTGGCCAATCAGTTTCTGCTTTGATGTAAGACCAAGATTGCGCTTCATCACAACCTTAATAAAATCATCCAGAAAACCGAGGAGACCGTATCCGAACATAACGAATAACAGCAAATACATTTCCACACTCGGTTCTGCAAATTTGTAGCTCATGACAAGCGTTGTCACAATGACAGACAGAATAATCATGATCCCGCCCATCGTTGGGGTTCCTGATTTTTTCTGATGGGATTTCGGCCCTTCATCCCGAATGCTTTGTCCGAACTTAAGTCTTCTTAAAAATGGAATAAAGATGGGAGATATCAGAACGCTGATTAAAAAACCCATAATAATTGTAAATAAAATAATTTGTTCTAGCATGTTTAGATCCTCCCTGAATAACTGCGTGATGACCGTTTCTATTGACGGATTCATCATAACTGCTTGCTTGTGAATCTCTTAAATTCATGTGCTGCGGCGAATTGATTATCTAATCTGTTCTTTAATTGCTTTCAAGGCTACTTCGCGATCATCAAAATCAAAAATCTGCGTTCCGATCTGCTGATACGTTTCATGGCCTTTGCCGGCAATTAAAATAACGTCTCCGGGCTTTGCATTGGCTACGGCAAAATAGATGGCCTTTTCTCTATTTTCAATGGAGTGATAGTATTCTCCCCTGACCCCATCTTCCATCTCATTCAAAATAGCTTTAGGATCTTCACTTCTCGGATTATCGGATGTAAAGATTGGTTCATCTGAATACTTAACAGCAATCTGTGCCATGATTTTGCGTTTTGTCCGGTCACGGTCCCCGCCGCAGCCGACAACCACAAACGTCTTTCCAAGAACAAATTGCTTGACGGTTGAAAGAACATTTTCCAGACTGTCTGGAGTATGGGCATAATCAACAATGACAGAAAAGTCCTGCCCGCCGTCGACAACTTCAAAGCGGCCGCGAACACCTTCAATCTCACCAAGTGTTGCCGCAATAATTGATAACGGCACATTAGAAGCAAGACTCGCAGCTGCAGCAGCAAGTGCATTGTAGATGCTGAATTTGCCGATCAGCTTCATATTCACCTTCTCGCTGCCCTGAGGAGTAACAAGATCAAACGATGTTCCGCTTGGGGACATCGCAATATTTTTTGCCATCACATCACACTCTGAATCAATGCCATAAGTTAAAACATGTGCTGCCGTCATGTTCATAAACTCGGACGAAGCCGAGTCATCGCCGTTTAGGACAGCTGTTTTTGGCTTATTTTGATCGAACTTGTTGCCAAGCTGTGAAAAAAGAAGGCCCTTGGCTGCGCGGTATGAATCCATTGTCTGATGATAATCAAGATGATCCTGTGTCAAATTGGTAAATACAGCAACATCATAGTCACAGCCATGAACACGTCCCATATGCAAAGCATGAGAGGAAACCTCCATAATCGCATGACTGACTCCTTTTTCAACCATCGCACCGAAGGTTTTTTGCAGAGTCAGACTCTCTGGAGTGGTGTTTTTAACGCTTAATTGTTCATCTCCGATCTTTATGTACATCGTGCCGATTAATCCAGTTGCAAAGCTCGCATTTTGAAGAATCTTCTCAATCAAATGTGTTGTTGACGTTTTGCCATTTGTACCTGTAACGCCAATTAAATGAAGATTATGTGTAGGCTGCCCGTAAAATGTGTCTGCAAGGAGCGCCATAGCTCTTTTAGTGTTTTTCACAACAATAACAGGTACAGGAAGTGACATCGGCTTTTCTGATAATACAGCAGCAGCTCCCATGCGGACAGCCTGTTCTGCATAATCATGGCCATCTACTGTGTACCCGCTGATGCAAATAAATAAACTTCCTTCCTTCACTTCTCTTGAGTCCATATCAATCGAGAGAATATCTGGATTTTCATTCACACTCAGTTTCATATTTTGCAGCTGCGATAGCAGTGTCTGTAATTTCATCATTACCAAATCCTCTCAAAAACCAACAATAGTTTCTTTCTTATTTTTATACAAAATCATCCATTTAGTAAAAAACGCACAGTTCTTATTTTATCTCATCTTAGCTAAAAGAGCCATATCCGCTTTTAAAAATGTCTTTATGCGGGTACTGCTTTTATCCTGCCATAAAATAAAAGCGAGGCAAACACGTTTTGTGATTGCCGCCTTTATTTCTATATAAAAGAGTTTATTATTCGTCCTCAGTTTTTTTTTCGCTTTTTCCCAGATAGAGGCGGAGAGTCGAACCTTCTTTCACTTTCACTCCGGCTGCTGGAGACTGCTGGACAACTGTGTCGCCGGAACCTGCAATATCAAGCTTCAGGTTTACCATTTGCTCTCTTAGCTCTGTTGTCGTCAGCCCTAAAACATTCGGAACATTTACAAGTTTTGTGTCTAGCCAAGTATATTCTTTTTCGATTTGATCTTTTCTCGGCTTTACGCCAAGCTCTCTTAAACTGTCTTCCATGATGTTTCCTACTATTGGCGCAGCTACTGTGCCCCCGAACTGAACAGTTCCTTTTGGGTTATCAACAGCCACATAGACGACGATTTCAGGGTCATCTGCCGGTGCAAAGCCAATGAATGATACGATATAGTTATTTTTCAAATAAACTCCGTCTTTGACTTTTTGGGCGGTTCCCGTTTTGCCGCCAACCCGATATCCATCGACAAATGCATTTCTCCCTGTTCCTTGTGCCACTACACTTTCAAGCGCATATCTAATCTGTTTAGACGTTTCTTCTGAAATCACGCGGCGCTTAGCCTCGGGAGCTGTCTGACTGACAATGTCTCCGGTAATTGGATCAATCCATTCCTTGGCAATATAAGGAGTATATAGTGTTCCTCCGTTGACCGCCGCTGAAACGGCCGCCACCTGCTGAATAGGTGTAACTGATACACCTTGGCCAAATGCCGTTGTCGCCTGTTCAACAGGTCCGACATTTTTGACATTAAAAAGGATTCCTCTCGCTTCTCCCTGCAGATCAATTCCGGTTTTTTGCCCAAAACCAAAGTTTTGAATATATTTAAATAGCGTATTTGTGCCGAGTCTTTGTCCTAATTCCACAAAGCCCGGGTTGCATGAGTTTTGAACGACTTCAAGAAAAGTCTGACTGCCATGGCCGCCTCTTTTCCAGCACTTCAGTCTTGCTCCGCCTACTTCGACAGATCCGCCGTCATGAAAGTGTTCTTTTTGCAGATCTACTTTGTTCTCTTCCAGGGCAGCAGCCAGTGTAATAATCTTAAAGGTTGATCCTGGTTCGTATGAGCTCCATACCGGAAGATTGCGGTTGTATATCAGCGGATCTACATTTCTGAAATCCGCAGGATCAAAGTCCGGTCTGCTTGACATCCCAAGAATTTCCCCATTTTTCGGATTCATGGCAATAGCGATCATGCCGTCAGGATTATATGCAGCCTGTGCATTATCCAGCTCCCGCTCCATTATGGTCTGTACTTTGGAATCGATTGTTAATTTTAGATTTAATCCATCTATTGGAGCAGTATATTCATCCGCTTCTTCGGGCATTCTTTTCCCTTTTGCATCCGAATAGAATTTCACATATCCTTTCGTGCCTTTCAGCTTTTCATCGTAATAGGATTCAAGACCAAGCAATCCCTGATTATCAATGCCTGCAAAGCCAAGCACATGTGAAAGGTAGCTTCCGAATGGATAATGCCGTTTGGAATCTTCCGCTATGTATACTCCCTTCAGTCCGAGGGCGCGGAGCTCTTTAGCTTTTTCATGCGAGATCTTTCTTCCTTCAGGATTGATGCGCTGTATGGACTGCTTTTTTGTTATAAGCTCATAAGCCCGTTCTTTGGACATATTTAAAACAGAAGCAAGCTTTTCAGCCGTATCTGCCGGATCTTCGACCTGTCTCGGCACTACAAGGACGGACGGAGCACTCATATTCGTTGCAAGCTTGACGCCGTTCCGGTCAAGGATCTCTCCCCGTTCAGGTTCAAACGGAATGTTTCTGCTCCATGAATCCTTAGCAAGAGCAGTTAATTTGTCCCCTATAAAGAACTGAACGTATCCAAGACGGATATCGATGATAATAAAAATCAAAAAACCAAATAGCAGCACCATTGCCAGACGTTTTCTGACAGTCACATTTGAAACGCGCATATATTTATACTCCTCCTTATTCAGGCTCGTTCAAATATATGCTTGTACAGAACCATCTAGAACTTGTTGGAATTGAGAGAAGTCCGTGACTTGCCGCAGATAACTTTCTTTCATTAGCCACAGCCTTTTGCCGTTTAAATTTCAATCTAAAAAGCTTGGTCAACAATGTTGACCAAGCTTGATATGCTACCTAGTTTCTTCTTCATCATCAGCCTGTTCATTTTCTCCGCTGCTTGGCTTTTTGGGGCTTTCAAGTTTGACAATTAATTGATCGTTTTCTTTAACCGTCTCATTTTTAGAGAGATTTTGAGATACAACATAGCCGTTTCCATTTATCTTAAGATTAAGATCAAGGAAATTAGCAAGCTTCATAACATCCCTGGATGACCATCCTTTTAAATCGGGCATTGTCACTTTCCCATCGGTCTTCAAAAGCAGACGTTCATTGACGATCATTTTTGTGCCTGCTTCAGGATATTGAGCGGCAATTTCATTGCCAGCCCCAAGGATCAGCGGCTGGATATTGTTTGATTTCAGCCATTTTTCAGCTGAAGCTGTATTTTCACCAATAAAGGACGGAACTTCAGCCCCAATTTCAGTTTCTGTTTTCTTAGGCTGTTCTTCCGCTTCTTCGGAAGGCTGGATTTTTAAATACTGCAGACTGTTTTTCATAACCGTATTAAAAACGGATGATACAGGCATGGATCCTGTTTCTGTGTCTTTCAGCTTAGGCTGCTGTACTGCAACATAAACAAGGAGTTCCGGATCTTCTTTTGGCGCCATTCCAAGGAATGAAAAAATGAAATTATCCCGGCCGCTTAAATATTTCCCGTCACTTCCTGCAATTTGAGCTGTTCCTGTCTTTCCAGCTACCTCATACCCTTCAATCTGGTACGGTTTTCCTGTGCCTTTTTCCGAACTGACAACGGTTTCCAGAATGTCGAGCACTTCTTTTGACGTTTTTTCAGAAATAGGTGTGCCTGCCACTTCCGGCTTATTTTGTTTGATCACTTTGTCATGATCAACATCCACAATTTTATCAATGATATAGGGCTTCATCATCTTTCCGCCGTTTGCGATTGCAGTCGCTGCCTGCACCTGCTGAATCGGAGTCACTGTTGAACCCTGCCCGAATGCGGTCGTTACTTTTTCAATATCATATTTATAGTTGAACTTGCCATTTGCCTCGTTCGGCAGATCAATTCCGGTTTTTTCATTTAAGCCAAACTTGCTCATATACTGCATAAATCGATCAGGCCCAAGCTTTTCCTTTGCAAGGATGGCCATCGCTACATTGGATGAGCGCTGAACACCTTCGAGGAAAGAAATGGTTCCCCAGCCTGTCTTATTATGGTCGCGGATTCTTCCGCCTTCGACTTTATAGGCTCCCGATTGATACAATTCATTGCGGTTAAATACGCCTTCTTCAATGGCAGCTGCAAGCGTGAAGATTTTCATCGTCGAGCCTGGCTCAAATGGGTAGGCAACAGCATCATTGTAATAATTGTTGATATCGCGGACATTCGGATCAAAGCTCGGGCGCTGTCCCATTGCGAGAATTTTCCCAGTCTTTGGATCAGCCACAATCCCAATTATCTTCTCTGGTTCATATTCCTGTGCAGCTTCATTCATTGCATCTTCCAGGAAAGTTTGAACTTTTTGGTCCAATGTCAGATGAACAGTATTCCCATTTTCCGGAGCTACAATTTTCTCATCACCATTAGGCAGGGTAAAACCTTGTTTGTCCGCTTCATAAACTTTATAGCCATCCTTATCCTGGAGATATTTATCAAGACTTTTTTCGATCCCGAACATCCCAACTGTTTTCTTGGTTTTTTCATCTTTTTGTGCATATCCAATTAAGTGTGATGCAAAAGTGCCGTTCGGATAATAACGGTGGGTATCTCGTGTAAAAGCAATACCTGGAAGTTTCATTTTTTCAATTTTCACTTTTAGTTCATGGCTGATATTTCTGCCTGAAGGACCAAACTCTACTTGAAATGCATCTTTAGTTAAGATCTTTTCAACTTCGCTTTCTTCCATTTCGAGTATTGGAGCAAGCTTTTCTGCTGTTTCTTCTGGTTCAACGACGTGCTTAGGATTCTTCGCGCTTGTTGTCATACTGTCGTCAAGCACCGCAATAAGCGTATAAGTAGAAGTATCCTGAGCAATCACTTCACCTTTTCTGTCAAGAATGGCCCCTCTGCTTGCTTCAATGCTGCGTTTCCGTTCATACTGCTCTTGTGCACGTGCAGCTAAAATTTCTCCATTTACTTCTCCTGTTGTCTGCAAGTAAAGGAATCTGATGATTAAGACAAAAAAGAGCAATGCAAATATTAAAGTTAATATTGCTGCTCCTCTGTTCATATTGATATTTTTTGGCTGTATCATGATTATTCGTTAACAGCTTTCACATTGTCTGGATTAAGGTTAAGCCCCTGCTTTTTTGCTTCAGCCATAATTCGCTCGTATGTGCTTAATTCTTTGACTTGAACAGACAAGTCAGAATTAATCTTTTGCTGATCTGTTATTTGAGCCTCAATCTTCTGAATCGCGATGTTTGACTGATAAACAGTGACACTGTTTGAGACAATTTGGACGGCTGCAAATAAGAGGACAGATAAGAAAGCGACGATAAGCACTTTTTCCCCTATTGTTATGGTTGGTCTTCTTGTAATGACGACCGTTTGCTGCTGCTCGGGCATTTGTTTGTGCTGCTCTTGCCTTTGCTGCTGTAATTTCACTGCTAAATTACTCATGAACCAAAACCCCCTCTGATTTTTTTAAAAATTTCTTTATAGTTTTTCCAGAATTCTAAGCTTGGCTGATCTTGCCCGGTTGTTTTCTTCGAGTTCTTCGTCTGATGGCACGATTGGTTTTCTTGTGATCAGTTTCACTTTAGGTTTAAATTCATCCGGTATAACCGGCAAGTTGGGAGGTAATTCCGGTAATGCAGCAGCTTGTTTAAACGCTGTTTTGCAAATTCTGTCCTCTAATGAATGAAACGTTATGACACTTACTCTGCCGCCTGGTTTGATAAGGTCAACTGCCTGTCCAATCGCTTCTTCAAATACTTTCAGTTCATCATTTACCGCAATTCGGATCGCCTGAAAAATCCGTTTGGCAGGATGCCCGCCTTTTCTTCTTGCTGGAGCAGGAATTGCATCTTTAATTAATTCCACGAGCTCTCCTGTTGTTTGGATTGGCTGTTTTTCTCTTGCTGCTTCTATTTTTCTTGCTACCTGCTTTGAGAACTTTTCTTCTCCGTAACGAAAGAAAATTTTGACCAGCTCTTCATATGTCCAGTGATTCACTACATCAAATGCGGAAATACTGGCATGCTGATCCATTCTCATATCAAGAGGTGCATCGTGGTGATAGCTGAAGCCTCTCTCAGGTGTATCTAATTGCGGCGATGATACGCCAAGGTCAAATAAAATGCCGTCTACCTCAGCTACACCTAATTCTTCCAGTTCTTCTTTTAAATACCTGAAATTGCTTTTTATAAATGTAACTTGTCCCGCGTAATCTGAAAGAATTTCTTTAGCATGCGAGAGGGCTGCATCATCCTGATCAAAAGCGAAGAGGCGGCCATCCTTAGACAGCTTGGACAGCAGATAAGAGCTGTGCCCTGCTCCGCCTAAGGTGCAGTCTACATATACACCGTCTTCTTTAATGTTTAATCCGTCTACTGTTTCGCGCAATAATACTGTTTTATGTTGAAACATTGCTGTTACCACCTTTATCAGAGTCGATTGTTTGGGATATTTAAATATGATGTTGGAATGCCTTATTACTCATTGTTTGCACAAGAGACCATTATATATCAAAACCAATCATATTTTCAGCAATTTCGGCAAATGAATCTTCCTGTTCAGTCACATATGTATCCCAAATTGCCTTATCCCATAACTCGATCCGATTTGATACTCCGATAACAACACACTCTTTTTCAAGCTTTGCATAGTGCAAAAGCGGTGCTGCTAAATTAATGCGGCCTTGCTTATCAAGCTCGCATTCAACAGCCCCTGAAAAGAAAAACCGGGTGAACGCACGTGCATCTTTTTTTGTTAACGGGAGAGCTTTAAGCTTATCTTCGATCAATTTCCATTCACTCATTGGATAACCGAACAAACATTGATCAAGTCCTCTTGTGATGACGAAAGTTTCTCCGAGTTCTTCCCGGAACTTGGCAGGAACAATCATGCGGCCTTTTGCATCAATCGTATGATGATATTCACCCATGAACATGTCCGTCGCCCCACTTTCTTTCTCTCAGTCACCACTTCCCCCCACTTCTCCCCACTTCTTATTCTACACGTTCTTTTCATAAAAAAAAACCCTGTATTCCACAGGATTTCAGAAAATCGTTATTTAAATTTTGACAATTTTATGTTGATTGTTAAAAGAATAGCGAAGCTGCACGATTTCGTCTAAAAAATTTGGACCGTATTTATTCAAATAGTAGTAAATATTCCACGTTCTCTCCTGAAAACCGTCATTAGGCTTAAGAGATTTCCCGATTCTTGTGAATTTTTCCATTTCCACCTGATGTTTTTGTTGAATCTTCTTGTCGATATGAGAATCCAGTAAATCGAGCTGAGCTTGAATAAAATACGCGTTTTTCATTAAAAACGGCTCCAGGCTTTTGTCAATTGTCATAGCCGACTCGCGAAGTTCACGGTGAATCTGTTCAAATTGCTTTTTGGTGTCTTCAATTTTTGGTGACATACAGGACGGTTCTCTTTTGGCTACCCATTCTTCACGAGTTTTTTCAACACCTCGAGTAAAAACATCTTCAATCCCCATCTCCACATCCATTATGTCTGTTTCAATTGAGCGTTCCAAAATGGTGATGTTCAGTCTTGGAACGACAGGCGGCATTTCAACATTCAAAACTTGAAACACTTTCTTCAATTCCGCCCAATAAGCAAGCTCCCCTGGTCCTGCAATAAATGCAAGGGTCGGCAGGAGACATTCCTGCATTAACGGTCTTGTGACAACATTATTGCTCAGCCTTTCAGGACATTGTTCAGCAAGGTGCCTCAGTTCCTCTTCAGAAAACGTTACGTTATCTTCCACTGAAAATGTTTTATCTTCTGAACGCAAAAGCAAAGAGCGTTCATGATTATCATGATGATAAAACAGATTGGCACTGTTCTTTTCTGATGCAATGATAGGCTGATAGCCCGCTTTTTTTATCAATTCCTGCTGTGCTTCAAGCGCTTCTGACATTTCTTCATTTTTTCTGATGAACTGCTGGAAAAATGGCGATTCTATCTTTCTCAGATCAGGATCGGCTGAGTTCATCAAAACAAGTCCGTAGTCAGAAAACATTTCATATGTAAGCTTTTCAAAAAATTGAGTATACGTTTTTGAAGTACTTAATGTTTGTTTGAGACTTTCCATCAGCATGTTTGAATAATCAGTTTCACCGAAGGTTTCAAAAACGGAGCAGATCCAATTCCAGCATTCCTTCTGATCAAGCTCTTTATGAAAAACAGGAATTTTTTCAGATTGCGTGTGTTTGATCGCTTTCTTTTTTATGACTTGATTTTGCGATACAAATAAATGATTGATTTCCGCAAAATCATGGTCCTCGCCTGCAACCCAGAAAACCGGGATGACGGGAACAGAAAGCTCTGCTTCCTGCTGCTTTGATAGGACGAGAATGGAAATAATCTTATGTATTGTATAAAGCGGCCCTGTAAGCAAACCTGCCTGCTGCCCCCCGACTACTACAAGACTCTCAGGCTGTTTAAGACGTTCAATGTTTTCGGTCACTGCAGCATTCTCAGGGAAATGTTTACGGTGATAGGATAAAAGGTAATCCGATAATTCTTCCCTTGCAAACGTTCTATTTTTTAAATCGTTCATTCTCTTTTCATAGACATCATGATTTGTAATTTTGTAATCAAAGTAATCCACCGTATTTAACCTTGCATGAACCAAATCTTCCACAAGGCGGTTCGTGTGGCGAAGGGAGAGTTCAGTAATCTCCATTAGTGTAACTTCCTTTCCGGGTTATGTAAGCTTCCGAGAAGAGTATAGCATTTATTGCACCGAAAATAAAAAAAGTTTGCCTGAGATCTTACAGATACTCAAGGATTCCGGAAATGATTCCATATACAGTAAGAAACGTCGAGAGCGGCAGCAAAAGTAAAAAGGAGAAACGCCAGCATTTTTTAAATGCAATGGTTAATGTAATGGACGATTGTGATTTGATCAGGATAAGCAGAACAGTAAACAAGATGAGGAGGCAGATGAAAAATAAGCCGCCGTAAAAAACAGTTTGTGATAATGTAAGCAATTTGAAGTAAATTGAGAATATAAATAAAACCACGCAAATGTCCGCAGCAAGCAGCAAGGCTCTTTTTTTGCTGCTAGTCATAACAATAAAAAGAAGAAACAGAAGGAAAAAACTAAGCAGCGGAAGTGTAACAGCAAATGCAAAAATACTGATCATAGAATCGATTATAATCATCCTTCCATTCCCCTGATGGCCTGATATAAGAAATGCAGTACAGGAACTTCAAGCTTTTCAGCTTTTGCCTGATTGATTAAAAAGCCAATGATTCCATCAATCTCTGTCTTTCTGCCTTCTTCTATATCTTTCAGCATAGATGACCGATTTTGAGCCGTGTTTCTGCATATATCCATGACATGCTCCCATTCTTCTTGGCCTTTCTGAAACGCCAGAACTTTCACCGCTTCATGAAATACGCTTTCTGTCATTTTATTATACATCGGATTTGAAGCAAGCTCGCCATTTGGCACCCGCAATAAAGCAGTAAGAGGATTTATGCAGGCATTCACAAGCAGCTTCCGGGACATCATTTCGTTCCAGCCTCTAACATATTCAAATGGAAAATGCTCCATTTGCATTTGCAGGATAGGCAGCTCTTTTAAACGATCTTCAGAATAAAGCGGACTGACCTTAATGCAGCCCAATCCTGTATGCTTAACACTGTTGTCACTCAGTTTTAATGCGCCATGCTCTACAGTTCCCACAAAAATGCGGTGTCCTTTCAGTGTTTGAAGCAAAGGGATATGATCCATGCCATTCTGCAAAAAAAGCACCATTTTGGACGGACTCGTTTTTAAGGCATCAAAGATAGAATCCAGCTGATATTGTTTGACCGTTACAATTAGAAGAGGTTCTTTATAGGAGGGGCTGTCTTCTGCTCTGAGGTTATTTGTTATCTTCTCACGACAATCTCCCCGCACGAGGGTTATTCCTGAATCGTTGATAAGACCTGCTTGCTCTTTGCGTCTTGTATACAATGTCACTTCATGATATTTGCTTAAATATGCGGCACTGAGTAATCCGACTGCTCCTGAACCGATAATTCCTATCTCCATAAGCGCATCCCACCGTTTTCCCTTAATTCTTTAATGATACCAAAGAAAAGAAGTATTTCCCATATATAACTACCAGGAATTAAGAAAAGCGGAATCGCCCGTTTAGCTCAGTCATGACAGATAAGGATCCGCAAGTTAAGGCGCTTTTTGCCAATACTTTCGGATCCGTTCTGGCCGAGGAATTGGGCGATGGAGCCCGACATCAAAGCGCCAAATTTTATCCTTTCCTAACCATTAAGAAAAGCCAGCTCTGAAAGCTGGCTTTACCTCCTGCATTATACCGGATAAACCGGATGCTTCCGTTCGCTGAATGAAAGCTGTTTTGTTTCATATAAAGAGAAACGGGAAATAAGTTCCTCTCTTAGGTCATCTGCGGAAACAATGTCATCGACTATCATTTCAGATGCAAGCTTATAAATATCGATGTTCTCTTTATATTCCTGCTGTTTTTGAAGGACAAATTTCATTCTCTCCTTCGGATCTTCAATTTCATTGATTTTATTTGAATAAATCGCATTAACTGCAGCTTCAGGCCCCATAACAGCAATTTGAGCTGTAGGAAGAGCAATTACGCAATCCGTTTCAAACGCCGGTCCTGCCATTGCATAAAGGCCGGCACCGTATGCTTTTCTGACGATAACCGAAATCTTTGGAACTGTAGCAGAGCTCATGGCCGCAATCATCTTAGCGCCATGGCGGATAATTCCCGCTCTTTCTACCTTTGTGCCAATCATGAAGCCAGGCACATCCGCAAGGAACAACAGTGGAATATGAAACGCATCCGCAAGCTGCATAAACTTCGCTGCTTTGTCTGCTGAATCTACGAACAATACTCCGCCTTTAACCCGGGGCTGATTGGCAATGACCGCAACAACTTTACCGTCCATCCGGGCAAATCCTGTAATGATTTCCGGTGCGAATAAGCGTTTTATTTCAAAAAAGCTTCCTTCGTCTATAAGAGAGTCAATGCACTCATACATATCAAATGGTGCATTCTGATTTTCCGGGACAATTTCAGACAGCCTTCTGCCCTGCTTTGGAGCAACTGCTTCAACTGTCATCGAAGCATGCTGATAATTTTGCGGAAAGTAAGTTAAATATCTTCTAGCCTCTAATATAGCGTCTTCTTCTGTTTTTACAAGAACATCCCCGCATCCGCTCACAGAGCAGTGCATTCTCGCTCCGCCCATTTCTTCAAGGCTGACTTTTTCACCGATGACTTTTTCTGCCATTCGAGGAGATCCCAAATACATGGAGGCATTTCCTTCGACCATGATCACAATGTCACAAAATGCCGGGATGTATGCTCCTCCTGCTGCTGATGGACCAAATAGCAGACAGATTTGGGGGATCATCCCTGACAATTTAACCTGGTTATAAAAGATCTTTCCTGCACCGCGGCGATTTGGGAACATATCAATCTGATCTGTAATTCTTGCTCCGGCTGAATCTACCAGATAAAGCAAGGGAACTTTTAATTTTTCAGCTGTTTCCTGGATACGGATGATTTTTTCGACCGTTCTTGCCCCCCAAGAGCCAGCTTTGATTGTAGAATCATTTGCCATCACGCAAACAGTTTGATTATTGATTTTCCCGATGGCCGTAACAACACCGTCTGATGGCAGGTCGCCTGCCTGGTTATTCGCAAATTTCCCATCCTCTGTGTACTTTCCATTATCGAATAGACGGTTTAGTCTCTCTCTTACAAACAATTTCCCCTGCTGCTGCAGCTTTTCATGATATTTAGGGTGTCCGCCGGACTCAATTTCTGCTGTCTTTTCTTTAAGGATTTTGACCAATTCATCCGTTTTCAACATTGGAAATACCTCCTCTTTACGCATTTAAAATAATTAATACATCGCCCTCGTTAACAAAATCGCCCGTTTCGGCTTTTACTTCTTCCACAACACCATTTTGCGGGCTGTCTAAAGGTATTTCCATTTTCATTGATTCAAGCATGATCACATCTTGTCCTGCCGTTACTTCGTCCCCTGCTGCCACTAATACATTCAATACCGTTCCTGCCATACTTGCTTTAATTTCGATCATGTTTAAAATCCTCCATTCTTGATGTGGTGAAGCAAATTGATTATTTTCAAACTCTGACTTATGCGAAAACAGCTGTCTGTAAAAAGGATGTGCTGTATCTTCCGCGGTTAAATTGTTCATTCGATAAAATATTAATAAATAAAGGAAGGTTAGTTTTAATTCCCTCGATTTTCATATCATTTAAAAATGTCCTTGCTTTTTCAATGGTCTCTTCCCGGCTATTTCCGTTTACAATAATTTTTGCCACCAGCGGGTCATAAAAAGGCGTGACAGTATTGCCTTCTTCATAGGCAATATCCACAACCACCCCATTCATTTTACTGAATGTAAACGCTTTAATTAAACCGGGTGACGGAATGAATTTCACCGGATCTTCGGCGTATAGTCTGAATTGAATAGAATGACCGTTTTTCGTAATTTCCTCCTGTGTAAAAGGAAGCGCGTTTCCTTCCGCCGTGCGGATTTGCAGCTCTACAAGATCAAGGCCTGTCACGCCTTCTGTCACCCTGTGCTCGACTTGCAGTCTAGTATTCATTTCAAGGAAATAAAAGTTTTCTTTATCATCTACAATAAACTCGATCGTTCCTGCATTTATGTATCCTACATGCTTTGCTGCTGCAATAGCAGCTTCGCACATTTTGGCCCTTGTCTCATCAGACAGGTGCGGAGATGGAGATTCTTCGACCACTTTTTGGTTTCTGCGCTGAACAGAGCAGTCACGCTCGAACATGTGCACAACATTTCCGTGATGATCTCCAAATAATTGAATTTCAATGTGCCTTGCATCTGCAATGAATTTTTCTATAAAAACCTCATCATTTCCGAAGTATGCTTTTGCTCTTGTTTTCGTTGAGTCAAAACATTTTATCAGAGCCGCTTCATCGTCACACCGCTGCATGCCGATCCCGCCGCCTCCGCCGCTTGCTTTAAGCATCACCGGATATCCGATTTCCCCTGCAAAGGAGCAGGCGTCCTCAACAGCAGAAATACCTGTAACACTTCCTGGCACAACTGGCACGAGGGCTTCCTTCATGGTTTTTCTAGCAGCAACTTTATCTCCCATAAGAGCCATTGTCTCTGCATCAGGACCAATAAACTTAATGCCCTTTTCTTCTGCCGCCTGAGCAAACTCCGTATTTTCAGATAAGAATCCATAACCCGGATGAATGCCATCCACTTGTTCCCTGACGGCAATATTTAAAATTTCATCCTTTAATAAATAGGACTTCGCTACAGGAGCTTCCCCTATTCTAAAGGCATAGTCTGCTTCTTTAACAAATGGCAGCTCCGCATCGGCATCAGAAAAAATGACGACTGTTTCAATCCCCATTTTTTTGCATGTTTGGATAATCCGAAGCGCAATTTCTCCCCGGTTTGCTATTAAAATCTTCTTCAATTTCTCCCCTCCCAAGGTGTAAAAGAATATCCCCACAGAGTACATTTCTTCATAAACTTTAAATTTCCTGCTTTAAAATGAAAACGCTCACGAAACTCTTTTCTAATCTTCTCTGCGTGGTATAATAGATGTAAGTTTTAAAATGTTGTTAAGATTTTGTATTCTTATCTTAAACCTGCATGATAAACAACCATCAGAGGCTGCAAGGGGGAAAAACAATGTTTAAGGTAGAAAAACTGCTTATTAATTATAAAACATTAGAGGAATTTAAAAAGTTTAAAGAATACGGACTGCAGGAGCTGTCCATGCTGGATGATCTTCAGGATAACATTATCGAAAATGACAGCAATTCACCATTTTACGGCATCTACTTTGGCGAAAAGCTCGTTGCCCGCATGAGCCTTTACCGCGTCGATAAAAAGTTCGATGAATATTTCGACCCAAAACAGGATTATTTGGAGCTTTGGAAGCTTGAAGTGCTTCCTGATTATAAGCGCAAAGGCTATGGCACGGCACTTGTTGAATATGCAAAATCTTTCGGTGTTCCGATCAAAACCAATCCAAGAGTAAAGTCGGGTGAATTCTGGTCAAGAATGGGATTTGAGTCCGTGACATATGACATGGATCGCGATAAAGGGGAAAACCCTCTTGTCTGGTATCCTGAAGGCGTTTCCGAACAAAAAGGAGAACCCGCTTAAAAAAATGTTCAGTTAAATAAAAGAATGACCGCTCAAGCGGTCATTCTTTTATTTTTCAGCTCTTTCGAGATTTCCATTGCGGTCTACCTGAAACTTCACCTTGCGGCTGCGTTCATCATCTCTCAAAACAGCCATATTTCTTGCACGTTCCATCATCTCAATCAGCATCATATAATCTTCCTCTACGAGCTTCAGATTACTGTGGATGGTCTCTTTTTCAGCCTGCAATTTTTCAACTTGCTGCTCAAGATGGGTTACTTTCTTACTTAGTTTTTCATTTTCGCTTTTTAATTCTGCTGCGCTGCCTGAATTTTCATAGGTTTTTAAAAACGAAATCACTTCATGAAAAGTCAGGGATCCGTATGCTTCTTTCTTCTGCGGTTCAATCTCCAAAGAAGGCTTAACCAGGTCAGCTGATTCTTCCTGCTCTTGTTTGCGGATTTTCTTTCGCTGAGCTTTTGCCATTTCAATTGCTGATTTGTACTGCTTTCTCACATAAGAATTCCAGCGGAATCCGCATGCTGCAGCCGTTCTTGATAACTTTTGCCCTACTTCTTCAAACGCTGCAAGCTGCGTGCCGCCTTCACGAATCTGTCTGAGAACTATTTCAGCGAGCATCAAATCCTCATCCTGAGTCCAGGCATCCTGACGTGTAGTCGTCATAACTCTTCCCCCTAATGCGCATTTTTTACATACATATGCGCCTGCTAGAATAGATAGACTACCGAACGTGACAGAATTCCCAGGGATACAAGCTGTTTTTTCACTGCCTACTTTTGAAAGAATTTCCTGACAGCATTCAAGTGTTCTTCGCCTGCCCAAAGCTCTGCACACTTGGCGATTTCTTCTTGCATTCTTTTTTCCAGACCCGAGCTGACCCATTTATTAATCTGACCTTTTTTATACGCTCTAATCACATCAGGATAAGGGATAAGAGCCTTTCTTATGTACTCATAAGCATCTGTTTCAAATGTATCAGAATGAAAAACATCCGAAGCAAATCCAAGTTCTTTTGCCTTATGTGCATTTATTTTCTCTCCGCTTGTGAGCATGTATAAGGCCTTATCATGCTGCATTTTTTCAAACAGCATCGCACTTCCGCCCCAGCCGGTAGTAATCGCTTGATTTCCCTGAATAAATCCTAGTGAAGCTTCTTCATTTACTAGTCTGAAATCAGCTGAAGCAGCTATTTCCATTCCTCCCCCTACAGCCGTTCCATTTATCAGAGCAAATGTCGGCACAGGAAGAGTCATGATTCTGTATAATAGATTCCCCATTTTAGAGAGCATATACAGAGCTTCTTCAGCAGTGGTGATATTCCCGAAAACAGAAAGATCACCGCCTGAACAAAACGCCTTGCTGCCGCTGCCTGTTATGACTGCAGCGAGCAGTCTCTCATTGCCTTCTGCTCCAGTCAAAATCGCTTCTAATTCATTCATCACATCATAATCAATTGCATTTCTGCGCTCCGGCCGGTTAATTTTAATCTCTAATATCCCGTTTCTCTCGCTTGCTGATACTTTTCCCACTTTAATCCCCCTAAAGAAATAGATGAATACCTTTTATTTTATAGAAAGGGCTGGATAAGCACTAGAGCATATTATTATTAATCTTCATAAAAAAAACGCAAGGATCAGAGATCCTTGCGTTTTTAATGAAGTTATTATTTGCTAACAACTTCTTTTCCTTTGTATGTTCCACATTCTTTACATACACGGTGAGCTAATTTAACTTCACCACAGTTTGGGCATGCTACCATACCAGGCACTTGCAATTTGAAGTGTGTACGACGTAGTCTTTTTCTTGTTTTAGAAGTTCTTCTAAAAGGTACAGCCATTATTCCCACCTCCTTACAGAGTTTCATTAAAACTTTGTGTTTAAAACAGCCTATATATAAGTGCTAAACAATAGCATTAGCTGTCTTGATCATCGAAGAATTTCGATAAGCCGGCAAGTCTCGGGTCAATCTTGTTTTTGTTATCTTCTTCAGAGATAACTTTCCAATCTTTTCCCTCTTGCGGGGCAGCCTGATCATTTCCTTCAACAGAATCGCTAAAAACCTGCATCGGTACTTCCAAAAGTATGTTTTCTTTAATAACAGGTATTAAGTCAACGATATCTTCTTGAACGTGATGGACATCTTCCTCCATCTCGAAGTCGGCATTCGGTTTTAATAAGAACGTTTCAGTTGTATGAATTTCGAACGGAAATGGAACATCCACTAGCGTTCTTGCACAAGGGAGAATCATCGTGCCAGTCAGCGTCAAATGAAAAGTTGCTTTAGAAGAGCCAAGATCTGCTCTGCCTTTTACTGAAACAGGTGAAATTTCACGGATTTCAGAAAGCGCGCCTTTCATATCTGTCAATTGGACGGTTTCATCAATTTGCAGTCCCTTGTTTTGCAGTTGGTTCAGTTGATTAATAGACCATTTCATATGGTATCACCTCAAGGCAACAAAGGTAATTATAGCTTTCGCAATAATATTTGTCAATATTTTTTCTTTACAGTGTTTAGTATACATGAATATTGTTTTAATGCAAAATGTTCTCGCTGATTTTAAAGGTTTTTCAGCCATTTTTATTGCAGAAACTTGACTTCGTGAACCCCACGTTTCATGATTTAATTAGAAAAATAATGAAAAAAATAAATCAGGGAGGAATGTTCTTGAAAGCAGTCGGGCTAGTAGTTGAATATAATCCATTTCATAATGGGCATCTCTATCACCTTCAGGCTTCTAAAGAAAAGGCGGAAGCAGATACAGTCATTGCTGTAATGAGCGGCCATTTTTTGCAGCGCGGCGAGCCTGCACTTGTCTCGAAATGGAGCCGGGCGAAAATGGCCCTGCAGCAGGGAGCAGATCTTGTCGTTGAACTGCCATATTCATTTGCGACCCAAAAAGCAGAAATTTTCGCAGATGGGGCCATCTCCATACTGGATGCCTTAAAATGCAATTCCGTTTGCTTTGGAAGTGAAAATGGAGAAATCACGCCTTTCCTTGAGACGGCAAAGACACTTGCAGACCTTGATTCAGACTATCAGGATGCTATTAAGTATTATATGAAACAGGGAATAAGTTATCCAAGTGCCCAGACAAGGGCCTATCAGTCACTGGACACAGGCGGACATACACTTGATTTATCGATGCCAAACAACATTTTAGGCTATCATTATGTTAAAGCTATTCAGAAACAGGGCTCTGCCATATTCCCCCTTACGATTAAACGGACATCCGCAGGCTACCATGATGAAGAATTTAATGAAACCTCCATTGCAAGTGCGACAAGCATACGCAAGGCTATCTTTTCAGAAGAAAACAAAGATATTCAATCATTTGTACCTGAAACCACCTGGGTCAATTTACAAAAGTATAAACATGATTTTGACACCTTTCATCAATGGGAAGATTACTTTGGATTTCTTAAATATACAATCTGCACGATGACGCATGATGAACTGAAGCAGATTTATGAAGTCGAAGAAGGCCTTGAAAACCGGGTGAAATCGCTCATTCATAAGGCTGCAACTTTTAAAGATTTTATGGAGCAGCTGAAAACAAAACGGTACACATGGACAAGACTTCAGCGGCTTTGTCTTCATATTTTAACTAGAACGACCAAAGATCAAATGAAGCTTGATGATAAAGGAGCCCCTTATTTAAGACTGCTGGGCATGTCTTCACAGGGGCGGGCTTATTTAAACAGCATAAAGAAAACGGTTGATAAACCGATCGTTTCAACTTTGTCTGCATTCAGCCACCCGCTCCTTGATCTGGATATAAAAGCAGCATCAGTGTATGGCATGGTTTTTCCTGAACCGATCCGTTCTCAATTTATGCACAGCGAATATTCAACAAGACCTATTCAATACAACGAAGCAGAAAAACTGTTTTTGTAGGCTGCTTAAAATAAAAAGTGACTTCGCAATGAAGTCACCTTTTTATTTTTCTTTTAATTTTTTTAGATAAGCTACAGCATCATCAAATGTGTCGATCGGCACAATTTTCATATCCGTGTCAATCTCTTCGGCCGTTGCAGCGGCTTCTTTATAATTGGAGGCAGCAATGCCATTTTGATTCGGCGCAAAAAAGATCTCTGCACCCGATTTATCTGCTGCTACAATTTTCTGCGAGATCCCGCCAATTGGACCGACTGTTCCTTTTTCATCAATCGTCCCGGTGCCTGCAATATGATAGCCTTTTGTATAATCTTCCTTTGTCAGCTGATTATAAATTTCAAGTGTCATCATTAATCCTGCAGATGGTCCGCCAATATTGCTTGTATCAAGCGAAATCTCAGGCTCTGTTATTAGTTCTCTGTCCGTTACAAGAGAGATTCCGATCCCGACTTTGTTTTTGTTATCCGGAAACTGGGCCGCTGTTATTTCCGTTTTGCCTTCTTTTCCATTCCGGTCATATGTAATATCTATCTTATCGCCTTTTTTCTTTTGGCTGACGTATGCGATAAATTCTTCTGCCGTTTTAAATTCTTTTCCGTCGACTCTGAAAATGCGGTCTCCGGTTTTAAGTTTGCCCTCTGACGGCATCCCTTCAACAACCTGCATGACATAAATGCCGTGGAATTTGTAGTCCACTTTTTTGCCTGCCTTTTCATACGCTAATGAAACAGCAGATTCCTGAGAAGATTCCATCATATGCATTTGTCTATTTAAATAATCATCATCTGATTCACCTTCTTGAACGACATCTTCAAGCGGCAAAAGCTCATGATATGGAAGGACATTTGCGAGAACGTAGGAAAATAGATTTGCCCTTCCAAAACCGACGGTTGTCAGCGAAAAACTTCCTTCTTCATCATATCCGCCATCCACTTCTATAATCGGCTCTAGCTCAGTTGCCATGCCCGGCTTTGTTACATAATAAGGGAGTTTAATAAAATTCAGGACCGCAGCGAGGATTACTCCTATTAAAATGGCTCTGACTACTTTGTTATTCTTCATCTTGCTGTGACCCCTTCCAACTTTCAATCAGCTCTTTTATTTCGAAAACATGCTTTCTTGCTTCGTTTTCACCAATCTCAATGATTTCTTTTATGTTTTTAAATGCTCTTGAACTATATTGCTCTACATGCGGCCGAATCATAATATCGGAGGCAATTTTGCGGTGATGGACAAGCTCATCCTGCATAATATCAAGGCTCTGCAGAATGACATCAAAAATGGACGTGATTTCTTCCGTCTTTTTCACATGGGAAACATCTACTGCAATGACAAGGTCAGCTCCCATCTCTTTTACAACCGAAACAGGAATCCGGTCAATCACTCCGCCGTCAATGAGAAGCTTTCCATCAATTTTTTCAGGAACAAATATACCGGGAATGGCAATGCTTGCCCTCACTGCATCAGCAACCGGCCCTTTTGTAAAGACCACTTTTTTTCCTTCGTATAAATCTGTCGCTACTATGGACAGCGGAATATCCAAGTCTTCTATATGCTTGCCTCTTGTGAACACCTTTATAAAATCCTTAACGCGGTTTCCTGCAATAAAGCCCATTTTGGGCACAGTAAAATCCAAATAATATTTGCGTTTAAATAATGTAGCAAGCTTATATAAATGCTCAAATCCGAGCCCTGTCGCATAAAAACTGCCAACCAGTGCACCCATGCTGCTTCCGGCAATCATGCTGATCTGAATACCCTCTTCACTTAATACCTTCAATACTCCGAGATGAGCAAAACCGCGTGCTCCGCCGGATCCCAAGGCGAGACCAATTTTAGGTTCTCTTTTCAAAGAGATGCCTCCTCTAATGTCAATTCATCCGTTAGTCAATTCTATGGTCTAAAATGGTCCCCTATTCTCGTATATTGAACTATCAAAGAGTGTACAACCCTGCGGAAAAGTTTGACTATATTTTATCATTATCCGCTTTAAAAAGTATAGAAAGAAGCAAGAGGGGGACATATTTTGAACGCAGCTAAATTAAAAACACTTCTGCTTGGATTTTCATTGATGATCCTTGCGTTTGCTATGATTATCAGCCCCAAAGTTTCCTATACTGCTTCTAAAGCAGGGCTTGAGCTTTGGTGGGGGGTGGTTTTCCCGTCTTTGCTGCCCTTTTTCATCCTTTCCCATCTGCTGATCGGATTTGGGATTGTCAGGTTCATTGGTGTGCTTTTAGAACCGGTGATGAGACCCCTGTTTAAAGTTCCGGGAATCGGGGGCTTTGTCTGGGCAATGGGATGGGCATCCGGCTCCCCTGCAGGCGCAAAGCTGACGGCAGAGATGCGAAAAAAAAAGCAGCTGACGGCTCTTGAAGCTGAGAGGCTCGTGTCCTTCACGAATTCTTCTAATCCGTTATTTATTTTCGGAGCCGTCGCGATTGGATTTTTCAATAATCAGGCTCTTGGCCTTCTGCTAGCTGCTGCTCATTATACCGGAAACCTGGCCGTAGGACTGACCATGAGGTTTCATGGACGCGAACTGGAGAAGCCGATAAAAACAGACTATAAAAGACCGTCTGTCAGAGAAGCTTTCAAACAGATGCATCAGACCCGGACGGATGACACAAGGCCGATCGGAAAAATGCTTGGCGACGCTGTACTCTCATCAATTCAAACCCTGCTTATGGTTGGCGGATTCATTATTTTATTTTCTGTTTTAAATAAACTCTTATCCCTTTTATCGATTACAGATTTTATTGCTGTCGCATTCTCTTTATTGCTTGCTCTTTTTAAATTATCTGCTGAACTCAGCGTTCCGCTTGTATCAGGCATGTTTGAGATGACACTCGGCAGCAAGCTTGCAAGTACAGCAAGTGCCGATCTGCTGCAAAAAGCGATTGTGACAAGCTTTTTGCTTGGCTTCAGCGGGCTGTCGATTCAGGCTCAGGTTGCAAGCATCCTTGCAGAGACGGACATCCGTTTTCGCCCGTTTTTTATCGCCCGAATACTGCAGGGAGTATACGCCGCCTTCTTCGCCTGGATCTTCTGGAAGCCTGTTTATTTGGAGCTTTCCGGCTCAAATGTATCAGTTCTTCCGGTTTTTCTCACAGAGGATACTCCAGTTCTTCTAGCGTACATCTGGAGCCTGCTGACTGAAATTGGACCGATGATTACGATCATCTCTTTGCTTATATACATTTTCATCTATGCAGGCCGGGTTATTTCAAGGAATTAGCTTAAGCAAGCAGAGCCAAAATTGGAATATCAGTGTGTTCATAAAATTCACCTGCTAATTTATCCGTTTTTTAATTTTTATCATCATATAAAAAAGTGACCTCTTAGAACGCATTCACGCCAAGGAGGTCACTTTTTTCATCTGTTAAATTTCTGTTTTAACGCATTTTCAACTGCTTTTGGAACAAGTTCTGAAATATCGCCGCGGTATTTGGCCACTTCTTTTACGATACTCGAGCTTAAAAATGAATATTGGTTGTTTGTCATCATGAATAAGGTTTCTACGTTAGGATCAAGCACCCTGTTCATGGAGGTAATCTGCATTTCATATTCAAAATCTGAAACCGCGCGCAGCCCTCTCAAAATCGTGCTTGCATTCTTGCTGTTTGCATACTCAATTAATAGACCCTTAAAGGATTCAACCACAACATTCGGCATATCCTTTGTCACTTCCATTAAGAGCTCACAGCGCTCATCCACATTAAACAATGGGTTTTTTGATGAATTATTCAGCACACAAACATACACCTTATCAAATACTTTTGCCCCGCGTTTAATAATATCCAAATGTCCGTACGTCACAGGATCAAAGCTTCCCGGACAAACAGCAATGCTTGCCATTTTACTCCCCCGTCCCTTGTTCTTTATGTATATAGATGGACACAGCGCTAATACCATAGGATTCATAGCGGGAGAGCTTATAAGAGCCAATCTCATCCGGCAATGTAATCCCGGCATCATGTTCAGCCACGATAATGCCCCCATCTTCCACTAAACGAAATGAATCAATCAATTCGATAAGCGCTTTCAATTTTTGTTGCTTGTACGGAGGATCCAAAAAGATCAACTTAAAGGACAGCTCTCTTTTCGCAATGGCTTTTAATGCTCTCTCTGCATCATTGCGGTAGACCTCTGCCTGACTTTGAAAATGACAGGCTTCTAAATTCTTATGTATGGTTGCAACTGCTTTCGCTTCCCGGTCGACAAAGATGCATTTATCAATTCCTCTGCTTAAAGCTTCGATTCCAAGACCGCCGCTTCCCCCAAACAAATCGACTGCAAGACCCCCGTCGAAATATGGGCCGATAATATTAAAGATTGATTCTTTCACTTTATCAGTTGTCGGGCGTGTCGACATGCCCGGCACCGCTTTTAATGGCCGCCCTTTACAGCTGCCTGATACTACTCTCATCTTTCTCACCACTGTTATTTTGTCTTTACTGCTAGAATTTAGCCTGTTTTATCGTATCACAGAGCGTGGACAGAGACAATATTGAAAAGCGGGTCTTACTCTTTCCTTCACGCTTGCGGAAACAGGATTTCGCTCGCATGGAGCTGCAGTAAGGTGTGCTTAATACCTAAAATGACGGATAATATGGACACATACTTAAGAGCTTTGAATGACGTCCATAAAAAAACCCCGCAGGAAACCTGCAGGGTCCTTCTAATCCAAAAAAAGAGACTTTTTTTGGGCAGAAGGCAAAGGGAGAGGAGAAACCGGAGGAAGAACTTATGGGGAAACGTAAGTCTTCTCCGCGGTTGGCAACAACATCTTCGATTCGATGTTGTTACTATACATTATCCACCAATCGAGTTCACACTATACATTTCTATAAACTTTTTTCTTGATAAAAAATAGGTCATCATCTATCTAACTGATTTTAAACATGTTACATTATGATGAGAAAGAAAGAACAGGAGGAATTCAGTTTGATACAGCGCTTTATCGAACTTGGAGCCGGCTATTCGGATCTGTATGAATTAATCGAAACCACACAGGCGAATGCTCATCGTGTTTCAAGATTTTTAATCCTTAATACAACGATTAACGAAAGAAACATGTCATCATTTGCAGTCACGATGAACCCGACTGACCCTGGTCAATTCCAGGCCATCTACCTTTGCCTTGAAGGTATTTCCGCAGGAGAAAGCAAACGCCGTGAATTATTTGAAGATCTTGCAAAAAAACTTGAGAAATCAATTATAGAACTTGACGTCAAATCTTCTTCTCAATTTGCCGAAAAAGAATTGTATTTTCAATACCTCACAGGAATCCTGAGAATGAACAGGTATTTGCCGCCTTGGCAATAAGAAAAGCGGAATCGCCCGTTCTGGCCGAGGAGTTGGGCGATGGAGCTGGACAATAACGAAAAGCGGAACCGCCCGGTTAGCGCAGGCAGACAGATAAGGATCCGACAGGAAAGGCGCTTTTTGCCTTTCTTGGCGGATCCGTTCTGGCCGAGGAGTTGGGCGGTGGAGCTAGACAATACGAAAAGCGGAGCCGCCTGTTTAGCCCAGGCATGACAGATAAGAATCCGCCTGCCAAAATCCCTCAACGTGAATACATAAAAAAAGCGCAATCCTAAAAAGGATTGCGCTTTTCTTCTAAAGACCAAGTTTATAGTCATATTCTTTTGCTTTATCGATTTTTGATTCAAATTCCAATTTAAGAAAGGGCTTATATGACGGTTCAGCGTGCTTTACAAATGAAAAAGATGACACCTTCTCTATTGTATGTTCAACATGTTCCATGTCACAATATAAGACAACATACTTTAATTTTTTGGATACGTAATGGATGTTTCCGAATTTACGGAGCATTTTAATTTGCTTTAAGGAATGCATCCAGATGATAATGCCTTGACGCTTATCAAACATCATAAATAATCTCCCTTTTTATATTCTCCACTTGAAGTGTACCAATTTTCTAATTTTTTTACAATACGCACTATGAAAACCTTTCTGCATAAGGAGCTGATTGCTGTGAGCCTGAGTCAGACTGTCCAATTATTTATAGATAGAATGAACGAAGATGAAAATCTTACATGCTGGATAAAAAAGTCTGCCGGTATTCCGTTTCTCTATGTTCAGATGAATTTCGCAGAATCACTTGCTCACATTAAGCTCAAGATTGAGAAAGAATGCCGTTATGCTATGAATGGGAAACGGCTTACGTTTGAATGCATCTTTGTCAGGGAAGACACGAACCTATATGTATTCAGGCACCGGTTTTATGTGCCTCAGGAAAAAATGTTCTGCTGCGGCAATTTGTGCGAGGACTGTATCCGTCTTAAGAAAAGCGCAAGCGGCCATTAAGTTCAGACAGATAATGTTCCTGAAGAAAAGACGTCTTTATGACTTTACCGGAGGAGCTGTTCTGAATGAGGATTTGACCTAGTGAGCTGGACACTTTTTCACAGTAAAAAAGGAACTTAAAAAACGAGGACTGGCCTCGTTTTTTAAGATGCTTTACAGCCGCATCCCCCGCCTGAGCCGCATCCTCCCCCGCAGCTTGATCCGGTATCGAAAAATGGATTGCCTGTTGGCACTTTGATATTCTGTGAAACGGCTCTGCCAAGCTGGACGCTTATTTCATCCAGCAGCGACTGAAGCTCCTTCTCTGCCTTTTTAAAAGCAATGACTGCTTCATGAAGGTCAAGCTCTCGCTTTGCTTCCCTCATGACCTTGGTGATTTCCTTATAATCAGGATGATATTTGCCAAACCGCTGGACATCCTCGTATAAGTCCTTGATTTCTATAAATTTGGCGATCACCTTTTGTGCAGATTTATCTTTCTTTAATGTATTTAAAGTGCGGCGATAGTCTTCCGCAATTTGTGACTCAACAACTAACGACCCAAGAAGCTCAGCTTCGTCGATTAAATTGACGCTTTCTATAGTAGCAAACATAGACGGCATCACCTCCAGCTATATTTTAACATGTTTTTGCCGGAATGGTAAATGCTAGCGTCTCACTGAACCGTAACATTCCACGTTTTTTTCAAATGATATTTCGAAGAATCATTGTGCAGCAGTTCAAGAGAAATCGTATGTGTCCCTGTTTTTAAACCTTTAATAATAAATGCTGCTGTATGTATTTCATCCGTTTTTTTTCCGTCAACATACAGATTCATATATCCTTCGCCATTTATTTTTTTCCCGTGTTCATTTGAAAAAGTAAAATTGGGAACAAAGCACTCTATGTACACATTTTGCCCTTTAATATGATGATTGACATAAAGCTGTCTTCCTGTCTGAGCACCCGCTTCCATTGCATCCCTTTTTGCAATGCTGATTTCCATCGGAACGGCATCTCCCTCTGGACGTGGTTTTTCATTTGTGCAGGCTGTTAAAAATACAAGAAACAAAATCAGCATTAAAAAGTGTTTCATCAATGACAACGCCTCCTTATGGAGGTAGTTTCACCAGTTTTATTCCAAATATGTTTTCAGCAGACTAAAAAAGAAAGTCATGGCTGTGACTTTCTTTTTTGTCAGTCCTGCTGTCTCATTGACTGAAACATCCCAAGCATCATGGAAGCCATCTGCACTGAATTTGAAAATTGGGCTACTTTATGCGGTATGGTTTTTTGATAATAATTCATCATCGCAAGCTTCATGGATTCGGTATCTTGAGGATTTCTGGCAAGCTTTCTGTACCATTGGGGCTGTTCACGCAAAAATTTCTTTAATTCATTGTCTGCTGCAATCATTTCCTGAATTTCTTTTCTCATGCTGTCTCTCCTGCTCAATCTTTTCTGAAGGAAAAGGGATTGCCTGGTGTTTTCGACTGATTAGATGATGAGCCTTTTGTAAGCCCAAAGGTTGAAAATAAATTTTGAATGGATGAAATGGTGTTGTTCATGTTGTACAAATGCTGATTCATTTGATTGGCGTCCATGCCTTTTACAGCCGTCATCATCCTGGACATAAAATCAGACTTCTCCTCTGCTGCAGTTTCCGCCTTATCTGCATCATCTCTGTACTTTTCCCATGAAACATCATTTTCACCAAGCAAATACCAGTCTTCAAATAATTCCTGCCATTTCTTCTCGCCTTTTCTGACTTCAGTAATCAATTTAGGATGTTTTTTAACAAATTCTTTAAATTGTCCAATTGAAGGATGTTCTTTTTTTTCTGTCATTAACTGATCACCTCTGCTTACCTTCGCCTACTATATTTTATTGAATCGTCTAAAAACGGTTCGCCCATTTTCGCTCTTTACCCTTTTCTGCACAGATTATTGATAAAATCCTGATTGCACAATATTTGGAAGGACTGATAAGATGAAGTGGAGAATAGAAAGGATTGGGTGAGAGATGGAACAGGAAGAACTGATGCGCTTATTTACGGAATTAAATGAAGAAGATTTTCCCGTTTTAAAGCTGTTTCTTGAAGGCCTTAAAAAGAAAGCGGGTAAAGAAAATGGATCATACATAGGTGCATTGCTTCATGCACAAGGCGAATATTCCGAAAATCAATTTCTATTAACCATCCCCAACACGGCAATTATTCAGAACTCCCTGAATATCGTACATGGAGGAATTACAGCTACACTGCTTGATTCAGCAATGGGATCGCTTGTCCATCACGTTTTGCCTGAGCACCTTGCCGCCGTTACTTCTGAAATGAAAATTAATTATGTTGCTCCAGGAATTGGCAATGAACTGAAATGTGTAGCCTCACTAATCCATAAAGGCAGCAAAACGGTTGTGACTGAGGGAAAAGTCTTTCGGGATGACGGAAAATTGATGGCTCATTGTACAGCGAGCTTTTTTATCATCGATCGTCCTAAACGATAAGTAAGGAGAAAGAAATGTTCCCATTTTTTAAAAAGACGTGCTATTTCTGCAAGAAATAATCCAAGAACACAGAAACGTATATTGGTGATAAACAAGCTGAAATTCAAGTTTGTCATCTCTGTAAAGGGTATGCTGAGAGACGTGCTTACAAGAAAAGCGCAAGTGCCCGTTTAGCTCCGACGAACAGATAAGGATCCGCCTGCCAATACTTTCGGATCCGTTCTGGCCGAGGAATTGGGCGCTTGCGCCAGACATCTAACCGCATACTTTCTTATCTAATAAAAACGCCTGATAAAAAGCATAAGCAGCCTGCATCCATTCACAAAAAAAGAAAATGTCAATCAGCAAAAAGACACCCGCTTGGATGTCTTTTTGCTGTGATTATCATTCATTAAATGGTCTGATGAAATTTTGTGTATAATAGAGCTCATTTACACCAACACCGAGCCTTGTAAAATCTGGATTTAACAGTGTATCACGGTGTCCTTTGCTGTTCAGCCAGCCTTCAACAGCCGCTATTCCATCGATATATTGGGCTGCAATGTTTTCTCCAGCTGTCTGATAAGCTACTTCTCCTTCTTTTAAACGGTCTGCAAGCGACCCTGCGGTAGGCGATTCATGTGAAAAATAGTCATTGGAAAGCATATCATTGCTGTGCGAAAAGGCGACCTCTGAAGTCATTTGATCCCATTCTACGGGAGGAACATCGTGACGGCTACGAATCATATTAGTAAGATCAAGAATTTGATTTTCTGCTCCCATTTCTACAGCCTTCCATTCTTCTGCATTAAGCTCTTTAGGCTGAATCAGTTCTCCGCGGTAAACAACTTCATACGGACGCTGCTTAACAAGTGTTTCTTCATCTAAAGCTCTGATACTTGATAGTTCGCCATCAAATTTATCTAAATAAAGCTGAACATACACATTGCCCATTTTTACGATTGGCCTTGTGTTCATATCCTCTTCAGACATTTCAAATCGATAGGAATTGCCGTCAAAATCAATGGAGATACTGGAAGAAATCGAATTAGTCTTAAAAACCTCCCCGACAGGCTGCCCAAGTTTATAAGGCTTCACATTCACCTCAGAGCCGATTGCATATACCGTGACGACTTTCTCATTAAGCACACCCACTTGAAGGTACTGCTGATCATTCTGGTTATAAATCCACCATTCGTAGTCATAGGATGAAGGATCTTTCCTTGCAGGTTCCCCAAGTGTTTCAAGGATCTCACCCGATGATTTTCCAACAAAAGAAAGAACGCCTGAATCCGGCATATTTAATTCTTCATTTGATTCATTTGCGATTTGTTCATTTTCATCTATTTGTTTAATCGGTTCATTATTTCCATATTGAATAAAAAGAATATAAGTAATAAAAATAATCAGCAATAAAAAAATGGTTTTTAATATACTGCTCAGTTTAAATCCCTCCAGGCCACTCATTTCTACCATTATATGAACCATTAGATTCATTATACTACTAAACAGTATTTCACAATATTGGCAGATAGTATATCCTTTTATAGGTCATTTAATCAAAAATAGCAGCATTTTTCAAATAAGATGTTCATTTTAAACTTTTATAAGTTCTATTTCCAGCAGGAGTCAAATCCCTTCTACTTGAATTCCGCTTATGGCTTTTACCATTATCCCACAAAAAACATGGTTTGCGAAAATAGCAAAAAAACATGCCCTATGATGGCATGCTCTTTAACAGCTTAGTGAAGCTGATGATCATCCTTTTCAGAAATTGTCGTTAATGCAGAGCCAGCCTGCTGGTCTGTCAATTGATTCAAGGACAGATCCCCAAGCGATACCATTCCAACGATATGTCCATCTTCTACAACAGGAAGCCTTCTGATCTGATGCTCTGCCATGAGCTGTGCTGCTTCATCTGCAGATGCATCCGGACTGATTGTGAATATGTGATCGCTCATCACTTTTGTCACTTGATAAGAACCGGGGTGTTTTTCTGCAATCCCTCTAACAACCAAGTCACGATCCGTAATCATCCCGAGCAATTGATCGTTCTCAATGATCGGAATGGATCCCACATTCCATTCTTTCATTTTAACCGCTACTTCGTAAACATTATCAAGCGGTGTGCATGCCTGGATGTCATTAGACATAATATCTCGAACCTTCTGCATAAAAAAACCTCCTTAGAAGTAAATAAAAATCATCTTTCTGCTAAAATAGTTTGACCTAAAAAAAGATAAAGATGTAAATTATCAGGTAAAGATTGAAAGTTCCATGCATTCGTACTATGATTGAAGTGGAGTTCATTAAAGCGCTTTACTAATGAAAATGCCGTTATAAGGTTTTAGGAGGGAATACATAATGAAATTAGAAAACACTGGACTGGATGGTCTGACAGTAGAATTAGCAAGACTTGATGAAATTATGGATGAGCTTGGCATCGTCCGGGCTGGTCAGTGGGATTATGAACGTGTTACATATGATCGTAAATTCGAAAACAAAGGAGAAATATTTTATCTCCGCATCCCTGGATATGCAGTAGAAGGCGATATTGGCGCTAAGCATGCCGTTGTTAAGTTAATGACACCTCTTCTCGGCAAGCACTATTATCCGCACGGAGTAGAATACGGCGAAGGCGAAACGTTCCCAAATGCCGTTTTAAGTACAAGCCAGAAGCTGCTCAAACAGCTCAAAGAAGATGTCGGCCGCATCGTTTAATGATTCTGCACGCAAAAGCATGAACTGCTTTTGCTTTTTTATTTGATCAATTTATACAATCCCCCTCTTGCTTCTCATAATGAGGATGATATTTTCATAAATCTTTAAAAAACCTTTCTGCAAACCGTACTTTCGTACTATAATTTAAAGAGAAGCATTGAAAGGAGCAAGGGATTGTCTACTATACTTAATAAGCGAAATTTCCTCATTATTCTATCTGTTATTGTGATTGGACTGATCATCTATTTTCTTCTGCCCATATCGATTCCCTTGATTACGGCATTTATTACTGCGTTATTATTGGAACCTCTTATTAGGATTTTCCAAAACCGTGTAAACCTAAAACGAAAAATGGCTGTGCTCGTGACTTTTTTGATCTTTCTGTTCACCATTACCTTAAGCGGCTACTTTATTACAACTAAAGTAGTTGGCGAAGCCATTCGGACAATTGAAAATGCACCAAGCTACATAAACGAAATTACGATAGCCTGGAACAATATTGAACAACGGATTACAAACTCAGCAAAAGATCTTCCGCCTGAGTTTGTAAATGAAATCAGCAATCAGGTTGAAGAATTTCTCGAAAAAACAAAAGGCGATCTCGCAAGCTCTGTAAATATAGACAATGTCAAAAGTATCATTACAAACATTCCTAATTACATGGTAAACATGCTTGTTTACTTGATTGCCTTATTCCTGTTTATGCTCGAGCTGCCAAACCTGAAAATCCGAATGTATGGTCACATGACTGAAAATACTGCTCAAAAAGTGAACTTTATGATTACCCGCATGTCCTATGTCATTTTCGGCTTTGCAAAAGCACAGTTTTTAGTCAGCATAATTATTTTCGTTGCATCCTTTATCGGATTGCTGCTGATAGCCCCCGAAATCGCGCTTGTTATGTCCATTATCATTTGGGTTATTGATGTAATCCCTATCATAGGATCTATCATTATTATGGGTCCATGGACCCTGTATCATCTTATTTCAGGTGATCCAGTACTTGCGACTAAGCTAGGAATTCTGACGGCTGTTCTTTTGATTATCAGACGAACGATAGAACCTAAAGTAATGGGCAGCCATATTGGATTATCTCCTCTTGCGACGCTCATCTCAATGTATCTTGGGTTAAAGCTGTTTGGTGTTCTCGGTTTTTTCATTGGCCCTATGATTTTGATTGTGTATAATTCCGCAAGAGAAGCGGGCATAATCCGTTTTAATTTTAAATTTTGAACAAAAATGAAAGGGCTGAACGCTTAAAGTTCAGCCCTTTTTATATGCGATCCATGCAAATCGTTTTTTTCGATTGAATGATTTGCTCAAGCAAATCCAGATCATCTTTCGGTCCCTGAATCAGGCCTGCGTTATAGAGAGAAGAAGCTTTCAAATACCTGAAAAAAACTGCGGTTAAAACGGATATATCCATCTGCAGACCTCGTTTTGGAGGATGAGAACAGGCACTTCCTTCAGACGCCTTCTGAAAGTGGGTGATTTCGCCATCATTTATAAGATAAGTCCCGCCGTTCCAGTCTGCAAAAGAGTCATCGATGTGCAGAAAAAGCGGCTTTTCAGGAGGGACTGACATATATTGCTCTAAAAAAGATTTGACATCAATGATTCTCCCCATAATGGAAGGTTTAACCTTTGATAGAATAAAAGGGTTTTTCAATAAAAATGAAAAATGATCCTGTTCATATGTACGCCAAATCAGTTCTTCAAATTTCAATCCTTTCTGGCAGATAAAAGTCCAAAGTGATTTTTTTGCTGTATCATTAAGGGCTATGCATTCGTCGATATAAAGCTTTTGATGTTCGAGCCTGCAAATCAAGTAGCCATCTGCATTTTCATCCTTTTTAAAGTGAACAAAAACAAAATGATTTTCTTTTACTATCCCCTTTTCCCACCATTCTTCCGATCTGACTAACAAACCATTATTCTGTTTGCTGAAACAATCATACACTTCTTGCAGGAACGGCAATGCAAGAATTCCGCTGAGCTCTTTGACATTGCAGCTCCCGCTAAAGGGCCAAAGACAAAGATCTTCTTTCTTTATCGTCCACTGCTTTTCATTTGAAATGAGTTCCCAGCCGTATTTCCTGTAATAAGGTATGGAGATAGGCTGGAGATAAGAAATGGAATAGCCGCGGTGTTTCATCCATACTAAAGCTTCAAAAAGGAGCTTGTACATCTTATGCTTGCGCCGCATTTCCGGCAAAACAGAAATTGACGACAGTCCTCCAACATTCATTTTTCTCCCAGAAGAATAGATAGTAAGATTCAGGATGTCTACTTTAGCTATCAGGCTCCCGCTTTCAAAGTCACCGAGTATACTCTCTCTCTGGAAGCAGTTTATTTCTTTGCAATCGTTCTTTAATGAATATTGTGATAAACGGACAACCTCTTCAAAATCACTCTTTTCTGCTTTGCGGATCATATGGTATTCCTCTCATCTAGGCTTTCTTTTTAAGTTCCCAGGATAAAAAAACGTCCTCTTTTTTTGTACAGATCATGCCGAGTTTTTCAAAAAGGCGAATGGATTTTTTATTATGATCGATGCATTCCATGCTGATTTGAATGACCGATTTCTCACTTGTCAGCCATTCAATGACAGCTTCAATTGCTTCAAATGTTAAACTTTCTTCATCATCGATCTCCTGGATGTTGTAGCATAGTTCCACACAGCCATGCTCATCCGGCATACCCTGCAGAAACAAGTCTCCTACAATTCTCTTTTCATGATATAAAATAATGAGCCAGAGTCCCCAGCCGTATTCTTTATCATTCCTCTCGAGTCTTTCAATATAGAGCGGGAGCAATCCTTTGACAGCAGTTGAAGGCCAAGTAACAGGTATTCCAATCGGGGAGCGGCTTTCCAGTTCTTTTCTGTGAAAGACTAAAGATTTTGCAATATCTAAAGAACATGGGATAATCAGCAGCCGATCTGTTACAATTTCAATCATCTTACAGTCACTCCCTTTCGTAAACCACCTGATACTTTCATTTTATGGCCATTCTGTGCGTCCTATACTTAAAGAAAAAAAGAAACAAAAAAAAGATGTTATAGAATGATCCATTCCATAACACCTTTCACGTTTAACTAAAACCCTAAAATGGCTTTGAATACAGAGGTGGTCTCTCCGCCTTTATACTGAATATACAGCAGATAATAGACAGCCACGCCGGTAATGGCAGTAAAAAACCAAATAATGCTTGTAACCGGACCAGATTTTCTATGCTTTGACAGATTGTTTTTATAGCCTGAAATCAAGGTGATAATTCCAAATACCGCACCAATGGTAGCTAGAGTAATATGAAAAATCAGGAAAACAGTATAATAGACTTTAATGCTGTCTGGTCCGCCGAAAGCTGTGTTCCCTACAAAGACCGTTCTCGAGGCATATACGATAAAGAAGATAACAGCAAAAACAGCTGCGGTTAGCATGGCCTTTTGATGCGCTTCTATTTTGCGCTGCTTAATGAAATACCAGCCAACAGCAACAGAAACTGCACTTAAAACAATAAAGGCTGTACTAATAGTAGGTAAAATAGGTACATTCATTTTTGCAGCTCCTAAGAATATAAATTATAGATTGATAAGCAGAAAATTAGAGCGGACGTTACTTAATCGGCTGCGGAGTAAATCTTTTACTTTCCTCTAGATCATCACGCTCTCTCTCCTGACGGGCCCATTTGAAGAAAATAATCCCAAGAAGGGTTCCATAAACAAATTCCTGGATAATTTTCATCATGATGCCCCCAAGCTGCTGATCTTCAACAAGCGGCAATGTATTGAACATTTCCGGACCAGTCAAATTCAGGCCTGACAGCATGCTTGCCGGGACGCACAGTGCTAGGGCGCTCGCCCATGCGCTTGGATCAGAATACGTAGAATAGAGCGAAATATCAGCAAATATGATAAGAGCACAAGCTGGCGTGAGGAGCATTCCATTGGCGAATATGTATCCAATTTTCTTAATTCCGCCAAGCTCCCTCCATTCAGGCAATTCATTCAGCAATGGCCACCACATCAGCATCGCAGTAATGAAAATTAAAATCGTTACTGATGCGTGCAGGATATGATCAGTTTTCACAACATCAAATACAAGCGGAATATGATAAATTGAAAAAACCCCATTAAAGACAATTAAAGCTATCAGCGGTTTTGACAGAAATGAAACGATTTGCTTCACTCCCCGTCTGTAAATCATCGCTCTCCACATCCAGACCGGGATGCCATAGATCATCAGAGGCGGTATCAGCAAATATAATAGGGCCATTTGTGTCATATGTGCACTGAACATTAAATGTCCCATTAAATCCAGCGGACTGCCTTTTACTGCATATAAAAGAATCATGCTCCCAGCAAAAAGCGCTTTCTGTTTGAACGGGACAGGCTGGCTATCGTGAAATCGATTTCGAAGAGGTCCGATTAATAGAAAATAAATGCCAAGAATGACCGCAACAAACAGGAAAAAATAAGGGCTCCACATTGCTCTAAAACCAAACATTTCTAAATTTAACAATGAGTTCATCTCCTATTTCTGCTATAACTCCTGCAAACTATTATACACCTTCAATGAAGCGCTATCAATGAACGTTCTATGACATTAGAAATGCCCGGGATGATAAACTGGATATTCCCGAACAGGACAGGAAACTGCCTCTCATTTGATTAGCAATCTGCTGCATTTTCCTTTTTCAGCAAATAAAAAAACCGGCTGAGGATTCAGCCGGTTTTAGGTTTACCACCAAATGATTGTAACAAATGTCAGAACTGTCAAGAATGCTACACCAATTCCTGAGTAAAGGAAAAGCGCAGGAACTTCGTGGCCTTTATGGCTCATATGCATAAAGTAGTAAAGCTGGAAAATAACCTGTACAACAGCAAGCAAAAGGATAAACGGAATTTTGAACCATTCTGCAATGCCATCATAGCCAATTGCTACAAATGCAATGACTGTAAGGAAAATCATTAACGCAAATGTAACAACCTGAAATTTCATATCTTCTTTATTTTTCTTGCGGCGATATGCAAGATCTACTTTTGGGTTTCCTGAGTTTTGATTAGCTGCCATCAGTTTATCCCACCATTCCCATTAAGTATACAACCGTGAAAATGAACACCCATACAACGTCAATGAAATGCCAGTATAAACTTGCAACGTAGTATTTTGGTGCGTTGTATAAGTTGAGTCCTCTTTTTGCATTGCGGACCATCAATGTCGTAATCCACAGAAGACCGAATGCCACGTGGGCACCGTGTGTTCCAACAAGCGTGTAAAAAGCCGAACCAAGTGCACTGCTAGTCATTGTGAAATGAAATTCATGAATATAGTGATTAAACTCATAAATTTCAAGGGCAAGGAAGCCTGCTCCTAAAAGGACAGTGATTCCCATCCAAAGCTGCATCTTTTTAAACTGAAAGTTCTTCATGTGATACATGGCGTATACACTTGTAAGCGAACTTGTTAAAAGAAGCATGGTTGCTGCAAATACAAGCGGAAGTTCAAACATTTCCTGAGTAGTCGCTCCGCCGTTATTTGAATCTCTTAAAGCTAAAAACGTAGCAAACAGAGAAGCAAACAGGACCGTCTCTCCCCCAAGGAAAAGCCAGAAGCCTAAAAATTTATTTTTGCCTTCAAGGGTCGCCTTTTCAGGTGAGGCAGGGAACGTTTCAGCTGTTAATTTTTCCTCAACATGCATTATGCCTTAACCCCCTTATCGTTATCATCATTCATTAAATCTTCTTTGTGAATATGATAACCGTGATCATCAATGATTGAACGAAGGAACATACATCCAAGTGTAATTAAGAATCCGACAATGATAACCGGTACTCCCCATGCATAATCCGCATGATACAATAATCCGAATGCTGCAACAAACAATCCAAATGACATGATCAGCGGCAGGATGGAACCGTTAGGCATATGGATGTCTCCAAGCGGTTCAGCAGGAGTCATGCCTTTGTTTCCTTCCATTCTTTCAACCCACAAAGCGTCAAGACCGCGGACAAGCGGTGTTTGTTTAAAGTTATATTCCGGTGCAGGTGATGATACAGCCCATTCAAGGTTGCGTCCATCTCCCCAGGCATCTCCTGCTGCTTTTTCTCCTTTAATAGAAGAAATAACGATATTGTAAAGCAATACGATTGTTCCTGCAGCCATCAAAAATGCACCAGCCGTACTGATCAGGTTACCCGTTTCAAGTCCCTGTCCAGGCAGGAAAGTAAAAATACGTCTTGGCATTCCCATCAATCCAAGGAAATGCTGGATAAAGAACGTTAAATGGAAGCCCGTAAAGAACAATACAAAAGTGACAACACCAAGTTTTTCGCCGAGCATTCTGCCGAACATTTTCGGCCACCAGTAGTGCAGGCCAGCGAATAATCCCATAACAACTCCGCCTACAATAACATAGTGGAAATGGGCAACAACGAAATAGGTATCATGATACTGATAATCTGTCGGTGCAGCTGCAAGCATGATTCCTGTTACTCCGCCCATAACGAACGTAGGAATGAAAGCAACTGACCAGATCATCGGCACTGTAAAGCGGATGCTTCCGCCCCACATTGTAAACATCCAGTTGAAAATTTTAATACCAGTTGGAACGGCAATCGCCATTGTTGCTACTGCGAAGATTGCATTTGCAATTGGTCCAAGTCCCGTTGTGAACATGTGATGCGCCCACACCATGAACCCTAAAAATCCGATTAATACAGTAGCGAATACCATTGAAGAGTATCCGAATAAACGCTTTTTCGAGAAATGCGGCAATACATCCGAGAAAATCCCGAAAGCCGGAAGAATTAAGATGTATACCTCAGGATGTCCGAAAATCCAGAATAAATGCTCCCAGATAATCGTATTTCCTCCAAGCTCCGGAACAAAGAATCCAGTGCCGAATACACGGTCAAACATCATAATTGCTAAACCAACTGTAAGCGGCGGAAAAGCAAATAGGATAAGTGCTGAAGCTACAAATGTTGTCCAAGTGAACAACGGCATGCGCATGTAAGTCATACCAGGAGCACGCATGTTAATGATTGTTGCAAGGAAGTTAATACCCGCAATCAGTGTACCAAATCCTGATATCTGAAGTCCAAGCAAATAGAAATCTACTCCATGGCCAGGAGAGTTCAGTGCAAGTGAAGCGTAATTCGTCCAGCCTGCATCAGGCGCTCCATTTAAAAACCAGCTCAGGTTCAGGAAAAGTCCTCCAAAGAAGAACAGCCAAAAACCAAGTGAGTTTAAAAATGGAAATGCAACGTCACGAGCTCCGATCTGAATCGGTACGACCGCATTCATAAAACCGAAGATGAGCGGCATGGCTGCAAGGAAAATCATGGTCGTGCCATGCATGGTTAAAATCTCGTTGTAAAGGCCGGCTGCGATAAAATCGTTATTTGGCACAGCGAGCTGAATTCTTATAAGCATCGCTTCTAATCCACCTACGAGGAAGAAGAAGCCGCCGGAAATCAGGTAAAGGATGGCGATTTTTTTATGGTCTACTGTTGTTAAATAGTCCCAAAGAACAGCGCCGAACCCTTTTTTCTGAGTTAACGTACTCACAGTGTTACCTCCCTTTTAATCTGCTGAGACATCTTACTTCGTTTCGACTTTTAAGCCGCTTAAGTATTCAGTAAGTGCATCAAGTTCCTTATCATTCAGCTCAGGATACGTTTTTGTCATCTTGTTTCCCGGTTTGTACTGTTCAGGATCTTTCAGCCAGTTTCTGATATTTTCTTTATCATGAGGCAAAATGCCAGCTACTCTCGTGCGCTCTCCGAAGTTAGCTAAGTTTGGAGCTGTTCTTGCCTGTTCAGGACGCTCATCAACAGGTGTCACAGCATGACAGCCGATGCAGCTTTTTTCCTGGAATAACTTTTCACCCTGTTTAGCTAAATCTGAAGATGCAACTGCTTTGGCATTTTTCATTTCTTCAGCCCACTGATCAAACTCTTCGCGGGATTTTGTTTTCACTTTAAAATCCATTAAAGCATGTGAAGGGCCGCAAAGCTCAGCACATTTCCCGTAAAAATATTCACCAGCTTCTTCTGAACGTTTGCTGTCAAAATTAAGCCAGAACTGATTTATGTTCTCTGTGTTTGTATCCATTTTGCCGCCTGCTGAAGGAATCCAGAATGAATGTTTAACATCAGAGGCAATCAGATTAAAGTAAACCCTTTCATCTGTTGGAACAACTAAATCCTGGCTCGTGATAACCCCATGATCAGGATATTCGAATTCCCACCAGTAAAGATTCGCTCTGACATTAACTACAACCGCATCTTCAGGCTTGCGGTCCTTTTTCTCCATTGGTTTCACATCTGCAAGTTCAAATGTAGCAGATACTACTGGAACCGCTAACACAAGTAGTAAAAGAATAGGAATAACAGTCCAAATGATTTCAAGTTTATGACTTCCCTCTACTTGCTCAGGAATTTTATTTTCCTCACCTTTGCGCTGTCTGAATTTCAGAACTACATAAATGAAGATCACAGTTACGACTGCGATTACAATGACCATGATGAGCGTACTCAGCACCATTAATGAGTACTGCATATCCGCAACTTCACCAGCTGGTTGAAGAGCGGAAAGATATGGTTCACCACAGCCGGCTAAGACAAGTGTCAACATTGCAAAAATGGCAACGAGACGTAATTTTGTCAGCCTCTTTTCCATAGCTAAATCAAACCCCTCTTTCAGTAAATTAATTCCCGCAAATCACAGGAATTGATAATTCCTTCTATGTAAATTCCTAAAAGAAAGAATTCCTAACCTAGTTGATCGTGAAAAGTACCATCGCCACAAAAAGGATCGTTAAGTAATTCAGTGAATAAATAAACATCCACTTTGCCCATTTCAGATCATCCTTCATTTTCATGCCTGACAAAGCAAGCACCAGCCAGCCGATATTTAAAGCGGTTGAAAGAATAATGAAAGAAACCCCAAGCTGAAATAAGTAAAACGGCAAAGGCAGAAGACAGATCACCCAAACCATCATTTGCCTTTTTGTAATGGCAAAACCATGAACCACCGGAAGCATCGGAATGCCTGCAGCCCGGTATTCTTCCACTCTTTTCATTGCAAGTGCAAGAAAATGCGGCGGCTGCCATATGAACATGATCATAAACAATACCCAAGCTGTCACACTCAGGTCTGCATCGATTGCAGCCCAGCCGATAAGAGGAGGAACGGCTCCCGATACACTGCCTACAACAGTGTTCAGTGTATAGTGGCGTTTTGTCCACATTGTATATAAAAAGACGTATGTAATTACGCCGATCAACCCGATTAACGTAGCCGTTACAGTTGTCATCAGCAAAAGAATAAAGCCGAACGTAAGCAATAAAATACCAATCCATAAAGCTTGAATTGGGTTCATTTTCCCAGTAACTGTCGGTCTCATTTTCGTTCTTTCCATGATATGATCAATATCACGGTCATAAAAATTATTGATTGCACAAGAACCAGCAATAATTAATGCAGAACCAAGTAATACAAATAAAACACTATCTATATTCTGCAGGAAGCTTTGTCCTGTAAAATGCAAGGCCAGCCACAGTCCCGTGAAGGTAGTAATCATGTTCGAATTGACAATGCCCATCTTTATAAGACTAAGAAAGTCTTTTAGAGCTGTCGTCTCGCGGATTTCTTCAGGCCGGGTTCCGCTTAGATGTGTTTCTGATAAGGTCCTTGAATCAGGCACGTTATATAGACCTCCTTTTCCATTCTGCTTCTAATAAAAAGAATCGGCTGTATGATGGAGACTTTCTATATCATACTAAATAAAACAATATTTACAAAATGCTTCCTTCTTGATATTAAACCATAATCAGCAAAATTTTTGTGAACAAATTATGAAGAAGTTATGTCGAAATTGTGAAGCAGATGAGCAGCGCAGGTTAATTAATTGAAATGCTGTCCATTCACTGATACTCTAAAAAATGATGGCATAACTTTTTGACCACGATAACATTCTATCATAACTATTAGGAATTTTTTATAGATTATGGAATCTTTTGCGAAAAAACATGCGTGAAAGAGCCACCCATATAATTCCTTTTTAATGTGCCTGTTTTCTTACAATAATAAACAGAAATGATATCCGTCATATTTTTGTTGCCTGATCGGCAGAGACAGCCGCCAATATTTTACGCGCACTAGCTCATTTTTTGTCGATTAAGATCATACTCATACTTACGAATAAGAAGGTGAACATCTTGCAGCGAGCATTAAAAGGTATAGGCGTGCTCACAACTATCGTTATGCTTCTCGTACTATTAGGAGGAGCTTTAGTTACAAAAACAGAATCTGGAGCAGGATGCGGTGATTCCTGGCCGCTTTGCCACGGTGAACTGATTCCGTCTGAGATTACCCCGGAGCTTGTAATTGAGCTCAGTCACCGGGTTGTCAGCGGACTAGCCGGTATTCTCGTCCTTCTTTTAGCTGTTTCTTCATGGATTATGATTGGACATAAACGCGAGACAAAATTTCTTGCAGGGTTATCTTTCTTTTTCCTGATTCTGCAGGCATTAATTGGCGCTGCTGCAGTTAAGTGGGGACAGTCTGATGCCGTTCTTGCACTGCATTTCGGCATATCGCTCATATCATTTGCGTCTGTTCTGCTTCTTACTTTGCTTATCTTTGAAGTAGATAAGAAGTTCGATACAGAATCCTTGATTATTGATAAAAGAATGAAGTTTCATATGATCGGCATTATCTCTTACTGCTATCTAGTTGTTTATACAGGAGCTTTTGTTAGACATAAAGAAGCAAGTCTTGCATGTCCGAACTGGCCAATGTGCAGCAACAGGCCCTATGGTCTTCCGGCTACACTGCATGAATGGATTCAGATGGGCCACAGATTTGCTGCCGCGTTAATCTTTATCTGGGTGGCAATAGCTGCCTACAAAGCCTTTAAATACTATAAACATCAAAAAATCGTTTATTACGGCTGGATGATTGCATTTGCCCTTATTTCCTTGCAAGTAATCTCCGGTGCGCTTGTAGTGCTGACAGGTTTAAATTTAGCTGTTGCACTTGCCCATGCATTAATTATCTCTTGTCTTTTCGGTGTTCTGAGCTACTTCATCCTGCTTATCAGCAGAAACAAAATAAACCGAGAAGCACAAATGAACAAAGAGAATAAAAAAGTAATCTAAATTGGGGTTTTTCTTTTCCTTAAATAGTATGACGAAGCCAGCCAACTCCTATCGGCTGGCTTTTTTGCGATTAATTGTTATCTCCAGCCTTATCAAAAGTTTATGACTTCCATAAAACGCATCTCCGCTGGTTTTTGATTTTAAAAGAGATGATTTGATTCCACTTTCCTCCTCTTTTTCCAATGAAGTGACTTCCTTCCTAGCCCTGCTTTGTTTTCTCAAAATAAAAAAGCACACCAAACGGTATGCTAAATTACTGTTATTATTTATTAAACTTTCAGCTCGCGTCTTTTGTTTACATCCCCTTAAACATTTCAATCGCTTTTTTCCTTTGCTCGCTGTGATCAACTGCAGGCGCAGGATAGTCCTCACCAATCCTGCAGTTCGCCTGTTTCTGCTGATCTTCATTCATTTTCCAAGGTTCGTGAATGAATTTGGCATCGACATCTTTTAGTTCCGGTACATATTTCCGGATGTATTCTCCATCATGGTCGAATCTTTTTGACTGTGTGACTGGATTAAACACTCTGAAATAAGGCACTGCATCTGTACCGACTGAAGCGGCCCACTGCCAGCCGCCGATGTTGGATGCAGGCTCATAATCTACTAGCTTTTCCGCAAAAAATTCTTCCCCCAGGCGCCAGTCGAGCAGATAATCCTTCGTTAAAAAAGAGGCAGTAATCATTCTTAACCGGTTATGCATCCAGCCTTCAGCGTTCAGCTGCCGCATTCCCGCATCTACAATTGGAAAACCAGTCTTACCGTCGCACCAGGCTTTTAACCGCTCGTTATTTCTGCTCCAGTTTATATTGCGGTATCGTTCATCTGCTTCTTCAACCGCACTGTCTGGAAATTGGACATAGACCATATTATAAAAATCTCTCCAGGCAAGTTCTTTTAGAAAGGTTTCCTTGCCGCTGTCCTGATTTCCCTCAATCTGAGAAATATAATGATAAGCCGTTCTAATAGAAATGGCTCCCGTTTTTAAATACCTGGAAAGCTTGCTTGTCCCGTTTAAAGCGGGAAAATCCCTTTTTTTATGATAATCCACTAATCGATCGGCAGTGAAATGTTTTAACGATATTAAAGCAGCTGCCTCTCCTATGTCCTCCCGTATTTTAAAATCTCCAGCTATTTCTTCAAGCTCGCGGCTTCCCTCTGCAATTAATTTTTCAAACCTGACAGCGTGTTCAGCAAGTGTCTTTACATTTATTTGGAGAGGCCTGCTCTTATCAAGCTTTCTCCACGCCCTGTAATAAGGAGTAAAAACTTTATAAAACTCTCCATTCTGCTTTTTCACTTCATGTGCACCGTGAAGAAAATGATCCTGGAACGTATAGGCTTTTCTATTTTTACCATGAATTAACTTTATGACCTTATCATCGCGTTTTTTTCCGTAGCCCGTTTCATCTTCATTGAAAAAAAACATCTCAATCTCGGGAATGTTATCTAGTAAAAAAGCAAAGACCTTATCTGTCTCTCCTGATAAAAGGTGAAAGGCAATGTTTTTCCTCTCACATTCTTTCATGAATAAAGATAATGTCTGGAAAAAATACTGATGCCGCTTATCTAAGCTGTCACTCAAAAAGTGAGGATTCAGCTGAAAAAACAATAACAATCTTGCATCATTCTTTTCTGCCCACTTCAGCGCATTTGAAAGAGCTGTATGATCCTGAAGTCTTAAATCCCTGCGAAACCAAACTGCCGCTGTTTTCATTTTTTCACCTCATTCTAAATCATAGCGAGTTCAAGTCAATTATGAAAGAATGGATGGGTTTTTGTATGCTGCAAATGCATGTTAAACCAAAACAAAAAGACAGCCCGGAGGCTGTCTTTTAATGACTGATTTCAATTAATAAATCTCCAGTTTGAATGGCTTCGCCGTTTGATACATGAATATCCTTGATTGTTCCTGAGAAAGGTGCCTGAACGGTTGTTTCCATTTTCATTGCTTCAGTCAGGAGCAAATGATCGCCCTTGCTGACTTTTTCGCCTTTTTCAACCAAAACCTTGATGACCGTGCCAGGCATTGTCGCACCAATATGATCTTTATTGCCTTTATCTGCTTTCATTTTCGCAGTAATCGTCGCTTTAATGTTTTCATCACGGATAATAACCTCGCGGGGCTGGCCGTTTAATTCAAAGTAGACGACGCGTGTTCCGTCAGGCTGAGGCTCACCGATAGATACAAGTTTTACGATCAGCGTTTTTCCCTGTTCGATTTCAACTTCAATTTCTTCGCCAAGTCTCATTCCATATAAGAATGTCGGTGTATCAAGAACGGAAATATCCCCGAACTGTTCAAATGTCTTTGCATAGTCCATAAACACTTTTGGATAAAGGGCATGAGCAATCGCATCAAAGCTTGTTACTTGTCGGTTTAAGCTATGGAACAGCTCTTCTTTTAATGCACCAAAATTGACCGGCTCAAGCAGTTCACCAGGTCTGACCGAAATCGGCTCGCGTCCTTTTAATATAATGCGCTGAAGTTCTTTTGGAAAACCGCCGTGAGGCTGTCCGAGATATCCTTCAAATAATTCAACAACAGAATCCGGGAAATCAAGTGTTTCTCCGCGCTCATAAATATCATCTTCGCTTAAATGATTTTGGACCATGAAGAGGGCCATGTCGCCGACTACTTTCGAAGAAGGCGTTACCTTGACTAAATCTCCAAACATATCATTTACGCGGCGATACATCTCTTTTACTTCGTTCCAGCGGTCATCAAGTCCAACAGCTTTTGCCTGCTGCTGAAGATTGCTGTATTGTCCGCCTGGCATTTCATGCATGTACACTTCTGAATGAGGCGAATTCATACCGCTCTCAAAATCCTGATAATAATGGCGCACGCCTTCCCAGTATTGAGACAGTTCTTCTAATGCTTCAATATCGGCTTTTGGCCGGTGCTCCATTCCTTGCAGGGCATGGTAGAGAGAATTGGCGCTCGGCTGTGAAGTTAATCCGGACATAGAACTCAAAGCTACATCCACCACATCGACACCGGCTTCAATTGCTTTGGCGTATGTGAAAATGCCATTTCCGCTCGTATCATGTGTGTGAAGATGAATTGGAATGGAAATCGTTTCTTTTAAAGCAGAAATCAGATCATAAGCGGCCTGAGGCTTAAGCAAACCTGCCATATCCTTAATACCCAATATATGAGATCCTGATTCTTCCAGTTCTTTAGCCAGATTTTTATAATATTCAAGATCATATTTCCGGCGGGAAGGGTCTAAAATATCTCCTGTATAGCAAATCGCAGCCTCGGCAATTTTATTTGATTTTCTGACCGCTTCAATTGCAGGGCGCATTCCTTCAACCCAGTTCAGGCTGTCGAAAATACGGAAAACATCTATTCCTGCATATGCGGACTTTTCAACAAATTCTTCAATGACATTATCCGGATAATTTTTATAACCCACTGCGTTAGATGCACGAAGAAGCATTTGCAGGAGGATATTTGGAACTTGCTTTCTGACTGTGAGCAGTCTGTCCCACGGATCTTCTTTTAAGAAGCGGTATGCTACATCAAATGTTGCTCCGCCCCACATTTCCAGTGAAAATAAATTAGGAAGAAGCCTTGCTGTAGGTTCAGCGATATGCTTAATGTCATTCGTTCTTAAACGTGTTGCAAGCAGGGACTGATGTGCGTCACGGAATGTTGTATCTGTTAACAGCACTTCATTTTGTTCTTTCAGCCATCTCACAAGACCTTCGGGACCCTGTTCATCAAGAATCTGCTTTGTTCCGTTTGGAACCGGTTCGGAAAGTTTTACTTTTGGAATGTAGAGCTTATCGAAAACCGGCTTCTTTTTCTTTTCAATGCCCGGGAAGCCATTAACTGTTACATTTCCAATGTAGGAAAGCATTTTTGTTCCGCGGTCTTTTTTCTTTGAAAATACGAACAGCTCTGGTGATGAATCAATGAAAGATGTATCGTATTCACCGGACATGAATTTCTCATGTTTAATCACATTTTCTAAAAAAGGAATATTGGTTTTAATCCCTCTGATCCTGAATTCTCTTAAGTTCCGGATCATTTTTGCGGCAGCCTGCTCAAATGTCAGCGCCTGTGTTGAAAGCTTAACCAGCAATGAATCATAATGCGGCGTAATAACAGCTCCCTGGAATCCGTTTCCGGCATCTAGCCTTACTCCGAAACCTCCTCCTGAGCGGTATGCCATAATTTTGCCGGTATCAGGCATAAAATTATTCAATGGATCTTCTGTTGTAACCCTTGATTGAATGGCATAGCCCGTTACTCTGATTTGATCCTGTTCCGGTATGCCAATTTTTTTGCCATGGAGAGGATAGCCTTCTGCAACCATAATTTGAGTCTGAACGATATCAATTCCTGTAACCATTTCGGTAATCGTATGCTCTACTTGAACACGGGGGTTAACTTCAATGAAGTAAAACTCTCCACCCGCAACTAAGAATTCCACTGTGCCTGCATTCACATATTCAACTTTGTTCATCAGCTTAACAGCCGCATCACAAATGTCCTGTCTTAATTTTTCATCTACAGAGACACTTGGAGCGACCTCAACCACTTTTTGATGACGTCTTTGCACAGAACAATCCCGCTCATACAAATGAATAATATTGCCGTGTTCATCACCAATAATCTGGACTTCAATGTGCTTAGGATTTTCAATAAGCTTTTCAACGTATACTTCATCACTGCCAAATGCAGCTTTTGCTTCTGATTTGGCCCGTTCATAGGATTCTTTAACAGCTGCAGCGCTGCGCACAATTCTCATGCCGCGTCCGCCGCCTCCAAGTGAAGCCTTAATAATGAAAGGATAACCATTTTCGCGGCCAAAATCGACAACATCCTCTAAGCTTTGCACAGGACCGCTGCTGCCTGGAATGACAGGAATATCTGCAAGCTCTGCCTGCTTTCTTGCTTTCACTTTGTCCCCAAACATGTCAAGGTGCTTAGATTTAGGACCAATGAAAATAATTCCCTCTTCTTCACACCTTCTAGCAAAATGAATATTCTCTGATAAAAATCCATAGCCGGGATGAATGGCATCCACATGATTGGCTTTAGCAATTTCAATAATGCCATCGATATCTAAATAAGCATCTATCGGTTTTTTCCCTTCGCCTACTATGTATGCTTCATCTGCTTTGTAACGGTGAAACGAGCCTGAATCTTCTTTAGAATAGATGGCTACCGTCCTGATATTAAGCTCCGTGCAGGCACGGAATACACGGATGGCAATTTCACCCCGGTTTGCTACAAGTATTTTCTGAATGTTTTTCTGCGACATAGGAATCCCCCTTAAGCTTCATCAATTACACTACTAAAAGTATAACACATTTATAATTAGTATAACACTTTTATTCTATTGAAATGGAACCGTATTGCTGTGTGTTTCACTTACCGGCTTCTGTTCAGTCTTCTGATAACTCGCCCGGTATTTGATAAACATTGATATATTAATGAGAAGCCCCATTGATAGCATCAATAGAATCATGGAGGAGCCTCCGTAGCTAATAAATGGAAGAGTAACTCCTGTAATTGGCAGAAGACCTGTTAAACCGCCAACGTTAATAGCTGTCTGGATTCCAATCATGCTTGAAATGCCAATGGCAAGCAGCGTGCCAAATGCATCTTCACAGTTTCTTGCAATGTGAAAACCTTTCAGCACGATAAAAGCAAGAAGGATCAGGACAAAAGCCACTCCAAAAATCCCCAGTTCTTCAGAGATGATCGCCAGAATAAAATCTGTGTGCGATTCAGGCAAATAACCGTATTTTTGTACGCTTTCCCCGAGACCAAGCCCCGTCAGGCCACCTGAACCAATGGCGTAATAAGAATTGATCAAGTGAAACCCTGAGTCTTTCGCATCTCCGAATGGATCCATAAATCCGACAAACCGGCTGATGCGCTCCGTTGTAAAAATCTTGTCCCATTTCAGCAAAAGAAGCGGACTGATTGCAGCAAGACCTGCAATACCCAAGATAATGAGCTTAAAGATGTTTTTCATGCCGAGACCTGAACATAAGACCATCGAAAGAGCGATCATCCCAATGATTGATGCCGAGCCTATGTCCGGCTGGAGAATAATCAATACACAGATAAAACCTGTAAAAATAATCGGAGGCAGCACGCCTCTTCCAAAATGATCAATATATGATTGTTTTTTTTCGTACACGGCTGCAAGGTACAAGATAACGCTCAGTTTCACGAATTCTGCCGGCTGCACTTTAAAGCCGAACAGGGAAAACCAGCTTCTTGCGCCGCCTGCAACGGAACCAAATACGAAAATAGCAAGGAGCATCAGGATGGAAAGCATAACTACTCCCCTGATAATAAAAGGACTTAAATAAGCTCTGTAAGGAAAGAACATAGTTGCCGCTAAGACTACAAACCCAATTGCAATAAAGATTGCCTGCCTTTGAAAAAAGTAATCGCTTGTATAGCCCCACCTGGCAACCGCAGAAATCATACTTGAGCTGTACACCATGACAAGACCAAACCCGCATAAGAGAATAACAGCAAGTATGAGTGAATAATCATATGATTTGAGAATTTTTTTTATCATTTTATCGCTTCCTATCGTGACTTGTTGCTGCATTCTGGATGATTTTATTTTCCTAGTTAGAAATTCTAGATTAAAGCGCAAATTCCTTCCATTTTGTTTTCATCTTCCGGACGCACGCCTTATGGTAACCCGGCAAACGTGCGTAAACAAGTTATAAAAGTATGTAGGTCTTTTGTTCTGGTATCTATACAAGGCTGTTGTTTTTTGCCGTTTTTAATGACTAGTGAGCTTTATAAAAAAACTCAAACTGTCTAATTAAACAGTTTGAGTTTTATGGTTATTTCTTTGTGAACGCCTCGTGCAATGCCGACATTTCTCTTTCGAGTGTGTCTAGGATGGCTTTGCCTTCACGCTCATCAATCAGATTAAGCCTTACAGCAAAATCAATTTCTCTTGATAGTCCAAACATTTGTGTATCTAAAACCTCTTCATAAAGAGGACATTGAGGCATCGTCAAATTGTCCATTTGGACTTGAATCAGCTTCGTAATTTTATCAGCATCTGCCTTTAAGAGCGCAAGTGCTTTTTCTCGATGATCAATCGCAATCTCAGACGCCAATTGAACCCCTCCGTTCCCGAGCGATTACCCTAATCTATCTATTAATATTATAGGGAAAGCAGTAAAAAATCAAGAAAAAACAAGGTGGTATTCATAACTGAACTTGTTCCCGCACAAAGCTGCATCAGAAAATGCTTAATTCATATTTTTCAGACAAAAGGTGGAGCAGTTTTATACCCGCAATGCTGTTCCCTTTTTTATCAAGAGAAGGACCGAAAATTCCGATTCCAAAATGATAGGGCACGATTCCCATAATACCGCCGGACACTCCGCTTTTAGCAGGGATTCCAACTTTTATTGCAAACTCTCCAGAAGCATTGTACATGCCGCATGTCACCATAAACGTTTTGCAGATCCTCGCAATATCTTTGGGTATGATTTGTTTTTCTGTTTGAGGGTGTTTGCCGTCAAGGGCGAAAACTGCCCCGATTTTCGCCAGATCGAGACTGTGCATTTGTACTGCACACTGCTTTGAATATAAATCAATTAAATCCTCTACATCACCATCAACGATGCCGTCTTTTTTCATATAATAACAGAGAGATCTGTTCAGCCAGGCGTTTTCAAATTCAGAAGAAGCGATCTCTGAACAGACTTTAATATCCTGATTGAAGGTTAATTCTTTTGTAAAAGTTAAAAAGCGGGATAGTTTTTCTTCCTTGTCAGACCCCTTAATCATATTTGTAACAGCAAGTGCGCCTGCATTAATCATCGGGTTCAGCGGCCGCTGATTTTCATGAGTTTCAAGCTTGACGATCGAATTAAACGGATCTCCAGTCGGTTCCATGCCCACTTTATCAAATACATAGGATTCCCCGTGATCCATCAGTACTAGAGCAAGCGTCAGCACTTTTGATATGCTTTGCAGGGTAAAGCTTTTTTCAATATCCCCCGCTGACATGCAAGTATTTTCAACATGATAAATCGCAACGGATAAATCACCTTGATCCGCTTCACCCAGTGCAGGAATATAGTCGGCAATCTTGCCTTCCTTCGTCACTTCCCTTGCAATGCTGACAAGCTCAGCCAATTCTTCGCTGGTTTGACATGGCATGGTCTGTTCACCTCTTCATTCAGTATGAGGTGTTAGTTTGCCCAAAAACCGCCACGCCAATGTCCCCCATGACAAATTCACAGAAAGCGCTTATACTTTTAATGAAAGGACGTGCAGCAATGGATTCTATCATTTTGATAAAAGGAAATATTGCCTTTCCAATTACACTGGACCCAGGCGTATGGATATTTGATGACAGAAAAGTCGATCTGACCGTTTATTTTGATGAATTCAAAATAGAACGGAACGAACTGGAAGAGTACACTAAAGCAGTCTCAAAACACTGGGACCAGGAAATCCGCGAAGGAGCAAAGCTCCCAGAAAACAAAAATCATAAGCGAACTGAAAAAGAAAAAATCTTGAATGGAACGTTTGGTATACCGTTTCTTCCATTCCTAAAAAATGCGGAGCCTGCTGACTCAGCACAATATGCTGTATTTAAAACCCGGCAAGGCGACGTAAGAATGCCGCTTGAGGAAGCTTCAGCCCTTATCCTTGGATTCAGCAAGAATGGTAAACCTCTTACTGACGAAGGACCCGTTACTCTCTATTACGGAGATGGCAGGAACCGCGATAATCCTGTAACAAACATAAAAGAAATTATTATTGAGTAAAAAAAGCCGCTGATGACAGCGGCTTTTCCCATCTATCACAATAAATCTGCTGCAAGCTGAGCAAGGCCGGAGCGCTCCCCTTTTACTAATCTGACATGCCCCGCAATATACTGATCCTTAAACTTCTCCACAACATAGGTTAAGCCATTATTGTATTCATCAAGATAAGGATGATCGATTTGCTCAGGATCTCCCATTAGGACAATTTTGCTTTTTTCCCCTACTCTTGTCAAAATCGTTTTTACTTCGTGTTTCGTTAAGTTCTGAGCTTCATCAATGATAATGAACTGCTCAGGAATACTTCTGCCGCGAATATACGTCAGCGCTTCAACTTCTATTGATCCCATGCCTGCTAAAATAGCATCGAGCTCACCAGGTTTTTTCGCATTGAAAAGATATTCTAAATTATCATAAATCGGCTGCATCCACGGTCTTAGTTTTTCCTGTTTTTCACCAGGAAGATAGCCAATATCCTTGCCGACGGGAACGATTGGTCTTGCAACAAGCAATTTTTTGAACGTCCCTAAATCCTCTGTCTGCATCAGACCTGCAGCTAAAGCGAGCAGCGTTTTCCCGGTGCCTGCTTTTCCGATTAATGTGACCAGAGGCATGTCATTTCTGAGAAGCAGCTCCATCGCCATCGTCTGCTGAACATTTCTTGGACGTATTCCCCAAATGTGATCGTGATCAAATACGAGCCTCTTTACCTTTTTTCCTGTTTTATCAACACATCCGATTGCAGAAGCAGATCCGCCTAGCGCATTTTTCATGATGACAAATTGATTAGGGTAGAATGGATGATTTGTCACTTCAGACAAAATCAATTCATTTTTCTCATAAAATCTGTTTAAATCTTCACCGCTTATATACAAATCAAGATAGCCTGTATAGATTCTGTCAATTTCAACTACCCTGTCGCTTAGAAAATCCTCAGCCAGCAGTCCGATCGCATCCGCTTTTACCCTGACCAATGTGTCCTTGCTCACAAGGATGACCGGCCGACCGTTCTCTGTTGTTTCCTCTTCAATTGAAAGATTTTTCGCCACTGCAAGAATACGATTATCGTTTGTTTTTTCTATAAAAATCTCCTGAAGTTCATGAAATGAGCGATGATTCAGCTCAATCCTCAAAAATCCGCCGCTTGGCAAAGGAATTTTTTCATGAAGCTTTCCAATCAGCCGCAGGCTATCAATCAGTTTGGAAACATGTCTTGCATTTCGTCCTATTTCATCCATGTAACGCTTTTTTGAATCGACTTCTTCAAGAACGACTGCCGGAATCACTACTTCATTTTCTTCAAAAGAAAAAATGGAATTCGGATCTTGCAGTAAGACATTCGTATCCAAAACATAGATTTTACTCAACCTTCCGCCTCCTACCCAGTTCAGGTTTTTATAGTGTTTTGCATGTAAAAGTCAGACGAAGATAATCAAGCTGTAATTGAAGCGTTGCTAAAATATATGAATTGGTGCATAAAGATAGAAGATTTATTAGACAATAAAATTAAAAAGCATGGTCAAAAAAGGAGTGATTTCATGCGCAGCTTTGTTTTTTCAGCACTGTTTATTCTGCTCGCGCTATCAGGATGCCAAGCAAATCAGGGTTCACAAGGCGACACACCGGAAGATCACAATGGAAAACCAATTAATGTAAGAAACACAGTAAATGAACCTGTAGAAAAAAAATCAGGCGAACAAATTTCAAAGCGCCTTGTCAACCTTGCAGGACGTGTACCTGGTGTAAATGATGTCAGCGCCGTTGTACTGGGCAAATATGCAGTTGTCGGCATAGATGTAAATTCAAAACTTGACCGCAACAAAGTTGAGTCAATTAAATACGCGGTGGCAGAAAGCATTCAGCATGATCCTTACGGGGCAAATGCTGTCATTATCGCTGATGCGGATACTACAGTCCGTCTGCGCGAAATGGGCAAAGATCTTCAGCAGGGACAGCCGGTTGGAGGCATCCTTGACGAGCTTGCCGCAATCGTCGGCCGCGTCATGCCTGAAATTCCAAGTGATATGCTGAATAATCAAAGAAACAGACCAACAGAGCAAGATAATGACCAGCTGAACAAGAAAGAGCAAAAAGAGCTTGACCGGGAACAGGAAGATCAGTCAGAAAATCATTTAAATCAGAACTGACAGCTTCCGTTCCGTCTAAAATCAGATTGAAAAAAAGCTTAGATTTCCAAATCTAAGCTTTTTTCATTGCTTCTAACACCTGACTGTCAAGCTTTGCTGCTGCTTTTTCATCATATGTTTTTTCATATGCAGGTTCGGCAGATATTTTCGACCCGTAAAACATGACATCACGGACTTCAGATATCTTAATTTCAATTAATGCAAGTTTTAATGGGACACCCTCGAGTTTTTCAATTTTGATATGGGCATGGCCATTTATAGAATATGTAGACTCATTTGCAAGCAGCGTAATAACCGCAGCAGGATGTTTTTTTACGTTTTCAACAATTCTGGACCGATTATCGACAGCCAGGTAAACTCGTTCTAAATCAGGGGCATACACCCATGATACGGCTGATACGTTCGGTGACCCTGTTTCATGATCAAGAGTTGCAAAAACAGCAAATCTTTCTTTTTGGAGATTGTCAAACAAAGGCTGAATCAATTTTGTTTCTACCTTATTAGCCATTTTCTTCCCTCCATTAAAGTTGTATAATGCTATCATACCTTTTTTTTAAATAGCTTACCACAACGAAAAGCGGAACAAAGTTTAAGAAAAGAGCCTTATAAAAAGGTTTATCACCTATTATAAACATTTAACAGCTAATTTTAAAAACAATTTTCAGAAAAAGAATGATGAGGTGTACCATGAGAGTAAAATGTGTTTTATGCGATAAAGTAGAAACCATAAATGACGAAACGCTTCAGGCGAAGAGGCTGAGAAACCGCCCGATTCATACGTATATGTGCAATGAGTGCGATTTAAGAATTGAAAACCGGACAATTGAACGTGCAAATACCGGTAATTTCAGATTGTACAGAGATAAAAAAACAGAGGATAGCTGGTAGTGGTTAAGAGGGGAGCTCTTATTGGCCTGATCAGCGGGACTGTTCTTGGTCTTTTTTTAAAATCTGCTGAATTAGTCAGCGGAGAAAAAGTCTACGTGCTTTTGCTTAACATTGATTTTATTTACAAAGAGCCCCTCCCTGAATTTATTGAATTTGTCCTCCATTTGACTGTAGCTGTCGTAATTGGAGTTCTATATGTTTTCACATTAACCTTTTTTTCTGTCACATCACAGACGAATAGATGGCTGACAGCATTTGTGCTGACTCTGCCTGCTGTTTTATTATATTTCCCTTTAACGATCCTTGCTGTAAGAGAGACTCCGGCTATAGACGACTTTGCAGCACTTACATGGTGGACATCCGGGCACATTCTTTTTGCGGCTGCAATGGCTGCATCAGCTCATATTATGCACAAAAAAACACCTCATTAAGAGGTGTTTTATTTGTAGTTCTGATACTTTTCAGGTTCTGCCTCAATCTGATCAATCATACTGTCGATTAATTCCACCGGAAACCTGAATGATTTTGTCTCGCCATTCAGTGTGAAGCTGACAAGATACATGACATCATCTTTGTGAACGTGAACATCGGCAAGATCATGGTTTTCTTTAAGCAATTCATCAAACAGCCTGAATGTATCAACTGCTGCAGTATCTTCAGGACGGGCATCCGCTACAACTTTAATGGAGAGCCAATTATAAAGCGAGTCCTGGAGAGATCTCATGTTGCAGCATTCCGCTCAGCTTTTTTGGACTGGTGCAGACGAATCTTATAGATGATTAAGATGAGTGCTGCAACAATAAGTCCTTCTGCCACAGGAAGAAATGCACCTAAAAAGGTTAAAACTGTACACCCGAACATTAAGAACAAATAGATAACAATTGCCTTTAAGAGAGGCAGCTTTTTAGCAAACCCCAGCTTAAATACGACAATTGATAATCCGAGAATGACCAAGTATAAAATATTTGCCCCCATTTGAGTATCAGGTTCAGTTGCCGTATAAATGGCATACGCAACCGGCCACATACTTTCGTAAACGTTCATCCCGTGTTCCCCTCCATTGCATGTCTAGGGTTATCTCTTACAGCAAGCCAGCTAATTTTTTCTTCTTAGCTTGTTTTTCGCGCTCATTTTTATCAAGAATTTTCTTTCTTAAACGAATAGAAGTCGGTGTAAGCTCACAGTACTCATCATCGTTCAAGTATTCAAGAGACTCTTCAAGAGACATGATGCGGGGTTTTTTCATTGTGCTTGTTTGGTCTTTATTTGCAGAACGGATATTTGTTTGCTGCTTCATTCTGCAGATGTTGACAACAAGATCATTTTCACGGTTGTGTTCTCCGACGATCATGCCTTCATACACGTCTTTACCAGCATCAAGGAAAATGATTCCGCGGTCTTCAACACCTTGAATACCATAAGTTGTTGATTTTCCGTTTTCCATAGAGATTAACACACCTTGACGGCGTCCTCCAACTTGACCAGGCTGCATTGGCTGGTAGCTGTCAAAGGTATGGTTAATGATCCCGAATCCGCGAGTGATTGACATGAATTCTGTAGAGTAGCCGATTAATCCGCGTGCAGGCACGTTGAAAATTAAACGGACTTGACCGTTGCCGTTGTTGATCATATCAAGCATTTCACCTTTGCGGGCACCGATTGATTCCATAACAGAACCAGTATGCTCCTCAGGAACATCAATTTGAACGCGCTCAACAGGCTCACATCTTACACCATCAATTTCTTTTACGATAACTTCAGGTTTAGATACTTGAAGCTCATAGCCTTCGCGGCGCATGTTCTCGATTAAAATTGAAAGATGAAGCTCTCCGCGGCCTGAAACGATCCATGCATCCGGAGATTCTGTGTTTTCTACGCGCAAACTAACATCAGTCTGCAATTGAGACATTAAACGCTCTTCAATTTTACGTGAAGTCACATATTTTCCTTCACGGCCTGCAAATGGACTGTTGTTTACAACAAATGTCATTTGAAGAGTAGGCTCATCAATGCGAAGGATCGGCAATGCTTCCTGATGCTCAACAGGGCAAACTGTTTCCCCGACGTTGATATCTTCCATTCCGGAAACCGCCACTAGATCTCCCGCTTTTGCGCTTTCAATTTCTACGCGTTTTAAGCCCTGGAAACCGAATAATTTTGTTACACGGAAGTTTTTGAAAGAACCGTCGATTTTCATTAATGAAACCTGCTGTCCTACTTCCATTGTTCCGCGGAATACGCGTCCGATTCCAATACGTCCAACGTAGTCATTGTAATCAAGCAATGCTACCTGGAATTGAAGAGGCTCATCTGTGTTATCAACAGGAGCTGGAATGTGCTCAACAATTGAATCAAACAATGAAACCATGTTCTCTTCCTGATCAGCCGGATCCGGGCTTGTGCTTGCTGTTCCGTTCATAGCTGAAGCAAAGATAACCGGGAACTCAAGCTGCTCTTCTGAGGCATCAAGTTCAATAAATAAATCAAGAACTTCGTCTACTACTTCTTCTGGACGGGCAAAATCACGGTCGATTTTGTTTACAACAACGATTGGCGTTAAGTTTTGCTCAAGCGCTTTTTTAAGAACAAAGCGTGTTTGAGGCATACATCCTTCATAAGCGTCAACAACAAGCAATACGCCGTCAACCATTTTCATGATGCGCTCAACTTCGCCGCCGAAGTCGGCATGTCCTGGTGTATCCATGATGTTGATGCGTGTATCTTTATAATTAATTGCCGTATTTTTTGCTAAGATCGTAATTCCGCGCTCGCGCTCTAAATCATTGGAATCCATCGCTCTTTCAGCAACTTGTTCGTTCGCACGGAACGTACCTGCCTGATGAAGCATTTTGTCGACAAGAGTCGTTTTTCCGTGGTCTACGTGGGCAATAATAGCAATGTTTCGAATATCATTTCGAAGTTTCACATTTTCATCTCCTAAAAAATTAAAATAACCTTATGTATTATACCACAAACTTTTATAGAAAAAAGGAATCATTTTATGTAAACTGATAAATGGGGCAAAAATTGCTGTCCAAACGGTTATGGAAGGGGATGAAAAATCAGATGAAATCTGGAAAATGGATCTTCTTTCTTTTAGCATTCATTGCAGCCGGATCGATGGTTAGCGTCGGCATTGCAGTTGGTGAAAGAAGTATATTAGGCATCGTGATCTCTATTCTTGCCCTTATTGCAGCAATGGGCTTTGGATTTTCAGCAAAAAAGAAAATGCGCGATAAAGGTATTCTTTAATAAAAATCGGAGCTATGTCTCCGATTTTTTTTATTTGTTTAAGAAATTATAAAAGGGAATAGGTTGTGGATAATAAAATAAAGTTATCCACGGCAAGCGGAAGCGCCTAGATCCTCGGTCAGAACGAATCCGCCAATAAAGTCAAACCCGGACTTTTCTGTCGGATTCTTATCTGCCTGTCGGATCTGACCAAGGCGCTTGCGCTTTTGTTCTTATCCGCATAAAAACCCCTTTAAAAGGGGCTATACAGGTTTTACTGAGATTATATACTCTTTTCCATGTGTATCTTTTTCAGATTTAAGCTGTTCAAATCCGCAGATTCCGAGAAATTGCAGCCAGTCAAGCCTGGATGCCGGACAGCCGGCAAAGATTGCTTTGTGCCCATCCTGTTTTAATACAGCGGATATCTGGCCGATTATTTCTTTGCCCATGCCTTGTTTCCGGTGCTGATGATCGATCAGGACCGTTCCAATCCACGGTTTCTCATTAGAGGGAGCCCAATCAAGATGAAACGAGATGCCTATCATTTCATTTGACTTCATCCAGACAAGCCAGTTGCCGTTATACATTTTATAAGATGTCCTATACTCTTCTGCTTCATCTGGTCTGCACTCTTCTTTTTGCCACGTTTCGCTTGAACATATCAGTTCTGCCAAAAAGGGATAGTCCGAATCTTCAAATGGACGGGATTTCAGCATTTACTTGTGCAGATAATCCTTTAGAATGGTCGAATGAATTCCTTTTTTCCCAACGAAAATACTGTTTTGTCCAAGCAGATTTATTTTTTCTCCATCTAAAGTTGTTGCTTTTGCCCCAACTTCTTCAAGTAAAATCAGACCGGCAGCAAAATCCCAGGGTGCGAGTCTGAGCGTAATATACGCGTCAAGCCTGCCAGATGCAACGTAAGCAAATTCAAGTGTTGCCGACCCATATGACCTTGTCCCTCTCACCGCTTTTGCGACAGGAACTAATAAGTTATGATCAAATCGTTTATTTTCCATGACCCATGTTGCATTCAAAGCAATCACAGCCTGGTTTAACGGGACATCCTTAAGTTCAGGAAGTTTATAATCATTCATAAATGCACCATTGCCCCTGACAGCATGGTACAGCTCATCATGTACAACGTCATAGATAAGACCAACTTGTCCAACCCCATCTTCATAAATACCAATTGAGATGGCGAAATTCCTTTGCTGATGAACAAAGTTCATTGTCCCGTCAATCGGGTCCACAATCCAGACGATTCCCTCTAAAGACTGAATGTCGTGGCCAAAACCTTCTTCCCCAAGAATTCGATGCTCTGGATAGGTTTCATTAATTTTTGAAATCAAATATTGCTCGGTTTCTTTATCCATATTGGTAACAAGATCATCCGGATTCGATTTAGACTGGATTTGGAGCACATTCTGAAAGGACTGGCGGATTGTTTCTCCTGCTGTATATATCCATGATTTTGCATCACTTTCGATCTTAGACCAATTTGCCATGTATAAACCTTCTTTCTATGTAGATAAGCTGCTTATATAAATTAAGAATAACGCAAGGAAATTATGGAAAGCAAGCAAAGGGCGCCTCCTGGTCCTCAAAAATTATTTGCTCAGATAAAAACGAACCCTGTAGCGAGGTTCGCTTTGTTTGAAGCATTTAAGCCTGCAGTCTTAGCCATTCTTTTCTTAATCTTTCAAGCTTTCGTTTGCATTCATTCTTCTTTGTTTCATCATTTTCGCTCATGGCGTCATAAAGGGTGGCCAATTCATAATCTAATTCAAGTTTCAGCACCCCAATACGATTATCCGATTCCTTTTGTCCAGTAGTTTTTACAATTTGCTTCATCTTTCTACCGCCCCTTTCAAATATTGTCTATAATAGTTATCCAGCGACTTTTCTTTTAACGAAATTTTCTGATATTTTTATATATGATATGAAACTTGAAAATAGGATGCAACTTGGAACTGAAAATTGTGTATTTACCTATTACTTATTTAATACCACATTCTCAAAGTGTCGAAACGTGCAAGTTTCTTTCGAATATGCGTGCTGGTGTGCTAAAATGTTCGCATGCACTGTGATCAGGAGGTTGGAGAGATGGACTTTAAAGGTTTTACAAATGAAGATTTTGATGTTTTTAAAATAGCCGGATTAGATGAGCGAATGGAAGCTTTAATTCAAATAATTAGACCAAAGCTTGAGCAGTTAGGTGAAAGATTTGCATCTGATCTCTCAGGAATGACCGGGGATGAAATGTATGCACACGTTGCAAAGCATGCCCGCCGTTCAGTTAACCCGCCTAAAGATACATGGGTAGCTTTTGCAAGCAATAAACGCGGATATAAAATGCTGCCCCATTTTCAAATCGGCTTATGGGAAACCCATGCTTTTGCCTGGTTTGCGGTTATTTATGAATCGCCTGTAAAAGACCAGTACGGTGCTGAGCTTGCAAAAAACTGGAGTAAAATGCGATCAGGGATCCCGGATCATTTCGTCTGGTCGGGTGACCATACAAAACCCGATGTATCTGTTCAAAAAAACTTGAGCGAGGATGATTTCAAGAAAATGTTTGAACGCCTTCAAACCGTCAAAAAAGCGGAACTATTATGCGGTATTAAAATTGAGCGCGAGGATGCCGTTAAAATGAACGGAAAAGAATTTACAGATAAAATAGAAGAAACATTCAAAACGCTCCTGCCTCTTTATACTATTGCTCAAAAGGCTGCCGTGTCATAAAATTTCTTCTTTTAATTACACAAAAGGACGGGATAAACCCGTCCTTTTACATTTTGATCTGGTCAGAATCGCTGCTTTCCCTGCTCTTTTTAATCGCGCGGTAGGAAGAATACCCGCTCATTTCTTCAAAATCATCGCAAAGATTTTTCTCTTCTGCTTTGCTCGGGACAATCTCCTTGAATCTCCGGTACGCTTTCATTAAATCTTCCCGGCTGATTCCTTTTTCATATGCTTTTTCAATCGATTGGAAAAATGCAATCACATCAATAATTTCATTTGTGCTCCAATCAGGCTGAATCGGGTATTGATAATCCATTGTTCCTCACCTGCCTTTTCCTGTTGAGTGGTAAGTTAACTCCACTTTTGTCTTATCTCGGAGGCCTCAGTGATCATCCTCGACATAAGCTGTTCGACGCTTGGCACATCGCGGATTAAGCCTGTTACTTGACCGGCCCAGGCAAAACCATTGTCTATCATACCATCATATATGTATCTTTTGTTAGCATGTCCGCTAATATAATCTTTAAGCTCTTCATAATCTGCCTGTTTTTGCTCCATCTCCAATATTTTGGCTGTCCAAGGTCCAGAAAGAGCTCTTGCCGGGGCACCGATACTGCGTTTAATGACAACGGTATCGCGTTCTGAACTGTTTACTAGAGCATGTTTGTATTCCGAATGAGCATGAACACACTCCTTTGTTGCAATAAACCGCGTTCCCATTTCGATACCTTCTGCTCCAAGACTAAGAGCAGCCATAAGACCCCTGCCATCGCCAATCCCTCCTGATGCAATAACAGGAATCGACACAGAATCAACTACTTGCGGAATTAATACGAACGTCCCGGTATCATCTCTCCCCAGGTGGCCTCCTCCTTCTTGTCCAACAACCATGACGGCGTCAGCTCCAAGCTCTTCCGCTTTCTCAGCCTGTCTTCTGGCAGCGACCAGAACAAGTTTTTTTACGTTTACCCCTTTTAATTGATCAAATATAGCGGAAGGATTGCCTCCTGTCATTGAAATCACCGGCACTTTTTCTTCAATTGCCACATCCAGCAAATCTGAGTAGGGTCTGCCGTGCTGACCGACCGCAAAATTCACCCCAAAAGGCTTATTTGTTTTTCTGCGGACTTTTGCAATCTCTTCCCGAAGCAGTTCAGGTTCCCCAAGAGACATGGCAGTTATTTGGCCGAGTCCCCCTGCGTTTGATACAGCAGCTGCCAAATCTGAATAGGCAAGGTATGCGAGTCCGCCCTGAACGATTGGGTATTGAATATTCAATAGCTCAGTCACTCTTGTCTCCCATTTCATAAAAATTCCCCTTTCATTCTTACAATTGAAACAATCCTCATCTACTCACATTCTCTATTTGTGATTTATCTCCTTTAAAGAGAATGAAAAAAGGCAGCAGAAGCTGCCTCAAATCTTCAAGAATTGATTTTTGCTTCCTGATGAAAAAACAGTTTCGAAGGATTGATATAAAGCATCGTCCGGATGTTTTCTTCAGGCATCCCCTGTTTCCGAAGCTCCGGGATAATATTTTCAAATAGGTGGGCAGGATGCCAGTTTTTCATTTTTTCCTGAATCACCTCAGGCAGAACTAACGGCCTTCCCATCCAATGATTAACCGTGTCATGCGACAGCATGATTTGATCTGTATAGCCGAGGGATACTAATTTCAGCAGCGTTTTAATCCGTTCGTCATCATTTGGAGCCCCTGCCATGCCCTGAATGCCAAAGCGGTCTAAGGCAATGAATGCCCCTTTTTCCAAAACTTTCAAGTGATACTCTATATCTGTATTGCCGCACATATGGCCAATCACAATTTTATTAGGATCACAGCCAAGCTCAATCAGTAATTCAACTTGTTCCGGTCCCATTGTCCCTTCTTGTGTATGAGTAAGGATGACCGTGCCTTCCTCTCGCTGGACCCGTGCAGCAGCTTTAAAGAACATTCGCTCATACTCAGTAATCACTCCTTTACTTGAAGCAAGCTTGATAATGCCTGGTTTTATTCCGGTATTCCTGATTCCTTCTGTAATCTCTTTTTTAAACATCTCATAAATTTCTTCTTCAGCTGTACCGAGTCCCTGCCTGAATTTAAAATACGGCGCTGCACCTTCTCCTTCGAAATAAAAACCTGTTGCGCACACAATCTGAAGTCCTGTCCGCTCAGATATTTCCTTTAATAGCTCAGGGTTTCTGCCACATTCGTTCGGTGTTGGATCGACTACTGTGTCAACCCCGAGACTCATGAGCTCCAGCGCAATCGTAATCCCTGTCTCAAGGGCATCCTGTTCATCAAAGCCTCCCAGGGAGTCATCGCCGTGGAAGCCTGGATAGCCAAACACAAAGTGTTCATGTATTAACGTTTTGCCAAGCTGATCCGCTTCTATAGGTCCAGTTACTGTTTCAACAGAATGCTTCATTCTCTCACCCCACCACCTTTTGTTTTTCTTCTTCCTGAAGCTTTCTCCAAAGCAGTTTGCCGCTTGACGTCATTGGCAGGCTATCTCTGAATTCAACATGCCGCGGATATTTATAAGCGGCCATTCTTTCTTTTGACCAGTTCACAATTTCTTCTGCATCTATTTTCCCTTCAAAGTCTTTATTTAAGATAATGAACGCTTTAACGGTTTCACCGCGTCTTTCATCAGGAATCCCGACGACGCATGCCTGCTGCACGGCTGGATGCTGATACAGAACACCTTCAATTTCCGTCGGCCACACTTTAAATCCTGATGCGTTGATCATCCGTTTGACACGGTCCACAATAAAGTAGTACCCCTCCTCATCACGTTTGCCGATATCTCCTGTTCTGAAAAACTTCTTGCCCTGAATAGTAATAAAAGATTTTTCATTATCCTCATCTCGATTAAAATAGCCAAGGAAAATCTGCGGACCGGAAACAACGATCTCGCCTTCCTGCCCAGTTCCTAGCTCAGTCAGATGAACAGGATCGATGACTCTTGCGTCCACATCAAAAGAAGGAATGCCAAGACACTGCAGCTTCGAACGGTCCGGCGGATTGAAATGTGTCTGGGCAATGGTTTCAGACAGTCCATATCCTTCAATAAATTTGAGACCTGTCATTTTATACAGCTTTTCCCCTACAGCAGCAGGCAGAGCTGCCCCCCCTCCTGCTAAGTTCATTAAGGATGACATCTCTTCCTTTACAAGCGCAGGGTTTGCTAAAAAGTCAATCAGCATCGTGCTGATGTTGATCCAGTGTGTCACATTTAGTTCGCGAATGACTTTCCTTGCATATTCCCTGTCCCACCTCGTCATCATCACGACAGTTGCTCCCGAAAGAATCGGGATATGCATGCTGTGCACCATTCCTGTTACATGAAAAAGAGGCAAGGTTGCTAAGCAGATGGCATCAGACGTGGCATTCAGCCAGTGATAGCCCCCAAAGGTATTGGCCTGAACAGTCCGATGTGTATGCATGCATCCTTTTGGCAAGCCGGTTGTGCCGGAAGTATAAGGCAATACAGCCAAATCATCTGCTAGGACTGTCATTTCAGATGGACACCATAATCCCTGCACAGCATCTTTCCAAGGATAATGATCTAAAACTTCTTCAGCACCTCTTTTGACTTCTTCCGGTATATCATCTTCAAACGATTTAGGTGAAAGATAATCAGCGTAAACAGCTATAATGACATTTTTAAGTGTTGTTGAATCAACAGCAGGCTTTACCCGTTCGTACAGCTCACTTCCGATGATGCCTGTCTTCATCTGACAGTCATGAATATAAAACCTCAGCTCCTCAGCCGTATTCATCGGATTAATCGGAACAACAACTGCGCCCGCTCTAAGAATGGCATAATAGCCGATGACAAACTGAGGGGAATTTTGGACGAACAAAAGAACTTTTTCACCGCGCGTAACGGATAATTTCTTTTCCAGGAATCCTGCGAGTGCATCAACTTCGCGCAGAAGCTGCCTGTATGTAATTTCGGCACCATAATAATAAATCGCTGTTTTATCAGGATATCTCCCCGCTGATATTTCAAGATTGTCATAAAGTGTTGTCTCGGGAACTGTTAACGTATAGGGAACTCTTACCGGCCAATGTTCAAAATGTGTTTGAATCAAAATTTCACACCTCTCCATATTTAAGGTAACGCTTACAATTTAATTTCTAACTTTTCTGAAAAATACCTTTTTCTAAATAAAATATTTTTGAAAACCTTGTTCATGATAATGAAAGAGAGTTTCCCGGCACAGCAGCCGGGAAACTCCATATTGTTATTTTTTGATATTTACTAGCTTTCCGTCTTCTACAGCGTATATGGAAGTTTCCCAGTCAAATCCATTGTTTTCGATGCCCGTTAAATGCCAGACCATCTGCTCGTCTTCGAGGTTCTTAATTCCCTCCTCCATGTTTTCCATAATTTTAGCCGGATCGGACACTGTGCCTGCTGCCTGCATGGCCTTTACTGCAACATGCAGAGCCTGATAGTTAAAGGCACTTTCGGCTGTAGGCACGCCATCACTTACTTCTGCATATTTTTCAACAAATGCCGGTCCCCCAGGTGCATCACTTTGTTTAATAGGAAGGGTGCCAATTCCGCCTTCAAGCATTTCATATCCTCCAAGCACGACTTCCATTTCTTCAAATTTTGCCTGATCCATTATCATGATTCCGCCTTTAAAACCAAGCTCCCGCGCCTGCTTAATCAAAAGAGCTGTCGGCTGGGAGGGTCCTCCGACAAAAAGCACATCCGGCTTTTCTTTTAAGGCATTTGTCATGATTGTAAAGAAGTCAGTTTCTTTGCTGAAATCGACAGAGCCGTCAAAGACAATCTCTCCGCCTTTTTTCTCCCAAACCGGTTTAATTGTCGCCGTCCAGTCTTTGCCGTATTGGGTTGCCGTTGGAATTAAAGCGAGCTTTTTCCCAAACCGCTCCATTTGATAATCCGCATATGGTTCCGGATAAGCATCATAAGATGAAGGAATGCTCAAGGTGAGTTTATTGCCCTGCTCCTGTATTTTAGGCTCACTTGTGTAGGCCCCGATAATGAAATTTTCCTGCTGATTAAAGACTTGAGTGGCGAAAACACCTCCGCTGTGCGGAACAAAAACGATTGGAGTTTTGTTTTCCTGCACAAGTCTCCGTGCGTTTGTACCTGTTTCATTCGGGAGATATTTATCATCAAGGGAAACAATTTTCACTTTGTATTTTTTCCCGTCTACTTCAAATCCCTCTTTATTGATCTCATCTGCAGCCATCGTTAAACCTCTTAGCGTATTTTCCCCGTAAAATGCCGCAGGGCCTGATAGAGGACCGCTAAAACCGATATTGACGGTTCCGTCTTTTGAACCTGAGTCTCCCGCAGCAGTTGACGATTCACTTGAATTGCAGGCTGTGAGTCCGAATAAAGAAATAGACAATCCAAGAACAAGACCCATTTTTTTCAGCGATATCACATTGATTCCCCCTATTTTTTCATTTGTTTTCTTTCATGAAACTAAAAAGCTATGATCATGCGCCTATGTAAGCCCGCTTAATCTCTTCGTTATCAAACAGTTCATCCCTTGAGCCTTCCATAACAAGCTGTCCGCTCTCCATGACATATCCCCTTGAAGAAATGGAGAGAGCTGCATGTGCATTTTGTTCCGCGAGCATTATCGTGGTGCCATTTTTATGGATTTCCTGGATGACCTTGAACATCTGGTCAACGATAAGCGGTGCAAGTCCAAGCGACGGTTCGTCCAAAAGGAGAATTTTCGGGTGGGACATGAGCGCCCGGCCAATCGCAAGCATCTGCTGCTGTCCACCGCTTAATGAGCCTGCTGCATCTTTTCTTTTATCAAATAAAATCGGGAAGAGAGCATAAATTTCATCCAGCCTCTGTTTGACCATCTCTTTTTCCTTGCGGTGACTGTAGCTTCCCATTTTCAAGTTTTCGTAAACGGACATTTCCGGGAACAGCTTTCTTCCTTCTGCACACTGGACAATCCCGGACCTGACAAGCTTGTGGGGAGGTTTGTTATGGATTTCTGCTTCATCAAATATGATTTGTCCCCCTGATACTTTATTCAGCCCGGAGATTGTATTGAATAAAGTGCTTTTCCCTGCTCCATTTGCACCAAGGATCGTAACCAGCTCGCCCTGTCCGATCTCCATCGAAACATTTTTAAGCGCCTGATAGCGGCCGTAATAGACATCAATATGTTGCAGCTTCAGCATAGGCATGTCCTCCTAAATAGGCTTCGATGACATTTGGATCCGACTGAATATCCCGCGGCAGACCTTCAGCAATTTTTTTGCCGTGATTCAGTACCATGACTTTATCTGCGAGACTCATGACCATCTTCATCTTGTGTTCGATGAAGCAGACGGTATAGCCGCGGTTTTTCAGCTTGAGTATGAGCTCTGACAACCCATCTGTTTCATCAGGGTTTACACCAGCCGCCGGCTCATCGAGGAGCACGATCTTCGGTTCAGTTGCAAGCGCAAGCGCAATGGCAACCCTTTTTTGCGATTCCTGGGTAATGGAGGATGCTACCTCTCCTGCCAAATGCTCAATGCCGCAGAAAGACAGAGCCTCCATTGCTTTGTCATAACACGCTTTTTGTTCCGCTCTTTCCCTTTTGCTGTTGAAAATGCCGTCAAACAGATGGGCTTTTGTCCGGAGACGGTAGCCGATCAGAACATTGTCAATAACGGTTGAATCCGAAAACAAGTTTGTCGTTTGAAACGTTCTGCCGATTCCGAGCTTTGCCATTTTTGCCGGTTTGGCTTTAGTCACATCATTTCCTTCAAAGTGAATGCTGCCGGACGTAGGTGAATGAAAGCCGCTGATCAAGTTCAGAAATGTGGACTTCCCTGCTCCATTAGGTCCGATAATGGCGGTAATCTTGCCTTGTTCAATTCCAAGGTCAACGTGATTCACAGCCGTTAGACCGCCAAATGATTTCGTCAATTGCTTAATCTCGATCAGCATCAGCCTGCCTCCTTTACTTTCTCTTTTACCGGTGCTGTCCTGCGGCTGGCAAGATATGTTTTCACAGAATGATAACTGCCGACAAGCCCTTTCGGATAAAAAAGCATGATCAGCACAACAATCGGACCGAAAATCAGCATTCTGTACTCTTCTAAAAATTGAAGAGATTGTGTGACCGAAACGATTAAAAATGTTCCCAGAATTGGCCCTGTCATTGTTCCAATCCCTCCGACAAGCAAATACATCAGCATTTCAAACGTCACTGTGATAGCAGATATGTCCGGGCCGAGAAAACGGATAAACCCTGCATAAAGCACGCCGGAGAGCCCAGCAAAAAAGGCAGACAGGACAAATGACAGCAGCTGATTTTTCATAATATTGATGCCGATCGTTTTTGAAAGATCTTCACTCCCGCGAATCGCAAGCAGTGTTCTTCCCAAAAGAGAATCTTTTATTCTTTTCACCACAAAAATCGTTCCAAGCAGGAAAAGCAGAATGAAGTAATATTGAGATTCGATTGTCTCAAACGTGATCGGCCCGATTGGCGACGGAACAGGAATGCCAATAAGACCTCTGACTCCCCCTGTGACCTCATCCCATTTATCAATGGTCAAATAAATAATGAAACCGACACACATCGTGTAAATCGCAAAAAAGTGATGTCTCGTCCTGAGCGCGATTAAACCAATTAAGAAACTCAAGGCTACTGTAACTGCCAGAGCAGCAAGAAAAGCAAGCCAGAAATTCAGCTGATAGGTTGCCGTCAATATCCCGAGGGTATATGCCCCGCAGGCAAAAAAACCGGCGTGTGCAAGTGAGAGCTGCCCTGTAAAACCAGAGATGATATTTAATCCGTAAACCGCAATCGACCAAATCATGACGAGAATGATAATTTGCTTATGATAGTGATTTTGAGACATCAGCGGAAATAAGACGGTGATCAGCAGGATACCAAGCAGCACAAGTTTTTGAACCTTCATGTGCGCGCCCCCTTTGAAAATAATCCTGTTGGTTTAATCGTTAGAATAGCCACTAAGAGAAGAAAGGCTATCATATCTTTATAATCATTTGATAAATAGGTAGCACCAAGGCTTTCTGTTAAACCAAGGAGAAAGCCTCCGACAATCGCCCCTGGTATGCTCCCCATGCCACCGATAATAATAATGACAAAAGCTTTCATAATAACTAGACTCCCCATCGTCGGAAAGACGAGATTAATAGGGGATGCAAGTGTTGCCGCTGCAGAAGCAAGACCTGCTGCAATGGCGAATGTAAGCATGGCAACCATGTTTGCATTTATTCCTACTAAAAACGCCCCTTCCCTGTTTTGCGACATGGCCACAATTGAGGCGCCTGTCATCGTTTTTGTCAGGAAAAAATGAAGAGCAAGCATTAATAGAACCGAAGAAACAACAATCAATATCCGCTGCTGGGTCAGAGTCAAGCCAAAAATCTCCACCACTCCTGAAAAAGGCGTAGGCATTTGTTTATAATCTGTGCCCCATATTAAGTGAGCCAGTGCTTCGAAAAAGAGCATGAGCCCAATGGCGGCCACCATTACTCTCATCGGATTCACATTCCCTAAGAATTTGAATACAAACTGTTCGCACAAAATCCCTAAAACAGCCACAATGAAAATGGACAGAATCATGGCAATCCAATAATTGATGCCGTACTGTGTCATAAACAGCAGGCTTACATAAGCTCCAATTGTATAAAAGGATCCGTGTGCGAAATTAGGGATATGAAGAATGCCAAAAACGAGCGTCAAACCTAAGGCAACCAGACTGTAAACGCTTCCAATTGTGATGCCGTTGAATAATTGCTGAAGTAATAGTTCCATAGCGGGCCCCCTTACTTTTTTTGTATCTGAAAATGAATAAATAGTTGAATACGCTGTGTCCGTAATTAAGAAGTCTGTATAAATATGAAGTGTATTTTTCAGCATATAGGCGGAATTAGTAGAAGAATCTGCAGAATGTTAGAGAATATTATGCGGCCCTTTTCATACCCGGACGGGCCGCATTTTTATAGAGAAAATGAATGAATATCACTCATTTCCTACAAGCGGAAACAAACAAATTCTTAGTTATGCTTAGACATTTCTGCCGGAACTTGAAAGCCGATTCCGCTATTATCATTTAAGGCACTAAAATGAGTTTTCCTTTTGTTTGTCTTCCCTGCAGCAACTGATGGACTTCCTGCGCACTTTCTAAAGGATAGACGCCCCCGATTGTAAGCTTTAACTCCCCGCTTTGAAGATAACCGAGCAGATCTGACAGACTTTGTAAATATAACTCTTTCTTTCTCATAATCTGCGGCAGGAAAAAACCGATGACCGACAGATTTTGTGCCATAAGTGATGACGGATTAAGCCGTGATTGTTCACCGCTCGCCACGCCATAGACAACAAGACGGCCAAACGGCGCCATGCAGGATAGTGTCTTACGGAACACATCACCTCCAGCCATTTCAAGCGCTACATCTACACCTTTTCCTCCTGTCAGCTGCAGCACTTCCTTCTCCCAGCCTTCTTTGGTATAATCCACCGCTTCATCTGCTCCCATTTCTACAGCAAGACTTCTTTTTTCCGGAGTACTAGCGGTTGCAATGACAGTTGACGCGCCAAACAGCTTGGCAAGCTGAACAGCAATTGTCCCTACTCCGCCTGCAGCCGCATGAATCAGAACCGTTTCACCCTGTTCAATCCGCCCCATTGTTTTTAATATGTGATAAGCACTGAGCCCTTGAAGAGGAAGCGATACCGCTTGTTTGACATCCACTCCGGCAGGTACAGGTATTAACCCTCTTTCTTCCGCTACTGTATATTCCGCATAGCCGGTTGCTCTGCTGGAACCAAGGAGCGTGACGACTTTATCGCCTTTTTTAAAGCGGGTAACATTACTGCCGATTTCTTCAACCGTTCCCGCCACCTCTGCACCGGGTACAAACGGAAGAGGTGTATCAATGACATACTGGCCTTCTCTTCTCGCTGTATCTGCATAGTTCACGCCGATTGCTTCTATTTTGATTAAAACTTCCTTTTCTGCAGGCGTTGGGACGTCCATTTCAACCATTTTCAATACTTCAGGACCGCCGTATTCTTCTAATTGAACCGCTCTCATCATCATCACTTCCCCTGAAAGACTGGCTTGCGTTTTTCTTTAAATGCATGAATGCCTTCTTGATGATCTTGTGTCGAAATCATCAGGGTCTGGGCAATCCGTTCCTGCTCCAAAATTTCTTCTAGTGTACTGACCGCAGAAGCATTAATGATTTTTTTCATCATTCCATAAGCCTTTACAGGTCCCTGTGAAAGCTTATGGGCATAGGAAACAGCTTCATCCTTCAGCTGCTCTAACGGAACCACTTTGTTTACAATCCCATACTCCTCTGCCTGAGCTGATGTAATTGGTTCAGCATTGAAGAACAATTGCTTCGCTTTATAAGGACCGATGATGCGCGGAAGGAAATAGAGGCCGCCGCCATCAGAGATCAGTCCCACCTGTGAAAAACTCATCACAAACTTGCTGTCTTCTGCTGCAAGAATTTGGTCGCATGCAAGGGCAAGATTAAAGGCTGCGCCAGCAGCGAATCCGTGTACAGCTGCAATAATCGGCTTGTCGAGGTCCTTGAATGCTTTTATGCATTCGTTCAAGCGTCCGATGTGGTCGTATACTTGCTGCCCGTCTGCTTCACCCATTGTTTTCACGTCACCGCCGGCACTGAAAGATCTGCCTGAACCGCTTAGAACCACAGCTCTTATACTGTCATCTGCTTTTGCCTGATTTACCTCATTTGTTAATGCTAAAATCATTTCTGCGCTGAATGCATTCAGCCTTTCAGGACGGTTCAATGTTAAAAACAGTACATTCCCGCTTTTTTCTACAAGTAAATCGCTCATTAACAATCTCCTCCTTGATTTATGTAATCAGCCAGCCGCCGTCTGCAAGCAGATCGGAACCGGTCATATATGACGCTTCGTGTGAAGCGGCAAATGCAATAATGTTTGCAATTTCTTCAGGTTTACCAACCCGCTTTAATGCGGTATTCCGCTTAATCGCTTCTTGAAATCTCGCGTTCTGAAGACCAGGTTCAGTAAGCGGAGTTTCAATAAAGCCCGGTGATACAGAATTGACTCTGATCCCACTACGTGCAAACTCATAAGCTAAGGCTTTGGTGAAATTAATGACCGCTGCTTTAGCTGAGCTGTAATGAGGTATTTCAGCACCTGCTTTATGTCCTGAAAGCGAAGCAACATTGACAATTGCTCTATTTTCGTTCCTTACATCGCTTCGCTCTGCCATATAGCCCCCCAGTGCTTTTGAGACAAGAAAGACACTTTTTAAATTGACATCCTGAACAAAATCCCATTGTTCTGCAGTTGTTTCCATGATTCTTGAATGCACGGATCCTCCTGCATTGTTTACAAGAATATGCAGGTCTCCAAACTCTTCTTTTACATAAGTCAGCAAAGCACTGATATCCTCTTCCTTTGTCACATCCGCAGAGAATGGATAAGCTGCAGTATCAGCAGTGTTCAGCTGTTCAGCCGCTGCTGTCAGCTTTTCTTCATTTCTGCCGACAAGAATGACTTTTGCTCCTTCTGCAATCAATCGTTTCGCCGTTTCAAATCCAATGCCGCTTCCGGCTCCAGTAACGACAGCCACTTGATGCTTAAATCTCATGCGCACTCTTCCTTTCAGTTGGAACTTGCCTTTATCCGGCGGGAATCAACCAGTTCATTTCCTATCAATACCGGCACTGCGCTGAAACAATCCCGATTGCTGATAAAAGTGATTTCTTCTCTAAATCCATATTCTTCAAGCATCTTCCCAACTCTTGACTGTCCAAGAATCATTGCTGGCTCATGAATGCTGCCTTCGTAAAATAATTTTGCCGTCAAGGCAGAATCACTGAGGTTCCAGCCGTCCTGAGCTGTCAGCTGATGAATTAAATATCCTGCACCATAGAAGTCTTCCAGACTAAACTCTCCGGATGAACCTGAACACACGATGATGATTGTTTCATCTTCATGTGCAGCTAAAAGAGCATCTGCGACGGCCCTGGAATTTAAAAGCGAGCAGGCATAAACTTTTTTAGCCGGGCTGCTCTTATGAACCGCAACCGTTCCGTTAGTAGTGGATAAAATGACTTTTTTGCCGCATGCTGTGTCTTTAAGAGCGGAAGGGTTGGGATCGAGAAATCCTTCAATCGTTCTGCCTTCGTATTCGCCGACCAGAATGTACTCATCATTGGATATCCCAGCTGCACATTTCCTTGCCTGATCCTCATTCAGCACCGGGATAACGGAAACTGCCCCATGATGAATAACGGCTGCAATGGTGGATGTTGCGAGCAATACATCAAAAACAACCGCTATTTTATTCTCCATTTTGACTTCATCAATTTCTTCTTTTCTTGTCACGACATGTATTTTCCCCATAGTCAGTCCTTTTGTGCCAGGCGCAGAGCATGCTGGATCAGTGTTTCTGTAAAAGGCCCAAACCTTGCAAAGCGCTGGTCACTTGTCTGACCTTTTTTATAGCGGTAGTAAATCTGCTGGCAAATGACAGCCAGCTTAAATGTGGCAAATGTCGTGTAATAATGAATATTTGTGACATCTCTTCCGCTTTTTCTCGCATAACTTTCAATAAACTCATCTCTTGAATAGAAGGTCCCATTTGTTGTAATCGACGGCTTGCCCATTCCCTTTTTCAGCGATTCAGGATCCCCCTCCTCCATCCAGTAGCTCATGGCGGCGCCTAAATCTGCAAGCGGATCTCCTATTGTGGTCATTTCCCAGTCAAATAAACCAGTCATTGTTTTCAAGTCTTTTGAAAACAATGAATTATTCAATTTAAAATCATAGTGAATCACAGTCGGTTCCGGGGATGACGGCAGTTTTTCTTCCAGCCATTTTGTCAGCAGTTTCACTTCAGGAATATCATCGGTTTTTGCCCTGTGATAGCGGCCAATCCAGCCGTTCACCTGTCTCTCCATAAAGCCATCAGGCTTGCTCAGCTTTTCAAGCGCTGTTCCTTTATATGTAACGTCATGAAGACTGACAAGCGTATCCACCATCAGCTCAGAAAGGGAGTGGCCGAGCTTCTTTGATGCCTCCATTCCCGCTGGGAGCTCTGTATCCACCAGTACACCGTGCCGTCTTTCCATGACGAAGAACGGACTGCCTGCAATGGACTCGTCGCTGCTGAAAAAATAGGGCTTGGGTGAAAGCGGAAAAAGAGGATGCAAGTCTTTCAAAATGGTATACTCTCTTTCCATATCATGAGCTTTAGGGGCAACTGGACCGAGCGGAGGCCGTCTCAATACCGCTTCCCAATCCCCTATTTTCAAAGCGTACGTTAAATTTGAAGCGCCGGTGCCAAATTGTTCAATTTGGAGGGAACCTCCGGGAATATCATGAATTTCCGTTCTTAAGCAGTTTTCAAGGATCTTTGTATTCAGTTCTTCCCCTGTACGTACTGGAATGATTTGCGACATTGAATCACCTCTTTTGTTTGAAGATTCAGATTTTTATCCCTGCAGCAAACCGCTTCAGCTTCACCCTAAGATGTTCCGGCATGGCTTCTGTCGCCTGAGTCTTAAAATTAAATGTGACAATGACTGCTTCACCTTCGGCAATCAGCCTTCCGGTCTCCTGCTCCGTTATTTCATGAAGAACGGTAAAGCTTTTTGAACCGATTTTCAAAACGGCGGTTTTAATGATCAGATGCTCGTTGAAATAAGCCTGGCCGCGAAAATCACATGTCGCTCTTGCAAGGATAAACGGCCAGTCCCCTGAAGACATAGAGTAGCCCAATGCTTCAAAAAACTGTACTCTTGCATCTTCCAGATAAATAAAGTAACTCGTATTGTTCACATGTCCGAGCGCATCTGTTTCGCAAAACCTTACTCTCACCCGTGCTTCATGCATAGAGCCCACATCCCTTTATTTATGGCTGAAAGCAGGCTTTCTTTTTTCTATAAATGCCTGTACGCCTTCTTTGATATCTTCTGTCTGGAATACTTCTTCAAACAATTCTGCTTCAAGATCGAGTCCTTCTTCAAGTGAGCTGCTGAGTCCCTGATCAACTGCTTTTTTGATTTTGGATAGGGCAGGAAGTGAATGGCGCGTCATACGGCCTGCAAGTTCCAGCGCTTTTTGGATGCCTTCCCCTTTAGGAACGACATAGGATACAAGTCCAATATTTTTGGCTTCCTCTGCATCGATTGGATCACCAGTAAACATGAGTTCTTTTGCCTTTGCATCTCCTACTGTGCGAGGCAGTCTTTGTGTGCCTCCTCCTCCAGGGAACAATCCGAGCTTAATTTCCGGAAGTCCGACCTGAGCATGCTCCTCAGCAATCCTGAGATCGCATGTTAAAGCGAGTTCACAGCCTCCGCCAAAAGTCAGCCCGTTTAAAACGGCGATGGTCGGCTTTGGAAACTGATCAATCCCATTCAGGAATGCATGGCCTTCAAGGAAATTTGCTTTGATTCCTTTTCTGCCGATCAGATCAGGAAACTCTTTAATGTCAGCTCCGGCCATAAACGCCCTGTCTCCAGCACCAGTAAGGATCACGGCAACGGTTTCATTGTCTTCTTTAAGTGCTGCAAAAGCTTCTTTCAGCTCCCTTGTCACCTGCTGGTTCATGACGTTAAGCGGAGGATTATTGATCGTTACGACGGCAATTGCTCCTTTTTTTTCATATGAAACGGCGCGCTCTGTCATTTTTTCACCTCTTCTTTTTGATATGTGTACCAGCCTTTGCCTGTTTTTCGGCCAAGATCACCTTGTCTTACTTTCTGCTCAATGCAAGCGAACGGTTTATCAGCTGGATCTCCTGACTCAGCGTACCGCTGCTGCATGACGTAATATCCAACGTCAATTCCTGATAAGTCCATTAATTCAAACGGGCCGATTGGATGATTTAAGGCTTTGCGGCATATAATATCGATATCTTCATAGCTTGCATAGCCCTCTTCATAAAGGAAAACAGCTTCTCTCTGAAGTGCTCCTAAAATGCGATTGGCAATAAAACCTGAGATTTCTTTCTTCAAAAGCACAGCTGTGCGGTTGATTGTTTTACAAACATCCATTGTTAATTCAGCTGTTTCGTTTGAGGTCTTCTCACTCATGACGACTTCTACACAATCCATGACAAGAGGCGGGAAAAAGAAATGCATGTTCACGACTTTGTCTTCCCGATCTGTTGCAGATGCGATCAGAGAATTCACAATCGTTGAGCTGTTGGAGGCCAAAATAGCATGCGGCTTTGCAAGCAGATCCAGTTTTGCAAAGAGATCCCGTTTCACATCAAGCTTCTCTACTACAGCTTCAATAATGAAATCTGCATGACTTGCTGCTTGCTCAAGTGACGATGTGAATTTCAGTCTTGAAAAAGCAGCCTGCTTCGCTTCTTCTGTCAGTTTAGATTTTTTCACCCATTTATCCATGATGGAATGCAAGGTTGACTCCGCTTTTTCTAAAGCGCTTTCTTGTACATCCTGTAAAATGGTTTCATAGCCTCCAAGCGCAGACAGCATTGCAATTTGATGTCCCATCTGTCCTGCTCCAATGACCGAAATTTGCTGAATATCCTCTTTTTTCATCAGAATCCTCCCCTAACGACTACTAACCAGTCGGTATGTTATAGACAAAGAAATTCCCGGTTCCCCGAAAACCCCTCTATTTATTTAATCCTTCAAGCACCATTTTCAGAAAAATGTCCGATACTTCCCGATCCGATACGCGGCCATTTGGATCAAACCAGAAATAACTCCAGTTCGTCATGCCCAAAATCCCGAATGTGACAATATCCATCGGCAGATCTGAGCGGAATTCGCCTGCAGCAATTCCCGCTTCAAGCACCTGCTGAATCTTCACTCTGAATAGATCCCTTTTTGCAACTACCTCTGCCATATCTTCTTCACTCAAATTTCTCATTTCCCTGAAGAAGACCTTTGCGCTTAATCCCTCTTTTTCAATATCATGAATGAGCATATAAACCATCTCATGCAATTTATCTTTGTACATTTTCTCATCATCCTGGATGATTTCTTCCTGTTTGCGCAGAAGATCGTCAATGTACTTTAAGTGTATGGCCATTAACAGCTCAGTTTTGCTTTTATAGTAATAATAAAACGTGCCTTTTGTGACACTCAGGGCGTCTACAATATCCTGGATTGATGTTTCTTTAAACCCTTTTTCTCCGAATAGCTGAATGCTTTGCTGGATGATTTTTTCTTTCATTATGCCTAATCCTCTCTAGCCTAGATTAAAGAGATTATACCATAAGCCTTATCATGAGATTCATAGTTTATCTGCTTTCTATTCAGCTTTTTACACCTTCTTCTCTGAGAGCCCTCCGCAATATTTTCCCGACGCTTGTCTTTGGCAGCTGTTCGCGGAACTCAATAATGGCAGGCACTTTATAGGATGCCAATTGACTGCGGCAAAATGAAATAATTTCTTCTTCTGTTGCCGTTTTCCCTGGTTTTAATACAGCAAAGGCTTTAACTGTCTCACCGCGGTAAGGATCAGGCACGCCTATGACTACTGCTTCCTGTATCGCTTCATGCTCATATAAAACTTCTTCAATATCGCGGGGATAAACATTGTATCCGCTGGCAATGATCATATCTTTTTTCCTGTCGACAATATATAAATATCCATCCTCATCGACTTTTGCGATATCCCCTGTATAGAGCCAGCCATCCCGAATGGTATTGGCTGTTTCCTCGGGCATATTCCAGTATCCTTTCATTACCTGAGGACCTTTTATAATCACTTCTCCGAGAGTCCCTGCTGCAGTCTCTTCCAGTCCGGTTGCTACATCGACAATTTTATATGCTGTTCCAGGCACCCCGATGCCGACACTGCCCGGCTTCCGCTTTCCAAACGGAGGATTGCAGTGTGTCGTAGGGGCTGCTTCGGATAAGCCGTATCCTTCTAAAATTTTCGCACCTGTTTTCCGTTCAAATTCTTTAATCAGTTCAACAGGCATTGGAGCGCTTCCGCTGTTGCAAATACGGACGCTGCTGATTCCGTATTCTTCTGCTTTTGGATGGTTTGTGATTGCTACATACATGGTCGGAACTCCCGGAAAAATCGTCGGCTGCTCGCGTTTAATCGTCTGCATCACTTCTTCAAGATCAAAACGCGGCAGCATGATCATGGAGTTGCCCCGAAGAACCGTTAAGTTCATGCAGGATGTCATCCCAAATACATGAAACAATGGAATAACAGTTAAGCAGCGCTCTGAGCCTGATTTCACTTCATTTTTAAAAAATTCATACGACTGATAAATGTTTGCCATTAAATTCCGGTGTGTGAGCATGGCCCCTTTTGATCGTCCGGTCGTTCCGCCTGTATATTGCAGGACCGCAATATCATGCTCCGGTTCAATCTGAATTGGCAGCACTTCTCCTGAACTCATTCCCAAAAACTGCTGAAACGAATAATCACCTGGATCTGGTGTGAATTCTTTCTGAAGACTCACTGTTATCACTTGCTTTAATTTAGTATTTTCCCTAATTGCATTTACCCTTGGATAAAGAGCATCAAAAACGACGATTGTTTCTGCCCCAGAGTCATTCAGGATATGGTTCAGTTCTCTTTCCACAAGCATTGGATTTACTTGTGTGATGATGGCCCCAGCTTTTAATGCACCATAATAAGCAACAACATACTGCGGGCAATTTGGAAGCATAATCGCCACCCGGTCGCCTTTTTGAATGCCTTTTTTCTGAAGGGCAGATGCAAAAGCATTAACCATTCCAGCAGCTTGCTGATAAGAAATAGATTTCCCGTAAAATGAAATTGCTTCTTTTTCACCATACTTATGTACGGTTTCCTCAAACATTTGGGGAATCGACTTGTAAGGTATGTCAAAATCATGATGCACATGCTCCGGGTACTTTGCAAACCATTTATCCAATTGCAGGTTCCTCCTTTATGGTTAGGCTCTTTTTTGCTGTCATTTCATACAGCTCTCGCGAAAAAGAGCCGATGATTAAAAGGTAATTGTTCCCCCATCTACAAGCAGCGTGGCTGCTGTCACATAAGAAGCATCATCACTTGCCAGAAACAAGACGGCCTTTGCGATTTCCTCAGGCTGTCCAATTCGTGCAAGAGCATTCGATTTTGTATAGATTTCCCATCTTCTTTCATCATTGCGCCACTCATCGATGATAGAAGTATCGATCACTCCAGGAGCAATCGCATTTACACGGATATTTTCTTTGCCATAATCAAGAGCGGCATTCTTTGTCAGAGCAATTACACCTGCTTTTGATGCATTATATGGAGCCATCCGCTTTTTCCCTTTCATTCCGAGGACGCTTGACGTATTGATAATTGAACCTCCGCCTCTTTGCCGCATGTATGGGACGGCATGTTTGATTCCCAAGAAAACACCTTTTAAATTGATGTCAACGACCCGGTCCCATTCCTCTGTTTCCATATCGCCGATTTTCACGCTCTGATTAGACACACCGGCATTGTTAAAGAGAATATCAAGTCCGCCATATTCCACTTCAGCCGTTTTCAGCAATGCCTGAACATCATCAGAGTCTGTCACATCCGTTTTAACAAAAAGGCATGTCAAGTTTTTCTCCCTGATTTCATGAGCCGTTATTTCTCCTGCTTCGCAGTTGGAATCGCCGATTACTACCTTTGCTCCCTGTTCTGCAAACAGCATGGCTGTTGCTTTGCCAATGCCGCCCGCTCCCCCAGTTACAACCGCAACTTTTCCGGCAAGTCTCATCAATCAATCTCTCTTTCTATAATCGTCGCAATTCCCTGGCCGCCTCCAATACACGCCGTGATCAAGGCATATCGTCCGCCTGAGCGCTTCAGCTCATAGATTGCCTTAGTCATCAAAATGGCTCCAGTTGCTCCAAGCGGGTGGCCGTGGGCAATTGCACCCCCGTTTACATTCAGCTTGCTGTGATCAAAATTCAGTTCCCGGTCGCAAGCCAGGACTTGTGCGGCAAATGCTTCATTCAGCTCAACGATGTCCATGTCGCCGAGTGTTAACTTTGCTCTTTCAAGCACTTTTATTACTGCTGGAACAGGACCGATTCCCATAATATTCGGATCGACACCTGCAACAGCATACTGTTTTACTGTGCAAAGCGGCGTCAAGCCAAGTTCCGAAGCTTTTTCACGTGACATGACCACAACTGCCGATGCAGCATCATTCAGCCCGGAACTGCTTCCTGCGGTTACTGTTCCTCCTTCTTTAAAAGCAGGACCCAATGCTTTTAAACCTTCGAGCGTTGTATTTGGACGGGGATGTTCATCCGCATTGAACAAGAAAGGGTCTCCTTTTCGCTGACGTATTTCTACAGGAACAATCTGCTCGTCAAATCTTCCTTCTGATACAGCAGCTGCCATTCTCTGCTGGCTGCGGAGAGCATATTCATCTTGTTCCGCGCGGCTGATCTCATATTTGGAAACCAGATTCTCAGCTGTAATTCCCATAGGAGGATTGCCGATTTCTTTTGGCGACAGCACAGCTGACTTAAATCTCGGCGGTGCCGGACTGAATGGTTTTTTCGGTTTCTCCATTAAATAAGGAGCAAGAGACATGCTTTCTGTGCCGCCTGCAATATAAACGTCTCCGTCGCCCGCTTTAATCGCCTGCGCTGCAAGATTGACAGCATTGATGCCTGATCCGCATTGACGGTCCACAGTAAGGCCAGGTATATCAAGAGAAAGACCGGTAGACAGGGCTGTTAACCTCGCAATATTTCCGCCGCCTGAGAGGACATTACCAAAAATGACATCATCAATCATATCTGCAGATACATTTGCTCTGTTCATTGCTTCTTTTATTACAATGGCTCCAAATTCACTCGCTTCCATTGATGAAAGTGCTCCGCCTTGTCTTCCAATTGGAGTTCTGACAGCAGCCACGATGACTGGATCACGGTTCATTTAACATTCCCCTTCCTTACATGGCATGTGTTCCGCCGTCTACGACGAGAACATCACCTGTGATAAAATCAGAAGCCCTTGCCGCCAAAAACAGGGCAGCGCCTTTTAAATCCTGATCCGTTCCAAAACGTTTAAGAGGAGTGATATTCAGGAAATGATCTTTCCCGTTTTCAATGATCACCTGTGACATTTTAGTAGGGAAGAATCCTGGTGCAATAGCATTTACATTAATATTGTACTGTCCCCATTTCACGGCAAGATCTTTCGTAAAAGTAATGACAGCACCCTTACTTGTATTGTAGGCAATCGTATCCATATAACGCGGGTCTGTTCCGCCAAGCCCTGCTACAGAAGCGATATTAATGATTTTCCCGCTCTTTTGTTTCATCATATGTTTGCCTGCTTCCTGTGACATGAGGAAGGTTCCGGTCACATTCACATTCATAACCTTATTCCAGGCTTCAAGCGGCATATCCTGAACAGGAGCGCCCCATGTTGCCCCGCTGTTGTTTACTAAAATATCAATTTTCCCAAACTCTTCAAGTGCCGTTTTTACAGCATTTTTCACATCTTCGCTATTTGTCACATCACAAGATAATGCGATGGCTTTTACTCCATATTCGCTCCTTAATCGCGAGGCTACATCTTCACATGCCGCTGCTTTTCTCGAACAGAGGACAAGTGATGCACCCGCCTGTGCAAATCCTTCTGCCATCTGCTCGCCGAGCCCGCGTCCTCCGCCGGTGATAATGGCCACTTTGTCTGTCAGATCAAACATTTCTTTAATGTGCATGCTGCCCCTCCTTATACTGTCTGAAGATTTACGTCGTATTTTTTCAGCTCAAGCCTTGCAAGCTGTGCGCGATGCACTTCATCCGGACCATCAGCAATTCTAAGTGTTCTGGCACTTGCCCACTGAGCGGCAAGCGGTGTGTCCTCGCTGACTCCAGCCGCACCAAATGCCTGAATAGCCCGGTCAATTACTTTCAGAGCCATATTCGGCGCAATGACTTTAATCATCGCGATTTCCGTTTTAGCTGCTTTATTCCCGACAGTATCCATCATATAAGCCGCTTTTAATGTAAGTAAGCGCGCCTGCTCAATTTCAATGCGTGAGTCGGCAATCCATTCTCTGATGACACCCTGGCTTGAAATCGGTTTGCCAAACGCCTCTCTCGTTTGAACACGCTTACATAATTCTTCAAGTGCACGTTCTGCTGCCCCGATCAATCTCATACAGTGATGAATTCTTCCCGGTCCAAGGCGGCCCTGTGCAATTTCGAAACCTCTTCCTTCCCCAAGCAGCATATTTGAAACAGGCACCCTTACATTAGTAAAAGTGATTTCAGCATGGCCGTGCGGAGCGTGATCATAGCCAAAAACAGGCAGCACTCTTTCAATCTTGACCCCTTCAGCATCAAGAGGAACTAAAATCATCGACTGCTGTTCATACTTTGATGCGTTAAAATCGGATTTCCCCATCACAATAGCAATCTTGCAGCGCGGGTCTCCCGCTCCTGAAGACCACCATTTTCTTCCGTTAATAACATACTCATCCCCATCACGTATAATGCTTGCTCCGATATTCGTTGCATCGGCTGAGGCGACATCCGGTTCAGTCATTGAAAAACATGATCGGATTTCTCCCGCAAGAAGCGGCTTCAGCCATTTGTCTTTTTGTTCATCTGTGCCGTAGCGGACTAGGACCTCCATGTTTCCCGTATCAGGTGCTGCACAGTTAAACACTTCTGGTGCCAGCAATGAGCGGCCCATAATCTCACAAAGCGGCGCATATTCCAAATTTGTCAGGCCTGCACCGTATTCGCTTTGTGGCAAAAATAAATTCCATAATCCTTTTTCCCTTGCTTTCATTTTCAGCTCTTCCATAATAGATGGAATTTCAGACCATCTGGATTCCTGCGCATTTAATTGTTCTTCATACTTCTTTTCATTCGGATAAACGAATTCTTCCATAAAAGCTGTCACTTGTTTTTGTAAGTCAATCACCTTATTAGAGTAAGTAAAGTTCAACAAAATCACCCTTTCTTTTAACTTACTAACCGGTTGGTATGTAAATCTACTTCTATCATAATATGTAACTGCCAAAAAAGACAACTATTATTCTAAAAATTCTGCCAAATTAAATCTTTTACCGTTTTTTCCTCCTTTGAAAAATACCTTTTCAATCTAAAAGGAAAGTGATATAATTCATTTGTTTTATGTGTAAATATCGAAAATGAAACCATGAAAATAGATACTATTTTTAATTAAAGAAGGTGGGAAAATAAATTGTCGCAATATGAAACACCCTTATTTACAGGATTAAAAGAGCACGCGAAAAAAGATCCTGTTCAGTTCCATATCCCAGGACATAAAAAAGGCGCAGGCATCGATCCTGAATTCCGTTCATTTATCGGAGATCCTGCACTTTCAATAGATTTAATCAACATCGGACCCCTTGACGATCTTCATTCTCCAAAAGGCATGATCAAAAAAGCTCAGGACCTTGCAGCTGAAGCATTTGGAGCAGATTATACGTTTTTCTCCGTGCAGGGAACAAGCGGTGCAATTATGACAATGGTGATGGCTGTATGCGGCCCTGGAGACAAAATCCTTGTTCCCCGCAATGTTCATAAATCGGTGATGTCAGCTGTGGTTTTCTCGGGTGCTACACCAATCTTTATTCACCCTGAAATTGACAAAGAGCTCGGAATTTCACACGGAATCACAACGGACTCTGTTGAACATGCTTTAGAACAGCATCCTGATGCAAAAGGACTGCTTGTCATCAACCCTACTTATTTCGGCGTCTCTGCTGACTTAAAGAAAATTGTTGAAATTGCCCACTCTTACAATGTGCCTGTTCTTGTTGATGAGGCGCACGGTGTGCATATTCATTTCCACGAAGACCTGCCGATGTCTGCGATGCAGGCAGGAGCGGATATGGCAGCAACAAGTGTTCACAAACTTGGAGGCTCAATGACGCAAAGCTCTGTGCTGAATGTGCGCGAAGGATTGGTATCTGTTCAAAGAGTTCAGACCATCCTCAGCATGCTGACGACAACATCCACTTCATACCTGCTATTAGCTTCTCTCGATGTTGCCAGAAAACGTCTGGCTACAGAAGGACGCGAATTAGTCGAACGGGCAATCCGTCTTGCAGAAGATACACGCAAGAAGATTAATGAAATCGATAAAATTGAGTGCATCGGCGAGGAGATTGTCGGAACTAAAGCGGCATTTGATTATGATCCGACGAAGCTGATCATTTCGATTAAAGAGCTCGGCTTAAATGGCTATGATGTAGAAAAATGGCTGCGTAAAAACTATAATATTGAAGTTGAAATGTCAGATTTATATAACATCCTCTGCATCATTACACCTGGGGATACTGAAAGAGAAACAGGCATTTTGGTTGAAGCACTGCACGCGCTGTCTTCAGAATTCATGAATGCATCGGCAGACTTGGTGAAACCGGCCGTCATGCTCCCTGATATTCCTGTTTTAGCCCTTACCCCCCGAGATGCATTTTACGCAGAAACAGAAGTTGTGCCGTTCAGTGAATCAGCAGGACGGATCATTGCAGAGTTTATCATGGTATATCCGCCGGGAATTCCCATTTTCATCCCTGGAGAAATCATCTCAGAAGAAAATCTTGCTTATGTGCGAAAAAATCTGGAGGTAGGACTCCCTGTTCAAGGACCAGAAGATCCTGAACTTAATTACTTGAGAGTGATTAAAGAACATAAAGCAATTAGATAAAAAAAAGGCGATTCATTTATGAATCGTCTTTTTTTATGCATACTTTGCCTGTGGCGAATCGTATTCAACAGACAACAAAATGAAAGCAAAAGCATGCAGGATTTCCTGCATGCTCTTATCTATCCTCTATTTAAACCCCTTGAATGACTGTGATTTCTCTTTCGAGTACCTGGCAATCGCAGCTTGTGCACTTCCCATACAAAACACTGACCTTTTCGTCCTCAAAATGATCGATCGTACCATTGCATGTTTGACATACGATTGTTCCCATTTTCATACCCCTTTTTTAAATGGATTAGCGCTTTTTAAATTATTGAAAGCGCTTAATACTTTGTAATTCTATAATAATATAACACATTTAATCCGTCAAGCCTAAATTGTATAACACATTTAATCTTTTTCTATTAATATATTTACCTTTCATTCTTATTAAAGCATATTAAAAAACTGGCTGAAATACGCCAGTTTTTCCTTATTCATATTGTGTTGTCAAATGGACGGCCGGGATCACATCTTTGAAGAATTCAGAGAGTTCGGATGCCTGCTGCAGGGTATCCGTGCGAAATGTTTGCTTGAGGAGTTCGAGGTCTTCAATATCTAATGAGTCAAGGAGAGCTGCTTTACCTGTTTGGAGACATACGACGAGCGGTTTCCCAAAAAACATGCTTGAGTACACTATGGCCAAATCATACCTCAGATCACTTGAAGCAAATCCAACATACCTGACGTTTGCCTGCTCGGTGTCATCATAAAACTTTTCTAAAGCGTTCATGAAGGCCTCCTTTAATTTTATCTGATTATTCAGACTAATTATATCTTAATTTACCACACAGCACAATGCGTTAAACCTTTATCTTGTCAGATTGTTTAAATATTTGTAAAATTTAAGAATATCATTCAGAAAACTTAGGAGTTGACATGATGGCCTCTCACGCCTTTATAAAACTAGTCGGCGGATCCATTCAGCAGCACATTACGGTTGATGAAGTAGAAAATCTTTTTCACTACTATAAGGAGATAACGAACAAAACCGGCCAGCAATTAAATTTTGCATATGAAAGTTCTGCTTTCCCTTATGAATGCAGACAAACGGACGGGTATCTTTCTTTAACATCAGATGAAAGAGGATATGCAAAAATGTATGTTGGAATTGGTGAAGCAGGAGATGAGCATCCTTCTTTTCTGCAAATCACCCTCCCCTCTGATTCAAAATACGGGGATAGGAATAAAGCAAATGAGTTTTCCAAGTTTCTTGCAAAAAAATTAAAAGGCGAATTAACCTTATTCAACGGCAGAAAAATGTATTTTTATAAAAGATGAGACTGAGACACAACGATATTCTCCTGAATTAAAACCGAACATTGAATCAGGCGAAAACCATTAAAAGAAAGGGCTATTTTAGCATATATTGTTGTTTTTCAAGATAAAAAATGTCCGTTCCAGGAATTTGACTTCTTCTGGAGAATAGAGGGAATTGGTTGATTCCACTTTTCCGTGCAAAAACTTAAATGGGGGAATCATAGCGTGAGGTTGATTCCGCTTTTCGTTGCAAAAACCAAAATGGTGGAATCATAGCGTCGGTTGATTCCACTTTTCGTTGCATAAACCAAAATGGTGGAATCAATGCATGCAGTTGTTTCCACTTTTCGTTGCAATAACCAAAATGGTGGAATCATCACATCCGGCTGATTCCACTCTTCCGTGCATAAACCAAAATCGTGGAATCAAAGCATGCGGCTGATTCCACTTTTCGTTGCATAAACCAAAATGGTGGAATCAAAGCATGCGGTTGTTTCCACTTTTCGTTGCATAAACCAAAATGGTGGAATCATCACATGCGGCTGATTTCACCAAAGAAAAAATCCGAACTAAAACGAAATTCAAGTTGGAATTTCACATAATAGTTCGGATTTTCGTTGGCTGAAAACCTTTTGTCCCGGCCTCTTTATGAGATTTTTTCGATTGAATCTGGGTCTGCTATTTCATATCCCTTTGCTTTCAGCCCTTCCACAATTCCTCCAAGTGCCTCATTTGTCCATTCCCTGTCATGCATTAACAGGTTGGCGCCATCTGTGAGAAATGGCGAATTAACCATAATGTCTGTAAGAGCATCTTTTGATTGATAGCCCTGCTCCCAATCATACCCGTATGTCCAGTTCATCAGAACCATTTTTTCTTCTCCTGCAATTCGCCGGCTTTCATCTGTGTTGCTGCCGAACGGTGCTCTGAAAAAGTGAGGTCTTTCTCCAATAATTGATTCAACAAGATTATTCAGTTCAACTATTTCTTGTTCCTGCTCTTCTGCCGTCAGATCTTTTAAATTTGCATGTGTCATTGTATGGTTGCCGATTGGAAATCCAAGGTCATGAATGTCTTTCAGCGTCTTTTTTTCTTCGTCCGTATCCAAAAAGTGGCCATTAACAAAAAAGATGGCATCAGCTCCCAAGTTTTTTAGTGTGCGGGCCATTTCAAGGCTGTATTTATCAGGAGCATCATCAATTGTAATTAACACAGCCTTTGAATTGATATCTGCGCTCAGGGGCTTAATGCTCCAATTCGCCGGATCTATTTTGTATTTAGGCAGAGCTTCCGGTTCAGCTGCTGCCTCCTCAGTTTCTTTTGCTTCTTTCTCATCAGGTTTTTCCGCCGGCTTTTCAACTTCCTGACCTTCCTTCTGCTTGTCCGATTCAGCAGGGACAGGTGCTTCATTACCGGTCTGATTATAGCTGCACGCCGTAAGCAAACAACCTGCAGCAAGGATGAAAAACAAATGCTTCATTATGTATACCCCGTCCTTTCTCCTTTATTAGTATAATATAAGGCTGATTGCTTCACTATATAAAAGGAGGAATTAATTAACAATGGTACCTACTTACTATGTATAAGGAGCTAGTTCTTTTATGAAAAGAATGACACCTGTTTTCATCATTTCAGTAATTGTTTCTGTTCTTTTTATTATCTGGGGCGCATTGCCTAATAGTTTAATGGGAGATGCCAATTTATCTAACGCTACGACGCTTATTCATGGATTTATCATTGAAAAGTTTGGCTGGTTTTACCTGCTTACAGCGTCTTTCTTTTTAATTTTTGCTGTAGGATTGATCTTCACGAAATATGGAAACATAAAACTTGGAAAAGATGATGACGAACCAAGTTATTCATATCTGAGCTGGTTTGCCATGTTATTCAGTGCCGGGATGGGGATCGGGCTTGTCTTTTGGGGAGTTGCAGAGCCTATGAATCATTACAGCGCACCTCCATCTGGAGAAGGATTCACCGATGAATCAGCCAGGGCTGCATTACGTTATTCTTTTTTTCATTGGGGTCTGCATCCATGGGCAATCTATTCTGTCATAGCCCTTGCTCTTGCCTATTTCACTTTCAGAAAAGAGCAGAATGGAGTCATCAGCAACATTCTTAGACCATTATTTGGTGATAAGGTCGACGGAAAGCTTGGAACCCTAGTGGATTTTCTGGCTGTTTTTGCTACCGTTTTCGGTGTTGCTACTTCACTAGGACTTGGAGCGATTCAAATAGGAGGAGGCCTTTCCTATTTATTTGACGGAATAAACAACTCCTTTACCACACAACTGATTATTATTTTTATTGTTACCTTTTTCTTTATGCTCTCCGCTCAGACAGGGTTAGACAGGGGCATAAGAATTCTCAGTAACGCTAATATCATTATTGCAATATCACTGTTGATTTTTCTCCTTTTTACAGGGCCAACCAATTTCATCATGGATTTGTTCACAACGACCATCGGAGGCTACCTTCAGAATCTGACGTATATGAGCTTTCGCCTTACACCATTTACTGAGGGAAGCACCTGGGTACAGGACTGGACCATTTTTTACTGGGCATGGTGGATCTCCTGGGCGCCATTTGTCGGCACCTTTATAGCAAGGATATCAAGAGGCCGGACGATCAGAGAATTTTTGATTGGTGTGCTTGCTGTTCCGACTGTCTTCGGCGCCCTTTGGTTTTCTGTCTTTGGCGGCTCTGCATTATACCTTCAGCACTTCATGAAGAAACCGATTATGGATATCATTAATGACAAAGGGATGGAAGTAGCGCTGTTTGCCGTGCTGGAACAATTTCCTCTCGGTACATTCATGTCCTTGCTTGCCATCTTGTTAATCAGCACCTTTTTTATCACGTCAGCTGATTCCGCAACGTTTGTGCTCGGTATGCAGACGACGAATGGCGATTTAAACCCGTCCGGCAGGGTGAAATTCATTTGGGGCATCATTCAGTCAGCAGCAGCAGCCATTCTGCTATGGGTTGGCGGTCTTGAAGCATTGCAGAGAGCATCCATTATTGCAGCTCTTCCATTTGCCGTCATCATGATCCTGATGGTCTTTTCACTATTAAAGTCCTTGCGTAAAGAAAGACTTGCAATGTATGAGCCTGCGCAAAAGAAATAATGAAAAAAAAGACTGTAACGATTATCTCCTGAATTAAAGGCAAACATTGAATAGGGCGAAGACCCTTAAAAGAAAGGGCTATTTTCGTATATTTTGATAAATAATGTCCGTTCCTTTCCGCAGCAATCCGCTTAATCTTTCTAACATTTAGTACTGCAGCAACAATCTTTATGGAAAGAGCTGAAGAAAAAAATCCGAACTAAAACGAAATTCAAGTTGGAATTTCACAAAATAGTTCGGATTTTTCTTTGGTTGAAAACTTTTTTTCCAGCCTCTTTTTATTATGCTATCTGTCAGTTTTAATAGATAATCGTCTTAATGAGAAGAAGAAATTCATCTTTGCAGAAAAAAGCCGCTGCGGCAGTTGCTGCCGTTACAATTATAGAGGTTTTTTTTGCTTGTGAAAGTGATGCTGCCATAATATAGGCTATATACAAAAAGACCCCGAGCAAGATCATTTTAGCCTGCAGAGAATCTTTTTCAGAAATACGCTCCACAAGCAAATAGCCGCCCCAAATCATACATTGCAGAAAAATAATCAATGGCCATTTCATCTTTACTCCCCTTCTTTAACTTATTCGTTATATCACCTGTATTTAAGTTATGCGACATACATGCTGTATATTTTTCATTTATGTAACAAATAGGTAACATTCAGGGGAATATTCGGAAAACATGATAAAATAGCATTAATTTAGCATGACGGTATTATAAAAATAGGTAGTAAGTATTGGTTTTTATCCTAAAAAGAGCGATATGTTAAGACCATTTCAATTTAAAGAGGTGGGCAATATGGCAAAGTCGGTTATTGTCGCCTTCATCATGCCAGTATTTCTTCTATCATCTTGCAGTTTGAATTTTACTTCTGAAGCGATTAATGAGCCCGATCCGGAAGAAAGAAAGCTATTATTTTTTTCAAATGAACAAGATGAATATAGGGAATCCGTCTATTATGACGCACTCATTGATCTAAAACGGGATTTTCCAGAAGAAGTTGAAGGTTTGCAATTTATCGAGTCAAGTGCGGATGAACAGTATCCTTTTGAAGTAGAAAAGTATCCTTCTCTTATTGTAGTGGACGACAATCAAGTGATCTTCCAAATCGAAGGACACGTCGGGAATAAAGAAGAGATTATTACCCCTGTCATAAATGCTTTATCAGGGAGCAGCGGACAGCGTTAAACATTGAGGTGGTTCTAAAAATAACCGCCTTTTTAATTTGTAAAAAAACCCCTTAACGCTATGCATTAAGGGGTTTTTTCCTATTACTTCACGATGTGGATCGGGCTTCCGATTGCCACTTCAGCAGCTTCCATTGTGATTTCTCCCAATGTTGGATGCGCGTGAATTGTCATTGCAATATCTTCAGCAGTCATGCCGGCTTCAATTGCAAGGCTAAGCTCTGAAATCATATCAGAAGCAGCAGCACCAGCAATTTGTGCTCCAATAACAAGACCGTCTTCTTTACGTGTAACAAGCTTCAAGAAACCGTCTGTCTGGTTAAGAGATAGTGCACGTCCATTTGCAGCAAATGGGAATTTAGCAGCAACAACCTCTAATCCTTCTTCTTTAGCTTGAGCTTCTGTGTAGCCTACTGAAGCAAGTTCCGGCTCAGAGAATACAACAGCTGGAATTCCTAAGTAATCAATTTCAGCGTTTTCGCCGGCGATTACCTCAGCAGCAATCTTGCCTTCATAAGAAGCTTTATGTGCAAGCGGTGGACCTTCAACGATATCACCGATTGCAAAGATGTTTGAAACGCTCGTGCGGCACTGCTTATCAATTTTGATGACGCCGCGGTCTGACATTTCAACACCTACTTGCTCAAGGCCAAGCTCGTCTGTATTAGCACGGCGTCCAACTGTTACTAACAAGTAGTCAGCTTCAACTGTCTGCTCTTCGCCTTTAACTTCAAATGTTACTTTTACGCCGTTTTCTGTTTCTTCAACAGATTTAGCTTTTGCTTTTGTATGGATTTCAACGTTTCCTTTTTTCTTTAAGTTGCGTTTAACAAGTGAGCTCATTTGCTTTTCAAAGCCCATTAGAATTTCATCCATTGCTTCGATGAATACAACTTCAGAACCGAAGTTAGCATAAGCTGTTCCAAGCTCAGTTCCGATGTATCCTGCACCGATTACAACGATTTTCTTTGGAATTTCATCTAAGCTGAGTGCGCCAGTTGAATCAAGAACGCGTTTAGAATATTTGAATCCAGGAATTTCGATCGGACGTGAACCAGTAGCAATAATTGCATTTTTGAATTTATAAGTTTGAGATGAATTATCATCCATTACTTTAATAGATTCGCTGTCTACAAAATATGCTTCACCGCGCACGATTTCCACTTTGTTGCCTTTAAGAAGTCCTTCAACTCCGCCGACAAGCTTTTTCACAACGCCAGCTTTGAATTCTTGAACTTTCGTAAAATCAACTGTGACGTTTTCAGCTTTGATTCCCATGTCTTCAGAATGCTTGGCATTCTCAAAACGGTGACCGGCAGCGATTAATGCTTTAGAAGGAATACATCCAACGTTTAAGCAAACGCCGCCAAGGTTTGCCTTTTCTACGATTGTTACTTTCTGTCCTAATTGAGCAGCGCGGATGGCAGCTACATAGCCGCCAGGTCCCGCACCAATGACAAGAGTATCTGTTTCAATAGGGAAATCTCCTACTACCATCGATTACGCCTCCATTAAAATAAGTTGTGGGTCGTTCAATAAACGCTTAATGTGATTTAATGCATTTTGTGCTGTAGCGCCATCGATCATACGGTGATCAAAGCTTAATGATAAAGCAAGCACTGGAGCAGCAACAATTTCACCGTCAACTACGATTGCTTTTTCAGCAATGCGGCCAATTCCAAGAATAGCTACTTCTGGGTGATTGATTACTGGAGTGAACCATTGTCCGCCAGCTGAGCCGATGTTTGTAATTGTACAAGATGCGCCTTTCATTTCCGCAGCAGAAAGTTTACCGTCGCGTGCTTTAGTTGCTAAGCCGTTAATTTCATCAGAAATGTCAAAGATTGATTTGCGTTCTGCATTTTTAACAACTGGAACCATAAGTCCTTTTTCTGTATCAGCCGCAATACCAATGTTGTAGTAATGCTTTTGAACAACTTCTTCTGTTTTGTCATCGATAGAAGTGTTTAGAACCGGATATTTCTTAAGCGCTGATGTAAGAGCTTTCACTACGTACGGTAAATATGTTAACTTAATACCCTGCTCGGCTGCAACACCTTTGAACTGTTTTCTGTGAGAAACTAGTTTCGTCACATCCACTTCATCCATTAATGTTACGTGAGGAGCTGTATGTTTTGAGTTAACCATCGCTTTAGCGATTGCTTTTCTCATCGGGCTCATTTTTTCGCGTGTTTCAGGGAAGTCGCCTTCCGGAACAGCTTGTTTAGCCGGTGCTTTTTGCTCTGCTTTTTCTTCTTTAGCTTCTGCTTTTGGAGCTTCAGCTTGTGTTTCTGCAGGTTTAGAGCCGCCTTCTAAGAATGCATCAATGTCTTCTTTTGCAATGCGTCCGTTTTTGCCTGATCCTGATACTTGGCGGATTTCAACGCCTTTTTCACGCGCATATTTGCGGACAGAAGGCATTGCGATGATGCGTCGGTTTGGATCGATGTCAGCCTGATCCTGTGCACCTGCACCAGTAGCTTCTGCAGTTTCTTGTTCAGGAGCTTCTTCCTTTTTCACATCTTGGCCAGCTTCAGCTGTAGACTGAACTTGAGCTTCTGTTTTCTCTTCCTTCTTTGGCTCTTCTTTAGCCGGCTCATCACCATGGTCATCACCTTTAAATTTAAGGTTTTCGTAACCAGGAGCATCAAATGTGATAAGAGTTTGTCCAACTGTCGCAACAGTTCCTTCTTCAACTTTAAGCTCAATAACTTTTCCTTTTACAGGAGAAGGAATTTCAACGACTGCTTTATCGTTCTGGATTTCAGCCAGTACATCATCTTCGTTTACTTCATCGCCAGGCTTGATAAACCACTTTACAATTTCACCTTCGTGGATACCCTCACCGATATCCGGCATTTTAAATTCGAAAGACACGGTATATTACCTCCTATTTTTCATATGGAAAAGAAACCAGTTTGCAGGTTTCTAAAGAATAAACATTTGATGTCAGTTCAAGTGCTTTCACGCGGCAGTGCCGCGGTGATCAAGGAACATAAACACGCCATTCTTCCGGGACCCTCTGATTTCTTTTCTAAGAATGTATAATTAGAAATTCATTACTTTTTTAGCTGTTTCCATTACATCTTTGAAGTTTGGCAGCCATACACCTTCTGCTTGAGAAAATGCAAATACAGTGTCTGGAGCTGTCACGCGAAGTACAGGAGCTTCTAAGCTTAAGATAGCACGGTCATTGATTTCAGCAACAACGTTAGCTGCAATTCCCGCTTGTTTTTGAGCTTCTTGTACAACAATCGCGCGGCCTGTTTTTTCAACAGATGCAATGATTGTGTCGATATCGATCGGGCTGATTGTGCGAAGGTCGATTACTTCAGCAGAAATTCCGTCTTTTTCAAGCTCTTCTGCAGCTTTCAATGACTCATGCACCATTGCGCCGTAAGTAATAATTGATAGGTCAGAACCTTCTCTTTTCACTTCAGCTTTGCCGATTTCAATTGTGTATTCTTCTTCTGGAACTTCCTGACGGAAAGAACGGTAAAGTTTCATGTGCTCAAGGAAAACGACAGGGTCGTTATCACGGATAGCAGAGATCAAAAGTCCTTTAGCGTCGTAAGGAGTTGAAGGAATAACAACTTTCACACCAGGCTGCTGAGCCATAAGACCTTCTAAGCTGTCGGCATGAAGTTCAGGTGTATGAACGCCTCCGCCGAATGGAGAACGGATTGTAACCGGAGACGACCAGCGTCCGCCAGAACGGTAGCGCATACGGGCCATTTGGCCAGAAATTGAATCCATTACTTCGTAAACGAAACCGAAGAATTGAATTTCAGCAACAGGACGGAATCCTGTTAATCCAAGACCGATCGCAAGACCGCCGATTCCTGATTCAGCTAGAGGTGTATCAAATACACGGTCTTCGCCGAATTCTTTTTGTAATCCTTCAGTAGCACGGAATACGCCGCCGTTTACACCAACGTCTTCTCCGAACAATAAGACGTTAGAATCATTTTTAAGTTCTGTGCGCAGCGCATCAGTGATTGCTTGAATCATCGTCATTTGAGCCATGGCTTACTTCGACTCCTTTGCTTTGTAGATTTCATATTGCTCTTTCAGATTGAATGGCATTTCTTCGTACATGATATCCATTAAGTCTGTAACTTTTTGTTTTGGATATTCATCCGCTTTTTTAATTGCTTCTTTAATATCTTCTTTAGCTTGTTCAATCGCTTTGTTCTCTTCTTCTTCGTTCCAGATTCCTTTGCTTTCCAGGAATTTGCGGAAACGTACCAGAGGATCTTTTTCTTCCCATTCGTTATCAAGCTCTTTAGTACGGTAGCGTGTTGGATCATCGCCTGCCATAGTATGCGGGCCATAACGGTAAGTAAGTGTTTCAATCAATGTAGGGCCTTCGCCGTTAACAGCGCGTTCACGTGCATCACGCACAGCAGCATATACAGCAAGAGCATCCATGCCGTCAACTTGAATTCCTACGATACCTGCAGCAGCAGCTTTTTGAGCGATTGTTTGAGCAGCAGATTGCTTTTCAACAGGTGTAGAGATCGCAAATCTGTTGTTTTGAACAACGAAGATAGCCGGTGCTTTATAAGCGCCTGCAAAGTTGATTCCTTCGTAGAAATCACCTTGAGAAGCTCCGCCGTCACCAGTATAAGTGATTGCAACTGTTTTAAGATCTTTCTTTTTCATTCCAAGAGCTACACCAGCAGTCTGAATGATTTGAGCACCGATGATGATCTGCGGTGAAATCGCATTTACATCCTCAGGGAACTGATTTCCATGGAAATGTCCGCGAGAGAATAAAAAGGCTTGGTATAATGGCAGTCCGTGCCAGATAATTTGAGGAACGTCGCGGTATCCAGGAAGAACGAAATCTTCTTTTTCAAGTGCAAAATGAGAAGCGATCTGAGATGCTTCCTGTCCTGCTGTTGGAGCATAAAATCCTAAACGTCCTTGACGGTTTAGTGAAATTGAACGCTGATCCAAAATACGCGTATAAACCATACGGCGCATTAGTTCTTTTAATTGATCATCTGATAAATCAGGCATTGCAGCTTCGTTTACAACCTCGCCCTGTTCATTCAGAATTTGGAACGTTTCAAACTGCTTTGCAATTCCTTCGAATTGCTTTTTGCTGTCAACTACAGCATTTTTAGTCTTAGCAGCCATCTTTAGTCACCTATCCTTTCTCTAATAAAAAAATAGTTCTAGATAATTACTGACACATACAGCATTAGCCTACCCAAAATGAGTACGCCTGACACATTTTTTTGGCTATCCTCTATATATCTTTATACCACCTGAGAGAATGCCGAAACGTTCTCTATGTATTGGACAGTACAAATATCTGTACTAATTTAAGTGATGAAAGAAATTAATACAATTCGTTTCAACATGTATTAGTGTACACCATGAAAAATAAGTTCGTCAATTGATTTATACCGATATTCCGAAAAGATAGCCTATGTTTTCATTTTACTTTTATTCCCTTTTTATCAATCTGTACTATAACTAATTATTAATCTGTACTATAAAAGACGGTACAGATAATTACAGGCAGCCTCGTTTAAATTTGCTTATGCAGGCTGTTTTCAAACATCTTCTGAATGAAGATTACAAAAAAAACCTGCAGAGAAATCGTCCTCTGCAGGCCATACAGTATTTACTGAGCTGTTTTTCATGATTTTGATGCATTTTCACCCGGCTGCTCTACCTCTATCTCTGCTGCCTTGTAAAAGTCCATTTTTGCCTGATTGTACTGTTCTGTATACTCATTGAATTTTTTATTTTCAGCTAATACTTTTTCATAGGTGCTGTTAATTTCACTGATTTTAGCTTCAAGCTCTTCAAGTTTTAAATCCTTTTTTTGAAACATTTGATACAGCTCTTTATCTAATGCAATAGCTTCTTTATATGAAGCATAAAGGGCATCATAGGATTCGTAGCGATTCTGCATCAGCTCCTGAAGTCGATCCGCCTTCTCTTTCGCTCCGTCTTCTCCCAGTTCCTTTGAAAGTTCTGCAATGTTTTTAAATTCTTCTTTTGAGTCAAGAATGCTTTGCTTTTCATCCTCAACCCGCTTTTCTCTTTCCTCTACTACAGAGGCTGCTTCCTTTGAAAGAGAAACAATTTTATCATACTCTTTCATTCCTAAAGAAATAATTTCTTCATAAAGTTCATTTTCGTCTTTTTCAAGCTCAATTAAAGGTTTCTGCTGCTGCTCAAATGTATCCTCAAGAGAAACAACCTTCTCAAGAGCCGTATACATTTCTTCTTCCGGCGAAGAACCGGAACAGCCGGATAATAATACCGAGCCAATCAAGATTGCCGCCGCCGCGGAAATTGCTTTAGACATTTTTTTCACCGTGGGTCCCCCTTACCATTCAACACTTTAACTATAAGACGTTCTCGGGTTATTTACAATATCTTCTTTTAATAGAAAGAGGAAATGCCCGTTAGTTCTGGCAGACAATTAGGAATTCACCCTAAAAGTCGGAGTTTTCCTTTGAAAAGATGTGAGGATCCGGCTTTTTTCCTGTTCTGGCAAGAAGAATAATGACTCCAAACTAATTCACATACATTTGTCTGCTCAATTTTTTTAATGCATCTGGGCTTTTGTCTATACACTTTTCATGCCGTGACATAGGTTATATTAGACGCTCAGGCTAATGCACAGAAGTTGAGGGTCATACTAAAAGGAGGTTTTTTACATGTACGGATGTTGCCCTGGATATGGTTACGGCTACCCGGCTGCTGGCGGACGCACTTTCGCTTTAATTGTAGTATTGTTTATTCTATTAATTATTGTTGGTGCTGCTTTCGTAGGCAGCTGCTAATGAATGATTGCGGCCGATGATGCCCACATTTTATGTGGGCAAGCCGCATAATTGATGCCGCTTATCCTGATAGGACAAGCAATACTTTTCGTTTTACAGGAATTCCATTATACTTATATAGATAATTCAAGATCAAAAGCACCGGAGCTTCATGCAGAAATATTTTTTCCTACCCGCTGCCTTTTGACTTTTATAATTTCCTGGTAAGACAAGAAATGGAGTGTGAGTCCCCGTGATTACAATGGATGATATTATAAGGGAAGGCCATCCGGCACTTCGCAGTGCGGCACAAGAAGTTGCCATGCCCCCTTCTGATGAAGACAAAAAAACGTTGCAGGAATTACTTGATTATGTTTCTAACAGTCAAAATCCTGAAATGATTGAAAAATACGGCTTAAGACCTGGAATAGGACTTGCTGCACCGCAAATAAACGTTTCAAAACGGATGATTGCCATTCGGCTGACAGATGAAAAAGGAATTTTGCACAGTTATGCACTATTTAATCCAAAAATTATCAGCCATTCTATTGAAAAAAGCTACTTAACAAGCGGTGAAGGCTGCCTGTCTGTTGACCGCCCTGTACCGGGATATGTCCCCCGCTATGCAAGAATCCGCGTGAAAGCTGTATCGCTTGAAGGCGAAGAAATCGATTTAAGACTACGCGGACTGCTGTCTATTGTGTTTCAGCATGAAATTGATCATTTAAATGGCATTATGTTTTATGACCATATGAATGAGAATGATCCTATGCAGGAACCTGAAGGCGCCATTGCCATAGAACGCTGAAAAAACCTGTCTGCATGATAAGCAGACAGGTTTTTAGTTAAAAGATAGGTTTAGTACGGGACAAAGCGAAACAACAGTTTTACAGCAGTCCCACTTTTTTCAAACCATTTAGGATGCCGTCCTGATTTACATCAGTCGTCACTTCATCCGCAAGCTCTTTCAGCTCAGGGACAGCATTTCCCATCGCAACCCCTGTGCCGACATATTTAATCATTTCGAGATCATTCAATCCATCACCGAATGCATATACATCTTTCTTCTCGATATCAAGGCGCTCCATCAGCTTTTTGATGCCTTCAGCCTTTGAGCCTCCGAATGGAAGAATATCAGTGGCAAGCTCGTGCCAGCGGATAATATGAAAATCTTCATATTTTTTATACACTTCTTCTTCGCCTTCTTTACAGAAAAGAAGTGTTTGATAAATTTCGCGATTGCGGTAAAAATCAGCATCCTGCTCCGGATGCATAAACTTCAGACTGCCCATGCTTTCGTGAATATAAGGATGATCTGATTCTGTTGACATCATAGTATCATCACTCATAAAGACCAGCGGATGATTTGAAGTGAGTGCAAATTCATACAGTTCTTCAAGTCTTTCTGTATTAAGCGGATTTTTAAAAATGACTTTTCCTTCAAATACAACAAACTGTCCATTAAAACTGACAAAGGAATCGATTCCAAGCTCTTGCCTGAGATCCTCAAACATGAAAGGAGCCCGCCCTGTTGCGATCGCAACATGGTGACCTGCTTTTTTTAAATCTTCGATAGCTGTCCGTGTCGAATCCGGTATTTCCTTATCATGATTTAATAAAGTGCCGTCAATATCAAAAAATATGACTTTTCCGTTCATATAAAAAACGTCCCCTAACCTGTTTGAATTAATCAACCATAACTAGACTCATAATAAAGGAAAATTTTTTGCTTCTCAAGCAGAAAACGTTTAACCTCTCCACATTTAACCATGTAAACCAATCATTTTCCACAAATATCCATGTTAACTTTCCTTTTTATCACATATACTAAGTCTGGCAGATTCACGAGGGTTCGGCACACATCTGAATTGGACAAGATAAGGAGTGAGACAGAAATGATGAAAAGATTGCGTCGCAGATTAAGATCTCAATGGAATAGTATACTTGGCAGAAAAACAATGGCTTAACAAAACCCCCTTCTATAAATAGAGGGTTTTTTTTCTAATACAAACAGGCCCAGCGCTTATGAGGGTTGGCTTAGGGAAGATTATCGCATATAATAGAACAAGTTAGTCTAACATACGGCAGTTAAGGAGAGATTTGGCAATGCTATATAAAGTTTATTATCAGGAGAAATTAAATCAGGTTCCTGTCCGCGAAAAAACGAATACCCTTTTTATTGAAGCTAAAACAGAGGGTGACGCAAGAAATAAACTAAAAGACCGCTTTTATAATATCGAATTTATTCAATCTGTTGAAGGCGCTTTTCTTGAATACGAAAAACAGAACGAAAACTTTAAAGTATTGGAGATTTGATTTTTATGAAATTTGTTAAAAATGATCAAGTTGCAGTATTTGCACTTGGTGGACTCGGAGAAATCGGAAAGAACACGTACGGTGTCCAGTTCCAGGATGAAATCATTATGATTGATGCCGGCATTAAATTCCCTGAAGAGGAATTGCTTGGAATTGACTATGTCATTCCGGATTACACGTATTTAGTGAAAAATGAAGATAAGATTAAAGGTCTTTTCATTACACATGGCCATGAAGATCATATCGGCGGTATTCCTTATCTTCTAAAGCAAGTAAATGTGCCTATTTACGGGGGCAAGCTTGCACTCGGCTTAATCCGCAACAAGCTAGAAGAACATGGCTTATTGCGTCAGGCAAAATTATATGAAATTAAAGAAGATGACATCATTAAATTCAGAAAAACGTCCGTTACCTTCTTCAGAACTACACACAGCATCCCGGATTCGTACGGCATCGTTGTAAAAACACCGCCTGGAAACATCGTACATACAGGAGATTTTAAATTCGACTTTACACCAGTTGGAGAACCTGCAAACTTAACGAAAATGGCTGAAATCGGCAAAGATGGCGTACTGTGCTTGCTTTCAGACAGCACAAACAGTGAAATTCCTCACTTTACGATGTCAGAGCGCCGTGTAGGGGAAAGCATCCAGGAGATCTTCCGCAAAGTTGACGGCCGCGTGATCTTCGCCACGTTCGCATCAAATATTCACAGACTGCAGCAAGTCGTTGAAGCAGCTGTTCAGCATAACCGCAAAATTGCCGTTTTTGGCCGCAGCATGGAATCCGCGATTGCAATCGGTCAAGATCTAGGATACATTCAATGTCCAAAAGAAACATTTGTTGAACCGCATGAAATTAACCGCCTTCCTGCTAATAAAGTGACTATTTTATGTACAGGAAGCCAGGGTGAGCCTATGGCCGCTCTTTCGAGAATTGCAAATGGCACACACCGCCAGATCCAGATCATTCCTGGAGATACAGTAGTATTTTCATCTTCACCGATCCCTGGAAACACGATCAGTGTAAGCAGAACGATCAACCAGCTTTACCGTGCAGGTGCCGAGGTCATCCACGGTCCTTTAAGTGATGTTCATACATCAGGTCACGGCGGACAGGAAGAGCAAAAGCTGATGCTTCGTTTAATGAAGCCCGAATATTTTATGCCTATTCATGGGGAGTACCGCATGCAGATCATGCATTCAAGACTTGCCAAGGACTGCGGTGTAGCGGAAGAAAACTGCTTTATCATGGATAATGGCGAAGTTCTTGCCCTCAGCGACCGTGAAGTATCGGTTGCCGGAAAAATCCCTTCTGGCTCTGTCTATATTGACGGAAGCGGAATAGGCGATATCGGAAACATCGTATTGCGTGACCGCCGCATCCTTTCAGAAGAGGGACTAGTCATTGTCGTAGTGAGCATTAATATGAAAGAATTTAAAATTTCTGCAGGACCTGACATCATCTCACGCGGCTTCGTTTACATGAGAGAATCAGGAGATCTTATTAATGATGCACAAGTCCTGATTACGAAACATTTAAATAAAGTAATGGAACGCCGCACAAGTCAATGGTCTGAAATTAAAAATGAAATTACAGACACTCTTGCCCCTTTCCTTTACGAAAAAACGAAACGCCGTCCGATGATATTGCCTATCATTATGGAGGTGTAAGCAGACAAGCTGCCGGTATTCCGGCAGCTTTTTTGGATAAAAAGTGCCGCTGTAAAGTGCTTCCTATCATATTGAAGAAACAGAAATTATCCTGTATAATGAACTGTACTGACCGTTCAGTCAAATTTGAAATGATAGAAAGGTAGTGCCTATCAATGAAAAAGCCATCCTCTCTTGAAAAATTCGTACAGCGTCTAAAAGAAAAAGGGGTCAAAGCAGATCTGATCAGTCCCGCCACAAAAAAAGTTGTGACTCTCCTGCAATTAGACGGCAAACAAATAAAACAATATCCACTAGAGCAATAAGCTAAGCTTATTCACATGAAGCTCCTTTTAGATCATACATAAATGCAAAAAACCGGCCTCCCTATGAGACCGGTTTTTCCTATTCAGTACTCTAAATGGGCAAATGCAGTGACATCAAAGATTCCCTGACAAGTTATTTTTAATTCCGGAATAACTGGAAGCCCAAGGAAAGATAACGTTAAAAATGGATTAAAAGTATCAGGCAAACCTGCCTTTTTTAATGCTTCATGTATAGAATGCAGTCCGGACAGCACTTCATCATATGGCTGATCTGACATTAAACCAGAAATGGAAAGCGGAAGCTGCGCGAGAATGTTTCCATCCTGTACAACGGCCAATCCTCCTGCACTAGATTTCAGCACTTGGAGTGCAAGCAGCAAGTCTGCATCATTCGTCCCTGCTGCAATAAGGTTATGAGAATCATGCGCGATCGACGTTGCGATTGCCCCTCTCTTCAGCTGAAACCCTTTTACAATGCCTTTTCCGATTAATCCCGTATTCTTATGGCGTTCAGCCATAATCAGTTTTATATGATCAAGCTCAGCGGAAGGTTGGAAAATACCGCCGCTAACACTTGTTTGTTCGTATATTTTTCTTGTCACAAGCTGATTGGGAATGATTTCAATAATCGGCACCGGCTGATCTTTAGTAAGAGTGAGATCCAGGTCTGACGGCTTTAATTCATTCAGATGAAATGTATTTAATAAGTCAGCAGGTGTTTTTATTGATTGATGCTCATCCTTTTTCGCCTTATCAACATGCGCTGCTAACTTCCCGGCTTTATATACTTGCTCAATCTGAAAATCGTTTAGACTGTTAAGTATCAAAAGATCCGCTTCATAACCAGGCGCCACAGCTCCCTTATCCTCTAGACCGTAGCATTCAGCTGCATTTAATGTAGCCATTTGTATGGCTGCAGCAGGCTCAACGCCATGCTGCACAGCAAGCCTTATATTATGATCGATGCTGCCTTCTGCTGCTAAATCATCCAAATGCTTATCATCCGTGCAAAATAAAAACCGTCTCGAATTGCGAACATTTACAGCTCCAATGACATTAGGCAGATCTTTTGCAACGGAACCCTGTCTGATTAACACATACATACCGCGCTGCACTCTCTCTTTTGCCTCTTCCTCATTTGTCACTTCATGATCTGTCATAATTCCAGCCGCTCGATATACATTAATCATATCTGCAGAAAGCCCTGCCATATGTCCGTCGATCACGCGGGAATGGCGCGATGTCATCTCTAGCTTATTCACCATGCTTTCAGAAGCTGTTTGAACAGCGACATAATCCATGACTTCTGCAAGGCCAATGACACGATCATGCTTAAAAAGCGGCTCCAAATCATCAGCTTCCAATCTGGCCCCTGCATGTTCAAAACTTGTTGCAGGCACACTGGAGGGCAGCATCACAAACACATCAAGCAAAATGCCTTCTGAGCTGTCCAACATGTATTGAATCCCTTTAATCCCTGATACATTCGCAATTTCGTGCGGGTCTGCAATGACCGTTGTTACGCCATGAGGCAAAACGACTTTTGCAAATTCGTGCGGCGGAACCATCGATGATTCAATATGAACATGACCATCAATTAATCCAGGACAGAGATACTTGCCGCTTACATCTATTTCCTCCATTCCGCTATAATCGCCTATGCCAATAATTCTTCCATTTGTGACGGCTACATCACCCTTAACTATGTCAAGATTAAACACATCAACAATCTGAGCATTTTTAAAAACGATATCTGCTTTTTTTCTCTTTGTACTGCCTTCAATTGATTGTCTGATTTCTTCTTTTTTCATAAAAAAACCCCTCGCTATTTGGAGGAGTGAGATAAAAAAGGCAACGGAAAAAGCCTTTTTATTCATTCCTCGTAGTCAAACTTTTTACGGCAGTTCGGTAGAAACTTTTGGACCATATCTCCAATATTATACGAGTGCGTGAAATTAAGTATTTAGTAACATATAGTAAGGGGTAATAAGCCACCAGTCAACGCTTTTCTTTTCCGTTCTAAAACTTTTTATTATATGGTATGATAAACAAAAAGTTGAATAACATAAAAATGACCGCAAGTGCAGCAACACTTACGGTCATGCATACATTCGGTCCCGCGTCCGGGGTCGGCCATTTTAATCAATCAATCAAATAAAACAGACCTCACCCGCAACTGACTAAGCTGGGAGGTCTATTTTTTCTGGTCAAACGACAGAACGGCTATGATAAGCGTTGCAAATGAAATCGCAAAAGATAAGCTTTCATAGACTGTCACCCGGGCATCACCCCCTTTTCCTTGCTTCACAGAGAAAAGAGACAGGGGCTAGCCGACCACCCATATGTTCGCGAATGTATACATCTTCCATTATACCACAATCTGCAAAGAACAAACGTTCCGCTTCTTAACAAAAAAACACCTAAGTGTCTTTTTTCACCTCATCAAGATTCTAAAACCCGTTTTTCGAACCTGTCGATATCTGTGTCTGCACCAATAACAATTAAAATATCATCTTTTTGAATCACTTCATCTGCCTGAGGAGTTACAAATATTTCTTTGCCTCTTTTAATAGCAACGATGTTTATACCGTATTTAGCGCGAATATCAAGGTCTATTAATGTATTTCCAGACAGTCTATTGTTTACAACAATCTCAACAATACTGTGCTCATCGGAAAGTTCAAGGTAATCAAGGACATTATTTGAGATCAGATTATGCGCAATTCTCCGGCCCATGTCTCTCTCTGGATGAACGATCTGATCAGCTCCAATTTTCCGCAAAATCTTCTCATGATAATCGTTTTGCGCTTTTACAGTGATGAATTTCACTCCGAGTTCTTTCAGCATCAGGGTGGTTAAAATACTTGACTGAATATTATCTCCAATCGCGACGATAACGTGATCGAAGTTGCGGATGCCAAGACTTTTTAACACAGCTTCGTCAGTTGAATCGCCGACAACCGCATGGGAAGCAATATTGGCATATTCATTTACTTTATCTTCATCCATGTCGATGGCCATGACTTCCATGCCCTCTTCACTCAGCTCACGGCATATACTGCCGCCAAAACGCCCAAGCCCAATTACTGCAAAATCCTTTTTCATATGTACGTTCCTCCAGCCATCATACTATAAACAATTTTTAACATAACTTTATTCCTAATTAAAATAAATTACAAGCTTTACTTTTTGCCCTTTACATATTCTGCATCAAATAAAAACAGGCGCAAGAGCAAAACAAGCGATGGGATCAAAAGCAGAAGCCCGGCTATAAAAACGACAACAAGTGCAATTCCCATCGTTTCATTCGTATATCCGGAATAAATGGTCACAAACGGATCCAGAATGTACGGCAAATGAGACGCCCCATACCCGAAGAAGGCAAAGAAAAATTGCAGCATCACCATGATAAAGGCCGTACCAAGATTCTTTCTTTTATAGATTAACCAGACCGATGTCATAAAAAACAAGAGAGACAATCCGAACATCCACCATATATCCAGCGCTTGGCTAAAATGACGGGGATTGTGAGCCTTCAAAGAAAGAAAAACAAGAAAGCTTGCAAGGATTGTAGGGGGAGCCCAAAACAGCGCAAACCTTCTAAGCAGCGACAGAGCTTTGCTGTCTGAAGCACGATCTGCATAGTATGTTAAAAAAGAAGCACTGATAAACAACACAGAAACAATGGCAAGAAAGACTACACTCCATGAATAAAAATTTGTAAATAACTCGTTTGCGAGAAAAACCACGGTTCCATTTCGCTCTTCTAAAAATCCCCCTTCTGATATAGAAAGAGCTGTAGACAGGGAAGCGGGAATCAGAAGTCCTGTGGCTCCATATAAAAACGTATAAAAAAGACTGTCTTTAGCTCCGTAGTTTCCAAATGCGTAAAATGAGCCGCGTATTGCAATTAAAACTAGTGCTATGCTTCCCGGAACCAGCAGCGCTGTGCCATAATAATAAGCTGTCTGCGGAAAAAAACCTACGATCCCTACAAAAAAGAAGACGAAAAAGACATTTGTCACTTCCCACACTGGAGATAAATAGCGGCTGATTAAATTATTCACGATATCATCCCGCTTGGTCAGCTGCGCATAAAAAGCGAAGAAACCTGCTCCAAAATCTATAGAAGCAACAATTAAATATCCGTATAGAAAGATCCATAGAACCGTCATGCCAATGATCGGAATATCCATTTAGACTTCTCCCTCCTATTTAAAGCGGTACTCAAGCTCTGCTTCTGCCGGATTTTCTTTAAACATGCGCTTCAGTACGATGATGCACAGTGTTCCAAGCAGAGTGTACAGTCCGAAAAACAATAGAAACATTAATCCTACATGGTCAGATGTCGTCGCCCCTTCAGCTACTTTCATATACCCTCTGAGAATCCATGGCTGCCGGCCTACCTCAGCAAATATCCAGCCCGCCTCGATCGCAATCATGGAGAGCGGTCCAGCTGCTACAATCGGCCATAAAAGCCATGACTGAAAACCGCGAAGCCTCTTTATTTTTCCAAATAGAACATACAGCATGGACAGGCCAAGACCAAACATCCCGATGGTTACCATTACATCAAACATATAGTGTATCCAAAGCGGTGGTCTTAAGTTTTCTTCAATTTCATTTAATCCTGTAACTTCTGCATTAAAATCATTGAACGATAAAAAGCTGAGCATTTTAGGAATTCTGATTTCATTTCTGATTTCTCCGTCTTCATTCAGAGTGCCATATAAAATCAAATCAGCTCCCGCTTCTGTTTCAAAATGCCATTCTCCTGCAGCAAGCTTTTCAGGCTGATGCTCTGCCAAAAATTTTGCCGAAAGATCACCGGCAAGCGCTGTGCCCAGTGAAAAGACGAGTGCCGAGACCATCGTCACCTGCAGCGCTTTTCGGTGATAGTCTGTTCTTCTTCCTTTAAGAATCATAAATGCAGTTATAGCAGCGAGAATAAAGGCTGAAGTCATGTAAGAAGACATCAGTACATGGAAGACTTTTGAAGGCGCCGCAGGATTAAACATGGCAGCTATCGGATCTATTCCGGTAATTGTCCTGCCATTCAGCGTAAAACCCTGAGGAGTATTCATGAACGCATTAACTGTCGTGATAAAGACAGCTGACATCGACGATCCTATAACAATCGGAATGGAAATCAGCCAGTGGTAAATCGGTTTTTTAAACCTGTCCCATGTATAAAGGTAGATCCCGAGAAAGATTGCCTCAAAGAAAAAAGCGAAGGTCTCCATAAAAAGCGGCAAGGCAATGACCTGTCCGGCAATTTCCATGAAACTCGGCCAGAGTAAGGATAACTGCAATCCAATACATGTTCCGGTGACCACCCCAACTGCCACTGTAACAACAAATCCCCTTGTCCAGCGCCTTGCAAGCAGGATATAGTGGGGATCTTTTTTTCTGATTCCTATCCATTCGGCAATCGATATTAAAACAGGCACTCCGACCCCGATCGTTGCAAAAATAATGTGAAAAGCGAGTGTCAATGTCGTAAGCATCCGGCTAAGTATGACGCTATCAAGTTCAGCCAAAGGTCCACATCTCCTTTTAAGTATTCTAATGCTCTTATATCACAGATTCTAAATTCCAAAACATACAAACTTTGTGATGCGATGAACATGTTTAAGAATGATGATAGGCAAAGAAGTTTCCCCTTTGCCTATCACGGTTTATATTCGGGAAGAGCGTTCATATACGCCCGGATTTTTTCGACATACTCATCCCCAAGTCTTCCTTCTGCACCTCTCAGTATTTCTGTTGAGTAATGGCTTGGAGGGCGGAACTCTTCTTTTTTATGAATGACAGTAAAGGTAAGGCACTGCTCATACACCTCTCCGCCGATTTTGACGCGGATAAAAGCAGGTCGGTATGTTTTAGAGTCAACACCTTCACGCATATATAGATAGTCCACTGCTTCCTCAGGTACACGGTATAAAATGCCTTCAGCACATCCGCCGTCTTCAACTAAATCAGCCCGGCCCCCGTCTTCCATCGTAACAGTGAATTTAACAGAGTACTTTTCTGCTTTTCCCCCGCCGATAACATCTGCAAAATGTTGGTCAACAGCAGCTTTCTGAAAACGTTCTGTATCCATGCATGAGCCAAAAGCGAAATAAAACGTTTCAGGCGGAGGATTCAAGATGAATTGATGTTCTTTCCAATCTCCGCTCTTTATTTTCTTCATCCCCTCAGCCTGATCAGACTTAATCACATAACAAAAAGCATCATGCTCCATAGTATCGGTATAGACCCTGACGGGAACAAATTCAAACAGACTGTCATTTGCTTCCGGTCCTAGATAACCTTCTAATTTATGAATCTCAGGAAGAAGATCCTCATCGATTTCATATAGCTCACCGTAGACTGTATCCTGGTCGACAGTCATCGCTGGATAACCATCATTCGAATCAAACAGCGAACCATTTGTCCAGGCCTGTTCGGCAATGCATGTTCCCTGCTTTAAATAATGATGATTTTTCTCCAAATAACGCAGTGTTCCATAAACAAATAAATGACAGTTCATCTTACCAATCTCCTCTTAAACAGGCTCTAATATAGATTTCCGATTTACAGCAGGCAGGATAACTTCAAATGTGGTCCCATTATTTAAGCTGCTGTTTACATTGATATGGCCGTAATGGTCTTTTATGATTCTTAAGCAAACGGTCAGGCCGAGGCCGGTTCCTTTTTCTTTTGTAGAAAAGAAAGGTTCGCCTAGTTTTGATATTTTTTCTTTAGGAATTCCCATCCCGTCATCTTCAATCGAAATGATCACAGCCTCCCCTTTGAGTCTGCAGCTTATGTGGATGTTCCCTCCATTCGGCATAGCTTCAATCGCGTTTTTAATCAGATTGATAAATACCTGCTTAAGTTGATTTTCATCACAATCAACAATAATTTCTTCAGAAGGAAAACTTTTTTTCAGCTGAATATTATGTAATATTGCATTAGATTCAATAAGTACAGACACCTGCTCCAAAATGGAAACCATATTCTTTTCTCTGAAATGAATCGCCTGGGGTTTAGCCAATACAAGCATTTCGCTTAGGACCAGCTCAATTCTCTTTATTTCTCCAAAAATAATATCAAAATAGGAATCTTTGTCAGGAAATTCATTTTTAATTAGCTGCAGAAACCCGCTGATGGATGTTAGCGGATTCCTCACCTCGTGGGCAATTCCTGCAGCAAGCTGTCCGGCAATGGACAGTTTTTGGGATTTCAGAGCAAGATGCTCATTCATCTCTTTCCATTCCCGCTCTTCAAGCTTCCTGTCTGTAATGTCCTGAATTGTCCCGACTGTTCCAATCAAATAACCTTCATTGTCATAGTACATTTTGAAATGAACATATGCAAAAAATTCCCCGCCGCTTTTCTTGCGATAGGATGTTTCGAGTCTTCCCTCTACCCGCTTCGAAGCCGTATAGTCAGCAAGCGTGCTTCTCACTCTCTTTTTTTCCTCAAAAGTGATGTAATGGTAAAAGCTTGAATACAGACTTTCAGAGCGTTCGTAGCCTGTTACATCCGTCCACGCAGGGTTTAAGTAAATAAAGTTTCCTTCACCATCCGTTTGAAACACCACTTCCTGGATGTTCTCAAGGACCATCTTTGTCTCATCAAGCAGGTTTTTATAACGGCGCTGGCTTTCGCTCAGCTGCTGAATCAGGAGCTTGGAATGGTCAATATAAGTTCCCAGTTTCCATACAACAGCCAAGATAATAATGCAGAATAAACTGCTGTACAGGAGCGGAACGGACTGATTCCCAAAGATAAAGTCAAAGATATTCCATAAAATCAGAATACATACAGCTAGTAAAGTTATTATCATTCTGCCCGCATATTTGTTCATCGCAGCACCTTTTCGGGTTCTATTTTTCTCAGTATACCATTTTCTGATTTATCAGCATATTCTGACGCTTGGTTTTATTTCTATTCCTCGTGCAGACTATGTTCAGTAAGTACTGCTTTTTTCAGCATTTGCTGCATGTAACCGATTCCTCCGCAATCCTTTAGCGGATAAATGAATTTTCCTTTAAGGATATTTTCTGCAATCGGCTTGAATTTCTTGCCTCCAAGAATGACAATCTCTTCAAATTGATGAAGGTTCTTCTCATCTGCCTGCATCTGAAGTTTTTCAAGTGTTATTACTTCTTCTGTTTTCATACTGAAAGAGACATTATAATTGCCGGGCACTAAATCCTCAGGGAATAAAAATCCGTGTTTTGCAGAAAGAATAACCCAGTCATCAAAAAACATGTCTGCATACTGGCGGCAAAGCAAATGAAAGGTTCCAGTATAGGCATTTACAGCTTCAACTTGTCCAAGATGGGGTTCCTTATCCCAGATTTTTTTATTACCGCATGGTATTATACATAGCTGCTTCAATTTCGCATCTCCTTTTTTGCCTCATGCTGCTTCCTAATAGCTTTATAGATTTATTGACATAGCAGAAGAAACTGTTTTCGCATAGAAAGTTGTTTTTGATGATAAATGGTGATATTTATTTTCCGCTACAGGCAATTGCTTTCCGCTGCAACCCGCTAAAAATTCTAAACAAGCAATCTAAAAGCAGCAAAGTTTACTAAAAGAACCTGGATAATAAATAACTACACTGCTTTAAGTCATATCTATACGTTCATGAAAGAATTTTTCAAGCGGCATTTTGAAGATCTCATTTCATATCAATCAGCCTGGGGATCAGGGTTTTACCTGCTCCTCCAGGCTTTGCTCAAATCCACTTCTATTCTCCATTACCTTTTACAGCCATGGATAATCTGTTCCGAATGCGGATGCCATTGATTCCGTTTCTTCTTTCCGCTTTTTCCGGATGGCTGCCCGATTGAGTGCTGAGTCATTCAGCCTCTTTTCTGTGTCTGACTCTGGAACAACTTTTGGAACAGGAGTTGGCTTATTGTGCTCATCTACTGCAACCATTGTTAAAAAAGACAGCGCACATACATTTCGATTTCCGTTTAGAAGATCTTCTGCAATGACCTTTACAAAAACCTCCATTGATGTTCTTCCCGTGTATGTTACAAACGCTTCAAGACATACTGAGTTCCCTTCATAAATGGGATGCAGAAAATCAACAGAGTCCGTTGATGCCGTAACAACGTGCGAGCGGGCGTGCCTGATTGCCGAAATGGCTGCTACGTCATCAATATAAGCCATAAGTTTACCGCCGAATAAAGTTCCGTAATTGTTTGTATCAGACGGTAGAACGATACTGGTTTTTACAACGAAAGAATGCCGGCAGAACTTCACTTCCACTATAGATGCACTTCCTTTTTTAAATTCTCTCTTTCTTATTCCCTGATGTTCAAAAAAAATACATCAAAATAAGACTGGCACCCCCATAAATCGACACTGTTTGCAGAATGAATATAAAAGACTCGAAATCTATGAGGATTGGGTGAAAATATATGTTTTCTACTTCTGAAATTGGAATTGACTTAGGTACAGCAAATATTCTTGTGTACAGCAAGGATAAAGGAATCGCGTTAAATGAACCGTCCGTTGTGGCGATTGATACAGTAACAAAAAATGTTTTGGCTGTAGGGACGGAAGCAAAAAGCATGATTGGCAAAACGCCTGGTAAAATTGTTGCGGTCCGCCCGCTTAAAGACGGTGTCATTGCTGATTATGATGTAACAACTGAAATGCTTAAGCAAATTATGAAAAAAGCTTCGAAAAAATTAGGGTTCTCAATCAGAAAACCTACTGTCGTCGTATGTACTCCTTCAGGTGCAACAAGTGTTGAACGCCGTGCCATTCATGATGCAGTAAAAAATTCAGGTGCTAAAATTGTCCATTTAATTGAGGAGCCTGTTGCAGCTGCAATTGGTGCAGATCTCCCTGTTGATGAGCCAATTGCTAATGTTATTGTTGATATCGGCGGCGGAACAACAGAGGTTGCCATCATTTCATTTGGCGGCGTGGTATCTTGCCACTCCATCCGAATCGGCGGAGATCAGCTTGATGAGGATATCATTGGATATGTCCGTAAAAACTATAACCTGTTAATCGGCGAGCGCACGGCTGAGAACATTAAAATGGAAATCGGCTATGCTCTTGTCAAGCATGACGAACTGTTAATGGAAGTCAGAGGGCGTGACCTCGTTACTGGTCTTCCAAAAACAATCACTTTGTCATCAACTGAAATGCAGAATTCAATGAGAGAATCATTGCTTCATATTTTAGAAGCGATCCGTGCTACCCTTGAAGACTGCCCGCCAGAGCTTAGCGGCGATATCGTAGACCGCGGGGTAATTCTCACAGGCGGAGGCGCCTTAATGAAAGGCATGCAGGAATGGCTCAGCGAAGAAATTGTTGTTCCTGTCCATCTTGCACCAAGTCCGCTTGAGTCGGTTGCAATCGGAACCGGAAGATCTCTTCAGGTCATTCACAAGCTGCAAAAAGTATCAAAGTAAGATGAAAAGAGCCGCAATTATATGCGGTTCTTTTTTTTTCACAAAAACTAGAACATACGTTCTAAAATATATTCTACACGTTTCTTCAAAATAAAACAATCAATTGAAAATTATTCTTTTTTTCTCCAGATTTTTGAAACTTTTCTCTTTTCACATGCGTCTTACCTATTGTATGATTCACATAAAATAATCTGCATTTTCACTGGGGGAGAACGAGATAAAACGCTTAATTTTGTTCGTGTCAATTATTTTTGTTGTAAGCGGATGCGGTTTAGTGGAAAAAGAAAGCCTTATTATGACGAAAAATGCGGTGAGTGCAAAAGCTGTATCTTCAAAGACGATGGAAATGAATCGGGAGTTTGCACTGATTGACAGCAGAGATGGCAGTACAGCAGCAACATTCTCAGCAGCTGGCGATATTGAGAAAGAGCAGCATGAAGAAGATATGAAGGCGCTGGTCAGGCAAATGGCTGATAAATATGATCAGCCCATGACTCCTTCAAAAGTCAAAGACGGCAAGCTTTTACCAGGTCAAAGCCGTGTTGTTCTTGATGAAGAAGCTCTATACAACCAATTGCTGAATCTATCTGCATTCAGTCACGAAATCCCGCTACCAATTACCGAAACAGCTCCAAATATTACACAGGAAGCTCTAAATGGCGCTGCACAAACCGTGATCGGAAGCTATAAAACAACGTTTAATCCTTCTGTTGCGGGAAGAAGCACCAACATCGCCCTTTCATCGAATACGATCAATGATATCGTTTTAGGGCCAGGAGACAGATTTTATTTTAATTTGGCTGTCGGGGAGAGAACTCCTGCACGCGGCTATCAAAAAGCGCTTGAGATTGTAAATAAAGAATTTGTCGAAGGAATTGGCGGGGGAATCTGTCAGACATCCAGCACTTTGTACAACGCTGTTGCAAAAGCCGGTCTTGAAATAATCGAACTTCACCACCATTCCAAAGAAGTCGGTTATGTCCCTATTAATCAGGATGCTACGGTTTCTTGGGGCGGCTACGATTTTAAATTCATGAATAATAAAGATTTCCCTGTAATAATAAAAACGATAGTCGATCAAAAAAGCGGCAGTCTTGAAGTTCAAATTTTAGCAGCTTCAAAAAACTAACTAAATAAAAAGAAGGCTGAGTCATCTCAGCCTTCTTTTTATCTTATCAGCTTCCTCTTTTCTTGAAGAAGTCTGCTGTACTCGGCATCGAGAATCGCATAAGAAGGATCTTCTCTGCTTATGACACTGAGTTTGCTTAACACAGCTGTCAGCTGATGATCAATTTTAAGCAGCTCTTTTTCAATATCGGTTTCATTCCATTCCATTCTGCCTCTTGATAAATAGTCATCAAGCTTCATTTCAACTCTTCTTACGATCGCATCTTCAAATACGAGAAGCTTATCACACAATTTGTTCATAAAATACTGATCGTGAGACACAATGATGATGGTCCCCTCAAACTCATCAAGCGTCTCCTCTAGCTGTTCGCGGCTCGGGAGGTCCAGGTGGTTTGTCGGCTCATCAAGGATGAGAACATCGTATTCTTTCAGGATCATCGACACAAGCTTCACCCTTGTGCGTTCGCCGAGGCTGAGTGAACCAATTGCCTGCTTAATCTTATCCTCAGTCAGTCCCATGTTTGCGAAAGTGGTCCGCGCTCTTAAAATCTGTTCCCTATCATGAAGATCCAGAGCTTCAAGAACGGTTGCATCTTCCGTTAAATCATTTACGTCCTGACTTAAATAGGCGATTTTCATCGTTTCGCTTTTCCACAGCTCGCCTCCGCTCACGTCTTCTAAGCCCTGAATCATCCGAATGAGCGTCGATTTGCCGGCTCCATTTTTCCCGATAATCCCCACTCTTTCTCCTTGCTTAATATAAAAATGACTTTCCTTAATCAGGGAAAGCTCCCCAAACGTTTTTTCAAGCCCTTTTGCTTCAAGTACACGCTTGCCTCTTTTTCCGCTTGAATCGAACTGAAACAGAACTTTAGCTTCTTCCTGCGGTTTTTCTTTTTTATTCTTTTCAAGTTCAGCCGTTAATCGCTTCATCTTAGAACGGACCTGAATATCCATTTTTTTCGCTTTTACCCGGTTGTATTCTTTAAATCCCATCTGTTTTCGTTCAGAAGGACTGCCCTGTTTGGTGGATTCCCGGTGGGCTTTTTCTGACCAGTTCTTTAAATTCTCCATTTGACCTTCAATTTTCGCTTTATAGCGCTGCTGCACTTCATACTGATGCTTTTGTTCTTCTGCCAGTCTTTTCTTTTCGTTTCTGTATGCCGTGTAATTCCCTGTGAACTCCTTAATCTTCTTATTTTCCAATTCAAAAATATGCGATACAGTCCTGTCAAGAAAGTAACGGTCATGTGAAATAATCAGCACAGCTCCTGTAAAGGTCCTCAGCTGATCTGCAAGCCATTCTATTCCATGGTAGTCCAGATGATTGGTCGGTTCATCGAGAATCAGCAGATCGGGGGTTGTGGCCCATACATGAGCGAGTGCAAGCTTCAGCTTCTCACCGCCGCTTAAATGATGCAGCCGGTCTTCTTTCCAATTTCGCACTTTTTCAAGCCCTAATTTTTTTGTTGTTTCAAAGATTCTCTCAAAGCTTTGATCTTCTAAGACCCCTTTAAAATCATGGACTGTGTAATCAACTGACTGCAGCAGATATCCAATTTTCAGGTCTTTTTTTCTTGTAATGCTACCTTCATCAGGAAGAAGCTTCCCAAAAATCAGATTGGCAAGCGTCGTCTTGCCTGCCCCGTTGTAGCCGACTAATCCCGCACAATCTTCTTGTTTCAGTTCAAACTGTATGTTTTCAAGAATGACTTGATCTCCATATTGTTTTTTAACATCTTTCACATTAAGGATTGTATTTGCATGCCGCTGTTTTACTAATCTTTCATTTTTAGCCATAAAAAAACCTCCCAAGTTTGCCTAGAGAGGATTTCAACCATATGTAATAAACGGAATACCCGCCAAAAAATGCAGAAAGATGCATAGATTAGGGGATTCAGCTGGAAATGGTATGAAAAATGAGCGCACTCATCCTATTCTCTAGGTCTCGTTTTTTTGCTTATTCAAAAAACGTTTAGAAAATAAGATTAGTTCCACATGTCTCCAGTACCTTTTCCTTTCCAATATTAGAATGATATTAGTATATGATAACAAAACAAAATCTGTCAACCGCATTTGTAAGCAGTTACATCATGGATTCGTATAGTCCCGCGAGTTGAAGATTCTCTTCAAAACAGGAAGCCCCGTCCTCCAGACACCAGCATGCACTCAGCACAGCCTGACAAAAGCCCCAGCCAATCATACGGCTTCTGTCCAAACCTAATTCTTTTGTAAACTGCTCAATTCTTTTTTCAAGCACATCCCGGGGATTTTTTTTATCAAACAAATAATTTTTACTGAAGCTTGAAACTTCAAATTCAGCTTCACCTATAACCCCCTTTGGATCTATCGCCATCCAGTCCCCGCCCTTTTTCAAAATATTATCCTGATGGAGGTCGCCATGCAATAAAATTGGTTTAGAAATGGTGTTTATTAATTGCTCAGAAAGAACCTCAGCCTTATGTATAAATTTTTCGTCTATCCTATTTTGCTCTACCCTTCCTAAGCCAGACATCCAAGCTGACAAGTGGGGAAAAGGATGGCTGCCTTCATACGGATGCCAAATACTCTTCATAACAAAAGAAGCAGCTAAAACAGCTTTTTCATCACTTTCAACTTCTGAAAGCATGGTGCCCGGCTTTATTTTTTCCAAAATTAAGAGGCCGTCAACTATATGATCATCAATCAGTTTAACCATGCCGCTGCCCCTTCCCAGTACCTTTAATGCAATGCTCTCAGCAATCAAATCTTTATGGTTGGGGAGCCCGATTTTAACAACCGCCTCTTCGCCATTGGCATTAATAGCCTGTGCTACATAGTGATACGACAATTTATAAGGATCGCTTATTTTCAGGCCGTATTTCTGCTCGCATCTGTCAATAATGGAAGGAAGTTCACGGAGCCAGTCTTTCCCTTTATCTCCATGGACTCCGATAACCGTTTGTTTAAACTTACTTGGAAGGTTCATTTTCCCTCTCCCTCACTAAAAGCCTGATCTGCAAGGATGCCATACGTAATTTCATCTGCCGGCGGATTGTGGAGCCCCGCTCTTACATCTCTGTAATACCTTTGGAGAGGAAGGGAATTAAAGATACTTTGTCCGCCAACTACACGCATCGCAAGATCGACCACCTCGACTGCTGTATTTGTAGCAACTGTCTTGGCAGCTGCGAGCTCAGCTGCGAGATTAGTTCGTTTGTTTGGAGCAGTGTCCCATTTTTCAGCTGTTCCATACAATAGGTGCCTTGCAGTCAGAAGCGACAGGTCCATGTTTGCAATCTTTCTTCTCACTTCAGGCAGATCCTTAATTGGATGATTTAAACTGTTTGGCTGATGTTTTTTTGCAAATTCGACAGCAAAATTCCTCGCTGCTATGGCAATTCCCAAATAACATGCAGGTATATGAAGCAGCCAGCCTTGCGGAGGCGCTCCTTTAGAAGGTTTCGTTTTCAAACCTGTCATCGCTTCTAGTTCAATTTCTACATTTTCAAGAATTAAATCATCGCTTCTTGTTCCTCTCATTCCAAGCGTGTTCCATGTTTCTTCAATGGATAGCCCAGAAGATTCCTTTGGAATAATAAATTCCCCTACTTCTAAAGTTTCCTCAATCGTTGCAGTGATCAGGAAATAATCAAGTGCAGGAGCAAGGGATGTGAATATTTTCTTGCCGTTAATGATCCACTTATCCCCGCTCCGCTTTGCTGTCGTTTCAGGCTTGCCGCCTCTTGCTGGACTTCCTCCATTCGGTTCAGAAGCAGCGCTGTTCAGCAATTTGTCGAACTGTATGATTTCTCGGGAAATCCGGGCATATGTTTTTTCATCCCATTTTTCCGTTTCTCTAATGTTCATGAGGATCCCAAGATGCCAGCCAAGTGATAATGCCGTTGCTCCGTCTCCTTGTGCCAGCTTTTCCTGTATTAACACAAATTCATAAAGAGACAGATTGTCTCCGCCATATTTTACAGGGATTGATAATTTCAAGTATCCTGCTCTTTTTAAATCACGAAAATTTTGAAAAGGAAAAAGAGCCTCCCGATCATAATAATCTGCCCGCTCAGAAAATTTCTCTGCAAGCTCAGAAGCTGTTTCCAACAATGCTTTTTGCCGGTCTGTTTTGATGAATTGCTGATCAAGCACGATCCCACCTTCTTTCACCTTATATTCTATCTTTTCTCGCCAATTTGATAAAGTATTCCGATCTGATAGCTGTTTGTATATAGAATACTCAGTCTTTTTTATTTCCTAATGTTAGCAGTTCTGATAAAATAGAACTAATTCTGGTTAAAGGAGAGAAACGAATGACTTCTTTTCAAAAAAATCTCGAAAAATATGCAGAGCTTGCTGTTAAGGTTGGCGTAAATATTCAAAAAGGACAAACTCTTGTCATCAACGCTTCACTTGATGCAGCTGAATTTGTTCGCTTAGTTGTAAGAAATGCCTATGAAACAGGTGCAAAACATGTGCAGGTAGACTGGAATGACGATGACGTAACCCGTACTAGGTTTGAGCTTGCGCCGCAAGAAGCGTTTGAGGAATTTCCTGAGTGGCGTGCAAAGGGTCTTGAAGCGCTTGCCGAAAATGGTGCTGCCTTCATGTCGATCGTTTCATCATCCCCTGATTTACTAAAAGGGATCGATTCAAAGAGAATCGCAGCCAGTTCTAAAGCTGCAGGCACTGCTTTATCTACATACAGAAATTATGTTCAGGCAGACAAAGTAAGCTGGTCTGTAATCGCGGTTCCATCTGAAAAATGGGCTGCAAAAGTATTCCCTGAAGCAGGCGGAAATGCAGTTGAACAGCTTTGGGACGCAATCTTCAAAGCAACCCGCACAGATCTTGAAGATCCTGTGGCTGCTTGGAAAGAACATGATCAATCCCTGAACAGCAAGGTAGATTATTTAAACGGCAAGAAGTACAAAAAGCTTCATTATCGCGCAGAGGGTACGGATTTAACGATTGAACTTCCTGAAAAACATCTATGGATCGGTGCAGGAAGCGTCAATGAACAAGGAAATGAATTTATGGCCAATATGCCGACAGAAGAAGTGTTCACGGTGCCTGCAAAAGAAGGCGTTAACGGAGTTGCAGCAAGCACAAAGCCTCTCAGCTACGGCGGTAACCTCATTGACAAGTTTTCGCTTACTTTTGAAAACGGCCGGATCACAGATGTAAAGGCAGAAGAAGGCGAAGAAATATTAAAAGAGCTAGTAGCAACAGATGAGGGCTCCCATTACTTAGGAGAAGTGGCGCTTGTTCCGCACGATTCACCTATTTCGATGTCTGATGTTTTATTCTACAATACGCTTTTTGATGAAAATGCATCCAATCACTTGGCAATCGGCAATGCTTATGCTTTCTGCATTGAAGGCGGAAAGAAAATGTCCCGCGAGGAATTGGAGAAAAACGGAGTCAATTCAAGCATCACACATGTTGACTTTATGATTGGTTCTGCTGAAATGGACATTGACGGGATCCTCGAAGACGGCACGAGCGAGCCGCTGTTTAGAAAAGGCACTTGGGCCATTTAAGCTGAAAAATCAAAAAACCGCCTGGATTTTAACTCCAGGCGGTTTCTATTTATTTCTCTGACGGTTTCTTTTCAAACCACATCAGTCCGATTGTTCCTTCTCCAACATGAGCGGAAATCACAGGACTTAATTCTCCGATTTCAATGTCCATTGACGGGTCGATTTGTGAAAGTCTTTCCTTCCACTCACCCGCTTTTTCAAAGAGATTGCTGTGAATGACAGCTACTCCATAAACACCCTTTTCTGTATAGGATGCTTTAAAAAGTTCGAATATGCGGTTTTCAGCTTTTTTGGTCGTTCTTACTTTTTCAAGCTGAACTAATTCACCATTCTGAAACTCAATAATCGGGCGAATTTGCAGCAAATTGCCAATTACCATCCCAACGCCTGAGACACGTCCCCCTTTGTGAAGCTGCTCAAGGCTGCCAATCAAGTTAAGTCCTCTTACCCGCTCGGGGAGGTCCTGCAAATGTTCGGCTATTTCTTTGCCAGTATACCCTTCCCGGTCCATGCGGGCCCCCTCAAGCATCATATATTCCTGAGCTTTTGCGCCGATTTTAGAATCAATATGAACCATATTAAACCCGGCAATCTCTGCCGCGAGCATGGAAGCATTCAGGGTGCCGCTTACTTTTGAAGTCACATGAATGGCGATTCCCATTTCGTATTCCTGTTTCAGTTTTTCATATAATTGAACGAAATCACCGACAGCAGGCTGACTTGTTGTTGGTGAAATTTTCGATGCTTTTAATTTTTCATAAAACTCTTCATTTGTCAGTTCAATGCCGTCTTTATAACAATTCCCATCAAATATGATAGAAAGCGGCACAACATTTATCCCGTATTTTTCAGCAGTATCTTCTGAAATGCAAGAGACACTATCAGTAATCCATGCAATTTTTTTCAACGTATGTTTACCCCCAGGCGTTTTCACTAGGCTCTTTAGGAAGACATTTTATTTAAAATCTCAGTCTTGGCAAAAACAGCCTTTCATTAACACATACTACCAATTCCTACTAGATTGCTAGGAAAAGTGTCAACAGTTTTCATTCTATAGTGAACTAAAGGAATAAACAATAGAAAGATTGACATGTTCATTGAATTTTCTTATTTAAAGTTGACGATTGACGAAAAATGCAGAATTCATGTACGATGAGACATATCAACCTGAACGGGAGAGTAAAACGATGAAATCTGTAGAAGTCTACATATTATCCGGATTTTTAGGAGCGGGTAAAACAACACTATTAAAAAACATTTTAAAACAAGAACAAGATAAAAACCGAAAAATCGCCGTCATTATGAATGAGCTCGGAAAAGTATCCATTGATTCTGACGCTGTCTCAGATGATATTCCTTTAAAAGAGCTTTTAAATGGATGTGTATGCTGCACAATGCAAGGGCAGTTAGAAGCACAGCTCCAGGGTATGCTCTCACAATACGACCTTGATGCGATCTATATTGAAACAACAGGTGCGGCACATCCGATTGAAGTGCTTGACGCTTGTTTATCGCCTGTTTTTGCTGAAAAGCTGGCTATTGGCTCCATCGTAACGCTTGTTGACGGCGCCCGCTATCATGATCGCCGCGCCTTAAGTATTCAGCTTCAAAAGCTCCTGCAGGAACAAATTCACCATGCGGATATTGTTCTTTTGAATAAAGTCGATAATCTCTCAGAATCAGCACAGGCATCCCTCGTCTTTGATATCCAGAACATTGCCCCTGATTCCAAAGTGCTGCTGACTCAATACGCCAATATTCGATTAAGTGATTTTCAGCATTTAGCCCGCAAGCAGCAGAAGGAGCACGAAAAAACACATGTTCATTTTGATCTTCATTTAAAGACATATGTTCACACTTTTACAGAACAAATCGATTTTGACGCTTTTGAAGATTTTTTGAGAAACATGCCTGATACAATCTACCGCATAAAGGGCTACCTATCCTTTACACATTCGCAGGATACGTACTTGTTTCAGTATTCATACGGCATGCCGCTCTACTTAAAAGAGCCTGTTAAAATGAAAAAGACGCTTGTTTTTATCGGCGAAAATTTAGATCATGCCTTGCTGAAGGATCAGCTTGAGGCACTGCAGAAATAGGTTTCTTAAAATAAAATGCACTATGCAAAATAAACAGGAAAACGGGCAGTAAATTGCACAGCAATTTATACCCGTTTTTTTGTTTTTTGTGGAATCATTCGACCCTTTTGATTCCACAAAACTCGGAAAGGCGTACAATTGTGGAATCATTCGACCCTTTTGATTCCACGAAACCATGGAGAGTGAACGATTGTGGAATCATTCGACCCCTTTGATTCCACAAAACTCGGGAGATTGAACAATTGTGGAATCGTTCGACCTCTTTGTGTCCGCAAATCCAGGGAGTTTGGCCAATTGTGGAATCATACCACCTCATTGATTCCACAATTCCCGGAAGTTTGACCAAGTGTGGAATCATACCACCCCTTTGATTCCACCGTAACCAGGAGTTTGGCCGATTGTGGAATCGTACACATGAAATTACTATTTATGTACAAAAATGCACCTTTTCAATCGGTGTCAAAATGATAATAACGCCCAACTTAAAAATTGGGCGTTTTCCTAATGCTATTCACTTACTTAAGTTTAAAGCAGGTCTGTTCATTTAGCGATTCTTCTCGTATATCTTTAAATTCGCATACACCATTGATAAAACCGGCGTTTCTACCTCATGTTTCTCGGCAAGCTTCAATAGATACCCCTGCAGATGATCTGCTTCGATTTCTGTCATTTTTTCCATATCTCTTTGCATGGAGGACTTCATTCCGTGTGTCATGTTATGTATTTTTTCGAGCTGTATATCTTCAATTCCAGCAGCAATTGGTGCACCTTCGGCACGCATAATCGATCCAATTTCATAAAAGAGTTTCTGTGCAGCATTTAGTCCGAATTCATTTTCGCGGATGGGCCCGATTGGTGAACGGAACAGTGTAGTGACGCCAGACAAACCTGAGATGAACATATATTTATGCCACATATCAGTGAGAATCCTTTCACTCTTACGAATTTCAGCATTTGAGCCGGCAAATAATGCTTCCAGTTTTTCAACTGCTTTATTCTGCTCATTGTTAAGTGCTCCGTAAACGAGTTCATGGATTGGACTGGTCTGGACGATTGCCCCATTCTGATCCACAGTCGATTCAATAAAACATAAACCGCCGATGACACGTTCTTCAGAGAATCTCTCCTGCAGCATGTCCAAATGGGAAAACCCATTAAGAAGCGGCATAATGAGAGTCTGATCTCCAACAAATGGCGACAAATCCTCGATAACTTTTTTCAGATGATAAGCTTTTACAGATAAAAGGATAAGATCGAATGATTCCTTTTTATCTCCGGCAATCATAATGTGCGGATAAAAATGATAATCACCGTGTATACTTTTCACTTGCAAACCTTGTTCATTCAGCAAATGTGCCCTTTTTTCTCTGACTAAAAACGTGACATCTTCCCCTTTTTCAGCGAGACGGGCACCAAAATATCCGCCCACCGCCCCTGCACCAACTACTAAAACTTTCACTTTTCCATCCCCTTTCCTTCATATTCAAGTTTATAGAAGCTTTAAAGAAAAGACAAAAAATCCTTCTCGGAATAAGCAGGATTTCTTTATCGACCGTATATACACTTGAATATCCTGCATCTCTCATAAGCTTGAGCGCAACACGCGGGCCTCTGTCAAGCAGGATTGTTTCCGCACGGCTCATGATCGAACCTGGAAAAAGGGTATGATGTTGAGATCATTGAGCTTAAAAAAATCGCGCTATGGACAGGTCTTTCCAGGGGAGATATTGATGTAACCGGACAAGTATGGCTCCGGCTGACCGACAAACCGCTCTATGATAAGTTTAAAAAAGACGTTGAAATCGGAGAGCCATGGTTTTATGGAACACGACTTGGACTTGCGGTGCCCCAGTATATGAAGGATGTTAACAGCATCGAAGACTTGTACTCTAAAAAAGCTGAATACAATGGTGAGATCATCGGGATCGATCCAGGCTCAAGCTTGATGCAGCTGACAACAAAAGCGAAGCAGAAGTATGGCCTTGACTATGAGCTTGTTGAATCTTCCGAGGCTGCCATGCTGACAGAATTTAAAAAAGCGTACAAAAAGAAAGAACCGATTGTTGTTACGCTATGGAGTCCTCACTGTTTTTTCGCTGATTACGACATTAAGTACCTTGACGACCCTAAAAATGTGTACGGTGCTCCTGATAAAATTCATTCGATGTCAAGAATCGGATTTACAGATGAACATCCGGAAATTGTGAAATGGATGTCAGAGTGGAAAATGAATGATAAACAATTCAATTCTCTTATTAAATACGTTCAGGAAGAATCTCTGACACAAGAGCCTGATGCCTATGAAAAAGGCGCAGAAAAGTGGATAAAGAAAAACAGGGATCTTGTAGACAGCTGGATCGAGGAAAAATAAAAAACCGCCAATTTGGCGGTTTTTTTTATAGCTTGCTTTCAGAAAGACTGTTCCGTTTTTTATGCATACATCGTTTGAATCTGCTTTTGAACATCCTCATTCTCAAGGTACTCATCATACGACATTTGTTTGTCAATCACGCCATTTGGTGTAACCTCAATGATGCGGTTTGCAATCGTTTGAACAAACTGATGGTCATGAGAAGTGAAGATCATTGCACCCTTGAATGCAATTAATCCATTATTAAGGGCTGTGATTGATTCTAAGTCTAAATGGTTCGTAGGCTCATCTAACAGCAGAATGTTTGAGCTGCTGAGCATCATTTTAGACAGCATGCAGCGGACTTTTTCTCCACCTGATAAGACACTTGCTTTTTTAAGAACTTCTTCACCAGAGAAGAGCATTCTTCCAAGGAACCCGCGCAGGAAGCTTTCGCTTTGGTCATTAGGCGAGTATTGGCGAAGCCAGTCAACAAGGTTTGATTCAACGCCTTCGAAGAATTCGCTGTTGTCTTTAGGGAAATAAGCTTGAGAAGTAGTTACTCCCCATTTGAATGTTCCGCTGTCTGCTTCCATTTCGCCCATTAGAATTTTAAATAGAGTCGTAATGGCGATTTCATCACGGCCGACAAGGGCAATTTTATCTTCTTTGTTCATAATAAAGCTGACATTATCAAGAACTTTTACACCGTCGATTGTTTTTGAGATGCCGTCAACACGGAGAACATCGTTGCCAATCTCTCGCTCAGGTGTAAAGCCGACCCAAGGATAGCGGCGTGAAGATGGTCTGATATCATCAAGGGAAATTTTATCAAGCAATTTCTTTCTTGAAGTAGCCTGTTTTGATTTCGAAGCATTTGCACTGAACCGCGCAATAAACGCTTGAAGTTCTTTAATTTTCTCTTCTTTTTTCTTGTTTGCATCTGATGCCATGCGGCTTGCAAGCTGACTTGATTCATACCAGAAATCATAGTTTCCGACATAAACCTGAATTTTTCCGTAATCAAGATCCGCAATATGCGTACATACTTTGTTAAGGAAGTGACGGTCATGGGATACAACAATAACGGTATTTTCAAAGTTGATCAGGAATTCTTCCAGCCACTGAATCGCTTTGATGTCCAAGTGGTTCGTAGGCTCATCTAGCAGAAGAACGTCCGGTTTGCCGAACAAGGCTTGAGCAAGCAATACTTTCACTTTGTCTCCGCCTGTCAAGTCTGCCATTTTCTTGTCATGAAGCTCATCTGTGATGCCAAGTCCTTTTAAAAGAATGGCTGCTTCACTCTCAGCTTCCCACCCGTTAAGTTCTGCAAATTCACCTTCAAGCTCAGCTGCACGCATGCCGTCTTCATCTGAAAAATCAGCTTTCATGTAGATGGCATCTTTCTCCTGCATCACCTCATAAAGGCGGGCATGGCCCATAATAACAACCTTCATAACTTCATAGTCTTCATATTCAAAGTGATTTTGTTTAAGAACCGCGAGACGTTCGCCAGGTCCTAAGCTGACGTTTCCAGTCTGTGCTTCAATCTCACCTGAAAGAATCTTAATAAATGTAGATTTCCCTGCACCGTTTGCTCCAATTAAACCATAGCAGTTGCCAGGGGTGAATTTTATGTTAACATCTTCAAAAAGTTTGCGGTCACCATATCGCAATCCAACATTGCTTACTGTAATCATTAAAGTTAGTCCTCCATCTATACATAATCTACAAAATTATAACACGAACTGGCGAAAAAAAATAATAAATGAAGTTTTGCGCTTAAAATATATGGGTCATTTATGCAAAGTCCATTTAATGTTCACATTCCAAACGTTTTGAACGGTGCATTTTTATGATAGGATTATGTGTATTACATCCCGGAGGTTATCCCATATGAAATTACTTACTCTCCTAGAATACTCGCTTTATATTCTATTTACCGGACTGTTCCTTGCTTTTACAGGATTTCAGACGAGCAATGTCACTTTTTTCATCTGCCTTGTCGTCATTTATCTCATCGTCCACTATTTCAGCAAAAAAATCTTGACTAAATATGGAAAAATAGATGCGAAAGTCTCTTTTGGAAAATCAATTCTTGGAATTATCGGAGCGGTTTTTATCACGATGCTTGTATTAACGCTAATATACACATAAGAAAAGCTCAAGCGCCCGTTCTGTCCGAGGATTTGGGCGATGGAGCTAGACATCTAGAAAAGCGGAACCGACTGGTCAGACCCGACAGACAGATTAGGATCCGGCTGAAAAGGCGCTTT
>NZ_JBCMYF010000025.1:0-70126 GCF_050483325.1 Metabacillus idriensis
CCGAGGGGCTAGGAGGTGGAGCTAGACATCGAAGCGCAAAATTTTATACTTTCTTTTCTCATAAAAACAGACATCCTTACCGGATGTCTGTTTTTTCGATTCTGCACGTTTCTCTGCCGAATCGATCTCTAATTTCCTCCATGCGATTCCGATTGACGCCAAAATCGTAATAGCCGATCCTTGATGCAGACCTGAAATGTATTTTCTTTTCTCTCTGATCAAGGAAAAATTCCGCATCATCCTTAAATTTCAGGATTTTCGATTTGAACACAGCATGCAGACGATTCTCGCTTTGTTCAGCAATTTCCACATGCTCCATTGAGTGAAGAGCATTTCTTAGATGGTTCATTGCGGCGCTTGGCTCACATAGAAAAGAGATCGGTTCCATTTGGTGGTAGGTCGAAGTATTTACGGTTGACACACAATTTCTTTTCGACTTAGGGCATGCTTTTATAGTCATAGCATCCTTCATATTTACATCCCGCCTTTTTCTTCTTTTTCCCAATCATGGAAAAAAGAAAACCGGAGATTATTCTCCCATGTCAGTTGGAGGCGCTGAATTGCTTTTATTCATGTATTTCTTAATTCCAATCCACAACGTAAAACAGATTAAAAATAAGACGAGCAGAACAGGAAGATTTCCAGCTGTAAAGACAATTAGAGCAGAACCGGCTGCAAGCAGAGAGTTCAAGCTTTCCATGAACTGTTTTTTCGTTTTATCCCATGTATTTAAGTGTTTGTTTTCAAGTCCCGGCACAGTAACCTTGTCCTCTGAAATCTGCATCATTATCGTCGCGAAAGACGTTTGGTTTTTCAAGTAATTGATTCTGCCTGTAATCTGTTCCATTTCCTCTTGAACGGCACTTAAATCAGAGGATATTTTCAGCAGATCCTCTGTTTTTTGAGCATCTTTCATAAAGCTTAGAAGCCGTTCTTCTACGGCCTTTTTCGCTTTTAGTCTAGATTCAAGGTCTACATATTCCTCTGTTACATCCTGACCTGTGACCGTCTGGTGATTCACTTTTACGCTTCCCTTTTCAACCGTTTTTAAGAAGCTCTGGAATTTATCCTGCGGCACCTTGACTGTCAGTGATCCTTCTTTCGGCATTTCATCCTCGTTTGTATATGTATTTGATTCAATGACATATCCCCCTAATGAGGCAATCGTATTTTGAAAAGAAGAAACGGCTTCATTAAAGTTTTTCACTCTAATAGACAAATCAGCCGTATAAATGACTTTGCGGTTTTCAGGTGCTGAAGGGACCGCTTTGTTTTCAGGAGAAGCTATTTCTGACTTGTCAGCCTGATCCCCATCTGAATTCATAGTCATACCAGAGTCTGCCATCTCTTTAGCGGATTCCCCGCCTGAGCTGCCCTCCCTTTTATCTGACTTGCTTTCTGAACTGCTGCACGCTGCAGTAAAAAATACGAGAAATAAGATAACAATGAACGTTCCGGCCTTTTTCATATTCAACACACTCCCCTATAATTTAAACGATTAGACGAGAGCGTTTTCCATTTGGTTACATCTTTAGCATTATTTTGTTTTTCTGATTTTTTCAAAAGGAAAGAACACAAATTCTGCTTTTCCGGCAATACGGTTCTTTGAAATGAATCCAAGCCCATTTCTCGAATCCATGCTGTTAGTCCGGTTATCCCCCATGACAAATACGTCATGTTTCGGAACAGTGACAGGTTCAAAATCTTCCATTAAATACATCCCGAGTTTCTCTGCCTTCTTTTCATTTGAAAGCAAATACGGCTCCTGAAGCTGCTTTCCATTTATTTTCAGCTTATGACCTTTAACCTCAACTGTATCACCGGGCAGCCCAATGACCCTTTTCACATAATGAACATCCTTTTCATCGCCATCTATGATGACGATATCTCCCCGCTTGACATCACCGATCATGAAACTTGATTTGCTCACAAACAGGCGATCACCATCATGGAGAGTCGGGTCCATCGATGATCCTTCAACTAAATATGGTTCAAAGAGAAATAGACGGATGATCAAAGCCAGTCCCACTGCAAGCAAAACCGCTTTGCCCCATTCCGCTAATAAGTGAGACTTTCGTTTTTTTGACATATCAGATCCCTCGTTTGCCGGAAATTTTTCTCCTTAAATAGTTAACCGCAGACGATTCAAAACCCTTTTTCCACACGCAAAAAAGATAACAATACATGTCTCTGCCGTTTTTTCAATTTATTGCAGCTTAGAAGAAATTATGAACAATAAATCTCCCTCGCCTGAATACACTTAATGGACAAGGAATCGAAAGGCAGATGAATCGGGATGGAAACCTTATTTTTTATCGTGAAGCCAATTGTGCTTGGCATAAGTCTTGCCGCCCCAATAGGTCCGATTAAATTAGAGATGATCAAGAGGGGGATCATGGGGGGATTTTGGCCAGCGATGCTTGTTGGAATCGGCGCCATAACAGTTGATATGCTCTTAATGTTCGGCATCTTCCTGGGTCTTGTGACTTTTCTTGAGAGCACGCTGTTTTCTGCAATTTTAAGTGCAGTGGGAAGCTATCTTTTAGCAAAGCTCGGCATTGGCAGCATTCTCCGCTCGCTGTCTGCAGAAAAAATGATCGAGTCAGATGATGGAAAAAAGAGCGGTGTGGGATCTTATTGGACTGGCTTTTTCATTGCTCTCGGCAACCCGTTTATTTTCATATTTTGGCTCGGGGTTTATGGCTCAGCGCTGACAAGCCTTGGCCCGCATCATACGTTTCTCTATTTGCTGATCTACAGTTTGCTGATCATAGGGGGTGTCGCTCTATGGAATTTAAATATCGCCCTGACAGTCCATTTTATCCGGGATTTTATTAAAGATAAAATGCTGAAAGCCATCACCTTCGCTGCAGGTGTTATCTTGCTTTGTTTTAGTATAAAATTATTCATTCAATTAGTTGGATATATTACGTGAATGCTCGAGCAGGGCTTTTTTGACAGCCGGACTCAGTTTTAGGAGAGCCAGAATATTGGGTATGACAATCAATATAAGGAAGAAATCAAGCAGAGTCCAGACAAGCTTTACACTGCATACAGCCCCGGCAAGAATCGCTGATAAATAGAAGATGCGGACGGCAAACATTTTTGTTTTAGGTCTTAGAAATTCCATTTGTTTTTCGCCGTAATAGATCATGATCATAATTGTCGAAAGAACAAATAAGGTAAGGAAAAAAGAAAGCACGTGTGCCGCTGCCCTTTCAGGAATCAGCGTTGCAAAGGCATATGCAACCAGGGAAGATGCCTCCTGCCCGCTATGCTCATTCCAAACCCCGGAGCAAAGAACTGTCAGTCCAGTAAGAGTACAAATGACAAGAGTATCCACGATGACTGCAAGCATACCCCAATAGGCTTGTAAGAGCGGTTTTTTTACATCTGCAGCAGAGTGTGCGATAGCCGATGTGCCAAGCCCCGCTTCACTTGAATAAAGACCTCTCGATAACCCCCATCTCAGAGTACTTGCAATGGCAGCACCAGGGAATAGCCCAAGTGCCGCTGATGGAGTAAACGCATGGAGAATAATTTCTTTGAAAATTGCCGGCAGCACAGCTGTATGACTTAAAATGACCCAAAAGGTTGCTGCTATGTAAAGTCCAACCATTGAAGGCACGATAAAACTCATGACCCGGCTGATTCGTTTCATTCCGCCAAAGATAACGAGAGCGGTTACTATCATTAAAGCCACACCTGTTAACAGTTTTGGCATCCCTGCTGAATACTTCAAGGATACGGAAACGGCATTTGACTGCACCATAATACTTACAAATAATTGAAGAAACAAAATCAGGGCATAGCCAAAAGCAAGCTTCTTCCACATCAGCCCATTTCTCATATAATAAGCTGGTCCGCCCACCCATTCACCTGATTGGTTTTTCTCTTTATACATTTGGCCGAGCATGATTTCAGTAATCATCGTTGCCATCCCGAACAATGCCACAATCCACATCCAAAAAAGCACTCCCGGACCGCCGAAATAAATGGCAAGAGGAATTCCGATAATATTATTTGCACCGATTGTACCGCCGAGTGCGGAGGAGAATGCTGCAAAAGGTGTAATTTGCCCCTTCGTTTTATTCTTTGTGAAAACAGATCCGATCGTTTCTTTAAGCATCTCACGCAAAATACGGAATTGAATAAACCTTAATCGAATCGTTAAAAAAAGGCCGCCGCCCAGCAAAACAATAATCATAGGATAGCCCCAAAGCCATTCACACACTCTTATAAACAAAGCAACCACACTCTTCTCCTTAAACTTAACACTTTGAATAGTTTGTACTTCAAGAAGTTATTCCATGTTAAAGCAATAAAAAAAGAGGATTCATCTAAACGATGATCCTCTTTTTTCTCTTATTTTTCGAATGGTGCTGTAACCAGGTAACTTGCATAAAAAAGCACTTCTTTTGTATACACAGGCAATTTCGTTTCCCATGTTTGATATGCTGAAGTCGTAGTTGGTGAAGAATAAGCATTCATTCCAAGCTGTTTTGCAAGAAGGAAAGAACGCTTCATATGATATGGATCGCTTACGATCGTGTAAGAATTCAATCCTGCTTTTTTCCCTGCTTCATATGCGTTCTTCAAATTATCTTCTGTCAGTCTTGAGCTTGTCTCAAGTAAAATATCAGATTCTTTTACACCGTGCTTGACCGCGTAGTTTTTTCCGACAACCGCTTCAGGCAAATCCGTTTTGATCGCTTTGCCTCCTGTAAAAATAATTTTATCAACATTTTCCTCTTTATATAGCTTGATTGCATGGTTGATCCTTTCTTTAAAGACTGGTGAAGGATCCTCTCCCCATGCAGCAGCTCCGAGCACTATCGCTGCATCAGTCTTAACGGTTTCGTGCTTATTGCCGAAATGCCAGATGCTGACCGAAGAATAAACCATCAGCAATAGAACGGCAAGCATCGCCAATTTAAAAAGTAATGCGGCAATCTTTCCAAATTTCATTGTAATCATTCCAATCTCATCTGCACGTGAAATACCTATACCCTTTTTACCATCATCACCAGCATGGGGCAAGAGTTTTTTTATGACAAATACGGAATAAGCCGTTCAGCCGGCTTTTCTCAGGTTTATGGTCCTGCCTCCAATTACATCTACCTGCAGTCTGAGAAATCCTGTTTCATGTGTGCGGGATTTGGATATTAAAATGATCACAAAAAAATAAGCTCATCTAAATAGATGAGCTTGCCTAATCCTTATTCATAACGAAGTGCATCAATCGGATCTAGTCTTGCTGCTTTGTTTGCCGGCAGCATCCCAAAAATCACGCCGATGATCATGGAGAATCCGAGACCTCCGAGTACTACCTGCCAGGAAACAAGCGATGGCCAGCCCGCAAAAACGGAGACAAGCGACGCCCCTCCCGCTCCAAGCAGAATCCCGATGATTCCTCCAATCAATGTCAGAGTAATAGACTCAATTAAAAATTGAGTGAGTATTTGTCTTTTCGTCGCGCCAAGCGCTTTTCTGATGCCGATTTCCCTGGTTCTTTCCGTGACGGAAACAAGCATGATATTCATAACACCGATGCCGCCGACAAAAAGCGAAATTCCTGCAATCGACCCGATGATTAATGTCATGATTCTTGTTACCTGTCCAATCCCTTCAGCGATTTCTTCCATATTGAAGACTTGATAGGAATCCTCTTTATCATGCTTTTGATTCAATAGCGCGGTTGCTTTTTTTCCTGCTTCCTGAAGTTCTTCTGCACTTTCTGCCTGAAGAGTTACCTGATTAAAATCAGATTTGCCGAATGAAGCACGATAGGTATTAGAAGGCAGGTAAATTTCCATGGAGCCAAAAGAAAAAAGACCTGTCGGCTTTTCAAGCACGCCGACAATTTCAAACGGCTGTCCATTTACCCAGATTATTTCACCAATCGGATTTGTCTCTTTAAATAACTCCTTTTTCGTCTCCTGACTAATGACGGAAGCACGGCGGCCGCCGATAAAATCACCTTCAACAAGATTTCTGCCAGACTCAATTTTCAGTTCGTTCACTTCAATGTATGCCTGATTAATTCCAAGAATGGACGTATCCACTGTCTCCTCCATGTACCTGGCAGGCATAAACTCCGAGCTTGAGGCCACTACTTTAGAGACTTCAGGGATACCTGATAAATCATCAATATCCGACTGAGTAAAAGCTGTTTCCATATAAGCATTGGGATTTGACTGCATTTCTTCTTCACTTGGCTGGTAAAACACTTCAATCGTATTGCTTGAACCGGTAAACTGCGATTTCAGCATTTGCTCTCCGCCCTGACCGATGGCCACAACAAGAATGACAGATGCAACACCAATAATGATTCCAAGCATTGTTAAAATAGACCTGAGCTTATGAGCGAGAACAGAAGCAAACGCCATCCTTAAGTTTTCCATTAGGCTCATGCGTTTCTCCTTTCTGCCCCGGCAGATTGGATTTCCCCGTCTCTTACCATGATGATGCGCTTCGTGCAGTCTGCTACTTCCTGTTCATGTGTGACAATGATCACTGTTGTCCCCTCAAGATTAAGAGCTGCAAATTGCTCCATAATGGAGACGCTTGTCTTTGTATCCAGAGCACCTGTCGGCTCATCTGCAAGGATGAGCCGCGGCTTATTCACGATGGAACGGGCTATGGCTACACGCTGTTTTTGCCCGCCTGAAAGCTCATTCGGGAGATGGTTCATTCTGTCTGCAAGCCCGACTTTCTCAAGCGACAGCATTGCCCGTTCTTCCCGCTCTTTTTTCTTTACTCCTGCATAGATCATTGGCAGCTCTACATTTTTCAAGGCAGTCAGTCTCGGCAGCAGCTGAAACTGCTGAAAGACAAAACCGATGGAGAGGTTCCTCACTTTAGCGAGATCTGTATCCTGATAGGCGGCAACGTCTTCTCCGTCCAGAAAATAATGTCCGTTTGTCGGACGGTCCAAACATCCGATAATATTCATTAACGTGGACTTCCCCGAACCTGATGGTCCCATTATGGAAATAAATTCGCCTTCTTCAATGGATAAATGGATGTTTTTTAAAACGTCGAATGATTCTTTTCCGACCTTGTAGCTTTTCGTAATGCCGGAAAGCTGGATCATTTCACTGTCACTTCCATCCCGCTCTGAAGATCGTCTTTCGGCCTTGAAACAATCTCATCATTTGCTGTTAATCCATCTTTAACTTCCATATAGTCGGAAGAAGCTGAGCCAATTACTATCATCTTTTTCTTTGTTTTGCCGCCTTGAACGGTATAGACAAAATAGTCTTCGCCATCCTGTTTTACAGCATCAACAGGTACCGTCTGCACACTGCGCTTTTCCGTTTCAATTTCCATGATCAGTTTAAAGCCGGGTTTTGCCTTCATTTCGCTGCCTTCAATGGATACTTCTACCGGATATTGGACAGCCGCATTTTCAGAACCCATTGAACTTGGCGCCGCTTCAGGAAGAAGACCTATTTTGCTGACTTTCCCTTTCCACTTTGTGTCAGGAACAACATCCGAACTTAAGGAAACAGGCTGTCCGTCTGCCACTTTTAAAGAATCATATTCAGACAAAACGCCGCTGACAATAAATTGATCTGTTTTTGCAATATGTATAACTGCTTTTATACCGCCCTGTTCAGCTGCTTGTTCAGGATTATCATCAATTGTCATGACAGTCCCTTCCATGCCGCTTTTCACTTCTAGAGCATTAAGCTGTTTCTCAATCGTTTCTTTTTGCAGCAGAAGCTGGCGAAGTTCGATATCAGCCATCTTTTTCTCCATTTTCAGCTGATCCCGCTCTGCATCGATTGTTTTTTCAGCTTCCTCTTCTCCAGCTTGTTTGCTTAGATCTTTTTCTTTATCGTTGAGATCGTCAAGCTGATTTTCAAGCTGATTGATTTTAAGATAACCAGATTCAATGGAAAGAGCATTTTGTTCTTTTTCTAGTGAAAACTGCTGATTTTCATAGCGGAGGAGGGGAGTTCCCTCTTTCACGGCATCTCCCTCTTTTACTAGAATTTCAACAATATCTCCTTTTTCCGGATCTTGATAAATATACTGTTCGTATTGGAATTTCAATGTACCCGGGACCATCACATTCGAAGCAATTTCCCGCTTGGAAAGCTTCACTGTTTGGATGGTTACTTCCTCTTCGCTCATCGCACGATAGACGTTTACACCAACGAGCAAAGCGATGATTGAAACGACACCGATTGATATCCAGACTTTTTTCTTCATGCTGCTGGGAACATCCCTTCAAGAACGCCGCCTGCAGTTGCAAGCACTGCACCGATGACGAAGAAAACGATCGCAATTGTCCAGGCTGCCGCTTTTGATAAACCTGCAACGCGCTGAAGTCCGATTGCCGTCAGCACCGTTCCCCAAATTGTGAAAACTTCAAACGTCATGAGCAGGCCGCCAAGGCCGCCTTCAGCACCGGCAATGCTGTTCAAACTTGTGTATGGATTGACATAATTTTCTTCTTTTACTAAAAAGGCAATAAGTCCGTTTAAAAGCGTTCCAATCGATGTGACAAATGCAATGTAAATCGTCATAGAAAGAATGTGTTTAAATTTAACCGCAGAACCAACCATTTTCGTAATCGCAAGTGTGATGGCAGCCATAATAATAAGAACGATAATACTGCCAATACCTCCTGCAACAATTCCGACAACGCCCATAACAGTGCTGAACATAGCTGCCTCTTCAGCACTCATGCCAAGCTCTGATGATAAATCCCCCGTCAATTCAGGACTATTAGCTAACGATAAAAACGTGCCTGCTACAAGAAAGAATGTGACCAGCAGAAAACCAGCGAGAACCTTTGGTTTTTGACGAATCCGGTCAAACTGCTCTCCCGGGTTCATGATCATACCGAATAAAGACGGTTTGGGCGATTCTGGTGCGTTTCCCTCAACTGCAGGATTTGTTTGCTGTTCCATATCCAATTACCTCCAATTTTTATGTATTCTGTTAGTAATACGATTGTCACATAAATAGGTTTCATCATTTCTATTATTCTTTGTAAAAATTTTATTGAAACACTGAACAGACCTGTCCGGAAAGTCGGTTTAAGAAAAAATGTTGTTTTCGCTATAATATGCTGTCCGCTGCTGTCCGCGTGAGTGCAAAGTTTACGAAAAAAAAACCATAGAAAAAAACAGGCAGGAAATAACATTTGTTTTTCCTGTCTGCTTCATTTTAGAAACTTAATGGACGATCCCTGCGATTACCCCGCATCAAGCATTCTGAATTGAGCTTTCACAAGCTCAAAATAGATTCCCTGCTGCTTCATCAGCTCTTCGTGATTTCCTTGTTCCATAATATTCCCGTGATCGAGTACTATAATATTGTCCGCCTCGCGAATTGTCGATAAGCGATGGGCAATCATAATGGCTGTTCTGCCCTTTAATAGCGTTTTTAGGGCTTGTTGGATTTTCACTTCTGATTCTGTATCAATACTTGCTGTTGCTTCATCCAAAATTAGTATTTTCGGATCAGCAAGTATGGCTCTTGCAAAAGAAAGAAGCTGTCTTTCCCCCACAGATAGCACGTTTCCTCGTTCTTCAACCTCTGTTTCATAGCCATTGACAAGATCTTTAATAAATCCATCTGCCCCGACTGCTTCAGCAGCAGCAATAACTTCCTCATCAGCTGCATCCGGTCTGCCGAAACGGATGTTTTCCATGATCGTACCCGAGAAGATAAAGGTATCCTGCAGAACGACGCTGATTTGAGAACGCAGGCTTCCGATTGATACATCCCGGATATTTATGCCGTCGATCTTCACCTCTCCGCCTGTTGCATCGTAAAAGCGGCTGATTAAGTTTGCTATCGTTGTTTTTCCGGAACCTGTGTGACCTACAAGGGCGACAGTCTGACCGGAGTTAATTTGAAGGGAAACTCCATTTAATGCCTTGCGGTTTCCATCATATGAAAATTCAACTTGATCAAACTCGATATTCCCTTTCATATCTTGCAGAACGACCGGATTATCCGTTTCTGAAACAATTGGTTTTTCATCTAAAAATTCGAAAATCCGTTCCGATGAGGCCATCCCCATCAGCAGCTGATTATACACTTGGCCAAGTCTTGAAATCGGCTCCCAGAACATTCCCAGGTAAAAAGCAAAGGAAACAAATTCTCCAATGGTAATTGATTCATTTGCAATTAATGAAGCACCAAACCAAATAAGAATGGCAGTGCCTATGGCATTTGTCATTTCAACAAATGGACGGAAGACAGCATTCTTCTGCGTCGCATCCTGCCAGCTGCTGAAGTTTTCCGTGTTGATTCCGTCAAAGAACTGAATGTTCTCCTTTTCCTGAGTGTAAGCTTGAGTTACACGGATGCCCTGTATGCTTTCATTCAAATGAGAATTCAGCATAGACTGCTTGAGGCGGACGGTCTGCCATGATCTCCGGATTTTCTTGCGCAGGCTTGTTGAGATAAAAAACATAATCGGCAGGATAATCATAATGGCTAGGGCAAGCGGCGGACTGATCGTAAATAAGATGACAATAACCCCGATAAGCAAAAGGAAATCCATTAAAAGGTTGATAACCCCGCTGGTAAAAAGCTCCTGCAGAGAATTAATGTCATTCATGATCCTGACAAGAATCGATCCTGCTGACCTGGAATCAAAAAAACGGTGTGACAGAGATTGTACATGTGTAAATAAATGCTTGCGCAAATCATAGATGACATTTTGCCCAAGCATGTTCATCCATCTGATCCTGAGCGTATTAGCCACGTATGAAACGAGGTAAAGTCCAAAAATGGACCCTACCAGCACCCACAGAAAATCCAGATCTTTCTGAACAATTGCTTTATCAAGCGTGTATACCCCGATTAAAATCGGAACAATTAAACGGACAATGGTCGTCATGATTACGGTAAGAAAAGAAAGTGGCAAAAGGTTTTTCGAATATGGCTTAATATAGCCCATTAACCTCCCCATCTGTTTCCAGTTAAACGGCTTTTCAATAACTTGATCCGTAGAATAGTAGAATCTTTGTTTGATTAAATCCTGCTTTTCATTCTTTAACATCTTTTTCACCTACCCAACATTTGACTGTACGACAGCTTTTTGGTCTTTATATTGAATGTCATAAATTCGTTTGTAAGGGCCGCCTGTATGAAGCAGCTCCTCATGTGTTCCTCTTTCGGCAACCTCGCCATCCTGAAGCACGATGATTTCATCCGCATGTTTTAATGAAGAAATCCGGTGAGCGATAATAATCGTTGTTCGATCCTTCATGACGGCTTTTAAGTCTTTTTGAATACGGAACTCTGTGTCCATATCAACCGCACTCGTTGAATCATCCAAAATCAGAACGCTCGGATCCACGCAAATGGCGCGTGCAATGGAAATCCTCTGCTTTTGTCCCCCTGACAAGCCCATGCCCCGTTCGCCAAGCATCGTGTCGTACCCTTCAGGAAGCTCCATAATAAATTCATGTGCCTGAGCGCGTTTGGCAGCATCGATGATTTCATCCATCGTGGCATTTGGTTTTCCATAAGCAATATTTGATTTTATCGTCGTAGAAAATAGGAAAGATTCCTGAAGCACTACTCCGATGCTTCCTCGAAGGGATTTTAAAGAATGATCTTTAATATCCTTTCCATCCAGCAGAATCTGGCCTGAAGTCGGCTCATAAAAACGTGTCATTAATTGAGTGACGGTTGTTTTTCCTGAACCTGTAGCCCCAATCAGTCCGACCGTTTTTCCAGGAGGCGCATCAAAAGAAACATTTGTTAAAGCCGGAACATCTTCTTCATTGTATTTAAGCGAAACATTTTCAAATGTAACGTGACCTGATAATTTGCCTGCTGTCAAATCACGGTCTGCATCACTGATTTCTTCATCCGCATCTAAAATTTCAAGCAGGCGTTCACCAGAAGCTTTTGCTTGAGAAAATAAATTGATGACAAATCCCAAGTTCATGATCGGCCACATGATATACCAGACAAGACTGTAAAAAGCCACAAGCTCACCCGGCTTAAGACTGCCAGTAATGACCATGTATCCGCCGAAAGCGAGCAAAGCAACTACGCAAATATTTCCGATGAACTCCATAAGTGGAAAATACTTCGCCCATACATTTGAGGTATCTAAATATTTCTGTTTGTAATCATTGTTTGAGGAATTAAATTTTGATATTTCAAACTCTTCTCTGGATAAAGATTTTACCGTATGAATGCCGCTGATATTTTCCTGTACATTCGTATTCAGTTTCCCAAATGATTTGCGGATGCCTCTGAAAGCAGGGTGCACCCTTTTATCAAAACGGTAGACGGCGACAGCGAGGAACGGCAAAGCTGAAATCGTGACGAATGTCAGCGGCACCGAGTAATAAAACATGACGCAAAGACTGATGACAATCAGAATAATGAAGCGAATCAGCTCCGCAATTCCAAATGACAGGAAAAAACGGAAACCTTCTACATCCGCCGTAAGCCTTGACATCAGGTCGCCTGTTTTTGCATTGTCATAATAGCGAAAAGGAAGACGCTGAAGCTTTTCATAAAGTTCATTTCTCATTCTGTACACGGACTTAATTCCAAACATATCCCCTAAATATTGATGAAAATAAGTAGCCACTCCCTTTACCGTCATGATGCCGACAAACCCAAGCGCAATCCAGGGCACAAGTGAAAACTGTTCTTTCAGCACAACATCATCGATGGTAAACTGCAGCACCATCGGATACACAACGGTGATGACTGTCATAATCAGCAGAAAACCCATTGACCATAAAAAATCATTTTTGTAAGGCATATAAAAGGCCCTTAGTTTTTTGAATGTTTCCAATGAAAATCCCTCCTTCGGCCTTTGCTTTTCTCTTAAGCTTTCAAGATATTTACAACGTATTACTTAATATATCGGGTTTCGAAATATATTTCTAGTCATTTTACGCAATTTTTATAAAATTAATGCTAATTTATGAATTCAGACTACTTCCTTTCTATGAGGCTTCTCCATCAAAAGTTTGACAACTAAAAAAGCATGGAATGAAAAATCCATGCTTTTTAAAACACACTATCTATTTCTATGTTTCAGCCAATGATTCATGACTTCAGGTATGGAAATTTCTATTGCATCTTTTAAATGACTAAAAGGCGGGTTACCGCTGTATCTTTTTCATAGATCGCTAGAGATTCCATAATCGTTTGAGCTTCCAAAGATGGCAAAAATCGTACATGCTGACACTTTTATTTCTTTTGATACCGTTTAGCTTTATTCAAAATCTTCAGGACACACTCCGTTTTTGCATCTGCATATTCATTTCCTGTTTTCCACTCATTCTTTGATAGATCCTGCTTTACGGCTTCATACATCAGACGATCATTCGGATTCAGGCGGAGATGGTCCCGGAACAGGAGATGATCTTCCCACCATTGATGTGTGATTGGCACCGTATGTATATGTGCTGTCCGGTGCTCATGCGGAATGTATACTTCTTCTTTTTCAATAACGTTGGGGTAAAGATGCACATATTCCTTTTTTACCCCGATAAAAAAACGCCTGAATGGCAATGCTTCATCGTACACCTTTTTATAAATATAAGGGGAATCTTCTAAAGCATCGACTACAAAAGACAGCTCTTCAATCGACAGAACACCGATTAATATATCAATGATCGGCTTTGCAGAAAGACCTTCTACCGAAGTGCTTCCTATATGTTCAATTTTAATAGAAGGCTCATTAAAGGCATTTATGAGTCTTTCCTCGTGAAGGCGGAATTGCATTTTCCAATCCGGGTTATATTCAGATAAACAGATCTTCATCTTATTTTCCAAGCAATGGCTTGCCTTCAGCATCAACAAGCAAGGTGACGCTAACACCGCCGCCAGAGATCGTCTGCAGGTATTGAACTCCGGTTTCTGTGTCCTTAATGACCCTTATTAAATCGAGGGTTCCTTGTGAATGAGTTACTTCAAACCGTTTAGTTGCTGCCATCCAGATCACTCCTATAGTTGTAATAATTAATTTCATATTAATAGTATCATAATTAGGTTTGAATTCTGGTTATTTAACCATCCCAAGCCGGATAGCTTATCCCCGTCAAGAGCATGAATTTGCACCAATTGCTGCTTTAAGAAGAAACCTTTATAAGGATAAAACAAGACTTGATGATGTTTTTTATATAGAAAAATATTTTTTGGGATTTTATCTTTTTTCTTGATTTGATTAGAGTCAAAAAAATGGTAAGATGATAAATATTGGCACCAAAATTTTTTTTCAAGGAGTGATTATGTACGATGTCAGTAGACGTTTATCTTAATTTTAATGGCAATTGCCGGGAAGCAGCCGAGTTTTATGCAAAGGTTTTCAAAACGGAAGAACCTAAATTTATGACGTTCGGCGAAACACCGCAAAATCCCGATTACCCTCTGCCGGAGGAAGCGAAAAACTTGATCATGCATACAAGACTTACTATTGACGGAAGCAACGTCATGTTTTCTGACACTTTTCCGGGAATGCCTTTTGTTGAAGGGAATAATATCACTCTTGCTTTGGTAAATAAGAACATCGAAGAGCTGACGTCTATTTTCAACCAGCTTAAAGATGGCGGCACAGTCGTCATGGATCTTCAGGAAACATTCTGGAGCAAGCTTTATGGACAAGTAACAGATAAATTCGGCATTCATTGGCAGGTTAATTACGAATAATTCAGAAAAGCGCAAGCGCCCGTTTAGCTCAGGCATGACAGATCAGGATCTGGCCGAGGAGTTGGGCGATTCCGCTCGCCATCGAAGAGCAAAAATTTTATACTTTCTTATCTCTTAAAAAAGAGGCCGCGCTGGCCTCTTTTTCAATTCTCAATATGCTTAATGACTCTTGCTGGATTTCCTCCAACTACCACATTGTCAGGGACGTTCTTCGTCACGACTGCGCCGGAGGCAATAACTGCATTGTTTCCGATTGTCACGCCCGGATTAATGACCGCTCTTCCGCCAATCCACACGTTATCGCCGATTGTAACAGGTTTACCGAATTCCGCTCCGCTGTTTCTTTCATCAGCATTTAATGGATGTGAAGCTGTATAGATGTGGACTCCTGGAGCAAGCATGCAATTGGCGCCGATCGTCACCTTGCACACATCCAGAATCACACAGTCAAAGTTGGCATAGAAATTTTCCCCAACATGGATGTTTGATCCGTAATCACAGCGGAATGCCGGTTCGATGTATATATTCTCTCCAGTCGTTCCAAACAGTTCCTTAAGTATTTTTTTACGCGCGTCATCATCCGTTTCAATTGTCTGATGGAACAGTCTTGTCAATCTTCTGGCGCGGACGCGTTCACGGATTAGATCTTCGTCTCCGGCTAAATAGAGTTCTCCGGCCAGCATCTTTTCTTTTTCTGTTTTCATGATGAGCATCTCCTTGTATAAAACCCTTCAATTATTATACCTTCAGCCATTTCTTTTCCACAAGAAAAAACAGCGCAACCGGCTTTGCGCTGTTTCACATTTAATTCGTTTCTGCGATCCCATTCAGCTCCCCGACAACCGTATCCACGATAAACACGGCGTCCTCTTCTTCCAGATTAAGAGGAGGAGAGATAGCAAGGACGTTGTTATAGCCTGCAACAGTGGCGCCATTTTTTCCGATAAGCAGCCCTTTTTCCTTGCATCCGGCTATAACTTTATTCACAAGACCCGCATCAAGCGGTTTTTTCGTCTCTTTGCTTTCTACAAGCTCGATTCCAATCAGGAGACCTTTCCCTCTTACATTTCCAACATATCGATTATGCTGGAGACGTGAAGCAAGTTCAGATTTCATTCGGCCTCCAACCTCGTTTGAACGTTCGAACAGCTTTTCATTTTCAAAGATTTCAATATTTTTAAGTGCAAGTGCACAGGCTGCAGGGTTTCCTCCAAATGTGTTCACATGGCGGAAATAATCATATTCTTCCGTTCCTTTAAATGCTTCATAGATTTCTTTTTTAACAGCTGTAGCGGATAGCGGCAAGTAAGCACTTGTAATCCCTTTTGCCATCGTAATGATATCCGGTTTCACTCTGTAATTCATAAATCCGAATGCTTTTCCGGTTCTGCCGAAGCCGCAGATGACTTCGTCAACAATAAGCAGAGCCCCGTGCTTTTCACAGACTTCTTTTACTCCTTTCATATAATTCTCAGGCGGCATCAGAATACCGCCGCCTGTTATAATCGGTTCCATGATCATCGCAGCAACCGTTTCGCTGAGCTCCCATGTCATTGTCCGGTCAATATCCTGAACCGATTTCAGTTCAGCCGGTGCTGCATTTTCGTCTTCTGGATATCGGTAAGTGTCAGGCGGCGGCACATGAATAAATCCTGGTGCAAGCGGCTCGTATTTATATTTTCGCTGTGCCTGCCCGGTGGCAGCTAAAGATCCCATCGTATTGCCATGATAGGCCCTGTACCTTGAAATGATTTTATAGCGTTCATGGCTGCCTGTTTGCTGGTGGTATTGACGGGCAATTTTAAATGCGGTTTCATTTGCCTCAGATCCGCTGTTTGAGAAAAAGATGACATAGTCACCTCCAAGCAAGTCATTCAGTTTTTCTGAAAGCTGAATGGCAGGCAGATGACTTTGCGTTAATGGGAAATAAGCAAGCTTTTTCAGCTGCTCATATGCAGCTTCCGCAAGTTCTGTTCTTCCGTAGCCTGCATTCACGCACCACAAGCCGGCCATGCCGTCCAAATACTTTTTCCCGTTTGCATCACTGATCCATGCGCCCTTTGCTTCCTCTGCTATAATGGTTGCCTCTGGATTGAAAGGCTTCATAGAATGCCAGAGATGGGCCTCATCTTTTTGCAGAGCATCTCTTACATCTTTACTCTTTTGCATAGTCATCCTCCTTGTCTATTAAAAATCAAATCTGGAAGTAATCATTTTTTTGCGTGTATAGAAGTTTACGCCGTCTTTGCCATTAACATGTAGATCTCCGTAGAAAGAATCCTTCCATCCCGAAAATGGGAAAAAAGCCATCGTTGCCGGAACCCCGACATTAATTCCAAGCATTCCTGCATCCGCTTCTTCTCTGAAAGTCCGAATGGCCTGAGCATCCTTTGTATAAATGGTAGCTCCGTTTCCATATCGTGATTTCCGGATATAATCCAGACCTTCATCTAAATTTTCCGCCCTGAGCACACTGAGCACCGGTGCAAAAATTTCATCCTTTGCCAGGGTCATTTCAGGTGTAACCTTATCGAAAATCGTTGCTCCTAAAAAGTAGCCTTCTGCTTGATTTTCCATATCTCTTCGTCCGTCACGCAGAAGATCTGCCCCTTCTTCAATACCTTTTTCAATATATCCGATGACTTTATTCAAGTGGGTATCACGAATCACCGGAGTCAAAAGCACTTCCTCGTCGAGACCATTTCCCATCACTAAGTCATCTGCTTTTTGCTTTAAGGTCTGCATAAATTGATCCCCTTCTCCAACAACGACAACTGCGCTGCAAGCCATACATCGCTGGCCAGCACTTCCAAAAGCAGAGCTGATAATATGCTGTGCCGCTTTGTCAAAGTCTGCATCCGGCATCACCACGTGATGATTTTTTGCACCTGAGAGAGCCTGAACCCTTTTACCCTTCGCAGCAGCTTTCTCATACACAAATTTTGCAACAGGCTGAGAGCCTACGAATGAAATCGCTTTAATATCAGGATGTTCAAGCAACCCGTTCACCACATCGTGACTACCATGAACAATGTTTAAAACACCGTCAGGCGCACCTGCTTCCGTAAACATCTCAGCTAGCTTATTGGCAAGCAGCGGTGTCCGCTCTGATGGTTTTAAAACGAATGTATTTCCGCATGCAACCGCAAGCGGGAACATCCACAATGGCACCATCATCGGAAAGTTAAAAGGAGTAATTCCTCCCACAACGCCAAGCGGGTAGCGGAACATTTCAGAATCCATTTCTTCTGCAATTCCTGATAGGGATTCTCCCATCATTAAGCTTGGTGCTCCCGCCGCAAACTCCACGCACTCAATTCCTCTTTGTACCTCGCCATATGCCTCTTTATAAGCCTTGCCATTCTCTGAAACAATTAACTTGGCAAGCTCTGCATGGTTTTCTGTCAGTAAATGATGATATTTAAATAGAATTCTTGCTCGTTTCGGAACCGGCATCAGCTTCCATGTTTTGAATGCCAGGGCTGCAGCCTTTGCCGCCTTATCTACATCTTCGGCTGTTGAAATTGGAACAGCTGCGATCTTCCTCCCCGTTGCCGGATTAATGACATCAAGCATTTCACCCCCAGCTGCACTCACCCATTTTCCATTGATGAAATTTTTAATTGCTGCTGCTTCATTTACAACCGTCATTGTCATCCCTCCGTATATTCTGAAAATTCTACTAATTATGTTCATTATCTCTCACATAGGAACGGCAATCATTAGACACTTTGTAAAAGATACTTGGGGAATGTTGCTACAGTTTGATTAGAAAAGCGGAGCCGACTGTTCAGCTCCGACAGACAGATAAGGATCCGACAGTAAAGGCGCTTTTTGCCTTTGCTGGCGGATCCGTTCTGACCGAGGAGTTAGGAGGCGGAGCTAGACAATATAGAAAAGCGGAGCCGACTGTTCAGCTCCGACAGTCAGATAAGGATCCGACAGAAAAGGCGCTTTTTGCTTTTTATGGCGGATCCGTTCTGGCCGAGGAGTTAGGAGGCGGAGCTGGACACCGAGAAATGTAGAACCGACTGTTCAGACCGAATAGTCACTGCCGAATTGATGGGGTTTCCGAATTAATTGGAGGGGTTTTAGAATTAATTCGTGGGGTTTCCGAATTAATTGGAGGGGTTTTAGAATTAATTCGTGGGGTTTCCGAATTAATTGGAGGGGTTTTAGAATTAATTCGTGGGGTTTCCAAATTAATTGGAGGAATTTGTTCTGACCGGAAAATGAAGATAAAAATCCATTCCAAGTCCTCGTCTCAAACAAAAAACAATCAAAAAAGAGCGCTCTTCAAAAGAGCACTCTTTCCTGCTATTCAATCTTATGCTGCAGCGGAATGGTTCCTTCTGTATTCATGATAAAATCGTGCGCCATCAGCATAAATTCAAGGGCCAGCCTTCTGTCTGAGTTCATGAAGTTTTCGCCAAGGAGCAATTCAAGCTTTTCTATGCGATGGTAAAGAGTCTGCCTGACGATAAATAATTTCTTCGAAGTCTCTTGTTTAGAGCCGTTGCACGCCAGATACGTTTTTAACGTAATCAGCATGTCCCCGTTATACTTTCGGTCATACTCTATGACGGGAGCCAAATATTCTTGTATGGTTTCTTCTAGATTGCCATGTTTTTTTAACAAAGACATCATCCTGTACATATGCAAATCCTGATAAAAGCAGCTTTTTCCTTCTTTAGAAAGAGAATCTTGCAGTGCCAGGGTTTCTTTAGCTGTTTGATAGCTTATATGAATACTGCCGAGTTTGTCGGCAAACTTCCCGACTCCAATTGAAATTGATGAGGTTCTGATCCGTTCGGAACCGTTTCCGGAATGAATTCTCGAGAGAGCGCCTTCCATTCTCTCTTTCCAATCCTGTTTGTTCCGTTTGTTTCCGACGATAAAAATAAGATGATGGCGGACTTCAACAGTAAACAAGTGAAAGCCAAATTGCTCAAAGACCGTTCTGAACAAAAGCTTGAAATATGTACTGTCGACGTTTGGAGGCTGCCCCCCTGAATCAGGGGAAAGCTTGCATATGCACACAGTCCCTCCATTTAAACGCAGCTTTGGATCGATGAAGGAGAGCTGTTCTTTGATAACTTCATCCGTGTATTCTCCTTCAAGCCAGTTTGTCAGCCACTCGCTTTCTTCTGCCATCTTCTTTTCTTTGACATATAAATCCCGCAGCAAATGCTGGGCAAATGCGTTGGCTGTTCTGTCCAAAATGAGAAGATCAAATTCATTCAGTTCTCGGCAGCTTGAGACAATCAGGAGCTCAGCGTAGGTTTCTCCAAGAATCTGCACAGGCTGACTTGCAATATTTGATTTATTGTTTTCATCTCTATTCCCTATTTTCAAAAGCATCTCTTCTTTTTCATCTGCCTTTGGCTCAGGAAAGAAATCGGCTTTATTTCCGCTTAATACAGCAATAACCTGGACTTCTAAATAGACCTGCAGAAATTTCAGGATTTGCCGGCAGTCTTCAATTTCCAGCAGCATCTTGTTCAGCTGCTGAGAGTATTTTTCTAAATCTGAGAGAAGTTGATATTGTTTATTGATGATGAGGGAATGCACATCTTGAGTAATTTCAACAAAGGGAACCTCTTGATGAAACAGAATGATAGGAAAATGGTGGTGATCTGCAAGTTCGGTAACTGCATCCGGAACATTGTGAATGTGTGTGCCCATTTCGATGCACAGTCCGGCAGCATGCCTCTCGATCAGCTGCTTTAGAAAGGAGACAAAGAGTTGGGGATCATCTTTAAAGCCAAGACCTGTTGTAAGAATCAGCTCATAGCCATTTAAGAGATTGCTGATTTGAACCGATTCAACAATATGAACCCATTTCAATTGACGGTGCAATCCTTCAGCACCAGCAATTACGTCTGTTTGGGCAAAATGCTTTCGATTTAAAATCTCATCAATCGTTATGTATGATTTCATCCGCACACCCCTTTTTTGATGTCGCTACTTTCTATTATAAAGAATGGCATGTTTTAACACTATACGTTTGTCAGTTTTTCTCACAAAAAAGATAGGACAAATTCTGCCCTATCTTTGTCGAACCATGTCATTGTCGGATTTGAGCCAGCAGCATGGCTGAAAAATACTTTCTTGCATCCGCCGTTTTCACGTGCATTTCAGCAGAGTCTTTTTGATTTTTATGATTTCTGAAAGTAAGAAAAGCACCGCTTAAATTTTCAGTCACGCTTGTGATTTTGTAGCCCTGACTCAGATAATAATCAATCTTATCTCTTTCAGACAGATACTCCCGGTAATCAGACATAACGAGCCTCCTTCTTATAATTGCTCTGTTTGCGCAGGCGCAATGGCAACGTTCGGCACTGCTTCATCTTCGAGATCAATTGTCCAGTCATTTCCGACTGAGATCCCCAGATACTTTTGATCATCGGGATCTATTAATTCAGCCTGGGCATAAATCTGAAACCACCAGTATTTCGCTAAAATGTAATAGACAATGCATCCGGCTGCAAAGCCGACAATAAATGAATATGAAGGAATAGCCACTGCAGCTGCCCCGCCAATGATCCATGCGATGAATCCTGCAGCATTTACACCTTTCATATATTTATATTGTCCATTTGATTCGTAGAGGTCTTTTACATTAACCCTGCGCTTTCGAATTAAATAATAATCAGCTACTAAAATCCCGCAAATAGCAGATAAGATTCCTCCGACTATTAATAAAATTCCAATGATGATGCCAAATAAACTCCAAGGCTGAACGACGATTCCAATAAAACCCGCTACTGCTACACCCGCCCAGAAAGGAACTTTTGGCCCTCCAACGTTTGAGAAAATGGTCGCTGCAGGAATCAGGTTTGCAGAGGTGTTTGTTGACCACTGCGCAAGCACAATCATAACCAATAAGATACCAAGAATAATGCCGGATGCAGATTGCTGCAAGGCAACAACCGGATCATAATTTGTTACAGCGATATAAGAAACGGCGCCAATCACAACCATAAAGGTTTGCACGATTGGATAGGCAATTAAATTGCCCGCGATTTGGCCTTTGTTCCGCTTGAACCAGTTCTTTTCCATTTTAGGTGCTTTCACAAAACGGGAAAGAGATGGCATATCTGCAGCGAGGGTTCCCCAAAATCCCATATTGGACATAATGACAACCATGAACGCTGTAAATGCCGCTCCTCCAGTTGCCGGATTTTCGACCCATGACCACACGTTTCTGCCTTCCTGCAGCGCCTGATCTGATAGAGTAAAATACATCCAGCCTGAGATAATGATGATGACCGGTGCCGCTAAATCAGCAAATCGTTCAATCGCCTTCATTCCAAGTGCTGTATTGACGACTTGCAAGATGGCAAAAATAAAGAAGCAGACAATCCAATTATCAAACCCGAATAAAGTAGCAAGAATGGCATTCATGGCACTGGCGCCAAAGAATGTATTTACACCAAACCAGCATGAAGCTACAAAACCGCGTACAACGGAAGGAATGTGCGTCCCGACTGTTCCAAAAGGCGCTCTCATATAAACAGGGAATGATAAGCCATGTTCAACACCAATATCTCCTGTTAGCGTCATGATTAATCCAAGGACAATCGAACCAATGATTGTTGCAGCAATCACCCAGCCTAATGGAAGATTCTGAACACCTGATCCGCCGATGGCAAATGCAGCAAGCACAACAGCCATCCCAACCCAGATTAAAGCAAAGCCCAGCGAACCAATGTTTTTCTTATGATGCGGAATCGGCAGCAAATCAGGAGACTTCAAATAATTTTTAGCCACTTTCGCATATCCCCTTCCAAATGGTTATCTCTTTGGTTCTTTTCAGATTGATATCGGTGCGCTTTTGCTCGCGTCAAGCAGTTCTCCGTATTTAGCCCTCTTCTGATAATTGCCTCTGCCTGCCTTGCCGGCGAATTGCTTATCCTTTACGACAAATTCCCCTCTTGATAAAACGGAAACAGGCTCTCCTGTTACTTGCAGACCCTCAAATGCGTTATAATCAACCGCCATGTGGTGAGTTTCAGCAGAAATAGTCCGTTCAGCTGAAGGGTCAAACAGAACAAGATCCGCATCAGAGCCGACTGCAATCGTTCCTTTTTTAGGGTAGAGACCGAATAGCTTTGCACTTTTAGTACTTGTCAAATCAACAAATTGGTTCAAAGAGATTCTTCCTTTAGTCACACCTTCTGAAAATAGAATGCTCAAACGATCTTCAATGATTGGTCCGCCATTTGGAATTTTCGTAAAATCCCCTTTCCCCAAATCCTTCTGTCCTTTGAAATCAAACGAGCATTGATCAGATCCAATCGTCTGCAGCACTCCTGTTTTCAGCGCATTCCAGAGTACATCCTGATGCTTTTTCTCACGGAGAGGAGGTGACCAGACATATTTCGCTCCTTCAAAATCCGGCTTTTCCAAGTGTGTTTGATCAAGAACCAAGTACTGTGGACATGTTTCCCCCCATACATCAAAGCCCTTGCTTCTAGCTTCGGCAATTTTTTCAACTGCGTCCGCACAGGAAACGTGTACTACATAAAGCTGTGAACCCGCAAGCCCAGTTAATTGAGCCGCTCTTCCAGTTGCTTCTCCTTCAACTTCAGGAGGGCGTGTTAACGCGTGATATATGGGATCTGTCTTTCCTTCAGCAAGTGCTTTTTTCGTCAGATAATCAATGACATCTCCATTTTCAGCGTGTACCATGACAAGGCCGCCAAGTTCTTTAGCCGTTAAAAGCGTCCGGAATAATGTTTCATCGTCCGCCTGAAAAACATTTTTGTAGGCCATAAAGACTTTGAATGATGAAATGCCTTCTTCATTTATGACAGCCGGAAGCTCCCCAAGTACATCCTCATTTATTTCAGAAATCATTAAGTGAAAACTGTAATCGATCACGGCTTTATCTTTGGATTTTTCATGCCATGTCTGAATGGCATCCTTAAGCGGTTTCCCTTTCTCGGTTAGACAAAAATCAATAACCGTAGTTGTGCCTCCAAAGGCTGCAGCCATTGTTCCGCTCTCAAAGTCATCTCTAGTCACGGTACCTCCAAATGGCATATCAAGGTGTGTATGCGGATCTATACCGCCTGGAAAAACATAGCAGCCCTTTGCATCAACAATTTCTGCTCCCTCTTCGGGCAAATTGCAGCCAATCGCTGCAATTTGTTCTCCTTCTACTAAAATATCTGCTTTATACGTATCGGCAGCTGTCACGATTATGCCGTTTTTAATTATTTTTTTCATCAGTCCGCGCCCTCCCTTTACTTCACAAAGTCTGCACTTGAAGTTCCAAGTGCACCAATTACCGACTGTCTTTCATTCCATGTCATTGGCGGCAGTTCATTAGCAAGCTCGACCATATCGATGGCTCCATCAACCGGACATACGATTGAACAAAGATTGCAGCCGACACAATCTTCTTCACGCACTTTCAGATAGGACTTGCCGCTTGCATCCTTCAGCATGTCAATACACTGATGGGACGTATCTTCACAGGCAATGTGACATTTATTGCAGTTGATGCACACTTCTGTATTTATTTGCGCAACAACTTTATAGTTTAAATCAAGCTCTCCCCAGTCTGAATATCTCGGAACAGATTTGCCGACCAGATCCATGACGGACGTTAAACCTTTGTCATCTAAATAATTGGACAGGCCTTCAATCATATCTTCAACAATCCGGAATCCGTGATGCATGGCGGCTGTACAAACCTGGACGCCCATTGCACCCATCAGCATGAATTCAACGGTATCCTTCCAGTTTGAGATGCCGCCGATGCCTGAAATCGGCACATTGATCCGCGGATTCCTTGCACATTCCGCTACCATGTTTAACGCAATCGGCTTAACAGCGGGACCGCAGTACCCCCCGTGAGCTCCTTTTCCGGCTACATGCGGAATTGTATTCCAGGTATCAATGTCAACCCCGGCGAGGCTGTTGATCGTATTGATCATGGAGATGGCATCCGCTCCTCCTGCAACGGCTGCTTCAGCTGTTACCGTAATATCGGTTATGTTCGGAGTGAGTTTGACAATGACAGGTGTTTTCGCCGCTTCTTTAGCCCAGTAAGTTTGCCTTTCCACCAGATCCGGCACCTGACCGGATGCCGCCCCCATGCCGCGCTCTGCCATGCCGTGGGGACATCCGAAATTAAGCTCAAGACCATCTACCCCGACATCCTCCACACGCTTAACAATTTCATGCCATTTCTCCTGTTTCGGTTCTACCATCAGCGACGCAATAATCGCATGGTTCGGAAATCTTTTTTTCGTTTCATAAATTTCTTTTAAATTCACCTCAAGCGGACGATCTGTAATCAGTTCAATATTATTAAAACCGGCTACACGCTGCCCATTAAAACTGACGGCGGCAAATCGGGAAGAGACATTTAAAATCGGATCCCCGAGCGTCTTCCATACAGCCCCTCCCCAGCCTGCTTCAAACGCCCTCTGAACCTGATAGCCGGAATTTGTCGGAGGAGCGGAAGCAAGCCAAAAAGGATTCGGTGACTTTATCCCTGCAAAATCAATTCTTAAATCAGCCATGTATGAACCTCCCTTAATTAGAAATGCGGAATCACCCGTTTAGCTCCGACAGACAGATAAGAAATCACCCGAAAAGTCCGGTTTTGACTTTTTGGGGGATTTTGTTCTGGCCGAGGAGCTGGGTGATGCAGCTGGACACTGAAATGCGGAACTGCCTTATACAGATTAGAGGCAGTTCCGTTTTATTTAGTGTCATGAAAAATTCAGGCAAGCTTCCGTTCTTCAAAAGATATCTTTTTATGAATCTCATAAGCTGTCAGCTTTCCTTGCTGAGCCGCTGATACGACCATCGCATCTCCCTGGCCCTTGCCGAAAATCACATCTCCGCAGGCAAAGATTTTCTCATTTGAGGTTTGGTAAGATTCCTCTGAAATACGCACAACCCCATCAGAGTGTTCAACCCCGAATTGTTCAATTAAATGGAGGTATCTGGATTGACCGATTGCACGGATGACCGCATCGGTTTCGATGATAAACTCAGAACCCGGTACGGGCACAGGACGAGGTCGCTGTCCATCAACTCCTGCAGAAAGCTCCATTTTGAAGCATTCAATTCCTATTACTCGATTATCCTCATTTGTTACAATCCGTTTTGGGGCAGTAAGCCATTTAAATGCTACGCCGTCCTGCTTGGCGAATTCATATTCAAAATCATAGGCTGTCATTTCCGCCTGAGTTCTGCGGTATAGAATGCTGACTTCCTCCGCACCAAGCCTTACAGAGCAAGTTGCAGCATCGATTGCCGTATTGCCGGCTCCTATAACAACAGCCTTTTTCCCTATTAGGTCCATTGTTTTGGCCGTTTTTGTCTCTTTTACAAAATCAATTGCATCGTATACTCCATCTGCATCTTCGCCTTCAATGCCAAGCTTAGGAACAGATGACATTCCGACAGCAAGAACAACAGCATCATAATTCTCTATTAATTCAGAAGCCATGACATCTTTTCCTACCCGTGTATTCGTCCTGATTTCAACATTAAGGTTTTTCACTTGCTGAACTTCCCAAAAAGAAATGGACTGCGGCAGCCTGAATGAGACGATGCCATACGTATTTAAACCTCCGGCATATTGTTCCGCTTCAAAAATCGTTACGGTATAACCCAGCAGAGCAAGCTCCCTTGCAGCTGATAATCCTGCAGGACCTCCGCCAACAATGGCTACAGTCTTGCCATTCTTTTCACCTGCTTTAAACAGGACTTGTTCATTATGAATCGCCCAATCAGTGGCATAGCGCTGCAGATTTCCGATCATGATCGGCTTTGTAGAAGAATTAAGGACACATGCTCCTTCACATAGCTCCTCTGTCGGGCAAACACGGGAACAGCTTGCTCCAACAGGATTGGCTGTCATTATGGTTTTGGCGGATCCCTTCAGGTTTCCAGAAGCAATTTTCTTAATAAAAGATGGGATATCAATACCAGTCGGACAAGCCTGAATACATGGTGCGTCGTAGCAATATAAACATCTGTTCGCTTCCTCGAACGCTTCCCTGTTTGACAGGGCCTGCTCAACCTCCATAAAATTTCTCTCTAGATCGGTTAAAGAAATTTCCCTAGTCAAGATAAAAACCTCCTTTTCCAGCGATTAAGGCAGCAAAGCCGTCATTTCCTGATATGTTTCGGGACGTCTGTCACGATAAAACTGCCAAGTATCCCGGACTTCGCGAATTAATTTTTTATCCATCTCACCGATAACGACCTCGTCCCTGTCACGGCTTCCTTCAGCCACAAAGCGGCCTCTTGGATCCGCCAGATAGGATTGTCCGTAAAATTCACCCATGTTCCACGGTCCTTCGTAACCAACGCGGTTAATGGCCCCAATGTAATATCCATTTGCTACGGCATGTGCCGGCTGTTCAAGCTTCCATAAATACTCTGAAAGACCCGCAACTGTAGCTGAAGGGTTAAAGACAATTTCAGCTCCATTTAAACCAAGAAGCCTTGCACCTTCAGGGAAATGGCGGTCATAACAGATATAAACCCCAATTTTCGCAAAAGCTGTGTCAAAAACAGGATAGCCGAGGTTCCCCGGTTTAAAGTAAAACTTCTCCCAGAAACCGCCTCCTTCTTTGCCCACTCCTACATGCGGAATATGATGTTTTCTGTATTTCCCTAAGTATGATCCATCCGCATCAATGACTGCAGCTGTATTATAATAAGTAGCAATTCCTTCGCGTTCGTAAATTGGCAGGACAATGACAATGCCCAGTTCACGTGCCAGCTCTTGAAACCGTTTAGTTGTCGGTCCATTTGGAATTTCTTCTGCTGCGTCGTACCATTTTGTGTTCTGTTCTGTACAAAAGTACGGGCCATAAAAGATTTCCTGAAGACAGACAATCTGCGCACCTCGTTCGCTTGCTTCTTTCACAAGCTTAATATGCTTTTCAATCGCTTTTTCTTTGTGAACTTCGACAGTCTCATTTCCATCCACATCATTACTGGCCTGAATTAATCCAATCACTACTTTGTCTGACATGCGACAGCCTCCTTAGGACAATTATTCAAAAATAAATATAATATTCTAAATATTAAAAATTTAAACTATGTATCTATTTTACTTTCAATTCCCTCCGTTTACATTGTACAAATTGTTAAAAGGTTTCATTCATTTCTCTTGCACAATGTAAAAAAGGAGGTTGGTGATGTAAGATTTTATAACATTTTAATGTAAAATTTGTGTTATCTTCTTTTTTTCGTTAGGATAAAGAGGAGACAATTGAATTAAATTGAGAGATTGGAATGATACATATTGAATATTGCAGCCTACACGGTTGAAAAATTGCATGATCCATTCGGAATTCTATCAGGAGATCGCTATGAATTCTTCCTGGAGCTTGATGTGGAAGAAGACGATGAATTGTATACAGAAAAAGGACTGCTCTTAAAGGTGATTTACTTAGTGGATGACACAGGCGGCAGAATTTCTGTTTATCACCTTATGGAAAAGGAAACAAATACATTCCTTGATTTCGAGCTTGATGAAGAAGAAGAAGCTATGATCAAGGAATTCTGCCAGGGACATTATTCAGAAGAAAATTAAGAAAGAGCAGGCGATTAGCCTGCTCCATTTTAAGAGTTAAGAAGTATAAAATTTTGCGCTTCGATGTCTAGCTCCATCGCCCAACTCCTCGGTCAGAACGGATCCGCCAGTAAAGGCAAAAAGCGCCTTTTCTGGCGGATCCTTATCTGCCTGTCGGAGCTAAACGGGCGCTTGCGCTTTTCTTATACTTCTGTTTTTTTGCCTTCTTCTACGATATGAAACAGAAGATGCGCCAAATGATGGATCGGCCCGTGTCCTTCTTCCTCTTCGTTCGTTTCTTCATTAAATTCCAGATCATTTAAATAAAGAGCCGTGAATTGATAGAAATCCTTCAATTCAAAGGAATAGCAAGCGCTTGGATCTTCCTGCTCTTCTTCATAATGAAGAACGAGGTACCACTCTTTGCCCTCTTGATCTTCTCCGTCAAAGAATATGAAAAAGCCGACATTTGTATCAAGTTCGAACAAATGGCGCGTTCCGCCTTCTGTTACACGGTGAAAATCTTCCTCGTTCAATTTTTGTACGGTCATTGCATCTGTTTGATCTTCTTTATGAAATTCTACTGAAAATGAATTCATGCTATCTCTCCTATGTATTAGATTCTTCCCTATCGTATACCACTTTTCCTTGAAAAACAAAACGAAGGCCCCTTTTTTAAAAAAGGAGCCGTTCCATTACTTTTTAAAAATGCCAAAAGGTTTTCCAATCGGCAGGAAAACACGCCCGAAATGAGCATTCAGCACTGCTGCCGCTGAACCGTAAAACGATAAGAGTGCAATCAGCATTTCAGATACTGCTGCAAGCATATGCGTCGCTTCGTGCATGATGCCGAAAGAACTTAAAGAAAGACCGATAAATAAGAAATCAATAAGAACGAAAATAAAAAATAATACTTTATGCGTTTCCATGGCACCAATTGTCATGAATAAGCTGAAGATTAAATAACCGACAAAAGCAAAGCCAAGCTGCTTTGGATCTACGCTTGCTGCAAGCTCTTCCCCGAATACACCTAATTGAATAAGCCAAGAGCCTCCTACGCCAAGCCAGAACAGACCAAATGCACCAAAAGCAGTCGTTCCGAACGTATTGTTATGCTTTGCATCATTGATGCAAGCAAAAAGCTGAGCAAACCCTCCTAAAAAGATCGCCCATGGCAAAATAAATGAAAGTCCCTCTGTTAACCCAAGCTTTTGCGAAGAAGCAACGAGTGTAACCATTGCAAGTCCAAAAAGTCCAAGCGCTGAAGGATCTGCGGTTGTCATTTTTACTTGTTGTACATTCTGATTGTTCATAATGAACCTCCTATATTTTAAACACATACTTGAACAAGATACAGGATTGAAATACCGGTGTCAATGAGTTTTTAAGGGGTGTAAAATAGTAAACGATTACATTTTTTCCGGAGAAAATAAAAAAAGCTGCCATGCGGCAGCTTTTTAGTTCATTATAATTTTACAACGTTCTCTGCTTGAGGTCCGCGGTTGCCTTCAACGATGTTGAATTCAACTTCTTGGCCTTCTTCTAACGTTTTGTACCCTTCGCCAGTGATCGCGCTGAAGTGAACGAATACATCGTTTCCGCCTTCAACTTCGATAAATCCAAAGCCTTTTTCTGAATTAAACCATTTTACTTTTCCAGTTGCTTGCATGAGAAAACCTCCAAAAATTTTTTAATATGTCCTACTCTTTACAACATGGTAAATAAAATATTCACATATTATAAAGAGTATCAATAAGAGGAATAGATAGCCTTTATAACATGTGAATGCTAAACCCCATATGAATTCATCTTAAAAAGATTTGACTGATAGTCTGACAATATCTATTGGCCATTCATTTATTTAACTGTGAACACAAAGCAACGAAAGCCCTACCTCTCTTTCGTCCTTGCGGCTCCGATGACCGCGCCAGCTTGAATTAAGCTAACAAAAATCAAAGGATTTGAACTTAAAAAACCTAGATTATCCACTGAGGATAATTGAATGTGAATCTCTATTATTTCTTGGTAGAAGGGTTGTATATTATGAACTAACTTTTTTATTATACATTGATAGAAGATGAAAATCAACTTTTGGACAAGTGTTAGCCTGCTTTTTGTCGAATACTTCAGCGAAAACAGCTGCATTATTTACGAACAAAAAAAAGCGCCCCATTCTAAGGGGGCACTCTCCTCTTATTCTGCAGCGTTTTCTGTTTCAGCCAATACGCGGTTTACACGCTTTTCAAGCATTTTCATGCCGCTTCCTCCTGCCTGAAAATGACGAAGAGCTCCAGTTTTATCAAATACATAATACGCAGGCACATATTGATTATCAAAAGCGTCTGTCAGCTTGTGTTCGCTGTCAACGAAAATCGGCTGTGTGATGTCATGCTCTGCTGCTGTTTTTTTTATGTCCTCTAAGTTAAGATCGTCTTCTGATCTCGGCATGTGAACGGCAACTACGTTCAATTTATCTTTGTACTGATCTCTGAATTCATTAACCTGAGGCATTGCTTCTTTGCATAGATGGCAGCTTACAGACCAAAAATGAATGAGTGTTGGTTTTTCACCGATTAATTCTTCTTTTGTCTGCTGGCCGTTCAGCCATTCAGCTGCACCGTTTAATTCCGGCATTTGTTCGCGTAATTTCATTATGAACCCCTCCATTATTTGTTTAAGAAAAGCGCAAGCGCCCGTTTAGCTCAGGCATGACAGATAAAGATCTGACAGAAAAGGCGCTTTTTGTCAATACTTTCAAAGCCGTTCTGGCCGAGGAGCCTGAGCAATTCCGCTCGCAATCGAAGCACAAACTTTAATACTTTCTTATCTTCTAAAAAAGGCCTAACCGAGAGTTAGACCTTCCATTTCTTTAAAAACTTATAGAGTTGCTTGTCCTGGCTTCCAGTTTGCCGGGCAAAGTCCGCCAGTTTGCAATGCTTGAAGCACACGCAGTGTTTCATCCACATCTCGGCCGATGTTGTTGTGGTTTACAACAGCATACTGAAGCTCGCCGTCTGGATTGATGATGAATAGTCCGCGAAGAGCAACACCTTCTTCTTCGATTAACACACCGTACTCGCGTGATACAACGTGGTTAGTATCAGCTGCAAGCGGGAATTTCAGGTCCCCAAGACCGTTTTCTTTGCGGTCTGTGTTGATCCATGCAAGATGAGTATGAATTGTATCTGTTGAAACGCCGATTACTTCAGCATCAAGGTCTTCGAACTCGTCTGCGCGGTCAGACATTGATGTAATTTCAGTTGGACATACAAACGTGAAATCCATTGGATAAAAGAATAATACTGTCCATTTATCGTTTTTCATGTTTTCTTCAAGACTTACTTTACTGAATTCTTTGTTAGCCATTACAGCATCCATTTCAAAGCGCGGAGCTTGTTTTCCTACCATGCGTTCTGCCATTATGTATCCCTCCAAAATGTATTTTGATATCTGGAATCGATATCAGCTTAATTGAGAATAATCACACGATTTTCTCAACTGGTGACTTATTCATTTCACAATAAACATTATAGAGCAATCGGATTTTTTAGTCAATGTTAAATAATAATTAATTTAATATAGACTGCTCAAGTTCAAATGAATACATCAATTGGTATTCCCTTTTCTGCCCCATATCAATCATCAAACTTCTTCAAAATCCGATTGATTTCTACAAATTAAGTTTAACATGCACAGCAGCGGGTAACCAAATAATTAGTCTTGCTTTTATTTGCACAGGAAGGATGTTGTATATGGAATTTTTTGATTTACTGAACAAAATTAATTGGGCAGGTCTCATGACCACTGCAGGAATTATTACCTTAAAGCTGATCGGGATCCTGATTGCTTTTATCGTGGTAAAAGCGATTGGAACACGGATTGTAGATAAGACGTTTACTCGTGTGCAGCAGCGCCAGTCCATTTCAGTCGGCAGATCAAGAACCCTTCAAAGCCTAACTTTGAATCTCTTTTCTTATCTTTTAATTTTCATTTTTGTTGTTATGGTGTTCGAGGTATTTGAATATGATGCGACAGCACTCCTTGCAGGTGCCGGAGTTGTCGGACTTGCGATCGGCTTTGGAGCTCAGGGCCTTGTAAGCGATGTTGTAACAGGTTTCTTTTTACTTCTCGAAAAACAACTGGATGTGGAGGATTATGTTACGACTGCAGGTTATTCCGGCATTGTTGAGCAGGTTGGTCTGCGGACGACTCAGATAAGAAGCTTTGACGGTACATTGAACTTTGTGCCGAACCGTGAAATTGTCAGTTTAAGCAACCATTCGCGCGGAAATATGAGAGCGCTTGTTGATATAGGAATTTCATATGATGATAATATTGATGAGGCCATCGGCATTCTGCAGGAAGCGTGCGACCGAATTGCTGCTGAAGATCCCGCGATCGTTGACGGACCTAGCGTCATAGGGGTTCAGGGTTTAGGAGCTTCAGATGTTGTCATCCGCATCATAGCCAAAACTGAAAATATGATGCAGTGGGGAGTCGAAAGAAATCTCCGCAAGAAATTAAAAGAAACACTTGATGCCCACGGGATTGAGATTCCATTTCCGCATCAGGTATTTGTTGAAAAGAAAGCCCATGAAGTACAAAATTAAAAATGTCAATATAAAAAGCTGCCGAACGGCAGCTTTTTTAATATGTGTTATTGCATTCTGCTTTCAACATGCTGGCAAATTTCATCTGCCGTATAACCGCTCGCACTGAAAACAGATCCGCTAGTCACCGCATTGCTGATCCCCATAATATTGGAATCTTGACCGGTAATGATGCAGAAATCACAGCCTTTTGCATCTTCTTCATTTCGCAATTGAACGACCTCATAGCCTTTTTCCTGAAGTGCTGCTGTTACATCTGATAATGATTGTTCAACACCTATTTTTGGCATTTCATCCACCTCCTATCACTAATGTGTCACATGGAGGGGACGTTTATTCTTGGATTCAATTTGCTTTATAGAGAAAATATTTGCACATCAGCTGAACAGCTGTTTCAATTGCTTCTTCTTTTGGCTGCAGTTTAGAATGATGCAGTCCGTATGGAGATTCCACCCCGAGCCAGAACATAAAGCCTGGGATTTCATCAAGCATATAGCCGAAATCTTCGCCTGTCATCGCTTCACGGCATAATACAACCTCTGTATCCGTGTTTCCTTTTGTGAAGTCCATGAATTCTTCAGTAAGCTCGTGATGATTATATACTTGGTGGTACATTGCGCCATAATCAATAGCCGCCTTGCATGCATAGCCAATCTCGAGCCCATGAACAAGCGCTTCGATCCGCTCTTTTACTTTTACCATGGATTCAACAGAAAGCGTTCGGATGGTTCCTTCAAGTCTTGCATTTTCTGCAATGATATTTTGCACTGTCCCGCCGGTAATTTTCCCGAATGTAATGACTGCACTGTCCAATGGATCAACATTCCTTGCAACAACAGACTGAAGCTGAGTGACAAGTGAAGCTGCCGCAACGATCATATCCTGTGTTGTATGAGGATATGCCGCATGCCCGCCTTTGCCTTTTAGGTCAATAAAAAGCTCAGAAGTATTGGCAAAAAGCAAACCAGGACGGGTGGCAATTGTACCTGCCGGATATTCTGGCGCAATATGGAGTGCGGTAATTAAGTCTGGCTTCCACTCTTTCATAACTTCACTCTGCAGCATAGGTTCGGCTCCGCCTGGTCCTTCTTCAGCAGGCTGAAAAATAAAGAGAAGATCATCTCGAACTTGATTTTGAACAAAATAAGTGATGATGCCAAGTGCAATCGTCATATGAAAGTCATGACCGCATGCATGCATGCGGTCTCTGTGCTCTGATTGAAAAGAATAATCCGTTTCTTCAACAATCGGCAGCCCATCCATATCTGCTCGGTAAGCAATTGTTTTCAATGGATCGATCCCTTTCACTTTCACAAATATTCCGGTTTTCCACGTTTTCATTTCAAGTCTTTCAGATGGCAGTGAACTTAAATAATTCAGAAGGTATTCCTGCGTTTTAAACTCCTGAAAACCAAGCTCCGGGATACGGTGGAGATCCCTTCGAATCTTAATTAATGCTTTCAGCTGATCCATGACGCTTCCCCCTTAACCTATAGAGAAGGCGCGGATGAAAGTCATCCACGCCTTAAAAACAGAAACCCGTATTATAGCTGTCTTAATTCTTGTTTGATTTCTGTTTTTGATTTTGTTTTTTCGTCGATTTCTTTAATTTTTCGTGCTGGTGTGCCAGCTACAACTGTATAAGGAGCTACATCATCAATAACGATCGCTCCTGCAGCAACAACCGCTCCTTTTCCGACAGTAACGCCTTCAAGGACAACTGCATTTGCTCCGATGACTACGTCATCTTCAATAACTACCGGTTTAGCTGATGGCGGTTCAATAACTCCCGCAAGAACAGAACCTGCTCCAATATGACAGTTTTTTCCGACAGTTGCGCGTCCGCCAAGGACAACATTCATGTCGATCATTGTACCTTCACCAATTACAGAACCGATATTAATAGAAGCACCCATCATAATAACAGCATTATCGCCGATTTCCACTTGATCACGTATGATCGCTCCCGGCTCGATGCGTGCTTTGATGCCTTTCATGTCAAGCAATGGAATCGCTGAATTGCGACGGTCATTTTCCACAACGAAATCTTCAATATTTGCTTCATTTTTTGTTAAGGCCTCTTGAATTTCAGCCCATTCACCAAACACAACCCCGCTGTTTCCATTTAAAAATGTTTTTGAAGAAGAACCAAAATCAATGCCTTCTACGTCACCTTTAACGTAAACTTTTACAGGTGTTGATTTCGTGCTATTTTGTATAAATGAAATAATCTCATTTGCATCCATCATTTTCATATGTATTCCTCCTTCAGACTATGTACTTCATTACTGTATCAAAGGAAGGGGTTGTTGACAAGCCGATTGACTGCACAAATTAAGAACGTACAGCAAGCTTTACAATACGGGCAAACTGACGTCCAAACTCTAAACAGGCATCCTCCTGTTCTCCATCCGGAAAACACTCAATTTTTAGGCTTTCCATGATCAGAGAGCCGTTATTCTGCTGGATTTTTTCAGCGAGCAGGTCAACCGCACCGCAAAAAATATCATAAGCAGTATCACCTGAACCAAATAATGCGATCGTCTTATCTTCAAAATCATAATCGTCCATCTCATCATAAAGATCCAGCATTTCATCAGGCAGCTCCCCGTCTCCCCATGTATAAGCACCAATTAATAAGTGATCATACTCTTCGAAAACCGAGCCGTCAATATCCATCGCTTCAAACTTTTCAGCTTCTGAGCCTGCTTCTTTTAAACCTTTCTCAATTAAATCGGCAATGGCTTCCGTATTGCCTGACATGCTTGCATAAATTATGGCTGTTTTCCCCATTTATTCAATCTCCTTTCTTAATGAACCACTGCTGAATAACCGTACAAGTCACCTTGTTTGCTTTCATGAAGACCTGCTGCAAAAAATGAACGTCCGCTGCCTGCAACTCTGAATGCATGCCCTTTTAATGTTTCAGCAGGAAAAAGAGCCATTGTAGCCTCATTTAATGCATATATCCTGGAATATCCGTATTTATCTTGACTTGAAGCGGCATATGTGATCATTTCATCACAAAAAACATCCAGAAACGCTTCCTCGCTGTAGATATTTTGACAGCTGATCCAGTTAAGGTCATGCCCTTCATTCAGCTTAGTCATTTCAATACTTCCTGCATGGCCTTTTGCAGAGCCTCTGCAGACCAGCAGATTTCTATTTTTATCAACGGCAATCGAAGAAATCATGGAATGTGCCTCGTGTTTAATTCTTGTAAAAGAGCCTGTATGGTAATCATATCTCCACAAGCCTCCATGCTCTGCATGAATCTGTGTACCGATAAAAAGCTGATTTTCGTGAAGGCAGAGGGATCTGATTACAGGTTTTGAGGAAAAGTGCTTAAACGGCTTAAAGCCAATCCATGATCTCCCGCTGTCAGTTGACTGATAAATCGTATGTTTTCCGTGAATGATGACCGTTCCATCATCATTGCCGGCAATGGACCAGATGGCTGCTGTAGTGGGCAAATAAGCTTCTGTGCTCGTGTAATCTAATGTATTCATTCTAAAAATAAACCCGTCTTCCCCAACTCCAAATAAATAGGATCCAAGCAGTTTTAAACATCGGATTTTCTTATCAATTTTGAGAAGCATTTCCCATTGATCCTCACCATCAAAAAAATAAAGCCCTTCATTTTTTATGGCTACAAAATATCCGCTTCCCGCAACTTTTTCGACTGCTGTTGCACCTCTATGAAACATGTAATGTCACCTTCCCGCTTTTGGCACACCACACAGAAAAAGCTTCTGCAAACTGGATGCATGCTGAAATATCCTCTTCTGATTCTGGTGAACCCTCTATTTTCAGCAAGTCTGCAAAAACAGCCGCCCCAGTTTCTGTAAATCTTCTTTGTAATAAGTCGACTGCTTCACAAAACTTCGGATAAGTATGATCGCCTGATCCAAAGCAGCCGATATTTTTTCCTGTAAGATCAACTGAAGCCAAGTCTTCATAAAAGTCCTCCGCTTCATAAGGAAGATCTCCATCCCCCCATGTATAGGATCCAGCGAGGATATAATCGAACTCTTTGATACTCTCTAGATCACAAGCATCCATTTCTTCATATGTAATTTCCATTTCATCTTCTTCCAGTCTTTTTCCGATCAGTTTAGCGATATCTTCTGTATTTCCTGACATACTTGCATATATAATAAGAGTTTTTTTCAACAAATCCACCTCTTTAATTGATAATGATTTTCATTTTCATATGTTCACTATAATTGAAATTGATTCTCATTGTCAATGGTGTTTTAAAATAAGGCTGTTTTTGATTATTAATACTTACAGTCCCTTTTCGCTCCTGGAACTTGCTTTCCGCGGGAGCGTGGAAGCCTCCCCGGCGAGCCTGCGGGGTCTTCCATTTCGCTCTTTTTCCTCAGGAGTCAAGTTTATCCCGCTAAAGTTTAAAGCATTTAGTCTCAAACCAGCTAAGTTTAAGAAAAGAGCCTTTAATAAAGAAAAGCAGCTCCATATGAAATGAAAGCTGCTTAAAGAATCTCATTCTTATTCTCTTTTAATACATCCAGAAATGCCTGAACCTGCTTTAATTTAAACGAAGATTCAAATCCGAGCAGCCAGGTATCTCTGACGATCGGCTCTCCGTGTTCATTCAGCAGCGGTATTTTATAGATATCTCGTTCATCATCAAGAAGTGTAACGGATGGCAGAATGGCATAGCCAATGCCATTGTAGGCCATTTGTTTGCACGTTTCGATCTGATCCACCACAATGGTGCGTTTCGGACTGCTTTGAAAATGTTTGTGCCACCAATCCTGAATTTCCTGATAGTAAGATGAATCGCTTTTAAATTGGATAAAAGGCCTTTCCGTTTCAATCAGGTCCTCAACCTTCTGAATTTCAGCGTCAACTAAATACAGAGTATCTGTCAGCAAATGCTGTTTGACGCCTTTCCACTCAGGATTCCCTCTGATGATGCCGATGTGAACATGGTCCTCGTACATGCTTTTTAAAATTTCGCTGCTCCAGCCTGTTATAAGTGATATTTTCGCATGCGGGTATTTACTGACATATTGCTTCAATATGTTAGGCAGCCAGTGCTGTCCAATAATTGAAGCAACGGCTATCTTAAGTGTTCCATGAACCTCTCCTTCAAGCTCTGATATTTCCTCTCTCAGTTTCTCTTCTTTTTTCGTTACCTCTTTTGCAAAAGCTACAATCTTTTCACCTGATGGAGTTAGAGTAAGTCCTTTTTGAGAGCGGATAAAAATTTGAAAACCCCATGATTTTTCAATCGACTGCAGTCTTTGAGACAGTGCAGGCTGGGAGACAAACAGCCGCTCAGATGCTTTCCGCATATTCATTTCCTCTGACAGAACAACGAGCATTCTTAATTCCGTTAACTGCATCTGCATTCCCCTTGATAAGTTTTTCTTATATTATAAGCTAATTTTTTCAACATTTCATAATCAATAAAGGAAGAATATACTAAATTTGAAGAAACAATTTAAGACAGGATGTGATGATTTCATGGAATGGCCGATTTTTTTCATTGGAATTGCAGCTACTTTTATCGGCACTCTTGCGGGCAGCGGAGGTATGATCAATATGCCGCTTATGCTGCTTTACGGCTTGCCTGTTCATACAATCATCTCCTCTAATAAATTTGCCAATACGCTGAGTTCTTTTTCAAGTTTTTATGTGCTGCTGAAGAGACGGGAGATTCATATTAGAGAGATCATGTATACAGCCCCTTTTACGATATCAGGAGGAATTGCCGGAGCTTTTTTCACGAGCAGGATTGACGAAAACACAATGACGTATATTGCTCTTTTCCTGCTAATTTTCGCTTTAGGATTAAACTTTATAAAAAAACCGAAAGAACAAAACTCAGAGAAGGACAAAATGAAAAAAAGCCTTTATCCTCTAGTCTTTGGGATTGGCGCTTATGACGGCATGTTCGGCCCAGGCCAGGGAACTCTTCTGATGTACACCTTCCTGCATCAGGGGTTTTCGTATATTAAATCTGTTGCATATACGAGATTTCAAACGTTTTTAAGCTGCTCTGGCGCATTTTCCGCATATGCAATGGCAGGAATCATGAACTGGACAATCGCCCTGAGTCTGGCCGCCGGAAGCATTATTGGAGCTCAGCTTGGAGTAAGATTTGCAAGTAAGCTTAAGTTTGCCCACGCCTCGTGGCTGATCCGGCTGATTACCGTTCTGATCATCATACAGTTATTTTACAATCTAATTTTTTAGGGGGAAAAGACATGAGTTTATCAATCGTAAAACTGCATCATATCCAGCTGTGTGCACCAATTGAAGAAGAACAAAAAGCGCGTGAATTTTATTTGGATGCTTTGGGATTTGAAGAAATGAAAAAACCCGATTCTCTATTAAAGAATGGCGGGTTTTGGTGCAAAGCAGGAAACGCCGAGCTCCATATCGGTCTTGAAAAAATGGAGCAGGTGACAAGCAAACGTCATCCTGCCTTTCAGGTAGCGGATCTCGAAGCTGCCAGGGACCTGCTTAAAAAATATAAGATCAAGATTCAAAATGAAACGGAGATTCCGGGGGTTAAGAGATTTTCTTTTTTTGATCCATTTGGGAACAGGATTGAATTGCTGGAAATTCAGACTTTTTTTCAACTATAAAAAGCGCAAGAGGGATTTCCTCCTACGCTTTTTTGCTTTCTTTAGGCAAATTTAAGATCAGCAGAAAACTAATGACCGCGAAAGCAAAAACAACAATGTACACACTGTGCAGAGACTCTGTCAGCCCAGCCTTTAACGCCTGGATCGCCCCGTTTGAAAGCTTAGCTGCAGACTCGGAGCTTAAAAGCTGATTTACTGAATCTAAATTGACTGTTTCATTGATTCCCTGCTCCTTAAAATAAGATTGCAGCCTTGTATTTAAAATCCCTCCCAACATGGCAGCTCCAATCGTATTGCCAAGCGTTCTCATAAACATATTCGCAGCAGTCGCCGACCCCCTCTGCTCCCAGCTGACTGTGCTCTGGATAGAAACAATAAATGCTGTTGTCGTCATCCCCATGCCAATTCCGACTATAAACGACCCCAGAGCTGCCCACAGCGGCCCATCATCCGGACTTAAATTAAAAAAGACAAGACTTCCTGCAATCAGGGCAATTCCACCGATGACAGAGGTTGTCCGGAAACCGATTTTCAAAAGCAGATTGCCGGATACAGTTGCAGCAATCGGCCACCCAATCGACATAGCAGTCAGAGTAAAACCTGCTACAATTGGTGTTTGTCCCATTACTGCCTGGACGAAAGCAGGTAAAAATGAAGAAATGCCTATCAGCATAACACCTGTAGTCAATGATGTCATATTCGCAATAAAAATGCTCTTTTCTCTCCATATTTCAAAAGGCATCATAGGTTCTTTTGCCCGATGTTCTTGTCGAATAAATAGGACAAAAGTTAGAAGGGCTGCAGCAGACAGAAAAAGAATTGGAGCTGAAAGCCACGCCCATCTGATGCCGCCTTCAACAAGGACAATCATTGCCGAACTTATAGACGCAAATAACAGAACTGCGCCTTTGTAGTCAATCGAATGTTTTTTCCTCTCCACATCTTCATGCAAATACAGCACCAATCCAGCGATCGCCAACAGTCCAAGCGGAATATTAATCCAAAACACAAAGCGCCAGCTGACGAATTGGACAAGCAGTCCCCCTATTGCCGGACCCATAATCGCAGAGATTCCCCAGACGCTCGATAAATACCCTTGAATCTTTGCACGTTCTTCCTTCGTATAAATATCCCCTACAATCGTAGAAGCAACCGGCATAACAGCACCTGCACCAAAGCCTTGGACAAACCTCGCAGCAATCAGCCATTCCATTGAATTAACCAGCCCGCACAAAATCGAGCCGACTAAAAAAACGGAAATGCCAAAGATCAATACCGGCTTTCTCCCGAATAAATCCGAAAGCTTGCCGTAAATTAAGACCGTCACGGCATTCATCAGCAAATAGGAAGAAAAAATCCAGCTGTACAGAGAAAAGCCCCCAAGCTCGCCTACAATTGCCGGCATCGCAGTGGAGACAATCGTTGCCTCAATCGCTGCCATAAACATTGCAAGCATAATAGCCGCAAGAACGAAGGGGCGCTTCATATTAGATGATTGTTTATTGATTTGTTCTTTTTCAAGCACTGCCTGTGTCATAAGAATCCCCTCCATTAAAACAGCAAATAAGAAAAGCGCAAGGCCTGTTTAGCGCAGGCATGACAGAACGGATCCGCTCGCTATTGAAGCGCCAAATTTTATACTTTCTTATTTTCAAACAAAAGAAGGAGGCAGGCATGCACTCCTTCTCTAACCATTATCTGTCTTTCATGTTCATTTGGTTTTTCAGTTCTTTAAGAATTGCCCGTCTTGTTAAAATCCCTTCAAACACACCTTCTTCGTCTACTACGCAGACAAAAGAGTGGTCAATGACCAAATCTAACCCTTTGGAAAGAGAATCATTCAGCAAGAGACGCGGTATATCAGCATTCATCGCTTCTTCGACTTTCATTTCTTCAAGCTTTTCAAATTCGATTCTTTGAAGACCAAGAATTGCATCCATCATCATATTGGTGCCGAGCAGCCCGTGAAGCTTGAAAAAAGGATCAAGCACAGGCACCGCTGTATAGCCCGTTTTTGTCAGAACCAGCAGCGCGTGCTCAAGGTTATTCCCCACCTGCACATGCGCAACTTTATCTGCTGGAATCATATACTCTTGTATGGTTGATTCATTTAATAATTTGGTTGTATGTAAACTAATCAATTTGTTCTTCCTCTCTAAAAAAGTTCAGACCGAACAATATTACCCCTTCATGTCTTGTTTGAAACATCCCATTATATTTTACCACAAATGGCCTAAGAAATGCGGAAACGGCTGTTTAGCTTTTGAAGACAGCAGGGGATTTCAATCCTTTTAGGCATTTAACTGCAGAGATTCTTTCATTTTCGTAATCATTGAGTCATTACGTTTAATCCCAAGACTTAAGCAATCATTCCTAAACTTCCGGATTTTTATCTCAAAGGTTTGACCGGCAACTAATCACTATCTCGATGAAAACGCATCCACACTGAACTATACCATAAAAAAAGATACTCTAACGCAGAGTATCAAACATATGTAATTCTATAGTTCAAATCTGATTCGGTCATACAAGCTTACAAGCTTCTGATACGTTGCGTTATCTGTTTGTTTAGTCCCGCTCTCGATGTCATAAATTTCGCTGCTGATCAGCTCAAGAGCATATTGCTGTTTAAGTAAAAGCTCCACTAAAAATTTTTGATCGTCTGATGAGAGTATTTCAACTGCAGAATTCATTTTTTATTGCCCCCTTATGATTTAGAGTAATCAATTTTTGAGTCTTGCGTCAACCGCAAATTCCGACACTTTCTTTACTTAGTGAATCGATTGGCATAGCTGAATGCTGTATATGAATCAGGCTTTATTTTCGCTTCAATTCCCATAGCCTGTATTCTGCCTGTCATTTCCTGGATCAGGTCTTTGGTTAGTCCTTTTCTTCCAATATCAAGGTGAATTTCAAACATCAAATCTGCCCCTTCATCTGAATAAGGAATCAAAATTTCTGCCAGTTCTGCCAGGTAGTTTGTTGTAAAAGCGTAAGCCAGTTCCTGACTTAATGTTGTTTCCATTGAAATTTTTTCATGCAGACTTTCAATTGCCCGTGGGATAACCGTATTTTTCAAGCAGCCCCATGCTCCTTTTCCAAGGCGGTGCACATGTACGGCCGTAATAAACTTCGTATCGTGCTGATGCACTTGAGAATCTGTTCCAATGGACAATATATATTCAGAACGCGGATCTTTTGAAATGAATGTTTTAATTCTTTCAATCATGACTTCAAATGACATACTTCCTTCAGACACATTATAAAAGATAAAGTGATCAGTCATATGACAGCTCCTTTTTAAGAAAAAGAATACGGAAACACCATATTATATGCTTGGCTTCACCCGGTGTTGAGTAAAATTGGCGTAAATTTCATAGTATATTTTTTCCTTACGCTGCCATTTTTAAACAAGCATCCACCAGGATAAGCTTTTCTCTTGTAGGGAGCTTCTTTTAATCGACCTCTTTCCTTTCATTCCATTTATTATAAGACGCCCGTTTCTTAAAGAAAGTTTCCTATATATTGAAAAATTTTCAAAAAAACTTCTGTTATGGAATATGTGTGGATATTTCAAGGTGTCATTGGTCACATTTAGTTTCGTCTGCACTCTTACATAGACGATGAACTGAATTTACTGTTTCTTGCTTTCGGTTAACCTCGCCTAAAAAACACAAAAAAACAGCCAATAAACTTGGCTGCCTAACCTTTTTTCGTTTGAATATTACGCATATGATAATTGCAGTTGGAACACGAATAAATGACATTTTGATTGGATTGGGCAGTCAGGACCTCATCAAGGGACTGCTGCTCATAACAATTCGGACAAATGACGCTTGGTTTCGTATTCATCAGTTCCCTCCTATTATTGGAGCAAATCAAAAATTTCAATTGCGATCATATCGATATTGTCAAATTGATAAGTTTGAGGCTTTTCATCTTTTTGAAATACTTCTAATTCGAACGTATCGGTTTTATCAAAGTATTTAACACTGCAACGTTTTTCACCCTCTACTTCAAAGAAGCGCTGGTTGGGTTCATTTGAAGTCGCGTTTTCTTGCAGACTTTGAAGTCTAGTAATGATACCTAAAAGCTGTGACATTAGTATCACCTCCAACAGAGTGAGTCAACTTGAGGTCCGCCTTCGCCTCTAGTTTGTGCGTCCTTATTTATTCTATCCATCCATTTTTGTCTGAAAATAAGTCAGAATATTCGCATCTTCTTTACATTGAGAGTCTGCAAATTTAAAATGGTAGTGATGGGAGAAACCAATTTTTTTATCGATCACAAGGGGGTTAAAGATAAATGTCGCTTGTAACCAAAATTGATGAACGTTTAGCAATCATAGATAGTCATGATTTAGGGATGACGGGTCGGACAAGTTCCTATGTATTACTTGAAGAGGATATCACACTCTTTGAGCCTTCATCAAGCCCTTCTGTCCCGTATATTAAAAATGGGTTAAAGGAACTTGGTATAAAACTAGAAGATATAACCAATATCATCGTTACACACATCCACCTCGACCACGCTGGGGGCGCGGGATTATTGCTTGAAAGCTGTCCAAATGCAAAAGTGATTGTACATCCGAAAGGCGCAAAACATTTAATTAATCCCTCACGATTAATTGCAGGGGCAAAAGCTGTATACGGGGAAAAATTTGAAGAATTGTTTTCTCCGATTATTCCAATTTCACAAGAGCGGCTACTAATAATGAATGACGGCGAGTCACTCCAGATCGGCAAGGATTCTGTTCTTACTTTTTATGATACTCCAGGACATGCAAACCATCACTTCAGTATTCTTGACCATAAAAGCAACAGTATGTTCACCGGTGATACAATTGGAATTTTTTATCAGGAACTGCTTCCTGATGGACTTGAATTTTATTTGCCGTCTACTTCGCCTAATCAATTTGATCCAGAAGCAATGGAGAAATCAGCTGCTTTTTATGAAAGCTTCAAATTAAATGCCCTTCATTTCAGTCATTACGGTGTCAGTCCGAATCCGCAGCATGCCATAAACGCAATGAGACGATGGCTGCCGATCTTCCTGGAATGTGCACAAAAAGGCATGCAGCAGTCCAAACCATTCTCTTTAGAAAATGCGGCTGAGCATGTTAAAATAGAGCTTCAAAATCAAGTTTTTTCTTATTTGGATGAGCAAGGAATCCAAAGGTCACACAAAGTATATGACATATTAGCTTTAGATTTATCCGTCTGCGCAATGGGCCTAGTTGATACGTTTAATAAGAAAATAAAATCCGGTACATAAAGGAGTCTGTATGTCACAGAACAAACGCGTTGAAGTCTACACACAGCCTGACTGCCCGCCATGTCAGATTGTTAAGCAATTTTTAGATCATCATAAGATTGATTATAAGGTTTTTGACGTTTCAAAGGATGTAAAAGCCAGAAACAAAATGGTTAACGAATTCAAATCATTTTCAACACCAACTGTTACGGTAGATGAAGAGATTGTTGCAGGTTTTGACCTGCAGAAGTTGGAAAAATTGCTGAAACTCTCATAAAACACTAAAATCCGGCCATGATAAATGGCCGGATTTTTATAAACCTGCTGAACGCATCAATCTTTTAGCAATTTCATCAAAATCCTCTTTTGAGATCCCCGGGGCAAATTCTTCGGGAATTTCGTCTAATTCAGGCATAGGAGCTCCTGCAGGCATTCCGTCGAATACTTTCAGAGGCTGCCCGTCAATTGGGTGCGGACCTTTCCATATCTTATCTATGTCTCTGTAATCCGTATCACTGAATGTATATAATCTCAGGTGGACCCCCTGATCTTCAAACTTTTTCGCATGAGCAAATGCTTTATTATCAAGATTTGGAATTGGAAGCATCTTTGCAACATCTACTCCTGTAATTACTTCGAGAGCTTTTGCATAGGCTACGACATGAACACCTCCCCGTACGAGCAGATAGCCAATCATCTCTCTTGCTACAGGATGCTCGGTCATTTCATAAACACGCATTTTATGAGTCCTTGCACCGCACTCCAAAAAGAAGTTATGCAGCAGATCAAGGACTAAGTTTCCGCTGTTAAACACGTTCTCTCCTGTCCACGGTTTACCCATTGAATCGAATGGATAAGAGGTCTGGGCTGTTCCGATGAAATGCTGGGTGTTGCGTTTGTTTACAGCTTCCTGCATCGGTGTCAAGTCTGGGGGTGCAGGATAAGTAGATCCTGTCAGCATTAAATTAATCGTGTTTGAAACGAGTTCAACATGGCCAAATTCCTCGGCGGTAATACTTGAAACAAGATCATAAAAAGGCTTAAGTTTTTTCTTTTGCCTGAAATTAAACGACTGATACATATAGTTATTCAGAGTCGACATCTCTCCGAATTTTCCGCCCAAAAGCTCCTGTACAGCCGCTGCCGCATTTGGATCAGCATACTTTGGCTTCGGCAGTTCAATCAGAAGCCTGTTAAATCGCTTTATCATCCGAAAATCCCCTCTCCCTGAAGTGATCCATCAATAGATGGTATGTATGGACAGATTTGTCTTATTCTTTTATTTCGGTTTGCAGACCTGCTGATCCATTCACTTTAGCATTTGTGTGTCAATGTATTTAGTTGTTTTGGCAATAAATGATTGTTTTACATGATAAATGTTGTCCGTTCCTTTCCGCTTCAATCCGCTTAAGATTTTTAATCATTAGTGTGTCAGCCACATAATTTACGAAAAGAGCTATTTTTTAGACTCAAAAAAAAAACACAGGGACAGCCATCCCTGTGTTCTACTCTCCGTAAAAGGCAAAATCCGTATGCTGATCAGGCTGGTCATACGCCATTAAAATGTTCTTGGCTTTAAAATATGATGTCCATAAAAACGAAAGGTCCTGATTGTTTTGAAAAGGTTCAGCTTCATTTAAATCTTCAAGAGAGTTTGAGAAAAGCACGCTTACATTAATTGCTGAATCCTCTTCTTTTTTTTCTTCAGCTGCTTCTGCCTTTGGCTCTTGATCGGAATATTGAATGGAAGAAATTTTGTAGCTTCCGTCTTCCTTGATAAATTCAACGGTTTCAAAATGATCCTCATAACTCACTGGCCCCTCGTCTTCAGCGGGGAAAAACTGATAAAGCTTCAGCTTGCTGTTCTCACTGCCGAACTTCATAGTTTCATCATAATTAAAAAATGGAATGCCGTATGGTGTGAAATCACTGCCATATACAATATATTTTTCATTGCCTTTGTGTACATTTTCCTTCATGTAGCCATCAATAAATTCATCTGTAAAGTATGGATCCAGCGCTTGCTCGATTTCTTCAAGGGAGCGCTCATTTTCCGTAAGAGCGAACTGTGTCTGCGCTGCCTCTTGCGCGAGGTCAGCTGCGTCATCTTTATTAAACGATGACTGGGCAAAGCCTGCATGTCCAAAACCAAAAAATAAAATAAGTGCGGCGAATGTGCTTGAAATAAATTTCATTTTTAATCCTCCCACCTTTTTTTCGCTTCTTATGTCTTAGTCTTTAAATTTTATCAGACTAATTGTCGTTTCTATTCAACTTTCATCCACAAAATAACATCATATTCTGACAATTTCTCTTATATTATTCATTACCCTTATTAATGAAGGATAATCCTGAAATTTCAAATCAATAAAAAAACAGCAGCAAACGCCGCTGTTTTTCACCAAGTTCTTGTGAAAGCAAGATAGAAAACAAAGAGCAATAAGAACCCTAGAAAAAAGATCCAAGTAAGAAAAACCGGGTTTCGAAGATAGGGATGCTTTTGAATCTTTTCATTAATTTGTGTATCCATTTCACTTTTCCTTGCATCTACCAGTCTTCCCACGCTGATCGTATAGATAAGTCCTCCCGCAACAATCATGAAAGCTACAATAGCAAGTGCCATCGTGAATTTATCCATTGTGTCACTCCTTATTAAAGTAAGAACATGTACGAAGCGGATATATATTGCCCTTGTGGTGAATTCAGCAAAAAGCCAAACCCGGACTCTTCGGGTGAATTCTTTTCTGCCATACTTGGGCTAACAGTCTGCTCCGCTTTTCTTATTGTCCAGCTTCGCCTAACTCCTCGGCCAGAACGGATCTGGCAGTAAAGGCAAAAAGCGCCTTTTCTGCCGGATCCTTATCTGTCTGCCTGCGCTAACCAGGCGATTCCGCTTTTCTTATTAGAATGACACAACCAAAAGAAATTATTACAAAAGGGCTTCATTTTCGTAAAGGTATGAGTACGGCAAATCCAAAAAAAGATAATGCTGCTGATCGATTGGGTAGGAGAAGGTCCTGATGGTTTCCCCTGTTTCGATGTCGCTGTATAAATCGCTGAAAAATCCTTTTTTCCGGATTTGCATTTTCATGATATTTTCAAGGAAATATGGTCTCCAGCTCCAGTTTTTCTTGTAGTAATCAGGCTGGAAGTCCCATGCTCCGTTCAGTTTGAGAATATTTCCTGATTGCTGAAATCCGTCCCCGTCACAAATGTAGATTCTAAAGCAGCAGTCTGACAAGTGCTGTGATAACTTTGTAATCAGTTCATTAAACGGTATTCCCGGTTTATTCTCTTTTGAAATCAGCACGTGCACTTTTTGATGAAACGCTTCTGAGATTTCATAAAATTGCTGCAGCTTCTTTTTTTCATATTGGATGAATCCATGAAATTCCCGGGCCATTTTTTCTTTAATCATAAATGGTTCAATTAATTCTTCTTTAGGAGTCTGAAGATAATCCCCTTGGAAGTAGCGGCCGCCATTTTTCCATGCATATTGAAATTGAAAATTAACTTCAATTTCTTCGTACAGAATGGTAGCTCCTATTTTCCTTGCCAGAAGAGAAATGGAGTATAATACGTCATGATAGGTCTGCAGGGGTGAAGTTAATCTGAGGGGCTGAAGATCAATTTTCAGGATATTGGGCATCAGCATTCCGATCCGGTCAAGATTGCTGCTTGCTTTTCCTACGTTGTCTACAGCTATTTTAATGCCGTATGTACGATAATAAGTGAATACGTGCGTCAGCTGCCGAATGTCGCCCTTGAATGTGTGCTCTGTTATTTCAATCACGATTCTCTCAAGGTTTCCGCCTTTATCTTTCCATGCAAATAATTGCTCAAGCAGGCTTTCCCCGTGATCAAGCATCAGTAAATTAGCATCCCGGTTTATAAAAATAAGCGTGTCATCTTGTGTTAAGAGAAAAGCATCAAGAGCCAAATGTAAAATGTGATTATCTGCTTCTAACCGGTATTCATCGGGAATGGATTCATCTTTAAAAAAAGGCCCTAAACTTTTCGTTTCCTCTTCCAAATGGATTCTACCGAGAATTTCATACCCGATCACTTTTTGTTCATCTGCGCTGAAAATGGCTTGATAGAACGGTTTTACATGCTCTAAGTTTGTCATAATATCTAAAGGATCCATATGCCATTCCCCACTTTCTCTCTCTTTTTTTGTATGATTATACCACATTTGAATAGACCTTAACGCCAAAGTAAAATGGATTCTCCTGTAAAAAAGAGAATCCATTGGCTTTAAAAATATTAAAAAGGATGCTGATTCAGCCACTGGCCGCCATCCATAGTAATGCATTCGCCATTAATATAGCCGGCTGCATCTGATAAGAGGAAAGATGCAAGTGAAGCAATTTCCTCTGGCGTGCCCAACCTGCCGAGCGGAACACTTTGAAGCGTTCTTTTTGCAGCTTCTTCTGACTGCCAGAGCTTGTCTGCTCCGCCTGTTCTTTCAATCGGGCCAGGTGCGATTGCGTTAACACGGATTCCATATTTTTTGCCCCACTCTACCGCAAGCGTTCTCGTCATGGACAGGACCCCTGCCTTTGCTGCAGCAGAATGGATTACTCCCGCGCCTGCACCCCATGCATATGTAGCAACCATGTTAAGTATGGCACCTTTCTGCTGTTTCTCAATCCAATACTTGCCGGCAGCACTGCTGCAGTAAAACGTCCCATTCAGAACAATATTGATAACTGAGTTCCACCCATTTACTGAAAGCTGCTCAGCCGGGCAAATAAAATTCCCTGCTGCGTTATTGACAAGACCGTCAATACGCCCAAATGCTTCATCTGTTTTTCGGATCAATTCTTCTGACATTTCCGGTACACGGACGTCCATTTGAAAAGGAATAATCTTACCTTCCAAACCCTGCATCTCTTCTTTGGCAGCTTCTAATTTTTCAATCGTTCTGCCTGTTATCACCACATTTGCACCCTGTCTGGCAAAACTTTCTGCCATCGCTTTACCCATCCCGCTTGAACCGCCTGTTACAATCACTACTTTATCCTTCATCAAAAACACCCCCAAAATGAATGACCATTCATATTTTATCATATAATTCTTCTATTTTCTAACTATTTCAACTATTATTTAGTAAAGGACCCGAGTCCGATCTTCTATAAGCTCAATTTCTTTTTATTCAATGGATTAAAATAGATAGTTTGCGGAGGAGGACCACTTTGTCAAATGAAATTTCAAGAAGGGTCTTTCTGAAAAGATTCTTCGGAACAATGGCAGGAGCTTTGATTGCAAGCATCGGCGGCTATGTTTATGCGAAATATATTGAACCAAAACTCATTCAAACAAAAACAGTTGAAATTGCAAGCAGCAAATTACCGACCTCTTTTGCCGGAACAAAAATTGTCCAATTCAGCGACACACATCTTAGCGGGGACTATCCGATCAGTCAGCTCGTTAAGATTGTGAACAAAATAAATCAGCTGTCGCCAGATCTTATTTTCTTTACGGGGGACCTTGTCGATAAGCCGAATCAATATGGGTTTTTGCATCAAATTGCACCTGTTCTAATGAAATTGAAAGCACCATTAGGGAAATTTGCCATCTACGGGAATCATGATCATGGGGGTTATGGAACGGCTGTTTATGAAACCATCATGAAGGAGTCGGATTTCAAGCTGCTAAAAAATAATGGAGAAAAAATCTCTTTGCTTGATGGGGCTTCCATGTTTGTTGGAGGACTGGATGATATGATGCTTGGGAGACCTGATTTTGATCTTACGCTGCGTGGTGCTGACAGCACTCTCTTTACAATTCTATTGGCCCATGAACCTGACGCCGCCCTTGAGGCAAAAAAGTATGCTGTTGATCTTCAGTTATCAGGACATAGCCATGGGGGACAAGTCCAGCTTCCTTTATACGGACCCCTCATTACACCTCCTTTTGCATCCATTTATACGGAAGGACTATATGAAGTGGATGCTATGAAGCTTTATGTAAACCGGGGACTTGGAACGACCAGGCTGCCTTATCGCTTTTTTTCAGTGCCGGAAATTACTGTGTTCACATTAATTAAAAGCTAAAAGGCGCAAGGTTATGAACCTGCGCCTTTAGCTTTAAGATATGTCTGCTCAATTTCATCCGGCGGCAATGGCTTCGAAAAGAAAAACCCCTGACCTTTTTGACAGTTTAATGCTTTTAGATAAGAGTATTGCTCCCGAGTTTCGATTCCTTCTGCAACCACATCAAGTGAAAGACTGTCTGCCAGATGAAGAATTGTTTTGATAATGGCTGCGTCTTTTTCATCTGTCATGACATCTTTGATAAACGATTGATCGATTTTCAGGGAATCAATCGGCAATGTTTTAAGATAGCGGAGAGATGAGAAGCCCCGTCCAAAGTCATCAATGGAAATGGACACACCAAGACCTTTTAACCTCTGCATGGTGACCAGAGCTTCTTCGGGATTTTGCAGTGCGCCCTCTGTAATTTCAAATTCAATTTGATTGGCCTCTATTTGATATGTTTGAAACAAAGATTGAATCATATCTGCCAGATAGTATTGCTGAAATTGCTTTGAAGACAGATTGATAGCGGCTTTTACAGTTCTGTGCCCCTTAAGGTTCCATTCTGAAAGCTGTTTGCACACTTCTTCAATAATCCATTCGCCTATCGGAATCATCAGACCTGATTCTTCCGCAACCGGAATGAATTCTGATGGCGGAACAGAACCAAGTCCCTTGCTGTTCCATCTCAGCAGTACTTCAAAGTTCTTTGTATCCATCGTTTTCAAATCAACCTGAGGCTGATACAAAAGGGAAAATTCGCTGTTTTCAAGTGCTTGCCTGAGACCCGTTTCAATCGCAAGCACACCGCGTGAATTCTGGCTCATTCCGGCGTGATAGGCCTGAAAGCGGCCTCTTCCCTTTTGCTTGACGTCATACAAAGCTATATCTGCATTTGCAATCAGCTGAGCTTCATCACTTCCATTCTCAGGATATATGCTTATCCCGATGCTTGGGCTTATAAAATAAACAAGCCCGCCGAGATGTATTGGTTCGGAAAATAAGTCAAGAATCTGCTGTGCATATTGTTCAGCCAAGATCTTGTCCGCATTTTTGAACAGGAGGATAAATTCGTCTCCTCCATGCCTGTACACTTTATATGATGGAACTGTAAGCGACTTCAGACGGTTACTGACTTCTTTAAGGAGCAGATCGCCAATCGAGTGCCCCATTGTATCATTCAGCATTTTAAAGCGGTCGAGATCGATATACATTAGGGCCAGTTCCAGGGTGGCTTGGTCTTCAAGCAGCCTGTCCAGATCTTTTTTTAATGCGGTCCGGTTTAACAGGCCTGTAAGCGAATCATGATATGCCATATGCTTAATCAGAGAATGATGACGTTTTTGCACAGAAATGTCCTTTGCGATTAAATAAATTCCCTGTATGCGGTTATTTAAGATGATTGGTATGGTCTTAACATGAAGATGCACTTCCTGATTTTTCATTTTGAACTTTGATTCATCTTCAACTGCATTTCCCTTGACTGCTTGAGAAAACAGAGAAGCGATCTTCTCTCTGTCCTGTTCAAACAAGTCAAAAACGGATTTACCGATCAGCGAAATCGTGAACGTTTTTGTTAAATCAATTGCTGCTGGATTGGCAGAGACAATTGCCCCGGTTAAATCCAGCGAAAAGATACTGTCTATATTGTGATCAAACAGTGATTTGTATCTCTGCTGACTTTCAATCAGCTTCTTCTTCTCTGACATCCTTTCAGAAATATCGCGGGTAACGGAAATAATGTAAATGACATCTCCCTTGTCATTCATAATCGGGGTAAGTACAGATTCACCGAATATGACGGATCCATCCATTAGCTGCACTTGATCCTGATAGGAGAAAGGCTGTTTTGTCTGCATTACGACTCTGTACATTTCGAGCAAATGATCGGCTACTTTCTTATCCATCACATCTGACAATGACACACCTTCATACTCTTCCCCAAGCCCTGCATGCTTCACGCCTTCCTCATTTACAAAAACATAGCGCACTTGGTCCTGATCAACCTTCATTAAAAATACAAGGTCTTTTATATGTTCTAAAATGATCGTAAAAATAATCGATTCGATTTTTTCAATATGTCTCTCTGATTGAAAGTCTTCAATGATTGCTTTCTTTAACTTGTTCATAAATCCTCGTCCTACTTTTATCTCATTTTTCTTAATAGTAACACAAGGAGTTCTTTAAAACCTTCTCTTTTTTCAGACGAAAAAAGAGTGCTCGCGCACCCTTAATCATCATTCTTCGTCTTCTGATACCCGGTATGAAAGCTGTGCAAGAATGGCCTGGCTGTCGATTTCAGGTTCATCAGCCTCTCTTGAGACATATCGGTAGTTCCCGGAGCGATCTTGCTCGCGCGCTTTTACATTGTCTGTCAGCATGATAGACAAGAAATTTGATATTCTTGATTTTATGCTGCCGTCAAAAACAGGAAAAAGAATTTCGACACGCTTCTCCATATTTCTGGTCATCATGTCTGCAGATGAGAGGAACATTTTCTCTTCTCCGTTATGATGAAAATAATAGATTCTGCTGTGCTCAAGAAATCTCCCGACAATGCTCCGCACTTTAATATTTTCGCTGATGCCTTTAATACCTGGTCTTAAACAGCAGGTTCCTCTTACAATCAAGTTTATATTCACACCTGCATTTGATGCTTCATAAAGTTTCATGATAATTACTTTGTCTGTAAGTGAATTCATCTTGGCAATGATTCTGCCATTTCCGTGGTGCTTGTGATAGTCCATTTCACGATCGACAAGCTCCAAAAAGTCGCTGCGTATGTCAAACGGGGCTACAGAAATATGGTGAAATTCCGGTTTTTCAGTATAACCGCTCAAATAATTAAAGAAATTGGTGGCGTCAATTCCGTACTTATGGTTGGAAGTGATTAAACTCATATCCGTATAGATTTTTGCTGTCTGATCATTGTAATTGCCAGTTCCTAAGTGGACAAACCGCTCAATTCGGCTGTTTTTCCGTCTTACAACAAGTGTAATCTTGCTGTGTGTTTTTAAGTAGGTCATTCCGTAAATCACATGGCAGCCTGCTTTTTCAAGCTCTTTTGCCCATTGAACGTTATTCTCTTCATCAAAGCGCGCCTTCAGTTCAACAAGCACGGTCACCTGCTTTCCTTTTTCCGCTGCGCGCTTCAGTGCCTCAATTACAGGCGAACCCCCGCTTACTCTATAAAGTGTCTGCTTGATAGCAAGCACATCCGGATCATCTGCCGCATCCAAAACAAAATCAATAACAGGTTCAAATGACTCATATGGATGGTGCAAAAATAAATCCTGGGCAGCTGCAACTTCAAAGATATCATCATTTGAGGATAAATCCTTCGGAGGCTGAGGGATGAATGTTTCGTATGTAAGATGATCGAATCTTGTGCAGAGCTCTTTATAAAAACTGAATAAAAAAGTGAAGTCAAGCGGCCCGTCAATCTCATAAACATCGTTTTTATGAATTTCTAATTCTTCGAGAAGATAAGACATCATTTGAGAATCATAGAAATCCTTTCTCACTTCAAGACGGACGGCAGCTCCCCATTTTCTTTTCTTCAGTTCTTTTTCAATTTCTTTAAGAAGGTCCCTGGCGCCTTCTTCATGGATTGTCATATCTGCATTGCGTGTGATTCTGAACGGGGTGACGGAAAGGACGTCAAATCCGTGAAACAGTTTATAAATATAATAGGCAATAATATCTTCGAGAAGAACATATTCATGCCCACCCTCAGGCGGAGAAATGGAAACGAAGCGTTCTAATACAGCAGGCACTTGAACAATAGCGGTTTTCGTGCGGTATTCAATTGATTCGTTTTGATCTTCGAGCTTGATGACCAGGTTGAGGCTCTTGTTCAGCAGCATCGGAAATGGACGATATGCATCAACAGCCATTGGAGTTAGAACAGGAAAAATATGTTCGTCAAAATATTGCTCTATGACCTTTTTTTGATGAGGAGATAAACTTCTGACGGTAGCAAACGCAACGCCTTCTTTTTTTAAAGCAGGCACGATCATCTGATTGAATGTGCGGGTTTGCAGCTCTACAAGCGAATGATTCTGTTCGGCTATTTGCGACAGCTGCTGTTTTGGGGTAAGTCCTGCTTTGTTTTCAGGCTTGCTGAAGCCTGCTTTCACCTGATCCTTAAGCCCTGCGACCCGGACCATGAAGAATTCATCGAGGTTAGAGCTGAAAATCGCGAGGAACTTCAGCCTCTCAAGCAGGGGATTTCGTTCATCAATGGCTTCTTCTAATACTCGTTTATTAAAAGCAAGCCAGCTTAATTCGCGGTTGTTGTAATAAAGAGGGTTACCAAGCAATATCTGATCGATGTTTATTGTGCTCATGTAAAAAGTCACCCTTTTAAATTAGTCATTTGGATACACCAGTTATGATAGCACTTGGGAAAGACGAGGATGTAAATTTATTGTAATTATTGTATGTGGTTTTTGTAAATTTAATATCAAGAAAAGGATTGACATACTAGGTTATTAAGCCAGATTGACAACATTAGTGATTCCAATCTGGCCTGGGAATGCGCATTTCAGCTTTCCTGAAAATGAAATACGATGTTTTTCTTCAGGATCTTTTCTAAATTCTTTTTTTGCTTCTCTGCCTGATATTCTTCAGGACTGTAATTCTCATTACACATGACTGAACATTTTACATGTTCATCTTCTTCTTCAAGCTTCAGCGTATTGATGATATTTCTTTTTGTAGCATTTAAGCTGTACGCGAGCTTGATGATTGCGCCAAGCAGCATCATATTCCTCTGTTCTAATTTAGAGAACCAGTGTTTATAAGGCGAACCATATTGTTTGAACGCTGACTTGCTTTTAAAAGAAGCAATCAGTGCGAGCTGCAGCCTTTCCTTGTGAAGAAGACCATCGATTGTCCGGTTGGCAATTAAATAAAAAGTATGCTGGCTGCTGGATTCAGAATCAATATATTGACCAAGATTATAAACAAATGATGCTCTTCTGATTAAGATAATATCGGCATCTGAGCAAGAGATCAGACCTGTCTCAGCAAGGTCTTTATACAGTTTTACCGCAATCTTGGTTACATACTGAACGTGATGGATGTCGATATCATAATCACTGAGCAGCTCATGAAAACTTTCTTCAATTACACTCGGGAATATGGCCGAGCCAGTTCCCTTCCTCAAGTCTTCATAAAAAATACCGTCTCTAAGACCTTTTCTGCTTAAAATAAAATTGTCGGCGCGAACGATTTCGTACAGTGCTGTAAAAACATGAGCAGCCGGGATGATTGTATCTGCACGGTCTTTTGATAATCCGTCTGCTCTTTGCAGTTCATCAAGCGTTAAAGCAGATAAAAAGTGCTGAACATCTGTCAGATTTCTATGATTCATTTCGTACAGGTGAACCCCTGCAAGCGGATATTCCTGCATGGCCTGATGAATTTGCACGATGTTCCTCGCACTCCCGCCGATAGCAATAATCGGCAATTCTTTATTTAATAGCCATGGCAGCGTATGAAATTCCCTTGAGAGGAACTGCTTTAATTCTTCTACTTCTTTTTCAGTCGGAATTTCCTGCTTCACAAAATATTTTTTAAGGGAAAGAGCGCCAAACGGAAAACTGTGATAATGAATCAGTTTTCTATTTTCGAAGTATGTAATTTCTGTGCTTCCCCCGCCGATATCTATTGTAATTCCGCTGCTGATCTGAGTGGAATTGACAACTGCTAAAAACCCATAATACGCTTCCTCAAATTCAGACAGAATCCGGATTGAAAAATCGGTTTCTGCTTGAACCTTCGCCAAGATGGCTTCTCTATTTTCTGACTGTCTGATCGTTGCTGTGGCAACACATTTTACGTTTTTCAGATCATGATGTCTTGTCACTTCCTGAAAACTGTGAAGAGCTGAAACTAAAACCTTGATTCCTTCGTCATTTAAGAAGGAGTCATCATTTAAATAATTTCGGAGCCGTGCAGCAATTTTTACATTTTCAATTTCTTTTAAACGCTGACTTTTATCGCGCTGGTAGATAACTAGCCTCATTGTATTTGAACCAATATCGATGATGGCATATTTTTCTTTAATCAAATTCGTTCAACTCCTCTGAATATACAAAAAATTATATCACAGCATGCCAATTCTCATCTATTCCGGCCAGACAACAAATACTCTGTTCAGACATAAGCTGTAGAACAGACAGTCAAAATTAAGTTAAAGCGGTGAATTGTCTATGGTCCATCTAGTAAAACCAGGTGAAACTCTGAACACAATTGCACTCAATTACCGGGTCAGCCCTGCTGTTCTAATCAGAGTCAATAATCTGCCTGATCCAAATGTGCTGTTTGTCGGACAGCCAATTCTTATTCCGGGCCTGCCTGAGCCTTCATCTATCCCGTATACAATTTCTGTCTCAGTCGGCAAGAGAACGCTGACTCTCTATAATAGAGGACAAGTGATAAAGGTTTATCCGATTGCTGTAGGGAAAATACTGAGCGGCACGCCCATCGGCGATTTTGTCATTGTAAACCGGGAACCTAATCCGGGCGGCCCCTTTGGAGTCCTTTGGCTGAGTCTGTCTAAAATCCATTACGGCATACATGGCACAAATGATCCAAGCTCCATCGGCAAAGCAGTCTCTAGGGGATGTATTCGTATGCAAAACCGGGATGTACTTGAACTGGGGTCGACTGTTCCAAACGGTACAAGGGTTACTATAAGACCGAATTAGGAATTAGTATTTTTTTACAAAAACTTCATATTAAAATAATCTTTTTTCTATTATAATAACTACTGTGACCTATATCCTGCAAAATAAGGAGCTGCGTGATGAAAATCTTTGAAAACAGAAATTTTGTGAAGCTCTTTTTTGCTGCTTTGGCATCACAAATGGGCACGACAATCGGGAATATGGCTTTTGCCTTTTATTTGCTGGACCGATTCAGCCATCAGCCTTCTTTTGCGACAATGGCTGAGCTCATGTATTCCCTTCCGACTTTATTTGTTTTCTTCCTGGTCGGTGTTGTAGCTGACAGATTTGACCGAAAAAAAGTAGCTGAAAATTGTGATTGGATCAGAGCTTTTCTTACAGTCTTTCTTTTTGGTTCATTATTCTTAAATTCCATCCCGCTCGTGTTTTTCTTATTATTCCTCCGGAGTGCGGTTACGAAGTTTTTTTATCCTGCAGAAGCAAGCCTTGTACAAAGTATTTTAAACAAAGATCAATATGCCCAGGCAGCTGGTCTGAATCAGATGCTCTTCAGTATCTTCATGGTTTTTGGTGTCGGACTCGGGGCTCTGGCCTATAAAACAATTGGACTGCATGGAGCTGTAGCTGTTGATTTTTTCAGTTTTATCATCTCTGCCGTCCTGATTCGAAAATGCAAAATCCCGATGGAAGCAAGGCTTCCAAATGGAAAAATAAAATGGAAAGATTTCAGCATCGGAGCCTCTTACAGAGACTTCAAGGATGGAATCCTTTATATTGCAAGAAATAAATTATTAGCTTCACTGATTTTCGGATTTTTTGTTTTTGGCTTTGTAAACGGAGCATTTGCCATTTTGCCGATCTTTACGATGAAGTATGAGCTGTCCCCTGATAATTACGAGAAATATGCTTCCTACTTTGCGATTTCACTTGGAATCGGACTTCTTGCCGGAAGCGGACTCGGCACGTTCCTTTCCTCTAAAATCAAGCCGCATCAGATGATGATTTATCCGATTTTATTGAGCGGCATTTTGATCTGCATATTAGGATTGACTGATCATACTGGCATTTTTTTAGCTGCGGTTTTTTTGATTGGGACATGCATTGGTCCTATCAATATAGCCATTGGCGGCTGGATGCCGAAAATTGTGCATCCTAAGCTGATGGGGAGGGTCAGCGGCTGGATTGATCCTCTCATGATGTTTGCACAATCGATTACCCTCGGGATGATAGCCGTCCTTTTCCCGAAAATTATCAGCAATGTGGAGTATCTCTATTACGGAATGGCGACTGTTATTCTTCTCGTCTTCCTTTTTTACGCACTGACCCTCCCGAAGCTGAGCCGGGAGCTTGAGTATTCGCAAGCTAAAAGACCGCGCCTCGCTTCAAACAGGAAAGGACAAGTTCATATCTCTTAACCGCCATTATGAAAAACACAAGCGCCTGTTTAGCTCCGAAAGCCAGATGGCTGAGGAGCCTATGTGATTCCGATCGCCGCCAAAGCGGAAATTTCTATACATTCTTATCTCTAAAAAAGACAGCACCAGCTGTCTTTTTTGCTTCCCCACCTTTACCTTTTTCAGCAATAACCTGTTAAATTTCCGGATAAATGGCCGATATAATAGAAGAAGTCTGAATTTAAGGTTGTGGCACTGTTTGAACACATATAAAGATTTCTTAAAAAAACTCCTGATTAATTATTTTATTGGATCTTTCATAGCTGTCTTTGGAATCGGCTCTTTATTCATGTTTTCCACTCTAGTCATCTCTGTTCTTGAAATAGGGATTCTGCTGCTTATATTATGTATATCCATTGTTTGCATGGGGCTTTGTGAATGGTATTCCTTCAAAAAGCATATAGATCCGATCAAGCGGGTATTCAAAAATGGCGATTTATCCATTGAAGCCATCGAAAATGCATTCAGACAAACACATCGCTTTCCATTACTTACGGTTTACCGGATTTTCGGACCCCATTTGTTCGGTCTATCAATCCCCGCCGTCTTAATAGCAGCAGTGTTTATCAAGTTTGGTTTGCTCAGTCTTCCGCTTTACTATATTCTTCTGGCCTCAGTGGGTGCAGTCCTTATTGCCGGAATGCACAGCATCATCGAGTTTTTCTTATCATCAAAAGCCGTTAAACCGATGCTGATCGATCTTCGCAATAAAGCACTGATGCTTCACGGGGCAGATTTAACCGCAGAAGCGGAAATCCATATATCCATTCAGCAGAAGGTGCTGTACAGCGCGATTTATATCGGGGTTTTTCCCCTCCTCTTATTTACATTGGCTACACAAATTCGCTTTCAGGAAAATGCCGTTCCCCTTTTATCTGAATATTGGAGCTGGGCTATTTTAATCCTAATGGTGTCTGTCATTTTCGCAGTGTCGGGTGCATTCTTATTGTTTAAAAATATTTCGGAACCGATTGAAAAACTGCAGGATGGTATGTCAGAAGTTGAGCAGGGGATCCTTTCCTACAGAAATGAAGTGTATTCTGATGAATTTTCAAAATTGATAGCAGGCTTTAATAAAATGATCCGGGGGCTTAGAGAACGAGACCAAATTAACAGTCAGCTGCTTGAAAGCCTGTATACTACGCTTGCACTTGCACTCGATGCAAGAGATCCTTATACATCCGGCCATTCAGTCCGTGTAGCGGAGTATTCCGTATTAATAGGCAGAGAAGCAGGATTAAGTGAAGAAAGCCTTGACACCCTCCGCAAATCCGCGCTGCTTCACGATATAGGCAAAATCGGCATTAGGGACAGCATTTTGCTGAAGGAAGGACGGCTGACACACTCGGAATTCGAAGAAATAAAAAAGCATCCGGTCATTGGTGCAGGCATCTTATCAAATGTGCAGCCGGGCGAAATGATGGAGCCGCTCATCCCCGGCGTGAAGTCTCATCATGAACGCTATGACGGCAAAGGTTATCCTGAAGGGCTGTCGGGCGATGATATTCCTTTATACGGCAGAATAATGGCGGTTGCCGATGCCTATGATGCCATGACATCAGACCGCCCCTACAGACGGGGGATGACAGCTGAAAAAGCGCTGTCCATCATCAAGGAAGGGAAAGGCACCCAGTGGGATCCGGTGTTTGCAGAACTATTCCTGAATGTTATGAACAGCCAAAACACGGAAGAATCAAAAACAGTATAAGCGGGAGACAACCGCTTATCCTGTTATATCTTATCCATTTCATGTTTATGAACTCTTTCCAGTACATTTGCTTTTTTTCGAATAAGTTGCATTTTACACATGAAAACGTATAATTTAGAATAAGCATAAAAACAAAAAAAGGAGAGAAAGAATGGACGATCATAATCGAAACCAGCCATTGAAGCCAACAACTGAAAATATTGCCAGAGCGATCTATATTGTGAACCGCCATGCAAAAACAGCTCCGGATCCTAAGTTTTTATATACGCTTAAAAAACGTGCACTTCATAAACTGATGACTGAGGGAAAGGCAAAAAAGGAAGGTCTCCACTTTTCCAATAATCCAAGAAACAGCAAACAGCAATCAGATGTCCTTGTCTCTGCAGGAGAATATTATTTTCATATGCCTCCCACAAAAGAAGACTTCGAAAACCTCCCACATCTTGGTTCACTGAATCAAACGTACCGGAACCCAAAAATTCATTTATCATTAGCAAAAGCTAAAGCGCTGCTGCAGCAGTATGTTGGCATAAGGGAATCAACGCCTGCTGGATCAGCTCCTAAAAAACCTTCTCCTACATACAAAAAACCAGTCTTTAAACGTTTAGGCGAAAGCTACTGACCGTTGTAAATAAGAGCATGATCCATCTCCGGATCATGCTCTTATTATCTGTCTATTTTCTGAAAAACTCCTCAACCAGACGTTTGTACACAAAGAAAAAACTTGGAATCTCTTTAGGTTCAATGTTCATAAAAAGATTTTCAGCAATTGAACGATAATACCATGCCTGTTTGTCTTTGCCGCGGTTAAACATTCTCCAGATATCATCTCCATGCTTCCTGTGTTCCTTCAATAGGCTTTCCAGGTTATCCAGTTTATCAGCAGCTAAAACCGCTTTTTCCTCAATACCGGCAGACTGGACTGATTGTATGGTATGCTGCTTTCTTTCTTCCCACGGCAGTGATTTATCTTCGGTATTAAAAGCAACAAGAGACGCAACATCCGCACCAAATAACTCATTTATTTGCTGTGGTGAAGTTTCCGTATCCTCCACGGCATCGTGCAAGAATCCAGCTGCAACAACTTCTTCTCTGAAACCAGCTTTGAAGAGAATGAGCGCTGTGTTCTCCACATGTGTGAAGTACGGCCCTCCGTTAAGTCTCCGGACCTGCCCTTCATGAGCGGCTTCTGCAAATTGTTTTGCTCTATCTATCAAATTTATGTTGATCACCTGCAATTTTCAAAGAATAAATTGATCAATAATAGTAATCAGTTCAGCAATTTCAGGTTTGCTGACTTGTGCATCAGCACCTACTTTTTGACCTTTATGTTTCAAGTCGTTTGTGATTAAAGACGAAAAAATAATGACCGGCAGTACGGCGAGCTTATTATTTTCTTTCAATCGTTTCGTTAAATGATGCCCGTCCATTTGCGGCATTTCAATATCGGTAATCACAAGCTGAACTTCATCTTTCACTTCCTTGCCCTCTTCAGACAATGCATACAAATACTCATATGCATCTTTCCCATTTTCAAAAAACTCGAGATTCACAAAGCCTGCCTCTTGCAAGGTATCATGAAGAAGCCCTCTCAGTAAAGGAGAATCCTCTGCAATCACAATTCTTTTTTCTGAACGTTCCCGTTTCCCCATTTTTTTCACTTGATCAATATGAATACCTGATTCGGGATTCAATTCCACCATCATTTTCTCAAAATCAGGCAGCAGAATCATCTCGCCCATCCATTTCACAACACCTGTTATTTGACTTTCAAGTCCCTGATAAAGCCTTGATGGCTTTTCGATTAAACTCCATGAAATCCGGTGAATTTGTGTCACACTGTGAACATGAAAGATGACTTTTTGCTGATTAAACTCGGTCACAATCAGCTTATCTGACTGCGGATTTTCACTTTGACCAAGTCCAAGAGCTTTTGCTGCATCGACGACTGGCAGTACTTCTCCCCTAAGCTCAGTGATCCCTTCCACATTTGGATGGGCATGTGGAACCTTTGTGATGCTTTGGAGCTGAATAATTTCTTTTACTTTTATCACATTAATGCCAAATTTCAGCCCAGCAACTGTAAATTCGACGATTTCTAGTTCATTTGTTCCGCTTTCTAATAAAATTTCGGTTTGCTGCATTGTATTCTTCCTCTCTCCGTAAAAAATAACCATATAAGCTTATTATCGGACTGTCTCCTTTTTTATAAAGGAAACAAGATAAAAAGCTTGAGACGGCTCTCAAGCTTTTTATTAGAGGCAGTGTTTGGCGGCTCATCTGCATGGCTGCAGAGAAAAGGGTCCTTGCAATGGAAGATCCCAAAGAATCTCACCCGGCATTAATAATGGTACAGCTATTTATTATCATGCGGGACAAATGAATGAACAATCAGCCCTATCAAAGCAAGGACCATTAGAGATCCGATGGCAATCCTGCTTGCGATATCGCCGTAATCTGCCAGCACAAGCGTAATCGTCCCGTACAAGAGCGGTCCAGCAATAGATGAGACTTTGCCGGAAAAAGCAAAAAGTCCAAAAAACTGACCTCTCTTCTCTTTTGGAGTCAATTCAACTATAAAAGTTCTGGATGTAACCCACATTGCACCAAGGGAGACACCAAATAAACTGCCCGCAATCCAGAACATCTGCGGATTGACAGCAAATGCTGCAAATGCAAGAGCAATTAGAAGAATAACGGCCACAAGTGTAATGCTTCTTTTCGTCCCGATTGACTTTGTAATGTACCCAAAAACAAAAGAACCTGCGATGCTTGCAACTGTAGAGACGAGATATAGAAGGATAAACTCGCCTGTTGAAAATCCGACAATGGCCTTTGAATAAATAGCCATCATCGCTATCGCTGTAGCAATCGCATCGTTTAAAAAGAAGTAAGCAATCATGAACAGAAATGCCGCCCTATGTGTTCGCATATCTTTAAATGTTTGATAAATTTCCTTATAGCCGCTAAGAAATGATGACTTTTTCTGACCCTGCAAAACCTGCTCTTCTTTTACAAAAAGAAATAATGGCACCGAAAATAGGAGAAACAGCAGTGCTGTCGGAATAAAAGCATGATGATAACCGGAATCTCCAATTAAAGGATACACCGTTAATCCAACCAGCGTCCCTACATAACCAACCGCGACTCCAAAACCTGAAATTAAAGGAATTTCTTTCTGTGTTCCAAGATCCGATATCATTGAATCGTAGAAAATCAAACTGGAATGGTAAAAAAATTTCGCAATGATAAACAGCAAAATGACAAACACTAATGCCAGGGGAAGGCCAAATACGGTTTGGGAAAAACGTGTCATAGCAAAGACGCCCATTAATATGGTGCAGGCAACAGTTATAAGGGTAAATGGAAGAATATATCGTTTTTTTCTGCCAGATCTGTCAATCATCACGCCGAACAGCGGTGAAAAAAGAACAAGGAAAAAGCTTGCAGCAGCATTGGCATATGAGATAAATGTGCTTGCTATTTGATCCAGTCGTTCGTTTTCACCAATCACTTCCTGCAAATAAAAAGGAAAAAAGATGGTCGTAATGTTGGAAGAAAAAATGGTGTTGGCAAAATCATAAAGCGCCCATGACAGGATCGGAAGGGAAAAATAAAGATGCCATGCTCTCTGCTGTTTTTTTAACACATCCGGCTGTTGATCTAATTGCGCCATACAAGTTCCCCCATACTTTATTTAGTTTTATTCCCATATAAATTCTTTGCCTGAACTGAAACTCCCTGCTTATTTACAAATATTTAACATGCAGGGCAGATATAGCCTAAAAATAACAAATAAAGATAATGCACAAAGTTCCCCGGCTTGATATAATGCTATATGTGAATCGGCTTTTGCCGATTGTACGGGTTGGGTCGAGGGTTACTTTACAAGGAAGGTTTTAAAAATTGCATAAGTACTTTCAGCTTAAGCAACATGACACGACTGTCAAAAAAGAGCTGCTTGCAGGAATTGTTTCCTTCTTTACCATTGTGTACATTGTTGTCGTAAATGGAGCGATTCTCGCTGACGCCGGCATTCCGATTGAAGCAGGTATCATTGCAACTATCTTAACTTCATTTGCTGGCTGCATTTTAATGGGCTTTATCGGCAATACTCCCATCATTCTTGTTCCGGGAATGGGTGTCAATGCATTATTTACGTACACAATCTGCGGATCGATGGGGCTTTCATGGCAAGAAGGACTTGCCGTTGTCTTTGTATCCGGCATTCTTTTCGCCATCGTTGCGTTTACAAAGCTCTCAGGCATTATCAGCGCTTCTATTCCAAATTCGCTGAAAGAAGCCATTACGGTTGGAATCGGTATTTTCCTTACATTCATTGGTCTTCAAAAAGGCGGCATTGTAACAGGCAGCGACACGACATTTGTTAAATTGGGCGACTTTACAGATCCCCATGTGATTGTCACACTGATTACCCTGATTATTACGATTACTTTGTTTGCGCGAAACATTCCAGGAAATTTCTTAATCAGCATTCTGCTTGGTACAGCCATTGCTGCAGGATTCGGCTTGATTAACAGCACACAAGGTCCGGCATCTGCATTTTCAATGAGTTCTTATTTTGAAGTCTTCGGTGCGATGTCTTTTGAAAAAATAGCGGATCTCGCCTTTTGGACAGCAACTTTTTCACTGACGATGGTCATCGTTTTTGAAAATATCGGACTTGTTCATGGGCATGTTAACATGATAAACAGACCTGACAGATACAAGGGCTCACTCCGTGCAAATGCGATATCTGCCATAACAGCAGGGCTATTCGGCACAAGTCCCACTGTTAGCACAGTGGAAACAGCGGCTGGAATATCAGCAGGCGGAAGAACTGGATTAACAGCCATTACAACCGGTTTGCTGTTTTTGAGTTCATTGTTCTTTTTGCCTTATATTAAAACGATACCAGACAGTGCCATTGCTCCTATTCTCATTTTAATCGGCGGATTGATGATTCAGAATATCCAAAACATCGATTTGAAAGATTTTACGGAAAGTTTTCCGGCATTCCTGATTATCGCGCTCATTCCACTCACGTACAGCATTGTAGATGGTATGGCTTTTGGATTTATTGCTTACCCGATATTAAAACTGGTCATGAAACGGACAAGAGAAGTAGCGCTGCCTCTATACGTCATCGCGTTATTGTTTCTTGCGAATTTCATTACACATACAATTTAGAAAAGCGGAATCGTCCGGTTAGCTCCGACAGACAGATAAGGATCCGACAGGAAAGGCGCTTTTTGCCTTTTCTGGCGGATCCGTTCTGGCCGAGGAGTTGGACGATGGAGCTGGACAATAGAAAAGCGGAGCCGACTGGTTAGACCCGACAGACAGATAATAAACCGGCAGTGAAGGCGCTTTTTGCCTTTGCTGACGGATTTGTTCTGGCCGAGGGGCTGGGAGGCGGAGCTAGACAATAGAAAAGCGGAATCGCCCGCTAAACACAAGAAAACCGCTCAGGCAGCTGAGCGGTTTTCTTGTGTTTATTTTTTCATTTTTATCAAGATCAAAACCGCACTGAACAAAAAAATCGCACCGGCAGCAGCAAGTGCCTGAATCAGGAAATCTGTCATGCAATCCCGGTGCTTTCATTTTTTTCAAGGAAGGCATCAATTTGGGCTTTATGATGGAGATCATGACCGATAAAATCCTCCATGTAGCTTGCAATCGTAAATAGATGATTACCAATTTTAAAATGAAATTGATGTTCTTCCCCTTCAAATTTAAGAAAGGCATCAACTGCTGCAGAGCGAACCTCTATAAATTCTGCAATTAGTTCATCCTTAGTTATTCCGCTTTTTGCATATTCCGCTGCCCTGTCATTCACACTTTGAAAATCAGGAAAAGGAGCCAGTACGGCATTTTCCTTAAGCTTTCCAAGTCTCTGATCTAATGTAAAACGATCCCAGGCAATTAAATGAGCAACGATTTCTGCTGCAGACCATTTGCCTTCTTGTACAGGTTGAAACCATCCATCATTGCTCATTTGTTTTAATGACAAAATCCAGGAATCATAGTGATTATAATGATTTTTCATTTCCTCCATTGTTTTCATAGAAATCCCCCCTATTACTCACTTCTCCGCGAACATACGTTTCTCCTTCCTTACTGAAACAAATGGAGACATATTGTCACAGTTGTTCCTTTGCCAATCTCGCTTTCATACTCAACCGTGCCCTTCATTTCACGTATAAGCCGGTTTGTAATCATGGAGCCAAGGCCTGTCCCTTTTGATTTTGTCGTATAAAACGGCAGGCCTAAATGCTGCAGCTCCTCTTCTGTCATACCTTTACCGGCATCCTTTATAACAATGCTCACAGTACCGTTCACATAATTCGTTTTTTTAGTAATTTGAATATCACCGCCGTTCTCCATGGCTTCTATTCCATTTTTAATCACATTCATTAAAGATTGCTTTAAAAGCGCAATATCGCCATATACCGAACTTTTTTCTTCGCTATCATAAGTTAACGTCACATTTGAATAAGATCCCAGAGGTTTTAAAAGCACAATGATGTCCTCTAAGACTCCATCAATTTCTATTTTGGTCAATTCATGATGATGGGGCTTAGCAAGCTGTAAATAGTCTGTGATAATCTTATTCGTGCGGTCTAATTCATCAAGAATTAAGGGTGAAAATTTCCTTAAATTTTCATCCTTTGTATCCTGCTGGATATATTGAATAAACCCTCTGACTGTTGTAATTGGATTTCTGATTTCATGTGCAATCGCAGCAGCCATTTGACCGATTGTCGTCAGTTTATCTACATAAACCATTTCATCAAATTGTTTATTGGTTTTAATCAAGCTCTCAATTATAAAGATCATCGACATATATGAAAGATAAAACGCTAAGAAGTAAACCAAGTAAAATTGAAATTCCAGGAAATTAATATACGTATAGATGATTGTAATATAGACGAGAAAATAGGTGCCTACCACTGCCGTCCCGCTTATGTACTTCATTTTTGATTGAATAAAATGCTTTCTGAACAATAACCCCATTACATAAGCTGCCAGAGTGATGACGATCCCGATCAGGTAGAAGTCTCCCCCGATTAAATATCTTGCAAGGCATGTTACAATAAGGACAATTCCTCCTGAAATCCAGCCTGAATAAAGGGTGACAATCAGGACAAACACCATTCTTAAATCAAAGTAGGTTTCACCCAGTGTTTCAATGGGATACGCCATACAAAGCAGGGCACCAAATGCACTGATCAGCCCATATATGACCCTTTGTTTGACAGAAGGTTTTTGCTTTGTATTAAAAGGAAAAAATAGATTTGCGTTAAAGGTCAGCGAAAACAAAATTGTAATGTTAACGAGTAAAGGTTTAATAATAGATAACACTTAGTTTCCCCCATAAAGGAAATAATTTTTTCAAACACTTTATTTTACAGGATATAGTCAAGAATTGAAAGATTTATAAAAAACATTCATAATCTATTCTTTCCCTATCCTATATATCGTGAATCACGAACTAAAATCATTGCTAAATGGTCAAACTAGACTATATAATTTAAGTAAGCTGAAAAGTGCTTCATCAGCTTCGGTAAAGCGAGGGTACACGATGTCCATGAAATTAGTTATTCTCGGTCTTTTAATGGAACGGGATGCCCATCCTTATGAAATGAAACAAACGATGGAGCAAAGACATATGGATCATTTTATGAAACTGCAAAAAGGATCTCTCTATTACGCCGTCGAGCAGCTTCACAAAAAGGAGTTTATAAAAGTAGTCGATATCATCAAGGATACAAACAGGCCGGATAAAACCATTTATCAAATAACCGACTCCGGAAAAAAGCTGTTTCACAAAATGATTCTTGATGAATTGTCCACAGACTCCAATTTATATCATCCGCTGTTTACTGGCGTAGCGTTTGCCTTGCATGGAAATCAGCAGGAAATAGCTGATATCCTTGAAAAAAGAATGACGTTAACCGCAAAAAGAGTTAGAGAGCTTTCTGGCATTTTAGACTTTTATAAACAATTGCCCAGGGCAGTAATCCATTTAATTAAAGGGTCCATCCTTCACGGAGAAGCTGAGCTTGCCTGGCTCAAAAATTTAATTGCAGATGCCCGTGCAGAAAAACTACAAACACTCGGTGGTGCTGATGAAAATTAGATTATTCGAACCAAAAGACCTGAACACCATTGTCAATCTTTATATAGGGACTGTACATGAAGTCAACCGCAAAGATTATTCCGATATGCATTTGAATGCGCTCGCTCCCCAAAACATGGATTATTACTCAAATTGGAACGATTTGCTGACGGCGAATACAACGCTTTTGGCCACTAAGAACCAAAAGATTATTGGGTTTGGAACTCTGACACATAATGGTGAAATCCACTTTCTGTATTCTCATATGGATTATCAGGGAAAAGGAGCGGCATCCGCTCTGCTTCAGGCTCTCGAAAAAACAGCAATGGAAGCAGATCACAAGGTCCTGTCCGTCAGTACAGGTATTACTGCTAAACCCTTTTTTATTAAAAAAGGATTTACCCTCATTACTGAGCAATACGTTTCGATCGATCCGATGCTTTTTATCAACTATAGAATGAAAAAACAACTGTAAATTTCCTGTAAACGATTTCGTTTTGGCGATTTTATGACAACTTCTTATATTTGTTAGACCACGGCCCCAAACATGGTAAAATACAATCTGTGTTTTAGCTGTTCTATCAATAAAAAAGAAGGTGTTTTTTCGGTGGGAACCGTTTTATTGTTTCATCATAATCAAGAAATGACAATCTTAGAGGATGTAACAGAAGAAAAATATGCAGACTTAAAAAAACAATCCGCATGCGGGACATGCAGCTATAAAATAAATGACCGTGAAATCAAGTTCTCAGAAATTCAATTTACCGTCTGGCAGGAACAGATGGATTGGGATTTTGGGTATTAACAGAAAAGCGGAATCGCCCGTTTAGCTCCGACAGACAGATAAGGATCCGGCTGAAAAGGCGCTTTTTGCCTTTACAGACGGAGCCGTTCTGGCCGAGGAGTTGGGCGATGGAGCTGGACAATGTGTGAAGCTGAAATCCTGGTCAGACCCGACAGACAGATAAGAATCCGGCAGTGAAGGCGCTTTTTGCCTTTACTGCCGGATTTGTTCTGGCCGAGGGGCTAGGAGGCGGAGCTGGACAATGAGAAAAGCGGAATCGCCTGTTTAGCTCCGACAGACAGATAAGGATCCGGCTGAAAAGGCGCTTTTTGCCTTTACAGACGGAGCCGTTCTGGCCGAGGAGTTAGGCGATGGAGCTGGACAATGTGTGAAGCTGAAGTCCTCGTTTGCGCAGACAGACAGATAAGGATCGGCCAGTGAAGACGCTTTTTGCCTTTACTGGTCGATCCGTTCTGGCCGAGGAGTTGGGCGATGGAGCTGGACAATAAGAAAAGCGGAGCCGACTGGTCAGACTCGGGCAGACAGATAAGAATCCGGCAGTGAAGGCGCTTTTTGCCTTTACTGCCGGATTTGTTCTGGCCAAGGGGCTAGGAGGCGGAGCT
>NZ_JBCMYF010000026.1:0-61719 GCF_050483325.1 Metabacillus idriensis
AGTAGGACGTTGCCAGGCTAGTGAAAATATTATTCCGCAGTAGCTCAGTGGTAGAGCTATCGGCTGTTAACCGATCGGTCGTAGGTTCGAGTCCTACCTGCGGAGCCATTTTGGAGAGCTGTCCGAGTGGCCGAAGGAGCACGATTGGAAATCGTGTAGGCGGTAACCCGTCTCAAGGGTTCGAATCCCTTGCTCTCCGCCACTACTTATATAAATGGCCCGTTGGTCAAGCGGTTAAGACACCGCCCTTTCACGGCGGTAACACGGGTTCGAATCCCGTACGGGTCACCAACATCATTTTCACTGCGGAGGATTAGCTCAGCTGGGAGAGCATCTGCCTTACAAGCAGAGGGTCGGCGGTTCGAGCCCGTCATCCTCCACCATTTCCACTGAATACAGCAGCACAAAAACTTCATTTATTATTGTCGCGGGGTGGAGCAGTCTGGTAGCTCGTCGGGCTCATAACCCGAAGGTCGCAGGTTCAAATCCTGTCCCCGCAACCAAATGGTCCCGTGGTGTAGCGGTTAACATGCCTGCCTGTCACGCAGGAGATCGCCGGTTCGATCCCGGTCGGGACCGCCATTCTTAATTAAAAAGAATAAAATGGCTTGGTAGCTCAGTCGGTAGAGCACGATCGAATAAGCTTCGAAGCATAAGCATCAGCGCACAAATTGAGCTGCTCCTCGGCTAAGCTTACTGAAATTTGGGCGAAGGTTTCAAGAATGTAACATCATTGTACTGCAAATTATAAAATGGCTTGGTAGCTCAGTCGGTAGAGCAAAGGACTGAAAATCCTTGTGTCGGCGGTTCGATTCCGTCCCAAGCCACCATTTACACTTAAATGCCGGTGTAGCTCAATTGGTAGAGCAACTGACTTGTAATCAGTAGGTTGGGGGTTCAAGTCCTCTTGCCGGCACCACTTACAGTGTGGAGGGGTAGCGAAGTGGCTAAACGCGGCGGACTGTAAATCCGCTCCCTCCGGGTTCGGCGGTTCGAATCCGTCCCCCTCCACCACTTTTAAAAAAGAATATAGGGGTATAGTTTAAAGGTAGAACAGAGGTCTCCAAAACCTCCGGTGTGGGTTCGAGTCCTACTACCCCTGCCAATTTAATTAATCTTATATAGTATAATGGCGGTTGTGGCGAAGTGGTTAACGCACCAGATTGTGGCTCTGGCATTCGTGGGTTCGATTCCCATCAGTCGCCCCATTTTTTACTTAATAGGGTTTTTATTTCTGTTTTGGGCTATAGCCAAGCGGTAAGGCAACGGACTTTGACTCCGTCATGCGCTGGTTCGAATCCAGCTAGCCCAGCCATTTTTCATTAAGAGTCATCTTTGTGCAGCTAATGCATAAGATACATTACAAAGCGATTTGCGGAAGTAGTTCAGTGGTAGAACACCACCTTGCCAAGGTGGGGGTCGCGGGTTCGAATCCCGTCTTCCGCTCCAATAGTTGAGGCGGCATAGCCAAGTGGTAAGGCAGAGGTCTGCAAAACCTTTATCCCCGGTTCAAATCCGGGTGTCGCCTCCAATTTTTAATTATCACCCTTGCCGGGGTGGCGGAACTGGCAGACGCACAGGACTTAAAATCCTGCGGTAGGTGACTACCGTACCGGTTCGATTCCGGTCCTCGGCACCATATCCATCACAATTTCATTTGCCGGTGTGGCGGAATTGGCAGACGCGCACGACTCAAAATCGTGTTCCTCTGGAGTGCCGGTTCGACCCCGGCCACCGGTATCAAAAATCTATAGAAATCAAGACTTCAACGATTATGTTGAGGTCTTTTTTTTGTTTTCTAACACGACATAAATAATTCAAAATCGTGTGCGTCGAATCGTGTGCGTAGGAGGTTGTGGTGGGAAGAAGAGGAAAGCTTACAAATGAAGAATTACTAATCCTTAAGAAAAAAATAACAGATGATGAAGCTTTTGAAGTCTTCTTTAGAGATTGTTATTTAAGAAACTTGAGACCAGCTACCATTGAGTATTATAAAAACGAATTCCATGCAGCGAAGAAAATTATTAATAAGCAACTAGTTGATTGTCAGCAGATTGATATTGAAACATTCATTTTAAAAAGCAAACAATTCATGAAAGTAACAAGTATAAATACTCGTTTAAGAGCGCTTAGATCTTTTTACAATTTTTTATTTAAGTACAAGCATATTGATAAAAATGCAATGAAAAATATAAAGCTGCTAAGAGATAGACAAAAGACAATTGAAACCTTAGATAATAAAGAGATAGAAAATTTGCTAAAAATAATACGACAACAAAAATCATTCATTGGTTTTAGGGATGAAGTAATACTATTAATATTTTTAGATACAGGAGTTCGTTTATCTGAGCTAGTAGGAATAGAAGTAAATGATGTAATCGATAATTCTATTATAGTTAGAAAAACTAAAAATTTATTTGAAAGAACAGTTTACCTATCTGATGCTACTGTTGAGCAATTGAAGAGATACATTAAGATCAGAGCAAACGTTGAAACAGATAAACTTTTTATTACTCAAGATAATGGAGAGTTGAAGCCTCATAGTATACAAACGAGGTTTACGAAGTATGGTAAGGATGCTCGAATAACTAAACGTGTAAGTCCACATACCTTTAGACATACAATGGCAAAACGAATGATAGTAGCAGGAATCGATGCATTTAGTCTTATGGCAATTTTGGGCCATCAAGACATAGCAATAACAAAGAAGTATGTAAACTTATGGGGATCTGATATAGAAAAGAAACATAAGGAGTATGGAGCATTAAGAGGGATTAAATTATAAAAGTGTACGAGCTTGTGTTCGTGTTATAAAATTAATAAAAGAGATGGTATATGAGTTTGCGGCTCTACCATCTCTAAATACAAGACACAGAAGGTTTACCTCTGTATTCTAATTATTACAGGTCTTCTTTGTTGTGTCAAAGGGAGAAGAACAATGAAGTTAATATCTATTCTAAGTGGTAAAGGGTTTGTAATGTATAACAAACAACTTGCACATGAGGTTTCAGTTAACGGATCCATTATATTCGGCCAATTGTGCTCCAGTTACGAAAGTTTTAGCAGCAAGAATATGTTAACTATCAAGAATGATAAAGAATATTTCTTCTTAACATCTGAAATGTTGGAAGAAGAAACGGCACTCACATACAAACAGCAACTCAAAGCAGCTAAAGAATTAGAAGATCATGGCTACATAGAAACAAGGGTAATGGGGATGCCTTCAAAGAAATACTTTCATATCACTTCTAAAATTGAAATTAAATTAGTAGGAATACCTAGCTCTTCCAAAAGGGAAGACCTGATTAAACCGTTAACTATTGAATCGAAAGTCAAGAAGCAGTCTCACAGGTATGACGAAAGGGAATACCTACCCTTACCCAAAGGGAACACCATGCCTGACCAAAAGGGAACCCTAAAAATAAATAATAAAAAAGAACAAGATAAAGATATAAATAATTTCAATTGTAATTACAAGGAACCTCTGACATCAGATCAATTTAAAGTTTTGTTAACCAAAGCTTCTAATGAACTGTATACCAAGTTTTCTATTGGAAGGTATTCTAAGAAGCAATGGAATACACTTATTGAAAAATTTGTAAATGATACAATTGAAAGCAACAGGTATTTAAAGGTACCATTACATAAGATTAAAGGATATGCTTTTAAGTCTTTAGAAATAATCACGAATAACTCAGACTATAAACATTCCGAAGAATTTGCTGAGTATAAAGAAACGATGTACGAGCTTTCAAACAACAAGACTAAAAATAGTCACTTATTTAACTGGTTAGAAGTTTGATTATTTTATTTTTTCTTAGGAGGCTCATAATGAAAATTAATGAAGTGTCTGCTATGCTAGGCTTAAGTACTTCAGTTTTAAAAAAGTATTATCTCCTGTTTGAAAAGAATAATTATAAGTTCACTAGAAGTAAGCAAGGTCAGCTTGTTTTTTCTGAATATGAAGTTGAGTTGTTTAGAAAGCTAATCCATTTAAAGAATGTCCCTGGAAATACTGTGGAAAAGTCAGTAGAAATTTTACTGAATAAGGAGTCACAAGTGAACAAAGAGCTTGATTTAAAGCAATTAATGATTCAACAAGGAATACAGCTAGATATTATTTTAGATAGTATTAAAGAAATTGATAATAAGATTAAGAAATTAAATAAAAAAGTAGATAAGCTATAAGCGTTAGTTGATAAGAAATTCAAGAAGGTTAGATAACGAGGTAATGGGATATCAACGGATAGCCTTCAGAAGATACTGGATGACCCTGATTAAACAGAAATATGCCGGATAATAGAATTATATTATCTAGTGTGTTTTTATCTTTAAATTAAAAATGGGAGATGATTTAATATGACTGCAGAAAAATTATTCCAAATGATTAAGGAATTAGAGAATGGTGAGCGTTGGAAGCTATTAGATATGATGTATGACGAGTATTATAATGTTAGAAATAATCCAAACATGGAAGAGCGACTTTCTAACTTAGAGAAGGATGTAGAGTTCCTTTCGGAAAAAATTGGAATACATGATATGTACTTCAATCGAATTCATAAAGAAGAATAATTTCTAAATCTGATTTATATTCCTTATAAAATTGAATTTTAGTTTAAAATACTCCTATAATCACTTATAGATTAAGTTAATGGGGGAAGCGTAGTTATGGCACGAAGGATTGCTTGTATCATCTATAAGGATAACCAAGAAATCGGAACTTTTAAATCAATTATTGAAGCAACAAAATTTTTAGAGAGAGAAATTGATGGGTATTTAAACGAAGGAGTCAAACTGCTTCTTAGAGGTTGGGTTCCACCAAAAAACAGTCAATTACATGGTTATTCAGCTAAACATTTTAAATGAGATCGAGCTGTATGCTCGGCCTTTTTTGAATAAAATCCATATTTTTTTTAAAAACAGAAGGGACCACATAGGCCCCTTTTAGCTTACCTTTTTCTATTTTGTTGACGAGCTTTTTTTGATATTTTCTTTTTGTTTTTGATTTTACTAGAACGTTTTTTGTTTTTAGCTTGAAAACTATAGGCACTTTTTTCTGCAGATGATGGATAGTAATCTTGTAAAGCTCTAGGTATAATACCTTGATTGACATACATAAACTTACGGGTTTGATAAACAATCTCTGCAAGTCCAATACACGACCGCATTAACTGAAAACATTCAAGTACAAACTCTGTTAAATATAAACTTTCGGAGGTACCCTTTTTTGGATCGCCAGAAGGATAGTAAATTATCTCTTGCGTAATAACATCATAAGTATAACTTCTATGACCTATTGCATTTCGCAATCTATTATCAACTTTGGAAACAAAAATTTTATCAAAGCTTTCGTCACCATTAATAAATTCTAATTTTCTTCCTTTATTACGCATTTTTATGTAATCTTCAATGACTAGAATTTCTTTGATTACATTTTCTTTCATTTTTTTAAAATCTGCTCGATGTTTTAAATTATTATAGGCAACGACTAAATTTAAAATATCACCTATATCCTCAAAAGTATCTATATAAAAATCCTTAATATCTTCAAAATCAACAGTTGTTAATCCTAATTTCTTGATTACATCTTCTTTGTGATTTTTTTCTGAATAAAAGTCTAATCCGTAAATTGGTATAAACATGTGGAATTTTTCAATAAACTTATTGATAATACCGAAAAATTTTTGTTCATAATCATTCAAATGACTTTCAAAATGTTTTGCCAATAAAATTAATTGGTTACTATTATTAATATTTCGAAACTCATTGAAAATGTGGGTAGTAATTTCTTTAAAATAATTACGCGCAAAAGCATTGGTAAACAAGAAATTTAAGACATGAACCGCTCGTAATAATTCTAGCTCGTTATCTGCCGGGAATTGTGTTTTATCTAATAATTTATGAATTTCTTTAGGTAAGTAGGTATGATTGCCATTAAACCATAATTCATTTATTCGTTTTACAGTAGGCCATTCATATTCAATTTTATCTAAAAAGCTAATGGTACTTTCTTTAAAATTTTCAATATTTTCTCCCATAGAGAAGACACCACTTTTGAAAAAGGGCGAGAAAAAAGTATCAATATCTCCAGTATATGGACGCATTTTTTCAGTCAAAAGCTCTCCAGATACTTCAATTAAATAATCAGGTTTTCCAATGTCTTCTAAAGGAGTTACATTTTTTAGTTTAATAGAATATCCTGCATTTTGTTGGTCTAAATAGACGTTGCCGAATATTGAAATATTACATTTGCCACATTTAATTCTAACAGGATAATTTTCTAACCAACCTAGTTGAACCTTTATACGAGTAATGCTATCGCAAACATTACATTGAAAATCATTTGTAATTACCATTAGACTCATCCTTCATATACAAGAAATTTCTTCATACTACGTTTTATTATAATAATACACTATACATAATTATCCATCTGTACTCCATAAAATAAAATTCTCATTTTATTAGTGAGTAGTGTTTCTATTGAACTTTACGAGTATTAAATCAATTCTTAAATATTTTTTTCACTTTTAGTTTACACTTTCTCATTTTGCCATATAACAGCAGTATCAAATGACGAGGTGATTGATAATGGCAAATAATCAGAAGAAAAAAAAGAAGTACAGAGACTTAGAAATAAAAAGATGGAGAAAAGAATTTATTGAGGGTTACGATACTTTTCAAGAACTTATGCCCGGAATAACAGAAGCTGATTTTATTGATGCTAAAATTGTTAATGAATTTTTATATTCTGGAAAAATGAGCATATTTAACCAAAATTAGTTATTCATCTTAATGAATGAAAGATACAGAGCTAGTTAACATAAAGTCAGCTATAAGAAGTTGGCAATCTTCAAGAACACTGATGATTGCTAGCTTTCTTTAAGTGCGGAATTTTAAATGATATACATAATTTTATAAAATGTTGATTTAGAGCCTTTTCTGAGGGCTCTATTTTTATTTATTTCCAGGAACTTATGAAGAATAATTTGTGAATTATTTTCCTGTTATGATTTACGTTTTTGTTTCTTCTGATAGAAAGCATATATAAAGAAATTTTATTTAATCGGAGGGAATCAATTTGATCGGTAAAACTTACGTAAGCGATTTTATTACAGAAGATGTTGTAGAAAAATTAGAAAAAGGAAAAAATTATCTAATTGGGTCGGAAATGAACAGTGGCAAAAATTACTGGGCAAGAAACGTTCTGCTTCCATTCGCACTAGAAAATAACAAACGAACTTTATTTTTATCTCATAGACTTCAATCATTAAAGCAGCAATCAAATTATCTTGAAGAATATAAAGAAGAATGCATTCGCCAATTTAAAGGCGGTATGTTCGAAATAAAGTCAATTCAAGGTTTTCAGAAGATGATTCAACGAAGAGATCCAATGATTAAAAGTTTCGATTATATCATTTGTGATGAAGCTCATTACTTTGTGAGTGACAGCTCTTTTAATACAAAGACAGAGCTATCTTTTAACTTTCTAAATCAAAACGTTGAAGCAGTTAAAATCTTTATGACTGGGACTTATGATGGTCTTTACTACTTACCTTGGAATAATCAGCTAGAAGTACTTAAAGAAGCGAATTACTACAACAATTCAGTAAAAGATATGTTTCGATATGAGCAAGATGAAACAGTTGCTGCAGTAGTTCATAAAGAAGTTGAAAAAGGAAATAAGGCTATCATTTTTCATAATTCTCTTGATACTACAACAAATTTTAATATTGGAAACAGTAAGGTCTTACATTCTGGAAATCAAGAAGGATCTTTAGAATTCAAGCAGATTGCTGATAATCAACAATTCGAATGTGATGTACTAAATACAACAAAGCTTATGACTGAAGCAACTGAAATTAAGGATGCTTCTGTAGAAACTGTTGTTATTCATGGAATCAGTGATATTGATGCTTTTGTTCAATCTACTGGACGAGTTAGAACTCAAAAAGTAAACGTATTTTATAAAAAAGTTTCCAAGAGATCCATTTTAGCTAAGATGCGATATTTAGAAAAACAGCTATTTTATTATGACGAATATAATCGATTGGGTGAAATTGATTTCATTGAAGAATATGGAATTGATGTAATAAGCAAATGCATGAAAGCATTCTATCTTGATACGATAATGGATCCAATCAGTAATCAAAAATATACTCGACTAAGGGTTCATACAACTGGATTAGCCTACTTAGAATATCAAGCAGAAATGTATGAGTTTATGGATGTTTACGGATTTGAAGCGTTCTTTGATAAATATTTTCCTAACATTCAATATGTCGATCTTGAACAGCTAAAAAAAGAAAATTATATTCAACTTGATATCATTGATAATTATCTTGAGAAGAAAATCTTCAAAGAACAGCAACAAGCATTAGTGGATGTAATCTGTAACAAATATGGACTTCGAGGTAAGAACGGTTCAATAAAGGTCGGTATGAAAACTGTCAATTCATTCTTTGAAGAAAATAATATTTCGTTTGTTATCAAGAGCGAAAAGGATAATGCAAGAAGCTCAGAAACTTATGGTAAAAGATATTGGATCCTTGAAAATAACTGAAACCAAAAAAGTTACCTTTCTTATTTAAAATAGAACAATAACAAATATGGTTTCATTCTAAGTCAGCTAAATAGATGTCGTACAGGATCTTCTACCTATGTATATATAAAATAGAGAGTGTTGCACAGACGTGCAATTATTCTCTATTCATTCGATTATAGTTTCTAGTTATTTGTTATTGGTAGAACTTTCAAGATTGAGACATTGAAAGCTTTACGTTTTTCTTTAATGCTTTAGATTCATTGAATACTTCCTATTTTAATTGCAACACAATGAGCCGGTCACTTCCATGTCTCGGCTTCTTCTTTTATGAACTTTTAGTATTGCTTGGACAAGCAATCTTATTAATAAAATCGGCACTGCTTTTGCAGTGACTACTTAACTATCTTACAGATAGCTTACAGAATTATTAGGTCTCGTATTTAGGTTCGTATCTTTGACTTCTCGAGCATTAGAGGAGTTCTTTGAAAGCTTGATTCACTTTCAAAGCCTTGGCGTATCTTCGGATACGTCTTTTTTTATTTAAATGACTATTTACAGAAATAGATAGCTGTTCATTCAGCAAAAAAGAAAACGAAAGGATGAAGATCTTGAAGAAAAATATCGAACTTAGAGTTCTGAATATGGAACTACGTTCAGATAAGAACGGAATTATGAAGGTATCGGGATATGTCAATAAGACCGAAAAGCTAAGCAATGTCTTAGGTTCTGGAAAGAAATTCGTTGAAAAGATTGCAAAAGGCGCATTCAGTCGAGCAATTCAAAATGCCACAAGAGACATTGATTTTCTTGCCGAGCATAAACAAGAAAAAATCCTGGCATCAACTCGAAATAAGTCTTTAACTCTTCGAGAAGATGAACAAGGTTTATGGATGGAAGCTACTATTGCTCCAACGACTTGGGGCAAGGACGCGTATACATTGATTGATTCAAGAATCTATCAAAATATGTCATTTGGTTTCCGAACTATCAAAGATAGTTGGCGTAATCTTGAAGCTGGTCTTTATGAGCGAACCATTGAAGAGCTTGATCTCTTTGAAATCAGCGTTGTTCGGGATCCTGCCTATAGTGACAGTACTATTGCAGCACGAGGAATCGACTTAGTTACAGAAGTTGATATTCCGGTATCAAAAATAAAAAAAGAGGAGCAAAACAAAATGAAAACAGTATACAGATATGGAACTACTAACAAAAATGAAGCAGAGGAAAAACGGACTTTAGATAACAAAGCTTTTAATGCATATGTTGCAGGTGATGTTCAAGAGGCTCGTGCGCTTGGTCTACAAACAGTTGCAGGTAATGGAGCTGTTATTCCAGAAGCAGTTGCTGACATTATCGTTGAGAAGCTCGAAGAAAGTTCTCCAGTATTCGCTCGTGCTCGTAAGTTCCCATCAGTTCACGGAAGATTAAAGGTTGCTAGAGAAACATCAACAGGTGTTGGTTCTTTCGTAGGAGAAGGACAACCTCTTACTGAAGGTTTAATTGCTCTAGGTCATGTAGAACTCAGTCAGAAGCGAGTCGGAGCTCATATGGCTCTTACTAAACAATTAATTAATGATGCTGCTTTAAATATGGCTGAATACGTTCCTAACAGACTGGCGAAAAGTACATTCAAAGCTGTTGAAAGATCAATCCTTCGTGGAACATCTACTGAAGAATTCAAAGGTATTGTTCCTAATGAAGAAATTAACAAGTTCACTTTGTCGAAGGCATCAGAAAATACAGATGTAAAACTGTTGGATAAGATGAACGAAATTGTAACATCAATTCATCCAGATTACCTACAAGGTTCAGCGTTTATTGTTTCAAGACCATTCTTCAATAGACTTGCTAAATTGAAAGATGGCGCAGGACATTTCTACATGCAGAACGGTGAAGTAAACGGCCGCCTATCTTATACATTCATCGGTTTAGAAGTAATCGTTACAGATTCATTGGATGCTGGAGACACTGTTGGACAAGTTCCATGCGTGTTCGGAAATGTTGAATCAGGCTACGCAGTAATGGTTAAGAAAGGTCCACAGATCATTACAATTCAAGATATTGAGTCAGCGTTGCGCGGTACTGCCGGATTCATGCTGGACGCTTATATGGATGGAACTGTTTACAATCCAGAAGCACTATCAAAACTAACAATCACTGCTTAAACTATAAGAATTTATGCTAAATATTTTACAAACTTTGAGTGGTCGTTAATTCGGCTGCTCTTTTTCTTTTTAAAAAACAAACCGAAAGAGGTAATAATTTGTCGAGAAAGGATAGATGAAGTATGAATGAGAAGATTAACTGTTTAGAAGCAGTAAGAGCAGACATCGGAGAGAAAGCATTTAAGTTTTCTTTAGTGAAGATTGTGGTCAATGATTACATCGAAGCAATGAAGTCAAGAGACATGAAGCTAAGTAGAAGTTCGGTGCTATCAAAAGTCAACTTAATACTGACAACACATGGCAGTGAAAAAGTTTCGTATGGGTACCTCAGAAATGTTGGCTTCTAAAAAAATGATTGGCCAAAACGAAACCGCCTACCTCCGCGAAAAAAAGATGAACAGCCACGATAATAACAGTGGAGTGAACGGTTTTCCCACAGTACATTTTGAACCCTGTCCCGTCGTATCATACCTAGAAAGGACTGAATAAAATTAATCTAAAACCGGCACATCTTAAACAAGATAGTAATCCATACAGAAAAGAAAAGAACATGCAACAGAAGCATGAAATGAAGCAGCAGTTTTCATCTTCAAATTTGTCGAATCTGCCAGATCATATCGTTCTAAGAAATGAAAAAGTTTACGCAGCTCTAGTTTCTAATTTGAAAGATTTAGGACTCGGATTCCATTTGAAAGACATTGATATTTTCTCTTTAGCAGCTGCAGCAAATACAATTGACTTATTGAATGAAATTGAAATTGGTCTTGTGAAGCATGGCGCAGTACAAACAATCATGACTCGTGAAGGATTTGAGAAAGTAGTTGCTTCCCCATATGTTCAAATGAGAAGTACTCAGCTTAACTTACTTCAGTCTCAGCTAAAGTCTTTGCAGTTAGATCCAACTTCAAGACAGCTACTTACTCAATCAGTTTTGAATGACGTAAATATGCTTGATGGAGAAGATGATGAAGATGATGAATTGCTAAACAGCATCATGGAAAGGTTGGACTGATATGAAAGCATACAACAGAGAATATCCAACAACAACAGACAATTGCCTGGATACTATGAGTTCAACGAAAAATGGCAAACACACTCAAAAAGAAGCATTTAAGATTCTGCTTATGACACCTGAACTTTTAGATCCTCTTTTATTCCTTCTGTCAAGATGCCGTTTCTTACAAAGAATATGTTGCTCTTATGAAGAACAAAGCAATCAAATCTAAGAATCAAACTTTTATGAATATCGTTAAAGAATTGGATGGTGAAATGTTTGATTAAGCAGTACAAATTCCTTTCTTCAAGAAAGAAGTTTATTTGAAACCCTATGTATTTCCTAAAAAGTGATTTTCCCCTAAAAAAATTTATATTTTTAACCCTTTATTTAATGTAAAATATTAGATGTATAGGAAATATATTGGGGGTTCATTATGGCGAAAGTAATTTCATTTTTAAACATGAAAGGCGGAGTTGGGAAATCAACTTTATGCTTTAACATGGCATATACTGCAGCAAATCATTTTAATAAAAAGATTTTAGTAATAGATATGGATCCACAATTTAATACAACTCAAGCATTAATGGAGAAATATCGCAGTTCAGAAGACTACCTTGACCTAGTTGAAGAGAAAAAGACTGTGCTGAAAATATTTCAGAACACAACCAGCGTAATTCAAAGAGTTGAGGAAAAAATTGTACCTCCCCAAGATATTATCCAGTCGTTGGAGGATAACTTATCAATTATTTGTGGAGATTTAGACCTTATTATGATTGAATCTAGCACTAGAGGAACAGAAAATCTTCTTGATGGATTCATTCAAAGAGTTATAGAAGAAGAGGATTATGATTATATATTTATCGATTGTCCACCCACTCATTCATTTTATACAACATCTAGTTTGATTGCTTCAAACTATTACCTGGCACCAGTCAAACCGGATATGTATTCTCTTTTAGGAGTAGAACTACTTCAGAGTGTAGTAAGTAATGTTAATACAATGAATAGAGCTAAGGTGCAATGTTTAGGCCTTATTTTTACGATGGTTAGACCAAATTCTGTTACTCAAAGAAGAATTATAGAAAGTGTAAGAGAGAAATACAACAGTATTAAGGTGTTTGAAAAAGAGATGTTGTATTTTCAATATAATGAAACAGGAAGAATTGAAACCTTTATGTATGATATGGTTACTACTAAAGATAGGATCGTGGAAATTACAGAAGAATTTATAAAGGAGTTAGAATAAGGGTGAAAAAAATATTAAATTATATATCAGAAATAAAGCTTTCTAACTCAAAAAATTTTTCATCACAGGAATTAGAAGATAGAGCAGTATTTATGGGTGTTGTTGCTGAATTGCTATTGTCTAAGGAATTATTCAAAAGAAATGAGGAGTTAAAGAGCTTTATTAAGGAAGTCTTCAAAATAAATCCATTGGATTATCTTTTTAAATCACGAACCCTTCTTTTATCTAGGATTATAAGAATTATTGAATCATCTGAAAAGGATGAACTAAAGAAATATATTGATAGTACTTATCTATACCTCGAGAAACCAGCTAATATAGATAACGGTCTTAAAACTGTACCAAACAAAACAAATAAAAAGGGTAAAGGTAATACTATCGATACAATTGATAGATGGAGAAAGGTAATCAGTAGGAATAATGAATAGGTCTATTTTTTTACAAAAACCCCACGAAAAAGATTTTAATTATTACTTATCACATTTGAAAGATAGAAATACTACTACTACAAATAGCGATATATTAGAAAAACTAAAGGTTATTCATAGAAAAATTTATTATTTAAATGATCTGGCTAAATCAATCTCCATGACTACAAACGAAAAAGGTTACTTTAACGAGGTGGTCACAGACTTAATTCTATGCATGGATCTTCTCTCTCTAAATTATATGAAACCTGCAAGAATGGGACTTCGGGCATCAATTGAAGAATTCAATCGATTGCTGTTAGTTAAAATTAAAGAGGACGTAGAAGGACTTGGCGTATATAAGATAAACGAAAATGTGAAAAAAAAGTATAAAACAGTAAATTATGTACATGGAAAAATTTCTCAGTTATTAAGTGACTACAAGCAATTGTGTAATTTTACACACGTTTCAGACAATAATAACTTTACAAATAAATTGGTCTTAGATGACTTTAAGTTAATAGACCGAAGTGAGCTAAACATTATTACTAACCAGATATTAAGAGTATTAGAAAATATGATTTTTATAATTATATGTCAATATAAAAGGGATTTCTTACGCCTTAATAAACACCAACAAGCATTTATTATTGAGCAGCTAAAAGAACCTTATCAAAGAGATTTAAATCTTGTTTTAGATGAATGACAAGTATATTTTATTAGCAAAAAAACGTACAAAGAGAAGGAATGAATATTTGTTGGAAAACAGACAAGTGTAATTCTATGGTTCTCTATCCTAGTTTTAACGATATTCATCTTAAGGTTTTTAGAAAACGTGGGGGATCATTCAATGAAGTATTCGAAGAAAGTTCTATTTACAAGTCTTGGTTTAGGGTTAGCAATCGTAGTCGGTGCAGCCACAATTGTTCCAGCTGCTATTCAAGGAAAAGAAAAAGTTTCGTATGAAGAACTTGAGAAGCAACTAACTTCAACTAAAAAAAAACTAGTTCAAACTAAAGAAGAACTTGCTAAATACGAGAAGGGAAATGAAGAGCAAGAAAGTAAAATCTTCGTTCTGGAGCCTGGTGCCCATACTGTTGGTGAACCCATGAGCAAGGAACTTCCTCCAGGAATCTACCAAGTTCAACCTGCTGATCATGAACTAGGTGGAACATTTGCTGTTTATGAGAAAGGCGTAGAACAAATTTACGGTAATGAACAGGGGTACAGTGTCTTTGGACCAGGTCCTAACGAAGAACCTGACATTGAATGGTATACGTTCTTCGTCAATCCTACTGATGTAATTGTTATTGACACTAAAATGAAATTTATTATGATGAATCGATGAAAGTTTTGTTGTTCATTTACATATGAAGAAATATTGAAAAATACTCTCATTTTAATAAAGGCACTGTGATCAATCTTTAAGACATGAAGGTTTTTATTATAAAATACCCATTTTATTTTACATTTTAATGATAATTTTTCTTCCCAAAAATTTGTTGATTAATAAAGGAACATTTTCTTGTTGCAAAATCCTATTTTTGAAAGAGGTAAATAAACAATGTTGGAAGTAATTAAGAATGATTTATTGAGCTTTTTAGGTGCAACTTCAATTGCAGGTCTATTTATTACGTTCCTAATAAGATTTGGAATACAAAGTGGATTCGCAAAAGCCCTTCAAAAAAACAAATCGAATCTTGATAAAATAAACGATGAGTATAGAACGAAATTAAACAAAGAAATTGAAGAATTAAAACATAACCAACAAAAACTATTAAAAGATTTTGATCTCTACACATCGAAAAAACACGAAAAATATCCTGAACTTTACTATCAGGTTGAGGAGGCATATGGTCAAATTTTTAGTTTAAGGGGATTAGGATACTCTTTCACATTTGAAAATGTAAATGAAGTGGACTTATCTATCTATTTTGAAGAAGAGAAAATGACTAATTATGATAAAGAAAGGCTATTGGCGGAATGGAGACAAGACAAATTTATTGCAATTGAGAAAATTCGTGAGTTGGTGAAAAAGTTACGTTTTACACAAGCGCGTCAAAGTTGGACAGATGCGAACAACTATTTTATATCAAATTCGTTATACTTTTCTCAAACGGTACATATTCAAACTGAAGACTTATTTAAAAACCTTTATAAATATTTAAATAATCTTGAACCAGGTTTATCTTTAAGTCCAGAAATGACCCAAGAGAACACAAAATATCGAAATGAAATTCTCCCGGAAAAAAGAAAAAACCTAAAAATACAAATGAGAAAAGAACTTTCAAATGAAGAATGAAGAGTTTAAGATTCTATTATTCACCTCCGAAAGAAAGGGATAATAGATTTAAAAGCGATTCTAGTATTTGAGTGTGTTTGTGGTAAATAGTTATTGATCTGATCAAAATACTAAATTAAATATACCTTGCTGGTAGGAGACTGATAGCATCAGTCTTTTTTCTTTTGAAAAATAACAGCTTTACATCTTCAAATATTCCGATAAAACAATATTGGAGGTGATTAGCTTGTTTCCAACAAAAGTGCAGCTTAAACAACATTTATCCGATAAAATGACGAACCAAGATATTGCCAAAATTTATGGAACAACTTTTCAGAAAATCATACAGCTTATTAAAAAGTATGATCTTAATTCTAATGAACTTAGACAAGTAAATAAATATATTGTTTATGAACATTGGTTTAATGGAGAAATCTATTATATTGGAAGTGGTGTTTGGTATCGATGCAGAAGATATACTAATAGAAGAAACTCGGAACATAGACAGTTAATGCATAATGGAATCCTTACTTATAAAATTGTCGCTGAATTTGAAAAAGAAGAAGATGCAAGACATTATGAACATCAGCTAATTAAGAAATACAAAAAGTTAGGACAAGCAATTTTCAATAAACATACAAGGTAGTCTTGACTTGACTGAACTTATGAACAGAGGCATAATAGTTCATAATCGTGTTCTTTAAAAAATACCTAAATTCAACTAATCATTGATATGATTGAGAATATATAGATTACCGTTCAGATTGGGACTCAAAATCGTGTTCCTCTGGAGTGCCGGTTCGACCCCGGCCACCGGTATCCTATTGGTATCAAAGCTTTTAAGCTTTGATACCTTTTTAGTTTGTCTAAAAAAAAATGCTGACTCCTATTGACTCCACTTGAAATTTTTAGAATGAAAAATCTTCCATGATCGTAAAGTTTATTTTAGTCTTAAAAAAGACATTTAATTTTATAAATGGGTATAGGTGGTGGGCATTTCAAGTGAAATTAAAGAAGCAGTTCAAGCTGATTTCCTGCCTGTATTTTCACGGATATTGAATTATAAGAAACGTTCTGGTAATTCAAATATGGAATGTTATCAAAGAGTAAAAATCTATAAACTTTTAAAAGGATAATCAGAGAATTTATTGTATGATATATAAAAAGAATAAGGATCAGGAGAAAAAAATGAAAAAGTATTCCATAGTTGGGTTTATCTTAGCATTTGTTTTAGTAATCTTTTTACCGAAAAACGCTGAGGCAGAGCCTCTACCATTTGAGAGGGTACAGGGTCAAAGCCGGTACCATACAGCAATAGAAATATCAAAAAAAGGTTGGCCAAGTGGCTTAGATAGCAGTGAGAAAGCAGTAATATTAGCAAGGTCAGATAACCCTGCAGATGCTTTAGCAGCAGCGGGTCTTGCAGGGGTGAAGGATGCACCCATTTTACTTACAAGCCCTGCTAAACTAGAACCTATTGTTATAACAGAATTGAATCGCCTGCAAGCTAAAAAGGTATATGTCCTTGGAGGAACAAGTGCGGTATCAGAAAAAGTTGTGAGTGATCTAAAAGAGGCAGGTAAACAGGTATTGAGAATAAGCGGGAGTAACCGCTATCAAACAGCCGAAAAAATTAATGAGGCTGCAGGACTTACTGCAAATCCAAAAGCAATTGTTGTCAACGGAGTTACTGTCGCTGACGCCTTATCAGCTTCAACTAATGCTGCACTTAATGGAATACCTATCTATTTGGCAACGAAGAACAGTATTCCAACAGCATTACCGAGTCATATTAAGGAAGTTATTTTATACGGTGGAGAAGCTGCAATTAGTAAAAGTGTAGAAGTTGAAATAGCAAAAACGAAAAAAGTTACAAGAATATCTGGCAGTAACCGATATGATACGAATATAGAAGCGATTCACTCACTTTCCAACAGCTTTGAAAACATCATTTTAGTACGCGGTCAATCAACGAGTACACAGACAGAGGACTACCCTGATGCAGTGGCAGCCTCAGGATTGGCTAAAAAACTACAAGCACCCATCGTTCTTACACCTCCAGATACAGTGAATTCGAAGGTAGAAGCATATATTGCAAAATTAAACAAACATGTATACGTGCTTGGTGGAGTTCAAGCTGTTTCAGAAAGACTAGTTAACGCCTATCAGCCATTATTTGAGTTTACAGGATTAGATCCTAGCCTTGAATCAAATCTTCGGTATTCTCTGAATAAACCTAATGGAAGTATAACCAATAAAGACTTACAAGCGCTTATAACTTTATCCATGAACTCTAATGGGATTGAAAGCTTAGAAGGACTACAATATGCAATCAATTTAAAGGAGTTAAATGTAAGTTACAACCCGATTTCAGATGTAACACCAATTTCAGGCCTAACAGAGTTAACCAAACTGTATTTAGGCAACAATTACTATTTGCGTGACTTCAGACCGTTAAACAGTTTAACAAAGTTACAAACCTTGACCCTGGATTCTACAAATATTAATGATCTTGCTTCGATTGGTAAGTTAACAAAGCTTGAAACACTAGATCTATCTAATACTCTGTTAACCAGTCTGAATGGTCTTCAAGGTTTAAATAGCTTGACTACTCTTAATGCAAGCAACAATGAATTATATGATCTTTCCCCATTAAAGAATTTGAAGAAAGTTAAGAATCTATATTTGCAGGAAAATTTCATTTCTGATATTAGACCAATAGGCTATATGAGCAGTTTAGTTGATATTGACTTGAGTCAAAACGATATATCAGACCTTACGCCATTTAAACAAAATACCAACCTGAAGTATGTAAACCTTGAAGCAAATAATATTAAAGACATTTCAGCATTAACAAGCTTGAATTTGATCCGCATTATAGTCAGTCATAATCAAATAAGGACGATTGAGCCAATTATTACTGCAGTGAAGAATGGAAAGATAAAAAGCCTTCTTTATTTTAAAATAGACTATAATAAAATTGATCTCTCAAAACCTGAAAATGATCTGACTGTTTTTAATCGGGAAGTTACGGTTATCTCTTATCCACAGTACCCATAAAATTCGTGTTTCTCTGGAGTGTCGGTACGACCGCGGCCCACCAGTATTAAAAAAGTATAAACCTTTATAAGTCAATGCTTTGAGCAATCAGAGTATTGGCTTTTTTGTTGTACATTTAAGTAAAGTGCTTATCATGAGGAGGAACTGAGGTTATTTATTGAATATAGTCAAAATATTGCACCTTCTACGTCAATTTAGTCTCCCCATGTAAGTAAGCGCTGCCATTATAATAAAAGAAAGCGATTACAATGAAAGGGGTGGTGATACGGTTGGAAACGAAAATTCAAACGGATCCGGTAAGCACGAAATCTCATTTGGAGGCAGTGCCTAAAAAGAAATTTAAGTATAAGAGTTTACTAACATACGCTGCCTTTGTTGGACCGGCACTTTTATTTTTCCTGGTGATTCAGATTCTTCCATTCTTGATGGGTCTTTATTATTCATTTACTTCATGGAATGGAGTCAGCTCGGCTGTTGAGTGGGTAGGAATTGAGAATTATAAGAAAATCTTTACGAACGATCCGGCCTTTTTTAATTCTTTTATGTTTACGACGAAATTTATGTTTGCGGCTGTTATTATCAGTAACTTAATAGGTTTTGCGTTTGCGCTGATTTTAAATGCTGCGCTTAAAACCAAGAACATATTGCGGACCGTGTTTTTTATTCCGAATGTTATCGGCGGATTGCTGCTCGGGTTTATCTGGCAGTTCATTTTTGTAAAAGGATTTGCTTCGATTGGGAACATGACGGGCATCGAATTTTTCAAAATGCCGTGGCTTGGGGATGAAACCACAGCGTTCTGGGGGATTGTCATCGTGTTTGCATGGCAGACAAGCGGTTATATGATGGTCATCTATATTGCAGCGCTTCAAGGTGTAGATAATTCATTGCTCGAGGCTGCAAAAATGGACGGTGCATCAAGCTTTACCCTTTTAACAAAAATTATTATTCCGTTAATTTTACCGGCATTTACGATTTGTCTGTTCTTAACGATTTCGATGGCATTCAAGATCTTTGATCTGAATATTTCCCTTACAGGCGGAGGGCCATTCAATTCAACGCAGTCTGTAGCAATTAATATTTATCAGGAAGCCTTCCAGAACAATCGTTATGGATTAGGTACAGCGAAGTCCATTCTGTTCTTTGTAGTAGTGGCAATCTTTACTACCGTTCAGGTTATGATGACGAAGAAGAGGGAGGTTGAGGCATAATGGGCAGCCGGTATACTAGCAGAACGTTTCTATTAGAGCTGATAGCGATTGCCGTCGCGCTCATTTTCCTTATCCCGTTTTACTTTGTGCTGGTCAACTCAGTCAAGCCGTTTGCAGCAATTCTTATTGATGCAGCAGCTTGGCCGAAGGAATTCATGTTTTCGAACTATGCTAAAGTTTGGGAGGTTATTAACTTCCCGCGCGCTTTCTGGAACTCCTTTGTGATTACTGTTTTCAGTAATATTGGTTTAGTTATCATCAGCTCGATGGCTGCGTGGAAAATGGTCCGCACGCCAGGGAAGTTCAGCAAGATTTTATTCATTCTTTTCGTAGCTGCCATGGTCATCCCGTTCCAGACGGTCATGATTCCTCTCATGAAGCTTGGCGGCACGCTCGGAATCACAAATAGTATTCCAGGCTTAATCATGATGTATTTTGGATTTGGTGTTCCGCTTTCGCTGTTCTTATATCATGGCTTCGTGAAAACAGTTCCTGTGGAGATTGAAGAATCAGCGAAAATTGACGGATGCAGCGAGTTCGGAGTGTTTTGGAGAATCGTTTTCCCTCTTCTAAAACCGATTACTGTTACAGTTGTTATTTTGAACACGCTATGGATCTGGAATGATTATCTGCTTCCATTGCTTGTGCTTCAGGATGCTGAACTGCGGACGATACCGCTTGCAGCAAGCTCATTCTTTGCTCAATATACAAAGCAGTGGGATATGGGTCTTGCAGCTTTAGTGCTCGGTATTACACCAGTAGTAATCTTCTTCTTATTCTTGCAAAAGCACATTATCAAGGGCATTGCTTCAGGTTCAATCAAGTAGATATAAAGTTTCTGCATTCATTGACTGTAATGGATGCAGAAAATTATATAATATTAAAGTAATCAAGGAGGTCAATCCATTCATGAAACGCTTTCTGTTATTATGTATGTCTTTAGTATTCGTATTTGGTATTATGGCTGGCTGTTCTTCTAAAGAAACGGCTAAAGATGGTGGATCAGGCGGAGATTCAAAGTCTGGCGATGAAGTAGTAACGCTTAATTTCTTCCAGTTCAAAGTTGAAATCGCGGATCAGCTTCAAGCGATGATTAAAGAATTCGAAGCTGAGCATCCAAATATTAAAGTTAAGCTTGAAACAGTGGGCGGCGGTGCCGATTACGGCGCAGCGCTTAAAGCAAAATTTGCTTCAGGTGAAGAGCCGGACATTTTCAACAACGGCGGATTTAAAGAATTAGAGCTTTGGAAAGAAAAGTTAGCTGACCTTTCAGGCGAGCCATGGGTTGAGCATGTTCTTCCAATTGGTAAAGTGCCAATGACAGATGCAGACGGCAAGCTTTATGGTATGCCTGTAAACCTTGAAGGATATGGATTTGTTTACAATAAAGATTTATTTGAAAAAGCGGGGATTACTGAGCCGCCTAAAACGATTGACGAGTTAAAAGAAGCTGCGAAAAAGCTTGAAGCTAAAAAGATCACTCCATTCTCTGCCGGTTATGGCGAGTGGTGGGTAATTGGACAGCATTTACTTAACATTCCATTTGCTCAGCAGGAAGACCCAGAAGCATTTATCGCTGGATTATATGATGGATCTGAGAAAATCGTCGGCAACAAGCAATTTAAAGAATTCAAAGAAGTACTTGATACAGAGCTTAAATATGCAAACGACAACCCATTAACAACAGATTACAACACTCAAGTAACACTTTTTGCTTCTGGTGAAACAGCAATGCTTCAACAAGGAAACTGGACTGAGAACATGATCACTGAAATCAATCCTGAAATCAACATGGGCTTCCTTCCAATTCCAATCAGCAATGATGAAAGTGCAGGAAACCTTCCTGTAGGCGTTCCAAATAACTGGGTATTGAATAAAAACTCAGAACATCTTGAAGAAGCTAAATTATTCTTAGACTGGATGGTTTCTTCTGAAACTGGTAAACGCTACATCACAGAAGAATTTGCTTTCATTCCAGCATTTGATAACATTGAGCCGGCAGGTCTTGGCGATCTTGGAACGTCAATCCTTGATTACTCTAAGGAAGAGAAAACAATTCCTTGGACTTGGTTCAAATGGCCGGATGGAGCAAATAAAGAATTCGCAGCTGCTATTCAGGAATACGCTGCAGGCAAAATTGATTATGATACATTGCTTGAGAGATTCCAATCTTCATGGGATAACTTGAAGTAATAGACTGATAGAAAGCACGCCTGTTATGGGTGTGCTTTCTTTTCATATTAGCTGACTTTATGCACGAACAAATAGGTTCAAACCTGGCTGGCGAAAAAATTTGAGTTAGCAGCACGAACTGGAGTGTTTAAGAGCGATTAAGTGTTGTAAAAAAAGGAGTTAGCAGCACGATCTGGAGTGATCAAGAGCGGTTAAGTGTTGTAAAAAGGAGTTAGCAGCACGAACTGAAGTGTTCAAGAGTTATTAAGTGTTGTAAAAAGGAGTTAGCAGCACGAACTGGAGCGTACAAGAGCGATTAAGTGTTGTAAAAAGGAGTTAGCAGCACAAACTGGAGCGTACAAGAGCGATTAAGTGTTGTAAAAAGGAGTTAGCAGCACAAACTGGAGTGTTCAAGCGCGATTAAGTATTGTAAAAAGAAGTTAGCAGCACGAACTGGAGTGTATAAGTGCCGAGTGGCGCATCAAAAGGCTTACGCAACGCTAACTATAAAAATTCGCTTCAAAATAGATCATTTTAAGACTGCAATGTAATGCCATCCACAAAACCCCCTATCAACTCCAAAGGTATTTGCAGGAAGATTCCAAAAAGTTCTTTTAAGCATATGAACCTAGTTATATACTAAAGAATAAGCGAGTCCCTGGAGGTCAGACCCCATGCTGAAGAGAAGCATCCGCAATAAGCTGATTATTTTATTGATGATTACAACGATTGTGCCATTCGGCAGTTCGATTTTAATAACGTATTTATATACAAAAGGGTCGCTTGAAGATCAGGTTGTCAAAGAAAGCAGCAACCTGCTGTATCAGGGGAAAATCAATCTGGAAAGCTATTTGAATGAGCTTAACGGGCTGACCCTCTCCTTATACAACAATCCGGATTTCATTAATTATTTGAGGTCTCCTGATGAAAAAAATGACTATCAAAATGTCGGCATTGTGAAAAATGTGATGCAGACGATTCTTTATACTGGAGATACGATCAACGAAGTGAAAATCTCTTTTGCAAAAGATGACAGAGTGATCTCCGCAACGAAACGATCGACTGTTGTATTTTCAACCAGCGTTGAAGACGAGAAGAATGAGGCGTTCAACAGTGCTGAGCGCAGTCCTTACAATATGTATATTGAGCCTATATATGCGAGTCATGAAAATAGTGCCAGTAAAGGAAGAGACATTATCATGATGCACAGGGCCCTCACAAATGTTCCCGGAAGCGATGTACTCGGCTACATTACCCTTGGAATCTCTCCGGATTCGATCATTGATATGAGCAGAAACTTGTACAACCGCGAAGCAGAGGAGTTTTTTCTGCTTTCATCAGAAGGAGAGATGATCTACAGCTCAAATGAAGAGATTGCGGATCTCCAGAATGATCAGAAGTGGATTGACAGCGTAATGAAAGCAGACAGCACATCAGGCACTCTTGAGTGGAAAGAGGATTCGTTTAATGGCGTGATGATGTATGACAGGCTGTCTGATTCCTCTGGAGGCTGGATTCTAGTAAAACGTGTGCCGTTTCATATTTTATATGACAGCGCATACAGCGTAGCGAAAATTAACATTCTTTTTGGTGTTCTCGGTTTGTCGCTCGTCGTGCTTGCGGTCTTGTTTGTTTCGTTTAAAATTACGTCTCCGATCCGGATTCTTCTGCAAAATATCGAACAGGTCGAAAAAGGGAACATGAAGATTGCCTCCCAGTCTTTTGGATCGGATGAAATCGGCATACTCGGCTCCCGTTTCCAGCAGATGATCGAGCGGATTAATCAGCTGATTACAAGGGAATACAAGCTTGAGCTGGAAAACAAAACAAATCAGATTAAAGTGCTGCAGTCGCAGATTAATCCGCATTTCCTTTATAATGCCCTGCAGTCCATCGGGACGGTTGCATTAAAAAATAAAGTTCCGCAAATCTATTCATTGATTACTCATCTCTCAAAGATTATGAGATATGGGATGAATATGGAGGAAGATCTCGTTCCGCTGAACAAAGAAATTACCTACACAAATGCTTATCTGCTTTTGCAAAAAGAGCGGTTTGGCGACCATCTTCATTATCATGTTGAGGTCGAGCAAAACGTTCAGCAAATTCCTGTCCCTAAAATGATTCTGCAGCCTATCATTGAAAATTATTTCAAGCACGGGTTTGATATCCGTGAAGGAGTTGGTAGTATAGAGCTGAAGTGTTACAGGGACGATGATGAGCTTGTGCTGAGGATATCTGACAACGGATTTGGTGTGACTCCGCAAAGACTGAATGAGATTTATAAGCACTTTAGAGCGGATGCGCTGAATAAAAAAGGTCCAAAGACAAATATCGGACTGAAAAACGTCTATTCGCGGCTGAAGCTTTATTATGATCACAAAGCAAAGCTTTTTCTTGAAAATAAAGAGGAAGGCGGATTCATGGTCACCATGAGGCTGCCCGTCCAGCTGGAAGGTGAGAGAATTGAAGGCCATCATAATTGATGATGAAAAGCATGTGCGTGAAGGGCTCATGCTGCTCGCTGACTGGGAAAAGCATGGCATTGATACCATTATGGAAGCAGAAGACGGTGAAGAAGCCGCCGCACTAATCACCGAGCACAGGCCGGAAATTATTTTTACAGATATGAGAATGCCAAGGAGGGATGGAATAAGTCTGTTAAAATGGCTTCATTCCTCTGATTTCGGCAGCAAAACGATTGTTGTGAGCGGGTATGATGATTTTGATTATATGAGAAATGCGATTGCATATAAAAGCTTTGATTATATTCTTAAGCCAATTGAACCTGATGTTTTAAATGAAACGCTTGAACGGGCCGTTGCAGAATGGAAAGAGCAGGCAAGATCAAGAACCTCTCAGGCTGAGGAAAGCCTTGTCATGAACGAAGTGAAGCCGCTCTATTGGGACCGGCTGTTATCAGGTCTCTGTGCAAAAAAAGAAAGATCCGAATCCGCGGAAAAGAAAATTGAAAAAGAATTTGGCATATCCATGCCGCTTGCAGAAAAAACAGTTGCCATTCTTCCTTTAAAATCAATTGTCATGAAATCATTCAAAGGAGATTATGAGCTTGCCTATTCGACCTTGACCTGCATCTGCAACAATTTAGTAAGAAAGCAGAATGACGGTGTATGTTTCCGGAACATCAACAAGGAAGAAGAGCTTGTTATTCTCTTTTGGAAGAATAAGAATGTGGCGTACCTCGCTGAGGAGATCAGCTCAGCCATCTATCAATCTCATAAAATTACTTGTATTCTTGCACTTGGCAAGAAATCGAATGACTTGAGCGAGGCTTATACATCTGCTGAGCAAGTATATATAAAACATCATTTATTAAGTCAGAAAAGGATTGTGACGGGTCAAGAGACGGATACAAAGCCGCTTTTGCATCTGTTTGATTATTCAAACGAACTGAAGTGGTCGATTAAATCGGGAAGTATGGCACAGGCAGAAAAACAGCTGGAGCAGATTTTCATTAAGCTGGTTAATGAACATACTCTTTCATTAGAACAGATTGAACTCTGGGAAAATCAATTTGATTTGCTGAGAAACAACTGGATGAAAGAATATGAGGTTCATCACCATCCTGTTTTTTATCAAGGCACAGATTATTGGAAGGAAGACGGTTCTTTTTCTTTTGAAAAATTTAAGGAAGAAAAGAAAAAGGAATTCAGCGAGCTTATCAAGATTTTATCCAATGTGAAGTATCAGAAAGAAAAAAACAACATGCAGCAAATTGAAGAATACCTGCAGCAGCATTATCAGGAAGATATCAATCTCCAGGATATTGCCGACCGTTTTTTTCTGAGCCGCGAATACATTTCGAGGAAATTCAAACAGGATTATCATGCAACACTTACGGATTACCTGACAAATATCCGCATGGAGAAAGCCAAAAACCTGCTTTTGAATCCATATTTGAAAATATATGAAGTGGCCTATGGCGTAGGCTATCAAAATGAAAAGTACTTCAGTAAGGTATTTAAGAAACATGTTGGACTTACTCCAAATGAATACCGGCATTCCCTGACATCTAAATCATAAATGACGATGGAGAAAAAACAGGATTTCTGTTTTTTCTTTATCGTTATTTCGACAAAATGTGATATTTCGGTTGAAGAAGGGTTCAATTTTTGCTATACTATTTTTATTATCTCTTGCGGGTGTAGTTTAATGGTAAAACTCTAGCCTTCCAAGCTAATGTCGTGGGTTCGATTCCCATCACCCGCTCCAATACATATACAACGCAGTGTTTCGTTTTTTGACAAACGGGGCATTGCGTTTTTTCATTTTTTAATGAAAAATCCCTCCCTGAAAACAGAGAGGAAATGCTGGATCTGATGAATTATTTAACTAACCTGTACTTTCCATCCCCGCCATGAATCTGAATGAACATTTTCGTTAAAGATGATAACATTTCATCTGCATTTTCATCATTCATGCTCGGCTGGAGGTAGATCAAGTGAAGTGCGTTTACCGTTTCCTCAGTGACTGCGGTCCGCTTTGAATCCACGTAAGGGCTGCCAAAAGGACCAGTATTATCTGATGAAAGAAGTTTTCCATTCATGGATACATCCCGTCCATTGATGGCCATATAAACATCCGCTTCTTTTCCTGTCCTGATTTCAATATTCCCGGACAGCTTATCGAAATCGTAAATGCCGAATGGAATCTGATGCTGCAAAGAGAAGAAGTTATTTAAATCGACGGCTGAATGGATAGGTTCAAGATACTGCTGCTTTTGAATTCTGCGGTACAGCGCTTCGCTTGAAGGACGATAACGGCCTGGATCTGCGCCAAGCTTTTTAAAAATGCTGCGCCATTCCAGAATTGGTTTTAGATCCTGTACTTTTTTGTCTTCCATTTCAAAGAAGATCGATTCCTGGAAGAGACGCATTCTTCCTTTAAGCATTTGCGGGGATTCTGATACACTTATCGCTGTATACTCAATAACGCCCAATTTGAAATCAGGGAAATGCTGTTTGATTTCAGGGTTTATGGAAATTTCCATCATTTTATCCTCCACTTTTTAATGAACTTATTTTACCATATAAGATAATGTCTTTTCGAAAATACGAACCGAAGGGAGGTGCAGGACATGAATTATGAAGAACTTAAACAGGATATTCTTTCATTTTGCAAGAACATTGGCATTGACAAAATCGGATTTGCACAAGCTTCTGTTTTCGATGAGCTGAAACAGAGGCTGATTGTTCATGAACAAAAAGGATTTCAATCCGGTTTTGAAGAGCCTGATCTAGAAAAGCGGACAAACCCCGACATTCTCCTTCCGGGGGCAAAATCGATTATATCCATTGCACTTGCATATCCATCGAAGCTGAAGGATGCACCCAGAAGCACGAAGGAAGATAGAAGAGGTATCTTCTGCAGAGCTTCCTGGGGACAGGACTATCACCATGTGTTAAGAGATCGCCTTAATAAGCTCGAGGCATATATACGGGAGCGGGTTCCGAATGCTGAGTTTAAATCAATGGTTGATACAGGTGAATTGTCCGACCGGGCTGTGGCTGAAAGAGCGGGCATTGGCTGGAGCGGGAAAAACTGCGCGATCATCACTCCTGAATTTGGATCTTATGTATACTTGGGTGAAATCGTAACGAATATCCCATTTTCACCGGATACACCGATGGAAGACCGCTGCGGCAGCTGTAATATTTGTGTGGATGCTTGTCCGACGGGAGCTCTTGTACAGGGCGGCCAGCTTGATTCAACTAAATGCATCGCTTTTTTAACACAGACGAAAGGCTTTTTAGCGGATAAATACAGAAAGAAGCTTGGCAATCGTTTATATGGCTGTGATACGTGCCAAACCGTTTGTCCTGAAAACAAAGGCAAGGATTTTCATCTTCATGCAGAAATGGAGCCGGACCCAGAGATTGCAAAGCCGAAGCTGAAGCCCCTGCTTACTATGAGCAACAGAGAGTTTAAAGAAAAGTTTGGTCATGTATCCGGGTCATGGAGAGGGAAGAAACCGATTCAGAGAAATGCGATTATTGCACTCGCTCACTTTAAAGATCAAACCGCGATCCCTGAACTGATCCAGCTGATGCAAAAAGATCCCCGTCCGGTTATCCGCGGAACAGCTGCTTGGGCAATTGGCTCAATTGGGGAGAAAGAAAGGCTGATTGACTTGCAAAAAGCCCTTCAGCTTGAAGAAGACGAAGAAGTCCGGAATGAAATCGAAAAAGGAATATCGCTAATAGAAGCGTAAGTTTCATACTTGCCAATCTCCTTTCATATGGTCTAACTAAAGACAAATATGGCGGTGAAGCATTGATGAAAAATGATCTTTCAGCTGCAATAAAGGCGAAGTTAGAGCTTCTTATTAATAATCGGCGTGCTAAAGAGCTTGATTTTATAGAAGACAGCAAAGCGATGCTGCGGAAAAAAAAGATTCTAAAAGACCGGGATGTCGAGATTTTAAAAGGAAATGCCTCTGTCCAATTGCTTTCGCTTGAGAACGTATCAGAAGGTGAGCAGCGTGTTCTCTACCGGTGCCACTATAAATACTTTCATAAAGATAAGGAATTCTTTTATCTCGAAGAAAAAGCGGAAAACCGCATAGCTTTGTTTCAGAATGGAACGATCATAAGGGATTTTAAAATCGAGCATGAGTATGATGAACCTTTTGCAGAAAGCGAAGATGCTCCTAATGAAAGAGTATCTTTCTTTTATGACAGGCTCGCTGCCGTTCAATATGCCGAGAGATGGTGGAACACCCACAATCCCAAGTTTAAAAACTTCGATGTGAACTGCACGAACTATGTTTCCCAATGTCTTCACGCTGGCGGCGCTCCGATGAGAGGGTACCCGGGACGATCAAATGGATGGTGGATGCAGAATAATATATGGAGCTACAGCTGGACAGTTGCCCATTCCCTTACTCTGCATCTCGGAAATTCAAAAACAGGCTTGAGGGCTACCGCTGTCCGTGCGCCAGAGGTATTAATGCCTGGGGATGTCATCTGTTATGATTTTCAAGGAGACGGCAGGTTTGATCATACAACGATTGTTGTAGCAAAGGATCAGGCAAACATGCCTCTTGTAAATGCAAATACGTATAACAGCCGGATGCGTTATTGGGATTATGAAGATTCAACAGCTTATACACCGAATATAAAGTATAGATTTTTTCATATCGAAGATGATTCAGGTTCTAAAAAATAATAAGTGGTATAATACGGGTAACAGATTTAGATGAGGTGAAGAAAGTGGCATTACATGTCGTACTCTATCAGCCGGAAATTCCGGCAAACACAGGAAATATTGCGCGCACCTGCGCTGCAACCAATACCACGCTGCACTTAATCCGTCCTCTTGGATTCAGCACAGATGATAAAATGCTGAAGCGTGCAGGGCTTGATTATTGGGAATTTGTAAATGTTGTTTATCACGATTCCTTAGATGAGCTTTTTAAAGCCTATCCGGAAGGGGAATTCTACTATATAACGAAATTCGGAGAAAAACCGCATACAACATTTGATTACAGCAATCATGAGGAAGATACCTTCTTTGTTTTCGGGAAAGAAACGACAGGGCTTCCGAAAGACTTAATTGCTGAAAATCTGGAAAAATGTCTCCGTTTGCCGATGACAGGTAATGTGAGATCCCTCAATTTATCGAACACCGCTGCAATCTTAATCTACGAAGCATTAAGACAGCAGAACTATCCCGGATTACTTAAAAAAACGACCTGAGAAATGCTTCTCAGGCCGCTTTTTTTATGTTTATTTTTTCACGCCCGGCTTATCGTTGTACCCAGCAGTGAATATCGAAACCAGAAAAGTGATGCATACCCCTAAGATTAATGCCAATTTCATCGTGCGGATTCCTCCCTTATATGTAAATGATGACCCTTACATAGCTAGTCCTATTATATCTTATCCCTAATATCATGTGAATAAAAATGGGAACATTTCCTGAATTATCTTTTTATGTATGATTTTTAAGATGGTCTTGAATGAACTCTGGAGCTGAACAGTCAGTTCCGCTTTTCTTATGCCCAGATCCATCGCTCAACTCCTCGGCCAGAACGGATTCGTCAGCAAAGGCAAAAAGCGCATTTTCTGCCGAATCCTTATCTGTCTGTCGGGTCTAACCAGTCGGTTCCGCTTTTCTATTGTCTAGCTCCATCACCCAACTCCTCGGCCAGAACGGCTCCGTCTGTAAAGGCAAAAAGCGCCTTTTCAGCCGGATCCTTATCTGTCTGTCGGAGCTAAACGGGTGATTACGCTTTTCTTATTGTCCAGCTCCACCTCCTAGCCCCTCGGCCAGAACGGATTCGTCAGCAAAGGCAAAAAGCGCCTTTTCTGCCGAATCCTTATCTGTCTGTCGGGTCTAACCAGTCGGTTCCGCTTTTCTAAATTAAACAAGAATGTTAAAGGACATCCTCGCATAAAGTGTATTAATCGCGCTCAAGTATCACCAATGATGGAGGAGGTCCTTATGGATATCTTAAAAAAAATTGAAAAGTACAGAGAAGATGAACAGCGACTGAAGTGGGAAGGAACCTTCGTTGAGTATTTAGAGATGTTAAAAGAGAAACCATGGGTTGCACAATCGGCTCACTCACGAGTTTACAATATGATCAAAGATGCCGGTATAGAGGAAGAAAATGGATCGAAACGCTACAAGTTCTTTGATCATAAGCTGTTTGGACTTGAAGAGTCACTGGAACGACTTGTAGAGGAGTACTTCCACCCGGCAGCTAAGCGGCTTGATGTCCGGAAACGGATTTTGCTGCTTATGGGGCCGGTCAGCGGCGGTAAATCAACGCTTGTGACCATGCTGAAGAGGGGGCTTGAGTCATATTCTCTGACGGATCGCGGTGCAGTTTATGCGATTAAAGGCTGCCCGATGCATGAGGATCCTCTGCATTTAATTCCCCACCATCTAAGAGAAGATTTCTTTGATGAGTATGGCATTCGCATTGAAGGGAATCTTTCGCCTCTTAACCTGATGAGACTTGAGCAGGAGTACGGAGGCAGAATAGAAGATGTATTGATTGAGCGGATCTTTTTCTCGGAAGATAAACGGACCGGCATCGGAACATTCAGCCCGTCAGATCCGAAATCACAGGATATTGCAGACTTAACAGGAAGCATTGATTTTTCAACAATCGCTGAGTTCGGTTCAGAGTCAGATCCGCGGGCCTATCGTTTTGACGGCGAGCTGAATAAGGCAAACCGGGGAATGATGGAGTTTCAGGAAATGCTGAAATGTGATGAAAAATTCTTATGGCATTTATTATCGCTCACACAGGAAGGCAATTTTAAAGCAGGCAGATTCGCCTTAATTTCAGCGGATGAACTGATCGTTGCCCATACGAATGAAACAGAGTACCGTTCGTTTATATCGAATAAGAAAAATGAAGCTTTGCATTCCAGAATTATCGTGATGCCTGTTCCGTATAATTTAAGAGCTTCTGAGGAAGAAAGAATTTATGAGAAGATGATCAGTGAGAGTGATGTAGCAAATGTTCATATTGCCCCTCACACGATGCGGGTTGCGGCCATGTTTACCATTCTGACCAGATTAAAGGATCCTAAGCGGGGCGATATTGACCTCGTCAAAAAGATGCGGCTGTATGATGGTGAAAGTGTTGAAGGCTACAATAGCGTCGATGTAGAAGAGCTGCAAAAGGAGCATGTGGATGAGGGAATGAGCGGGATTGATCCGCGCTATGTCATCAACCGGATTTCTTCGACCATCATCAGAAAAGAAATTCCTTCTATTAATGCCCTGGATGTCCTCAGATCATTAAAAGAAGGATTGGATCAGCACGCATCCATCTCAAATGAAGATCGTGAGCGCTATTTGAACTTTATCTCCGTTGCGAGAAAAGAATACGATGATCTTGCGAAAAAAGAAGTGCAAAAGGCATTCGTTTACTCATACGAGGAGTCTGCCAAAACACTTATGGATAACTACTTGGATAATGTGGAAGCTTATTGCAATAAGAACAAGATCCGCGATCCGCTGACTGGGGAAGAGATGAATCCGGACGACAAATTGATGCGCTCCATTGAAGAACAAATTGGAATTTCTGAAAATGCGAAAAAAGCGTTCAGGGAAGAAATTCTTATCCGAATCTCTGCTTATGCCCGTAAAGGAAAACGATTTGATTACAACTCCCATGAACGTCTTCGTGAAGCCATTCAGAAAAAGCTCTTTGCTGATCTGAAGGATGTAGTGAAAATTACAACATCTTCGAAAACACCTGATGAGCTGCAGCTGAAGAAAATCAATGAGGTTGTAAAAAGACTCATTGATGAGCACGGGTATAACTCAACATCCGCAAATGATCTGCTGCGTTATGTAGGCAGTCTGTTAAATCGGTAAACGAAAGCCGGGTGATTGTGCCCGGTTTTTTGACGCAGAAATGGGAGGGTGAACGGTTTCCGTTCTAAGCGTGGAAATTTTCGACAAAGCCTGATGCAGCTTAGTTAAGGTTTCAATTTGGATAATAACGGGAAAAGTGAAAATAAGACGGGAGGTGCTTACCATGACAAAAAGAAATGAAACAGAAACAGAAAACGGCTCAATGGTGCGCAATATGAAGGATTTAGTAGAGCATTCGAAGATCATGGAGCATATGAAAACAAATCAGGAAGTGAAAAAAAGCGGTAAAAAACCTGATCCTGCTCAGCATGAAGATAAAAAATAACACTCTCTGATATGAATGTCAGAGAGTTTTTTTCTGTCCTTTTTTAAATCAAGAACATGCTTGATCAAAGAATAATGCATATGTATGAAGGCGGTTTCTTTTAACTGTGCAAGATTAAAGCTCTTTGCTGAATAAACTGGTATTCTCGTTAAATAATTATGCACAATGAAACTTGTCTATTTTTTATGAGGGCAAGCCTTATTTTCTAAATTATTTGTCAATTATCTCTTTTTTCAGCATAGGATAGAGTAATCTAAACAATACCGAATCTAGACCCAAGGCTATTTTATGTATATAGGTGCAGTTTGGTGAATCTATTCCAAAATTTATTTTTGGAGGGGGAGAAAATAAGATGATAGAAGGAAATGGGCGCAACTTTGTCATTTCGAATGAAGATTGGTCCCTCCATCGCAAAGGCCACGACGATCAAAAACGTCACCAGGAGAAGGTTCAGGAAGCTATTAAAAGCAATTTGCCAGATTTAATTACAGAAGAAAATATTGTGATGTCAAATGGTAAAGATGTTGTTAAGATTCCGATCAGGTCACTGGATGAATATAAAATCAGATACAATTATGATAAAAACAAACATGTTGGTCAGGGAGATGGAGACAGCAAAGTCGGCGATGTTGTAGCAAGAGACGGTTCTCAGTCAAATGCAAATGGTCCCGGAAAAGGGCAGGGCGCGGGCGATCAGGCGGGCGAGGATTATTACGAAGCAGAAGTATCGCTGATGGAGCTTGAGGAAGCGCTGTTCAAAGAGCTTGAACTGCCAAACCTTAAGAGAAAAGAGCTGGACCAGATTGTTGTAGAAAATATTGAATTCAATGATATTAGAAAAACAGGATTGATGGGGAATATTGATAAAAAACGAACGATGCTATCTGCCTATAAGCGCAATGCGATATCAGGGGCACCGAAGTTTCATCCGATCTATCCTGAGGATTTAAAGTTTAAAACATGGAATGAAGTGGTGAAGCCTGAATCACGCGCAGTCGTTTTAGCGATGATGGATACAAGCGGATCCATGGGTATTTGGGAGAAGTATATGGCTCGAAGCTTTTTCTTTTGGATGACAAGATTTTTGCGCTCCAAGTATGAAAAAGTTGAAATTGAGTTCATTGCCCACCATACAGAAGCAAAAGTCGTCTCAGAAGAAGATTTCTTTTCAAAAGGGGAAAGCGGAGGAACGATCTGTTCATCTGCCTACCGGAAAGCGCTGGAAATCATTGAAGAAAAGTACCATCCGAGCCGCTATAATATTTATCCTTTCCATTTTTCAGATGGGGATAACTTAACATCTGACAACGCCCGCTGCGTGAAGCTTGTGGGAGAAATTATGAAGGTTTCCAACATGTTTGGATACGGGGAAGTTAATCAGTACAACCGCCATTCTACTCTAATGTCCGCTTATAAGAATATCTCTGATGAAAGATTCCGCCATTATATCCTCAAACAAAAAGTCGATGTGTTTCACGCGATGAAAGGATTTTTCCGAAAAGATGAAGAGCAGATGTATGCATAGAAAAAGAGGACGAAATATCGTCCTCTTTTTCTAGTTTTCTATGAATAAATGACCTTCCAATCTAACAGAAAAATAGGTAAAATAGGATAGTTCATATCACACATGAAAATTACATTATCCGGAGGATCAAATGTCAGAGCATATACACAGAAAAGAACATATTTATTTCATTATCCTGCTTTTAATCAGTATTCCAATGTACTTATTATTTATTATCACAGGAGTCGGTCTTTTCATCTTAATTCCCTTTATCCTGATCCCGCTCATTGCTCATTTGCTTTCTATTGGAATGATCCGCGGCAATGGAGTGAAGGTTACTCCAATTCAGTTTCCCGAGATTTATGCAAAGGTGAATGATCTTGCCGTCAAAATGGAAATGAAGAAGCTTCCTGATATTTTCATCATTGAATCAGAAGGCATGCTTAATGCGTTTGCGACAAGATTTTTAGGGAGAAACATGGTTGTGCTCTATTCGGGAATAGCCGAACTGCACGTAAAGGGCGGAAAAGAGGAACTTGATTTTGTCATTGCGCACGAGCTTGCACACATTAAAAGAAATCATCTGTTCAAAAATCTCCTTGTTCTGTTTGGAAACTGGGTGCCGTTCCTCGGCAGCGCTTATTCAAGAGCCTGCGAGTATACGTGTGATACTCTCGCTCACTATTACACGGAAGATCTGGATGCCTCAAAACGGGCTTTGACTGTCCTTGCGATTGGTCCAGTGCTTTATAAACATGTGAATGAAACGGACTATCTGCAGGCAAGCAGCCGTGAGAAAAATCTGTTTGTCTGGTTCAGTGAAAAAGTTTCTACACACCCTGTACTGCCAAAGCGGATACATCACCTGAATGTGAAATTTGGCGAGTCTGATCCATCAATCTCATTTAAGACAACTGCTTTGTTTAAAGCGGGCTTAGCTGGAGCATTTGCCTTAATCTTGCTTTTAGGAGCCGGAAGTGTCTTTTTGGTTCAAATGCTTGCTAAAACAAGTCTTTACAGTGATTTTGTACTGGACAGCGAGGGAACAACCCAGCTTATGCTTGCAGCTTCAGAGAATGATTTAGAACGTGCAAAAGAGCTTATAGAAAGCGGGGAAGACGTAAACGCACTGGATTCCATTGGCATGACTCCGCTTATGTACGCAAGTTATCCGCCGGCAGATGAGTACGAAGAAGAGTTGATCATCAATGCAGAAATGGTGGAGCTCCTCCTTAAAAATGGGGCAGATCCGAATATCATGTCAGATAATGGAGATGTGGCTACGGTAGATATCATTTACTCAGGTGATCTTGATTTAGCCGAACTGCTGCTTGAAAAGAATGCCGATATCAATCTTGAAGACGGCTACGGGCAAACAGCGCTTATTGCTGCAGTTTATGAAGAGGATGTAAAAATGGTCGAATTGCTGTTGAATGCAGGAGCGGATCCCGATTATGCCACAAGTGAAAGTGAAACGGCGCGATCGATTGCAGAGGAATTAAAGGTGCCGGAAATTACTGCCCTGTTAAACAAGTAGATTGCAATTTTCACAGAAAATGATATAATTTTGGTAATTTACAGTTGAAAGGGAGATACACCGTGTAAGTAAATCGTTCTTCTATATTCTTATCTAAATTTACCATAAAAGGAGAAACGGTTTTAGTTGGATCTTGATAGTTGAAGGAGACTGCACATATCACTTACATTTATTGTACTCGTGATTCTGTTTGTTCTCAGTATTTTAACCTTAGAAGTAAACAATCCGCCGCGTGTGCAAATGGCCTCCGGTCATTTGCCTGCTGTCCAGTCTTATCAGGAACTTCGTTCTAGATAAGAAATATATTGATTAATAGATGCATTAAAAGTCCAAATCAGATATGATTTGGACTTTTTTCTATACCTTACAAGAAAATATCGCATACAGCCGATTCACCGCTTCTTTTATTTTTTCCTCTTGAATATTGGCAAATCCGAGAACGAGACTGATTTTGTTTTCTTCTATTATTCTGTGTTTTAGCATGAAACGCTTCATTGTATAGATTTCCAGATTTTCTGCAATTGCTCTCTTTTCAATCTCCCCATAATCCAGCTGCGTCTTGAAATGAGCAAGAAAGTGAAGTCCGGCGGGGACATTTTCTATTGAGACATTATGTTTAAAGCGGTGCTGCAGTTCTTTGATTAACGTTTTTCTTTTGATTTCATAATGGTGATTCATCCGTTTAACATGCCGGATGTATTCGCCGCTTTCTATAAAGTAATGCATCGTAAATAGACTCAGTGTATTGCTCGATTGAATTAAATCAGCATAATACCCGCGATGTTCCCTTAATAAATTGGGGGGAAGGACCATATAACTGATCCGCAGTCCCGGAAACATTGTTTTTGAAAATGTGCCTGTATAGATGACCCGCTGATTTCGATCTAAGCTTTGCAAAGAGGGAATATGATCTGTTTCATATTTAAATTCACTGTCATAATCATCTTCGATAATGTACCGGTCAATAGAAGAAATCGACCAGTTTAATAGTTCAATTCGTCTTGCAATCGGCATGATTTTACCGGTTGGAAATTGGTGTGAAGGTGTGACGACTGCAAAATTTGCACCGGACCGTTCCACTTCATTGATGTTAATCCCTTTTTTATCCATTTTAACTGGACGGATGTCAAATTCCATCTTTTTCAGTAAATGATAGAGTCTTGAATATCCTGGATCTTCCATGGCAATGATGGTCTCTTTATTACGGAGCTCCATTAATTGGCGGACTAATGATTTTGTCCCTGCCCCAATCACAATTTGTTCTGGTTCACATATGACCCCTCGTGTTAACGCGATCAAATGGCAAATCGATTTCCTGACTGAGTATGGCCCCTGAGGATGGGGCATTTCCGAAAGCTCTCTTGCGTGATTCTTTATGGCTTTTTCCTGACATCTCACCCACTCTTTAAATGGAAATAACGATAAACTTGAAGTCATATGAGAAAGGGATAGTGAATCTCCGCTGCCGGATTTAGTTTCTCTTAGATCAGCCGGCAATGTATTTTTCACTGATGCTCTTTGATTAATAAACTGAGTAATATTTTCGACATAATATCCCTTTCTTTCAACGGGATAAATATAACCTTCAGCCAATAATTGATCATAGGCATTCATCACTGAATTGACACTGACCTCTAATTGTTTTGCCAAAATCCGTTTAGAAGGGAGCTTATCATCCGGCTTCATTCTTCCTTCTAATATATTTGCTTTAATCCCCTTATAAATTTGCTGATAAATAAAATGGGAATCCATTTTTTTATTAATTGAAAAGTTAATCATGATTATCCCTCTTCATCTGGTACCTAAAATATTTTCTATTTGGTACTTTTCATTATACCAGATAGTTATCATAATTATGAATAAATTCTGATAAGGAGGATTATTATGATAACTGCACATTCAACTACTAAAGAATTACAAGAGAAAAGAAGGAAGTATGTCCCGAAAGGTGTGAGCAATGGAAACTTGAACATTGCCCAATATGCTTCCGGTGCAACAGTTACAGATATGGATCAGAATGAATGGATAGATTTTGCAGGTGCGATCGGCACTTTGAATGTAGGGCACAGTCATCCAAAAGTAACTCAGGCAGTGAAAGAGCAAGTCGATAAATTTTTGCATCCTGGATTTAATGTCATGATGTATGAAGGCTATATTAATTTGGCAGAAAAATTATGCCGCATTACTCCAGGCACCTTTGACAAGCAAGCTATTTTATTTAATTCAGGTGCTGAAGCTGTGGAAAATGCAATCAAAATAGCCCGCCGCTATACAGGAAGACAAGCTGTCGTTTCCTTTGTCCGCGGTTATCATGGCAGAACGAATTTGACAATGACGATGACCAGCAAAGTAAAACCATATAAATTTGGATTTGGGCCGTTTGCTCCGGAAATCTATCAGGCTCCATTTCCATATCTCTATCAAAAACCAAATGAAATGACGGAAGAATCCTATGTAAACATGAAAATTGAGGAATTTAAGGAGTTCTTCATTGCTACAGTTGCTCCGGAAACAGTTGCTTGTGTTGTCATGGAGCCTGTACAGGGTGAGGGCGGATTTATTATTCCACCTGTTAAATTTGTACAAGCCGTTTATGATTTTTGTCAGGAGAACGGGATTGTTTTCGTAGCGGATGAAATTCAGACTGGGTTTGGAAGAACAGGCAAGTTATTTGCAATTGAGCATTTTAATGTAGCCCCTGATCTGATAACAGTATCAAAGTCATTGGCAGCCGGTTTGCCATTAAGCGGTGTTGTCGGCAAAACGGAAATGTTAAATGTAGCTGATCCAGGAGAACTCGGAGGCACATATGCAGGAAGTCCGGTCGCATGTGCTGCAGCATTGGCGGTAATTGATATCATGGAGGAAGAAAAACTGGTGGAAAAGGCAGAAGTGCTTGGACAAAAAATGGAAGACGTTTTACATGAACTCTATGAAAAACATGATTACATGGGAGATATTCGCCGATTAGGTTCTATGGTCGCGGTTGAAATTGTGGAAGACCGCATAAGTAAGCTGCCTGATAAAAAGAAGACAGCAGAAATTGTGAAGTACGCAAATGAAAATGGTTTATTGCTTCTCTCTGCAGGTTTAAAAGGCAATGTTATTCGTTTCCTTATGCCGCTTGTGATTACGGAGGAGGAATTGGCAAAAGGACTGGCTATTTTGAAAAAGGCGTTTCAATAATTCTGAATGACAAGGGGGGGAATTAGATGGAGAAGAATTTTTCGAAATCAATGTCGAAGGTAGATGTCTTATTTTTAGCCATGGGTGCCATGCTTGGTTGGGGATGGGTTGTTCTTTCAGGTGAATGGGTATCTAAAGCAGGATTTTTAGGAAGCATCATCGCCTTTTTGATTGGCGGACTATTGGTTATTTTCATTGGCTTAACTTATGCAGAACTTGCAGCAGCGATTCCGGAAACAGGCGGGGGACTGGTTTTCGTCTTGCGCGCATTTGGAAAACGGAGTTCATTTGTAGCAGCCTGGGCTGTTTTATTTGGATATGTTTCTGTTATCACCTTCGAAGCCGTCGCGCTTCCTACCGTTTTAGATTATATTTATCCCGTTCAGCATCAAGTCTTTCTCTGGACATTGGGGGGATGGGATGTTTACTTAACCTGGGCCCTGATCGGATCTGTCGGAGCCGTTCTTTTAACAGCTTTAAATTATTTTGGGATAAAACCGGCAGCCATTTTCCAGTCTGTTTTTACAGTTGCTATTGTCGCAGTTGGCCTCCTGTTAGTATTTGGGGCGATTAAAAATGGGAATACAGCTAACCTTGAGCCTCTTTTTAAGAACGGAGCCGGAGGAACAATGGCCGTATTGGTTATGATTCCATTCCTGTTCGTCGGCTTTGATGTTATTCCGCAAGTCGCGTCTGAAATTAACGCTCCGCCGAAGATTATTGGCCGGATCTTGATTATTTCTATTATCACCTCTGTCGTGTTTTATTTATTTATCGTATTTGGGGTTACAACAGGGTTAACAGAGTCACAGATTGCCAGTTCTCAATTAGCTACTGCTGATGCCATGGTCAATTTATTCGGGAATCAATGGTTTGGCACCATTCTTGTCCTGGGAGGCGTAGCAGGAATCGTTACAAGCTGGAACGCCTTTATTATCGGGGGCAGCCGGATTCTCTATGCGATGGCCATTCGGGATATGATCCCTAAATGGTTTGCTCATATCCATCCAAAATATAAAACTCCGACAAATGCCATTCTCTTTCTGGGGCTGCTTGCCTTCATCGCTCCTTTCTTGGGCAGACCGGCTCTCGTTTGGATTGTAGATGCAGGCGGGGTTGGAATCGTCGTCGGGTATTTGATCGTGTCTATTGCTTTTTTAAAGCTTCGGAAAGCAGAACCGAATTTAGAACGTCCATATAAAGTGAAATACTGGAAAACAACAGGAACTATTGCTATCATATTAAGCATCATTTTCTTAAGTTTCTATTTGCCCGGCATGCCTTCTGCTCTTGTCTGGCCGATGGAATGGATCATCCTTGCTGTATGGTGTTTAATAGGAGCTGCTTTATATTTCACAAGTCCAAATGAAAATAGAAAAGAGATGAATACGAATGCCGGAATCGTTGAAAGTAAATAATCCTGCTACAGGGCAGATGATTGCAGAAGTTAGCATTCATTCTGAAGAGCAAATCAAACAATCACTGAAAAAAGGACATGATAGCTTTAAAAGCTGGTCTAAAATAAACGCTCACGAACGATCAAGACTGTTAAAAGAATGGTCCCGAAAAATACAGGAAAATAAAAGCGAAATTGCTGAAGTCATGACACTGGAGAACGGGAAACCTTTAAAGGAATCCTTGGGTGAAGTCGACTACGCCGCAAGCTATATCGACTGGTATGCTGAAGAAGCCAAACGCATCTATGGCCGCACCATTCCCGCATCTTCAGAATCAAAACGTATTATTGTAAGCAAACAGCCAATAGGGCTGGTCGCTGCGATTACCCCGTGGAATTTCCCGGCTGCAATGATGACCAGAAAAGCAGCCCCGGCCCTTGCAGCCGGCTGTACCTTTATTGTGAAACCTGCAGAAGATACGCCTTTAACTGCTATAAAGGTTATTGAACTCGCACATGAAGCAGGGATTCCGGAGGATGCCATTCAATATGTGATCGGTGACGGAAAAGAAGTGGGAGACTTATTTACTTCAAGTGAATATGTAAGAAAAATTACGTTTACGGGGTCGACTCCTGTAGGAAAGTCTCTCATCAAAAACAGTGCAGATACGGTCAAACATGTCACAATGGAATTAGGCGGACATGCTCCTCTAATCATTGCGGAGGATGCAGACCTTGAGTTTGCTGTTCAGCAAACCATCGCCTCTAAATTCAGAAACGCGGGACAAACATGTGTATGTGCTAACCGTATTATCGTTCATGAAACGATTATTGAAGAATTTTCTCAAAAACTGACAGAGAAAGTGAAAGAATTAAAAGTAGGAAACGGTCTTGAAGAGGGTACTCAAATAGGTCCTATTATCAATGAAAAAGGATTTAACAAGATTGTTGAACAAATCAATGATGCTCTTGATAAAGGGGCGAAAGTACTGACTGGCAATGAATTCCGCGCAAGCAAGGAACAGGGTTATTTCTTTGTCTATCCAACAGTCTTGCAAAATGTTCATGAAGACATGAAAATCATGCGGGAAGAGACATTTGGACCTGTAGCGCCGATTATGAGCTTTAAAGATATTGAAGAAGCTGCAGAAATTGCTAACAGTACCCCTTATGGACTTGCTGCGTATTTCTTCACCAATGATTACAAAATCGGAACCTATTTAAGTGAACATTTAGACTTTGGTATTATTGGCTGGAATGATGGAGCTCCTTCTGCTGCGCATGTGCCGTTTGGCGGAATGAAAGAAAGCGGTCTGGGACGAGAAGGCGGTACGGAAGGCATTGAGCCATATTTAGAAACAAAATTTATTTCGATCGGGAATTTATAGATTGTATTTCCCAAAATAGGTAATAGAAATGAAAGCCTAATTTCTCTCATGAATCACGGAGGAATTAGGTTTTTTGTATTCTTAATATCAAATTGGAGGAATACATAGTGATTTTGCAGGATTGAATCATATGGTATTCGAAGCATAAGTATATTTAGATTGGAAGGACAAAATGGAACCGCTTCAAAGAACAATTAAATCGTTTATGACAGAGGGGGAAGATCATGCCTCAATTTATTATCAATGCAGATGATTTTGGCTATTCCAGAGGGGTGAATTACGGAATAATTGATGCCCATGCAGACGGGATTGTAAATTCAGCGACAATGATGGTGAACATGCCAGGTGCTCTTCACGCAGCTTCGCTTGCTAAAAAACACCCCAAGCTTAAGACGGGTGTCCATTTAACCCTGACTTGCGGTAAGGCAGTAAGCTCTCAAGTGCCATCATTGGTTGATGATAATGGTTTTTTTAGAATTAAAAATGACCAAAGCCAATACCAAGATTTGAATGCGGATGAAGTGGAAGCAGAATGGGAGAGTCAGATTCAGCGGTTTTTGTCTTTTGGTTTAACACCATCCCATTTGGACAGCCATCATCACGTTCATTCCTGGCCAATTCTTGAACCGGTCATTAAAAAGCTTTCAAATCAGTATGAACTTCCGGTCAGGCGTTTTTGGAAAGGGGAAATAGAGGGGCTCAAGGCGCTTTCAGATGTGTTTTTGTTTGATTTTTACGGAGATGATTTAAACCCGGATTATTTTTCTGCTTTAAAAGAGAATTATCAAGGGGATATCATTGTTGAAGTAATGTGCCACCCAGCGTATATTGATGAAGCTCTAATAAAGGGTTCTTCCTATTGTTTGCAGAGAAGCAAGGAACTGTCCATATTAATGGCAGCCCGGTTTGAGTAGCTTCCTGAGCTCAAAGCGCATTGGAGTCTATGTTACCCGGACCACTGCGGACACCATTTATATTCAAAAACGCCTTTTTGTTTCATTTCTGCTCCCTGATTGTCAGTTTTATAGATTGAATACCATTATATGCAAGATACGAAATGACAAAAATAAACAGAGAATACAGCTGTGGCCAAATTGAATTTTCTGTCATGCTTTTCAGTCTCAAAATAGTTACTAACATGTCCATTACTTTTATGAAAAAAACATGGATAATGTAAATACCAAGAGCGTTACTTCCGATTTTTGTTATAAGCATCCCTTTTCCCAGCTGGCTATTATTCAGGGCAAAGGAAAATAAAAACACGGTTAGAAAAATGGTGGATATAAAATATTCCCCGTGACTGCCTGATAATCCCTTTTCTAAAGTGTAGCCCTCCATCACTTGCAGAAATGAAAAGACAAGAAATAAATAGAAAAAAGCAGCTGCGTTTATTTTCAGGGATTTAATCATTTGTGAATGTAAAGCAAAGAAACATCCCAGAGTTGTATAAAATAATCCTAAGAATATAGCATCCCTGGAACTGATTGGAAGGTTAAAGAACATGGAATAGGATTGTCCGAAGAGTCCAATTATGTTCAAAATGAAGCTAAGGGTTAATAGGACATTTATTTTTTTTAGTCTATAAGCAATAAATAGAATGATGATACTCCAAATTAAAGATGTTAAAAACCATAATTGGTATCCGCTGGTCCCTTTTCCATAATAAAGTAGATTCAGCAAGGTGAATTCATCAAAATACTTCATTAATTCCTGAAGTACATCAGAATCACCAAGATATATGACGAGAACATCATATATTGTATAAAAAATGAGCCAGCATACGTAAATTTTAACAATTTTGATAACATACCTTCTGAAATACAGCACAGACTCCCGGGTATTGATGATTTTATTTCCAAACAAGTAACCAGAAGCAACAAAGAAAAAAGGCACAGCAAATCTGGAAAGGTTGTCGAGAACAAACCATTCAATCCTGCTGTCTAATGGAAATGTATGAATCACTACTACAGCAAATATTGCAAAAAATTTTATAAAGTCTATTGCATAATTTCTCTCCATTATTTAACCCCTTCGATTTTCACCTTGATTGAGAATTGTTTTATTATTTGCAAATATAGCTTTTATCATTAAAAAAACGTCCGTCTGATTTACAGCAGACGGACGTTTTTTAAGTTTAGCACTGCTCTTATTTTTAAATAAGATGGATCAGGACTGCTCCAAATAAATTAAAGGGGGAATTTAAGTGTAATGACTGTCCCTTTTCCAAGCTCGCTCCAGACGGTAATCTCGCCATTATGAGCAAGGATCAGCTGCTTTGCAATAGCAAGTCCGAGTCCGGTCCCTTTTGTAGATTCTTCTGTATTTGTTCCTCTGAAATAACGGTCAAAAAGATTATCCTTTGTTGCCTCGTCCATCCCGTTTCCGGTGTCTTTAATCAGGATAGAGAAGAAGGCTGCTTCTTTCTTCAGAGAAATACCAACCTCTGTTGAAGAAGGATTATGCTTGAACGCATTAGCGACAAGGTTTTCAACAATACGGTGAAACCACCGTTTATCGATAGGGAAATAGATTTCATCATCAGAAGGGTGAAAATCGATTTCCCGTTCTTGATATTGCGGATCATTTAAAACATGCACGATGGATCTTCTGATTGTTTCGTTCATTTCCTCTTTCTCAATCTGGAGAGGCAGAGCCTTATTTTTCAGGCGATAGGTCAGATTGAAGTCATCAATCAAAGACGTCATATAGCTTGCTTTGTCTTTCATAATGCAGGCAAACTCCTGAACTTCTTCCTTTGTCCAGTCATATTGATCGGACTCAAGCATGTATGCATATCCGTACAGAGAGCTTAAAGGCGTTTTCAGATCATGGGACAGGCCTGTAATCCAGTCTTCCCTTCTTTCATCCATCATTGCCCGGTCCTTATCTTTTTGAATTAAATTTGAGGTAAGCACGTTGAGGGAGTAGATAATATCATGATAGATTCTAAACGAATTTTTTAATTTTCCGTTTTGACGTGAGCTTGCCCGGACGCCTTTTTTAGAAAGAGGCTCCTCATATCTTCCTGTCGCAAGATTTTCAAGCCATAGAATCATATGAAGCAGCGGCTTTCCAAGCTTATTTGAATACCAGATAGAGATAATGAAAAATAAGATTCCAGTGAAAAGAACGAAAACGATAATCCATTTGAATAAGGAAACCATGAGACTGTTGTCAAATTGATCATCGGGGAAGTACTCTTTATTTGGGGACCCAATGATGTATTTATTTCCAGTTTCCGGATCGTCGTAAGTGGAAATAGACACCTTATGGTTCCATGGTTCTTTCTTATAAGACATCAATTCGAAGTATTGAGGCAGATTTTTATTGTCTTTATTAAAAGAGTAAATTAGAGCGTACTCAGAATCATAGATTGCAAGCCAAGCTTTTTGTTTTTTAAAATCAGCCTGCATTTCTTTTGAAAGCAAGGGCTTCTTATTAAGTGCAGTGCCTTTTTCTATAAGTGATGTCATCAGGTCCGTATTAGCAGAGTGCTTTCCGTAGAGGACGATATAGGACTCTTCTTCCTGGTGAAGCATCCAATATGTCTGATCATAATGGAATGCTTTTTCTGCATCTGCAAAAAAGTTAGTCAGTGCATACTTCTTTGGAATTGAAGAAGGTGTCAAGTATGAAAAGACAACTTGTCCCTTCTCATCAATGACCTGCAGCCAGCCGTTCTGCTTTTTGATTGCATTTCTGGCTGACTCATCAAGCGTTATGTCATCATGATCTGAAAAATGAAAGATATCTCCAATATACAGCGGGTCAATCCGTTTCACTTCTTTTTCAAGCATGTTATTGAAATCCTGTGTCATCAAAATTGCAAGTGATGCTCCGGTAATGGTTAAAAACAGAAGAAACCAGACAATCATATGAAAAATGAAGAAACGTGTAAGCTTTCTTTTTAAGTTCATGGTTTGACCCTGTTATCAACAAATTTATAGCCAAGGCCTCTGATTGTTTTAATGTAGCGCGGCTGACTTGGATTTTCTTCAATTTTCTCGCGGAGTTTTCTGATGTGGACCATAACCGTGTTGTCATCAACCATATAATGCTCATTCCAGACGTTCTCATAAAGCTGATGTTTGGTAAATACGCGATTTGGATGCTTGCAAAAGAAAATCAGCAGCTGAAAGAGCTGTGCCGAACAGTCAACTGTCTGATTAGCTACGGTCAATTCAGCTGAAGAAACATTTAATGTGAAGCGATCGTACTCATAAAGCTCTTCTAGAGCAGTCTTTTGATTGATTTGAGGCAACGTGCGCTTTAACAGGGCTTTAGCGCGTGCCGCCACTTCGAGAGGGTTAAAAGGCTTTGTAATATAGTCATCGGCGCCATATGCAAAGCCTGATAATTTGTCGAGATCACTGCTTTTTGCGCTTAAAAAGATGATTGGCGCATCTGTTTTTTGTTTGATAAGCGGGCAAAGATCAAATCCGCTTATATCAGGAAGCATGATGTCGAGAACGATTAAATCATACTGTTTTCGCTCTATTGCTTTAAGAGCGTTTGCTCCTGTTAAGCATTCATCTATATGTAAAAAGCCTTCTTTTTGCAACACTGTGCGGACTAGCTTAATAATCGCTTCTTCATCGTCCACTAATAGAATTCTGCAAGTATGAATCAAGGAAACCTTCCCCTTTCTGTCTTTCATAACCTTAATTTAAATCCGTTCATTTGTTAAGAGCTTCCTGTATGTTTCAGTTTGTTTTTTTCAATCAGGCGACAAATGATGTTTCCGGTTAGACTGCCCAAGAATAGAGCAGCAAGCCACCAATAATACTGGGATGCGATTGATACTCCAAAATGTCTTGAAATCATCAAAAGACACGCAGCCGTTGCGGTATATCTGAAAATTGCCTTCATTTAGCCAGCTCCTTTTTTTACACTATCCCCAGTCTAGCAGTATTAGCTTTACACATGGTTATCGAAACCTTAATACCAGCTTAATTGTTAAAAATAGGATAAAAATACATATTTAAGAATGCAGGAGACATACTACTTAAAAACAATTGCGGTGGTTAAATGACCATAACTGATGACAAGATCTCGTCCGTTTTAACACTGAACTGTGAGTTGGTGAAAGAAATTACAGGCGGAAGCGCTGACATGATTATTCACCAGATCCAATCATTCAGCCATTCAAACATCAAAGGAATTATGACAAGGATTGACGGAATATCGGATGATACAAAAGTGTTTGAATTTACTTTAAAGCCTCTCATCGAATCGCTCGCTGAAAAAAAACAGTATGCATCCCCCGAATATTTAAAAGAATTAAAAGATACGATCATCGCAATCGATGACATTCAGATCGAAAATAAGTGGGAGAACATCACGAAAGAGCTGCTGGACGGTAATACTATACTCTTTTTTGATCAAATTGGATTTGCATTAATTGTAGGAACATCAGGCGGAGAAAAAAGACCAATTTCAGAACCTACATCCCAAACAGTTATCCGCGGACCGAAGGATAGTTTTATAGAAGATATCAGAGTAAATACTTCACTCGTCAGAAGACGTCTGAAATGTACTGGACTTTGTGTGGAAAAGCTTGAAGAAGGCAAATACTCCCATACAAAAGTTGAATTGATGTATTTAAAAGATAAGGTGAATGAGAAAGCTCTTAAAGCAGTAAAAGAAAAGCTGGTGAATAAAGATCCGAATATTATCATGGAATCTGCCTATATCGAAAAAATTGTTCAAAACGATCAGATTACTCCATTTCCAGTGATTAATCATACAGAAAGACCTGATGAAATTGTCAGTAACCTGTATGAGGGAAGAATCGCCATCTTTATTGACGGTACTCCTTTTGTTCTCTATTGCCCAATCGAATTCCGTACTTTTTTTCAGACAACGGAGGATTATTTTCAGCAGTTCAGCATTGATAAATTCATGCAGGGCCTAAGATATTTTGCTTTTTTCCTGTCCTTGTTTGCCCCTTCAATCTATGTTGGACTTGTGACTCATCATCAGGCAATGATTCCAAACAGTCTGCTGCTGAGTCTCTATGCTCAAAGGGAAGGGATTCCATTTCCTTCCTTAATCGAGGCTCTTATTATGGAGACAACTTTTGAAATATTAAGGGAAGCAGGAATCCGAATGCCTAGAGCAATCGGTCAGGCCGTATCCATTGTTGGCGCATTAGTTATTGGACAAACGGCAGTAGAGGCGGGTCTTGTATCCACAGCGGTTGTGATTGTGGTCTCCATTACGGCAATCTCAAGCTTTACAACACCAAACTACAGCTTGGCTACAACTGCAAGGATGCTCAGGTTTATCTTCATGTTCGTTTCTTATTTTCTCGGGTTTTACGGTCTGCTTCTCGCAATGCTTATTTTAATGGGACATTTAATGAGTTTAAAATCACTCAATATGCCTTATTTTACCTATAAAGATTCGGGCAAAAAAGTCAGGAAGAGTTCAACATGAAGAAAATCGCGATGATGATCTGTTTTGTCTTATTTATGAGCGGCTGCGGCACTCAAAAAGAGTTAAATGAGCTTGCCTTAATTTTGTCGCTTGGAGTGGACGTATATGATGACAGCGGCTATCGGGTCACCCTTCAAATTGCTGATCCGAGTGAAATTATATCTATTACAGGTGCCACAAGCGGTACAACTTCCATTCCGATTGTTAACTATACAGGTGTGGGGCCAACCTTTATCGAGGCCCTGGAGGATGCAGCAAAGCAAGTATCCCGCAGCACTTTTTACACTCATGTGGCCTTAATTGTCATCGGGCAGGATTTAGCTGAGCGGGGAATCTTTCCGCTTCTTGATATTTTAGAAAGAGAACCTGAGATCAGGGAAAACATTCCGATTGTGATAGGGAATCAGGCATCAGCCTTTCAGGTTCTTAACTCTTTGACAATGATCAATAAACTTCCGGCATTCTCCATCAAAGGCAAGCTGAAAATGAATGAGGAGAGCTTCGGGAATACGATGACTGTGTCTATTAAAGAATTCCTCATAAAGAAAGATTCTGAAGCTGGATATCCTATCGTCAGCGGGGTGAAAACTCCAGACTATACGGAAAAGACAAGTCAAAAAGTGAACCTTGAACAGGCAGCTCCAAAATCAAGTCTTGTGTCAGGACTGGCTGTTTTTGACCAAGAAGGGAAATTTCTTTATTGGCTTGATGAGGAGCAAAAAAGAAGTGTTCTTTTTCTGGAAAACAGGATACAGCAGGCATTCATCACGGTGCCCTGCGACGATGAAAATTCAACAACAATTAAGGTGACGTATGCAAAAGCTAAAAAGAAAGCCAGTATGACAGGTGATCACATTAAACTGAGCGTCAACATTAAAACGGAAGCTGAAATAGACGGTTTAGGCTGTGAGAATCAAAAAATGAATAAAAAAAGGACAATTACAGACTTTGAGCAAGAGCTGGAAGGGCTCATTGAACAAGAAATAATGGCGTCAATCAAAGAAGCCCAAGATCGTCAAACCGATATCTATGGATTTGGAGAAACGATTTACCGTCAAAATCCTGATCAGTGGAAAAAGCTTAAGGGCGAGTGGAAAGAGTTATTTTCCGGTGCAGATGTTGAAGTACATGCGGAAGCGGAGATTAAACGAACGGGCAATATCACAAATTCAAATTAAGGGACAGATGCTATGCAAATTCCTTCCATTACATCAAACCAATTGCTGTTTACCATATTTATATTTGAAATAGGAAGCGCCATTTTGCTTGATGCGGCTAAAGGTGCCAGGCAGGATGCATGGATTGCAATCCTGCTTGGTTTTACTGCGGCGATTCCGCTGATATTATTATATCTTTCTCTCTACCGGAAAAATCCGAAACTAACTCTTACTGGTCTATTAATGAAAGGATTTGGAAAGAAAATCGGTCTCCTGCTCTGCTTTGCGTATATGATTTATTTTCTCTACATAAGTGCACGAGTATTAAGAGATTTTGGAGAGCTGCTGATCATTTCTGCGTATAAGGATACGTCCATGATTGTGATCAATAGCTTCATGATTCTCTGCGTTATCTATTTTTCGCTAAAGTCCTTTCAGGTTGTTGCAAAGCTCGGTGTTCTATTATTTGTGTTAATTATCGTTCCGTTCTTTGTCATTATTATGTTTGAAATTCTCTCGCAGCTTGTTCATGTGGAGTATGTTAAGCCCATCCTCGGAAACGGATGGGGGCCAGTATTAAAAACGATCTTTCCAACAATCCTGACCTTTCCATTTGGAGAAATGGTCGTATTTTTAATGATTTTCCCACTGCTGGATGAGAAAAAGAAGGCATTAAAGGTAACATTCACAGCACTGATTATGGCGACATTTGTATTAATGACAACAGCGTTTTTGCATGCTGCCATTTTAGGTGCCGATATGGTCGAAAGGTCCATGTTTCCTATTTTAACCACCGTTTCTCTCGTCAGCATTTCAGATTTTATTGAAAGACTTGATGCATTTGTTGTGATATTGATGATTGTCACAGGCTTTATGAAAGTTTATATTTTCTTCTACGGAGCAACCAGAATGGCAGAAGAGGCATCAGGAGTGAAAATCAAGCAAATCTCTGTTGTTTTCGGTATTTTCGTCATTCTTTTAGCAGTGCTCATGGCACCAGATTACATTGAACATATTAAAGAAGGAATTGAAGTCGTTCCGTACTTTCTTCATATTCCCTTTCAGATCGTCTTGCCTGTACTTTTATTTTTATCGCTTGCAGTAAAGTCGTATTTGGAAAAACAAAGGAAAATGCCGCTTAAGCAATAGGAGGGGGAAAATGATAAAGATGATTGGTTTTGTCGCGATAAGTTTTATTTCATTATTTGGTCTTGCGGTCGGAATGGACCTGATCCAGGGAATGAAATGGAGTGTTTTTTTTAAAGAAGCAAAATTTCATTTCGGAACGCTTAAACTGGATGATTATTTTTCAATGTCCATATGGCTTGGTTTATTGATCTTTTATTTGATCAAAGTCCCCAATCAGCAATAATAAGCCTGTCAGGGATGCCGTACAATCCTGCACAAATAGAAGAATGCCCGGGGGATTATTATGCTGCGCTGACAGCTGCTTTTAAAGACGTGCAGGAAACTGTGGATTTCTATCTTGATATTGCGGAGAATGCAAGCAGCCTCTATATTCGAAAACAATTAAAAAGAGCATCAGCAGATGAACAGAATCATGCCGTATGGTTCCTGTATTATTTAATGCAGAAATAGCTGAGGGCATTATCATCGCTGATGCCTGATGTCACTTCAATTGATAATCGACTTTGCTGTATAGCCTCGTTCCGTTGTGAAGCCCAAGCTTTTTTTCCTGGTCTTCATTAAGACCGTTAATACTGATTACAATTTCGTCACCGCGCAGGGAAATCGTTCCTTCAACAGGTTTTTTAATTGCAGTATCTTCTATTGTAAAAGGGCCATCTCCATTTCCGCGGATGGTCGTTTTTGTTTTGTGTTCTTTCAGAATCTTGTTGTCTTTCGACTTCAGTCCGAGTGTCAGCTCAGCAACCTGTCCATCTTCAGGAAACGCAACAATGGCAAAATTGCCTTCTTCTTTCACTTTAACCCGGTCTACCCAAGTCCCGTTATAGATGCCCTGCATACTGTAATCTTCGTTCTGAAGCTGCGGGCGGTTGCATCCAGACAGAATGAATGCAGCGGCAGCAACAAACAAAAGGCTTAATTTCAATTTCTTCATAGCAGATCCCTTCCTGTTATAAACTCTCTCTCTTATTATCGCCTAAAAAGGGGGAAAGAAGCAAAGGATAGAGAGTTGCCGGCAGGATATTGAAAATGATGCGGTTAATTAAAGAAAGAGACACATCCACGCGCAGGAATTCTCATACAAACTACAGATACCTTAGGAATCGTTTAAAGGAAAGAAGAAAAGGGTAAAAATATATCTTACGACAAGAAAATCGCGGAAGATGAAAGGATTCCTTAATGAAATCAAAAAAGAATATTGCACTTATTACAGGTATTTGTTTATTAGCCGTTGTTATAATCGCAGAGATTATAAAGCCTGAGATTTCAAATGGAGCAAGTGAGGTAAAGCATGAAGAAACGCCGACGGTTTTCGTGCACGGCTACAGAGGGTCCCTGAATTCGTTCGAAGGCATGATGGAGAGATTTCAGTCCGATTACGAATGGGGAGAAAAAAAACTTGTGTGCACATCGGATAATCGAGTAGCAGAATGTAGTGCCCTTACAGAGGAAAAGGTGAAAAATCCTCTTATTCAAGTTTATTTTGAAGACAACGATTCAAACTTTGAGAATACTAGCATAGAACTTGGCAATATCCTGAAGCTTTTAAAAGAAAAATACGGGTATGATAAAATCAATATCGTTGCCCATTCCATGGGAGGCCTTGTTTCAGTCAATTATATTCAAGAAACTAGACAGGAAGAAGAGTTCCCGAAGGTAGAAAAGCTTGTCACAATCGGAACTCCATTTAAGGGCATCAAAAGAGAAGTATTTGAAAAAAGATATCATGAGAAAAAGCATGATTTAATCGCAGATTCTCAGGCAATTCAGGAATTATATGCAGAAAAAGGTAACTTCGATCCAAATGTACAAGTGTATTCAATCGCAGGGAAAATCAGTAAAAAAGAAGACGGAGACGGTCTGGTCTCTGTTCAAAGTGCAACATCCCTGAAAAAGGTAGTCGCAGCAGACCATTACCGTGAGCAAATTATTGTATCCAAGAAAGCTACTCATAATGGCCTTCATGAAAATAAGGAAGTCGACGAGGAAGTCGGCAGGTTTTTGTGGAAGTAAGAAAAAGTCCAGAGAGGGCTTTTTTTTTGCATTAATATGGCAACTCTTTCAATAATCAAATGGCAGTTCCAGCTTTGCCGCTTTATTTGAGGAGAAAAATTTAATTATTTTCATATTGTAAATGCTTTCATTAGGTGGTACTATAAATTTACGAAAACGTTTACGTTTCAGCAGAGAGAAGGTGGGAAATGAATTATACCATCAAAGATGTAGCAAAAAAGGCCAATGTTTCGATTGCAACTGTTTCAAGAATTCTCAATAATCAGAAGGGTTACTCTGAGAAAACGAAACGGAAGGTTCTTTTAGCCATAGAAGAATTGGACTACCATCCAAACGCGATTGCAAGAGGATTGATCAATAAAAAAACGTCAACGATTGGTGTATTATTTCCGGCACTTTCAAGTATGCTCGTGACGGAACTGTTAGCCGGAATCGAAAAAGCAGCTCATCAGCTTGGATCAAGCGTGATTGTCTGCCATACAGAGTCCAATGGTTCGAAAACAATGAAATATCTGCAATTGCTAAGTGAAAAGCGTGTTGACGGAATTATTTTTACGAGTGAGATCTTAAAAGAAGAATACTACGAATTTATTCTGAAAATGAATATTCCCCTCGTTCTTTTATCAACTGAATCACGTGCTTATTCAGTGCCTTACGTCAAAGTGGATGACAGGCATGCAGCGTATTCCGCCACACAGTACTTAATCAAAAAAGGACACACTCGCATCGGCATGATCAGCGGAAATCAAAACGATCTTATCGCTGGAAAACCGAGAATTGACGGTTTCAAGGATGCGTTAATTGACCATGAATTGTCCGTTGATGACAGCCGGATTGTCAGCTGCGGGGGATTTACCTTTGCAGACGGAATAAAAGGATTAAAGAAAATGAAAGACCAGGCAGCTGATGTGACAGCAATCTTTGCAGCAAGCGATGAAATTGCATTCGGAGCGATTTCAGCGGCTTATCAGCAGGGCATAAGAATACCAGAAGAATTATCGATTATCGGCTATGATAATTTAAGCATCGCTGAAATGTCGATTCCCCCTTTAACATCACTTGCTCAGCCGTTTTATGAAATGGGAAAAAAGGCTGCAAACATGATATTTGACATGATAAACGGCGAGCAGCTCGTAGAGAGCCGGATTATGCCGCATTCGATCATGGAAAGAAGCAGTGTGGCGGAAAAAGAGGACTAGATTTTCTTCTTTTTTTAGCTCATGACGTAAACGTTTACGTTGATAAAGTGATCAAATGGTTCTTTTTTTGAAGAAAAGAGTAAACGTTTACTTATTCTGAATTGGGAGGCGAAATGAATGATCAAAAAGGTAACCGCCATCGCCGCTGGCATTGTACTTGGCGTATCGATACTAGCAGGATGCTCTTCGGGAGAGGAGAAAGAAGGGAAAGTAACACTGAATCTTTTCTCCAACAAATCTGAAAACATCAATACGTATAAAGGTTTGATAGAAGAGTTTGAAGCAGAGAATCCAGATATCAGAATTAAATTTGATTCTCCTCCGGAAGCAGAGACTGTGCTGCGGACAAAGCTTATAAAGAATGATATTCCTGACGTCATGCTGATTGCAGGGAACGCTACCTACGGAGAATTGGGCAGGGCAGGAGTGCTTGAGGATTTTGCTGATTCAGAGCTGATTGACTCGATTCAGCCTTCCTATCTTGACATGATTGACCGCTTAGTAGGCCCTGAAAAAGATGGTGTCTACGGGCTGCCTTATGCGACAAACGCAAACACGGTTATTTATAACAAACAGAAATTTGAAGAGCTTGGTCTTGAAGTTCCGAAAACATGGGATGAATTCATTGCCGTATTGGAAAAAGCAAAAGCTGCAGGCGAAATACCAATCTATTTAACTCTTAAGGATGCCTGGACTGGCATGATTTCCTTGAACTCACTTGGAGGTAATCTTGCTGGTGAAGAATTTGCAGAAAAGAAAAGCTCCGGAAAGACCTCTTTTGTAAAAAGCTACGATGAAGTCGCTGACAAGCTGCTGACCCTCGCTGAATACGGACACAAAGACAACTTTGGGATTGCTTACGGCGATGGCAACAATGCGTTCGCAGCAGGTGAGGGTGTCATGTATATTCAAGGAAACTGGGCGATTCCTGAGATCTTAAAAGCGAATCCTGAAGCAGAGCTTGGCGTTTTCCCAATGCCTGTAACAAACGACCCGGAGCAAAACAAACTTGTTTCAGGTGTTGATGTTCTGCTTACGATCAGCAAAGACAGCGAGCACAAAAGAGAAGCTGAAAAATTCCTCGAATTTATGCTTGAGAAAGAGACAGCAAAACGTTATATCGATGAGCAAAAAGCTTTCTCTGCAATAGAAGGCGTTTATCAAGAGGATCCGGTTTTTGAAGGAATAAAAGAGAACTTTGAAAAAGGAAAGATTACAAGCTTCCAAGATCACTATTATCCAGCAGGAATGGGTGCAGAAAACATTCTTCAGGAATTTCTGATTGAGAAAAAGAAAGGCGCTTTCTTAAAGAAAATGGATAGAGAGTGGGAGAAAGTAGAGGATCGCTGATCGGGCGATATTGTCCAGCCGCACAGCCCGCTCCCCTCGGTCAGAATAGATTCCAAAATAAAGTCAAAATCTGACTTTCACGGTATGAATCCTTATCTGCCTGCAGGGTCTAAACGGGCGCATTTCTAGTAAAGGAGATGAATCGATGAACACTAAAAACAGAGTATTTCTGATCATGACCATTCCTGCCGTAATCCTGTTCTTTATCTTTCATACCTATCCTGCGCTTCAGGGGATATTCTACAGTTTTACAGACTGGAGAGGGTACGGGGAATGGAACTTTGTCGGATTTAAAAATTATCTGAATGTCTTTAAAGACGAAAGAGCACTTGATGCGTATGGTTTTACGTTTAAATTTGCCATCATTTCAACGATTCTCGTGAATTTTTTCAGCTTGCTTGTGGCGATGGGGCTTAATGCGAAGATTAAGTTTCAGAAAACACTTCGGGCTGTGTATTTCATGCCTTATATCTTAAGTATTCTGATCGTTGGTTTTATCTTCAACTTCATTTTCACGCATTTCCTGCCTGATATTGCAGGAGGCCTTGGAATTGAGGCATTATCTAAAAATATTCTTGGTGACCCGAACCTTGCCTGGGTCGGTATCGTGATCGTAGCTGTTTGGCAGGCTATCGCGTTTAATACAATCTTGTACCTTGCAGGTCTTGTTACCATTACAGAGGATTTATATGAAGCGGCAAGCATTGACGGTGCCGGGATTTGGACAAAGTTCTGGAAAATCACGTTTCCGCTGATTGCTCCATTTTTCACCATCAATATGATTTTATCAATGAAAGGCTTTCTGATGGTGTTTGACCAGATTGTTGCCCTTACAGGCGGAGGACCGGGTCAATCAACAGAATCGATTTCACTTCTGATCTACAGAGGCGGCTTCCAGGGCGGAGAATTTGCCTATCAGTCTGCAAATGCAGTCATTTACTTTATTGTGATTGTGATCTTTTCAATCTTTCAGCTTAAAATCCTTGAAAAAAGAGAGGTGGGGAACTGATGATCAGCAAAAAGACAAACTGGCCTGTCACCATTCTCTTGATTTTAGGGGCCATGTTCATTATCCTGCCGCTTTATTTAACCGTTACCATTGCCTTTAAAACACCGCAGGAGCTTGCTGGAAATCTGCTTGCCCTGCCGCAGTCATGGTCTTTTGATAACTTTACTAAAGCAATCGAAATGACGAATTTCTTCAATGCATTAAAAAACAGCGTATTCGTCACTGTATTAGTCGTCATCTTTACGGTTCTGACGAATTCAATGGTCGCATATGCGATTGCACGCAACATGCATAAGAAGTTTTATAAATTCACTTTTTACTATTTTGTTAGTGCGATGTTTATTCCATTTCCGATCATCATGCTTCCGATTGTAAGACAAACAGCATTATGGGGTATGGATAACCTATTGGGACTAGTGATTTTGTACATCGTCTACAATTTATCTTTTAATATCTTTATTTATGTAGGGTATATAAGATCCATTCCGAAAGAGCTGGAAGAAGCAGCAATCGTAGATGGCGCAACAACATGGGGAGTTTTCTGGAAGGTCATTTTCCCGCTGCTTGCACCTATGAATGCAACTGTCGCCATCCTTACATGTCTTGGGGCGTGGAACGATTTTCTTCTGCCTCTCGTCGTACTGAGCGACAGCGACATGGCCACATTGCCGCTTGTGCAGTATATTTTCCAATCGCAGTTCAGCACAGATTATAACCTGGCATTTGCCTCGTACCTTCTTGCACTGATCCCGATGATTATTGTCTATGTCTTTGCACAAAAATGGATCATCAGCGGAGTCATGAAGGGATCAATTAAATAATATGGCTTAATTAATAGGCCGGTTTATTGTATATTGAAATAGAAAGATTAGCATAAATATTAAAAAAATTATTATAGGGAGATTTTACAATGAAAATTACAGTTTGGAACGAAAACCGCCATGAACAAAAAAATCCAGCAGTAGCAGAAATTTATCCAGAAGGCATCCACGGCGCTATCGCTAACTTCTTAAAAGACAACGGTCTTGATGCTGCGACAGCTACATTAGATCAGCCTGAGCACGGGTTAACAGAAGAAGTATTAAACGAGACAGACGTTCTTTTCTGGTGGGGGCATCTTGCTCATGATGAGGTTTCTGACGAAATCGTTGAGCGTGTTCAAAAACGTGTACTTGAAGGAATGGGCTTAGTTGTTCTTCATTCAGGACACTTCTCAAAAATCTTCAAAAAGCTGATGGGTACATCTTGTGACCTTAAATGGCGCGAGGCTGATGACAAAGAGCGTCTATGGGTAGTTGATCCTTCTCATCCGATTGCAGAAGGAATCGGCGAATACATCGAAATTGAAAAGGAAGAAATGTACGGAGAGCACTTTGATATTCCGGCTCCTGATCAATTAGTATTTGTCAGCTGGTTTGAAGGCGGCGAAGTGTTCCGTTCAGGCTGCACATACCAAAGAGGCAACGGAAAGATTTTCTACTTCCGTCCAGGACATGAAACATACCCGACTTACCACAACAAAGAGGTTCAAAAAGTATTAGTCAATGCTGCTAAATGGGCAGCACCTACAAAACGCGAGTATCCGGTTTACGGCAATGCTCAGCCGCTTGAGAAAATTACTGTTAAATCATAATGAAAAGGGTACGCAATTGTGCAATTGCGTACCTTTTTTTTGTTCTGATGAAATGGGAACCCTAAGAAATCGAAAAACAGAATCCGTTGAGAAATTGTACAAGAAACCCTGTTTTGTGTACGCAAGGATACCTAAGCTCTGCCTGAAATAAGATACTTGTTAACAGGTCTTCCGATACCGCCATAATGAATATCAATCTCTAATTTGCCTTCCCGTTCAAGGTGCTCAAGATATCGCCGCGCTGTTACTCTGGCGATTCCGACGCTTGATGCTACATTCTCAGCTGAAACCGGAGCGCTTTGATCATGGAGAAAGGTAAGAATTTTATAGAGAGTCACTTCATGCAAGCCTTTTGGCAAATCCTTTCTCTCATCAAGATCTTCTTTTTGAAACCTGATGGAATCCAATTCTTTTTGTGTCAGCCGGGTTTTATCTTTCAGCTTGCTTCGATAAGCGGAATAGTTTTCAAGTGACTGCTTCAGCCGTTCGAATTTAAATGGCTTCATTAAATAATCAACAGCCCCGTGGAGCAGAACATTTCGGACTGTTTCCATGTCGCTTGCTGCGGTTATCGCAATGATATCAGCGGCATGTCCTTCAGCCCGAATGGATTGAATGGTCTCAAGTCCATTCATTTTGGGCATGTACATATCTATCAAAATCAAATCAGGAGCAAGCTTTCTCACAAGCTCAAGGCCATCAGCACCATTTGATGCGATCCCAATAACCTCAAACCCTTCCACTCTTTCTAAAAACTCCCGATTCACCTCCTGAACCATTAAATCATCTTCAATCAGAAGTACGGAAACTGGTTTGGCCGGCATCATATCTCCTCCATATAAAAAGTAACTGTAAAGGTTGTTCCTGCACCTTCTTCAGACTCTATTATGATTCTGCCCTTTGACTGCTGAATAATCTGATTGACTAAATGCAGCCCTATTCCCCGGTCACTGCCGCCCTTTGTAGAAAAGCCCTGTTCAAAAATCCGGGGGCGGTCCGCTTCTTTTATCCCGCTTCCATTATCTTCTACTAAAAGTGTCAGTAATTCTGCATCCTGTTCAATGCTGATAAAAATATGAGGGAAGGGACCTTGATGGTGTTTAAAGGAATCAAATGCATTTTCAATCAAGTTACCGAGAATCAGAACAAAATCATGATGATCAAGAGTGGCTGGAAATCTATTAAACTGGCTGTTGCGGTCAATTTCCACACGGATTCCAAGTTCGGTTCCGCGGCGTATTTTACTGAGCAGCAGGCCGGCAAGACTCTCATCTCTGATGTTTTTACTCAAAAATTGAATCAGCTCTTCTTGCTCTTCAGTCGTTTTAAAGACAAATTGCAGCGCTTTTTCGTGGTTTCCAAGCTGTATCAGACCTGCAATTGTATGGAGTTTATTATTGTATTCATGATTTTGGACACGTAAAGCGTTTACAAATGCTCGTACACCTGTTAATTCTTCTGCCATCTTTTTCACTTCTGTCCGGTCCTGAAAGATGGCCACTGCTCCAACCGTCTCTCCGCTCACTTTAATGGGAACCCGGTTGCTCAAAATGTTGAGGTTGCCCACATTAAGTTCTTTACTGTAAATCGCATGATCAAGCTTGAGAATTTCAGGCAGGGCTGTATCAGGGATGATTTCTCTGATGGATTTCCCGATCACATCACCGTTAATCCGCATCATTTTCTTCGCTTTATTATTAAAAATCGTAATCTTTTCCCTTGTATCGATTGCTATTACACCTTCGTGCATAGCATTGAAGGTTTCGGTGCGTTCTACGAGCAGCCTGGCAATTTCATGCGGCTCGAGGTGAAACATCTGCCTTTTTATTTGACGGGCAAGTATCCAGGCTCCCCAGCCTCCAAACAGCAATGAGAGACTTGCTGTGATAAAAATTTCAAACGCAAGGCTTTGCAGCACTTCAAGAAAGACCGGAAGTTTGTATCCGGCTAGAACGACACCAATTTGCTCGTGGTCATCGTTCATTACAGGGACAAAAGCACGCATGACCGTCCCGATTTCTCCATTTGCTTTTGATGTATAGGAATGTTCTGCAAAGGCAGGTCCTTCATCGTTTCCCTGTGAGCGGGTTCCTATCCTGTCATGCACGGGATGTGTCAGCCGTTCACGATCCATGTTTAAAACCACAATATAATTAGCGTTGTTGATAATTCTTAGGCGGTCAATCACTTTGTTAAGATCATTTTCCCCGCTTTCAAGGGCTTCTTTCACTTCAGGAAGTTCAGCGATCGTCTGCGCTGTAACGAAAGAGCGCGCCTTTAATTCTTCTTCTTTTCCGCTTATATAATTGCCGATTAAAACAATCCCTGCCAGAAAAAGAGAAAAACCCAATATAAAAAAGATTAAGCCTGCAATTTTCCATAAGATTGATATACGTCTCATATAGTTCCTCATTATTCTGAAGAATGAAATATCTTTCATTGTAACATGCGTCAAAATGTCATGATACAATGAATCTACTAAAAAATTGATTGAAACGGTGGATAGTATGAAATGGTTTATTAGTGCAAGTCTATTAACAGTGCTCATTTTGGTGGCAGTTTTTTCACACGATCCTATGCATGAAATTGAAGATGACGATGAACAGACTGGTTTGAATGATCAAATTGTGATTAAGTTCAGTCATGTGGTTGCTGAAAATACACCTAAGGGACTGGCGGCAGAAAAATTTGCCGAGATTATCGCGGACCGGACAGATGGAAAAATAAAAGTGGAAGTTTTTCCGAATGAAATTATGTACTCAGATGAAAAAGAGCTGCAGGCCTTAAAAAAGGGCGACGTCCAAATGATTGCTCCTTCTTATTCAAAAATGACGGAGGTCATCCCTGAATGGCAGGTGCTTGATTTGCCGTTTATTTTTCAGGATGAGCAGCATGTCAAAAACGTTTATACGGGAGAAGTTGGAGAAAGGCTCCTCGGCAAACTTGAACGTGAAAATATTAAGGGCCTTGCTTTGTGGGGAAATGGCTTTAAGCAAATGACCAGCAGCAGGGGCGCATTGATCGATCCTGAGGATTTTTCAGGACAGCGCTTTAGAATTATGCCAAGTAATACAATCGCAAAACAGTTTGAACTTCTCCATGCCATCCCAAAAGCAGCTTCCTTCAACGATGTATACATCGCTTTGGAAGGCAATGAATTTGAAGGACAGGAAAACACCATTTCAAATATTTATTCAAAAGGATTTTATCGTCTGCAAAAAGACATGACGGTTTCAAACCACGGCTATTTAGGCTATTCAGTTTTAATGAATGAAGAATTTTGGAACAGCTTGGAACCCGAACTGCAAACTCAAATTCAAAAAGCCATGAACGAGACGACAGAGTGGATGCTTGAGGAATCAAAAGATATGAATGAATCACAGCTGAGAAGAATGAAACAAAATTCCAAGATAAAAATACATGAGCTAAGTGAAGCTGAAAAAGATAAATGGCAGGAAGTTTTTATGCCGCTTTATGAGGCGTATTCGTCTGAATACGGGGACAATTGGATTGAGGATATTCAAAACGAGCGATAAAAATTGGCCGCTGCAAGGGTGCAGCGGTTTTTCTAATAAAGAGGCATTCGGAGAGAGACAGGCTAAAAAGACGATGAAAATTGGTCAGTCGATTCCGCATTTCGTGGTGTCCAGCTTCATCGGCAAACTCCTCGGCCAGAACAAAATCCTCCAATTAATTCGGAAACCCATCCAATTAAATTGAAAACCCCATCAATTCGGTATTGACTCTTCTGTCTAACCAGTCGTGTCCGCTTTTTGTGGTGTCCAGCTCCATCGCCAAACTCCTCGGCAAGAATGAAATCCTCCAATTAATTCGCAAACCCCATGAATTAATTCAGAAACCCTATCAATTAATTCCCAAACCCCATGAATTAATTCAGAAACCCTATCAATTAATTCCCAAACCCCTCCAATTAAATTGAAAACCCCATCAATTCGGAATTGATTCCTTGGTCTGAACAGTCGGTTCCG
>NZ_JBCMYF010000027.1:0-91573 GCF_050483325.1 Metabacillus idriensis
CGGGCGATTCCGCACTTCTGGTTAAGACGGATTATAAGTCTTATCCTCAAACTCCAGATCCTCTTTGCGGTATTCTTGATACATAAATACCATCGGGCAGAATCTGAGGATGCCTTCTCCGACTTTCATCGCACCAAGCAGCATCATGAGCAGCAGAGAATCCTTCCAAGGTTTTTTCGAATATTTTGCTGATGCCCATGATAGTAAAAACAGTCCGATTGTAATTCGGATCAGTCCGTTTACAATGCCGATGTTCGGTTTCATAATATGTTCCTCCTCTTTTTGAAAATACAGTAAATCTTTACTGCGTTAAACGGTTACATATGTTAACATATAAGATAAGAAATTTAGGGAGGGTCTGAAATGCCACAGTCAAAAGCAAAATGGAAAGTCCGGCAAATCAGAAATCACATACAAGCGGCATCAGGCCAGAAGCCTCCAGCTCTTGTTTTGAAAAATGGGCTGTACTTGAACTCCTATCTGAAGCAATGGATCAAAGCCAACGTCTGGATTTCCTGTGACCGGATTGTTTATATTGGCGATAAGCTTCCTGCCGAAGGGCAGCCTGAGATCATCGATTGCGAAAATCGTTTTATTGTACCCGGATATATTGAGCCTCATGCTCACCCATTTCAACTTTATAATCCCCATTCTTTCGGGAAGTATGTGTCACAGTTCGGAACAACGACACTCATATGCGACAACTTATTTTTGCTTTTTCAGTCCAACGAAAAGAAAGCGCTTACTTTTATCCGCGAATTAAATGAGCTTCCTTTGCAGTATTTTTGGTGGAGCCGTTTCGATCTTCAAACAGAGGTTGCTAATGAGCATGAATATTTATCTCTCGATTTTATGAAAAAATGGATGGAACATGAATATGTTATTCAAGGCGGAGAATTAACCGGGTGGCCAAAGCTGCTCTCGGATGATGATTTGATGCTGTCATGGTTGGTCGAGATGAAAGGAAAGGGAAAACGAATTGAAGGACATTTTCCCGGTGCTTCAGCAAACACACTCAACAAAATGAAATTATTCGGGGCAGACTGCGATCATGAATCGATGACTGGAGATGATGTGTTAGAGCGGTTAAAACTCGGCTATACTGTTTCACTCAGACATTCCTCGATCCGGCCAGATTTGCAGCAGCTGCTTAATGGCATTCGTGAAAAAGAGATTCATCACTATGATCATTTCTTTTTCACTACTGACGGAGCCACACCGCATTTTTATAAAGACGGCATGATGGATTCGATGATAAAAATGGCCATTGAGCACAATATCCCGGCAATAGATGCGTACCATATGGCAAGCTTTAATACAGCCAGGTATTACCGGATGGAAGATGTAACAGGCGCTGTAGCCCCAGGACGTTTGGCCAATCTGAATTTTTTGGAATCACCCGATAATCCAACTCCTGCAGCTGTGCTGTCAAAAGGAAAGTGGCTGAGAAAAGACGGATTGCCGGCTGAAAGCTTCGGTGAGTTTAATTGGGGGAAATCCGGATACGGAAAAATGAAGATTGAATGGTCCCTGTCTTATGATGATTTGCAGTTTTCAATGCCCCTCGGCCTTAAAATGAAGAATGATGTCATCATGGAACCGTACAGCATTACAATCGATAATTCATTTGACGAACTCGGCAGCCATCACGATGAGTGCTTTCTTGCGTTAATTGATAAGAAAGGGAAATGGCGGATTAACACCATGCTGAAGGGATTTGCCTCATCACTCGGCGGTCTTGCCAGTTCTTATTCAACAACAGGGGATATTATTTTAATCGGGAAAAGCAAGCATGATATAATCACAGCATTTAAGAGAATGAAGGAACTTGGAGGCGGCATTGTTCTTGCAGAAAAAGGGGAGGTTCTTCATGAAATACCCCTGGAGATTTGCGGAGGAGCGTCTGCTGAAGAGTTTAGTGAAGTTGTTCAAAAAGAGGAAAGGTTTAAGCAGCTGCTGAAAGAAAGAGGATATACGTTAGGTGATGCGGTTTATTCCCTCTTTTTCCTGTCGTCGACCCATTTGCCCTATATCAGGATAACTCCTGTGGGCATCTATGATGTGCTTAAAAAAATAATACTCTTTCCATCGATAATGCGTTAAAATATAAAAGTAAGCAGAAGGTGTCAATCGTGAAAAACAACAAGATGAAAATGCAGCGGCTGTTCATGGCATTGCTCCTGCTAGCCATGTGTACGGCTTGTAAGCAAGAAGAAAACAGCAGCCCAAAAGCAGATGTTGTAAAAGTGGAAGAAACATCTGCACCTATTGTGAAGAAAAACATTTATCCATTAACAGGCTTGCCCTCTGGTGAAAAAGCGGAACAGCGTGCCTTTGCTGTGATGATCAACAATCATCCCGCAGCCCGGCCGCAGTCTGGACTTCATCAGGCTGATCTTGTATATGAGGTTTTATCAGAAGGAAATATCACCAGATTCCTTGCTGTTTACCAGAGCAATCAGCCGGCAGTAATCGGGCCTGTCAGGAGCGCCAGAGAATATTATGTAGACTTGAGCACCGGCTATGATGCAGTTTTTATCAGCCACGGCTGGAGTCCTCAGGCTAAAGAGACGCTAGAAAAGGGAAATAATGATTACTTAAATGGCTTGTTTTATGATGGCACACTCTTTTGGAGAGCCACATTCAGAAAAGCGCCTCACAATTCTTATATCTCTGCTGAAAACATAAAAGAAGGCGCAGATCTGAACGGAATAAACCTGTCGAAGCAGCCGAAACCGCTGCCGTTTACGGATGCAAAAGAAACTGCTGAGGGTGATTCAGGTTTAGAAGCCACTGTCCGGTACGACCAGTCAGAAGTGTGGAATTCAGTCTATAAATACGACAAACAAACGAAGAAGTACTTACGATATAGCAACAATGAACAAACGAAAGACCTGGAATCAGGAAATGCCATTGCTGTCGATAATTTATTTATCGCAGAAATGAAGCATCAAACGATTGACGACTATGGAAGAAGAGCAATTGATTTAACATCCGGAGGCAAAGGGATCCTGCTGCAAAAAGGCGTCAGCCGCCAAGTGGAATGGCGCAATATTGACGGACGTATCCTGCCTTATTTAAACGGAAAACCAATTGGATTTGTACCGGGTAAAACCTGGATTAACATAGTGCCTGCTCTAGAAAATCACGTTTCACTCCACTAATTTTCATAAAAGGAGAATGAAGATGCAAATTGAAAAATTACGGGGAAAAGAACTCGATCAATTATTTGAATCTGTTTTATCATTAAAAAACCTGGAAGAATGCTATCGGTTCTTTGATGACCTGTGCACAGTGAACGAAATCCAATCCCTTGCACAGCGTCTCGAAGTAGCACGCATGCTGCGCGAAGGTTTCACATACCACAAGATCGAAACCGAAACAGGTGCAAGCACAGCAACCATCTCACGCGTAAAACGCTGCCTGAACTATGGCAACGATGCCTATACAATGGCGCTTGAGCGCATTCAAACACAGGAAACAAAAGAATCTTAATACATGAAGGCTAAAATCGATTTGATTTTAGCCTTTGTTTTTATTTAGAGGTGCTTCGATGGCGAGCGGAACCGCTTAGGCTCATCGGCCAGAACGGCTCCCGCCGGCGAACGAAAAAATCGCCTTATCTGTCTGTCTGCGCTAACCGGGCGGTTCAATTTTTCATTTGAGGCGGTTCTTCAAACCAGCCATTTTCAATCATCAATTTAATCCCGTCATTTGCATAAAAGTAAATATCTTTGGCGATTAAAGCGTTTTTCAGAGATATATCGCTTCGTAAACTGAAAATCGATCCGAAGCTGCTCCCTACAAGGCCAAAGCCGTTTAACAGATAGATGCAAAACATCATCAATCTTTGAGAGAACGGAGCGACAGTGGAAGAAGTGACGGTCCCTCCTGAACCTGCAGTGAATTGCACATCACTGTCCATAAGAAGTTCTTCAAACAGTTCAATCTGTTTTTTAGCAAGCTTTTTTCCTTTTGAAAAATAAGCCTTAACCGCTTTATCGGTTGAACACTGCGCAAAACCTGATATCAGCTGCATGCCGATGTTGTTTGTTTCAATGCCATGATGAAGATAACCAATTTCGATATCATTTAAGGCCCGGTTATTTTTGAAAAATGAGAAACCGCTCATGTAGTTTTTATCTTCAATAAACTCAGTGGTCTTAGGCTTGTCGACGATTGGAGGAAGCGTTAGAATACCTTTATTCAGGAGATAATGAGTAGATAGCTTATACACCTTCTGAGTCACCGTTGTCAGTCCTTGATAAATGGACATGACATCTTCACGGTAAGCCATATTCATATTGAGTGTATACATCCCCATGCTTACCTCTTTTAATATGCGGAGCAGCATAATGTCAAAGCCATTATCAAAAAGCTTAGGAGCGTCAGGGTGTACATCTTCTTTTGTGAAACCTCTTGGTATAACGACACCCTCGGTTTCAAAAATGTCTTCTATTTTGATGACAAAATGATTGAGCTCCTGCCACAAGCCTCCCATTATGTTTTTTGCCTGCTGATCTTCGGATTTTTCCATGAAATACTCTAATATTCTTAAAATCATTGTTTTTTCCTGATATGTAAGCCACAATGTACCAAGTTCAGACGAACAAATTGGATTCTTAACATTCACTGTAATCCCTCCATAGGAATAGTATCTTCATTATGGATTGAATTATGAGAATTTCTATATTAGAGAAAAAAGAAGTCAAAAACCGGGGGATGGCTGAAAAAGAGTGTTCAATCACTCTGAAAATCTTGCTGCTATAAAAAAATGTCTAATGGCTTAAAGCACCCCAAATCCCAATTTCATGAACAGATTGTCAAAACCTTCATAGCGCCTGTCCGTTTTTTGCAGAGCGTTAATTTGATATAATGTTTCAGGTGGAACCCGATTGTTAGGAGGAAAGACCATGTACGACGTTACCGAGTGGAAACATGTTTTCAAACTCGATCCAGATAAAGAGATAAGCGATGAAAATCTAGAAATAATATGTGAATCCGGAACAGATGCGATCATCGTCGGCGGAAGTGATAATGTGACGATGGATAATGTGTTAAACTTAATGTCCCGAATCAGAAGATACCTTGTACCTTGTGTGCTTGAGGTGTCTGAAATTGAGTCAATTATACCGGGATTTGACTTGTATTTTATCCCTTCGGTTATGAACAGCACGAATACGAAATGGGTAATGGGACTGCATCATGAAGCTGTAAAAGAATATGGCGAGATCATGAGCTGGGATGAGCTGATTGTTGAAGGCTATTGTATTTTAAATGGTGACTGCAAAGCGGCGAAGCTTACAGAAGCAAATACGGAGCTATCAGCAGATGATGTTATGGCGTATGCCCGAATGGCTGAAAACATGTTTCATATGCCGATCTTTTATTTAGAATACAGCGGAATATACGGAGATGTTAATGTGGTACAGGCTGCAAGCTCTGTCTTATCCTCTACCAAACTCTTTTACGGCGGAGGCATTGAAACGCCTGAACAGGCAGCTGAAATGGCTGAATATGCGGATGTTGTGGTTATCGGCAATGTTATCTATGATGATTTTGAGTCAGCTGTGAAAACAGTAAGAGCAGTAAAACCTTGATTGCAAATTACTCAGTACATGAGATAAAATTAGAACATACGTTTGATATAAGGTGGTGTCCGGAACGTGCAATTTTTAACAGATCAATTATTGAATGGTTTAAACGATATGCAAAAAGAAGCGGTCAAGGCAACAGATGGACCGCTCTTAATAATGGCCGGAGCAGGAAGCGGCAAGACAAGTGTGCTCACAAGAAGAATTGCCTATTTAATGGTGGAAAAGGGCGTAGCTCCTTGGAATATTCTAGCCATTACATTTACAAATAAAGCGGCTCGCGAGATGAAAGAAAGAATCGGGAAGCTGCTTGGACCAGGTGCGGATGATATTTGGATTTCGACGTTTCACTCCATGTGTGTCCGTATATTAAGAAGAGATATCGACCGGATTGGTATCAGCAGAAACTTCTCGATTCTTGATACGACTGACCAGCTTTCGGTCATTAAATCAATTCTCAAAGATCGCAATATCGATCCAAAGAAGTTTGATCCGCGCAGTATTTTAGGAAGCATCAGCGGAGCGAAAAATGAACTGATCACACCTGAAGAGTTTGAAAAAACAGCGGGCGGCATGTATGAACAGGTTGCAAGCGATGTGTACAAGGATTATCAGAAAAAACTGCTGAAAAACCAGTCGCTTGATTTTGATGATTTAATCATGACAACGATTCACCTATTTCAGCGTGTTCCTGAAGTGCTTGAATTCTATCAGCGCAAATTTCAGTTTATCCATGTAGATGAGTATCAGGATACGAATAAGGCGCAGTACCTATTAGTTAAAATGCTTGCATCACGTTTTCAGAATCTATGTGTTGTCGGTGATTCCGATCAGTCGATCTATCGCTGGCGCGGTGCGGATATCGCAAACATTCTTTCTTTTGAAAAAGACTACCCGGCTGCGAGCGTGATTTTGCTTGAGCAGAATTACCGTTCCACTCAGCGTATCCTTGAAGCGGCAAATGGAGTTATTAAAAACAACATGAACCGCAAAGCAAAAAATCTTTGGACTCAAAATGATGAGGGCCAGAAAATCAACTATTACCGCGCTGACAGTGAATCAGCTGAAGGACAGTTCGTAGCGGGGAAAATCAATCAGCTTGTCTCTTCTGAAGGAAGGAAGCTGACTGATTTTGCAATTCTCTACCGCACGAATGCCCAGTCCCGTGTAATCGAGGAAATCCTCCTTAAATCTAACATCAATTACACCATTGTCGGCGGGATTAAGTTCTACGACAGAAAAGAAATTAAAGATATACTCGCTTACTTAAGATTAATTGCCAATCCTGACGATGATATCAGCTTAGCGCGGGTAATTAATACGCCAAAGCGCGGTGTAGGCGCCACCTCTGTCGATAAAATAGCCCAGTATGCGGTCGACAATGATTTATCTCTGTTCGGTGCGATTGAACAAATCGAATTTGCAGGAGTAAGTGCGCGTGTTGTCAGTGCGATGGTTGATTTCCGCGAGCTTGTGCGCAATCTGACAAACATGCAGGATTACCTGTCTGTAACAGAGCTTGCAGAGGAAGTCATTGAAAAAACAGGCTACCGCGATATGCTGAAAACGGAAAAAACAATCGAAGCACAAAGCCGTTTAGAGAACATTGATGAGTTTTTATCTGTTACGCAAAACTTTGAGAAAAACAGTGAAGATAAAAGCTTAGTAGCCTTTTTAACAGATTTGGCTTTAGTTGCGGATATTGATAAATTAGATGAAGATGAGGAAGCCTCTAAAGAAGCCGTTGTGCTGATGACTCTCCACTCTGCGAAAGGACTGGAGTTCCCGGTTGTTTTCTTGATGGGTGTTGAGGAAGGCGTATTCCCTCACAGCCGTTCCCTTATGGAAGAAGCAGAGATGGAAGAAGAGCGCCGTCTTGCTTATGTCGGCATTACCCGTGCCGAAAAAGAACTGTTCATTACGAATGCTAAAATGAGAACTCTTTTCGGACGTACAAGCATGAATCCTGAATCCCGTTTTATCTCAGAGATTCCGTCTGAACTGCTGGAGAATCTAAATGAAGTGAAAAAGAGCACTTCTCCATTTGCTGCGAAAACCCGGCCGGAAAGACGCCCTCAGGTCAATAGACCGATGGCTGCTTCAACAGGCGGAGACGAAATTGCCTGGTCTGTCGGCAATAAAGCAGAGCATAAAAAGTGGGGAATCGGCACAGTTGTCAGCGTGAAAGGCGAAGGAGAAGGCAAAGAGCTTGATATTGCGTTCCCAAGCCCTGTAGGCATTAAACGTCTGCTTGCCAAGTTTGCTCCGATTCAAAAAGTGTAGATCGTTAAAGGAAAGGAATGGACCCTGGATGGATATGAATGCAGCCAAACAACGCGCAGAAACTCTGCATGACTTATTAAATAAATACAACTATGAATATCACGTTCTTGATAAACCGACTGTGCCTGACTCTGAGTATGACCAGCTTCTTCATGAATTAATTGAGATTGAAGAAAGCTATCCTGAGCTAAAGACGCCTGATTCCCCAACACAGCGTGTCGGCGGCAATATCCTTGAAGGATTTAAAAAGGTGCAGCATAAGAAACCGATGCTAAGCCTTGGAAATGCCTTCAATGAGCAGGATATCAGAGATTTTGACCGCCGTGTGAGACAGGCAGTCGGCGATGATGTTCAGTATATGGTTGAACTGAAAATTGATGGACTTGCCGTGTCTCTCACATATGAAAATGGTGCATTCGTTCGAGGTGCCACGCGCGGGGACGGCACAACAGGCGAAGATATCACCGAAAACTTAAAAACAATCCGGTCCATTCCGCTTAAATTAAAGAAAAACCTTTCAATTGAAGTGCGCGGCGAAGCCTACATGCCAAAATCATCTTTTGAAAAATTAAACGAAACAAGAATACAACTCGAAGAAGAGCCGTTTGCCAATCCGCGCAACGCGGCGGCAGGTTCCCTTCGCCAGCTTGATCCTAAAATTGCGGCGAAACGAAATCTGAATATTTTCGTCTATAGTATTGCAGACCTTGGGGAAGAAACTGGGGCGGCCACTCAAAGTGCAGGCCTTGATGCTCTCGAGGAGCTTGGTTTTAAAACGAATACAGAGCGCCGCAGATGTGATTCAATTGATGACGTAATTACGCTGATTGAGTCTTTCCAGGATAAAAGAGCCAATCTTCCATATGAAATTGACGGCATCGTGATCAAAGTAGATTCGATTGAACAGCAGGAGGAGCTCGGTTTTACAGCCAAAAGTCCGCGCTGGGCAGTGGCCTATAAGTTTCCTGCAGAAGAAGTGATGACGAAGCTGCTTGATATCGAATTAACGGTTGGACGCACTGGTGTCATTACACCAACTGCATTATTGGAGCCTGTCCGTGTTGCTGGTACAACAGTAAAACGCGCTTCTCTTCATAATGAAGACCTCATTCGTGAAAAAGACATTCGTCTTGGTGACTACGTCGTTATTAAAAAAGCCGGAGACATTATTCCCGAGGTTGTTAATGTTATGCTCGAGCACCGTACAGGCGACGAGCAAGAGTTCAAAATGCCGACTCATTGCCCTGAATGCGAAAGCGAGCTTGTGCGGATCGAAGGCGAGGTTGCACTTAGATGCATCAATCCTAAGTGCCCGGCGCAGATTCGCGAAGGATTAATTCATTTTGTATCTAGAAATGCGATGAACATCGATGGTCTTGGCGAGCGGGTGATTGCCCAGCTTTTCAAAGAAAACTTGATTAAAGATGTTGCCGATCTTTACAAATTGACCCGAGAGCAGCTGCTCGAGCTTGAGCGGATGGGTGAGAAATCAGTGGACAACCTGCTTTTGGCGATTGAAAACTCAAAAGAAAGCTCACTTGAAAGATTGCTGTTTGGCCTTGGCATCCGTTTCATCGGCGCTAAGGCAGCAAAGACGCTTGCGCAGCATTTTGAGACAATGGAACGATTGCAAACAGCCTCAAGAGATGAGATTATAGCGGTTAATGAAATTGGCGATAAGATGGCGGATGCCGTCGTAACTTATTTTGAACAGCCTGAGATGAATGAGCTGATTTCTGAACTGAAATCATGCGGAGTAAATATGGCTTACTTAGGACCAAAGCTAGTAAAAGCAGAGGAATCAAATTCCTTCTTTGCAGGCAAAACGGTCGTTTTAACAGGGAAACTAGAAGAGCTTTCCCGAAACGAAGCAAAAGAACAAATCGAAGCGCTGGGCGGCAAGGTAGCCGGAAGTGTCAGCAAAAAAACAGATTTAGTCGTTGCCGGAGAAGATGCAGGAAGCAAGCTTTCAAAGGCTCAAGAGTTGAACATCGACATTTGGGATGAGATGAAACTGCTTCTGGAACTAAGAAAATAAGAGGTGTATTCCGACTTGAAAAAAGTAATGGTAATGCTGCTCGCAGGCTGTTTATTCCTTTCAGCCTGCGCACCCAGCTTTGGTGATCAAGAGGAAATCGTGCGGGAAACGGAAGATGAATCAACCGAAAAAGCGATCATTCCTAAATACAACATTTCAGATTCCTACTATAAAATGATCCTCCCGTTTAAAGAAGGAAAAGCAAGAGGACTCGTTGCTGAAAATATCAACACCCGTTTAGACATCGATGAATTCGAAACGGGACTGATGAGAGTGGCACAGGAAGAGTTTTCACCTGACAATCATCTTTATCAGGAAGGTCAGTATCTGGATGAGTTGACGGTACGCTCTTGGCTTGGCCGCAAACTTGAAGGGGATAAATTGAAAGAAGCACAGGATAAAGCGAAAGCGAATAAGGAAACGTTCAAAAATGAGGGTCTGAACCCAATAGCGAGTACCGAAGGCGATTTTATTCAACAGAATGAAAAAAGCCCAATCTACTTGGCACACATGCTTGAACACAATTACTTAGTCCGAAAAGGTGAAAATACAGTTGAACTTGGCGGAGTGGTCATCGGACTTGCCTTAAACTCGGTTCATTACTACCGTGAAGCGGTCGGTGAGCCGCAGCGTGAATATGTCATCGATCCGCAGAAGCTTGAAGCGGAAGGCAAAAAGATGGCGGAAGAAGTCATTACACGCGTACGCAGCCAAAAAGGCCTTGAAAATATCCCTGTTGTCATTGCCCTATACAAGCAAGCGCCGAAGTCATCCATTGTGCCCGGCAGCTTTATCGCGAGCACAGTAGTAGACGGCGGCAGCAATCAAATCGGCAAATGGGACAGCATTGATGAGGAATATGTCTTTTTCCCGTCGCCTCAAGGCACAGAAGACTACCGCGAGGATGCCAATCTTTTTGAGCGATTCAAACAGGACATCGATGAATTTTTCCCTAACTACACGGGCGTCATCGGCAAAGCCTTTTACAAAGGGGAAGAAATGCAAGAATTGAAGATTGATATACCGATGCAGTTCTACGGAAAATCAGAAGTCATTGCTTTTACCCAGTTTGTTACTGGGAAAGTGGTCGACTATTTCCCTGACTATGTTTCAGTTGAAGTAAATATCAATTCAACAAGCGGCCAAGAAGCGCTGATCGTCCGTAAACCTGGGCAGGAAAAGCCGACCGTTCATATTTATCAATAAATAGCGCAGCCATCTCACAATTGTGAGGTGGTTTTTTTATAGGTGGAACTAGAGATGAGAATTGCTCAAGCGGGAATCCAGATTCAGTGTAACTGGCAGAAACGAAGCTTTGACTTATCAAGCGCACTAAACAGAGTCCTCCGCGTCAATCTAGTCATTTTACTACTCTCTTAATTTATTCAACTTCATATTATGATAATTATTCATAGTTTGAAAGTTTCCATTTCTTTCGTTAGAATGGGGGTGTAAACGTTTCATACTTGCAGGGAGGCGAATGTAAATCATGATACCGTACAAACACGAACCATTTACTGATTTTTCAGCAGAAGAGAATAAGAAATCCTACCTTGAAGGCTTGAAGATTGTTGAGTCATATTTAGGGCAGGATTATCATTTGGTCATTGGCGGAGAATGTATTTCAACAGAGGATAAAATTGTTTCTGTGAATCCTTCAAATAAAGAAGAGGTGATTGGCCGCGTTTCGAAGGCGAACCGGGAGTTAGCCGAGAAAGCTATGCAAGCAGCTGATGAGACATTTAAAACATGGCGTAAAGTGAAGCCTGAAGTTCGTGCGGACATTCTGTTCCGTGCTGCAGCGATCATTCGCCGCCGCAAGCATGAGTTTTCTGCGCTATTAACAAAAGAAGCAGGCAAGCCCTGGAATGAAGCAGATGCGGATACAGCGGAAGCGATTGATTTCATTGAGTACTATGCCCGCCAAATGCTGAAATTAAAGGATGGCATGCCGGTTGAAAGCCGTCCGGGTGAATACAACCGCTACAGCTACATTCCTTTAGGTGTAGGGATCATTATTTCTCCGTGGAATTTCCCGTTTGCGATTATGGCAGGAACGACAATCGCAGCAATCGTAACAGGCAACACAGTCTTATTAAAACCGGCTTCGACTACTCCGGTCGTTGCGGCCAAGTTTGTTGAAGTATTGGAGGAAGCTGGACTTCCTAAAGGTGTATTGAACTTCGTGCCTGGAAGCGGCGCTGAGGTTGGCGATTATTTAGTTGACCACCCGCGCACGCGTTTTATCAGCTTCACAGGTTCACGTGACGTAGGCACACGCATCTATGAGCGTGCTTCTAAAGTGAATGAAGGCCAGATCTGGCTGAAGCGCGTTATTGCTGAAATGGGCGGCAAGGATACGATTGTCGTTGATAAAGACGCTGATTTGGAATTAGCTGCACAATCAATCGTGAAATCTGCATTTGGATTCTCAGGACAAAAATGTTCTGCTTGTTCCCGTGCTGTCATCGTTGAAGATGTGTATGATCAGGTACTGAACCGCGCAATTGAACTAACAAAAGAATTAACAGTCGGGGATACAGCAGATCAATCTTATTTCATGGGTCCTGTCATCGATCAGGCTGCATTTGATAAAATTATGAGTTATGTAGAAATCGGCAAAGAAGAAGGGAAGCTCGCTGCAGGAGGAGAAGGAGACAGTTCCAAAGGCTTCTTCATTCAGCCTACAATCATTGCGGATCTCGATCCAAAAGCACGCTTGATGCAGGAGGAGATCTTCGGTCCGGTTGTCGGCTTTACGAAAGCAAAAGATTTTGATCATGCGATTGAAATTGCCAACAATACGGACTACGGTTTAACAGGCGCAGTCTTGACAAACAACCGTGATCACATTGAAAAAGCGCGCGAAGACTTCCACGTTGGAAATCTGTATTTCAACCGCGGCTGTACCGGTGCCATCGTCGGCTACCAGCCATTCGGCGGCTTCAACATGTCCGGAACAGATTCAAAAGCGGGCGGACCGGATTATTTATTGCTTCACCTTCAGGCCAAAACAACATCAGAAACGCTGTAATAAAAGGAGAAAAGAGCTTAAACAAACGTTTGTTTAAGCTCTTTTTTGTTTTGGGCAGGATTTTCCAGGGCATTTGACATATTGGTTTCTCTGAATTCAGTAGAAGGCGTTTAAATACAGTCGAATTGTGATTTACTTTCCAAAATACCTCAAATACTTTCCAAATGTCTTCTATTACTTGAAAAAACCAATCGGATACTAGCCAAATGAAGCAATTTACTTTCTTTTTTCCATTTGCTTCCTTCCCTATGCTAAATATACGATTCAAGACCTCTTTGATTGAAAAGACCAGGATTAACCGCCTGACTGGTGTAAAAAAACAGCGCTCAAGTCACCTTGAGCGCTGTTAATCATATCATTTTGTTTCTTCCTCTAAAACTTCTTCCATTTCAGTAAACGTATTTTGAACGCGTTTAGAAGGTCTGCTTGTGATCAAGCTGACTGCGTAAACAGCAAGTAAACTTAAGAAGAAGCCGGGAATCATTTCGTACATAAATTCTTTTAATGCAGGGACGTTTACCCAAATCAGAACGGTGACAGCACCTACAATCATACCGGCAAGTGCGCCCCACTTCGTCATTCGTTTCCAGTATAAGCTGAGCAGCACGGCCGGTCCGAATGCGGAACCAAAGCCTGCCCATGCATACCCTACTAAAGAAAGAATTGTATCACTTGGAGTAAGTGACAGCATTACGCCGATAATGGCTACCAGCAGTACGGAAAGCCTTCCAACTAAAACAAGCTCTTTATCTTTTGCCTCACGTCTGAAGAACGTTTTGTAAAAATCTTCTGTCAGGGCACTTGAAGTAACAAGCAGCTGTGATGAAATGGTACTCATAATCGCAGCTAAAATCGCTGCAAGCAAGAATCCTGTGATTAACGGGTGAAAAAGCACCTGTGCAAATTTGATAAAAATGGTCTCAGGATCTGCTAGCGTTGTCGCCGTCTGATCGACATAAGCAATCCCTACAAGACCTGTAAGCATTGCGCCAAAAACAGAAATGATCATCCAGCCCATGCCGATTCTTCGTGCAGGTTTTAATTCTTTAATAGAAGAAATCGCCATAAAACGGACGATAATATGAGGCTGTCCGAAATAACCTAAGCCCCATGCTAAAAATCCAATAATGCCAATAACGGATGTTCCTTTAAAGATGTCCAGATAAGTTGGATCCATTGCGCGGATTGTATCGAACGTTGGTCCGACTCCGCCTAAATTAGTAAATGCCACAATTGGTACAAGTACTAGTGCAAGAAACATGATGATTCCCTGTACAAAGTCAGTTAAACTTACGGCCAAAAATCCGCCAAACAGAGTATAGGCTACAACAACTCCTGCTGTTAAAAGCATACCTGTCATGTAATCAAGCTTAAATGAAGATTCAAATAACAATCCTCCTGAAACTAAACCTGCTGAAGTGTATAGCGTGAAGAAAATAAGGATGACTATCGCTGAAACGAACCGAAGAATACGCGTTTTGTCTTTAAAGCGATTTTCAAAGTAATCCGGGATTGTAATGGAGTCGTCTGCAACCTCTGTATAGGTTCTGAGACGCGGAGCAACTAAAATGTAATTCAAATAGGCTCCAACTGTAAGCCCTACTGCTATCCACATGCTTGATAATCCGGTTGTATACATAGCTCCAGGAAGCCCCATAAGCATCCAGCCGCTCATGTCTGAAGCCCCTGCCGATAGTGCGGTTACTGCGGGTCCGAGTCCTCGTCCCCCAAGCATGTAGCCGGACACATCGTCTGTTGACTTCTTGTAGGCATAGAATCCAATAAGAAGCATGCCGACAAAATAAATTCCGAGTGATACCAATGTTCCAATTTCCACCAAATCTCTCCTTTGACTAAAGTGATCATGTAATAAGAACCAAAAATTGCAATCCGTTCAGCCCTACGGTTACCTAACCTAACAAACTATTCCCCTTGTTTCAAGGAAATGAAACAGTCATGACGCGGGTTTTAGCGCTTGTGACCTATGGTGTATGTATAAGTAAGCGCTTTCCTAAAAGAATTAAAGTAAAACTATTTAGAATTTTCTGATGTAACTTTTTTCTTTTAATATGATGTATTATGTGCAGTCAGATTTAAAACAAAACAACTTTTTTAAGGATAGGCAAACAGCGGGGTTTTTACATATGATAATGAGATATAAATGAACGTATGTCAGGAGGATAGAATATGGATTCAAATGGAAAAGATCCAATGAAATTGATCAATGATTTTTTTGTCTCGCGGCCAAAGAATACCCTTCTCGGAAGCATCGACGACTATTTCAAACAATCATTTGCTCCAAAAGGATTTCAGGCTATGACGGAGGAAACGAATGCAGCATTTGTTGTAAAAGCAGAATTGCCTGGAATTGAAAAAGAGGACATTAAACTTGAAATTCTTGGAGAGGATTTGATCATTACAGTAAAATCAGCTAAAAATGAGAATAAAAACGGCAAACAATCAATTCCTATTCCCCCTTCAGCTGTAAAAAGAAATTTAAAGGCGAATTACCGGAATGGTGTTTTGAAAATCACGATTCCAAAGAAGCCATCAACTAAAATCGAGATTGACTGAAGTAAAACATGTATCAGAGAAATACAGAAATTTAAGTAAAAAAAATATGGTGATATAGTACAATTTTTAAAATGAAAAAAGATAAGAATACGATAATAGAAAGGCGCGGATGGTTATTCCGGCGCCTTTTACTTTGGGGAGAATTATTTAAGTAAAATAAAAGGTAAAATAGTAAAAACTTTTAGTTAAATTTTACTTGAAATTTTCCGACTATTATTCTATTATAAATCTTGTAAACGATTTCATTTTTGCGGTCAGCATCTTTTGATTAAGATTAATAGGGGGTAAAACATGAAAAAGGTATTTGGTTTGATTAGTCTGGTTCTAATCATCGGCATGCTCTCTGCTTGTTCAGGAGGATCTTCTGAAAAAACAAGCAAAGACGACAAAAAATTGACGGCTTGGGCTTGGAACATCAACGTTCCTGTACTTGAAGCAGCAGCCGAACGCTATAAGAAAGAAAATCCTGATTTTGAACTTGAGATTGTAGAAATCGGGAGAGAAGATGTTTATTCGAAGTTAACAACAGGTTTGCAGGCAGGCGGACAAGGTCTTCCTGACATCGTCCTTGTAGAAGATGACCGCATTCAGGGATATGCAGAATCTTATCCTAAAGCATTTTTAGATATAAAAGAGTACGGCTTTGATAAGCAGGCTGATAAATTCCCATCAAGTAAAACAGACCTTTTAACGGTTGATGATAAAATTGTCGGCTTTCCGTTTGACGGCGGTCCGACAGGCGTCTTTTACCGCACAGATATCTTTGAAGAAGCCGGTGTAAAAGCAGAAGATATTCAAACATGGGAGCAATTTGTTGAAGCTGGTAAAGTTATAAAAGAAAAAACAGGCAAACCAATGCTCGGACTTGATTTAAACGGTGATGACGGTCTTTACCGCATGATGATGAATCAGCAGGGTTCCCTTTACTTTGATGATAAAGGCGAGCTTGCTTTAACATCAGATGAATCAATGAATGCTGCAAATGTGATCAAGCAGCTTAAAGATGAAGGCTTAGTGAAAAATACTGTCGGCTGGGATGCTTGGATCAGTGCGATGGTAAGCGGTGAAGTAGCAGCAGCTCCATCTGGCGCCTGGCTCTCAGGCTCCATCACAGGACAAGGCAAAGATACATCAGGCAAGTGGGGCGTTATTCCTCTTCCTGCATTTGAAGAAGGCGGAAACCGTGCTTCTAACTTAGGCGGAAGCAACTACGTCATCATGCAATCTACGGATAAAAAACAAGAAGCATATGACTTCATGGAATACTTCTCAACTGATGAAGAAACACAGCTTGAAGCAATGAAAGGCGGCTTATTCCCGACACTGAACACGATCTATGACGAGCCAATTTTCACTGAAGAGCAGGAGTTCTTCTCTGGTCAGCCGATCTGGAGCACGTTCACAGAGCAAATGGACAGTATTCCATCTGTTAACTACACAGGCAACTATTCACTGGCAATGGATGAATCAATCAAAGCCCAGTCTGAATCAGTCAGCGGCAAGGTGTCGATTGAAAAAGCATACGAGGCAGCACAGAAACGCCTTGATAACAGAATTAAATAATACATTGAAAAATGAAAAAGAAAGGGCCGAATCTAATTCAGCCCTTTCCTAATTTAAGGTGGGATCTTGCATGAGTCAAACACGTTTATTTCCTTATATGTTCATTGCCCCTGCAGTTATACTCTTTATTATTTTTACAGTTTATCCGATATTTTCATCTCTTTTGTTAAGCTTTCAAACCTTTGAGGCAGGTGAATATATCTTTACCGGCTTCGATAATTACGTCACGTTATTCAAGGATGAAATTTTCCATAAGGCCCTTATGAATACATTCATCATCTTTATCGTGCAGGTTCCGATCATGCTGATTCTGGCGCTTGTGCTTTCAAGTGTGCTGAACAGCGGTCTGCTGCGCTTAAAAGGTTTTTTCAGAGTATCGTTTTTCCTTCCGGCCGTAACATCACTAGTGGCATATTCCATCCTTTTCTCGATCATGCTTCAGGAGGAAGGAATCATTAATACGGTGATTGGATTTTTAGGTATGGAAGCAATCCCATGGCTGTCAGACAGCTTCTGGGCAAAAGCATCCATCATTCTTGCGATGACATGGAGATGGACGGGGTACAACATGGTTATCTTCCTTGCAGCTCTGCAAAACATTCCAAATGATATGTACGAGGCTGCTTCTTTAGACGGTGCAGGAAAGATCAGACAGTTTTTCTACATTACCATTCCGCAGCTGAAGCCGGTCATTTTGTTCGCGGGAACATTATCGACAATCGGAACGCTGCAGCTATTCGATGAGCCATTCAACTTAACAAAAGGCGGACCGGCTGATGCAACGATGACACTTGGCTTATACATCTATCAAAATGGCTTTGAATTCTTCCAGTTCGGCTACGCATCAGCCATTGCATACATCGTTGTTGTGTTAGTAGGCATCCTAACGTTCATTCAATTTAAAGTGGCAGGTGATAGATAATGAATGCAGAAACGAGTAATACAATCCAGACGAATTTCCTAACCGAAACAAAGAAGAAGCGCAGCAAAAAATTGCCGCAGAAGCTTGGCATGTACAGTTTATTAATGCTTTTTTTGATCATCTCGATTTTCCCGTTTTACTGGATGTTTATCGGCGCTACAAATGATTCAGGAAAGATGTTTACAAATCCGCCGACACTGACGCCAGGCGATCAGCTGATGACGAACTTCCAAAACCTGAATGCATCCATAAATATTCCGCAGGTTATGTTCAACTCGCTGTTTGTATCTCTTTTATATGTAGTCGCAGCGCTCGCCGTATGTTCGCTTGCTGCCTACGCTCTTGCAAAATTTGAATTCAAAGGCAGAAATTTTATTTTTACTGCGTTTTTACTGTCAATGATGATTCCGTATCAGGCAACATTGATTCCGCTGTTCCGCATGATGTCTGAGCTGAATTTGCTCAATACTTACTTTGCGGTAATTGCACCGCAGCTTTGCTACCCATTTGCAATTTTCTTATTAAGACAGAACTTCCTTGCGTTTCCGACAGAGTTGATTGAAGCAGCGCGTCTAGACGGAGCAGGAGAACTGAAAATTTTCTTTAAAGTTGTAGCACCATCTATGCGTCCGGCCCTTGCGGCAGCATCGATTTTCTTGTTCATGACACAGTGGAACAGCTTCATGTGGCCGCTTGTTGTGTTAAATGATGCAAGCATGTACACATTCCCGGTTGCGCTTTCAAGCTTGATGGGTCTTTCATACATTGATTACGGTCAAGTCATGATGGGTGTTTCAATCGCGACGATTCCAATCATTATCTTCTTCTTGGTATTGCAAAAGCAATTTATCTCAGGCATGCTCGGCAGTGCTGTGAAATAGGGGGAAATTAGATGCTGACAACAAAGGGGAACCAATTTTATTTAAAAGATGAGCCATTTCAGATTTTATCCGGCAGCATCCACTACTTCCGGGTCGTTCCGGAGTATTGGGAGGACCGGCTGCTCAAATTGAAGCAGCTCGGCATGAATACGGTTGAAACTTATATTCCGTGGAATGTTCATGAGCCTAAAAAGGGCGAGTTTTACTTTGAAGGATTAGCGGATCTTGAACGCTTTATAAAAAAAGCAGAAGAATTGAATCTGTACGTTATCCTCAGACCGGCTCCCTATATCTGTGCAGAGTGGGAGTTCGGCGGATTTCCGGGGTGGCTGCTGAAGGAGCATGGCATGGGGCTTCGCAGTTCAGATCCTGTTTTCTTTGAGCATTTGCGCTCCTATTTTAATGTCCTGCTTCCGAAAATCGTGCCTCATTTAACGTCAAACGGCGGACCGGTTATCGCTGTTCAGGTAGAGAATGAATATGGCGCATACGGCAACGACCTTGAGTATTTGAATGCTTCTGCAGAGCTTTTTAAAGAGGCTGGAATTCATGTTTTATTATTCACCTCAGACGGACCAGAGTTCATCCAGCACGGCTCCATGAAGGACGCTGTGACAACCTTGAACTTCGGTTCCCGCTCTGAGGAAGCCTTTGCTGAACTCGAAACGTTTCGACCGAATTCTCCGAAAATGTGCGCCGAATTCTGGATCGGCTGGTTCGATCATTGGGGAGGAAAACATCATACGCGAGAGGCTGCTGATGTAGCTGCTGAATACGAAAAAATGGTATCACAGGGTGCTTCCGTTAACTTCTATATGTTCCACGGCGGAACGAACTTCGGATACATGAACGGTGCAAATCATTACGAATTCTATACTCCGACCATTACGAGCTATGATTATGATGCACTTTTGACAGAATGGGGTGACCCGACGGAAAAATACCGTGCTGTAAAGCAAGTGCTGTCTAAATACACGGATGTACCTAATGGAGATCCGGTTCCATCTGAAAAGAAACACTATGGTGCCGTTCAGCTGACACAGCAAATGAGTGTGTTCGATTTTCTGAAACAAAAAGCACCGGAAACGCTTATAGCTCCAAAATCAATGGAGGAACTGGATCAGAACTACGGCTATATCCTTTACAAAACAACGATCACAAAGCAAGGCGAGCTCGAAATGGATATCACGCCGATCCGCGACAGAGCGTTTATTTATATTAATGGGAAGCTCGAGCGCACCGTGTACCGCAATGATTCAGAAAAAACGATTAAGCTGCCATTCGGCGAGAAGGAAAACATCCTTGAAATCTTTGTTGAAAACATGGGACGCGTCAATTACGGCAAGCATTTAAAGGATAAAAAGGGCATCATCGATAACCTTTGGATCGGCAATCAGTACTGGTTCCATTGGGACGTCTATTCGCTTAATCCTGATGAGGAAGCCATTTCATTCATTGAAGGAAAAGATGAACGCTTTCCGCGTTTTTTCAAAGGTGAACTTTCGATTGAAGAACCTGCGGATACCTTTATTGATCTTGAAGGCTGGACGAAAGGAAATGTGTGGGTGAACGGCTTTAACCTAGGCCGCTACTGGGTCACAGAAGGACCTCAAAAAAGCCTGTACGTGCCGGGTCCTATTTTGAAAAAGGGAACAAATGAGATTTTACTTATCGAACTAGAAGGTACAAATTCACATTCCGTCACTCTTTTAAATGAACCAAATCTTGGCTAAAGGAGCATGCTGCGATGCCTATACTCATAAATGAAGAACGCAACCAATTCCATCTTACAAACAAAACGGTCAGCTATATTTTTCATGTCATGAAAAACGGGGAGCTTGGCCAGCTGTACTACGGAAAAAAAATGAAACACCAGCCTGACTTTTCTCATTTTGCCGCGTATCATATTCCGACTGCGGCAAGCTGTCATCCGGAAAAGAACGACCCTGCCTTTTCCCTTGAGACAGTGTGCCAGGAATACCCGCTGTATGGAACGAGCGATTTCAGAGAGCCGGCGATTTCCCTGCGGCATCCAAATGGAAGCTCTGTCAGCAAGTTTGAGTATACATGCTATGAAGTAATTGATGGAAAAGAGCGCATCCCCGGAATGCCGGCTACGTTTGCCAATGCCGGCGAAGCACGCACGCTCATCATTACCTTGATTGATAAAGTGAGAGATTTGAAACTTAAACTCTCCTATTCAATCTTTGAAAACAGCTCTTCAATCACACGTCATGCAACCCTTGAAAATGCGGGAGAGCAGCCGGTCGATATCGAGAGAATGATGAGCTTGTCGCTTGATCTTGCCGATCATGATTTTACAATGGTTCATCTTGCCGGAACATGGTCAAGAGAGAGACATGTGAAAGAAAGAAAACTGCAGACCGGCATTCAGTCAATCTCAAGCATTCGCGGAGCTAGCTCGCATCATCATAACCCGTTTATGGCGCTGAAACGTTCAAATACAACAGAAACAAGCGGGGAGGCCTACAGCTTTCACTTCGTATACAGCGGCAATTTTTTAGCGCAGGCTGAGGTCGATCACTATGATACAGCGCGTATTCAAATGGGCATTCATCCGTTTCAGTTTAACTGGCGCCTGAATCCGGGCGAAACGTTCCATACGCCAGAGGCTGTCATGACTTACTCCGATCAGGGGCTGAACGGTCTTACCCAGTCTACTCACAACCTTTTCAGAGAGCATCTCATTGCACCTGTCTGGCAAAAAAGAGAGCGTCCAGTGCTGATCAACAATTGGGAAGCCACTTACTTTGACTTTAATGCTGAGAAAGTTGTCGCAATTGCTAAGCAGGCAAAGGAACTCGGCGTTGAATTATTCGTCTTGGATGATGGCTGGTTTGGAAGTCGGAACGATGATACGACATCACTCGGTGACTGGTTTGTGGACAAAAACAAACTGCCGGACGGAATCGACGCTTTGTCACAGTCGGTCCGAAAAGAAGGTTTGAAGTTCGGTCTATGGTTTGAGCCTGAAATGATTTCAGAGGAAAGTGATCTATTTTCAAAGCATCCCGAGTGGGTCATTCATGATCCAGAGCGGCAGGTTTCATACGGACGAAATCAGTGGGTGCTTGACTGCACAAGAGAAGAAGTGGTGGATTATCTTTTTGAGAGAATTTCCTCCATTATCCAGTCAGCAAAGCTCAGCTATATCAAATGGGATATGAACCGCAATATCACGGAAGCGTATTCTGCAGCACTCGGACAGGATCGCCAGGGAGAATTTTTCCACAGGTACATTCTTGGGGTTTACGACTTGTATGAAAGACTGACTTCAAAATATCCTGATGTGCTGTTTGAATCATGCGCAGGGGGAGGCGGCCGTTTTGATGCAGGAATGCTTTATTATGCACCTCAAGCCTGGGCAAGCGACGATACGGATGCGGTTGAGCGGTTGAAAATTCAGTACGGATCTTCTTTTATCTATCCGATCTACAGCATAGGCTCGCACGTATCCGATATACCAAATCATCAGACGCTCCGCAAAACATCCTTAAAGGCGCGCGGTGATGCCGCATACTTCGGAACGTTCGGCTATGAGCTGGATCCGAATAAAATGACCGAGGAAGAAAAAGCAGAAGTAAAAGTTCAGATTGAAACATATAAATCACACCGTACATTAATCAGAAACGGCGATTTTTACAGATTGATCAGCCCGTTTGAAACGAATCAAACAGCATGGATGATCGTCACAAAGGATCAGACAGAAGCACTAATCGGCTGGTATCAAGCACTGGCCACTCCAAATCCGAAGAAAATCAAGACATTGAAGCTTGCGGGCCTTGATGCAAACAGCACATACCATGTGAACGGGTCAGATCAGGCGTATGGCGGAGATGAATTGATGCAAAGAGGACTGCAGCTTCCGGTTGAATACAACGGTGTGAACAAGAATCATGCAGAGCGAGGCGGAGATTTCCAATCCAGTGTATTCCACTTAATGAAAAATGGGGGATGAGACATGTATTTAGGCGTTGATTACTATCCGGAGCATTGGGATCCATCCCTATTCGGAGAAGACATTGAAAAGATGAAGGAAATGGGCGTCAACATGGTGCGGATCGGTGAATTTGCCTGGCACTTAATGGAGCCTTCAGAAGGTCAGTATGACTTCTCTTTTTTTGACGCAGTCATAAACCGGTTTAAGAAAGAAGGCATCGCGGTTATGTTTGGCACGCCGACCGCAACCTTTCCGGCCTGGCTCGTAAAAAAACATCCGGATATTCTGCTGGAAGACGAAAACGGCCATCCGAAATCGTTCGGCGGCAGAAGACAGTACTGCTATAACTCTAAAAACTATCAAACATATTCATTAGCAATCGTAGAAAAGCTGGTCACCCACTATCAAAATGAGTCCGGCATCGTGTCCTGGCAGATTGATAACGAACTGGGACATGAAGGCAGCGATATGTGCTACTGCGGTCAGTGCAGAGAAGCTTTTCACACATTCCTTGAAAAAAAATATGACTCGGTTGATGAACTGAACAAGTGCTGGGGAACGATTTTCTGGGGACAGACGTATAACGCGTTTGAGGAAATTCCGGTTCCAAAGCCGACGATCACGGTTCATAACCCGGCGATGATGCTCGACTGGGCAAGATTCAGAAGCGAGTCTCTAAGCGAATTCGCGAAGATGCACCTGAATCTAGTAAAAGAGCTGAAAGGAACTCATCAGGAGGTTACAACCAATCTCCCGGGCGGCTTCTTCGGAAAATGGTTCGACCACAACGAGTTTTCAAGAGACTTAGATTTTGTGTCCTATGACAATTACCCGGTTTGGGGCGGGCTGACAGAGCCAGTCACACCAGCCTTCTTATCCTTCACGCTCGGATTTGTCCGCGGCATCAAACGTGAGAACTTCTGGATTGTCGAACAGCTGATGGGAGCCCAGGGTCATAACATTATCGGGTATCTTCCAAGACCAGGCCAGGCGCAATTATGGTCGTACCACGCATTTGCACACGGATGCAGCAACATGCTGTACTTCCGCTTCAGAGGCATGAACAGAGGGGCAGAGCAGTATTGCCTTGGCATTATTGATGCCGACAATACCCGTTCACGAAAATTTTACGAAGTTCAGGAAGTGTTTAAAGAAATCCGCAAGCATGAAGACGTGTTCCAGGCACCTGTCCAATCAGATGTAGCTGTGCTTTATGACTTTGATAACATCTGGTCGATGCGCATTCAGCAGCAGAGTTCACAGCTTGAGTTTACAAATGAATTAATGCGCCTGTACCAGCCGTTTTATGATGTGAATGTATCCGTGGACGTTCTCAAATACGACCATGATTTCTCAGACTATAAAGTCGTGCTTGTACCCGTCCTTACACTCGTAGATGAAGAGCTTGCTGAAAGATTAAAAGCCTTCACCGAGAGCGGCGGCACTGTAATCTTCTCATTCCGTGCCGGCATGAAAAACAAAGACAACAACATTCCATTCGGAGACAAATCTCCTTATCAATTAAAAGAATTACTGGGCATCGAAATTGATGAAGCGGAATCGCTTCATGCGGGCCAGCACGTTTCCATCCTTTCAAAAGACGGAAAAAAAGAAGCGCAGGGACAGGTTTGGCGAGATCTTATCCGGACAACATCTGCAGATGCTCTCTATTCCTACAGCGACCGTTTTTATAAAAACTATGCAGCCTTGACAGTCAATGAGTATGGAAAAGGAAAGGCATATTACGTCGGGACAGGTGCTGAAGCAGGCGTCCTATCTGAGTTAGCTTTAACACTTTTAAATGAATCAGGCATCTCATACATCGAGAGCGCGCCAGGTGTTGAAGCAGTCGTTCGCCGCGGTCATGCGATTGTCATGAACCACAACCACGAGGAAGCCGTTTTCGAAGGAGAAGTGCTGCAGCCGTTTGAAACGAAAATCATGGAGCGAGGGGGACACTCATCATGAATGCGGGGGAATTAGAAGGTTTATTCAGCGAAAAGTTCGGCAGCGGAGACTATCGAAGTTTCTTTGCACCGGGGCGCATTAACCTGATCGGGGAGCATACAGATTACAACGGCGGGCACGTCTTTCCATGTGCGATTACGTACGGAACCTACGCGCTTGCATCAAAGCGTTCAGACAGGATGCTGCGCATGTACTCGGTGAATTTTCCTGATAAGGGGATTGTTGAGTGCTCGCTTGATGACTTGAGCTATCAGACAGAACATGATTGGGCGAACTACCCTAAAGGGATGATTTCAGCTTTAAAACAGTGCGGTTTTCTCATTGAAGAGGGACTTGATCTCTTAATCTACGGAAACATTCCAAACGGTGCGGGCCTATCATCGTCCGCCTCCATTGAAATGGTTACAGGCGTTATGCTTGAGTCTCTCTTTGATTTGAAAATAGACCGGATTGAGCTCGTTAAGCTCGGTCAGATTGTCGAAAATCAATACATCGGCGTCAACAGCGGGATTATGGATCAGTTCGCCATCGGCATGGGGAAAAAAGCGTGCGGCATGCTGCTGGATTGCAATACGCTCCAATACCGTTATGCACCAATCCATCTAGAGCATCACGTTATCGTGATTATGAACACAAATAAACGCAGAGAGCTTGCCGCTTCAAAATACAACGAACGCCGCGGAGAGTGTGAAGATGCCTTGAAGATCCTGCAGGAAAAGGTACCCGTGCAGTCGTTGGGCGAACTCTCGATGGAAACTTTCAATCTATACGCAGATTCCATTGCAGATGAAACCGTAAGAAAGCGCGCGCGTCACGCTGTCAGTGAAAATGAACGGACGATTTACGCGCTTGAAGCACTTGAAAAGAACGATCTCTATACATTTGGCGACTTAATGAATGCTTCCCATCGCTCTTTGCGTGACGACTATGAAGTGACAGGTACTGAGCTCGATGCACTTGTCGAGGCTGCCTGGAAGCAAAACGGCGTCATCGGTGCCCGCATGACAGGCGCAGGTTTTGGCGGATGTGCGATCGCGATTGTTGAGCGCGGAAGTGTAAAAGAGTTCCTTGATGAAGTCGGCCAATCTTACCTAAGGGCAATAGGCTATGAGGCATCCTTTTACATCGCAGATATCGGGGACGGAGCATGCGAAATTGAATTGGGGGTTCATATATGAGCGTTTTAGTTCTTGGGGGTGCCGGCTACATCGGCTCCCATGCAGTCTATCAATTAGCAGATCAGGGATTGGACGTTGTCGTGGTCGATAACCTCCAGACCGGCCACAAAGAAGCAATCCATCCGAAAGCTGCTTTTTACGAAGGTGACTTGAGGGATGATGTATTTTTAAACAGCGTGTTTGAAAAAGAAGACATCACCCAGGTGCTGCACTTTGCAGCCAATTCGTTAGTAGGAGAATCTGTCCATCAGCCGCTCAAATATTTTCATAACAATGTCTACGGGCTGCAGGTTCTGCTTGAAGTGATGCAGAAGCACGATGTGAAAGAAATTGTCTTTTCATCAACCGCAGCTGTATACGGTGAACCGAAGTATATTCCGATAACAGAAAAGGAGCGTACAAATCCGACAAATCCTTATGGCGAATCCAAGCTGATGATGGAAAAAATGATGCGCTGGTGTGAGGAAGCATACGGCATCCGCTATGTATCCCTGCGCTATTTCAATGTTGCGGGAGCAAGAGCCACAGCTGAAATCGGCGAGGATCATACACCTGAAACACACTTGGTTCCGATTATTCTGCAGGTAGCATTAGGACAAAGAGAACACATCTCTGTATTCGGAGATGACTATGCAACGCCAGATGGCACATGCATCCGTGATTACGTTCACGTGGAAGATTTAATTGATGCCCATCTGCTTGCTCTGAATTATTTAAGCCGACAAGGCGAAAGCATCATTTTGAACCTCGGCAGCAGCCAGGGCTTCTCAGTCAATGAAATGATTAAAGAGGCAAGAGAAGTAACAGGCCATCCAATTCCTGCAAAGGCCGCTCCAAGACGTGCAGGCGACCCGAGCACACTTGTCGCTTCACCTGAAAAAGCAAGAGCGATTCTCGGCTGGGAGCCATCCCGCACGAATATCAAAACGATCCTGCAGGACGCATGGAACTGGCACCAAACAAAACCAAACGGATATGGAGAGGATTCCAGATGAACAATTCTTCATTCGTCAATCAATTAGTTGAGCAAGCCATCCAGAAAAAATTCATCACAGACAGGGACCGGATGTATGCCCGAAACCAGATCCTCGGTCTGCTTGGGATTGATGCCTATGAAGATTGTGACCTGCCGGAAAAGCTGCTTCCCATACCTGATCTGCTTGAAATCATCGTCCGGCAGACAGCAGAACGGGGCATCATTGAAGGAACCTTTGATGAAAAAGAAAAGCTGTCTGCCAATCTGATGAATGTGTTTCTTGATAAGCCGTCTTCCATTCAGCAAACATTTGAAGAGTATTACAGCCTGTCGCCTGAAATCGCGACAGATTATTTTTACAAGCTGAGCCAAAACAGCAATTACATCCAGACAAAACGAATCGCGAAAAACATCCATTATAAAACACCGACTGAATACGGGGAAATAGACATTACAATCAATCTCTCGAAGCCTGAAAAAGATCCGCGTGATATCGCAAGGGAGCGGGCAGTCAAATCGGCAGACAAGTATCCGCTGTGCCTGCTTTGCGCAGAAAACGAAGGCTATACAGGCCGAATCGGACACCCTGCACGATCCAATCACCGTGTGATCGAACTGAACCTTGAGAATGAGCAGTGGTATTTTCAATATTCACCATACATCTATTACAACGAGCATTCCATCGTTTTATCAGGCGAGCACAGAGACATGAAAATAAATGGAGATGCTTTTCGAAGATTGCTTGCTTTCGTTGAGCAGTTTCCGCACTATTTTATCGGCTCAAATGCAGACCTTCCGATCGTCGGCGGATCGATCCTCTCTCATGATCACTATCAGGCGGGCAAGTACACGTTTGCAATGGCCGAAGCTCCTGATGAAGAAACATTTGAACTTGCAAGCTTTCCTGAGGTAGCCTTCTCAAAGGTGAAATGGCCAATGTCGGTTCTGAGACTGCGATCATCAGATAAAGCGGCGCTCGTTTCTGCAGCAGAGCACGTACTGACTACATGGAAATCCTATTCCAATGAAGAAGCAGAGATTATCGCTTTTACAGGAGATGAAGCCCATCAAACGATGACGCCGATTGCGAGAATGAGAGACGGCCGCTTTGAACTTGACCTTGTCCTCCGCAACAACCGAACGAGCGAAGAGCATCCGATGGGGATTTTCCATCCGCATGCTGATCTGCATCATATTAAAAAAGAAAACATCGGACTGATAGAAGTCATGGGCCTGGCTGTTCTTCCAGAACGATTGAAACAGGAGCTTCAGCAAATAGAAGCGTTCCTCCTTGGAGAAGAGGCCGAAGTCCCGGAGCACCATGGGGAATGGGTTCAGTACTTGCTCTCAAAATATCAGTCGTTTGAAAAAACAACGGCTGATGGGATCCTGAAAAACGAAACAGGATTAAAATTCAGCAGAGTATTAGAGGATGCGGGTGTTTTTAAAAGAACTAATGAAGGGAATAATCATTTTAATCATTTTATCCAGTGTATAAAAAGAGAGAGGAACGATAAAAATGAAAATCCTTCACGAAACGATACTCACGCACCCACAGCAAAACATTGAGAAATATACGCTTGAAAATCATCAGGGTTTTTCGGTCAGCTTCTTAAACCTTGGCGGAACGATCACGTCGATCATGGCGCCAGATAAAAACGGAAACTTTGAGAATGTTGTTTTGGCTTATGACCATGCTGAGCAGTATATCGAAAATCCATATTATTTAGGGGCGCTGATTGGCCGCGTCGCAGGAAGGGTGCAAAATGCAGAGCTTGGTCCGTACAGACTTGAGGAAAACGAAGGAAAGCATCATTTGCACGGAGGCTCTCATGGCTTGCATCAGGTTTTCTGGAACGTAAAAACTGTCGAGCATGAGGATGCAGCAGAAGTCATTCTCACACATTTCAGCAGGGACGGGGAAGGCGGCTATCCAGGGAATCTGGATGTGCAGGTTACATACCGTCTTGACTGTGACAACACTTTCACCATTGATTATGAAGCGCGCTCGGACAAAGATACATGGCTCAACCTGACAAACCACGCTTATTTTAATTTATCAGCAGACAGCGGAAGGGACGTGCTGAATCACTCTCTTACTATGAAGAGTGATGCCATTGCGGAATTTGATGATGATTCGATTCCGACAGGCAGATGGATTCGTGCAAAAGAAACCCCATTTGACCTGAAAACTGGTAAACTATTAAGAGAAGCAGCAGAGTCTGACCACGAGCAGATCATCAAGGTCGGAAACGGTTTTGACCACCTTTTTCTATTTGAACAAAGTGAGCTCAACCAAGTGTCAGTAGAGGAGCAGGAAAGCGGCCGGAAGATGGTTGTGCAGACAACTGATCCCGCAGCTGTCATTTACATGGCGAACAAGATGGACACCGATCATCCATTAAAACCGGGTCAGGCAACAGGGCCATATGCGGCCATCTGCATTGAAACACAGCGAATTCCTGAATCGCTGCTGATCCCAGGCCTGCCGACACATAAGCTTGCGGCGCATGAAGCGTACAGATCCAGAACATCATTTACATTCGGACTAATCTAATTTTTCTTATCTATAACAAAGGGGTTACGGTATATGGCGGCTACGATAAAAGATATAGCTGAAAAAGCGGGTGTATCCATTGCGACGGTTTCGAGGGTCCTGAACTTTGACGAAACGCTATCCGTTGGAGACGAAACGAAAAAGCGAATTTTCGAAGTGGCCGAGGAGCTGTCTTATCAAAAACGAAAAACAAAGAAAAGCCTCGTTCCAAAAATCGCCATCGTGCACTGGTACACAGAGCAGGAGGAGCTGAACGATCTTTACTACATGTCGATCAGACTCGGCATCGAGGAGCGGGCGAAAAGCCACAACCTTCAGCTTGCCACCTATTTTTACGACGATTTTGAGGCGATCAACCAGGATCAGCTTCAGGGGATCGTCGCAGTAGGCAAATTCAGCAAGCAGCAGGCAGAGGAATTCAAAAAAGCCGCGCGAAATGTTGTCTTCGTCGACTCAAGTCCGGATCCGGAAAAATTCGATTCCGTCATTGTCGACTTCGAACGGGCAACAGAGCGCGTCCTCGATCATTTCATCGCAAAAGGACACACGCAAATCGGCTACATCGGCGGACGCGAAGCCTACCGCGAGCACAGCACAACACTTGACGATCAGCGCGAGCAGACATTCATCAAGTACTTGTCTAAAAGAGACATGCTGCGTGAGGACGCCATGTTCATCGGCTCATTCACGGTAAAGGACGGCCACCGCATGATGTCTAAAGCTATTGCAGAGCTCGGCGACTCCCTGCCGAGCGCCTTCTTTGCAGGCAACGATTCCATCGCCATCGGCAGCCTCCAGGCCCTGCACGAGCACGGCATCCGCGTCCCGGAGCAGGTCAGCATCATCGGGGTAAATGACATCAGCGTCTCAAAATACATTTTCCCGGCACTCAGTACGGTAAAGGTGTACACAGAAGTCATGGGCGAGACTGCGGTTGATCTGCTTGTTGAACGGATTACCGAACGGAAAATTGCGAAGCAGGTAATGATTGCAACCAAGCTGAAACTGCGTCAAAGCAGTCTTTAAGCGTTTTAATTAAACGTTTGTTTAAACGAAGAACACCGCGTGGATGCTGGTGTTTTTTGTTTTTTGGGAGGGATTTGGAAAAAAGGAAGTATTCATGGTGTTTTGGAAAGTAAATATGGGAATCCGGAAAGTATTTAGAGCGAATCGGCAAGTATTTTCGGTAATCTGGCAAGTAAGTGGTGTGAATACTAGAAATATGGTGACAAGGAATGGCTTTTTCTAGCCGAAAGATAAAAACCGACACAACAATTTCCCCATCCATGATATAAAGAAACTAACCAACCAAAAAAGGGGACCAAACCATGGAAATCGTGCCGCAGTCCGTTCAAAAGAAAAGAACCAAACTCAAATTCACCTCTGCACTTCTCATCACGCTGATCCTGTTCATCACTATCCTTTCATTCATCCCTGTTCAACCTGTAGAAAAACAGGCATTCCTCAAAAAAGGGAAGCGTCCGCTCATTATCGCCCATCAAGGCGGAGACGGCATGGCACCCGGCAACACGATGGCAGCTTTCTCCTTATCTGAAAAACTTGAAGTCGACATGCTTGAAATGGACGTCCACCTCTCAAAAGACGGAGAAGTCGTTGTCATTCATGATGACACTGTTGACCGCACAACAAATGGAACTGGAACGGTAAAAGACATGACGCTCCAACAATTGAAGCAGCTGGATGCAGGCTATCACTTCGTTGGACCGGACGGAACCCGCCCTTACCGGAATAAAGGCGTCACCATCCCAACTATGGATGAAATTTTCACAGCTTTCCCAGGTTATCCGATGACTATCGAACTGAAAACCGAAGATTCTTTATTGGCAGATAAAATGGCCGGCTTGATTCAAAAACACAACATGACCGACAAAGTCATCATCGCCTCATTCTATGATGAAGTGCTGAACTACTTCATCGAAGCATCTGAGGGCAAAATTCCTGTCAGCTCGCCATCAGAAGCAACACGCAACTTCGTCCTTGCACACAAGCTGTTCGTTGACAGCCTGATTCCCATGAATAAATACACGGCAGTGCAAATTCCAATGAGAGCAAGCGGTCTTGACCTGACTGCCGAGAGAATCATCAAATCGCTGCACAAGCGGAACATCGCTGTGCAATACTGGACGATCAACGATGAAGACAGTGTCCGGAAGCTGGTTGAAATCGGCGCGGACGGGATCATGACGGATCATCCGAACATTGTGAAAAAAGTGCTCGATCAGGAATACCGAGAGGCGCAATAATTCAGACCTTTTGTTGCTTTAATGCACTGACTTTTGATATCATCAGAGTATTGTTTACACGAGATTTAACGGAGGTGGAGCACATGTCACGCATTTCAAAAGAAGAAGTGAAGCACGTTGCGAATTTAGCGCGTTTAGCGATCACTGAAGAAGAAACGGAAATGTTCACAAATCAATTGGACGCGATCATCACATTCGCCGAGCAATTGAATGAGCTTGATACAACAGGCGTTGAGCCGACAACACATGTATTAGAAATGAAGAACATTCTGCGCGAAGACAAAGCAGAAAAAGGATTGAAAGTTGAGGATGTCGTGAAAAACGCTCCTGACCATAAAGACGGATACATTCGCGTACCGTCCATTTTAGAATAAGGAGGGAGCAGACACCATGTCATTATTTGACCATAAACTGTCAGAGTTAAAAACACTTTTACATAAAAAAGAAATCACCGTAACGGACCTTGTTGACGAATCGTACAAACGAATTCATGCCGTCGACGATCAAGTGAATGCCTTCCTTACATTAGATGAAGAAAAAGCACGTTCCTATGCAAAGGAATTAGACGAAGCGATCGGAACACGCGGTGAATTCGGTCTTATGTTCGGTATGCCTATCGGTGTAAAAGACAACATCGTCACAAAAAACCTGCGCACAACAGCAGCAAGTAAAATCCTTGAAAACTTCGACCCGATCTATGACGCAACCGTCGTTCAGCATCTTCAAAAAGCAGAAGCTGTCACTATCGGAAAAGTAAACATGGATGAGTTCGCAATGGGCTCTTCAACAGAGAACTCTGGCTACAAAGTCACGAAAAATCCATGGAATCTTGAAACCGTTCCAGGAGGATCAAGCGGCGGTTCGGCTGCAGCAGTTGCAGCTCGAGAGGTACCATTCGCTCTTGGATCAGATACAGGCGGATCGATTCGCCAGCCGGCAGCCTTCACAGGTGTTGTTGGACTAAAACCTACATACGGCCGCGTATCACGCTTTGGACTGATCGCATTTGCATCGTCTCTTGATCAAATCGGGCCATTAACTACAAACGTAGAAGACAATGCATTCCTGCTTCAGGCTATCTCTGGCGTCGATAAAATGGATTCAACTTCAGCAAACGTGGAAGTGCCTGACTTTTTATCTGCATTGACTGGCGATGTTAAAGGCCTCAAAATCGCCGTGCCGAAGGAATACCTTGGCGAAGGCGTCAGCGAAGAAGTGAAGCAGTCTGTCCTTGATGCATTAAAAGTATTGGAAGCGCAGGGTGCAGCATGGGAAGAGGTATCTCTGCCTCATTCAAAATACGCGCTCGCTACTTACTACCTGCTGTCTTCATCAGAAGCATCTGCGAACCTCGCACGTTTTGACGGCGTCCGCTACGGCTACCGTTCAGACAATGCGAAGAACCTGATTGAATTGTACAAGCAGTCCCGTTCAGAGGGCTTCGGCGATGAAGTGAAACGCCGCATCATGCTTGGAACATTCGCTCTCAGCTCAGGCTACTATGATGCTTACTATAAAAAAGCACAGCAAGTCCGCACGCTCATCAAAAAAGACTTTGAAGATGTATTTGAAAACTATGATGTCATCGTTGGACCGACAACTCCTACTCCTGCCTTTAAAGTAGGCGAAAAAACAGATGACCCGATGACAATGTATGCGAACGATATTTTGACAATCCCTGTGAACCTTGCAGGTGTACCTGGAATCTCCGTGCCTTGCGGATTCTCAAACGGACTGCCGCTCGGACTACAAATTATCGGCAAGCATTTTGACGAAAGCACAGTTTACCGTGTTGCACATGCTTTTGAGCAGGCAACCGACCATCATAAAGCAAAACCTGAATTGTAAGGGGTGAAATCATGAACTTTGAAACGGTCATTGGGCTTGAAGTCCACGTTGAATTAAAAACAGAATCGAAAATTTTCTCAAGCGCACCGAACCATTTCGGCGCTGATCCAAATACAAACACAAGCGTGATCGAGCTTGGCTACCCTGGCGTTTTGCCGGTACTTAACAAAGAAGCTGTTGATTTCGCCATGAAAGCTGCTATGGCTTTGAACTGTGAAGTTGCGACAGATACGAAGTTCGACCGCAAAAACTATTTTTACCCGGACAACCCGAAGGCTTACCAGATTTCCCAGTTTGACAAGCCGATCGGCGAGCATGGCTGGATTGATATTGAAGTGAATGGCTACAAGAAACGAATCGGCATTACCCGCCTTCATTTAGAAGAAGATGCAGGCAAGCTGACGCATACAGGCGACGGTTATTCTCTTTGTGACTATAACCGCCAGGGCACACCGCTGATCGAGATCGTATCAGAACCGGACATCCGCACACCTGATGAGGCTTACGCTTATCTTGAAAAGCTGAAAGCGATCATTCAATACACAGGTGTTTCTGACTGTAAGATGGAAGAAGGATCACTCCGCTGTGACGCCAACATTTCCCTTCGTCCAGTCGGGCAAGAGAAATTCGGGACAAAAGCAGAGCTGAAAAACCTGAACTCGTTCAACTTTGTCCGCAGAGGCCTTGAGCATGAAGTAAAGCGCCAGGAAGAAGTTCTTTTATCAGGCGGCATCATCGAGCAGGAAACCCGCCGTTTTGATGAGGCTACAGGAAAAACACTCCTGATGCGCGTCAAAGAAGGATCTGACGACTACCGCTACTTCCCTGAGCCGGACCTTGTGTCCCTCTACATTGATGATGAGTGGAAAGAACGCATTCGATCAACAATTCCTGAGCTTCCGGACCAGCGTCAAAAGCGCTACGTCAAAGAGCTTGGCCTGCCATCATATGATGCACAGGTCCTGACTTTGACAAAAGAAATGTCCGATTTCTTTGAAGCAACGGTTGCAAAAGAAGCAGACGCTAAGCAGGCTTCCAACTGGCTGATGGGTGAAGTGAGCGGCTACTTGAATGCTGAAGGCAAAGAGCTTCAGGATGTGGCTCTTACACCAGAAGGACTTGCAGGCATGATCAAGCTCATCGAAAACGGCACAATTTCAACGAAAATCGCGAAAAAAGTGTTCAAAGAACTGATTGAAAAAGGCGGCAATGCCGAGCAAATCGTTAAGGATCAAGGACTTGTCCAAATCTCTGACGAAGGCACGCTCCGCAAAATCGTGAACGAATCACTGGATGCGAATCCGCAATCCATCGAGGACTTCAAAAGCGGCAAACAAAAAGCGATCGGTTTCCTTGTCGGTCAAATCATGAAAGCAACTAAAGGGCAGGCGAACCCTCCGATGGTCAACAAGCTTTTACTTGAGGAAATTCAGAAACGATAAAACCCAGAGACGGCGCCGCGAGTGAACATCACGTATGGCGCCGTTGTTTTTATCCGGCTTTGGCTATACTAGTTCTAGGGTTTGCGTATCTAACAAAAAAGGTGTAGTATAATTGATGGTTTGTTAGATACAACAAATCATGGAAATACATTCTGACTTAGGATGATGGGGAAAATGAAAAGAGCAAGAATAATCTATAATCCAACATCAGGGCGCGAAGCCTTTAAAAAACAATTACCTGAAGTTCTTCAGAAATTTGAAATAGCCGGCTACGAAACGTCATGCCACGCGACAACCTGTGAAGGCGACGCCATCCAGGCAGCGAGGGACGCAGGCGAACGCGGCTTTGACCTTGTCATTGCAGCAGGCGGAGACGGCACCGTAAATGAAGTGGTCAACGGACTTGCTGACCTTGAAGAAAGACCTCAGCTTGGCGTAATTCCCGTTGGAACAACAAACGACTTTGCGCGTGCAATCGGAATCCCGCGCGACAATATCTTAACAGCAGTAGAATCCATCCTTGCAGGCGAAGCAAGAGCGATTGACATCGGACGCGTCAACGGCCACTACTTCGTCAACATCGCAGGCGGCGGACGTCTTACAGAACTCACATATGAAGTCCCAAGCAAGCTGAAAACCGTCCTTGGCCAGCTCGCTTACTACCTGAAAGGCATCGAAATGCTGCCTTCCATCCGTCCTGCTGAAGTAGAAATTGAATACGACGGAAAGCTGTTCAAAGGCGAAATCATGCTGTTTCTCGTTTCACTCACAAATTCTGTCGGAGGCTTTGAAAAGCTAGCGCCGGACAGCAAGCTGAACGACGGCATGTTCGACCTGCTGATCTTGAAAAAAGCAAACCTTGCCGATTTCATCCGGGTCGCAAGTCTTGCCCTCCGCGGTGAGCATATCAGCGACAGCAACATCATTTACACAACTGCAAATCGAGTCAAAGTAACATCCGCTCAAAAAATGCAATTAAACTTAGACGGCGAATACGGCGGCGATCTGCCGGGCGAATTCGTCAACATGTACCGACACATCGACGTCCTCATGCCGCTTGCTAAAGCACAGTCCATGGACGAATAGAAACTTGGCCCTGCGCCAAGTTTTTCTTATGTCTGCTGTGTGATAAAATGTGAGTAACGGTTTGAATTAAGTTATCATGTCTGGCTCCAGCGCCTAACTCCCCGGTCAGAACGGCTCCGCCAAAAAAGTCAAAACCGTACTTTTCCGTCGGATCCTTTTCTGCAACCGGAGCTAAACAGGCGCTTCCGCTTTTCTATATAATCAGTAAACACAAAGGAAGGTTATCATGACAAAGGCAATAGCGCCTGTACAAAAAAACGAATACTACGACGTGACCTTTGAAGACCTGACACACGATGGATCAGGCGTCGCGAAAATCGAAGGCTACCCAATCTTCGTACCAAACGCCCTGCCAAACGAAAAAGGCCAGATCAAAGTCACGAAAATCAATAAAGGCTACGCATTCGGACGCCTTGTCGAGCTGCACGAGGAAAGCTCACACCGCACCGATGCCCCGTGCCCGATTTATAAACAATGCGGCGGCTGCCAGCTGCAGCACTTAAGCTACCAGGGCCAGCTTGACTTTAAGCATAAGCAGGTCAAAGAAGTGCTCGCACGAATCGGCAAGCTGAATCTGGACAATGTCACGGTTCACCCTACACTCGGCATGCAAGACCCGTGGAACTACCGCAACAAAGCACAGGTCCCTGTCGGAGAACGAGAAGGCGGTCTCATCGCGGGCTTCTACCAGCAGCGCTCCCATGAAATCATCGACATGGAACAGTGCCTCATCCAGCAAAGTGAGAACGATGAAGTTGTTGCAGCGATAAAAGCTATCGCAAACCATCACGGCATCCGCGCCTACGACGAAAAGAAAAACAAAGGCTGGCTCCGTCACATCATGGTCCGCCTCGGCATCGTGACAAACGAAATGATGGTCGTTTTCATCACCCGGACACCTGACTTCCCGAACAAAAAAGCCATCATCGACGACATCATAGCTCAATTTCCGGCCATCAAGTCCATCGTCCAAAATGTTAACCCAAAACGAACAAACGTCATCTTTGGCGACAAAACAACCGTGCTCTGGGGTGAAGAATACATTTACGACTACATCGGAGACATCAAATTTGCCATCTCAGCGCGATCTTTCTATCAGGTTAACCCTGAGCAGACGAAAGTTTTGTATGACAAAGCGCTGGAGTATGCCGATTTGAACGGTGAAGAATCAGTCATTGATGCTTATTGTGGAATTGGTACAATCTCGTTGTTTTTAGCTCAAAAGGCTAAGAAAGTGTTCGGCGTTGAAATCGTACCTGAAGCCATTGAAGATGCCAAACGCAACGCAGCATTGAACGGAATTGAAAATGCAGCATTTGCAGTCGGAGAAGCTGAAGTTGTCATTCCGAAATGGTATGAAGAAGGAAATGCAGCGGATGTGATTGTGGTCGATCCGCCTCGTAAAGGGTGCGATGAAGCCTTACTGCAGACGATTTTGGATATGAAACCGAATAAGGTTGTGTATGTAAGCTGCAACCCGGCAACTCTTGCACGTGATTTGAACGTGCTGGAGGATGGCGGCTATGCAACGGTGGAAGTGCAGCCGGTGGATATGTTTCCGCATACGACACATTGTGAAGCGGTCGCGTGTCTGAAATTGGTATAATAGGAAAGCAGCTGAGATAGAAACATTCTATTCCATCTGCTTTTTTTTTTATTTGGTTTTCCAAAAATTTATTAATAAGCAGAGATTGATAAACAGTCAGGAAACATGATATAAGTGTAAAAGAATATTTTTTGAAGCAGTATCCATTTTGAGAGGATTTGAGTTTGACATGATCAATAATTTTTGGCGTGATCTGCCGAAGCCATTTTTTGTACTTGCCCCAATGGAGGACGTGACAGATGTTGTGTTCCGTCACGTAGTCAGTGCAGCAGGCCGTCCGGATGTATTTTTTACCGAGTTTACAAACTCGGACAGCTATTGTCATCCTGAGGGTTTGAAAAGTGTGCGCGGCCGCTTGACGTTTACTGAAGATGAACACCCAATGGTTGCACATATATGGGGAGATAATCCCGACTATTTCCGTCAAATGAGCATTGGCATGGCGGAAATGGGCTTTAAAGGAATCGATATCAATATGGGCTGCCCTGTCCCGAACGTGGCATCAAGAGGAAAAGGCAGCGGTCTGATTCTGCGTCCGGACGTCGCGGCAGAACTTATTCAAGCGGCGAAAGCAGGCGGCCTGCCTGTCAGCGTGAAGACAAGGCTTGGCTTTAAGAAGATAGAGGAGTGGGAGGAGTGGCTTGGGCATATCCTGAAACAGGACATAGCCAACCTTTCCATTCATTTGCGTACAAGAGACGAAATGAGCCAGGTCGATGCGCATTGGGAGCTCATCCCGGAAATCAAAAAACTGCGTGACCGCATCGCACCAAACACGATGCTGACCATCAACGGCGACATCCCTGACCGGCAAACCGGACTGCAGCTTGCAGAACAATACGGAATTGACGGCGTCATGATCGGCCGGGGGATCTTTAAAAATCCGTTTGCCTTTGAAAAAGAGCCAAAAGAACACAGCAGCAAAGAATACCTTGACCTTTTAAGACTGCAGCTTGATCTTCAGGATCAATATGCAGAAGAAGTGCCGCGTTCTGTCACGGGGCTTCACCGCTTTTTCAAAATTTATGTCAAAGGATTCCCTGGAGCTGCTGAACTGCGAAATCAATTGATGAACACGAAATCAACAGATGACGTGAGGGCTTTGCTTGAACGCTTTGAAGAAGAAAACAGTGACAGGATGTAAGTCTCAAAAAGCAGGGAATATAATTCAGCATTAGGATCCTTTGCTGCCGGAACAATTTTTGATAAAGTCTGGTTTTTGAAAAAGTCTTAAGAATATAATATACCCGTCAGCACCCAAGTGTATGGCACAGTGATTTTGAAAAAAGGCAACTATCTCATATGAGAAGTTGCCTTTTTCCGTTTCTCTGTCAGCCAAAAGTCTATGATCGATACAAGCCTGCTCTCTCATGTAAAACCTCCAAGACTTCCTCAGGCATTTCCCTGACCTTGACATCAGTGCCTAGAAAAAGCAGCCAATTGGTTAGTTCGGTCAGTTCTTCAAGCTTATTCACATTGATAAAGGTCTTTAGAATGGCTGTGGTCTGGTATGGATTCGTATAGGAAAGTGAAAGCTTTAAAGGGTGGTATTTTTTGAACTGGGCAATCGCGTTTGGACCAAGCTCAAGGACGAGGTTGATGGCTTGTTCCTGCTTGCTAAGTTTTTTTAAGATTTTTTTCTTGCTGACCCTTTTTTTCGGCGGATAGGGTTTGACATCAGTAAGATGGTCAACAGGAATGATTTTCTTTTTTTCTTCTATTAAGTCATAGCCTTCGATTAACCATGCGCTTTTTTCACGATAAAGGTGCAAGAGATAAATTGGATATGACTCTGTTACCTTCTCTGCTTTAATAGTGATGAATAGATAGCTGTCTGTAAGAAGGGTTTGGATGAGTGTTTCTAACATGGGATGTGGGAGGTCAGACAGATCAAGCAGGTCAGGGTTATGGGGATTGGTCCCTTCAAAAAGCAGGATTTGATTTAAAAGAACGAGGTCATCCTGCTGATTTTTGGATAGGAGGCCAAGTAATTTTTCAGCTAGTGACTGACGGCTCTTCAGATATGGAAGCTGCTGGTTTCTTGTGGCCATAAAAGCAATAAATAGTGCTTTGACCTCATTGTTGGTAAAGCGAACATCCGGCAGGACGGAGTTGTGCATGACAAAATAACCCCCATCTCTTCCAACCTCAGCCACAAGCGGCATCCCCAAAGCCTCAATTTCTCTAATATCTCTAATAGCTGTCGAACGGGAGATGTTAAACTCCCGCATAATTTCAGAAATGGTAAAACTTGCGCGGTTGTTGATATACCGCATGATGATATTGATCCGTTCAACTTTTTTCATGAGGGCTCCTAAACAGTATCATTATTTGACATGATTTAAGATTATGATATACCTAGCAAGTGAATAATACAAATCATTGAAAAAATGCAGAAAAGAGGGATTGTAAATGGCGACTTATACGCTGGAAGAAAAAGATGGCTTTACCGTGATCGGTCTTGGAACTGAGCTTAAGAGTGATTACACAGACTATGAAGGCATAAACAAAGAAAAATCCGATTTTTGGGAAGCTGTCAGCCGAGATGGAAGACTGGATGCTTTAAAATCTACGGCTTCCAATGACTACGTTTTTGCTGTGAATGAAGCGGTAAATAACAAGATGATGCATTATGCCGGTGTCATGACAGAGGAACAAGCACCAGAAGAAGCGAGAATAATCCAATTTCCAAAAGGGGAATACGTAGTGGTTAAAGGGGAAGGAAAGACAGCGGATGATTTGAATAACAAGCTTGCTGCTGTTGCTTTTGATCAAGTCCTTCCAGAAGCAAAGGATGTTGCCTATGTTGGCGGACCAAATGCAAGCGTTGAGATTGAGCATCGAAACGGCATGATTTATGGTGAAATGTGGATTCCTGTTGTCAGGAAATAATCAAAAGGAGGGATTTGAGATGTCCTGTATCGTTGATTTTAAAAATGTGTCTGCGGCTGGTTTAGAGTCTTCGCCTGCAGCAGAAGCGCTTGCTGGTCTACGGGCCAATGAAGCCCGGTACTTTATGAACAAATACAAACACGAATTTGCGGTTGAACCAGCGGGTGAAAGCTTGGAGACAATCGATTATGTGAACCGGATTTTAAAGGAAGAACGTGATATCGAGTTTGCGGCCAAACCGCTTGAAACGTCCAGGTTTCAAGTGGCAAATATTAAATTTGCCTACGTCTTTTATGAAGATGGTCTCGCGGTCAACGTCATGTATACGGTTGATGATCAGAAGAAGCGGGCAGTGGGTTTTAAGCTGTCAGAGGGAATGGAGGTGCCAAAGGAGTTAGATGGCAAGTTTAAGTTTGCCAGGCAGAAGTCTAAACTCGCTGGAACCATCCGGGGCTCGTTTTTTGTCATTAAGGGAGAATATTAAGGTTTTTAACTACTTATGGTTGTCTGTCGTGAGATATTTGGAGTTGATATTTTAGGGTTGTATATGTGAAATAGAGCTCCACAATGATTGCAGGATGCAAAAGAAGTATGTAAGAAAGTTTTTATCATTCAAGGATTTTGTAAGAAAATAAGATAAATCATTGAACTTGATCTAGAGATTGATTTACTATAAAGAAGTATTATGAAAATCATCAGAAAATATAGCGGGATATGGGAGGAAATCATGGGCAGATTAGTTCACTTTGAAATTCACGTAAATGACATGGAACGCGCAAAGACGTTTTACGGAGAGGTATTCGGCTGGACATTTCAGGACTGGAGTGAGTATGCAGGTCTGCCTTATTTCGGAGCAGTGACAGGCGATGAGAATGAACTTGGAATCAATGGTGCTTTGATGCAGAGACAAGGTCCTCCACCGGAACAAAATCAGCCGTTAAATGGATTTTCCTGTACTATGGGAGTAGAAAATTACGATGTAACGGAAGCTAAAATAATTGAGAATGGCGGCAAAGTAGCATTGCCGAAGTATGCGCTTCCCGGAATGGCATGGCAAGGGTATTACCATGATACTGAAGGCAATATCTTTGGGATTCATCAGCCTGATGCGAATGCGAAATAGGATTAAAAAAGGAAGGGAAGGCAGAATGTATGCCTTTCCTTCCTTTTTCGTTCTTTTCTTGGCTCTGCAAGTTCTTTAAGGGCTCTGAATGAAGCTTTCCGGTTCTTGCAAAAAAGGACTTGGCTCGCCTAAACTGTACAGCTGCAAGTGATGCAAAGCCCGTGTGCAGGCAGTGTAAAACAATCTGCGAAGGCTCTCATCACCGTACACTTGTGCAGATGCGTCATAGATGATGACGGCGTCAAATTCGATGCCCTTGGCCAAATACGCAGGGATGACAACAACACCTTGCTCGTATTCAGCTGAGCCGCTTTTTACCAGCTTAAGGTCTTCGATGTTTCTTAATGCGTTGAAAGCATGGGAGCTCTCGGCAGCGGATTTGCATATGATCGCGATCGAATGGTACCCCCGCTTCTGAAAGTCAGCGATTTTGGAAGCGATGCAGCGGTGAAGCTCGGCATGGCAGGATACTTGGGTCAGCTCAGGCATCTCGCCGCCCCGTTCGAAAGCAACAATTTGTTCGCCGCTTGGAACGAGTCTCCGTGTGAATTCTGTAATCGGTTTTGTGGATCTGTAGCTTCGGTTTAAGAGGATCGCTTCAGTTTCATCGGGTCCGTATAAGCCGGTAAGCTGGTGAAAATCGGACATTTCGCTTGCGTGAACAAAGATGGCCTGGTTAAAGTCACCGAGCACGGTCATTTTTGCCAAAGGAAACAAACGTTTCAAAAACTCAAATTGAAAAGGCGAATAGTCCTGTGCTTCGTCTACAAGGACATGCTTAATAGAGGTGTTAGTCTGAAACCCCTGAATCTGCTCTTTCAAATATAAAAACGGCGGGGCATCTTCGTAAAACAGCCTGCCTTCATCAAGCATGTTCATGGTCATTTGGCAAATATCATCCCACTCCTCAGGTGTGGTCCCCCCAATCCACCTTTTGATGCTTTCAGGGTTTGAAAAAAGCTGCCTGTAAATAGCGGTAAAGTCGACGAAACGAAGCGACTGAACCCATTTTCGAAGCGGCTTCAGCTTCTTGCGTACTACCATCCGGCCGAGCACCTTGATCTCTTTTTCGTAATCATCAAGTTCGACATCGGAACCCTGATTTTTCTCTAAATAGGCAAAAGCCTTTTGATACTCATCTTTGCTGAGGAGCTCAATTTCTTCCTGTACCCACGGCATGGTAAGCTCGGCTTTCTCTGTTTTATCGATTTTTTCACTCAGCCATTCTTTGAGCTTCTCGATTCTGTTGGAAAAGCGGATAGAGGTATCGCTGCTGTAAAACCTGTCTTCAATTTGTTTGGCTGAGACAAATGGTTTTCCTCTAAATTTTATTCCTTTAAAAATCATGCCGGACGCTTCAAGAGATTGACTGTATGTTTTAACTGTCTCGAAAAATTGGACCGATGCCTTAAATCGAATGCTCGCATTCCTTGTTGAATGGGAAGGGTCATCAGTTTCAGTCAGCACATATTCCAATTGCTCATAAGGATCCTCGACTTCAAATGTACTGCTCAGCCTGTGGTTCAAGTATTCCTGAAACGTAACCTGCTGCATATTTTCTTCGCCAAGCTCAGGCAGGACGTTGGATACGTAGCTGTTAAACATTGAATTAGGGGAGAAAAGAATAATTTGATCAGCCTTCAGACGATCCCGATATTTGTAGAGCAAGTATGCAATCCGCTGCATGGCAGCCGATGTTTTGCCGCTGCCTGCAGCACCCTGCACAATGAGCAGTCTGCTGCTGACATGCCTGATAATCCGGTTTTGCTCTTGTTGAATGGTGGCCACTATGCTGTGCATATGTTTGTCTGTTCCTTTTCCAAGCACCTGCTGTAAAATCTCGTCTCCAATAGTAAGACTCGTATCGAACAACGATTCGACAACGCCTCCGCGGATGATATACTGCCACTTTTTCTCCAGATTGCCTTTGATTACGCCTCCGGGAGTCGTGTATTCAGCTGGACCGGGCGGATAATCGTAGTAGACACTCGAGACCGGCGCCCTCCAGTCGTAAATCAGGAAGTTCTCTCCGCTTGGATCCGTGAGCGTTGAGATGCCGATATAGACTCTTTCGGCTTCCTGTGTTCCTTCTTCCGTGAAATCGATGCGACCAAAATAAGGCGTTTTTTGCATACGCTGCAGGACAGACAGCCTGCTTTTGGCGTGCCTGTGGGTGCTCTGGCTTACGGTCAGGGCTTGAGCCTGCTGCCTTAACCCGATGATCGTCTCAAGATAATCGTCAAAAGTATCTGTATTTACTTTCACTTCATCCCAGAAGTGTTTTTGAATATGGACTACTTCTTTCCGGCGCCGTCCTGTTTCATCTGTAAGCTTGCCGATTTGCTCCGTAATGGTCCCGGTCACCTGGTCTAATCGTTCCTGCTCCTGCCGAAGTGCATTGTTCATTCATATCACTCCTTTAAAAAAATTTTTAAAAAAGGGTTGACGGAAGAGGGGGTTGTGTTGTAAGATTAAGATAGGGATAAATTTATGTTATTTTAGTTTAAAATTGTGTTTCTATAGTAATATATCACAGCTTCCCGGTTTTATCAATGTATATTTAATCAATGAAATGGACGTTTTTTACAAGTACATATTTAAACAAGGCGGGCAAAGTGAATACTTTTCCCGCCTTGTCTGTTTACCACTTGTCTTTTATTTAAGCCGTAAAATTGCCGTCATAGCTTAACATAATCGCTGATTTTACACCTTCCATGCGTGAAATATGATTCATAAAACTCATGTCATTTTCTTTGACGCGGATTTCGTAGGTCACTTCAAAATCATTTCCGGGCATAACCGATTTAGATTTAAGGGAATGTTTTTTTGCGTGTCCTGAAATCACATGTTCAAGAGAGTTTTCAATGGATGTTTCATTGTAGCGGATGACTAATAAATATGGATTTTCAACAGTAATGCGGTTAATAAACAGGATCAAGACGAACCCGATTAAAATCGAACCGATAATGACGAGCGGAATGAAGCCTGCACCGCATAAAATACCGGAAACAATCGCCCAGAAAATATAAACAATATCCATAGGGTCTTTAATGGGAGTTCTAAAACGAACAATCGATAATGCGCCGACCATACCCAGTGATAATAGAACGTTGGATGAAATCCCGATAATAATTAATGCGGTAGCCATTGACATAATGATCAAGGAAATATTAAAGGTGTGAGAGTAAATGACACCTGTGAATGTTTTCTTATACACAAAATAAATAAATAATCCCACTGCAAAAGCTACTAGTAATCCAATAAGGGAATCGATAATTGAAAAGCTGCTTGTCTTTTCTAAAATGCTGGATTTAAAAATATCCTTAAAATTAGTTGTATCCATTATTAATCCTCCAAAGATCATTTATTTTCAGCCGAACATTCTGCTGATTTGATATTTCGAATACGTACCTTTCCGTCTGTCGCCAAGCTGAAGCAAATATTTAATCACATCCGGTATATACTCGTCGTATTTTACTTCAAGAATGACGATATCAGGGTTCGTATCTACCATGGCTAAATCCGGGTTTAACACATCGTTATTCCGAAAGCTTGTTTTTATGGAGCTGTCAAAGGTTACGCGGACATTTCCATTTTCATAAATAAACACTTCTCTTTCATAGTCGACGACCGTTAGTGGTTTTAACTGAAACAAGTTCATTTGGATAAATAAATCTTGGAGAAGCAATCTTGAATCATGCTCCATCCATGAAATGTCTCCCTTTCGCATTCTTTCGTACTCACATGCTGTGATGCTGCATTTTTGTTTGTACGTAAGATTATTCCGCTTGCTCTTTTTTTCCAGGTTGAGGAAGTCCATGTTGTAGTCATACAATCTTACCCGGAACTTATCACGTTCATAAAAACCCTCTTTTTTCTGGGTTAGAACTTTGTTGTCAAAGTTATCGAAATAAACACTTCGAATGAAATACTTGCCATCTTTTTTGGCATGAGGATCGGCTTTCATGACATGCTTTAATTTATTTCTTAGAAGATAGCAGTCCATCTTCGTCATTTCATGTTTTAATTCCGTTCTGCCCTTAACGCAGTTTTTGCTCATAGCTTCCATGTTCAACATTCTCCTTTTTACTGCCGCTCTATGAATCACATTATTAAGGACGAACCTTAAACAAACCTTAAAAGAGTTTAGGAGATTAAAAAAGGAGATCACGTGTATGTGATCTCCTACTTTGGAAGCTTTACTAGAAAGGTGGTGCCTTTATTCTGGTTTTTACTCACTTTTATCGTCCCGCTGTGCTTCGCTACAATCCACTGGGCAATTGATAATCCTAGTCCCATGCCGCCTGTTTCTCTTGATCTGGCTTTGTCTTCGCGATAAAAGCGGTCAAAAATGTATTGGATATTTTCTTCTTTGATCCCAATTCCCTTATCGCTGACTTCAACCACTACTTTCTGATCTTCTTCATATGTTTTTACTCCAATACTATCGTTTGCAGAAGTGTATTTTAAGGCATTGTCCAGTAAAATTACTAACAGCTGATGAAGACGGGTTTCGTCTGCTTCTATCGTAAAAGAACAGTTTAAATTCAGCCAAAAATGCTTTTCCTGTGACTCGGCAATTTCCTTATAGGGAGCACATACATCTTGGATAAATGGATCAATGTGTATGGGCTGCTTAATAAGCTGTGTTTCCTCTGAATCCGCTCTCGCCAAGGTTAATAAATCGGAAGTCAGCTTGGACAATCGCCGAGTTTCAGATAAGCTCAGGGCTATATTTTCAAACTTGTCCGCGATTCTTTTTTGCGGCGCTGTAAGCAGCAGCTCCAGCTTATTTTGAATAATGGTTAACGGAGTCCTGAGTTCATGCGAAGCATTTTCAACAAACTCTGCCTGCTTATTCCAGGAATGAATAATGGGCTTCATCATTTTTCTTGATAAAATAAAACTTGCGGAAATAGAGAGAACGATGAAGATGGCAGAACAAATGATAATCAGTTTTTCGAAGTTAGATATGATTGTTTGTTCTGCATCAACATTGATCATGAGCTGAGTATAGGCAATTTCATCCTGGTCATTGTTGTCTGTAAAAAGCAGATATCTAAAATGGTAAAGATCATGGATCGCCGTCATCGTGATCTCATCCAGCTGACTTTTATCAAGTTCATAATCTTGGAGATAATTTTCAAAGAACAATGTTCCGATTTCATTTTCATTAAGTATGTTCCCTGCGTGATCCCAATGTACGACGATGATTCTGGGATTTGGCGCCTTTCTTTGCCTTTCTTTGGCAGGCGAAGTTTCGTCTATACCTCCTTTTGGCCGAGGAGGCATTAAGCCGTCTGGAGTGTTATCTATCATCATTTCTTTAAATGATAACAGTTCCTCGTCTGTTTTTGAAAATAACGTCCGTTGAACCTGGCTGAAAATGATGATACTAAAAATGGCAAAAATTACAGTGAAAGCAATCAAGTTAAATAACATAAATTTCAGCTGCTGTTTCCTGAAGATCGTCTTATTAAACATGGCCCTCACCATTGTCGGTCAGCATGTAGCCTAATCCGCGGAAGGTTTTTATATATTGGTCGTAGCCATACTTTTTAAGGTTTTTCCGTAGATTGCTGGCGTATACTTCCACAACAGTAGTAGAGGTATCTGACTCAAATCCCCATATCCGGTCAAAAATTTGTTCCTTTGTTAAGATCGTATTTTTATTACTTAGCAAATACTCAAGCAAATCGAATTGTTTCCCATTTAGTTTTACGGCTTCGCCATTAATGTCTGCGGATTTGTTTTTAATATTTAATCGCAATTCCTTAAAAGTAAGGATATTCTCCTTCAGCAATCCTCCAGATCTCCTCACCATAGCCTCAAGCCTCAATAATAGCTCTTCCCGGTGGAATGGTTTCACTAAATAGTCGTCGGCGCCTACTTTAAAGCCCTGAATCTTGTCATCAATTCCATCTTTGGCTGTCAGCATGATAACAGGTGTTGTGATGTTTTGCTTTCTTAAATTTTGCAATACTTCATAGCCGTTCAGATGCGGCAGCATGATATCCAAAATAATGGCATCAAAAATATTTTGTTCAGCAAGATACAGCCCTTCCTCGCCATCGAAAGCCTGCTCTGTTTCGAACATATCCTTTATGGTTTCACATATTGATTCAGAGAGATATTTGTCATCTTCAATGATTAATACTTTCATATCCCGCTCTCCTTTTTAATCTATCGCTTATTTAATCAGATACGTTAGATTATAGGATCAATTGAAATAAAAGCAAATTTTATTCAGCATATCTTTTTTAAGGTTTGTTTAAGCTTCGTCCTTAATAATGTGACTCATAGCAAACAGTTGAGAGTTTATTGAAGAAAAGGAGCTAATGATGAAAAAACAACATTCTACATTCATAAAAGTTACGGCATCCCTTATGTGCACGGCGTTTTTATTTGCCTGCAGCAGCAATTCAGAAAGCGTGGACACCACAGGTAATTCTATAGCCAAAGCCGAGAGCTTGAGTACGATCGGCAATCAGGAAATAGCCAGTGTCATAAGTGAGAAGGCAACGTATTCTGATGAAGACTTTTACAGCAAGTGGGAAAATGCAACGTCTATTCAACTGAATGGAAGTGATGCAAGCTTTGAAGGCGATGGCGGAGTGGTCATCAGCGATAACATCATCACGATTAGGACCTCTGGTGTTTATACGATCAGCGGAAAGCTGGACGATGGGCAAATCATTGTCGATGCAGAGGATAAAGGGAGCGTTAGACTCGTTTTAAATGGTGCAGAGATTAATTCTGCTGCTAATTCTCCAATCTATGTGAAACAGGCAGAAAAAACAATTGTTTCACTAGAGGAAGGGACAGAAAACTATTTGTCAGATGGTACAAAATATGTGTATGAGGATTCAGAAGAAGATGAACCGAACGCCGCCCTGTTCAGCAAGGACGATCTGACCATTAATGGCAGCGGGAAACTAGTCGTGCGAGGTAATTACAACAACGGGATTACCAGTAAAGATCAATTAAAAATTACAGGCGGAACAATCGAAATTGATTCTGTTGATGATGGATTAATGGGACGAGACCTTCTGGCTATTAAAGAAGGGAATGTCACTATTAAAGCGGGTGGAGACGGCATGAAGTCCACGAATGACAAAGATGCTTCAAAAGCCGAAATTGTCATTGAAGGAGGAACCTTTGACATCGAGACAGCAAGCGACGGGATCCAGGCAGAGACTTCACTGCTGATCGCAGATGGAGATTTTACCATTTCAACTGGCGGCGGCAGTCCGGAAAGGATAGCCAGCCGTGAAAATAACAGACAAGCACCGGGAGAAATGAATACAAGCACAGATAGTGCCAGTTCGGATACAGAAACTGAAAGTGCAAAAGGGCTGAAGGCAGCTGTAGAAGTGGCAATCGGGGGAGGCAGCTTTAACCTGGATTCATTCGATGATGCTGTTCACAGCAATAACTCAATCACCATTACAGGTGGAGATTTAAAAGCAGCTTCAGGTGATGACGGCATTCATGCAGATGGATCCATTCTCACCAAAGGCGGAAGCATTCACATAACTAAAAGCTATGAAGGATTAGAAAGCGAAGCCATCACGATCGCAGATGGGAAAATCCATATTAATGCAAGTGATGATGGCATAAACATTGGAGGAGGCAACGACGGTTCAGGCATGGATATGCAGCAAACAGAAATTGAAGGCAATCTTCTTTCCATCAATGGCGGCTATATCTATGTCAATTCAGGCGGTGATGGACTCGATTCAAATGGATCCATTTCCATGACAGACGGTACTGTGATTGTCAGCGGGCCAACGAATGATGGCAATGGTTCTCTGGATTATGACCAAAGCTTTAACATGAGCGGCGGATTCCTGATCGCTGCCGGAAGCTCAGGGATGGCGATGGCAACTTCAGAAGAATCATCACAAAACGCCATCCTGATGAGTTATCCTGAGACCCAAGCAGCAGGGACGCTCCTTCATCTTGAAGACAGCAAAGGAAACACAATCGTAACGGCTGCACCGGAAAAAGACTATCAATCGCTCCTTATCAGTTCGCCAAACCTGACAAAGGATGCTTCTTATACCCTTTACTCAGAAGGAACATCGACAGGCAAAAAAAGTAATGGCCTTTATGCAGAAGGAGACTATCAAGACGGAATAAAAGTAGTAGAGTTCAAGATTTCAGATTCTGTTACATGGCTCGACGAATCAGGAGTGACAACCGCAAAAAGCTCCGGTCCAGGAGGAATGGGAGGACCTGGCGGGGGACAGATGCCGCAAGGAAAAGGAAACCCGGGGGAAATGTTTTCCGATCTGGATGAGGAGACGAGAGCTAAAGTTCAAAGCATCATGGAACAGCAAAGAGCTGGTGAGATTACCCGGGAAGAAGCCCAAGAACAACTCGGAAAGCTTGGAGTGGAAATTCCTCAAAGAGGAGAGCCCAAAGAACAAAGTGGACAGTAAATGGAGGATGAACCAAAAAGCCCTTTCAATTGGAAGGGCTTTTTTTTCGTACCATGAGGATAATTTTATTTTATACGGCAGATAATGTACCATTTTTCAACTGTAATTCCATTTTAAGTGATAATATATATTAAATTCATGATAATGATAAGATGATCTGACTATTAGTAAGGAACAAAATTCCTTGTAGACAGATGACTTGTGAAACAATTGTAAGATTAGTAAAGAGTGTCACTGAACTTTGATGGCAAGGTATGAATAAAGATGCTTTTAAGCCAAGACTCCGATTCATGAATAATCATGCAGGCTTGTGTCTGCGAAGATAAAGGGGGCTATCAATGAATGAGGGAGACATGGAGGATTACCTCGCAAAAAGCGATGTTTGAGTTTAGTAAACTTCCGGCTATTCGTATCGCTGTTCCATCAATATTACAATTTATCTTAAATGCATCATTAATCATACTTGCGACGGTTTTATGTATTTTAATGGCTAAAGAAATCCTTCATTTTTTAGAATTCATTGTCACATCTGATAAACTTGATTTTCAACATTTCCTCGAACAAATCCTTGTCTTTTTTCTCTATTTTGAATTTATCTCAATGATCGTAAAATATTTCCGCGAAGACTACCATTTTCCGATGCGATACTTTCTCTATATTGGCATTACAGCAATGATCCGCTTAATTATTGTTGATCATCACGACCCATTCAAGACATTATTGCATGCTTTGGTTATCCTCATATTAATTTTAAGCTACTATATTATTAACAATACACCTGCCAGGAAATCCTTCAATACTAAATAATAGGCTATCATTCGATGATGCCTGGCTTGCTGTATATGCGAATACCGCGTATTACAGCCTTAAAAGTATTTTAGTATTAAAAAACCCAATTTCTCAGTGTAAAAAATGAGAAATTGGGATTTAATTAACAAGCTCACCTTTAAAGGAACAATTAAAATCTAAAAATAAGTAACTTTATCTATTAAACCTCTGCTGATGAGCTTATTTCTCTGCTCTTTAATATATCCCTGGTCAGGAAGGTATTTAATTTTTCTGAACTGAGCAGCATTCCTGCAACAAAAACAACAAGGCAAAATGGGAAGATGCCTATTGTTGAATGAGATGCAAGGAATCCAAGAAGAGGCGGCATGAATGTACTGCCTGTATAGGCAACAGCCATTTGATAGCCCATAATTGTCTGGGAGTGCTTCTTCCCAAAACGTGTGGGTGTTTCATGCAGCATACAAGGAAAAATCGGTGCTAATCCTAAACCAATCATAATAAAACCAGCAAGGGAGAAAGTTGACGGCAATGGCAGGAGTAAAAGGATGGAACCTGCTAGTGCTATCATTTGCCCCATCCGAATGAGAGTACGATTACTCACCTTAAAGGTAATAAAGCCTGTAATAAATCTTCCAATTGTGATTCCTGCATAATAAAAGGAAACCCATTGTGCAGCAGCTGCTGCGGGTAACTCCTTGACATTTACCAAGTAGCTGCTTCCCCACAGACCCACTATTGATTCAACCCCGCAATAAAACAAGAATGATATCAGTGCCAGTTTAACTCCTTTCATTTGTAAAGGTTTTACTTCTTTAGAATCCTCATGATAAGATTCACTTTTTAAATCTGCCGGCTTTTCATTTAAGCTGATATTGCTGTTTTTGTTTACTTTGTTCCATAAGGGCAACGTAATAAAAAGGATGACAACTAACGCGAATTGAATTCCGGAAATTACAAAATATCCATCTCTCCAAGAATGTTGTCCTGAAATAAATTGAGCCATAATAATAGGACCAAAAGTTGCTCCGACACCCCAAAAACAATGTAACCAGCTCATATGGTGTGCCTTATAGCGTCTGGCGACATAATCATTTAATCCTGAATCAACAGCCCCTGCACCTAGTCCAAGTGGTACGGCACATACAAATAACCAAACAAGTGATGGAGCAAAATGAAAACCAAGTAAAGCAACAGCCGTCAAAAAGCTGCTGACAACGGTGACATTTCCCGTTCCAAAGCGTTTAAGCACCGGTCCGCTAGCTAAACTGGAAATAATTGTCCCCCCTGCAATCGTCATAAAAAGTAATCCAGCAGTCTCAAGTGGGGCTCCATAGTCCGATTGCATGACAGGCCATGCTACCCCTAATAATGAATCAGGTAAGCCTAAGCTGATAAAAGCCAAATAAATGATGACTAAAAGGAATATTGTCATATATAAAACTCTCCTTTAATTATTTTGTGGTCACTTGTACTTTTCTAACTCTTATGCAAACAAACTTATTTAAGATATTTAATAAGTGAAGAAATAAAAACTTATTAAACTTCTTTAATAAGTAACATGATAAAATAATAAATGCTGCAGCAGCATTTACTATTTTATCCCTTGAGTTTTATAGTCATATATATAGTTTATATGGAAAAGATGATTACAGCCCGGATCAAATATAGTTAAAAAGAAACAAATTAACTGTTTATTCCATCAATCATAAGATCAAGGCACAGAGTTTGTAAGCCAAATAAATAGTCTTGTTTCCAATCACTCATTGTAAGCTCTGGAAGATGTTCTGACGGGATATATTTTGAGCTGCATATGGTGATTTTATCTAAGATTGCTTTTTCAACTTCTTCATTACAAAAAATGATAGTATGAGGGTTAATGATAGCTGCAAACGAGGCTGTTAACCTGCTGATTGCATCAATTTCATAGTCCTCACAGATCATTCCTTTTTTAGCTCCACTTCCATTATCCAAAGCTTGCCTGAAATTCCGGTCATCATACTGAGGTACGAATGAAACCTCTCCTGAGAAAAAAGTGCTTCCTCGCACCACATCTCCATTTATCATAATTCCTGCACCTGGGCCATTTTGGCCGGAATACAAATAGATAAGGGATTGATTGTCCTTAATTCCCCTATTATTGTGATATCCGAGTACAGCAGCATTCATATCATTCTCCACTACGGCAGGTATAGAAAAATGCTCCTCAAAGTATCCTTTTAAATCGAAATTTTGAAACTGCTCGTAGCCTGGTATATAAAAAATCCGGCCACTATCAACCGAACCAGGAACGCCAATTGCCGCAGAACTGATTTTCGGGTATTTGGCCATCAAGGTTTCAATGCACTTAGTTAATAAATTTAAACCATCTTCTATTAATACACTCGGAACGTTTCCTTGTTCCTTTACTTCTCCCGCACAATTAAAAATGGTGTAATTCGTTTCTGTTCTCTCTAAAAATAATGACAGACCTAACATATGCTCAGGATTGTATGTATATCTTTTTGCTCTTCTTCCGCCGCTAGAACCATCTAAACCGATTAAAACAATTTCCCCATCATTCTCCATCTGTGCTAGAAATTTACTGATTGTCGGAAAACTAATTCCTAATGTATGGCTGAGTTCAGCTTTTGTTGCACTTCCAAGTTCTAAAAGGGTTGTACGAATACCACGAAGAATCACCTTCTTCATAGATTTTGGAGTAGCTAATAACTCATTCACTAGATTCACCGCCTATAAAATTAACTTATTAAATATCTTTAATAAGTTACGGTGTTAATATACCATATCCAATTTTTGAAAACAATTGAAATTGAGTATAAAAGATTTCGTTTACAAGCTGACAGGTTTTTTTTAGCAAAAATCATCTCCTTCCAACAAACTGATCCGCTCAAGCTTTTTTATTTAATATAAAAAAACCCCTTCGGCTACACATAACCAGAGGGGTGAAACATTGTAACTTTTTATTGAACTCATAATAACCAATTATTCTTATTTTAGTTGGTTATATGCAAAGGTGAAATGAGTTATTTCTTTGTCATTCCACAGCACCTTGCTTCATTTTCAAACTCGGTTCTTGAGGCATAGCACGTTTGATAAATAATGAAATGATCCATGCGGCGGCAACCAGTCCGAATGCAAATAAGAACGCACTTTTCATTCCGGAAATCATAGCTAGTATTTGTAAGTCAGCCGGGTCTTCTTTCATCAGTGGATTTTCCATAAAACGAGCAGAACCATTGGTCATGATAGAAACAAGCAATGCTGTCCCGACAGCGCCGGCAACCTGCTGAAGCGTACTGATAATAGCCGTTCCGTGCGGATATAAAGGAGGCGGCAATTCGTTCAGAGCATTGGTCATAATCGGCATCATAACCATCGAAATCCCCAGCATTAACAGTGTATTGAAAATCATAATCGTGCTGTAGGAGGTTGACACTGTAATGAAGGCAAATTGCCACAAAGTATTGGCTACCAGCCCAAGGCCGATAAGCGCAAGCCATTTGGCGCCAAATTTATCAAATAACCTGCCTGTAATGGGCGACATGATTCCCATGACAATTCCACCTGGCAGCATGACCAAGCCTGCCTTAAGCGGACTGTAGCCTAACGCATTCTGGAGGAAAATCGGCAGCAGCATCATTGCTGAAAACATTGCCATCATGATAATCATCATAATTACCGTAGACATCCTGAAAATGGTGTATTTAAAGGTCCGTAAATCCAGCAGCGGCTGTGTAATCGTCAATTGCCTCCACGTAAACAGGGCTAAAGCAACAACACCGATTATTAGCGGGATGAGAACTTCATAGCTCGACCAGCCGCCCTGTCCTTCTCCAGAACTGCTGAACCCGTACACAATCCCCCCGAATCCTAATGTTGAAAGGAGAAGCGAAAGGGGATCAATCTTCGGATTACTTGTCTCCGTAACATTTTTAAGCTTCATAAAGGCAAAGACCATTACTATCAATGCGATCGGCAGAACGCCGTAAAAAAGAACCCGCCAGCTGAAATGCTGAACAATGATTCCTGATAGCGTGGGTCCAATCGCGGGGGCAAACGTAATAACAATTCCAATGGTCCCCATTGCAGAACCCCTTTTTTCTATAGGAACGATGGAGAAGACCACATTCGTCAATAAAGGAAAGAGCAGTCCGGTTCCTGCTGCCTGAAGCAGCCTTCCTAATAAAAGCATTTCTATTCCCGGAGAGACAGCCGCTACAAATGTACCAGCCGTAAACAGCCCCATCGCTCCAAGGAACAGGCTTCTTGTCGTGAAACGCTGAATTAAATAAGCGGTTACCGGGATAAGGACGCCGATAACAAGGAGATATCCGGTAGTCAGCCATTGCGCGGTACCCGGCTCAATTCCGAAGTCATCCATAATCTTTGTTAAGGCTACGTTAAGCAGCGTTTCATTTAAAATGGCTACAAACACACCCAGAATCATAATCATAACAAGCAAAAAGTTTCCTCTGCTCCCGAATGTTCCTCCATTTTCAGCCGACTCTTTTTGATTTTTCAACGTCTTTCTCCTTTCGATTCGCAAAATGCCTAAAAAAAAATTGCTGCATCAACGTTAGGAAAGTATCATCCTGCTTTCCCTCATATTCATTTATTCTTGCCAAGTACAGAACAAATATTCGCATTTATAGTACCATATAAATGACACAATTGCCAAACTATGAAATAGAAGAATGTATCTTGTGGTGGAAATAAAATTGATTGAGTATTATATGGGTAATAAATGCTTTTATGGAAAACAACTTTTGCAATTTGGCTCTTTTCTTAAGGATTGGTGCTTTTAGGCTAGAAGTTATAACTATAAGTTCTGTAGCGGAAGGAACTTGATTTCTTCAGAGAATTGAGGGAATTGGTTGATTCCACTTTTCAGTGCAAAAAAGCAAAATGATGGAATCATAGCATGCGGCTGATTCCACTTTTCGTTGCAAAAAACCCAAATGATGGAACCAGAGCATGTGGTTGATTCCACTTTTCCGTGCAAAAACCAAATTTGTGGAATTATAGCGTGCATTTGATTCTGCTTAATAACCAATTTTATAGAGAGTAATCAAAAACAACAATCTATGTGAAAACAGCCTTTTATTTAAAATATTCGTTTTTAATCAAAGCTGAATGTACTGTCTGGAAGCAGGCACCCTTTTCATAATTTTAATAACAATGACATCAATTTAGGCTATTGTTCATACTATATTTTTGGGGTGAAAAAATGCCAAGAGTACAATACAAAGATTCAGACGTTGCCTTAATGGCCAGGATGATGAGAGCAGAAGCTGAAGGTGAAGGAAAACAAGGGATGTTATATGTTGGGAATGTCATTGTTAATCGCCTTAAAGGAAATTGTATAGACTTTAAAAACTTGAGAACCATTCCACAAGTCATTTATCAAGTGCAGGGAGGAAATTACTCTTTTGAAGCGGTTCAAAAAGGAAATGTATTTTATAATAGAGCGAGGTCTGTTGAAAAAAGATTAGCACAAAAGAATTTGGATTATTGGAGAGAGCACCCGGCAAAATTTGCTCTATGGTATTTCAATCCATATGCCCCATGCCCTCCAACATGGTACGATCAGCCTTTTTCTGGTCAATTTAAGAAACATTGCTTTTATGAGCCCAAAGCAGGAACATGTGATAATGTTTATAGCGGATAAGTTCTGGCTTTACCCTGTAAAATTACCTGTGATGCCAAAAAACAAAATATCAAGGGCTTGGTATGTTAGTTTAATATGCATTAAGGACCACATTAAGTGGTCTTTTTTTGTACAGAAACAACATGAAGAGGAAAGGGAAGTAGCATTCACTATAGTTGTGGTTTAAAATGTAGTGACAGGTTTCGCTATAGGCAATGATATAGGAGGTTTATCGATGGATAATAACGATATATTAATTCGATTAAGATATGCACTGGATCTGAAAAATACAGAAATGGTAGAGATTTTTAAGCTTGGCGGGATTGAAGTGGACAGGCAGGATTTGCCGAAGATCCTTACAAAATCAAAAGACAGCTACGATGATGAGTTTGATGAGGATGAAGAGAACATTACATGCGACAATGTGATGTTCGAGTCCTTTTTAAATGGCTTCGTGACATTTAAAAGAGGCAAACAGGAGCCAAAGCCGGGACAGCCTGAAACACCGGAACTGACTTTGGGGCGAAGTGCGAATGTGAACAATCTTCTTTTGAAAAAAGTGAAAATTGCCCTCTCGATGACAAGTGAGGACATGCTTGATGTGTTCGATAAAGCCGGTATTCATGTGACAAAAGGGGAATTAGGCGCTTTATTGCGAAAAGAAGGCCATAAAAATTACAAAGAGTGCGGGGATAAATTCGCGAGAAACTTCTTAAAGGGATTGGCTGTAAAATACAGAGGAGCTTAAGTAAGGATGATTCATACATACTCAGGCGAAACCATCCAGTATGAGGTTACCTGCAAAAACCGAAAGTCCATTGGCCTTCGGATGGACCAATATGGGAATGTAGAGGTCCTGGCTCCGAAAGGAACATCTGATGAACGTGTGGTTCAGGCTCTAGAGGAAAACTGGGGTCTCATACAGGCAAAAGCAAAGGAAATAAAGGAGCGGATGCTCGGTCCGAAGAAGAAAGTCTATGAACATGGGGAGAGATTTCTTTATTTGGGAAGGGACTATCCGATTCAGATTGTTCATGATGAAACCATCCAGCAGGATCATGCCGAGTTTGAGGGAGACAAGCTGCAGATCTATGTAAAGCAGCTTGAGGATGAAAAAATCAAGCAGGCGCTGAAGCGATTTTATTATCAACAATGTAAAATGATCGTTGAGAAGAGCATCAAAACCTATCAGCCCAACTTCAAATTGAAGCCACGATCGGTTCGCATCGTCGACAGCAAAAAGAACTGGGGAACCTGTGACGCCAGCCAGCAGCTGACCTTTAACTGGAAGCTGGCCATGGCACCTCAGAAGGTAATCGACTATGTCGTCATCCACGAAATGTGCCATATGGTTCATTTGAATCACGACCGCTCCTTCTGGCGCCTGGTTGGGAAGATGATGCCGGGGTATAAGGAGCAAGAGCATTGGCTGGCTGTTTCTAGTTGGAAGATGACGGTATAAATAAAGGTGGTTCTTTTGTATATTGGGAGCATGAGAATCACCTTATTAAAAAAATGAAACCGTATTCAAAAAACATCTTGCCATCAGAATTCAAACATGCTAATCTAATCCCAAGAATAAAATCTAAACGTTTACATTTGTAAAGTGACGATCACATAGTTGAAATCACAGTAAACGCCTTTTTTTCTAAAAAAATCTAAACGTTTACATTTTTGGGGTGTTGATAGTGGAAGCAAAACCAAATATTCAGGATGTAGCTAAGCTTGCAGATGTTTCGATTGCAACTGTGTCCCGGGTTATTAATAACCAGGGTGGCGTTCGCAGGGTAACAGAGGACCGGATCCTTAAGGCGATTGAGGAACTTGGCTATATCCGCAGTGCAGCAGCCAGAACGATGAAGCGAAAAGAAACGAATACTATTGGTGTAATTGTTCCTGATATCAAGAACCCGTTCTTTCCTCTTGTTATGGCAGGGATTGAACAGAAAGCCCGTGAGAAGGAATACTTTACGATTTTGAGCAGTACCAATGAATCACCGAAAGTGGAAGTGGAGATTGTAAAGAATTTTATTGAACGCGGTGTAGATGGTGTGATCATTACGACTGCCAATGAAAATGGGGACCACTTGAGGCTGCTTCATGAGCAGGGAATTCCAGTTGTGGCGGTAGACCGCAGTATTAAGAAGTTCGAAGTAGATACAGTTCTGGTGGATAACAAGAAGGGATCTTATCAGGCGGTTCAGCATTTAATCCTTCAGGGACATGAAAAGATTGCGATCATATGTGGTCCGCAGAGCACGACCCCTGGACTTGAAAGGTTCTTGGGTTATAAGAAGGCGCTTGAGGATTACAACATTGAATTGGACGAGCGGTATGTGATTCATGGGGATTTCGGAGAGCAGAGCGGGATCGAGAGTACTAAGAAACTGTTTGAACTGGATGATCAGCCGACAGCGATTTTTTCTTCCAACAACTTGATGACGATCGGGTGTATGAAAGCGCTGGATGAATTGAACTGGAAGCTTGGCAGTGAGGTTTCGTTCATTGGGTTTGATGAAGTGGATATTGCTACATTCTTAAATCCAAAGCTTAGTGTCGTTGCAAGACCTATGAATGCGATTGGGGAAATTGCTTTTCAGCTGCTTCATGAGCGGATTTCATTTAAAGGAGCTCTTCCGAAGCGGGAGTATTTATTGTCTCCAGAGCTGAAAATCAGAGAATCTTGCCGGTTATCGAGTCAGCCGGTCTGAGAATAAGAACAGGGCACCAATGGATCAGATTTGATCCTGCGCCTTTCTATATAATGAAAGCGTTTTATTTTTACCTTTTTATAGAATAAGAGATTAATTAGACAAAAGGGGATGTTAGAAATGAAGGCAAACAACATTATTCAGCTTCAGGACGGGTATTTGAACCGCACACCGATTTTTCAGTTTATCCTCTTGTCTCTGCTGTTCCCGTTATGGGCAGTGGCGGCAAGCTTGAATGATATTCTGATTACACAGTTCAAGCATGTGTTTGAACTTAGTGATTTTGCAAGCGCTTTAGTACAAAGTGCCTTTTACGGAGGGTATTTCCTGGTAGCGATTCCTGCTTCTATGGTTATCAAGAAAACAAATTATAAGTTTGCCATTATAACAGGTTTGCTTTTCTATATTGTGGGGTGTTCACTCTTTTACCCGGCATCACATATGGCCACTTACACAATGTTCTTATTTGCCATTTTTTCAATCGCAATTGGCTTAGGGTTTCTTGAAACGGCTGCGAATACATACAGTTCAATGATCGGACCGCGCAAGTATGCGATTCTTCGATTGAACATCAGCCAGACGTTTTACCCGATTGGTGCCATTTCCGGAATCCTGCTTGGAAAATATCTTGTGTTCCAGGAAGGCGCTAGTCTTGAAGCACAAATGGCAACGATGACTCCTGCAGAAGCACAGGCGTTTGGATTGAAAATGCTAGAACATACTCTTGAACCTTATAAATATATTATTTTCGTTCTTGTCGGTGTACTTATTCTGTTTGTTCTTACGAAATTCCCATCTTGTAAACCGGAAGTGAAAAGCAGCAAAGCTTCAGAGAAAGCACCTGGCATCTTGCCGACACTTAAATACTTAGCTGGCATTAAACGTTTCCGCAAAGGAATTGCCGCTCAGTTTTTATATGTAGGAATGCAGGTAACTGTTTGGTCCTTTACGATACGTCTAGCGCTGGATCTTAATCCGGACATTAATGAACGTACAGCATCAAACTTCATGGTATACAGCTTTATTGCATTCTTTATTGGTAAATTCATTGCAAATTTCTTGATGACTCGTTTTTCACCTTCAAAAGTATTGGTTACATATTCAATCATTGGTTCAGTTCTGCTTGCTTATGTGGCATTCGTGCCGAACATGACAGCGGTGTATGCAGCGGTTGCTGTGAGCATGCTGTTTGGACCGTGCTGGCCAACAATTTATGCGGAAACGCTTGAAGTCGTTAAAGAGAAAAAATACACAGAAACAGCTGGAGCGATTCTAGTGATGGCAATTGTCGGGGGAGCAGTTATCCCAGCCGTTCAGGGATTTGCTTCTGACATCTTCGGTTCTATGCAGACCGCTTTCCTTGTATCGATGGCTTGCTTTGTTTATGTAGGTTTTTATTTCTACGGTGAAATGAAAACACAAAAAAATGCTGAGCAAGTAAAATCAAAAGCCACAGCATAAGACTTAGTCACCAATAGAAAAGGCAGCTGTAATCCTGGCTGCCCGATCTATAGTGGGCACGAAAGGAATGGAAAGAATGACAGGTATGATAGAATTTCAGCGTGCATTTTTCACAGAAAGCAGGAAAGTAATTTTCAGAAACACTGAATTTACTGCAAGTTTATTTAAATATCCATCTGGTGTCGAAGCGATTGAACTGAAAAATTCCCGCGGCAGAATGGTTGTGCTTCCTTATATGGGCCAAATGATTTGGGATTTGGAATTTGACGGTGCTGATCTGAAAATGAAAAATATGTTCTCTCAGCCAAAAAAGGCTGAACGGGTGATTGATACATATGGCTGCTTCGCTTTTCATTCAGGATTAATCAGCAATGGATGCCCAGGTCCCGGGGATGATCATGAACTCCACGGGGAAATGGCGTGTGCAGAGATGGACAGAGTGTGGCTTGAGATTACGGATAAAGGCATTAAAGTATGCGGGGAGACAGAGTATGTTAAAGGCTTCGGCCATCATTACCTGGCTTCCCCAAGCGTAGAAATGATAAGCGGAGAATCATTCATTAAGATGAATATGACTGTGAAAAACCTCTCAGGTGCAGCTATGCCGCTTCAATATATGTGCCATACAAATTTTGCCTATCTTGATCAGGCAGTGATGAAGCAAAATATTCCACAGGATGCTTTTAAGCTTAGGGAATCGATTCCAGGTCATGTGAAGCCGACTGAAAAATGGCTGAATTATAATAAGAAGCTATCGACTGGCGAAGAATTACTCACGCAATTAATCAATCCAGACATGTATGACCCTGAGATTGTGTTTTTTGCAGATGAACTCAATCAATACGAAGACATAGCAGAGTTTGAAATGGTATCGCCTAATGATGTGATTTTCTTCACAAAGTTTAAAACAGAGGAATTAAATTATGCCACAAGATGGCTATTACATAATTCGGACCAGCAAGTAGGAGCGTTTGTCCTGCCAGCAACATGCCGGCCAGAAGGCTTCAAGGCTGCTGAGAAAGCAGGAACGCTAATTTCGCTTAAAGCGGGGGAAGAACGATCATTCACGGTTGTAACCGGAAAGAAATAAGGAGGAAAAAACATGGATATAGCAGTTATCGGATCCAACATGGTGGATCTTATCTCATACATTGATAAAATGCCGAAAGAAGGGGAAACGCTAGAAGCGCCTGACTTTGAAATCGGGTGCGGCGGCAAAGGAGCAAACCAGGCCGTTGCAGCTGCCAAAATGGGTTCTGACGTCATGATGGTCACAAAAGTTGGCGAAGACCTTTTTGCAGACAATACAATTCAAAACCTTGAAAACTATGGAATCGATACGGAGTTTACAAAGAAGGTACCAGGTACATCAAGCGGTGTAGCACCGATTTTTGTAGATCCGGAATCAAAGAACCGCATCCTGATTATTAAAGGAGCAAACCAGCACTTGCAGCCAGATGATGTTGACCGTGCAGCTGAGAAGCTTAAAACATGCTCCCTTATTGTTCTTCAGCTTGAAGTTCCGCTTCCAACGGTTTACCGCGCAATTGAGTTTGGAAAAGAGAATGACATTCCTGTTATCTTAAATCCGGCACCTGCAACTAAGGATTTAGATTTTGAATTTGTATGCAAAAGCGACTTTTTCATACCGAATGAAAGTGAACTTGAGATCTTAACTGGCATGCCAGTTGAATCTGATGAGCAAGTCAAAGCAGCAGCATCTGTCCTGATTGAAAAAGGAGTAAAAGATGTCATTGTCACAATGGGCAGCCGCGGCGTGATGTGGATTACAAAGGAAAAAACACAAGTAATCGAGTCGCATAAAGTGGAAGCGGTTGATACCACTGGAGCAGGCGATGCATTCATCGGATGCTTTGCACACTACTTTGCGAAAAACGGGAATGTGCTTCAGGCGATAAAAATGGCTACAGCATTTGCTGCATTGAGTGTTACTAAACGCGGTACTCAGTCTTCTTATCCGACTGCGGAGGAAGTTGAGGAGTTATTGAAAATCCAGGCCTAATAGAAACAAGACAGGAGCAAAGTTCCTGTCTTGTTTTCTTATTTCCTTTCAGTAATACGGATTATACTGGGCAGGATAAGGATATTGAGTATGCCCCTGCGGATTGTAATACTGTGCTGCATAAGGATTGTAAGCCGGCAACTGCTGCTGATAAGTCATAACAGGCGGCTCAAACTCCTGTCTCCCATTGCAGTCATTAGATGGACCGATGATGACAGTTTTTTTAATCGGCGCGATGTCTTCTTTCCATTTGCGCTCATCCAGGCAATACGTATCTGCCATGACGTTGGCTGGAGTGAGGCGAAGGATGTCAGATCCAAAAATCGCCTGGGGATATGGGGCATCAAAGATGGCAAGAAGGTGAGTATTGTCTTCAGAAGCCACTTCATAATGCCAGAATCCCTGCGGCACATTTGCCACTTGGCCGGGTTTAATTGGAAAGTTCATCAGCTGATTTGTAAACGGATTGATGAATGAAACAACGGCAGATCCTGATACACAATAAACCAGCTCCGACGCATTCTGGTGAATATGCGGTTCTACATACTTGCCTTTGCTCAAAAAGATATCAAGCAGCGAGACGTTGCCAAGGGTGTTCATGTTATTGCGCCCGAGGGAGTTTATATAATTACGCGCGTCTCCTTTAAACAGCTGGTTGTTGTTCAAATCATAAGTATACTTGTTCTTTGGAGATGTATAGTCAATCTCTAAAATGGCCACTCTGTCAGCCTCCCTGAAAATAGTCCTTTCATTCTATGCCGGGGAGGAGAATGCGTGACAGATGCCTATTGTTTAATTTAGAAGAATCATAGAAGAAAAACAGGGGGATTCTCAAATGAATCTTGTTCTTTTTAACAAGAACATGCAGGATTAATAGGGAAAAGGTGATAATTAGTCTGAATTCAGCTGTTGAGGCATGAAAGTAGGGAGACACATGAACGAGATATTCGCAGAATATCATTTCAAACTATCTAAAGAAACCACCAAAGCAATAGAATACGAACACATCATCAGTAAAGACAACATCTATACTCAGAACACAAAAGGAATCAACATCGTCCTTCATCCTGATACAGCAGAGTGTCTTCGTCTGACCGAAAAAAGCGACGGGCTTGTGCATAGCACGGCGCTGCGCATTTTTCCAAAAAGGAAGAATGGAGGCAAGACAGCCATTCATTTTGGCTATTCTTTTAAGTTTCAGTCAGAGGAAGAGTTAGGCGATTTCTTAAGAGAATTAGATGATCTTTTTAGATGCAGATAAAGAAAACGGTCAGCGCGTGCTGAACGTTTCTCTTTTGTCTATTTCCGTTCATCGCGGCCCTTCAATACCTGATAAAATAAATAAAGCCCAGGAGCATATTCCATCAGATGCTCCTGGGCTTTATTGTTCACAAATGCTTATCTGCTTAAAAAATCAATGTCCATTTTTATGTGCTTTATAGCCTGTTCAATGGTTTTAATTCCGAGTTTATTTCTAGAAGTCCATGACCCATTTTTATAAAGGGTGAAGTATGTTCCATTAGGACATATGTCCCCAATTACGTTTTTACGGCGTTGATGCGGCTGCCGTGTTAAACATTCAGCGTTGAACAGGTCGCTTTTTTTGTGCTTGTTTAGCTGCAATTCAGTGATTGTTTTTAACGTTTCTATTAAAATTTTATTATTTAAAGTTCCATCCCCAGCTTTTTTCTTCTGCTTTTTAAGGGTGAAGATTTCAAATGCCTCGTTCAGTTCGTCGATATCATATCTTTTTTTCTCTAAAAAGAACATAATAATAAGATCTTGTGTGTCACTTCTGGAGAGTGAATAACCAGCAGATTCTAAGAGATTAGTAAACTCATCTTGATTTAACTTTAATGCGAATGCAATGGATACAAGAGTATTTTTCTTAGGTTTATAGGTAGGGTTTGTTCTTATTTTTGAAAACAGCTTTCTGTCTAATCCAGCCTTATTATACACTTGTGCATCAGTAAAGCCTCTTTTATCAATTAGGTCAAATAATACCTGGTTTAGAACAGGCTGGCGGTTATTATCGATGTAATCTTTGATATCTTGAGAAATTATTTCAGACGAATACACGTCTATAATAATTGATTCTGTTGAATAGTAAATGGAATCTGAAGAAAATAATGTATTGCTTATGTAGTCTTTCAATTCATCAATAAACTTTTGATTAAGCAAATGACCGCCTCCAAAATGTCGCTTTCAAAGCGACCATAATATGGATATTTCCAGTTATGATTATAACATGAATATATAAGGAGGTTGATGATCATGAACGATAAGTTAACGGAGATTATCTTCTTGCTGGACCGCAGCGGATCAATGGGCGGACTTGAAAAGGATGTTATTGGCGGATTTAATTCTTTTGTTGAGAACCAGTGCAAGCTTCAAGGGGATACAGTGCTTACAACCGTTTTATTTGATGATGAATATGTAGTTCTTTGGAGTGGGGCAGATGCAAAATCCATCCAATTAACTGAGGAAGAATACTATGTTAGAGGGCTGACTGCACTTTTAGATGCTATTGGGAAAACGATCATAGATGTAGGACGCAGACTTTCTAATACTTCTGATGAACAGCGTCCAGGGAAAGTGATTTTTGTGATTACGACAGATGGACAGGAAAATGCGAGCAAAGAATTCTCATATGAAAAAGTCAGTGAACTCATAAAGCACCAGCAAGAAAAATACAGCTGGGAGTTCATTTTTATGGGTGCCAACATAGATGTTGCAGAAGAAGCTGAAAATATAGGGATCAAAAGTTCTGATGCGTATTCTTTTGAAGCAACGGAAATCGGAATGAAGGAAATGTATGAAGTTGTTTGTGAATCTGTCAAGCAAATCAGGGCAGACTCTCCATCTGATAAGGGATAAAAAGGAGCAGTGAGCAGAATGTAACACATAAATTAATCAAAGGAAGTGTTTACATGGAAAGAATTGTCCAGATGCACGCAGATTTTTATGAAAAGATAACTAAGGATCCTTCGATTAGTATGGAGCTTAAAAAAGAAAACATTACAATACTGGATGGCTTTCATCAAAACTTAGGGCTTGTTAAAAAATATTATGAAACGATGTATAAACTGCAGGATGAAAGAATTGTATTGTGTGGCATTAATCCTGGCAGAAACGGTGCAGGCAAAACAGGAATCCCATTCATTGACTTCAGAGGAGCCTCTCATGTTTTATCAGATGTTTTCAATGATGATTGGGAGAGAAGTGCACAATTTATATTATCTATCATAAAAGAGGTTGGAATTGAAGATTTTCACAAGCGAGTATACATGACGAATCTTTCGTGGTTCGGGTTTAAGAAAGACGGAAAAAAACTAAATTACTATAAGTTGCCGCATCACCTAGCCAATGCATTTACTGAGTCCTTTATAAACGAGATGGATATTGTGAATCCAAAAGTGATTATACCACTTAGTAAAGAAGTGGAAAAAACTCTAGAGCATATGGTCAGAACTAAAAAACTAAACTATCCCGTTGCACCTCGTTTACCTCATCCTTATTATTGTTCGATTGGTGAGAATACAGGGAAATATAAAAAAGAGTATCTTAACGCTATTATTTGAAAAGTAAACTATAAAGGTTAGGTTAAGAAATATATAACTAAAATTCCTCAATTAATACTAAGTTAAAAAAGACCCCTGCAACGATGCAGGGGTTCCACTATTGAAGTTATACCTCATCATAAAATTAGTCACAACGGGATAATGATCGCTTGGGAATTGAATCCATCAATGTTTAGCTGACATGATATTCGTCCAAGGTACAACATGTTATGTTTTATATTATAATTCTGCACCATTTGTCTCAATCACGTTTTTATACCAATCAAATGAATCCTTTTTATACCGCTTCATAGATCCATTTCCTTCGTTATCACGATCCACATAAATCATTCCATATCGCTTTTTCATTTCCCCGGTAGTGAATGACACAATGTCAATAATGCCCCATGGCGTATAGCCCATCAGATCAACGCCATCGTATGTTACGGCTTTTTCCAATGCTTCAATATGGGATTTTAAATAGTCGATTCTTTGAGTGTCATGGATGGAGCCGTCCTCTTCTACTGTGTCAATTGCGCCGAAGCCATTTTCCACGATGAACAATGGAATTTGGTAGCGATCGTAGAAACGGTTTAGGGTGTATCGTAAACCAGTTGGATCGATCGCCCATCCCCAGTCGCTGGATTTAATGTATGGGTTCTCCACTCCGTATGGCAATCCGCCGTTGACGATATCTCCCGAGTTGTCATTAACTACACCGCTTTTTACGGTAGTGGACATGTAGTAGCTGAAGCCTAAGTAGTCCACCTTTCCGTTCCTAAGGATTTCTTCATCGCCTTCTTCGATTGGGATGTTGAATCCTTCTCGTTCGAACTCTTTTAGAGCATAGCTTGGATAGTAGCCGCGGACATGTACATCAGGGAAGAAGTAGCGCTGCCTCATTGTTTCTTCCGCCAGCATGACGTCTTCCGGGTTTGATGAGTATGGGTAGATCGGTACATGAGAAACCATGGCACCGATTTGGAATTCCGGATTTATTTTTTTTCCAATAGATACAGCCATTGCACTGGCAAGAAGTTCATGGTGTCCCGCAATGTACATAATTTCTTTCGCGTTTTCATTTTTTTTAACCTGAACCCCTGAGTTTGTCCATAAAAACAGCGGGTTGTTTACATCCATTTTGTTGTTGATTTCGTTAAAGGTCATCCAGTATTTCACTTTGTTTTTATAACGTTTAAAGCAGACTTCCGCAAATTTCACAAAGAAATCGACCATTTTTCTGTTTCTGAATCCGCCATATTCTCTTGCTAAATGCAGCGGCATTTCAAAGTGGGATAAGGTAATGACTGGTTCAATTCCACGCTTCAGCAGTTCATCAAATACATCATCATAAAATGCTAAGCCATCTTCGTTAGGTTCCGCTTCATCGCCTTTAGGAAAAATTCTGCTCCAGCCGATTGAAGTCCTTAAGCATTTTAATCCCATTTCGCTGAATAGAGCAATATCGCTTTTATAGTTATGGTAGAAGTCGATGGCTTCATGGTTTGGGTAGAATTCATTCTCTTCAATTGTTTCAGTGATTTTTCTCGGTACGCCATGTGCACCAGCGGTCATGACATCGACAACACTTGGTCCTTTTCCGCCTTGATTCCATCCGCCTTCAAATTGGTGTGCAGCCAATGCGCCGCCCCATAAAAAATCGTTTGGCATTTTTTTCATAATTGATTCCTCCTATTTCACAACTGTTAATAATTTTTGATGTAAAGAAGTTTCTTCAAGCTCTTCAATGATAATTTTTTCATAAGCTGCTGAATTCGTTATGATGACTGGCGTAACAGTCTTTAACCCTTTATTTATTATGCTTTCTTTATCAAATTCGACGAGCAAATCGCCTTTTTTCAATCGGTCTCCGTCTTTCACTTTCATTTCAAAAGGTTTTCCCTCTAGAGTAACCGTGTCCAGCCCGATATGGACAAGCATTTCAATTCCGGATTCTGAACGAAGCCCAATTGCATGCTTTGTAGGAGCTACCATGACTACTTTTCCGTCAAAAGGACTGTATAATTTGTTGTCTGCTGGATGAATGGCTATGCCTTGTCCCATCGCACCAGTGCTGAAAACTTCATCTGGCACCGCTGAAAGGGGAACTACCTTGCCGCTTAACGGAGCATCCACTGTTTCTTCATTGTTTTGAGGTGACTGTAAATTAACTCTGCTTTGATCTGCTTGTCCACTATCTGCTTCTTTAGCTGTATCCTCTCCATATCCGAATAGCTGAATGAGAGTGACCGGAAGAATGATGGCAATTGCCGAACCGATCAGAATTCCCCAAATGGACGTTGGGATCTCGGCATTGATTCCATTAACAATCGTCAGCGGTCCCGGCAGTCCGGCGTAAACAAAGTAGTAAGGAGTGAAGAAGCTCGCGGCAACAGCTCCGGCTGCCCCGGAAATGCAACCGAAAATGAACGGTTTCTTAAACCTTAAAGTCACTCCGTAAATGGCCGGCTCAGTAATTCCAAAGATTCCGGTGATTCCTGCTGAAATCCCGACTTTTCGTGTTTCCTGCTTTTTTGCTTTTAAAATGACTCCAAGGACAGCTCCGACCTGAGCAATCACGGCAATGGTCTGGTAAGCCTGGAAGGAATCGCGTCCATACTGTTCAAAATTCGCCAGTACCATTGGTGTGACTCCCCAATGGACACCGAAAATAACGACGATCTGCCATAAGCCGCCGATAATCGCTCCAGCTAAAGCAGGTGCGTTTTCGGCCAGAAAGTTATATCCATTCGCAATCCCATTTGCCCCCATTGTTGTAACAGGCCCAATTAATAGAATGGTTAAAGGGACCATGAGAATCATACAAAATAATGGAACAAATAAAGGCCGTATCACTTCATGGATATTTCTATTTAAAAATCTTTCTAGGTAAGACAAGATCCACACTAAGAATAGCGGAGGCAGGACGGAAGAAGTATACACCGTTTCTGATAAGGCAAGCCCAAGGAAAGTAATGCTGTCTCCTTCTGCAATTTTTGCCGCCATATCTGACCACGTTGGACTGACCAATGCGGCACTGCAAGCTACAGCTATAAAGGTGTTTGTTTTAAAATGCTTGGATGCGGTAATGGCAATGAAAATAGGTAAAAACGTAAATGGTGCCCATGATATAAAACTTAAAACTTGATGAGTACCAGTTTCTGCAAAGCTATTAAAAAATAAATTGATTATGATTAGTGATCCCTGCAAAATACCGGCTGCTGCCAATATGTAAATAAAAGGAGCAAAAACGGCTGACATCGTTGCTATGACACGGTTTAAGATCGTTCCTTTGTTTTCGCTTTTTTCATTCGATGCGTCAACGTTTACTAAACTAGAAAATTCGTCATAGACTTCTCCTACATGCTGTCCGATTACGATTTGGAATTGTCCGCTGTTTTCTACTACCGTAATGACGCCGGGCATGGATCCTACAATTTCTTTCGCTTTCGGATTTGACCGTTTAAGCACTAACCGGAGCCTTGTTGCACAGCGCGTAACCCCAACCACATTTTCTTCTCCGCCGACCGCTTCTAAGATGTCTTTCGCGAGCTTTGGATAGTTTCTCACTTTACCCGACAATTTAATTCCCCCTTGAATGAAAATTGTAGTATACGCTTACAGTATAATTGTACCGGTACAATTTATCAATACATAAACAATTTATTTTATTGGGTATAATAATATTAACTGTGCGTTTTAGAAGGTTATGCTATAATTTGGGTGTTGGAAATGATCAATAAATGAGGAATGTGCATGTTAAAGTACCAGCAAATCGCAGCAGAAATGGAAAAGTATATTGAAGAACATGAGCTTCAGCAGGGAGATAAACTGCCTGTTCTGGAGGCATTAATGACTCAATTTGAAGTGAGTAAGAGCACAATCACGAAATCGTTGGATCTGTTAGAGAAAAAAGGGGTTATATATCAAGTCAGAGGCAGCGGAATTTTTGTCAGAAGGCATAAGAGAAAAGGATATATCAGTCTGCTTTCAAATCAAGGATTTAAAAAAGATCTTGAGAATTTTACGCTCACTTCAAAAGTGATTGAATTAGACGTGAGGAAGCCGACAGAAGAAGTGGCTTACAATTTAAATATTGAACTTGAAGACGATGTCTATTATGTAAAAAGGGTCCGGTTTGTGAACGGACAAACGTTGTGCCTGGAAGAATCTTATTTTAACAAATCGATCGTTACGTATTTAAACAGAGAGATCGTCTCTGAATCCATATTCAGCTATATTATGGAAGGACTGGGATTGAAGATCGGCTTCTCCGATTTATATCTTAATGCTGGAATCCTGAATGAAGATGAAGCGAAGTGTTTAGGTTTGCCGAACGGATCACCAAAACTGTACGGCGAGAGTATTTTTCACTTAACCAACGGCCAGCCTTTCGACTTTTCCAAAATCACATACAACTACGAAAATTCTCAGTTCTTTATTCAGGCGAATAGTCATTTTATATAAGCATAAATAAGAAACGGCGCATATACGATGCGCCGTTTCTATTTGTAAATCAAAGAAGACTTTCCATCCTAGAATAAAAAGGAAATATTTTGAGGGGTTATACAATTAAAAAATCCTCAATAAATACAAGTGCAAAAAGACATCTGTAATGATGCGGGGTCCAGCTGTTTTCAGTTATACTTCATTGTTAAATCAGTCACAACAGGGTAATGATCGCTTGGAAATTGCCCATTCTTTTGATAGTTAATGATTTCGATTGTTTTTGCTAAGATGTTGCCTTTTGCAAGGATCCAGTCGATGCGTCTTTCAGGACCTTGCCCAGTAGGATCGTTAAAGCCGTTGAATGTTCCAAGATCTTCGTTTACGCGAGTTTGGGCTGTATCCCAAAGATCACTGAATGCTCCGTCTTGTGTAAGAGTTTGATGCGGAAGACTAGCAGGTCCAGCATTGAAATCACCTGTTAAGATAACAGGTAAATCCGGATTGAATTCTTTTGTTTTTTCTAAGATCAGGGAGGCACTTTTTTCTCTGGCTTCTGGTGATTGATGATCAAAATGCGTATTTACAACATAGAACTGCTGGCTGCTCCTTTTATCAAGAAACTTTGCCCATGTGACCATGCGCGGAATTTGATTCCCCCAAGTTTTTGATCCAATAACTCCCGGTGTATCCGATAGCCAGTAGTGATCATATTCAATTGGCGTATACTTATTTTCGTTGTAGAAAATGGCTGAGTATTCGCCTTTGCTTCCGCCTTCACGACCCAGGCCAATCCAATTGTATTTTTGCAGTTGGTCGTTTAGATCTTTAATTTGCTGATAGACAGCTTCCTGAGTTCCAATGATATCCGGCTGTTCCTTTTGAATAAGCTTCTTGATGGTCGGAACCCGCTCCGCCCAAGTATGCGGGGAAGGATCATTGCTGTTTAAATATCTTAAATTGTAAGTCATTGCCCTTAAGTCTACCTCGGATGATTGCTTGGATTTTTCTGCAGCTGAAACATGCTGCATTCCTGAAAACAAACTGCTTACCATGGCGAGTACCATTGCCGCGAAAAAAATAGGTTTTAATCGTTCTTTCAACTGTTTTCCCTCCTAAGTATGAGTGCTTACCTACTAAGCATAACGTCTGATTGTGAAAAATATGTATTAGAGGGAATAAACTTTGTAAAGGGAATAGGAGTTATAAATACCCTTGATTTCTCAAGGATCTGACTGTGAAATTTAGGAGATTAGTTTTATAAATGTGAGAGATTTATTTCCTAGAATAATTTACAGTGGATTTAATATGTTACGTCGAATTAACAAAAAAATTTTCAAGCCAGCTCAGTGTGCGTATCGAATATAAGACTTATTGTGAAATCAAAAAGGGAAGCAATCATCTTCCGGCGTTCTGCAAAAGTCAGCAAAACGAATTTTTACAAGAATATCGTATCAAAAAAGCCTGACTTTAAAAGAAAGCAGGCTTTCAATCTTACCTTTCAGGCAGCCTTACGAAAAACAAAAAACGCAGCCAATGCCACAAGACTCCCTAATCCAAGCAGCACCAGAAGAGGAAACAGGCTTGTGCTTATGTAAAACAGGATTAAAGCGCATGCCGCAATACCAACTGTATGTACCGGCTTTCCCAGTGAGAGCAGCATGGAGTTTTTAAGCGATTGGAACAATTTTAGATGAAAGTGCACCGTGTTGGAAAAGAAGTGCAGAGTAAAGACAAACATGAACATGCCAGCTGCAAGAAAAACATAGTAGAGCGGCGAGTTGGCGCTCTCAAAGTAAAAATAGTCGATGACCAGGATAATCCAGAGTGGGACAATAATCAGGCCGCCGGTCATGCTGCGTACGTAGTTTTCTTTGTAAAAACGCCAATAGGAGCGGATCAGCGGAACTTGGCTGTCCGTGGTCACCCATTTGCGTACGATGCCAAAGAGTGCAGTTGTAGCCGGGAACAGGATAAATGGAGCAAAAAATGCAATGGTCAGACCGTTAACTATTAAGCCGGCTGGTTCATTAATAGCAAATAGATTGAATGTTAAGTAGACGATAGGCAGGTTGAAGAAAAGCCAGATAATGTTGGCTGTAAAGATTCTGGTGATCCATTCGGTTATGGTGTAGAGCTGCTGCGGCAAGCCTCCGAGTTTCATTGATATCCCCCTGTTGCTTGAAAACGTTTTTCTCTTATCATAGCATAATTTATTTTTTCTTTTATGCTAAGAGTTAGTTCCCTATTGCAAGCTTAGAACCAATCATGTCAATAATTCCTTGTTTTTCTGTTAAAAGTTAACCATTCATTCAAAATGATCTAAATACCCTAATCCAATAGACTATACATTATAAATACCTTTACATAATTTGAAGTTATAACAGGATTTTTGTAATTTTTAAGCTTTTTTGGAAATTTATAGAAACCTACTATGAGGGGTATGATGTAATGGAAGAATCGAAAAGATTAAGTGCAAACGGCAGTAAGCCGCATTCCAAAAAGAATTCATGTCAAATCGGACCTTTTTCACAAAAAAAACGTCGGGATGAAGTACTGAAGCTGCGTATGAAACAAGCAAAGTATTTTGATAGACATTACCGTGCACATCGATGTAACGGAGATGAGGGGCTTTATCCAAATAAAATCGGGAATTTTTCTAAAGCTTTGCCTCATAATCTGCTTGGGGAAGCAGATAAAAAAGCATATAAAACCTTGAAGAAAGCACTAACATCAGGAAAACCCGAAGACTTCGAATCGATCCTTATGGGCAATGTTGTGAAGCTTGCCAATCCTCAGGCCGCCTATTCATTTAATCTGGTGGGCCAAGATAGTCATCAGTTAAGCATAGCTGTTCCTCCCCGGTTCAGCAGTGCGTGGCAAGCGGGTGAAATGGCGGAGCTTTACTGGCGGGCACTTACCAGAGATGTCCCTTATTCAGATTACGATCAGAATCCGCTGATAGTGGAAGCGGCCTCTGAACTTTCAAAGCTGTCTGATTTTAGGGGACCAAAAGAGAATGGAGCAGTTACGAGCCGAACCTTGTTCAGGGGGAATACAGATGGAGAGCTGACAGGACCATTGATTTCTCAATTCCTCTGGAAGGATATTCGGCAAGGAATTAAAACTGTAACACAGCAATACTATACTCCAGTGCCGGGGGACGACTACCTGACGTCATATAACGAATGGGCAGCTGTTCAGAATGGCCATCTCCCATCTTCACCAAATCATCTTGATTCAGTCCCAAGGTATATCCGGAGCGGCAGAGATCTCGGAGAATGGGTTCATCAAGACTATTCATTCCAGGCTTTTCTTAACGCTTGCTTAATACTGATCCCATATGGACAAGGCGCTCTTGATCAAGATAATCCTTATTTCCAATCGAAAACTCAAGGCGGCTTTATTACCTTTGGATCCGTGCATATGCTGGATTTCATCACAAAAGCAACTAGAAATGCGTTAGAAGCAGCATGGTTTCATAAATGGTTAGTTCATCGCAAACTTCGGCCAGAGGAGTTTGGGGGCTTTGTTCATAATCATCTAACAGGTGCATCGTCCTACCCTATAGAACAAGAATTGCTGGAATCTAATGCAATTAAACATATAAAAAGAAAATTTGGTACGTACTTGCTTCCAATAGCCTATCCTGAAGGCTGTCCGACCCATCCTTCATACCCTGCCGGACATGCAAGCATTGCCGGAGCTTGTGTTACAATCCTCAAAGCTTTCTTTAATGAATCCTTCGCCATTCCAAATCCGGTGACTGCTAATTCTGATGGTACAGCCCTCATTCCTTATGTTGGTTCAACCTTAACAATAGGAGGAGAATTAAATAAACTTGCCTCTAATATTGCACATGGACGAGATACGGCTGGCGTACACTTTCGATCTGACGGAGTCGAAGGTCTGAAATTAGGTGAATCAGTGGCGATTGGCATCCTTCAATCCTATAAGAAAACCTATAATGAAAAGTTTAAAGGCTTTACCTTTACAAGATTTGATGGGACGAAAATAATCATTTAAGTATAATGTAGCGGAAGCTGTCAAAATGGGTTTCAAGGTTTTCTTATTTGGTGGGCGCTGATCAAAAAAGGAAGAAAAACGAGAGGGTTCCCAAAAAATACCTTTCAAGCTCAAAAATATAAAACCCAAGAATGCTTATATATCAGCGTTCTTGGGTTTTTAGTTTGAGCAAATTACATCTGATGAAGGACTTCTTATACTGCGCATCAATGAATTGCTGTTTCTATCTTACGTAAACAGTTTAATGATGAATGAAATTAATATACCAACAACCCCAAAGTCTGAATCTCCAAAAGTCGTACCCTCAAAGCCTAATGATCCAAGGACAGGCAATAACAGTGCCGGTAAAAACGAGATTAATAGTCCGTTGGCAAATGCTCCAATAATAGCGCCGCGTCTGCCCCCGGTGGCGTTCCCGAAAACTCCTGCTGCAGCACCTGTGAAGAAATGGGGGATAAGGCCTGGTACAATGATTTTTAATCCTAGTAATGGCAGGATAAACATCGATAGTGCACCAGCTGCAAAACTTGATAGAAACCCGATAATGACAGCATTTGGAGCGAAAGGGAAAACGGCAGGTGCATCAAGTGCGGGCTTCGCATCTTTTACCACTTTATCTGCAATCCCTTTAAAAGCCGGCACGATTTCAGCAATTAACATCCTAACGCCCGCTAATACAATGTATACCCCGGCAGCGAAAGTGATCGCTTGCATAAAGGAGAAAACAAGGAAGTTTGTGCCGCTGCTCAGTTCTGTTTCGACAAAGCTTTTTCCTGCCATGGGTGCGACAATTAAAAAGAGGATAGTCATTGTTAAGCTCATGGCTACAGATGTATCACGCAAGAAACCAAGAGATTTCGGCACTTTGATATCTTCTGTAGATTTCGATTTGTCTCCTGTCCGTTTTGCCAAGAATGCAGAAGTGAAATATCCAATCGAACCAAAGTGGCCAAGAGCGATACTGTCGTTTCCCGTAATTTGTCTTACATATGGTTGAAGAAGTGCCGGCATAAGCACCATTAAACTTCCTAATATAAGTGATCCAATAATGATTAACGGAACTCCTGTAATTCCGCCTGTTGCGAAAACGGCAGAAAGCAGGCAGGCCATAAATAAGGTATGATGCCCTGTCAAGAAAATGTATTTGAAACGAGTGAACCTGGCAATAAGGATGTTAACGAGCATCCCGAAAAGCATGATCATGGCTGTTTCCGTTCCAAGTGTTTCTTGTGCAATTGCAACGATCGCTTCGTTATTTGGGATAATTCCCTGAATATTGAATGCTTTTTCGAACATGCTTCCAAATATGTCAAGAGCGCCAATTAAGATCGTGGCTCCGGCACCAAGAATAACAAATCCCATAATGGTCTTCAGTGTTCCTGAAATCGTATCTGCAATCCCTTTTTTCTGAAGAACAAGTCCAATAAAAGCAAACAATCCAACAAGAATGGCTGGTGTACCCAGCACATCTTTCATAATAAAATCAATCATTCGAGACCCTCCTCTTTACTTGAGCAGCTCTTTCTATTTAAGGTGTTTTTCCAAAACGCTTTTTAGTTCATTGGTGTCTAAAATATTTGTTAACCCTTCAACGGTTCTTGTTCCATCATCCAGTGACTCTACTAAATCTTTCGAACCCAGGTAAAGATCGGCCTGTTCTGATTTACTTGTTGTTAAATCTGTATGAGATACCTCAGCTTGAACGCCAAGCTCATTTAAAATCGTTTTTACATTCATTTCAACAATAAAGCTGCTTCCTAATCCATTCCCGCAAACTACTAAAATCTTTTTCATCATTTTTCCTCCTAATTAGTTGAATATTGATTGATAACAGATAGAACTTCATCCGTTGTTTCAGCTTGTTCCAGTTTCAAAATGTTTTCTGGGTTTGACAGCATCATTGAAAATTGAGATAAGGCTTTTAAATGCGTTTCATTATCGATTGCTGCCAGCACGAATAAAAGATGTACATGGTGTTCAGTTTTTTCTGAAAATGAACAGCCCTCTTTTATTCTGAGAAAACTCATCCCTACTTTATTTACTCCATCTTCCGGGCGGGCGTGAGGCAGGGCGATTTTTGGAGCAATGACGATATATGGTCCGAGTTTTTCTACGTTGTTAATCATTGCTTCAATATAGCTCTCTTTAATAGACTCATTTGCTAAAAGAGGTTCTGCTCCAATCTTTATTGCTTCTTTCCAGCTATCAACTTGATTTGTAAACTGAATCGTTTCTTTTGTTAAGATGTCATTTAACATTGGTCTTTTCCTCACCTCATTTTCTGTAGATCTATTCGCTTTAAAATAGTGAATAAGCTCTTGCTGCAGCCCTTTTTCATCCGTAATCACACCATGTTTTTTCATGATTGTCATTAATGCTTCAACGTCACCCGGCATTGAAGTTGGCGATGCCTCAATTTGTGCAAGCAGGTTTGTCTTTTCAGCATGGGTTAATATGGGGTGAACGATGAAAACAGGGACATCCCGTTCATTAATAGGAGTTGTTGAGATGACGTAATCTATCTGTCCGAGTTCGCTTTTATGATACTCTCGTTTGGTCATCACTTTAATGACATCTAATGTTGGAATTAAATCCTCCAGCTGTTTTTGGACAATTCTTGAGGTGCCGATCCCGCTTCCGCATACTACCGCTGCTTTCTTTCTGGCTTGTACAGAAACACCTTCTTTTTCTATCCAGCCCCCAAAATGCAGCGATATATAAGCGATTTCGTCTTTAGATACCTGTTTTCCAAGTACATCTTCAAAGTGATGAATGACTTTTTGTGTTAACAAGTAAATGTCCTGATATTTCTCTTGGACAGATGAGGTCAGCGGATTTTCAAGATCAATCCCATATTTAATTCGATAGTATGCAGGTTTTAAATGCAAAAATAAGTTTTTCTCAAGCGCTTGTCTTTCTTTAAAAACCACGCATGCATATGTTTGAAAGGAATCTACCATCCTGGTAATTATTTTCTTCATATTTAAAGAGTCTTGGTCATCAATCGGTTCCCGCTTATATTCGCTGATTTTGGCTCCTAGAAGATAGGTCGTCATATAATAAACTTCATCTTCAGGAACTTTTATTTGGTAAACGTTTTCAATTTTTGAGCAAATAGATTTAGATGCCTGAAATTCTTTTGTTTGAACGATAACCTGTTTTTCCACAGGGTTTATTGTTACAAATTTGGATTGAGCAAAACGTTTTATAAATGAAGCTAGATGTACGCTCATTTGATTGATAATGTCATCTGTAAAGTGAACCCCTATTAGTTGTTCTGCTTCATTTAAGAGAGTATGAATCTCGCTGATTGTAAGTCTCTTAAAGTCTTTAAGTGATGCTGGTCCGCTTGCTATTAAACTCCTCTTTGCGTCTGATAAAAGCTGATCTAAACTTTGTCCGTCAGTCAGCTCTGTAATATAAGAAACCAATGCACTTCGTTTGTCCTGCTCAGCTCCTGATAAGTAGTACCCTTTTTCTTTTTTAAAGAGAATAGTCAGGTTGTAGCTGCTTAACTCCTGTTTTATCTGCTTAATATCTGAAAGCATGGTGCTGCGGCTAACAAGAAAACGATCTAGAAACGTCTGCAGAAAAACTGGTTCTTCCCTTGTCAGAATCATTACCACAGCCCAGGCTTTTCTTTCTTGAGGAGAATGTTCATACATCTGATCTTGCCGGGGATGTGTAAATTTTTGTTTGATTTGTTCACGTGTGATATCAGATACGTAAAAACCAGCAGAGCGGACATAATTTAATGCTTCAAGCTCATGATCCTTCAGCCAATCATTAATTTTATCAATATCATAATAGACAGTCCGCTTCGAGATATTCATCGCTTCCATAATCTCTGAAGTCGGCACAAAACGGGGCGTTTCCACAATTTTGTTTAAAATCCCCACACAACGCTGATCTAATGTCATAGCAATCCTCCTTCCTTGAAAAGAGATTTCGCACATGAAGTTTGCAAACATCAAACTTCAATCCTTTTAATAAGTGTTCCTTACCTTCATTATACTGCGTCATTTCTAGATGATAAGTCCAAATGTTTACTGAGGGAGTTTGCAATGATTGAACTTAAGATTAATGAGATGGCATAGAAAGGGATAAAGCCCTCCCGCAAAGAATACATACCTATATAAACAAATCTGAGGCAGCAGCAAGACTGTCTCATTTTGGAGTGTGAAAAAATGAGTGATCAGGAACGGATTATTGCCGTGAATGGCCTGGTGAAAAAGTATGGCGATTTTACTGCGGTAAATGGAATTGCTTTTGACGTGTATAAAGGTGAAGTATTTGGAGTGCTTGGGCCGAATGGTGCAGGGAAGACGACAACTTTGGAGATGCTGGTCGGGCTGCGGAAGCCGGATGGCGGTTCGGCTGATATCGGCGGGTTTGATGTGGTAAGGGATCTGAAGAAAGTAAAGGAAGTGATTGGTGTCCAGCTGCAGTCGACGACTCTTTTTGAGCTTTTGACGGTGGAGGAGATCCTTCATTTGTATGCGAGTTTTTATAAAAAACAAATTCCGATTCATCCGCTGATTGAGGATATGCTTTTAACGGATAAAACAAAGAGCAGAATTAAAAGTTTGTCAGGCGGACAGAAGCAGAGACTTGCAATTGCGCTCGCTCTTGTCCATGATCCTTTGATTATTTTTCTGGATGAGCCGACGACGGGACTTGATCCGCAGGCCAGAAGAACGCTGTGGGATATTATTTTTAACCTGAAGGAAAAAGGTGTGACGGTTGTTTTGACAACACATTACATGGATGAAGCTCATGTGCTTTGCGACAGGATCGCCATTATGGATCAGGGAAATCTGATTGCACTCGATACGCCGGCCGAGCTTGTCCGCAGCCTTCACTCTGAAAATGCGGTGGAATTCCGTTTTGAGGAAGAAGCACCAGAGATGGATCTCACTCAAATTGAGGGCGTTAAGCAGGTCGGAAAGCAGAAGGATGCAACCATTCTCTATACGGATAATCTTCAGGCGACTTTAACGAGCCTTATTCAAACGGCTGCAGACCGCGGCTTGAAATTGGCAGACTTACAAATTCGGACGGCAACGCTTGAGGACGTCTTTATTCATATGACGGGAAGGAGGCTGAGGGAAGCATGAGGGCATATTGGCAGTTAACGTTAACCCAGCTGCGTATTTTTATGCGCAATCGCCAAGTCTTGTTTTGGACGCTTGCGTTTCCGATTTTTCTGATGGTCATGCTAGGCTCGTTTTTGGGAGGCGGGAACAGCATGTCGGTGACGGTTGGAGTCGTCGATCAGGATCAATCCGCTGAATCGGAGGCATTTGTATCTTCATTAAAGAAAAATAAAGCGATGGAGCTTGAAATGGAGTCGAAAGAGGACATCGCCTTCAGTGAGGTGAATCAGGGGAATCTGCAAATCTTGATTGTGATTCCAAAAGGTTATGGTGAAGAGCTTGATCAGGAGACTCCTTTCAAAATCCCGGTCTATTATGACGAAACAAATACAGCAGTCTCCCAGCTTGGACTGCAGCTTGTAAATGGAGCGGTTGATCAGATCAGCAAAGAAAAAGCAGATTACAAGCCTGTCGTCGTCACGGAGCCGAAAGGAATTGAAACGCTGAATCTGCAGTATATTGATTTTCTAGTACCGGGAATTGTGGCGATGATGATTATGAGCAACAACATGAACGGGGTGGCAGGGCAGATCGCGGCATGGAGAGAACGGGGTATTTTAAGAAGAATGCAGGGAACGACACTTAAGGCGTCGACCTTCATTGCAGCTCAGATCACGGCGCGCCTTATGCTGAATGGTTTGCAGGCACTGCTTGTCCTTGTAATAGCGCAGCTGATTTTCGGGGTGGATGTACGCGGATCTTGGCTGACACTGATTGCTTTTGTTATTTTAGGCACGCTTGCCTTTATGGCGATCGGATTTATCATTGCCGGAATTGCAAAAACACCGGAGAGTGCGGCACCAATCGCAGGATTCCTTTCCTTCCCAATGCTTTTTTTAGGAGGCGTCTTTTTCCCGATAAAAAACATGCCGGATTTCCTGCAGCCGATAGTCTATGTGCTTCCAATTTCCCATTTGAGCCATGCATTAAGGGAAGTGATGAACGTCGGAGCATCCTTTTTGGCACTTGGAACGGAAACGCTGATTTTGGGATGCTGGGTTGTGGGAGCTTTTATCGTGGCGAGTTTTACGTTTAAGTGGGAATAAGAACCAGAATTAAAGAAAAGGGAGACGATCTCATATGACGACACCAGCAATTTGGAAGAAAGCAGACGATTATTTTGCATCTAAACTTCATTCGACTGACCCTGATATGTCTTATATTCTTAAAGCAAACGAAGAGGCGGGGCTGCCAGAGATTGATGTGGCCCCTAACCAGGGCAAGCAGCTTTATTTGCTCGCGAAGATGAAAGGGGCGAAAAGGATTCTTGAAATAGGGACGCTCGGCGGCTACAGCAGTATTTGGCTTGCGCGTGCGCTGCCTGAAGACGGAAAGCTGATCACGCTTGAATATGAAGAAAAGCATGCGAGTGTTGCCATCGAAAATATGAAAAAAGCCGGTCTTGATCATAAAATTGAGATTATGGTTGGAGCTGCGCTCAAAACGCTTCCCGCACTTCAAGATCAGGAACCATTTGATTTTATTTTTATTGATGCCGATAAAGTAAATTATCCAGGCTATTTTGAATGGGCGATGAAACTTTCTAAACCTGGAACCGTAGTTTTGGGAGACAATGTGGTCCGCGGAGGAAAGGTCATCGATGAAAACAGCTTGGACGAGAATGTGAACGGTGTCCGGTCGCTGATGGAATTGCTTTCAAAGGAGCCTAGAATCGAGGCGGCGGCTATTCAGACGGTCGGAAGCAAAGGGTACGATGGATTTGTGCTTGGGATTGTCAAATAAACAGGGGAAAGCTGCTGAACAATGGCAGCTTCTTTTTTTGTCAAAATAATTGGTTGTTTAGGTTCTTATTTAGCTTTTTCCAACAACCAAAATCATCCAAAAAGAAAGTCTCCAGTAGCGAAACTCTTGATAATTCTGCTTGTTTTCTTCTTGGCACATATCTTGCATATTATTAGTTTGAATTTTCAAAAAAGATAATAGGAGGAATAAAATGAAACGAGTAAAGGATTTGCGAGTGGCCGGGAAGAAGCTATTGATTTGTGCTGCATTAATAGGAGGATTTATTGTTTCAGCACCTCAGGGTTCGGCGGATGCTGCTGCCTCACCGTATACTCTCTACACCACTGGAAGCACGGCGGATAAAGTAACAACTACTTCATTTGGTCAGGTTTACATGGGAGGAAGCACAGATGTCGACAAAGCATTTGAATGGATGATTCAAAAGGCAAACGGAGGAGATTTCCTTATTCTCCGGGCGACCGGTACTGACGGCTACAATCAGTATGTATATGATCTGGCTAAGTCCATTGGAAAACCTCTTAACTCGGTTAATACTGTCGTGGTAGACAATTTAACACAGGCAGGCTCGGATTCCTCGCTCATCAACAGAATCAACAAAGCAGAAGCTATATTTTTCGCAGGTGGAAATCAGGCGGATTATGTAGATTTCCTTGAAGGCTCTCAAGCTTTAACAGCCTTGAACAACCGAATTCAAACTGTTCCGTTTGGCGGCACAAGTGCGGGTGCCATGATACAGGGAGATCATATTTATGATGCCATCTCTGCAGGATCAAGAACACTCGACTCTGTTACTGCACTTACTAACCCTTACAGCTCTCTCATTTCCTTTACAGACTATCTGATTCAGACTCCGCACAATAACAACATCCAAACAGACACGCATTTTGAGCAAAGAGACCGTATGGGAAGATTGCTCACTTTCATGGCTCGCAACATACAGGACGGGGAAGAAACCGGTACATCTGCTAAAGGCATCGGTCTGAATGAAAAATCGGCGCTCCTTGTTGAAAAAGACGGAACAGCCAAAGTGGTTACTCAGCCTGGAGCAGTGAATGCGGCTGTTTACATGGCCAAATCCAATCAGACGCCAACTCGATGTGTAAGCGGAAGCTCGCTTACATATAATAATATTTCCATTTACAAGCTGACTGATGGAAACACGTTCAATCTCTCAACATGGACAGGGTCAGGTGGCCTGTCTTATACGTTGAATGTCAATAACGGCACGATCAGTTCTTCAACCGGCAAGGTATACGGAAATACACCTTAATCGATCAGCAAAACAAAGAGTCAAAGTTTCTTTGGCTTTTTTGTTTATTTCACAGAAAAAGAACAAAAAGAAACAGGAACTTGGTATCTTTAAAAAGAATTATTAAGAAACATATTAAATAGACAGGGAGACAGCATATGACTTACTACATTTTAAAAGAAGATAGTCCGTACAGCAAAAACATCGTCAATCAAAAACTTTATGAGTACAATTCTCTTCACTTTCCGGAGGATTTAAACGGCAGGTATGAGGAGGTTAATTTGTATCTCAAAGATGAAAATGACATGGTCCGCGGAGGGATTTTAGGAGAAATCTGCTGGAACTGGCTTGAGATTCATACTCTGATGATCGATGAGGATCTGCGGCACTCAGGCCACGGATCAAAGCTGCTGGCAGAAGCCGAAAATCTGGCTAAACTTAAAAAATGCGATTTTGTAAAAGTCGACACCCTCAGCTTTCAGGCCGTGGATTTCTACAAGAAGCATGGATACGAAGTATATGGCACGCTTGATGGAGTTGGAAGAGACTTTAAGCACCACTATTTGAAAAAGAATCTGTAAAGGAGCGAAGTTTGTGGCGTATGAATTGAAAACAAAAGAAACCGACAATAGTGTTCTTGAGTTTATAGAGGCTGTTGATTCTGCTAAGAAGCGGGAGGATGCTTACGAGCTGCTGGATATCTTCACAGAAACGACGGGCTATGAGGCTAAAATGTGGGGACCAAGCATCATCGGCTTCGGTTCGTATCATTACAAATATGCGTCGGGTCATGAAGGGGATGCACCGCTTGTAGGCTTTTCGCCGCGCAAAGCAAAAATCAGCCTTTACTTTGCACCAGGTGAAACGAAGCGCGACGAGCTTTTAAAGGAGTTTGGAAAGCATACGACCGGGAAGGCGTGTGTCTACATAAACAAGGTGGCTGATATTGATATTGAGGTGATGAGGAAACTGATTCGGCAGTCTGTCACTTTTTTAAAGGAAACATATCCGGATCAGTAACCAGGAGAGGCGGCCTTATTAAGAGGTCCGCCTTCTTTTATTCGCCGCTCTGCTTTGATGGTCTGATGGCAGACAAAAAATAGGCAAATCCGGCACAGAAGAAAAGAAAGATAATGAAGCTAATGAATGGCGGTGCATAAAATCCTCCAAACCACTGAAGAAAATAAAACAAAAAGCCGAATGAAAAATAGATGGCTGACGCAATATGTTTCATAAGGGACATCACTCCTTATTTATGGCACTATATAGATATATTCCCTGCATTTTGAAACTTTCCGCTTTTAACTTTCGTAGATAGTCATATAAGGAGCGGGTGAAAATGAGTGCTGAAAAAAAGAACCAAACGGGTTTGGCCCTTGGCATTGCACTTGGTGCAGGAATTGGAATCGCGCTTGATAATATTGGAATGGGAATTGCCATCGGGATTGTTTTTGGAATCGCATTCTGGTCTTCAAAAAAATAAATCGCAACGGAAAATTATATGAAGGCTTGAATCTTTTTGATGCAGACTGCCTCTTTTTAAGAGAAAAGCAGTCGAGCTCGATTGGAGGGACAGCAATGAAAGAGAATACAAGAAAAGAAGTATGGAGCTGGATCAAGTCAATTGTATTTGCCGTCGTGATTGCATTGATTTGCAGAGAATTTTTATTTGCGCCTGTTTTGGTGGAAGGAAAGTCCATGCAGCCGACGTTTCAGGATCAAAACAGGCTGATTATTTCTAAGACAAGCGGCATTCAGCGTTTTGATATGGTCGTTTTTCATTCGCCAGAGCGGGGAAAGGATTATATCAAGCGTGTCATCGGACTTCCGGGTGATACAGTTGAAATGAGACAGGATACTTTGTATATTAATGGAAAAAAATACGGTGAACCTTATTTGGCTGCATCTAAAAAGAACCTCCCTTATAATGAACAGCTGACAGAAGATTTTCTGGCTATCGTTCCCGAAGACGCTTATTATGTGATGGGAGATAACCGGCGGCAAAGCAGGGACAGCCGCGAGATAGGCCCGGTTTCTGAAAAGAAAATGATCGGCGAAGTAAAACTGCGTTTTTTTCCATTAAATCAAGCAGGTATTCCTGAATAGCTCCCTGTTACCTCTATTGCATTTAAGCAGTGGAGGTTTTCTTTTTGTAAAAATGACAATCCTCGTAACCTTTTTTAATGGAAAGAAAGTCTTATCTTTTTTCTATATTTAAATCATCCAGTATGTAAAAAGAAGGGATTATCATCTATAGCGTTTACAGGAGAAAGGGAAAGGGAATTTTTGAGATAAGACATATTTCAAAAGGAGGCTCGTATGGATACTCAAGGTTCAAATCGCTATAACTATTTATCGCGGAATGTATGGTCCGGTCTTTTATTTGGTCTTGGCCTTGTCGCTTTTATTGATGAAACCATCTTTCATCAGCTTCTTCACTGGCATCATTTTTATGATAAATCGACAACAGATATTGGCTTGGTTTCGGATGGCCTTTTTCACGCGTTCAGCTGGCTTGCGACAATTGGAGGGTTATTTTTGTTTGCGGACCTCAGACGCCGGAATGGTTTATGGTTAAAGAGATGGTGGGGCGGCGTCTTTTTTGGAGCAGGCGTGTTTCAATTGTATGATGGCACTGTTCAGCATAAGCTGATGGGGCTTCACCAGATTCGCTATGTGGACAATGTGTACATATATGATTGGATCTGGAATATCATTGCAGCTTTGATGCTGATTGCCGGCATTATTCTTATCATACAGACAAAAAAGCGGAAGGCTGAGTAGAATGCATCATTCTCATCATGCAGTCGGAATTGGACCTCAAATACTATTGGCTCTGCCGTTTGTCGTGGCATTGGTTTTGTATGCCGCGGCTGTCTTGACCTCTAATCACAGGCGCAAAAAGTGGCCAGTTTACCGAACTGTTTTCTGGTTTATTGGGATTCTTTGCGCAATTGCTGCAGTTAGCTGGCCTCTAGCTAACCGTGCCCACATGGATTTCACCGCGCACATGCTCTGTCACTTGCTTCTCGGCATGATTGCGCCGCTGCTTATGGCTCTTGCTGCACCAATGACACTCTTTTTACGAGCCTTAAAAGTGAATCAGGCAAGACGGCTTACGGGTTTGCTGAAGAGCGGTCCAGTCCGCGTTCTAAGTAACCCGGCTACGGCTGCTTTATTGAATGTGGGAGGTCTTTGGGTCCTTTATACAACAGATTTATACGCAGTCATGCATCAGTTCATCCTGCTACATGCCGTCATCCATATTCATGTATTTTTAGCAGGTTATTTATTTACAGTATCCATCATTTACATTGATCCCGCGCCGCACAGGACGAGTTATGTTTATCGGGCAATTGTCCTTGTGCTTGCACTTGGAGGCCACGGAATCTTGTCGAAGTATATCTATGCTCATCCGCCAAACGGAGTGCCGGCAGATCAGGCTGAGACTGGCAGTATGCTGATGTACTACGGCGGAGATTTGGCTGATATCGTGATTATTTTTATTCTCTGCCTTCAATGGTACAGGGCAGCGCGTCCTCGTATTAGGGAGCTATCCATAAATTAGAAATGAGGTAATCTGCATGACTTCCTTTTGGACAGAAGAGAACGTCAAATCGACTCTTCCTGAAAGAGAAGCTTCAGGCCACAAAGGCACGTACGGAACGGGTCTTCTTATAGCAGGAAGCGAGGACATGCCTGGAGCTGCACTGCTTTCAGGTCTTGGTGCGATGCGCAGCGGGATCGGGAAGCTTGAAATTGGCACAGTTGAAGAAGTCATTCCGTATGTTGTCCCGAGTTTGCCGGAAGCAACTTATTTGAGAAATGGATTGAAGAAGCTGGCAGATGACAAAGTTAATTTGTCCAAGTACAAAGCGATTGCAGCAGGACCCGGCATAGAGCCGGATGAAGAAACAGAAAAGGCCATTAGACAGGTGCTGAAACTGGATTGCCCCGTTGTATTGGATGCTGGGGCGCTGTCTGAGAGAACGTATAGGAAAAGACAATCACCGGTTATTCTGACTCCGCATCCTGGGGAATTTTCAAAAATCACGGGTGTTGATGTAAAAGAGCTGCAGCAAAACCGCCCGCACCTAGCCTCCGTATGGGCGAAAAAGCTTGGCGTGACGATCGTTCTAAAAGGGAACGAGACGATTTGCGCTTTTCCGGATGGGGAAGTCTGGGCAAATCCGACAGGGAACAGCGCACTTGCAAAAGGCGGCACAGGCGATACTTTAACAGGGATGATGCTTGGCATGCTGTGCTGCCATAACGAATGGAAACATGCTGTCTTAAATGCTGTCTATCTTCACGGAGCATGTGCAGATAAATGGTCAGAAAAGAGGTCAGCACATACGATGCTTGCCCATGAATTAATGGATCTGCTTCCTGTGGTTTGGAAGAGCTTTGAATAATCCCGCAATAATTGGAAGCTTAATAAAGAGAAGAGTGTCCTTTGATAAGAACGGGGGCGCTCTTTTTTGAATACTTTCCATTTTCGGCCGAATACTTTCCTTTTCACCAGATTTACTTGCCTCAATCAGAATTTTACTTGCCGAAATAGCTAAAATACTTTCCTTTTTCCAAGCGTCTCCCAGCAGGACCTGTTCATTATCTCTAATACGTTAAATCCAAATTTCCGCAAATATCCCGATTACAGCCGATTATTCCCGATTAAACCGATTTGCTGATAGGTAACCCGTCAATGATAACGCTTCCTTTCACTATCTCGGCCTATTCCTTATGAATGTCCTGGATTCCCTTGAATCTCTCTCTCAGCATGTTACGATTATAACCGTTGAAAAAAACGAACGGACACGAACAGAGATTTTTGAGGGGGCTCATTATGTTAAGAGAAAAAACAGTTGCGTTTTTAGGTGCGGGATCGATGGCAGAATCCATGATTTCAGGGATTGTACAAGTCGGAAGCATCCCTGCAGAAAAAATTTATGTAACAAATAGAAGCAATCAAATGCGTCTTGAAGAAATGAATCATGTTTATGGCGTGAACGCGGTACAGCAGGATGCACTGCCATATGAAGAAATCGATTTGTTTATCCTGGCGATGAAGCCGCAGGGCGCAGCAGATGCGCTCCGGGAACTGAAAGATAAAGTAAGAGCGGATCAGGTTGTGATTTCTGTTTTAGCTGGTATTTCTACAGAGTTCATGGAAGATCATTTAAACCTGAATCAGCAGGTTGTACGCGTGATGCCGAATACGTCAAGCATGATCCAGGAATCAGCTACAGCACTAAGCCCTGGAAGACATACCGTTATGGATAACGTGTTTGCGGTGAAAGAACTGCTCAGCTGTATGGGAAAAGTCTTCTTAATTGAAGAAGAGCAGATGGATATTTTCACAGGAATTGCAGGAAGCGGTCCGGCTTACTTCTATTACTTAATGGAGCATATGGAGCAGGCGGGCGTTGAAAAAGGAATGGACGAGGAAATGGTACGCGAGATAGTTGCTCAAACCATTCTCGGCGCAGCGAAAATGATTATGGCAAACGACGAAGCACCGGAGAGTTTAAGGAAAAAAGTGACTTCACCAAATGGAACAACAGCATCAGGACTTGAGGCATTGCGGAAAAATAATGGCGGAAAAGCCATTTCACAGGCGATTCATCATGCGGCAAAACGTTCGAAAGAGCTGAATGAAGAAATGGCAGGAGCATTGATGACGTCTTAACCCGAATGTACTAGATAAGGTTAGACACAGATTCTCAGGAGGGATAGGATGTTGAAAGAAGAGAAAAAGATAAAAAGAGTTGTTATTAAGATCGGAAGCAGCTCGCTGACAAGTATGCACGGCGAGGTAAGCCGCAGAAAGCTTGAGAAGCTGGCAGATCAGATTGTCGAACTCAAGGATGCCGGCTATGAAACGGTAGTAGTTTCATCAGGAGCCGTGGCAGCGGGCTACCGCAAGCTTGGATGCATTCAGCGGCCGTCAGCGCTGCCTGAAAAACAGGCAGCAGCTTCCATCGGACAGGGTCTGTTAATGGAATCTTATTCAGAACTCTTTTTATCTCACGGATATGTCGCTTCACAGCTTTTGATTACAAGAAGTGATTTTTCCGATGAAACACGCTATGGAAATATGAAAAATACGATGAATGTGCTGCTTGAAAGGGGCATTATTCCAATCGTGAATGAAAATGATACGGTAACAGTCGATCGTTTGAAGTTTGGAGATAATGATACGCTTTCTGCTAAGGTTGCAGCGTTGATTGGCGCAGATCTGCTGATTATTTTATCCGATATCGATGGACTTTATAATGATAATCCAAACAGCAATCCGGATGCCAAACTCCTCGATAAAGTGGATGCCATCACACCGGAAATTGAAGCAGCAGCCGGCGGTTCTGGAAGTGCAGTCGGAACTGGCGGCATGAAATCTAAAATTGCAGCCTTTAAGATAGCGATGGCATCTGGCATTCAATCTTTCTTAGGAAAATCAAGCACAAGAGATATCTTGATGGATGCTGTAAACGGAACAGCAAAAGGCACGTATTTTGAACCTAAGCCGAATGCGTTCAATCTTGATAAGAAAAAACAATGGATCGCATTCCATTCCGGTCCTGAAGGCAAGATTATGATTTCGAATAAAGCGAAAACAGCCATAATCGATAAACAGCGAAACATTTATCCCGTCGATATACAGGAAGTGAACGGACGCTTTAATGATGGCGCAGTCGTTACGATCCTTGATGAAGACGGAGAAGAATTCGGTCTTGGCAGAATCAACTTTTCAACGGAAAACTTAAAAAGAGATACTAAAAATGAAACAATGGCAGCGATTGATCAGGAGACATTTGTTTGCTCTCTCGATTTTTCAATAAAGGTGCCAAGCTAAAAATGAACTGGAGGCGTTTTGATGAGTATTGCAGCTCTTAAACCAATGACGGTGGAAGAACAGGCAATCACAGCGAAAAAAGCACAGAAAGCATTAAGTTTGTTAACGACAGAGGAAAAAAATGAAGCTCTTAGAATGGTAGCAAATGAATTAGAAAAAGAATACCAAGTGATTTTGGATGCGAATAAAGAAGACTTGGATAAGGGCAGAGAAAAAGGGTTTGATGAGGCCTATATGGACAGATTGGCTCTCAATCAAGAACGAATCGGCGATTTTGCAGAGGGTCTGCGCCAGGTGGCCGATCTTCCTGATCCGACTTGGGATGTTCTATCCGATTGGACGCTTGAAAACGGTCTGAAAGTAGAGGAAGTTCGTGTTTCTCTCGGCGTCATCGGCATGATTTACGAGGCACGCCCAAATGTAACGGCAGATGCGGCAGGACTTGCGCTTAAATCAGGGAATGCGATTGTCCTGAAAGGCGGATCATCTGCCCTATCATCTAACAAAAAGATTGTGGAAGTGATGCACCGTGCGCTTGAGAAAACGAAAATTCCGAAAGAAGCCGTTCAGTTTATCGCTTCAACGGATCGTGCGGCAACACAGCAGCTTTTCACAATGAAGGAGCATATTGACGTTCTGATACCAAGAGGCGGCGCTTCTTTAATCAAGGCGGTTGTTGAAAATGCGACAGTACCTGTCTTAGAGACTGGAGTAGGAAACTGCCATATATATTTTGATAAAGAAGCTGACACGGATAAGGCGCTGAACATTCTCATCAATGCCAAAACAGATCGTCCTGCAGTATGTAATGCGGCGGAAACTCTGATTGTTCATCGTGACTGGCTTTTTGAAAATAAAGAAGTACTTGCAGATGCAGTGAAAAAGCATGGCATTACCGTTCATGGCGACAAGGAAGCAGCCGATGCTCTTCCAAATGTGATTCCTGCAAATGAAGAAGACTGGGCGGACGAATATTTAAGCCTGGATCTTGCGATTAAAACAGTAAGCAATCTTGAGGAAGCCATTGATCACATCGATCAATACGGCACAAAACATTCAGAAGCCATCATCACAGAAAACGCGGAAACAGCTAAGCGCTTCATGCACGTAGTCGATGCCGCAGCCCTTTATCATAATGCTTCAACAAGATTTACAGATGGCAGCGCGCTTGGATTCGGCTCAGAAATCGGCATTTCTACCCAAAAGCTCCATGCACGCGGACCAATGGGCTTGCCGGCGCTGACAACGATTAAGTATAGGATGACGGGGAATGGACAAGTTAGGTAAATATTGAAAAGCAGTTGAAAAACGCCCGATTTCTAATTGGGCGTTTTTTCTTTTGGGCTTAACGAAAGAGTTGGGAAATGGGAATTTTTAATTTCTTCTTTTCTGTTTCCGTCGCTAGATTGGCATATGCGAGATTATGATGGTTACCTCGTGGAATCATGAAGGGCCTATGATTCCACTTTTCAGGTGCCATGATTCCACTCTTCAAGTGCCATGATTCCACTCTTCAAGTGCATTCCAACGATCGTGGAATCAAAACAGCCCAATGATTCCACTTTTCAAGCACATCCAAGCGATTGTGGAATCAAAGGAGCCTATGAATCCACTTTTCAAGTGCATCGCATCAGTTTGTGGAATCAAAGCATCC
>NZ_JBCMYF010000028.1:0-69721 GCF_050483325.1 Metabacillus idriensis
ACATTTGGGGTGCACTTCAATATCGGCTTCTTTTCTTTTATTCAGTCCAAGGAGGTTTCTTCATGAAAATCATTGATGCTCATATGCATATTTCAAAAATTCAAAGCTTTAAACAAACAGCTGAGACTTTATCATTTGTTGACTACTCGATTGCCGGCCTGCAAAAAGAATATGAAGCAGAAGGTGTTGTCGCTGCAATAGCCATGGGTGTGACAGAAACTAAACCCGGGGCATTTCCTGATCCGGATGCTGAAACACCTATGGGAACCGATCTTGATGGACCGGTTCCAAAAGAGTTTTTTTATTGTCCGGGCATCAACCCTTATAAATTGAATGAACAAAACCTGTTATTGCTTGAAAAATCGCTTCAGAATCCGCAGACTGCAGGAATAAAAATCTATTTGGGGTATTATCCTTTTTATGCTTATGACAAAGTTTACGGCTCTGTATACGAACTTGCAAAAGCCTACAGACTTCCTGTTGTTTTTCACACAGGTGATACATACTCTGAGCGCGGACTTTTAAAATACAGTCATCCGCTTACACTTGACGAAGTAGCAGTCGCAAACCGCGATATTCAATTTATGATGGCGCATTTGGGGGACCCATGGGTGCTTGACGGGGCAGAAGTTGTCAATAAAAATGACAATATGTTTGCAGACTTGTCAGGACTGATTGTCGGTACTGACAAGGATATTTCAGATAAAAAACAATCAAGGTTTTTTGATCATCTTCTGCATGCTTTGTCTTATTGTGAACACTATGAAAAACTTTTGTTTGGAACAGACTGGCCATTAATTGGCGTTAAGCCTTTTATTGATTTATATAAAGACATTATTCCTGTTGAGCAGCACGATAACTTTTTTTATAAGAATGCACTGAGATTATTTCCAAAATTAAATATGGTTTTAAAAGAGGATTCTTAAACGCCTGTGCTTAATAAAAATAAACGGGGATAGTTTGAATTCTAATCAAAGGGGTAGTCATATATGAGGAGAAGAGTTGCATGGGTAACTGACAGTACCGCAAGCATTGATGCGGAGATGAAAGATCATCCGGATGTCTACTGGGTTCCAATGGTCATCTGTATAAATGATGAAGAATATCTTGACGGAGTGAATCTTCAGGCAGACGATCTTTATGCCTTTTTAAAAGATTCATCAAATGCCATTACCACCTCACAGCCGCCTCCAGGCGCATTTGTCGAGCTCTATAAGGAGCTTGCAGAGAACTATGATGAAATCGTTTCAATCCACTTATCCAGTCTGCTCAGCGGTACATATACTTCTGCTGTACAGGCTGCTGTTGAAGTTGATATTCCTGTTACTGTGGTTGACTCTTTGACATTATCTGAGCCGTTAACAAGATTAGTGAAGGCATCGGTGAAAATGCACGAATCCGGGCTTGCACCGCATGAAATTGCCGCAAAGCTTGAAACACTTCGTGAAAATCACCGCACATATGTCCTGATCGGCGATTTAACAAGGCTTCATAAGAGCGGCAGAATGTCGGGGACACAATATTATCTCGGAAGTCTATTAAACATCCAGCCCATCATCCGCGTAGAATCAGGAAAGCTTTCCACGGCAGAGAAAGTAAGATCAGAGAAAAAAGCGTTTCAGTATATTATCAATCTAATAAACAAAGGAAATCAAAACCACGGAATTCATGAAATAGCTGTTTTATTCAGCTCCAAACTCGACAAATCTTCAAAACTGTATGAGGTCCTTAAAGAAGAGTTTCCATACATTCATATTAAGCTTGTTCCGCTCTGCACAACCATTGGAGTACATACAGGAGAGGATGTCGTGGGGGTGACGTGGTTTGAAGAATAGGAAGTGCCAATATGAAACAAATCACAGAAAACATAGAAAAATTCGTTAAATGCCGTCTTGAAACAGAGGGAACTGGACACGATTGGCTCCATATTGACAGAGTGCGCAGAACAGCTCTTAATCTCGCCAAAAAATATTCGTGTGATTTAACCATTATCGAGCTTTCCGCATTATTGCACGATTTAATCGACGATAAGCTGAGCGATGACATCAGAATGAAAACGGATGAGGTTGCCAATCTTTTAAGAGAAGAAGGCCTGGATTCTGATTCCATTCAGGAAGTCCTGACCATCATCTCGACCATTTCGTTTAAAGGCGGGAAAAGAAGAGCGGTTTCTTCAATAGAAGCACAGATTGTACAAGATGCAGACAGACTGGATGCGATGGGTGCAATTGGCATAGCAAGAGTTTTCTCTTACGGCGGTTCAAAAGGGAACCTTATTTATGATCCATCCATTCCGACTCGTGACAGCATGACCTTCGAAGAATACCGTACAATTAAATCAACATCAATCAATCATTTCTATGAAAAACTGTTGAAGCTCAAGGATTTAATGAACACCGAAGAAGGAAAAATACTTGCACAGCAGCGGCACCAATTCATGGCCGACTACTTATCGCAATTTTTTCTTGAATGGGAAGGACCGAGCAGAGGACTATAAGCCGGGTTCTCTAAATGGCATGACCTCTTTCAGCTATGTTAGAATAAGTGCAGAGATTAAACAAGGAGTGACATGGCTTTGAATATCAAATCGATTGAACCGACTCCAAGTCCAAATACAATGAAAGTTATATTAGACGAAGAGCTTCCAGGCGGTAAAAGCAATAACTATAAAAAAGAAACAGCAGAGGGCGCGCCGCAGGTTATTCAGGAAATCCTGAAAGTTGAAGGCGTAAAAGGCGTTTATCATGTGGCTGATTTCCTTGCTGTAGAACGCAACGCGAAATTTGACTGGAAGGAAATTCTCCCTAAAGTCCGCGCTGCCTTCGGAGAAAGTGTCGAAAGTGGAGCAAAAAACAATCCTCAAATCAACGAACATTTTGGTGAAGTAAATGTGCACGTTCAATTGTTCAGCGGAATCCCGATGCAGGTGAAGCTCTCAGACGGGGAGACTGAAAAACGATTTGGACTGCCGGAACGCTTTCAAAAAGCGGTTCTGCAGGCACAGCAAAATGCAGATAACGTCGTTCTTGAAAGAAAGTGGAAAGAACAAGGCGTCAGATATGGAGATTTTGATGAAATCGGGAAGGATGTCGTTGAAGAGCTTCAGGCTGCATACAGTGATGAACGATTAATCAAAATGACAGAAGCCCTGCTGCAAAAAGATAAAGCAGAACCGGTTCCTGCCCGGACATCTTATGACGTGACACCGGAAATGCTTGAAGATCCCGATTGGACAGTCCGCTTTGCCCATCTGGAGCAGATGAACCCGAAAGAAAGGGATTTGCCTGTTTTAGATAAAGCGCTGAATGACGAGAAAGCATCCATACGCCGGCTTGCTGCTGTCTATCTGGGAATGATCGAAGAACCTGCAGTTCTTCCTTATCTTTACAAAGCGTTGAAAGATAAATCCGTAACGGTCCGCAGAACAGCCGGAGATTGTCTCTCAGACATTGGCGACCCAAGTGCCATGAAGGAAATGACGCTTGCCTTAAAAGATAAAAACAAGCTTGTCAGATGGAGAGCGGCCATGTTCCTCTATGAGGTTGGCGATGAAAGTGCTCTGGAGGCCTTAAAACAAGCTGAAAATGACCCTGAATTTGAAGTCAGCCTCCAAATCAAAATGGCGATCGAGCGAATAGAAGGCGGAGAAGAAGCAAAAGGCTCTGTCTGGAAACAAATGACGGAAAGCAGAAAGTAAAGAACAGAGACTAAATCTCTAAAGTGATTTAGTCTTTTTGTAAGTGGAAATTTATATGGAGCTGGTCTGATCCTGAAATGAAAAAGGGACCGTATGACTCCCCAAATCCGTTCAGTTTGAGGAAAACTGGAATCAAAGTGAGCGTATGAGTGCACCAATCCGTTCTAATTGAATAAAAGTGGAATCAAAGAGTCCTTATGATTCCACAATACCGTTGGAATCGAATTATAGTGGAAACAAAGAGTCCCTATGATTCCACAAAACCATTCAGATCGAAAAAAGGTGGAAACAAAGAGTCTGTATGATTCCACCAATCCGTTCAAATCAAATAAAAGTGGAAACAAAGAGTCCGTTTGATTCCCCAAAACCGTTCTCATCGAATAAAAGTGGAAACAAAGAGTCTGTATAATTCCACAAATCTGTTCAGATCGAAAAAAGGTGGAAACAAAGAGTCTGTATGATTCCACCAATCCTTTCAAAACGAATTAAAGTGAAAACAAAAAGTCCCTATGATTCCACAAATCCATTCAGATCAAATAAAACTGGAATCAAATGGCCAGTATAAATACACAACTCCATTCAAAACGAAGAAAAGAGGAATCAACTGCAGGAAGAGCAGGTTCAAAAGAGGAGATACTAAAATGATCATTTTAAAAAGCGAACGAGAAATCAACCGGATGCATGAGGCAGGCAAGCTTCTGGCTGCATGTCATAAAGAAGTTGCGAAACTAGTTAAGCCAGGTGTCACGACGCTTGAAATTAATGCTTTTGTAGATGAGTATTTGAAAAAACATGGAGCAACAGCAGAGCAAAAAGGCTATAAAGGGTATGAATATGCAACCTGTGCATCTGTAAATGATGAAATCTGCCATGGATTTCCTAATAAAAAACCGTTAAAAAACGGGGACATTGTCACCATTGATTTTGTAGTGAATTTAAATGGAGGATTGGCTGATTCTGCATGGACTCATTCTGCAGGCTCATTGTCAAAAGATGCGCAAAAATTAATGGATGTTACCAAAACAGCTATGTACAAAGGGATTGAGCAGGCTGTGATCGGCAACCGTCTCGGTGATATTGGCCATGCTATACAGTCTTACGCAGAAGAAGAATCATTTTCTGTCGTGAGAGACTTTACAGGTCATGGTATAGGGAAAACTATGCACGAGGAGCCGACAGTGCTCCATTACGGTAAACCAGGCAAAGGGCTAAGGCTGAGAGAAGGCATGGTCATTACAATCGAGCCGATGTTAAACGCCGGCACATGGTATTCGAAAATGGATGAGAACGGCTGGACAGCACGCACTGTTGACGGCAAACTGTCTGCCCAGTATGAACATACCGTTGCGATTACAAAAGACGGCCCGCTGATTTTAACGGAACAATAAGGGTTTAATAGGCGATTTCTATTTACAGAAATCGCTTTTTTAGTTGCAATTTTTTAAATCTGCAGTGGAGGATTTTCAATCGAGCTTATCTGTTTTGTGCATATATGAATTTCTTTCTTTTTAGTAATCGATGCAAAAAACACGTCTTCAAATGATTGGATGTGCTGCTTTTTAAGCTCATCCAATAACCACTGCCTGTTGACGCCGAAAAACTCCAATACCTCATCAAATACGTTTCCTTCTGCAATTAAGGGAAAGGCTGGTTCAGGCAAAGCGGACAAGGAATTCATATTCTTTAATACTGACAATTTGCCGTTACCCTCAATAACGGCAAGTTCCACTTCTGTTAAATTAAATATCCCTTGTTCTCTGAGAAGCCCTAAAATGTTGTCAATCGTATATTGAATACTTTTCATTGGTTCAGAAAGCAGAAGTCCATTCTCGATAATAACTGTAGGTTCAAATGTTATCAATTGCTCTATTTTTCGATTGGAAACCTTCCACTTGGCAATACTTTTCTGAAGTACAGCTATAAATACTATTGCTGCAACCGTGGGCAAATGGGCAATATGTGGATCAGCTATATCCGCACCGACAACTGCTCCCAATGTTAAAATAGCCAAAAAATCAAAAACCGGAAGTTCCCCGATGGATCTTTTTCCCATGAATAGTGTAAAGAGCAAGAGCAGCGGCAGAATCGTTGCTATGCGAAAAACTACAATTCCAATATCTTTTACAAGTTCGATTTGTATCATCCCCTTCTCTTTTTTAGTATGAACACAGTAAACAGAAGTATGTCAGATTACCACCTAAACAAAATTCAAGGATAATATTTTCATAAATTATGCGAATATTGTTGAAATACTAAAGAATTCGGACTATAGTATATAACAATACAAATTTAACGGGGTGATGAAAGTGAGCAAAAAAGATCTTAGAATCAAAAGTAAAGTAATCAGCGACGATATGAAACGAATGCCTAACCGTGCCATGCTTCGTGCGGTGGGACTTCAGGATGAGGACTTTCAAAAGCCGATGATCGGCATCGCCTCTACATGGAGCGAGGTCACTCCTTGTAATATACATATTGATAAGCTTGCAGAGCTGTCTAAAAAAGGTGTTAATACAGCTGGCGGTGCGGGAATGATTTTTGGCACAATTACCGTGTCTGACGGGATTTCAATGGGCACTGAGGGCATGCGCTACTCACTTCCAAGCCGTGAAGTCATTGCAGACTCGATTGAAACAGTTGTCGGAGCGGAAAATTTAGATGGATTTGTTGCAATCGGCGGCTGTGATAAAAACATGCCGGGATGCATGATCGCGATTGCGCGTGCAGAGGTACCTGCTGTTTTCGTATACGGCGGAACAATTAAACCCGGCAGATTAAACGATAAAGATATAGATATTGTTTCAGCCTTTGAAGGTGTAGGCAAATTCAATAATGGCGATATTGACAGTGACGGTTTGCACCAGATTGAATGTCATGCGTGTCCTGGAGCAGGGTCTTGCGGAGGAATGTATACGGCAAATACGATGGCATCAGCCATTGAAGCTATGGGTATGAGTCTCCCTGGGAGTTCATCCAACCCTGCTGAATCGGAATATAAGCAAAATGATTGCTATGAAGCGGGCCAAGCTGTTTACCGCATGCTGGAACAAGACATCTATCCGAAAGATATTATGACGAAAAAAGCATTTGAAAATGCCATCACAGTTGTCATGGCTCTTGGCGGATCTACAAATGCCATTCTCCATCTTATGGCGATTGCCCATTCCATTGATGTAGATTTATCACTTGAGGATTTTGAGCGTATTCAAAGAACCGTTCCTCACATCGCAGATCTTAAGCCAAGCGGAAAATACGTCATGCAGGATCTTCACGAAGCCGGCGGCGTGACTGCCGTAATGAAACTGCTGCTTGAACATGGCTTGCTTCACGGAGACTGTTTAACGGTAACAGGCAAAACCATAGAAGAAAATCTTAGAGAGCAGGAAGGCTTGAGAGAAGGGCAAAAAGTCATCTATCCGCTTGAACAGGCGTTGCGAAAAGATGGACCGCTTGTTATTTTAAAAGGAAATTTATCTCCAAGCGGAGCCGTTGCCAAGGTTTCAGGTTTGAAAGTAACGAAGATGACAGGTCCTGCTAAAGTGTTTGATACAGAAGAGGAAGCAACAGAAGCTGTCTTAACAAATGAAGTTGTTGCTGGCGACGTGCTGATCATTCGCTATGAAGGGCCAAAAGGCGGGCCTGGAATGCCTGAGATGCTGTCTCTTTCCTCAATCATTGTAGGAAAAGGATTAGGAGAGAGTGTTGCGCTTCTGACAGACGGACGCTTCTCTGGAGGCACTCATGGCCTAGTAGTAGGTCACATCACTCCGGAAGCTCAATCAGGCGGCCCGATTGCTCTTGTGAAGTCAGGCGACTTAATTACAGTTGACAGCGATAACCGCGAGCTGCGCCTTCACGTCTCTGACGAAGAACTGGCAGAAAGAAAACTTACTTGGACTGCCCCGCCGCTTCGCAAGCGCGGAGTACTGGGCAAATATGCAAGAACAGTTTCCTGTGCATCTCAAGGTGCAGTAACAGATGCATTTGAAGATGTAAAAGAACCTCAGAAAACACACTGAGGCCCGGCTGTTGAATTGTCATCCCTCCTGTAGTATTCTTTTACTACATGCGGATGTTTAGGAGGAATGACTATGTCAATGGCATATGAAGAATACATGCGTCAAATGGTGAAGCCAATGCGTGCTGAACTGGCAAACGCCGGATTTAATGAATTAACCACGGAAGCTGAAGTAAAAGAATTTATGGAATCTGCAGAAGGAGCAACATTGGTTGTTGTGAATTCTGTCTGCGGATGTGCAGCGGGACTTGCAAGACCGGCTGCCACACAGGCTGTTATGCAGGCTGAACATGCACCGGCAAATTTGGTTACGGTTTTCGCCGGACAGGATAAAGAAGCTACAGCTGCAATGAGAGAGTACTTTGAAGGCCATGAACCTTCATCTCCTTCTATGGCCTTGCTTAAAGGAAAAGATGTCGTTCATTTTATTCCGCGCCACGAAATTGAAGGCAGCTCAATTGAACATATCATGGATAATCTGCTGCAAGCATTTGAAGCTAATAAATAATGGAAAGGATGCCTTCATAGCAGGCATCCTTTTTTAAGAGAATAAAATTTTGCGCTTCGATGACGAGCGGAATCGCTCAGGCTCCTCGGCCAGAACAGATCTGAAAGGATCGGCAAAAGCGCCTTTTCTGTCGGATCCTTATCTGTCATGCCTGCGCTAAACGGACGCTTGCGCTTTTCTTATAATTGAATATTGATTCGGAGTGAAAGACTTTGATTGTAACAACAGCTGGCAGAACAAATCCAGATATGATTAAACTCGCAGAGAGAATTTCTTTAGATTTAAAAGCTGAATATAAGGCCCGCAAGAAACGTTCTATTGATAAAATGAAGGATGAATATCATTCGGATGTGCTTGTAGTAGGGCAAAATCGGCTTGAACTGCATGAGGCAGGAACCTCGGATCCTTTTTTCTTTCATCCAAATTCAGCCATGTTCCGGCTGAAACGATTGAAAAAAGGGGAGAGCGATCCTTTGATTTTTGCTGCAGATTTAAAAGAAGGTGACCGGTTTTTAGATTGTACACTTGGACTTGGATCAGACAGTATTATAGCAAGCTTTGCAGCTGGTGAGACAGGGAAAGTTACAGCTGCAGAAGCAAATCACCTTGTAGCATATCTTGTGGAAAAAGGCCTGAGCAAATGGGAAACAGGTATTTCTGAATTTGATAAAAGCATGCGCAGAATACAAGTTGTGGAAATGAATCATGCAGACTACTTGCGTTCATTAGACACAAACTCATATGATGTCGTTTATTTTGATCCAATGTTTGAGGAGGAAATAGAAGAATCTCATGGGATAGAGCACTTAAGATCCCTTAGTGTGCATGAGCCTTTATCAGCAGAAACGTTGAAGGAAGCTAAACGCGTAGCAAAAAAAAGAGTCGTTTTAAAAAATCATTGGAAAAGTTCCTCATTTGAAGCACTTGGCTTTCATGTTTATAAACGAAAATCGGCAAAATTCCATTTTGGTGTGATAGAAATAACAGATTCGTGAAAAATAGGATGAGGAGGTGCTCATCTAATGTCAAAACGAAAAAGCGACCCATCAAAATCACAGCTTGGTTCTCCGTTCGTTGAAGGTCAGGGAACAACAGTCAGTGAAACTGGCCGCAAGCAGTCTTCAGCAAATAAAAAGCAAAAACAATAAACAGTAAAAAACTCATGGCGGGCGCCATGAGTTTTTTTAATCGGTTATTTCTGCGAAAATAAAATATGCCAGAGTCACGAATGATGCAATAATAAACACTGATTCAAAACCCATTTTGATTCACTCCAGTAGTGTGAAAGTATTTTATTTCCAACATCTCCTTTAGTGTAAACTTTTTCATCTATTTTTAAAACCCTTTTGAGGCAATGGATTTTCTTTTTTGCGAAAAATTTCTATAAATTTAGAATTTATCTATGATAGAATAATATTATAATAGGAAGACTGGGAGGAAGACATGACATGATGAACAAATGGATGCGGAAAACGCTTGTCATCTTATTTACGATTGCAACCTTCGGAATGGTTGCTCCTCCAGCTGCCCTCACAGTCGAGGAACATTCCTCTGAAGATTCAACCGCTAAATTAACGAACTCAGACAAACATTTCTTCACTGATGAAACCGCTTACTGGCAACAGTCCAAAGAGAACTGCCTGTCAACTTTTGTAGCAGCTGCCGAAGTTCAATCCTTTCAAAAATTCGGAGACAAAATCGGAACCGTGATAGAGGATGAATTCAGACAGATCATTCTTCCGAAGATGGAAGAAGCAATTAAACAATATGTTGATGAGTACACTGATGAAGATATCAGGGATTTGGCAATCTCAAAGAAACCTGCAGATGGCAAAGGCGAGAAAATTTTTCACTTATACAATAAACAAACGGGACAGGATGTCGTCAGATTTCATGTCCGCCGCGATCATCCGCCAAAGCAGGGATATTGGTTTAACTTTCACTATCACACGCTCCATGATTCATTTCAAAAGCATCATGAACTTGGCAGCATCTATTGGAATCAGAATATGCCGCCGAATTGGATGACACATTAAAGGGGTGCAATGTCCATTGAGCAAATACACAATCGATGAGATGGTAAAGACGACGAAAGAAATGCTGAATGACAGGGGTGTTACACTAGAGGATATCGCTGATATCGTAATGACCCTTCAGCGAAAGTACATCCCTAATATTACGCTTGAAGATTGTGTGGAAAATGTAGAGAAGGTATTAAATAAGCGGGAGATTGTCCATGCCGTTTTAACAGGCCTTGCACTAGATCAGCTTGCTGAACAGAAACTGCTCCCGCAGCCGCTTCAGCATCTTGTTGAAACAGATGAACCTCTTTATGGCATTGATGAAATCATACCGCTTTCCATCGTTAATGTATATGGCTCTATCGGATTGACCAATTTTGGTTATTTGGATAAAGAAAAATTCGGCATCATCAAAGCTCTGGATGAACACAGCGGAAATCGCGTGAATACATTTCTTGATGATCTTGTTGCAGCCCTTGCAGCAGCCGCTGCAAGCAGGATGGCACATCGGGCCAGAGATATTGCAGATGGAAGGCAAACACAGGCAACAGTATAAAGATCAATTGCATGAAATCATTTCATGCGATTTTTTTTGCTTTCATATGAAACTTTTCCTCCGCACAAACGTATAGGCATAGGGGGATAACGAATAAAGATGTATATTTTATGACGATGCATCAAAATACTTAACAAGCATTCTTTTATTCAGTATAATGAAAAAGTTAACGTAATATTTAGGAGGAAATGGTAGATGTCAATTTTGCAAGGAATGCTTGACACGTACGCACAATTTTTCAATTGGGAAATGTGGGCACAAGTTCTTACAGATCCGGTTTCATGGGGACTTATTGGTACATTAGTTATTCTTGAAGGGTTATTATCAGCAGATAATGCTCTTGTACTGGCTGTTATGGTAAAACATTTACCAGAAAAACAGCGGAAAAAAGCTTTATTCTATGGTTTGCTTGGAGCATACATTTTCCGTTTCATCGCAATCGGTGTCGGTGTATTCTTAATTAAACTATGGTGGGTTAAGATTTTAGGTGCAGCATATCTTGCATGGCTTGCTGTAAAATACTTCATGGATAAATCAAAAGAAAATGCAGAAGGTGAAGAAGAGCACGGCGGTATTAACAAAAAAGGCATTCTTATCCGTCTTTTCGGTACATTCTGGGGAACAGTTGTTGCCGTTGAATTAATGGATATTGCATTTTCTGTAGACAGCGTTCTTGCAGCATTCGGCGTCAGTGAACAGGTATGGGTTCTTCTTCTTGGAGGAGTTCTTGGCGTTCTTATGATGCGCGGAGTTGCAGGTGTTTTCCTTAAATTGATTGACAAGGTTCCTGAACTTGAAACAACTGCATACATCTTAATTGCACTTATCGCAGTGAAAATGGGATTAAGTGTCGCTCACATTCATATCGAGCATTCCGTATTCTTTATAATCATTCTTGTGATGTTCGCTGGTACATTTGCTCTAAACTATTACCGTAAAAAAACTAGTCACAGCAACAGCACTGGCGTTTAATCCGCCAGCACAAAAAGCCGCACCGTGCGGCTTTTTTTATTTGTCTTCTTTTTCTAAAGAATTCCCCTAAAATACAAATAAAAAATGGAGATCAGTCCGATAGATGTCAGTCCGTCTAAAACCATATAGCTTTTAAGTGTCATAACTTCAATGACTTCTTGAGTCAGCTGCTGCCGCTGTCGATAAGGAATATTCCTGTTAATTAACATCCTCATGTTTTTCACCCAATTTCCATGATAATTTCCATCATATGGTGAAGTTGGCATAAAAGTTACAGGGTCCAATGTCTATTCGGCAAAAAATCAATATGTTACTATTTTCATATATATATTGTTCAAAACAGTCAGAAAATCCTTCTAGGAGTTATACATATATGACAAAAATCAAACTTCTTGTCCTTATCATTTTGCTTTCGGCGATGTTTTCAATCTATCAATATGTTTTTGCAGAAGTTCCCTCAGGCAGTGTTCTTGAAGATCATTCGCTTTCTTCTAAAGTATCGCTGTCATCCGGCTCAGCGCTTACCAAAATGGTTTATTTGCCGGATCAGCCCTTTTCAGAGCAGGATGCAGAAGATATGGTGAACCACTTAAATCAAATTCATCCTGTTATTTTGGAGAAAGCATTGCAGCATAATGTGACAATTAAATTTTTTACAGGAAAACTGACGGATGAAGAGGGCCTCGGGCATTTATCAGGGCAGACTCCCCGGGGCTATTCATTGAAATCAGATTGGGACAAGGTTCCCGGAATGACAGAAGATAACAGAGTCTTTGTCAAAATCGGCCACAGTCAATATGGCATGGGTCATGGATCGGTCTCGCTTGAGCTTCATGAGTTTGCTCACGCCGCTGATCGGAATGTGTTTGCAAACATTAGAAACAGCCCTTTATATTTAAATATATGGAAACAGGAGGCCGGCATGCTTTTTCCAGGCAAAGCATACTTTAAACGTTTTCCTGAAGAATATTTTGCAGAGATTTTTGCGATGTATTATTTGAATGAAACAACAAGAGATGAGCTGCGAGAAAAAGCTCCGCTATCGCATCGATTTATTTCCAAACTTCACAAAACGGTAGAAAACGAGTGAAACTTCCTATACAATTATCTCTAGTATCTAAACGAAGGAAGTGTCTTTAAATGAAGCAGTATTTGGATTTATGCAAGCATGTGCTCGAAACAGGATCCGTGAAAGAAGACCGGACAGGAACTGGAACAATCAGCACATTCGGATATCAAATGAGATTTGATTTAAAAGAAGGATTTCCTCTTTTGACAACGAAAAAGCTTCACTTGAAGTCAATCATACACGAATTAATCTGGTTTTTGCGTGGAGATACGAACGTAAAATACCTTCAGGAAAATGGAGTGCGCATTTGGAATGAATGGGCAGATGAATTTGGCGAGCTTGGTCCTGTTTATGGCCATCAGTGGCGCTCATGGGCAGGGGCTGAAGGTGAGACGGTTGACCAAATTGCAAAGCTGATTGAACAGATCAAAAACAATCCAGATTCACGGAGGCTTATTGTCAGTGCATGGAATCCTGCAGATGTCGATAAAATGGCACTGCCGCCGTGTCATTGTTTTTTTCAATTTTACGTAGCTGACGGCAAGCTGTCCTGTCAGCTTTATCAGCGCTCTGCAGACGTTTTTCTTGGTGTTCCATTCAACATTGCATCCTATGCTCTGCTGACGCTGATGGTAGCCCATGTGACCGATTTAGAGCCGGGTGAGTTTGTTCATACATTTGGTGATGTGCATATTTATAAAAATCATCTTGAGCAGGTAGACCTTCAGTTATCACGCGATGTGCGGGAGCTGCCAAAAATGAAACTGAATCCTGCTGTAAAATCCATTTTTGATTTCACCTATGAAGATTTCACTTTGGAAGGCTATGATCCTCATCCTCATATTAAGGGAGCGGTCAGCGTATGATTTCCATGATTGTGGCAATGGATAAAAACCAATTGATCGGGCGCGACAATGATCTTCCTTGGCGGATTCCGGCAGATCTTGCATATTTCAAGAAGGTTACGATGGGACATCCGATATTAATGGGAAGAAAAACGTTTGAATCAATCGGAAAACCTCTGCCGGGCAGAGAGAATATTGTCCTTACTAGAAATGAGCAGTATTCACAAGAGGGAATCAAAGTCATTCATTCTATGGATGAAGTGCTTGTAAATGAAGCTTATGCAGATCAAAATCTCTTTATCATCGGCGGAGCTGAAATTTTTAAAGAATGTCTGCATTCAGCGGACAGACTGTATGTAACGAAAATAGATGAATCGTTTGAGGGAGATACTTTTTTTCCTGAGTTTAAAGAAGAGCAATATAAAATCATTCATCAGGAAAAAGGACCAAAAGATGAAAAAAATCCGTATGACTATGAATTTATCGTATTTGAAAAATAGAAGATGCAATCGCACAGCAGGACTTTAAATCTTTAAACGCAAAGTAACAGTGTGTGCAGAAGATTACACAGAGAAAGATTAAAAGGAAACAGCTGAAGAATTTGTGGATTTGATCGCAAAAAACTCTCAGGAGGGCAAGCCTCCTGAGAGTTTTTTGTTTTTCTTATATAAATGGTACATCCGGTACATAGAACAGAACACAGAAAAACATGGCTGCACTGCCGGCTAATACAAAGCCGTGCCATATGGCGTGATGATAAGGAATCCTTCGCCATACATAGAAAATCGCGCCTATCGTATACAGCAGTCCTCCAGTGAGCAAAAGTGCAAATCCCTCAGGACTTAAAAATGCATACAGCGGTTTAATGGCGATAATAATCAGCCAGCCCATCAGAATATAGGCGAGAGTTGATAAAATAACAAACCTCTTAACGAAGAATATTTTCAGCACGATTCCTGCAATTGCAAGTCCCCAAACAATACCAAGCAGGGTAAAACCCAGTGTTCCCCTTAGAGGCACTAAGAGAAATGGTGTATAAGTGCCTGCAATAAGCAAGTAGATGGCGGAATGATCCAGAATTTCAAAAACATCCTTTGCCTTGCGGTGAGGAATGGCATGCAGCAAGGTTGAAAAGAGATATAAAAGAATCATTGTTGCACCAAAGATTGAAAAGCTGACAATATGCCAGGCATCACCATATTTAGAGGCAAAAATAATCAGATAAACCAATGCCGGTATACTGAGAAGGACACCGATCCCATGGGTTATTGCATTTGCAATTTCTTCTTTAATCGAGTATTCCATTTTGTACTGCCTCCTTTTGCATGGTTTGCAGATTTTCGGTTAAGGACTGAAGAAAATCCAGGCCTTCAATGGTTATTTTCGTTCCGGCCCGTCCCCGGCCTTTTGTCACATAGTCATTTTTTTCGAGAAAATCGAGTCTGTGCCTCACTTGCTGAGGAGTTAACGGATGACGCGAATTTTTGCTGCTGTCAGAGATCATTCTGCGGCTTGCAGGCTCCCCGTCCTCATTGCTTGATCGGATAGATTCCAGAATAAAAAGATACTCCTGTTTGTCCATAAGAGTCAGCGGCTTATCCTTTTGATTTTTAGGATCTTTTTTCTGTTTGGCTGGCTCCTGCATCATAAATGGCTCTTTAGGTAGATCGTGGAGCTGGATAGAACGGCCATCACAGACTGTAAGTAAATAATCCATAGTATGTTTAAGTTCAAGCACATTGCCTGGCCATTTGTAGGTTGTGAGAATGTCCAATACCTTTTTATCCATGCGGATGTCCTGGTTTCGCTGTTTAATAAATGAAGCGGACAGGATTGGAACGTCGCTGCTGCGTTCGTTCAAAGACGGCAATGTCAGCCTTAATACGTTAAGATAATAGTAGAAGTCTTCCCGAAGTCTGCCTTCTTCAATTAAAGAGGTTAATTGTACAGCGGATGAGGCAATGATCCGGACGTCCACTATGACGGGCTTGGATGAGCCAATTTTCTGCACTTGTTTATCCTGCAGGACCCGAAGCAGCTGCGCCTGAAGTTTGAGGCTCAGGCTTGAAATTTCTTTTAGAAAAACAGTTCCGCCATCTGCCTCTTCAAATAATCCTTTCTTATGATCTTCCTTATTGCCAAAAAGCTCATATTCAAGGGCATCTTCTGAATATGTACTGCAGTTAATTGCCGCAAACGGCTTTTCTGACCGTTCAGACTCATGATGAATGGCGTTTGCGAACATTTGTTTACCGCTTCCGGTCGGTCCTTCAATAATAATCGGCAAATTTGCTTTTGCGAGTTTTTTAGCCAGGTATTTTTTTTCAATGATAAGCGGATGCTCACCAATAATATCCTCAAAAGATACATGTTTTACGATGATTTTCAGCTCCTTGAATGTTTTATTGGGTTTATTATAACACCCAAACACAACTAATTGGAACCAATAATTTTTTTTAAAACCATTTTTGTGAATTTTGTAGCTTTAAGAACAGATGTTTAGTCGGCCAGAGCTTATCTGTCTGACTGCGCTAAACAGGCGATTGCTCTTTTTTTATAATATCTGGATTCATATGTAATCGTAATGCCTCGCTAAATCGAGTAACGGGATTTGGGAGTAAGGAAACGTCTGAATCGTACCCTGCTAAACTGAATAACGGTATTGGAGGGTAAGAATGCAGAGGATAAACTCTCAAAAAAATGAAAACAGAGAATATTCCCGGAGAATTCATTACCTCACCGCTTATATCTTCTTTTCTGATCATAAAGCGCTCCGCCTTAAGTTCGAATTCTATAGGAATAACCTCCAATGTTAAGAAATTATGAGAATTTTTTAATAATAACTTTTAATTTCGAATATTCATGATATAATGTTCCAATTAAATCATTGATGCAGAAAGGATTTTACCGATGAAACAAATGATGAATCTTGAACCAGCCCTTCATGTGGCAGACATCTTAAAGGCGCACCATTTGTTGAAAGATGTTGTTATTCATACACCTCTTCAAAAAGATGAACGCCTTTCTGAAAAATATGATTGCAATGTTTATCTGAAAAGGGAAGATCTTCAGATTGTCCGTTCTTTCAAGTTGAGAGGCGCCTATAACAAAATTAAACAGCTGACGAAAGAAGAAACCGTTAATGGTATTGTTTGTGCCAGCGCCGGGAATCATGCGCAGGGTGTGGCCTATTCGTGCAAGCAGCTGAATATCCACGGCAAAATTTTTATGCCATCCACAACCCCAAGGCAAAAAGTTTCCCAGGTCGAGCTTTTTGGACGGGGGCATGTTGAAATCATTCTGACGGGCGATACGTTTGATGATTCATACAAAAAGGCAAGAGAATGCAGTGAGTCCGAGGGAAGAGCCTTTATTCATCCATTTGATGATCTGGAGGTTATCGCTGGGCAGGGAACGATTGCGATTGAAATCTTGAATGACTGCGATGCAGAGCTTGATTACGTGTTTGCAAGTATTGGGGGAGGCGGACTGATCTCAGGCATCGGTACTTATTTTAAACAAGTTTCTCCGGGTACAAAGATCATTGGCGTTGAACCTGAAGGCGCCCCGTCGTTTGCGGAATCGATTACAGCTGGCGAAGTAGTAGAGCTCGAAAATATTGATAAATTTGTGGACGGTGCGGCAGTGAAGAGGATTGGAGATCAAAATTTTTCAATCTGCAGGGAGACGGTGGATGATCATATCCTTGTGCCGGAAGGGAAAGTTTGCACCACTATATTAAGCCTGTACAATGAGAATGCTATTGTCGCGGAGCCTGCAGGTGCTCTTCCAATCGCAGCACTTGATTTTTATAAAGACGAAATCAAGGGTAAAAATATTGTCTGTATTGTGAGCGGAGGAAATAATGACATAGGCCGGATGCAGGAAATGAAAGAGCGTTCGCTGATGTACGAAGGCCTGCAGCACTATTTTATCGTAAATTTTCCGCAGCGTGCAGGCGCCCTCAGAGAATTTCTCGATGAAGTGCTTGGACCAAACGATGACATTTCCAGATTTGAATATACGAAAAAGAATAATCGCGACAGCGGTCCTGCATTTGTCGGAATTGAGCTTAAAAATAAAGAGGACTACACGGGCCTGCTGAATAGAATGCAGCGAAAAGGGTTTCCTTTTACTGAAGTAAAAAAAGACAGCAGTCTATTTCATCTTTTCATCTAACGATAAATAAAAATTTTAGCCGAGGGTGACACAATTAGACACACTTCTGCATATGGTTGGGTTATAATATAAGAAACGGGTGAAAAAGAGGATTGATAACTTGTTATTCAAGAGCCTAGAGTTCAAGCTTTTAAATGGACATAAGGTAAAAATCACAGATATTCCAGTATTGGAGGAAGATAATCAATACCGATTTCTCGTTCAAATCCGCCTGCAAACGTTTTTATCAAAAATCACCTCACAGAAGCATCCTAATGATGTCTATTCGTTCAGGGATTACTTAAAAAAATCAATAAAATGGCCAGATTATGAAGCCATTTATCAGCCAGTCATTTTAAAACATAACGCATAGCACGCCGGAAGACCGCTTAAACAATGGCGGTCTTTTTTTTCTGAGAATAAAATATCCATTAATAAAAAAACTAGAAAAAGGGTTTTCCATAAGAGTTGCAGGCAAATAAGATTGAAACATCTTTAATTGAGGGTATAATACAAGATAGTTCATTAGATTAATAGGGAAGTGATACCGTTGACAAAGGTTAAAATTGTGACTGACTCCACAGGAGATCTTAGTCATGAGGTGATTAATAAATATGATATTAAAGTTGTTCCTCTGACGATCGTCATCGACAATGAATCGTACCTTGACCGTGTGGACATAGAACCGGAAGAATTCATTAAAAAGATGAAAGATGCGGACGAGCTTCCAAAAAGCTCGCAGCCGCCTGCAGGCAAGTTTGCAGAAGTTTATGATGAACTCGGTGCAGACGGCAGCAGCATCATATCTATACATATGACAGGCGGCATGAGCGGCACCGTTCGTTCAGCTGAAAGTGCAGCGGGCATGACTGATGGGGATGTTACGGTCATCGATTCGATGTTTATTTCAAGAGCACTTGCTTTTCAAGTGATTGAAGCCGCCAAAATGGCCCAGGCCGGCGCCTCTAAACAGGAGATCCTGGACCGGATTGAACATATCCGCAAACACAGCCAGCTTTTTGTTACGGTAGATACGCTTGATAATCTTGTAAAAGGCGGCAGAATTGGCAGAGGAAAAGCGATGATTGGTTCCCTTCTTAATATCAAGCCGATTGCGTCACTGGCTGATGGGGTCTATACGCCTGTTACAAAAGTGCGCAGCCACTCGCAAATTGTTAAATTTCTGGCCAGACAGTTTGCAGAAGATGTAAAAAACAAAACAGTAAAAGCAGTTGGCATCGCGCATGCAGATTCCCTGGCGCTCGCAACAAACCTGAAAAATGCCCTGCTTGAAATGAATGCAGATTACCCGATTGATATTTGCTATACAACACCTGTTATATCAACACATACAGGTCCAGGTGCAATAGGGTTTATGTATTTTGCTGAATAGGGTTGAAATGCGCATGGAGAAATCCATGTGTTTTTTCTGTTTAAACCTCAGGTACCTTCGTTTCTGTTGGTTTTGCATATCCCTCTTTATACTGTTCATCAATCATATCGCGGACATCTTTCATTGACATGCCTTTTTCATGTTCGATAATAGCTTTTGCTGCAATTTCAAGGCACACCCCGCATTTTGTTCCATGATCATCCCAAATGATCGCTCCGTTTTCTTTGCGTTCTTTAATAAAACAATTTCCATTATCTTTGTGGCCGGCTGATTCTCCGCACCCGCAGTAGCAAGGCATGTAGCTTAATAGCTCTTCATGGCCGGCAGCAGCCTTATACAGAGTTTTGATTTCATCAGGCTGTTCATCAAGAAAGGAGGGAAGGACAGATGATGATTTCGTTTCTTCCTGAATATCCCCATTATTATTGAAGGAAGTGTGGCTGCCGTGTTCGTGCTTTTCTTCACTGCTGCTTGATTCCTGACCCTGACATCCTGTAAGGAAAACAGAACCTGCCAAAAATGTTGTCATGACGAATTGAACGCTGATTTTCAAAGGAATTCACCTGCTTTAGTTAGATACTCATACTCTATCATATCTGCGCACTTCAACATTTGAACAATTTATGAATTCCCATTACATATAGATATAAAAAGGGGTGTAGGGATGACTGCTAAAAAGGTTCTGTTCTTTGGTGATTTTGGCGTGGATGATATCGTTGCTTTGATGTACAGCTATTATGATGATGAAACAGAAGTGATTGGCATTGTTGCGGATTATGGAAATGTATCCAAGCAGACAGCCATAAACAGCGCACGATATTTTACAATGCTTACGAAGACAAGTAATATTCCAATTATCGGCGGGGCAGCAAGACCGCTTACTGGTGAAAATCCTGTTTACTATCCTGAGGTGCATGGTGAACAGGGGCTGGGTCCGATTGTTCCTGAGATTGAAGCTTCCCAAGGTGATTTTGAAAATTTTGAGCTGATCCGCAGCCTTATCATTGAGTACAATTATGATGTAACCATTGTAAATGTGGGCCGCTTGACATCTCTTGCCACTGCGTTTGTTTTATTTCCGACAGTGCTTGTGAAGGTGAAAAGGATTTTTGTCATGGGAGGGGCCTTTCTTTATCCGGGAAATGTATCACCGGTTGCTGAAGCAAATTTTTACGGCGATCCAGCTGCAGCAAATCTGGTGATGACCATCGCAAAACGAGTCACCATTTTTCCGCTGAACGTCACCAATTATGCGATCATACCTGATGAGGTGATTAGCGATTTAGATCAGTTTTATCAGGAAAACAACGATAAAGTGGGAAAACTTCTTAAACCGATGATTGACTTTTATACAAATTTTTATAAAAAAAATACGCCGGAAATTGCGGGAGGACCTCTCCATGACCTGTTGACTCTTTGGGCTGCAGTGAGAGAAAATCAAATCACATTTGTAGAAAAACCTGTGAAAATTATCCTTGAATCTGAATTTGCTAGGGGGCAGAGTATAGCAGACTTCAGACCTTATAAAACACTTGCAGATTACCCCATTCACCGGATTGCGGTTAAATTTAATTATGACGCTTTTCTGGCTGATTTTATCAAGGTCATGAAAGGCGGGTGAATGTGTCAATCTGTCGAACGGTGAAACCACATTCAAGCATATACTTCCCATTCCTTGAATGTTTTGTTAAACTTTTCATAATGGATGAAAAGGATAGGTGACACCTTCAATGAAAAAACACTATATACTATTAGTTGTACTTGCTATTACTCTTTTAACAGGATGCGGCTCAAACGGAATTAAAGGTGCGCTTAACTATGAAATTGATGATTTCTCCTACATAAACCAGGATGGGAAAAAAGTCGGTTTATCTGACCTGAAAGGGGAAGTATGGGTAGCTAATTTTATTTTTACAAGCTGTGATACGGTTTGCCCGCCAATGACGGCACATATGACAGAATTGCAGAAACAGCTGAAAGACGAGGGATTAGATGTGCGTCTAGTATCCTTCAGTGTAGACCCCGAGGTTGACACGCCAGAGAAATTAAAAGAATTTGCAGGCAGATACCCTTTATCCCTCGAAAATTGGGATTTTCTTACTGGTTATTCTCAGAAGGAAATCGACAATTTTGCTAAAAGCAGCTTCAAAACAATCGTTCAGAAGCCTGAAGGACAGGACCAAGTCATTCACGGCACACTGTTTTATTTAATTGATCAGAACGGCAAGGTTATGAAAGACTATGATGGCGTAGAAAATGTCGCTTATGATGAAATTATTGAAGATGTAAAAAAAATTAAATGATGAAAAAATCCGCTGCTTGCGGATTTTTTTATGCTTCACGGTTGAAAATCAAGCATTATTACCACTCGTTTTTCTCTGTAACTGTACGCAATTACATGATATAATCATAGGCTAAAACAACGATGAAAGGGGATGATGACGATTCGAAGCCTGTTTATTTTGTTTTTGGGATTAGTGATGCTGTTCTCCGGCTGTGATGCTTTATCAGGAAAACCTGCTGATGTGGCTTCAAAACCGGTTATTAATAAAGAGTATCTGATGAAGGAACCCATCCCCAAAAACTTTGTTCCCAGTAATTTGAATGTAGTTGCTATAGGAGATTCATTAACAGCTGGTGTAGGAGATGCCGATAATAACGGCGGATATGTAGGAGATGTCAGCGATCTGCTGCAGCGGGAAGAAAACATTTCGTCTGTTGATGTGGCCAATTTTGGTGTAAGAGGTCATAAAACGACTGATTTAATAAAAGTTCTTGGGAAAGAAAAAGTCATTGAAAAATTGAGAGAGGCCGACATCATTTTGATGACTATCGGCGGAAATGATATTATGAAGGTTACACGCAATCATATTATGAATCTTGAGCTCGGACCATACCGCGAAGAACAGCCTCTGTTTGAAAAACGGTTCAAAAAAATCATGGATACAGTCCGAACAGCAAATCCTGATGCAGTCATCGTATATACAGGCTTATATAACCCTTTTAAATTTATGCTTCCTGAGCTTAGTGAAATTGATACCATTGTGGAAGAATGGAACCTTGCTTCAAATCGTATTATTATGAGGGACGGCAACGCCATATTCGTTCCGACGGAAGACCTTTTTTCTTCTAAATCGGTTGGGAAACTTCTTTATATTGATGAGTTTCATCCGAGTGAAACAGGGTATTCATTAATAGCAGACAGGGTATATTCAAGTCTCTCTGACTAGCTTTAAAAAGATTGGATGATTACTGAATGAGAAAATGGAAAATAGCCTTTATTGTTTTACTCAGCTTAAACCTGATCTTTCTGCTTTTTCTAATCGTATCACCGTTTTTGCCTGCTGAACGGCCAAAAACGGAGACTCCGGAGCTGACAAGCTCAGATACTATTCCTTTTACTGTGAGTTCTTCTAAAAAAGATCTTAATATGCTGATTAATTATTACCTGGTTAAAGAAGCAAAAGCAAAAGAGCTGAATTATCGCGTCGAGCTTGAAGAAGAAGTGAATTTATACGGAACCGTAAAAGCCTTCAATAAAGACGTTGATCTTACTCTTTCATTTGATCCAAAAGTGAAAGAAGACGGCAATATGCTGCTGAAGGTGAAGCGGCTGTCTATTGGCAGGCTCCCAATACCGGTTCCATATGTTATGAGCTATATTAAAAAGACTTATCCATTGCCGGAATACGTGTACATTGATCCCAAAAATGAAAGCATTGATGTTCAAATTACAGAGCTTAAATTTAAAAACAATCTGCGCGCAAAAGCGGAATCATTTGATTTGAAAAATGATGATATTAAATTTAAACTTTATGTTCCGATGGATATTCAAAATTGAGTACGTTTAAAACACCATATTCTTCTGTGAATATGGTGTTTTCTTTTTCCTGAAAATGATTCAAAAGACACCGTACCCCAAATAGCCGGCATCAAAAATCAAAGATTATGGGAACTTCGTTTATAAAGCAAACCTTTTCACAAGAGCAATCACTTTATAGATAGGAAATAAGTCTTATATTCAGTGTTTTCAGCAGGTTTATTCAGAGTAGAAGGATCAAAATGAAGCATGTATACTAGGAAAAGATTTAGTCGAAATCAGGCGGGTCAGGACATGCCGGCAAAGGAGGCAGCCTTCATGAAATGTCATTACTGCGGTGAAAAAGAGATAGAACCATTCTCAAACTACTGTCCGCATTGCGGAAAAAGAGTATTTATGGATGACAAAGAACGAAAACTCTATCGTTTATCTAAACGATCATTATACATACTCCCAGCAGCAAGCTTTGCTCTGGTATCAGGTCTATTATTTGCTGCATATGAACTCGAAGCTGCGAAAAATGAAAAAGTAGTCACACTTCAAAAAAAGACGGAACAGGCAGCAATAGCAGGAGAATACAAGAAAGCCCTTCACTTTGCTGAACAGGGCATTCAAATAAGAAGGGATTACGATGTTCTGAAACAGGAAAAAGAGCTGATTGTACAGATGCAGGGTTATCAGCAGGATTTAGAACAAATAAGAAAGCATATTCAAAATAGCAACTATGAGAAAGCCTCTAAAGAGATTGATCTTTTAACGAGAATCATCAGCGGACATTCATCTCCGCTCTACAGCGCGGTGCAGTCTGAACTCATCAAAGCAGACATGAATGTAACGGTTGGAGAAATCAAAGAACAAATAAATGAACTGAATTCAATCGAACAGCTGGCTGAAAAACTAAAAGAAATTACTGTACTTGACGCTGCTGAAGCGGATATGGTTAAAAATCAAATTAAATCTAAAATGGTCATGATCGGGTCATCGAATGCAGAAGAGGATTTATCCCAGAAGCAATTCAATTCTGCCATAGTAACAGTGGATGAAGCCCTGCAGTATGATGGGGATAATGAAAAGCTTTTATCCCTTAAAGATAAAATTATTTCTGAGAAATCTGCATTTGAACAAGCTGAAGAAAAAAGAATTGAGAAAGCAGTTACAGCGGCTAAAGAAGAAAAAAAGCTAAAAGAAGAAACAGTAAAGGTACAAGAAACGAAGGTAACAGGTAATGAATTTGGGGATGCAATAACCGCGGGGATAATAAAAAACATTTCTAAATCCGCGATTCATTCTATAACTGTCCAATTCACCGTTTCAGCAAAAGATGGGAAAGAAATTGAAAGAGGCAAAACAAACGTCTATCCAAATGAATTAAAGCCTGGAAAAGAAGCAGAATTTGAACACATCACATATGGCGTAAATGAAGAGGTTACATTTAAGATAGAAAATATTTCATGGTACCAAAGCTGATTTTTTTGAAAAATAAGATTGCAAGGTATCAAAGAAAGGCAGGATTATGAAAAAAAACTGGCTAATCAGCATTACATTGTCTATTCTAATTATCACAGCAGGAGTCTTTGGCTTCATACACATCCAAAATTCTGCAGCTGAAGATGTTTTTGCTGAGTCTGAAATACTTCATGAAAATAAGGATAATCAGGAGAAGACTGAACTAGATTTAAAAGAAATCATCAGAGAAGCCCAAAAAAAGGTTGTCATGGTGGAGCTTGAAGATGGAACAGTCGGCTCAGGGTTTCTTTATAATAATAAAGGAGACATCATCACAAACGCACATGTCGCAGCAGGTGTGAAAGATGTTAAAATCAGAACCACGGATGCAAAAGGATTTGACGGGAAAGTGATTGGAATCAGCACTGAGACAGATGTTGCTTTGGTGAGAGCAGAGGGATTAAAGAATCAGGAGCCTTTGCAAATATCGAAGAATCATCATGCAGAGCTTGGCCAGGAAATATTGGCGCTTGGAAGTCCGCTTGGGTTCCAAAATACTGTTACTACAGGGATCATCAGCGGCACAAATCGTGATTTTGATCTTCCACCCTACAAGTATTCTGGAGTTTATCAAATTTCTGCTCCTATTGCACCCGGAAACAGCGGAGGCCCTCTTTTAGATAGGGATAATGGACAAGTAATCGGAGTGAATTCTGCGAGAATGGAAGAAGGAGAGATCGGATTCAGCATACCAATTGAAGATATCCTCCCGCTCGCAGAAAGCTGGTCTCAAAATCCGATGAAATCACTTCCTGCCAATCTGGGTCTTGACGATTCAGAGAAAATCAGTGAAAATAAAAAGTTAGAAACAGCTGATTACTTAATCAGCTACTACATAGAGAGCCTTGACTTCCACGACTATGTAACGGCCTACTCATTAATAGGGAGCAGCTGGCAGTCTGAAATGTCATATGAAGCATTCAGAAATCAGTTTAAAGATCTATTATCTATTAAAATAAATCATCTCAAAACAGAAAAAGACGGGGAAAAAATTCTAGTAAATGCAGACATTATCGCTGAGGTAAAACAAAACGGCAAAAAAACTGAGCAGAAATATAGAGCTTCTTATACAGTGGCATATGAAAATGAACAGGCCAAGATTATCGATGAAAAGAAAAACTAAAAGAGGTGATGTGAATGAAAGATGTATTTATGCTATTTAGTGCAGCAGGTTTATTCATTTCCATGTACTTTGGCGGAATTGCATATTTTGCGTATGCAGAGGAAAAAACAGATGAAGTGTTCATGAATGTTTCTTATTGCGCGGTATTTCTGAGTGCAGCCGTCTATTCTCTTCATTTAAAAGATGAAAAGAAAAGACAGAAAAACAGTTGATAGATTGCAAAGAGGAGGCGGGGTGCCTCCTTTTTGTATACCTTTTTTATTATTGACCTTCTTCAGTTTCTTCTTCAGCGCCATCTTCTTCAGGTGCTTCTTCTGTTGTTTCTTCTTCAGTACCCTCTTCAGTAGTTTCTTCTTCAGTACCTTCTGTTTCTTCCGTGGTGTCTTCTTCAGGTGCATCCGTTTCTGTGTCGTTACAAGCAGTCATTAATGAAATTGCCAATAAAGAAGCCCCGACTTTTAATAGCATATCTTTTTTCATTTTCTTTTTTCCTCCCTTGTAACCTATCTGAATGAGATTTTTTAACCTGCATGTCTGCTGGTCAAACTCATCATAATCGATTTTTGGAGGGAAAATGTCAATTTTACGAAAACTGAACATGCTTTTTACATTCGCTTATTAATTTTACAAATTATTAAAAAACGGCTGTTTTATCCAATAGCTGCCAAAACCTCCAGCTGTGGAGTTCCATTAGCAAATCCAACAGCAAAAATCGTATAGACCGTATCTGCTTTAAATTGAACTTTAGGAACCGTCAGAACGACATTATCTGTTCCGGCCACAAGCACTTCCAAATCCATTTTTCCGGGAGTCACTTTAATATTTTTGGTCGCTTCAAGAAATGGAACATCTTTAAAGAGGACGTCGCCATTTTTTACAGCAATGTCAACCGAAGGAGCATCAGGAGATAAGTGGACAAATTTCACACTGGCTTCTCCTGCAGGGACGAACGTTCTGTCAACAAATGGATTCAGTCTTAAAGAAGATAGATTTCCTGCAGCTGCTATCGTATATGTGATGCCTGGCAGAAGCATATACATGTCAGACAGGACAGGGCGGTTTGTTGTTCCGGCAGCATATAAATCGACCCGGTATTGGCCGGCAGGCAATGTGAGGTAATCGCTGATCTCCTTGTATTTCACATTTTGCAGGGTCAGTTTCCCGTTAACATAAATATCGACAGCCGGTGCGTCTGGAGATGCATGAATTACTCTGACTCTCGACATTCCGGGCTCGAGTTGAGCCTGAGGCAAACGTGCTGTATGGTATTGCATGCTGTAGATCCATTTTTGCATGGCATTTAAATGTTTCTGATAATATATGACATGCTTTTCTGGATCGCTGTATTTATAAAATTGCGCAAGCATATCGTACATCATGGCTTTTTCAGCATATTTATTCTTCTCATTCATATTCGCGCACTCCCATCTATTCATTCGTCATTAACATATGAGAGGGAATGGGTGGATGTCACAAGTTTTTTTATTGAAATGACCCATGTTTTAGGGAACGGCAAGTAGGGTAGGTTACTCTTGAGGTCTAAATCTGGAGGAATGAATCATGGAGCATTATGATCAAAACGTTGGAGAAGTCACACTTTCTTATTCAGATGATGGAGCGGGGCATTGTATTGTTCTGCTGCACGGGTTTTGCGGAAGCCGCGAATACTTTCAAAAAGTGATTCCGGAACTGTCAGAAAAATATCGCGTGATCGCTGTCGATTTAAGAGGTCATGGACATTCAAGCACAGCCAAAGGTGATTACAGGATTGAACAAATGGCAGATGATCTTGCAAAATTAATTCAAGTTCTCGAAATTGACAAAGTGACCATGATCGGCCACTCACTCGGAGGTTATGTAACCCTTGCTTTTGCAAACAGGTTTTCAGATATGCTCCACTCATTCTCGCTTTTGCATTCAACTGCTCTTCAAGATGATGAAGGCGGTAAGGCTAATCGCGAAAAGGGAATCAAGCGCATTGAGCACGAAGGAATAAAAGGATTTATAGAAGATTTAATTCCAAAGTTATTTTCGCCTGAGAACTTAGAGAAATTTAAGGGTGAAGTGGAAGCAGCAAAACAAATCGGTTTTAAAACCTCTGAATACGGAGCAATAGGAGCCTTAGAGGCAATGAAAAATCGGAAGGATCTGCAAGAAGTGCTGAAAAAAGAAGATCTGCCCATTCTGCTTATTGCAGGCAGAAATGATCAGATTATCCCAGCTGAAAAAACGTTATTACATAAGGGAAATCATATTACAGAACGTGTGCTTGAAAACAGCGGACATATGGGGATGCTTGAGGAGCCTGAACAAGTAACGGAGATTATCTTTGAATTTCTCGGAAAACACGGCAAGCAATAATTGATTAAAACAGGGACTAAATGGATGGTCAATTCAGTCCCTGTTTTTGTGTTTTCCTGCATTTAAGATTTGGATTGCGCCAAGACAGATAATTTAAGTACTTAGTCGAACTCAATAATCGAAGTTGCCTTAATCGTTTGTAAAAAAAGCAAAAACGCCCAGGATCACTAAGCGTTTTAAAATGGTCAATTAATTTTGATTCAATTCGGCAAGCTTCACAAACGTGAGTTCATCTTCAATTAATCCGCATGCGCCGCATTGCACTTTGTAATGCGGGCCTTTATAGGCTAAATGAAAAGGGTCGAGTGCTTCTTGAGAAAATTCCTGAACAACGCTTCCGGTTTGAGGGTCAAGTTTGACGGACTTTGGCGTCTGTTCAATTAAGTTAAACCTGGTTCGATTCGTCTTGCAGTTTGGACACAGGTAAGGTGCAGTCATAGAGAAACCTCCTCTCGTTATAGGGGTATTTTTTCCATAACAAGGGAGGATTATGTATTTGCTTCTTGATTATTTGGACCGGTCGAGCTTTCCGAAAAGCTGGATCAGCTGATAAAGCTCTTTATCTGTGTAGCATTCAAAACGCTTTGAAAAAAATTCCGTTTTCTTGCTTTCAAATTCGGTTAATACAAGATGGCCTTTATCAGTCAGGTCGATTACGGTGATGCGGCGGTCATTAGGAGACCTTTTTCTTGTAATTAGGTCTTTGCCAATCAAAGAATCCGTTACAGTAGTAATATGACTTGCTGAAACATCAAGCTCTTTTGCCAAAACGCTTGAATTGAGCGGTCCGTTATCTTTTAAGCTTTTAAGAACAATAAATTCGTTTCGCGACAGGACATTGCTGAGAACCTGGTTTATTTCATTTCTGAGCTGCCGAACGATATTTCTCATTAAAGATTCCATTTCATACATCATTTGTTCACGATTTTCCACGATTAAACCTCCCGGGCAGACCAATAGAGAACAGAATTGTTCATCTACTTAAATATTCATTAAATGTAATGAAACAAACTTAGATTGTCAAGAACAACTGAGTCAGAGAGCAGAATTATGGGATTTATAGCTGAAAATGATATAATTGGAGCATAGATTCACGCAGAGGAGGAAATAAGATGACTGAGAAAAAAACAGAGCTTGCAGCTTTTGCAGGAGGCTGCTTCTGGTGCATGGTTCAGCCGTTTGATGAACTTCCGGGCATCATTAGTGTAACTTCAGGATACACAGGCGGCCATAAAGAAAATCCAACCTATGAAGAAGTATGCAGCGAAACAACCGGCCACTACGAGGCTGTTCAAATTGCATTCAATCCGGATATTTTTCCTTACGAGAGGCTGCTTGATCTTTTCTGGCAGCAGATAGATCCGACAGATGCCGGCGGTCAATTCTACGATCGCGGTGATTCTTACCGCACAGCCATCTTCTTTCATAATGAAAAACAGCAGCAGCTTGCGGAGGAATCCAAGAAAAAGCTTGAAGAAAGCGGCCGCTTCAAAAAGCCGATCGTAACTGAAATCCTGCCTGCCAAACCGTTTTACGAAGCAGAAGACTACCATCAGCAATACTACCAAAAAAGTCCTGTAAGATATACTCAGTACCGCAAAGGCTCAGGCCGTGATGCTTACATTAAAGATCATTGGGACAAAAACGATCTTAAAGAAAAATTAACACCGATTCAGTACGAAGTCACTCAAAACAACGGTACGGAACGCCCATTTCAAAATGAATATTATGACCATGAGCAGGACGGCATATATGTAGATATCGTTTCCGGAAAACCGCTTTTCAGCTCAACAGACAAATACGATGCGGGCTGCGGATGGCCAAGTTTCACCAAGCCGATTACAGACCATGAAGTTGTAGAGAAAAAAGATTTTTCACATTTCATGATCCGGACAGAAGTCAGAAGCAAATCAGCAGATTCTCATCTCGGACACGTTTTTAACGATGGTCCAGGACAAAATGGGCTCAGATACTGCATTAACTCTGCAGCGCTGCGGTTTGTTCCGAAAGAAGACCTTGAAAAAGAGGGTTACGGAAAATATTTGGTTCTGTTTCAATAAAAAATAAGGACAGCCTGCGGGCTGTCCTTATTTTTTGGGCAGGAAGTGAATGAGCGAAAAGGCAATATCAGGTACATGATTTAGACCGCAAAAAAGACAGCCTTGAAGCTGTCTTTTAAGATGTTTCTTTAAGTTTAGCGGTGACTACCAGCCGCTCAAGATGCGTCTTTTCCGTTCGGTCAAACGTCCCCGTACAAGTGATTAAATTCAGCTTCTTCTCCTGACTGAATCCAAAGATAGAAGGCAGTGGAGCATCGTCATACGCGTAGGCTTTTTTATCCTGTACAACAAATGTTAACTCTTCACCATTTTTGCCGTATACAATGACTTCTCCACCGGGTTCGATGTCTTTTAAGCGGAAGAAAACAGCGGGTCCGGTTTTGTTGTCAACGTGACCGGCGATGACCGAGTTTCCGTTTTCGCCTGGCCGGGCACCATTTTCATACCAGGCTGTCAGCTTGTCATCGGAGGGGAGCTCCATCGTCCCGTCATTAGTCAGACCGGCAGATTCGACATTCGCTTCAATGTCTAAGGATGGGACAACGATTCGTACAGGAATGATTCCTTGTTCAGAAGACTGTGCATTGTCCGGCTGAAAGCTTGCTTTCGCCGGCGCTTGTTCAGTTCGTTTTTCAATCTTTACAGGAATGACTTCCTCATCGTCTGCACATCCGGACAAAAGCAGGAACAGGGCAGCGATTTTAATGGCTGCTTGCTTTTTTCTTGTAGCCATATACCATCAGAGCACCTAATCCAAGAATAGATACTGCTGCGATTGGAAGATAGTCAGTGGTGTCAGCAGCGGATGTGCCGCCCATGCCGGTTTTAGGCATTTCAGAAGGCATCATTGCAGGATCGGCAAGAACAAGCACTTCTAAAGCAGGCTCTCCGCCAGCAAACCCAACTGCGATAACTGTATAAGCCATATTAGCTTTCAGTTCTGTTCCGGCAAGGTCAAGAACAACATCCTCTGTCCCAGCACCTCTTACCTCTAAGTCATATGATTCAGGGTCAACTTCGATGTAATCCGTTACACCTTTAAATTCTGCACCAGGGAAAAGAACATCTCCGCCTTTAACTGCTACATCAACAGCAGGAGCATCAGGTGATAAGTGGGCAACACGCACTTTCGCTTTTCCTTCTGTAACCATATTGTCATCGTTTAATACTTTTAATTCTAGTGAATCAAGCTTGTTAATGGCAGCAGCTGTGTAAGTCATGCCTGCTTCTACTGTTAAATCTGCTGAGATAACAGGTTCTCCCTCAGCAACTGTGCCTGCTGCAAAGATTTCTACTTTATGATCGCCTGCAGGAACCATCATGTAATCTGTTGCTGCTTTAAACTCTGCGCCTTCAACAACTGTTTTTCCGTCTACAACAACATCAACTGCCGGGGCATCTGGAGAAGCATGTACAATTCTTACCATAGCATCATTCTCTGCTGCATAAACTCCTGTACCCAATGCCAAAAGTAAAACCATTGCTGCCATCATTGAAAAGATCTTTTTCATTTTTCCACTCCTCTTTTAATTTGTTGGACATGAGTCCTTGCATTGAATATAAACAAAAGTTATACAAAATGTATACAGTTATGATGCGCCGAATGTGCTGTGGAATTTTTACTCTGAAAAATCATCCTTTTCTGATAGAGTCATAGGAATTTGATATAATCTTATAAACGACTTCACGAGGAGAGGATCACTATGGCAATTAAAGGATTTGAACATGTTGGGATACAAGTAGCAAATATCGAAAAATCGATTGAGTTTTATCAAACTGTTGCAGGGCTTGAACTGATGGACCGATTTTTACATACAGATGGAAAATTGAAGCTTGCTTTTTTAGGAGTGAATCATTCCATAATCGTAGAATTGATTGAAGGGTACAATCCAAATCTTCCAGCTGAAGGAAAGGTGCATCATGTTGCTTTTAAGGTAAGCGATATTGAATCCGAAGAAGAAAGACTGCGGGGACTTGGAGCAGAATTTATTTTTGATGAAATTACAACTTTGCCAAATGGAGCGAAGTATCTCTTCTTTAAAGGTCCAGACGGTGAGTGGATTGAGTATTTCGAACCGATGAATGGCTAAAATGATGAATTTTTCTAAAGAGCTGGATACAGCAGAAGAAGAGTATCTGCAATTATTTTGCCGCGTGAAAGATACTGCGCTTTATAAAGCTTTCAGGGATGATTCGCTGAAAGGGATGTACAGTCATCATTTTGCAAAAATGACGACTCCTTATCATCCCATTCTTTTAAGAGAAGTGCTTGCAGCATCAAGACATGCTCTAAATCGCAGTTTCATCCATGTTAAGCTGCCTTTTAATGCAAGAGTAGATAAAAAAATGCTGTCTTATTTAACATCAGAAGACTACTTTTGCGACCTGGATTTGTATTATTTTCATGATTTAATTCAAGTGGAGACGTGCAGCAAAATCATGACAAAGCTTGGCGAGGGTGATGCCCTTCAGGATGCATGCCGTGCAATGGAGCTCTACGATGCCAGACATATAAGCGCCTCTTTCGCAAAAAATAAAATGAAGCGGAAAAAACCATTTTACCTTTCCAAAAAAATAAGGCTTTATGTCTGTTATGAAGAGGGAGTTCCGATCGGCAGCGCGGAGCTTTACATTTCGCCTGTCACAAACATTGCAAAAATTGAAGAGGTTGCGATTTTGGATGAATATCAGCGCAGGGGATACGGATCATCTTTTATGAAATGTCTTTTGAATGAGGCAAAGCAGCTCGGAGCGGCTTGTGCCTACCTCATTACGGTCAATGAAGCTCCATCCAGAGCTTTTTATGAAAAGCTCGGATTTATAAAAGTGTTGGAACAGGAGAACATTTTTAAGAATTTGATTTAAAGATCTTTTTTCTTTTTTCAGGAAATAGGCGAATGCACATACGAGACAACCACCTACCTCATAAAGTAAGACTGTAAAGAAAATCAAAATGAAGAGGTGTTTTTTCATGTACGGTTATGACTGCGGATGTTCTTATCCTTCTTACCCTGTTCAATGCGGCGGGTATGGAAGCAGCTTTGTATTGATTGTTGTCTTGTTTATTTTGTTGATTATTGTTGGTTCAGCTTATATTTGCTAGTTAAAAGCGGGAAGCCTCTTTAAATGGAGGCTTTTTTCTTTGCGGAAAAAGTACAGGATGCACATTGGTATAATAGATGTGCAAAATTAGAAAATGAAGTGTATATATATAGGAATTAATTCCCCATTATGTGTTTTAATAGGAAAAATTTGAAATAAAATTGCTATTCACATGTCGAACTGTTATGATGAAGGAGAATTATTTTTGTTCGCAGTACAAGTTTCAAAAAGCTTACGTCTTGATTGAAATGAACATGAACAAGAATAGTAATACATTGTGTGTTTACACACTAGGAGGCAACATAACATGGAACAAGGTAAAGTAAAATGGTTTAACTCAGAAAAAGGTTTTGGATTCATCGAAGTTGAAGGTGGAGAAGATGTATTCGTTCATTTCTCAGCTATTCAAGGCGAAGGCTACAAAACATTAGAAGAAGGCCAATCAGTTACATTTGAAACTGAGCAAGGTCAACGTGGACTTCAAGCAACTAACGTTCGCAAAGCATAATCCATATAATTGTCCGGGCAGCCCTTATGACAGGGCTGTTTTTTTGTATGTGAGGTTTATAACCATAGGTACCTTTATACAAATTAAAAGGACCTCAACATGTGAAGTCCTTTTTCAAGTTATTCTAACTAGTCATTCAAAACCTTCTCAAGCGCATCTCTTGTATTAGGACCGTAAATCCCATCATCCGCGAGATCTGGAAAGCGCTGCTGAAATTTAAGGATGGCTCCTTCTGTTTTTGGTCCATAAACCCCATCCTCCACAAGCCCTGAGCCAATGTCATTTAAGCCTTGCTGAAGTTTTAAAACGTCGCTGCCTCTGCTGCCGGGCTTAAGAATCGTATTCGGAAGACCGAATGTGTTGATTTCTACTGATAGAACCTCATGTGTTTTCGGTCCGTAAATTCCGTCTGCTTTTAATTCTTTTTTAGCTGTCTGATAATAATAGACGGCTTTCGTTGTTTTCGGGCCAAAAATACCATCGACTGTTAACGCTGCTTCTGCTGCTTCATTTAAGGAGCGCTGAATGATTTTAACGTTTTCACCACGTGTGCCTTCTTTTACAATACCGGACTCAGGCAGAGTAAAGATATAAGGGATATGTTCATGGGCGCTGCTTGCCTGAGGTGCCGTCATCATTAATGCGGATGCCGTAAAGACAGCTGCTGAAACCATTTTCCATTTTTTCATATTTTCTCTCCCTTTCTTTTGGTTTACATGCATGTGACGGAAGGGAGAAGAGAATAGTTTCATATTTAGTCGAAATTTTCATTCTATTTTATAGTTGAAACTTTTTCCATGTTGAATCGTATTAAGAGGGATGACTTTTAAAAAAAGATTAAAGGAGAAATCAATGGAATTATTAATTGCTTATACAGCTGTGTTTATTATGGCAGCCATTCCGCTGTTCGAAGTTTATGGAGTGATTCCGATCGGTATCCTTGCAGGCCTTTCGCCTCTCGCAGTTTCTGTCGTTGCCTTCCTTGGAAATGCGTTTACTGTCATCTTGCTTATTCTGCTCGTTGACAAAGTGAAAAACTTCCTTCAAAAGAGAAAAATGAAAAAGCAAGGAATGACTGTGATGAATGAGGAAGCTGCGTCACTCGAAGCAGAAGATTCAAAGCGGTCAAAACGGGCAAAAAAAATCTGGCGCCGTGCCGGTCTTCCTGGACTGACGATTATAGGACCGCTTTTGGTAGGCTCTCATTTAGCTGCGTTTTTAAGCATGAGCTTTGGCTCAAAACGGACGGTTGTTACCGGGTGGATGCTTGTCAGTTTAGTCATCTGGTCTGCAGCTGCCGGAATCGGGACATGGCTTGGTGCAGACTTTCTGACAGCAGAAGGTCAATATGAAGGATTTTTAAAAGATTTCCTTGAAAAATAAGCTGCAGGCTGATGTCTATAAAACAAACCATCAGTCGGTTTTTGTAGAAATCGATCAGATCAATTAAACCTGTCCCTTAGCGTTCTTCTCATAGAAGAACGCTATTTTCATGTAAAATCTCCTATTATCCCTCATATCTATCTGCTGGCTTGAATATAATTTCGGGAGACTGCACAAAGGATTTTTTAGGAGGGGAGGAGACCCTGCTCTTGATCGATACTATATTTATCAGTCATGCCCACCGTGATGAAGCATATGTGCGGGAATTGGTTAATTTGCTGACGATGATGAAAGTGCCCAATATCGTCTGCAGTTCATACCCTGGCTATCACATACCAAATGATGAGGACATATACGAATATCTTCACAAAAAACTAAGCGGCAATTCATGGGTCATTTATGTGCTGTCTGAACATTATTATAAAAGCCCAGCATGCCTGAACGAAATGGGCGCCTGCTGGATTTTGAATAAAAAATACACATCTATCTTAACACCCTCTTTTGATTATAAGGAAATGAAGGGAGCCATCAATCCGAATCAGATTTCGTTTAAGCTGAATGACCTTGACCGTCTGTATGAGTTTTTAGAGAATGCGCGAGAGGTTTTTAAGCTTGAGAAACCTCCAGGGACATTTTTGGTGAAAATATGCGAGCAGGCTGTTCGAAATGTCAATCAGCTTGCAGATGACGAAAAAAGAGACAGAAAGCTGATTACCTGCCATTTAGAAGGAATCCGGATTGATCCTAAAGAAAGTTTTTGCCTCCAAATCAGACTGCGCTTAAAGAATCCTGCAGAGCATGATATACAGCTGGATGTGGTGAAAATAGGGCTGTCAGATGAAAATGGCGCTTCTTTTACCTATACGCTTCAGCCGGCAGATATAAAATTGTACAGCCTGGAAAATAAAATCGTTTTCCTATCAGTAAAAATCGGAGATTCCAAGTATGAACCTTATTTGCATCAAAGTGAAAAAATAGATTTGAAATTCAGCAGGGATGTCTGGTAAGGATTTCGATTTGATTGGAGGTAGTGTGATGAAAGTTGAACTGAGTGCAGAGCAGAAAAAAATAAGAAAGCAAATTGAAGAGAAACTGGATGTCATTGTGCATTTTCTTAATTTAGCAAGAGAAGAACGGCAAAAACAATCATACGAGAACATTGAAAAAGTATATGCGGAAATGGGGACAGCAGCCCATAAATTGCATATGACTCTCGATCCAAAACCGAAGCTGCAGCGCGAAACAGTCAGGCTTCGTGGATTGAAGCCTGAACATCCGGAATTCTATCACCATATTCGGCCAGTAGAAGAGCTCTTGAACTATTTGGATGATACACATGCAAATGATGAGCCTGTGGATCAAACACTTGGCGAAACCTTTTATCTGGATGTTTTTACACGGAAATGGGGGCATCTTGACAGGTATACTTTGCTTCGCAACGAAGAAGGATGGCTTATTAAGCACATGTCTCAAAACGAGCAGGGAGGGCGGGATGCTGAACCAATCTTAAGCTATGTTCTCCGCCATGATCATGTTTCTTATCCCCGGAATTTAAGCTCGATTATGGAAGATATTTGGTACAGGGCAGCGGATGAAGGTTTATCCCGTGATGAAGTGCAGGCCATGCTTAAGGAAGTGTCAGATTGGATTTCAATGACAGAGCAAAATTATCCAAGCCATATAGCCCTGAATAAAAAGAAGCAAAAGGGCTTTTACTCTTAGAAAGCAGGCTTTCAAGCAGGGAAGTTTTTAGGGGGAGTGAAACGTGGGGTATTATTTAAAAGCAGAAGACGATGTAAATTTATTTGTGGAGGACATTGGCCCAAAAGATGGCCGTGTCATCTTTTTCATTCATGGCTGGCCAGTTAATCATAAAATGTTTGAGTATCAGTTCAACCAGCTGCCCCGCCTTGGATTCAGGTGCATCGCCATGGACATTCGAGGCTTCGGCAAATCAGACAGGCCGTGGACAGGCTATTCCTATGATAGACTCGCGGATGATGTTCGGATCGTGATCGATTCTCTTCAGCTAAAAGAATTCACACTTGCGGGATTTTCTATGGGTGGAGCAATTGCAATCCGTTACATGGCCCGTCATGCAGGACACCAAGCAGCGAAACTTGCGCTTTTTGCAGCTGCGGCGCCTTCGTTCACTAAGCGCCCTGATTATCCGTACGGCATGTCCAAATCAGAGGTGAATAAATTAATAGATCAAACCTATAAGGACCGTCCGGAAATGCTATCTGGCTTTGGGCAGATTTTCTTCTCAAAATATATTACTGAAAGCTTTAAAAATTGGTTCCAGGATCTTGGCCTGGAAGGGTCGGGCCATGGTACAGCCCTGACTGCTTTATCTCTTCGGGATGAAGATCTCCGGACGGATTTAGGAAAAATTTCTGTGCCAACTGCTATTTTCCACGGAATGAAAGACCAGGTATGTCCGTTTATTTTTGCGAAGCTTATGAATGAGGGAATAAAAGACTCAGAAATCATTCCCTTTAAATACAGCGGACACGGCCTGTTTTATGATGAACTTGAAAAATTCAACCGGGAACTGGCAAGGTTTTTGGAATAGGCTCTGAATTTTCACGTTGATTCATGTCTCTTTTGTAAGTATCATAAGGATAGCGTACATAAAGAGGAGGCACCATTTTTTGAAACAGCACGTTCTTTTTTACTCATTTGTTTTTCTGTTATGCTTTCTGCTCGGATTTATACAAGCTCCGTTTTATTTGATTGCATTGCTGCTGATCCTTTCAATGAGCTGGTATATGTATATCCAAATCAGTCCGATTCTTTTTTCAAAGGATGTTCATAAATCTGAAAAATTCATCCTGAAGCATCAGAAAAACCCGCTGTATCAGTTTTATTATGCCATTGCCAATAACCTGGAAGGTGAAGCGGAAGAAGCATTGGCGAAATTTAATGCCAAATACAAAAACTCTCACCGGCAGGCCTTAATGAATACAACTTTTGCGCTTTATCGAAAAGATGTTTCAGAAGCTAGAAAACATGTCGTTTCGATCAAACCTCCAGTTTACCGTACTTATTATGAAGCTTTAATCGCAGCAGAGTCCAGACAATATGACGTGGCGAAAAGACTTGCCGAACAGCTCCCAAAAGGCTGGATGAAAGAAAGCGTGCTTGCTGAAGTTTCAGAAAAGCAAGGAAACAGAGCTGCTGCTAAACTGCATACAGAAAGTGCCTATGAACAGACAAGGGGCTTGCAGAGATACTTAATCTATAAAAATAACGAAACTTATTTTGCTTCTTAGAGCATCAATCTTGAGATTGGTGTTTTTTTGTGCAAAAAAATACGAATCGCTAGGAATGATCATAAAATGAAATTTGATTTACTTGCCAATCCGGGTAAACTACTTGCCAGAATGCCTCTTTTACTAGCCGGAATTGATAAAATACTTTCCAGAATATATGAATTCTATCTTTTTTCCAATTGCCTCCATTTAATGCTAGTAAATGGAACAAAATAGATTTTTATGAATAAATTAAAAGGAACAGTTGAAATTAGCTGGAATGTATTGTAAACTCAGAAATAATTATTTGAAAAGTGATGAAAAGGACATGAGTCATTTTAAACGGTTTTCAGAGAGGGAAGGACTGCTGGGATCTTCCTAACGCAGAAAATGAACTTACCGCCTTGATACTGCACGGAGGAAATGCCGTGCCGCAGACGCTGCGTTAAAGCGCTGGAGCCATTTCTTTTTTAAAAGGATGGAAAGCTGGGTGGAACCACGGGTAAACGCGCTCGTCCCTATTTTAGGGATGAGCGCGTTTTTTTAATTCCATAAAAAAGTACAGATAAGGACACGGGTCATTTAGCCGGTTTACAGAGAGGGAAGGATTGCTGAGAACTTCCTGATGCAGGAAAATGAACTTACCGCCTTGGAACTGCACGGAGGAAATGCCGTGCCGCAGACGCTGCGTTAAAGCGCTGGAGCCATTTCTTTTTTTTAAAAAGGATGGAAAGCTGGGTGGAACCACGGGTAAACGCGCTCGTCCCTATTTTAGGGATGAGCGCGTTTTTTATATTTTCTTATAATGAGGAGTGTTTTAAGATGAAAAACAAATTTTTGGCCAGCAGCAATCTAGAAAGTAAAAATGTGATAGGAGGAAAGGTAAACGGCAAGGTCGTAAGTTTGAATGATATCGTGGATGTGATCGAAGAAGTGCAGCTTATTACAATGGAATCGGATGAACGGCAGGATTTCATGAATCACACTTGCGCACAAGTTCTTGCACATGCGGTTAAGAGATTGTATAAAGGGGCGATTTTGGGAAATGGCTCTTATCAGAAAAGCGGGTTCTCCTATGAATTTCAACTGCCAGAAAGCATTCGGGCTGAGGAACTCCCAAGGATTGAGCAGGAAATGGAGAACATACTGGCCGAAAAGCTGGAGATCGAACGTCTGAATCTGTCATATGAAAATGCAGCTGCACTTTTATCTGAAAAAGGAGAAGAACTGAAACTTGAGCTTCTTCATGAACAAAGGGAAAATAACCAGATTTCCATATATAAGCAAGGAGAATTTATTGATTTATACAGCGGACCGCAGCTGCCTTCTGCAGAATTCATTAAAGCCTTTAAGTTATCTGCTGTTTCAGGCTCCTACTGGAAGGGTGATAAGAATAATCAGGTCCTGCAGAGGATTTCAGGGATTGCCTTTGCAAGTAAAAAAGAATTAGCTCTGCATGTTAAAGAGATGGAAGAGCTGAAAAAGCGGGATCACCGCAAGATTGGAAAAGAAATGAAGCTGTTCATGTTTTCAGAGGAAGCGCCTGGCATGCCGTTTTTTTTGCCAAACGGACAGCTGATGAGAAATGAGCTGCAGAATTTTCTCCGCGAGATTCAAGTGGAAGCCGGCTATCGTGAGGTGCAAACTCCATTGATGATGAATGAAAACTTGTGGAGGCAGTCAGGGCACTGGGATCACTATCATGAAAATATGTATTTTTCTGATGTGGATGAAGCGAAGTTTGCATAAAAGCCAATGAATTGCCCGGGACACATGATGATATATAAAAACCAGCTGTATTCGTACAGGGACCTTCCAATCAGACTCGCAGAATTTGGCCAGGTTCACCGGCATGAATACAGCGGTGCTCTAAATGGGCTTTTAAGAGTCCGCACTTTCTGCCAGGACGATGCGCACTTGTTTGTCAGACCAGATCAGATTGAAGATGAGATGAAAAACGTTCTTTTTCAGATCGACAAAGTTTATCGTACTTTCGGGTTTGATTATTCTGTTGAACTATCTACAAGGCCACAGAACTCAATGGGGTCAGACCGTCTTTGGGAAAAGGCGGAACAATCACTGAAACAAGTGCTTGTAGATCTTCATGTTCCTTATCAAGTAAATGAAGGCGACGGAGCGTTTTACGGACCGAAAATAGATTTTCACATAAAGGATGCCATGAAAAGAAGCCATCAGTGTGCAACAGTTCAGCTAGATTTTCAAATGCCAGAAAAATTCAATTTAAGCTACATGGATGAAAAGAATGACAAGCAAAGACCTGTTGTTATTCACAGGGCCATTTCTGGGTCGCTTGACAGGTTTCTCGGAATTTTGATCGAGCATTTTGCCGGAAGCTTTCCCTTATGGCTTGCACCCATACAAGCAGTGATTGTCCCTGTGGCAGGAGTTCATCTTCATTATGCTGAAAAGTTAAAAAAGCAGCTTGAGAACTGCGGAATTCGTGTAAACATAGACAGAAGCAGCGAGAAACTGAATAATAAAATCCGAATGGCACAAAAAAGCAGGGTTCCCTATACTCTTGTGATAGGTGATCAGGAGATCGAAAAAAATGAAGTGAATGTAAGAGTGCATAGCGGGAAGAGTTCAGAAGCTATGGCAATAGACCAGTTTAAGAGCATGATTTTAGAAAAAATTGCTAAGCGGGAGCTCGGGTAAAGAGATCTATATCAATAGACGGAAGAAGAACGATAAAATCAGATGATTTTCAGACTATTCTCTCATCTTCTCCTTAACCAAGTTTATCATTCCTAATAAGTGGAACAAAGAAAGTAAGGAGGGATGAGCAGATGTCAAACACATTGTGGAAATGGATGCTGCCGCTTTTTGTGATAGGAATGACAATCGGATGTTCAGGCGGGACTGCCGAAGATACAGAAAAAACAAATATGCAAGACGCTGCTGAAACAGCTAATGAAGAATTGAAATCTGGCGCAATGGCTGAAATGGTGGATACGGAAAATAAAAATGTAGGAACGGTAACGTTTACAGAGCATGACAATCACATGATGATAGAAGCGAAAATGAAAGGGCTTGAACCTGGTTATCACGGTTTTCACATTCATGAAAAGGGTGTATGTGAACCTGATGCAGAAGGAGGTCCATTTACAACAGCGAAAGGTCACTATAACCCTGGAAAAAGCAGCCACTCAGAACATGCAGGGGATATGCCTTCCTTATTTGTAAATGAGGATGGAAAAGCTGAATTTTCAGCCGCATTTGACCGGGTAACCATGGAGCAGTTATTAGAACAGGAAAAAGCGATTATTGTTCATGCAGATCCGGATAATGCTGCAAATATTCCCGACCGTTATCAATCAGAAGGGAAAGCGGGACCTGATGAAGAAACGATGAAAACGGGTGATGCAGGAGACAGGCAGGCTTGCGGTGTGATAAAAAGTGAGGAAGAAAGCTGAAGAGATGAATTCAGAAGGGAAGCCATCCACTATTGTAATCAGATTTAAAGATGGAAGGCAGATGATGTTTGTAAAAAATGATCACTTCACAGCTAACTGGCATTTGTTTACTCAGAAGATGAGGGATTACAACATCGCATATGCAGGTGAATAAACTTAGTGCTTTCTATCTAATTCAAAAAACACACCAATTTATATTTCCAATTGGTGTGTTCCTTTTCGATTAAGCATCTTCAAGCTTAGCGCTTGCCAGTCCAAGTAACACCCCTAATACGGCTCCGCCGACTACTTCTAAAGGCTGATGTCCAAGAACTTCTTTTAATTCTTCTGCCCGTTTTATATGACCGAGACCTGGGAGGTGCTCTGAAATAACCGCCATTTCGCCGTCAATATCGTTGATCAGTTTGGCAATTTCACCGGTGTGGCGTCTGATTCCCTGTGCATCATACATCACGATGATGCCGAAGATTACGGCAATCGCTGTTTCAATGGAAGATGTTCCATTTTTCGCTGCTACATACGAGGATAGGGCTGCAACGCCTGCTGAATGCGAGCTTGGCATTCCTCCTGTTGTCACTGCCTGTTTGATATCCCATTTTCCAGACAGCCTCTTATATGTAAAGATTTTAAGACCCTGCGCAATTGCAATTGCACTTATAGCTGTAATGATTCCTCTGTTCATCTTCTTTTTCTTTTTCATTGCTCTGTTTCACCTCTTAAAAGTAGTAAGTGCGCACTATGTATTTGCGGAAACTCTGATGTAGCATAAATACCCCTCGCGGCTCATTCTAAACGTTATTATTTTCTAAATCGTGATTATTATTTAAGCTGAGCTCAGTAAAAAATTATCAAACACACAGTGTATAAAAGAGGAAAAACGGCTGAATGAAGAATAAGCAGTAAACCAATGAACAGGGTAAAAAGCACACCGGAAAATGGTGTGCTTCTACTTTTTCACAATTTTTGAAGGGTTGTTGATTTTATAAGGCACAGAAATCTCTAATAGGAGTGCCTCGTCTTCGACATCTTTTCCTTTGGGGAGGCTTTTCTTCACGATTTTGCCGTTAAAATCAAGGTCATCTCCTGGAGCCAGTTCAAACTTTTTCAAGGTTTTGCTGTGTGAACACCAGGCAAGGCCAACTTCAAGCGGCTCATCGCCATCAATTCGCACATCTTCGAGAACAACCACTTCATCGTTTTCTTCATTAAAATGATTCCAGCTCAGGGCAAACTGCTTCACTTTCCCTGTAAAATGAACTTTGTCATCTGGCAGTGCAAGTTTGGCCGTTTTTTCTTTTTTCTCTTTTGCAGGTTTAGAAGGAGCTTTTATTTCTGGTGCAGGTTCCGCCAGTTTAGCAGGTGCTTCAGGTTTTGGCGCAGACTTTTCAGCTTCAGGCTCAGGCTTCAATTCTTTTCCGAAGTTTGAGGACTGCATTTCTTTTAGGTATGCAGGATGAATACAAGAAAGATTGCCATCCTGGAACTCAATGATGATTGTGTAATTAGAGTCTCCAAATGTTTGGTAGCCTTTTATAGTGACAAGTCTCTGGTGGGTTCTGTCCTTATACCAGTACTCTTTTTTTACTCTGAGGCCCCATTCTTTCACTTTTTCTTCATAATGGCCGTCATCGTCAAATAATTCGTATTCCCCTGCTGGAGGAATATAATTCGTTAAGTTGGCATCTTCAATATGAGGCAAAATGACTGCCATGCTCTCACGTCCTTTCATCTCTATTCTACAGGCTCTCTTGATGGAAAAAAAGTGAATGGCATCATTAGCTGAAATTTAATGGATAAGAGAAAATAGATTTGGATAATATTCACAAATAATCGGTGTTTTGGTGTATCATTGACAGTACACTATTAGCGAAAAGCAAGGCAGTTCTTAGGGAATTGCCCCTGGTAGTAAGAGTCGTGATCAGTACGTATAAAATTTAATTTGGATGTGGAGGAGACAGCATGAGAAAGGGAATCATCCGCCCATTAGTTATTTGCCCTTTTCAAAAGGATAACCGGATTTTAGTGGCAGAAGGGTTTGATGAAAGCAAAGGGGAGAATTACTATCGTCCAATCGGCGGGGGAATAGAATTTGGAGAAAGCAGTGCTGCTGCTCTTTCAAGGGAAGTTGAAGAAGAAATTCATGCAGCTATTTCTAATGTTTCTTATCTTGGAACCATTGAGAATATTTTTATATATAACGGAGAACAGGGACATGAAATCGTGCAGGTCTGTCATGCAGAATTTACGGATCCGTCTTTCTATGAACTGGAATCGTTTGAAGGCATAGAAGACAATGGGACAGTTTTTAAGCTTTATTGGAAGTCTTTAAGTGAGTTTGAAGATGGTAACCTGCGTTTAGTACCTGAGAATTTACTGGAACTCCTAAAAAGGAATGGCGGGAACTAGATATGGAGTACATAGGTTCAGCAGAATGCAGGTTTCTTGATTGCCGGGTTAAAAGAGGGCAGACCGCAAGCTTAAAACGTTGATGACCAAAAAGCGATGTGTATGAAGATCTTAAATAGAGAAGACGATATTGTGACAAGTATGTTTGCGTTCCTTCAATAGGAGGGGACGTTTTTCTTATTCTTCAAAAATGGAAATATCGTTATAGCGAAGAATAATAATTGAAGGAATCGAGAAAATAATACCAAGAATAGGCTGGAGTATCAGGGGGTGAAACTTTGATAAACAATTTTATATTATGGACTGTACTAATTGCTCCGTGGCTGACTTTATTTTTAATAAAGAAGGAAAAGATAAAAAGATTTATGCCCGCAGCCATTTTTGCCTCATATTTAATGATCATCTATAACGTAATAGCAAATAATCAAAACCATTGGATACTTAATGATCCACTAATACATTGGCTTGAACCTTTATTTGTTTCTGGTGTATTTGGAGCTTTTCCAGTAATCACTTTATGGGTTTTTTATTTTACATACGGAAAATTTTTGGTGTATCTTACTGTTAACATTGTCATAGATTTTATGTTTTCTGTTTTTCCGATCCATTATATATTTCAAGAAGTATTTGGAATCTATAAGCTGGTTAATATAACTCCCTGGGAACGTTTTTTCTTATTTGTCTTATTTTCAATTGTTCTTTATGGGTATCAGAAATGGCAGGATGAGGTTTTTACCTCGAAATTAAAAAACAGCAGCTGGTGAGTTATCATGTTTAAGCGCTAAATACATTATTAACTGCTGCCGGAAAGGCGGCTTTTTTTAGTTTTATGTTCCCATATCAGTATGCAAAATGAATTTTATGTTCAAAAAACAGTTTAAAAATACATTTACTATTTTGAGAATTTGAAATAAAATGTATAATACCTATATGATAGGTATACAGCATGTGAGAGGGAGGAGGAAGATGCCTCTAGTTAAGAAACAATTGGTTCATGAATTAGCAGCAGAAGAGATTAAACGATTGATTCAAAGCAGCAAATTACAAAAGGGAGATAAACTGCCCTCAATGGCCGAACTTGCAGAGACATTTGGCGTTAGCCGGACAAGTATAAGAGAAGCACTTAGGCAGCTTGAGGCTCATCAATTCGTTGAAATTGTGAATGGGAAAGGGATCCTTGTTAAGGATGCGAATGCCCATCAGCTGCAAACGCGTATTTTTATTGAAAGTGAGCTGACTTTTCTGCTTCAGTTATGTGAAGTAAGGAGGGGGCTTGAAGGACAGGCAATTGAACTTGCCGCAAGGAGAGCAACAGAGGAACAGCTGATCAGGATGGAGACAAATCTGAGAATCTTTAAAAATGTCAAAACCTTAAACGAAGAATCTGTTCAGGCAGATTTTGATTTTCACCAGACTCTTTATGAAGCATCGCATAATCCTGTCTTATACAAGATGATAGACACGGTTTATGAATCGTTTAATGAGTTTTGGAAAAAAAATCAGAACTCAGATTCCATTTTTGCAGATACTTATCAATTTCATGAAGATATCTTTTATTATGTGAAAAATAAGCAGCCGGAACTTGCCAGAGCAGCATTAAACCAAATGATTGATATTGTCGAATCAAGAGTAAAAGATTTGTTTTAAAGGGGACCTAATTTAAATTGGAGAGGTGTCAAAATGGCTCAAAATAAAGGGGATAACAAGATAGCAGCAAAAGCATTGATTGCCAGTTTAATAGGAAGTTCGATTGAATGGTATGATTATTTTTTATATGGAACAATTGCCGCACTTATTTTCAGTAAACTGTATTTCCCTTCAGAGGATCCTGTGGTTGGATTAATGCTTGCCTATACCTCTTTCGCTCTGCCATTCTTCATTCGCCCGTTAGGCGGAATCATTTTCAGCCATATCGGCGATAAAATTGGACGGAAAAAAACGCTTGTCATGACGCTATCGCTGATGGGAGGCGCTACTGTACTGATTGGACTGCTGCCTACATATGAAATGATCGGTATATGGGCTCCGATTCTCTTAATTGCTTTGCGATTAGTCCAGGGTCTTGGAATAGGCGGAGAGTGGGGAGGTGCATTATTACTGGCAACAGAATATGCTCCGCCTAAAAAACGCGGATTTTTCGGCAGTATCCCGCAAATGGGTGTAACAATCGGACTGCTGCTTGGAACCTTATCAATTTCACTCATGACCCTGTTGCCTAATGCACAATTTGAAGCCTGGGGCTGGAGAGTGCCGTTTATTCTAAGTGCTCTGCTCGTCTTCATCGGATTATGGATCCGCAACGGAATCGATGAAACTCCGGCATTCAAGGAAGCAAAGGAATCAGGGGAGATTTCTAATGTGCCTCTTATTGACACATTTAAATATCATTGGAAAGAAGTTCTTGTAGCAGTAGGGGCCAAAGTGGTTGAAACAGCTCCATTTTACATATTTGGAACATTTATTATTTCATATGCTACAGGCACGCTCGGTTTTGAAAGAAGCTCTACATTGAATGCAGTAACAATCGCAACTTTAGTGACAACAATCATGATTCCTTTTATGGGGAAATTATCAGATAAGGTTGGCCGCAAGCCGCTCTATATAGGCGGAACAATTGCCATGATCCTTTTCGCATTCCCGTACTTCTACTTACTCTCTTTAGATTCTGTCCTTTGGTTAACTGTCGCAACTGTGATTGGCCTTGGAATTATTTGGGCACCAATCACGGCGGTATTAGGAACAATGTTTTCAGAAATTTTTTCAACCAGCGTCAGATATACAGGTGTAACAGTTGGTTATCAGCTAGGTGCTGCTATTGCCGGCGGGACTGCTCCTCTTATTGCCACTGCATTGCTGAGTGCTTATAATAATTCATTTGTCCCGGTTGCCCTTTATATCATTGGTGCGGCCATCATCTCATTGATTGCGGTTTCGTTTACTAAGGAAACTAGACCGATTGATAAAGACGGCAGGCCGCAAAGCAAAGCCATGTAAGAAAACTACCAGACCAGGGAGTGGAAAAATTGCTGTTATTAAATGAACAGAAGATCAAAGAGCTTTACTCCATGGGAGATTGCATAGATGATGTAGAAAAAGCATTTCGTTATGGCAGGGAAGGTAAAACAATTGCTCCAATCAGAATGTCTCTCCCGCATAAAAAAATGTCGGCAGAAACGCTATATATGCCATCTTATATTGAGGCAGAAGATTACACCGCCGTTAAGATCGTCAGTATTTTCCCGAATAATGCCGAAGAAGGAAAAAAAGTGCTGCAAAGCATCATCTTATTAACAGATGCGAAAAATGGAGAACATGCAGCGATGATGGATGCGAGCTATTTGACTGTACTCAGGACAGGAGCATCAAGCGGTGTGGCCACAAAGTATTTAGCACGTGAAAACTCCAAAATCTGTGCAGTTCTGGGGTGCGGTGCGCAATCACTGGGACAAATACAGGCGATGATGGCTGTTAGAAATTTGGACGAAATCATCCTGTATAATCGCACAATTAAAAAAGCAGAACAATTAGCTGAACAACTTCGTGCGCTGTATCCTGATTGGAATGGAAACATCAAGTTCCAAAGTGATGCAAACAAAGCTGCAGAAAAAGCGGACATCATCATCTGCAGCAGTAAATCTGAAACCCCGCTGTTTGATGGCAGTCACATAAAACCGGGTACTCACATTAATGCGATTGGCTCGTATCAGCCGCACATGCAGGAAGTAGATGTTCAAACACTCAATAAAAGCAGCAAAATCGTTGTCGACACCATTGAAGGAGCCCTTCATGAAACAGGTGATTTTCTTGTACCAATGGGAGATGGATCCTGGAATCCTTCATCGATTTATGGAGAAATAGGAGAAATCATTTGTTCAGATAAAGCTGCACGGACGAACGAGGAAGAGATTACATTTTATAAATCCGTCGGCATTGGCTACCTGGATACAATGGTAGCAGTTCAAGTGTATAAAAAAGCGATTGAAGCGGGTGCGGGTGAAGAGTTTTCAATGTAATCACTAGATAAGCAGAACAAAAACTCCAGTTAAACTGGAGTTTTGTTCATAATCACTGCTTGAGGTTGAACGCTTATGATTCAAGTAAAGCGTTCTTTTTGTATTTATCAATAAATATTTATTGAAAAACAATAAAATATTAATTATGATAAAGGAAAAGATTGCATTGTTTTATAGGCTGATCGGTTGTCTTAGGGAAGGTGAACGCTATTAATAGAAAAATTGATTTAAAGGGGAAAATGACAATTTGGGGATTGGCCTTACAAAGTGTATTCATCCTTTTAATCACAATCTTCAATCCACTGAGAATTGCAGTGATGGAAGTGTGCTCGGTATATCCCGTGGCCCTGTTTGAACTTTTTCTTGGCGCTGTTAGTTTGATTTGCGGCATATATGGATTGTCAAAAAGAAATATGCCAGCAGTATCTGTATTTGTTGCTGCGTTTGGCGTGCTTATCTGTTTCTATTTCATTTTTGTCTATCTTTTACCCGAAGCAGGGACACCTCCGCCGATTCCATGGCTGTATAACGAGTAATAAAATTCGAAATGATGGAGGTTTGTGTGAATCTTATTTCCGTTTGTATTGTCTTTATTTATCTAATCATTACTGTTTTATGGATGGCGAATTCCAGTTTCTTATTTTCTGAAGGCGGAATAGCTGTTTGGATTCTTGCGTTACTTATAGGGGGATTTGTTTACCGAAAGAAAAGAAACAGACTCATTTTAGTTTCTGCTTGTTTTATAACTTTTTTACTTGGTTTAACTATTTTGATTGAACTCATTACAAGTTCAATGCCTTAAATTTCAAGATATAAAAAATATAGAGTCTTTCAAGCAGGTTTCTACCTGACATCACCGAGATTCTGTGCTTTCATGACCTTAACAGCGATATCCCCGATTTGCCTGCCTAATCTAAGTCCTTCATCATTATCAGCTTTAAAATGTACACCGGCATACAAACGTGATAATGCGCATTCTTCCATTATGCGAGTTATTCCTGATGCTTCTCCCGGAAAGAAATAGTGTAAGACCGATTCTGCACAGCCTGCAACAGCGGCGTGAGCAGATGGATAGGCTGGAAAACGCGGGGTAGTGAGTACAGCAGGCAGGTGTCTGCCATATTGATTTGGACGTGCCACATCCCATGCATATTTAAAATACCACGACATTACAAAGGCATCATTAACAGCAGCATGAAAAAAAGCGAGTGCTCTGGCAATTTGCGGTGATCCGAGTCCGTATTTTTTGGCTGAATTGAAAATCATAGGAGTCATATTCTGAGTTGCTTCGACCGTTCCCCAGTAATTTGCGATGCGTATTTGCTCTGATGTCAGGGAAGATAATGTTTGTTCAACAAATAAAAGTTCTTTTCCCCAATCAACCCCGATAGGATTTTTAATCTGCCAGGTAATACGCTGCTGAAAGGGATCCAGGAATTCGCTGCTGTTTTGTCTAATAATAAAAAACATGGGATATGATGCTGGTGCCGGATAACCTTTAGGTGGGGTTTGCTCTCCCTGATAAGGATATTCTGACCATCTTCTGTAGGTTGTTCTCATTTATCTGGCACCCCCCAGTTTTTAAGAGTAATGCATCTATTACTAAGAAACACTTGGTTCAATCACAGTCAGTGTATTATCTGTGGAGTTAAGATTTACATTTGCACCTATTGGAATAGCAGCTTTATAAAACCCATGTCCTGTAGCCAGGTTGGTGATCAGCGGTTTTCCAATTGGGACTAACAGGGAATTAATTAAATCTTCATAATCAGTATCATAAGATACAGGGCAATTTGTACATTCTCCCATAACAATGCCAAGACAATCCTGAAATTTACCTGACATCATTAATTGAGTAAGGTAGCGGAAAATCATTGTAGTAGGTGCATGGGTGTCTTCTAAAAAAAGGATTTTACCTTGAGTATTAATTTCAAAGGGAGTACCAAGGGTATTGACTAAAGAAGTCATATTTCCACCAACGATTGGACCCGTTACATTTCCCGGAACTAAACTCTTCAGGAGAAGATCTGGCGGGTTCTCTATCATTCTTGGAGAATTCAGTGTGGAAACTGCCTCAAAGAATTGATTGAAATTATATACGGGTGTCTCTATTCTAAAATCAATCAGCATTAGGCTATGGAACGTAATTAAATCACTTGATAGATACAAACTATTTAATAATACGGTTATGTCACTATATCCGGAGATAATTTTTGGGTTTTGTTTTATGACATCAAAATCCAGAAAAGGAAGAATGGTCTGAACACCTGTTCCACCTCGTGTGGATAGGATCATGTTGACACTCGGATCTTTGAACATATCCATGACATCTGCTGCTCTTTGCTCGGCAGGTGCAGCCGTGATGCCCTCATAAGAATATACGTGTTTGCCGAAAACAACATTATATCCTAAATCTTCCAAATATTGAACTCTTTCATTAATAAGTTGTGTATTAAGGGGGCTGCCAGGCGTCACTAGCCCAATCGTATCCCCTCTTTGCAGCAACGGAGGTCTTATTGCCATCTTTTCCTCCCCCTGATTTCGGTTCAATTATAATTTACGATAATAAAAGGTATTAAAAGGTGCTCGGATATATGTCATATTCGAGAAAACTACTGATTGGGCAATTCTTGATTTTCTTTAAGATTCCTCCGATTAATTGATAAAAACAGATCTTGCTGTAGACCGTTATCTGATGAATAGAAGGAAACCTCCTTACAAAAAGCGAAATAGATTAGACGCGAGGTGACAAAAAAGTTGAACTCTAAACCAATTAAAATACGGTTAATAGGCTCCGTCGGCAGCGGTAAAACTACGCTTGCCAGAGAGTTATCCACTATATTAAATATTCCTTATTATCAATTAGATAACGTTGTCTGGATGAGGGATCATGCAGGAGATATCAAAAGAACAGATGCAGAAAGAGATCATTATTTACATTCTATAATCTCCTCTGGCAATTGGATACTTGAAGGGGTTCACAGCGAAAAATGGGTCTCTGCCAGTTTTCATCAAGCAGATTGGATCATCTTACTAGATCCTCGTTATTCTGTGAGAACATACCGGATTATCAAACGGTTTTTCCTGCAAAAAATTCGAGTGGAAAATTCAAACTATGAACCAACGGTAAAAATATTTTTAAACATGTTTAAATGGAACCGGTACTTTGAAGAAGTGGGAAAACCTAATTTCCTTCAATCATACGGAAACTACAAAAACAAACTATTAGTCATATCTACTGATCGTGAAGCAGCTGATTACTTGGACAGAGTCCGACGGAATTTGGAAAGACAGGAGATGAACCGATGATTTCAATGCCGGGAAACAAATGGTCTCCATTTGTTTATTGGCATTATGAAATAATTCACGGGGTTTCCAAATTAATTGGAGTGGTTTTGAAATTAATTCATGAGGTTTCCAATTTTATTCCCCGCCGCTCGAATAATGGTTATCTCCCATGGTCACATTCTTGTCTTCTCCTGGACGGTGACTCACAGTTTTTCTGTTGAACGTATTCTTCCTTCTAACATCAACTGCAAATGCTAAACCTAATGCTCCAACCAATAAACCGATCAGCCAGGCCATCATCATTCCTCCCCGGATTTTTCAGATTCGTCCCAATTTGCTGCTCCCCACAAATGCATTTGCTCAAGAACCGGCATGAGTGTTTTTCCTTTTTTGCTCATCGAATATTCCACTTTTGGAGGCATCGTGTTATATTGCTTCCGCTCGATAAATCCATCATCTTCAAGTTCTTTTAATTGCCTGCTCATCACTTTGTGAGAGACACCGGTCAGTAATCGGCGGAGCTCATTGTAACGCAGCGTGCCATCTTTTCCTAAATGCCACAGAATAACGGTTTTCCATTTGCCGCCGATTTTGCTTAATGTATATTCGATCGAGCACTTAAGTTTACCTTCTTTATTTACAGGTGTTGTCACCGAAACCTTCATTCCTTTCTTACCTCTATGATAGTATCTGACACAAAAGTGCATACTTACATCATAGAAAATCATTCGTTACAATATATGTGCTGGTGATTAAATACTACAGCCGAGGAGGAGTTTTATCAATGTTAACGTATCCTAGATCATTTTCTCATATAGGCCTTTCCGTTCCGGACCTGGACAAGGCAGTTAAATTTTATACAGATGTGTTTGGCTGGTATGTCTTAATGGAGCCGTCAAAAGTAGAAAACGATGATTCTGCCATTGGCCAAATGTGCCGCGATGTGTTTGGAGACGAGTGGGACACATTCCGGATTGCCCATCTTTCGACTGGTGACAAAATCGGCATTGAACTGTTTGAGTTTTCTCATAACGAGAAACCCGAGAATAACTTTGAGTACTGGAAAACAGGAATCTTTCATTTCTGTATCCAGGATCCTGATATTGAAGGCATGGTTGAAAAAATCAAAGAACATGGCGGCAAACAGCGGATGCCGATCAGAGAGTATTATCCAGATGAAAAGCCATTTAAAATGGTCTATGTGGAAGATCCATTCGGAAACATTTTTGAGATTTATACACACAGCTATGAGCTGACGTATTCTGAAGGGGCATATTAATAGGTAGACCTGAGCTTTAAACCTTGCAGCATCAAGATGTTAAATGGTAAAGGAATGGAGAACCATAACATAAGCAAATCTGGTTTTTTAGAAAATTATAAATAATTTCATATTTGGCTTGAAGGCCGCTTAAGAAATTGATAGAATGGAAGAAATCAAAAGACTATGTGTAACTGGCGAAACGCGGACAACCGCGGGGGAGCACATGGTGTCGCAGCCGTTCGCCTGGGCAGAGGTAAGGGATTTATCCCTTGCCTCTTTTCGTATTTTTTTAAAAAAATATAAGAAAAAAAGGAGATAAACATGAGCACAATAACATTAGACAAAGTGAAAAAAATTAAAACATTAAATCACATAGCAGAAGGGGGGTTAAATGTATTTCATAAGGATACTTTTAAGGTTGATAATGACTGTGAAAATCCTGATGCCATAATGGTTCGCAGCTATAATATGCATTCAATGGAATTCGGGAATCATTTAAAAGCAATCGCCCGTGCCGGGGCAGGTGTCAATAATATTCCTGTCGATAAATGTACAGAGCGTGGAATAGTGGTTTTTAATACTCCTGGTGCTAATGCTAATGCGGTAAAAGAAATGGTTTTAGCCTCATTAATGGCTTCTTCCCGAAACCTGTTTGCCGGTGTTTCATGGACAAAAACCTTAGAAGGCAAAGGGGAACAAGTTCCACAGCTTGTGGAAGCAGGAAAAAAGCAATTTGCAGGTAAAGAAATCAAGGGTAAGACTCTTGGTGTCATTGGATTAGGTGCAATTGGTGCACTTGTAGCGAATGATGCGATTGCTTTAGACATGGATGTGATTGGATTTGACCCATTTATCTCGGTTGATACCGCATGGAATTTATCGCGTAATGTTCAGCGTGCTCTAACGATTGAGGAGCTGTTTGCAAGTGCTGATTATATTACAGTACATACACCGCTAACGGATGATACAAGAGGAATGTTTAACCAAGCAACATTCAGCATGATGAAGCCAGGTGTTCATATCCTGAATTTCTCAAGGGGGGAACTTGTGAATGAATCGGATATGGAAGCTGCACTTGAAAGCGGCATAGTAGGTCAATATATGACAGACTTTCCAAATGAAAATGTATTGAAAATGAAAAATACTGTGTCTACACCGCATATAGGTGCCTCAACAAAAGAATCAGAGGAAAATTGTGCGATTATGGCTGGGCGTCAGATAAGAGAATTCCTGCAGACAGGAAACATTAAAAACTCTGTCAATTTTCCAAATGCTTACCTTCCATATACAGGTAAGCAGCGTGTGGCAGCTTTCCATCAAAATGTTCCCGGCATGGTTGGAAAGCTTACTTCTGCCATCTCAAGCTATGAGTTAAACATCGCAGATATGGTAAACAGAAGCCGCGGAGAATATGCTTATACAATGATAGACATTGATACGAATGTAACGAACAATATCGTTCCTCTTTTGGAGGAAAACATCAGCAAGATTGAAGGCATGATTACAGCACGTTTTATTTAAAGGCTGTATTACGAAAGCTCTTTTCAAAAACTTTGTTGCTTCTAGACTACATGTTTACGGAAGGCTTTTAACTCCTGTGGGAAATAGAGGGAAAAGGGAGACCCCGCAGGCATGCCGAGGATGCTCACACCCTCCACGTGGAAAGTAAATGCCTAGAGTGGAAAGCAACGGACAATATTAATAATTAATAACAACAATTTAATTGAAAACAGCATGTACGAAAGACAAGATTTAAAAAGAACTCTCCGGATATCTGGAGAGTCCTTTTTACGATTGATTTAGGTTCCAAGAATAGCGAATAATGTATAATCTGAACATATTTTGTACTATTTTGTAAAATAACTGTAATATAAAACGAATATTGTTGTTACATAACAATGATAGTATTAAGAAAATAGTAATTTAGTAATACGGGGGTAAAGAATGAAAAAATTAATTGCATCGTTTGTCTTAACAGGCGCGTTATTAAGCAGTCCAATAGTTGGCAGTGCTGCACTGGGAGATCAGACGTTAAAAAGCGGGATGTCGCATTCTGATGTAAAACAATTGCAACAATCATTGAAAAACAAGGGATACTTTACTTATAAATCAACAACTACATATTATGGTCCTATCACAAAGAACGCAGTTATAAAGTTTCAAAAAGCTAAAGGATTAAAAGCAGATGGAATTGCAGGCAAAAATACATTTAAAGCTCTAGGGAATCAATCAAGCAAGCCAGCTGTACAGAATAAGTCCAATATCGGAACTACTGCAAAAAAATATCTAAACGTACCCTACAAATGGGGCGGAATGTCTCCAAAAGGGTTTGACTGCAGCGGATACTTAAATTATGTTGTAAAAGAAAGCACAGGTAAAAAGCTTCCTAGAACAGTAGCGGATATTTACAAGCAGGGAGTTAAAGTTTCAACACCTAAAGCAGGAGATTTAGTATTCTTTGAGACATATAAGACAGGAGCGTCTCACGCAGGCATCTATTTAGGGAATAATCAATTCATTCATAGTTCTTCTTCTAAAGGTGTCACGATTACTTCAATGAACAACTCGTATTGGTCTGAGAGATACTTAGGGGCTAAAAAATATTAAAAGTATTATCGCAATTGAATTATATATAGATCCACAAAAATGCTAATCATCAATTTGATGGTTAGCATTTTTTGTCTATCTCAAAAAATATGTGTTTCTTTCTTTTTCTTTCAAGGAAACAATTCTACCTTGAAGTTAATATAATTAAGATTCAGGATCAGGAGTGTGTACTTTGTTTTTCATGATCCAGACGGAAATGCATTTGATGTATGGAGTGAACTGAGTCCGGTATATATGGCATTTTTTCAGTCTGAGCAGAAGCATTAAGCATGATTTTTTGAGTTTAAAATAAATGGATGACATGCTTGTTGAAGAAAAAGAAGGATTTAGACAGCCAAAAGTGGAAAGACATCATGAATAAAGTTTTACAAGGAGTCGGTTCGCATTAAAAGAATTTTGGCAATCAGTGATCTTCACGGATGTTTCGAAGAATTAATGAAATTAATCGAATTGATTAAATACAATCCCGCACGCGACCAGTTAATCCTGCTTGGTGATTACTTGGATAGGGGACCTGACAGCATGGAAACGCTGTCCAAAGTAATGAGTCTAGTTGGTGAAGGGGCCATTGCTTTGCGTGGAAATCATGATCAAATGTTTCTTGACTGGATCAAGTTCGATAACGATCGAAACGATCTGCATTTTTTCAGAAACGGGGGTTATGCAACCATTTCAAGCTATGCAGGCCCAGGGTGGTTTAAAGAAAAGGGCTATGACGATCAGTTAGTAAAAAAAGCGAAACAGCACATTCAGAACCACAATCAAGCACATTTAGATTTTCTTGACCATCTTCCATACTACCATGAAACAGAAGGTTATCTTTTTGTACATGCAGGCATCAATCCTTTTCTTAGAGATTGGATAAGCACTGAAAACACAGATTTTATGTGGATAAGAGATCACTTCCTGAAGAATGATCATCATCATGCACATACGATAGTCCATGGGCATACGCCTGCTTCACTTTTGCATTCTTCAAACGATATTTATTTTGGAAATAAGAAGATTGCTATCGATGGCTCATGTGCATATGGAGGTCAGTTGAATTGTCTGGAGATATTAGGTGATTCTGTAAAGCAATATGATGTTAAGAGCTGTAAGAGTTGAAGATTATGTTAAAGTCTCAACTTATCTTACATAAAAGCAGGTAGATCGAATGGACTTTATTACAGACAGAGTCTTATTTATCTCATTATTTATATTAATCATACACTGTATTGAAACGCTGGCATACGCTGTACGGCTTTCTGGAGCCAGAGTGAAAATGATAGCCTCAGCTCTTTCACTGTTTAATTTAATGGTGATCGTTTCAAGGATGTCAAATATGATGCAGCAGCCATTTACAGGAAGTCTTGTTGACCTTGCACCCAAGGAGAATACGCTGCAATATGTTGAAAATCAATATCGCATTCTTATTGCATCTTCTACGCTTGGGACCGTTTTAGGAATTGTATTATTGCCGACTTTCATCGCGCTATTTTCAAGAGCTATTATCCATTTGTCCGAGGCTAGAGGATCAATCCCTCTTTTATTAAAAAAAGGTCTCTCTTTTGAGTATTTAAAAAGAGGAGTAAAACATATTCAGCTGCCGAAAAAGGGTTATTTTATGACGATTAATATGAAACAGATTCCGATTAAACTCTTTTTTATTAATATGATCATTACTTCTATCTATACGATTGGCGTTTTATCTGCTTTATACGCAGCGCTATTAGTGCCAGATCGATCATCTACAGCGATCATGGCATCAGGATTAATAAATGGAATAGCCACCATCTTGCTTGTTATCCTGATAGACCCTAAGATTTCAGTACTGGCGGATGATGTGGTTAATAATAAAGGAAGTTACACTAAGTTAAAAAGCATTTCCATCATGATGATTACCTCAAGACTATTTGGAACGTTTTTAGCTCAGCTGCTGTTTATACCCGGGGCTCAATATGTAGCGTGGTTAACGAAATTTATTGTTTAAATACGGATGATAGAGGGCGTTCCTTATTAAAAGGAACGCTTTTTCCAATGCTGAAAATAGATAAGCCATATATGCAGGAGAAAGCTGTCATGACGTTTCATTCAAATCCATTTAGTTGACTTTAATAAACAACTCTATTATATTAGTTGATAGGTCAATGATTGACCCGTCAATCAATTAGAAAAAGGAGGAGGATGCGTTTGTCCAACTCGTGCAATCTGGATGAACAAATAGTCTATCGATTATATGAGATAAATAAGCTTACAATGCCTAAGTTTGAGCGGTGCACAGGAATCAGCCAATCAAGGCTTGAGCTTTTGCATGAGCTATATGAGGCAGATGAAATCAGCCAGACTGCTCTGCAAAAGAAAGTGAACATTGATAATGCGGCAGTAACAAGGCATTTAAAGCAGCTTGAGGAAAAAGGAATGGTTGTGCGCAGGAAAAATCCTGCTGATAACCGCATTACTTTTGTGAAGCTGACAGAAGAAGGCCGAATGAAGATCATTGCTTATAAAGATGAAAAGCAGCGGTTCATTTCAAATGTTTTAAAAGATTTTTCAGAAGAAGAACGTTCCTCTCTGTTAAATATGCTGAGCCGTATTCAAGGAAATGTGGAAAAGATTCAGTAAAAAAAACGAACGCATCATGAAAAGACTAAAGAGGAGAATGAACCATGAATAAAACATTAGTAAACGACTTTAAGGAAATTGTAACGGGTCGCCGTTCTATTCGCAATTATGATCCAAGTGTAAAAATCAGCAAAGAGGAAATGACGGAAATATTAACGGAAGCTGCACTTGCACCCTCATCTGTTAACTTGCAGCCATGGCGTTTTGTTGTAATTGACTCGAAAGAAGGAAAAGAAACGCTTGCTCCTCTTGCCAGATTCAATCAACGACAAGTTGAGACTTCTTCAGCTGTCATCGCTGTGTTTGCAGATATGCAAAGTGATTTGTACCTGGATGAAATTTATAATAAAGCTGTGGAAGAAGGACACATGCCGGCGGAAGTAAGAGATCAGCAAGTGCCTGCAATAAAAGGCTTCTTTGAAGCGATGACATTTGAACAAACAAAAGAAATGAATCTGATTGATGCAGGTTTAGTATCAATGCAGCTGATGCTCGTCGCTCGTGCACATGGATATGACACGAATCCAATCGGCGGTTTTGAAAAAGATCAAATTGCGGAAGCTTTTGACTTGGACAAGAACCGTTATTATCCGGTTATGCTTCTTTCAATCGGAAAAGCTGCTGATGGGGGATACAAATCAGTGCGCCTGCCGATTGAGGCTATTGCTGAATGGAAGTAAGTAAAAAAAAATAAAATGGAAATGGGGAAAATAAAATGATTATTATTCATGCTGGTTTAAAAGTAAATCCCGAAAAAGAAACTGATTTTTTAAACGAAATCCGCTCTTTAGTTGAAGCTTCAAGAGCTGAAAGCGGCAATATCTCATATGATTTAATGAAAGATACAGAGCAGGACGGAGCTTATACAATGGTAGAGGTTTGGGAAAGTGCTGAAGCAGTAGCAGAACACAACTCAAGTGAACACTTTACTTCTTTTGTTGGCAAAGCTCCGCAATTCCTGGCAGCTCCGCTCCAAGCGAAAGTGTATGATGGTAAACCGGTTGAGAGATAATCGAAGATTAAAAATCCCCATTCGAAGCAATCTTCGAATGGGGATTTTTTATGGAAGGAAAGTTTATCTGATAATGGCCTCCAATTTTAAAAAATAGCAATCGTAAATTTGCAGCAGGAAATCGGCGATTGGACATTTATGGTAAAATAAAAAATATCCTTTTATTTCTCCAAGTTTAAAAGGGATTTCATTAAATGGAGAAAAAATCTTAGGTTTTCTTTTTATAAATTTATAGGTTTTGCATTCATTTATTTTTCTTAACCAGGACAGTTCAATCATTCTGTTTTAAGCAGGATTGTTCTATAAAATCTAAATTTTGAGGAGAGCTGGGTATGAATATTATTTTTGAAGATGATGTGCTCGCCGTCGAAGCTGTCAAGGCAATCCATACTGGCAATGTTCTATCACTTAAGCGGCTTCTTGCTGATCATCCAGGTCTGGTCACGGCGAGAATTGTTGGAAGAGACTATAATGAAAAGAGTAATAGTTTAGGAATGTCGAGGACACTTCTGCATGTTGTGGCCGACTGGCCTGGTCACTTTCCTGGCGGTGCGGCGACAGTCAGGCTGCTGGTCAATGCCGGCGCTGAGGTAAACGCCCGATTCACCGGCCCGCACACCGAGACACCGCTTCATTGGGCTGCGAGTTGTGATGACATTGAAGTGCTTGACGCTCTTCTCGATGCCGGCGCAGACATTGAGGCTCGGGGAGCTGTCATAGCAGGCGGGACTCCGCTGGACGATGCGGTGGCATTCGCCCAGTGGCGTGCAGCCCGGAGGCTTGTGGAGCGCGGGGCAAGGACAAAGCTCTGGCACTCTGCTGCACTCGGGCTTATGGATCGTGTCAAAAAACAGTGCGAAGGCAGCAAATCACCTACTCCCGACGAAATCACAGAAGCTTTCTGGCTGGCGTGTCACGGCGGACAGCTAAAGACAGCAGAGTATCTCTTAAAGAAGGGAGCTACTCTCAATTGGATTGGCTATGATCATTTAACACCCCTCGATACTGCCCGCCGCAGCGGCGCCCATGAACTGGTCCAGTGGCTGGGCAGCCGGGGCGCAAAATCTGCGATCGAGCTGGTGTGATCGCTTAGAGGATTTTAGAGCTCAGGATTCCTTCATTTAAGTTGCGTTACAAAGCTTTGAGGCTAAGTAAAATAAGATCAATACAGAAATCAAATCGAGATACAGGGATAAAGAAATGATGTTGATTTTGGAAATGAATCAAAAAAAGCGGACGTCAAGCAAATAAAAAATAACCTCAATCATTAGAGGTTCTTTTTTTGCATTCTTCGTAACCTTCTTTCTTTTTTTATAAAAGTCGAGAACGATATCCATCATAAAACAAAACAGAAATAAAATGAAAACAGCTAATTCAGGCGTTTCCATCACAAGAAAGGGATTCAGTGCATTAAAAAAGGTGTCTCCCATTCAAACCCATGTAGTTTGTCTTTACCAAATGAAATTCCCGTTAACATAAATATGAATAAGTGCATTTAAGAGTCATGCATAAATCTGATATTTAATTCGAAAAGAGAGTTTTTTTGTAATAATCAATAAATACATGTTAGACTTCATATAAAGAAACTGTTATTTCAGCTATTGCCGACTTTAAGTCGCAAGTAGGCAGCTTTTCCAATCTGCTTGCAATCATTTAAAATGCCACTAAAGGAGATATTACGAAGATGAGTGAAGCAATAAATTTACATAGCGACGCAAGAGACGTTTTAATGGAAACAAGCCGGACATTCTTTATTCCTATAAGTCTTTTATCGCCAGGATTAAAAGAAACTGTTACATCCGCCTACTTATGCATGAGAGCTATTGATGAGATTGAAGATCATTCTGAACTACAAGCCGAAACCAAAAGCAATCTCTTGCGGTCAATCAGCAAGCTCTTGCAAAAACCCTTTAATCATAACGAGTTAATGGAAATTTTTTATCCATACAAATCCATTCTTCCTGATGTTACCTTACGTCTTGGGGACTGGATCAAGCTTTGTCCGCCGGCAATTGCAGAGAACGTTTTGGATGCAACGTCCACAATGGCGAAAGGGATGGCTGACTGGGTTTTAAAAGAGTGGAGGATTAAGAATGAAGATGATTTGAATCAATACACATACTATGTGGCTGGTTTGGTCGGAGTCATGCTTTCAGATATTTGGAAGTGGCATGATGCAACTGAAACAGATGAATCTCTTGCCATAGCCTTTGGCCGGGGGTTACAGTCTGTCAATATTCTTCGTAATCGTACAGAGGATTTAGAGAGAGGAGTAGATTTCTTTCCCGATGGCTGGGAATTAGATGATATGTTTATGTACGCAAGGCGTAATCTAGCTTTAGCTGACGTATACTTGGAGAATATTAAACCTGGCCCCATCCTTGATTTTTGCAAAATTCCAATAGCCCTTGCACATGGGACGCTTGATGCCCTAACAGAGGGAAAGGAAAAAATGAGCAGAACTGCTGTAACTGAAATAGTCAGTAATGTAGTAAGCAAACAATAATAATTTCATAATAAATAGTTCTAAAGGCAGCCTTAAGCTGTCTTTTTGTATGAGGGGAAATAGGAAGATGACTGCTTAGCTTAGGCAGTTTATTTTTTTTGAAAAAAAGGTTGTAAAACGCTTTCATACGGATTATAATTCATATAAACCGATTTACTAAACCGATTTAGTAAAAGAAAGGAGCATTTTTTTGAATCACGTAATCATTCCGCTTAATGCCTTTGATAGAAAAGAAGTTTTAGAGAATGGGCAGCTTTCGTTTATTAAGGTGATAAAAGAATCTGGAGCTTACGGCGCAGAAGTCAGAAGAGAATTGTTTTCTGAACAAGAATGGCCCTTGAAGCAGATGAGAGAAGAGATGGCAGGTTCCTTGTTTACCGTCTATTCAGCACCTGTTGAACTTTGGAAGATGAACGGAACTTTAAATGAAGAGGAAATTCTCGAAATTAAAGAAGAAGCCCTTTTGCTTGGTGCGAGGTGGTTGAAGGTATCGCTCGGTCATTACATAAAAGGCGTATCAGACTTAGCAAAACTGAATCAATTCCTGAATCAATTTGATTCGATGGAACTGCTGATTGAAAATGATCAAACCGCGCATGGCGGAAATGCTGAAATTCTTCGTTCTTTTTTTGAAAGCGCTTCTATTGAAAGAGTTCCGGTTAAAATGACATTTGATACAGGAAATTGGGTCTATACGAATGAAAACCAGATTGAGGCATTTGGAATGCTGAAAGATTATGTTGCATATTTGCATCTAAAGACTGTGGCAACATCTTGCAATGGATTAATTACCACTGAACTATCAAACAGTGATACAGCAGATTGGAGAAAGATAGCAAAGGAGCTGCCGGATGATCTCCCAAAAGCACTGGAATTTAAAATTCATCCTGTCAGCCGTTTGAAAGAATTTATAGAAATGGTTCATTCCAATGACACAAGTAGGAAAGGTGAGGCTGTATGCAAAAGTTAGATGTTGTTACGTTTGGGGAAGCAATGGCACTGTTCATGGCAGAAAATCCTGGACCGTTAGATGAGGTCAGGCACTTTACGAGGGAGCTTGCAGGAGCTGAAACCAATGTCGCGATTGGTCTCGCAAGACTCGGACTGAAATCTGGCTGGGCAAGCAAGGTGGGAGCAGACGCTTTTGGAACGTTTATTATGAAAAGGCTTGCAGAAGATAATGTGAATGTAGATCATGTTTTCAAAGATGACCGTTATCCGACGGGTTTTCAGCTCAAGGAAAAAGCATTGAAGGGAGATCCTGCGGTTCAGTATTTTCGCAAAGGATCTGCTGCAAGCTTTATGAGTGCCGAAGATTTTCAAAAAGACTATTTCAGCGGGGCAGGGCACCTTCACATGACTGGGATTCCACTTGCGATTTCAAGTCATACTCGTTCGTTTGCACAAAAAACCTTGACACATATGAAAGACTTGGGGCGCACAGTCAGCTTTGATCCTAACCTGAGACCGACGTTGTGGAATAGCCGGCAGGAAATGATTGAGGTAGTAAATGAGTTTGCTTTTAAAGCGGATTATGTCCTTCCCGGCCTATCGGAGGGGGAGATTCTTACTGGATACAGCAGCCCGGGAGATATAGCGTCCTTTTATTTAGAAAAAGGAGTCAGCCTTGTTGTCATTAAGCTTGGCGAACAAGGTGCATTTTATAAAAATCATGCAGAGGAAGGCACAGTTAAGCCTTTTGAAGTAGAAAAAGTGGTTGACACAGTCGGAGCAGGTGACGGGTTTGCGGTTGGACTGATCAGCGGACTGCTTGAGAATCTGCCGCTTCATGAAGCTGTTTTAAGAGGAAATGCCATCGGTTCTTTGGCCGTCCAATCACCTGGTGACAACGATGGATATCCAGATCGCAAGACATTAATCGATTATATGAACTTACCTATTTAAGGAGGAATTACGATGAAGCAACCATTAGCAAAACAAAGATGGCTCCGGTTAATACCAGTTGTTTTTATCACATACAGTCTTGCCTACCTGGACCGGGCGAACTATGCGTTCGGCGCTGCAGGCGGAATGGCGCAGGATTTGCAGATTACACCAGCTATTTCCTCGCTGCTTGGATCTCTGTTCTTTTTAGGTTATTTCTTTTTCCAGGTTCCAGGAGCACATTATGCCGAAAAGAAAAGTGCCAAAGTCCTGATTTTCTGGTCGCTGATCGCTTGGGGATCTCTTGCGACGGCAACAGGAATGGTCTCAAATGTAAACTTCTTATTTATCATCAGATTTATGCTTGGTGTTGTAGAAAGTGCCGTCATGCCGGCTATGCTTGTCTTTTTAAGCCACTGGTTCACTAAAGCAGAAAGATCCCGTGCCAACACATTTCTTATCCTTGGAAATCCGGTAACGGTATTATGGATGTCCATCGTATCAGGTTATTTATTAGAAGCGTACGGCTGGAGATGGATGTTTATTATTGAAGGACTTCCAGCAGTTATTTGGGCATTTTTATGGTGGAAGCTTGTGTTCGATCATCCTAAAGATGCAAAATGGCTCAGCGCAAAAGAAAAAGCGGACCTTCAGTTTGCGCTTGAAAAAGAGCAGGAAGGAATTAAGCCTGTTAAGAACTACCGTGAAGCGTTTAAATCGAAAGTCGTTATTTTACTCGCGGCACAATACGCTCTGTGGAGTGTCGGACTTTACGGATTCGTGATGTGGCTTCCTTCTATTATAAAAGCAGCACCGAATATGAGCATTGTGCAAACCGGATGGTTATCCGCTGTCCCTTATGTTTTAGCTGTCATCCTTATGCTTACCGCTTCACATTTCTCAGATAAGCTGCAAAAACGGAAAGAATTTGTCTGGCCGTTCCTGTTTATCGGAGCGATTGCCTTTTATGCATCGTACTTGATTGGACCGAATCATTTCTGGATCAGTTTCGTCCTGCTTATTATTGCAGGAGGCGCAATGTACGCGCCATATGGACCGTTTTTCGCCATAATCCCAGAGATTCTGCCGCGAAATGTCGCTGGAGGAGCAATGGCCTTAATTAATTCAATGGGTGCACTTGGTTCATTTGTCGGGTCATATGTCGTTGGTTATTTGAACGGTTCAACGGGCGGTTTTGCGGCATCATACATTTTTATGGCAGGTTCACTGCTGCTGTCAGCCATCTTAACGATTGTTGCGACGAAACAGGCAAAGGAAAAGAATATCAAACAGCCGAATATTAACACCAATATTTCATAAAAAGAATGAGGAGTGGAGAAGAATGGGAGTAACTGAAATTAAAAACCGCGGAGTTGTAGCAGTTATCAGAGGAGCAACGCCTGAATCCATTATTTCAATCGGAAATGCATTAAAAGACGGAGGGGTTACGGCTCTTGAAATCACGATGGAAACGCCTAGGCCAGCGTCTGTTATTGAGGCTGCATCGTCATACTTTGGAGACGATGTGCTAATTGGAGCAGGGACCGTCCTTGATCCGGAAACGGCACGGATGGCCATTCTTTCAGGGGCAAAATTCATTTTTTCACCAACGGTGCGAAAAGAAACGATTACAATGGCTAAACGCTATGGCGTCATTAGTGTTCCAGGGGCATTTACACCGACAGAAATTCTTACAGCCTATGAATATGGAGCAGATTTGATTAAAGTGTTCCCGGCTGATGCTTTTGGACCTTCCTATTTGAAAAATATTGCCGGCCCGCTGCCGCACATCCCGCTGATGCCGACTGGCGGCGTTGATCTTCATAATACAGCTGACTATATTAAAGCAGGCGCTGTTGCTGTTGGAGCAGGGAGTACTCTAGTGAATACAAAAAAACCATTAACAGAAGAAGCCTTGTTTAATATGAAAGAAAAAGCTGCAGATTTTATTAACGAAGTAAAAAAAGCAAGAGAAGAAATTCAAATGGCCGCTCGAGTTTGAGCGGTCCTGCATTTTAACTGAGGAAGAGGAGAGTGGATTAATATCTGTTTATCCGATAAAATGATTGGGACGAACAGATTGGAAAGAGTGATAAGATGGCAAGAGTGACAATGGCTGATGTGGCTAAAGAAGCAGGCGTTTCTAAAAGCACAGTCTCTCAATTTATAAATAAACGCTATGAATATATGGGCGAAGACACGAAGAAAAAAATTGATGAAGCGATTAAATTTCTCGGATATCAGCCCAACTATCTGGCAAGAAGCTTAAAGCAGAAACGAACATCGATGATCGGCATTATTGTCGGGAACATCATGCACAGGCTCTCGACAGAGGTAAGCCGTTCAATAGAGGATTATTGTCATAAGCATGACATTCATGCCATTCTCTGCAATGCCGATGACAATCCTGAAAAAGAGCGCAAATATATTGAAGTTCTTCATGCAAAACAAGTGGACGGACTGATTATTTTTCCGACAGGACAGAACCTTGAGCTGTATCAGAAGCTGATCGATGAAGGCTATCCGGTCGTGTTTATGGACCGTAAAATTGAAGGATTAAAAGCCAATTATGTCGTGGCAGCGAACCGTGATGCAACAGAGGAGTCCATAAAGCACCTGATTTCCCGGGGACATACTAAAATAGCCATTGCAACGCAGCCGCTGATGATCAGTCCGAGGATTGACAGGTTGAAGGGTTATAAGCAGGCGCTGAGTGAAGCGGGTATCCCGCTTCTAAAAGAGTATATGATTCATGCTGAACGGGAGCAGATTATACATGAATTGGAAAAGCTCTTTGCGCTAAAGGAGCCGCCAACTGCCCTTTTTGCCGGCAATGATTTAGTTTTTATCGAGATCCTTGAATTTTTCAAAGGCAAACAAATGAAAATCGGAAAAGATGCCGCATTGATTGTGTTTGATAATATCCCGCTCGCTCATTTAGCTGAAACACAAGTGACCACCATTGCCCAGCCCGGGTATGAAATGGGACAAAAAGCAGCTGAAATCCTGCTGAAACAAATTAACAACGAGCAGAATGAGGTGCACGAGCATATTTTTCCTTGTGAACTCATTATAAGAGAGTCATCGTAAGCGATTCTCTTTTTTTAAACATTTACTAAACCGGTTTATGGAGGGGTTAGATTGAAAATTCAACTGGCGCTGGACCGCTTATCGATTGATGAAGCCATTAAGATAGCCGGCCAGGCAGAGCCATACATAGACATCATTGAAGTTGGAACTTCTCTGATAAAAGAATTCGGGGTAATCAGCATATCCAGGCTGAAGGAAGCTTTTCCGGATAAACTGATTTTAGCGGATATGAAAACGATCGATAATGCCCAGTATGAATTCAGCTTATGCTTTGAAGCTGGCGCAGACATCGCAACCGTCATGGGAGTAAGTCCGATTCAGACAATTGAAACGTGCCTCGATGCTGCAGCAAAGCATGAGAAAAAAACAATGATTGATTTATTAAACACAACGGCAGAACAAAAAGCGGCTCTTTTCCCTTATACCGAGGCTATTTTTTGTGATCACGTCAGCAAAGATGTGCAGGAAAAATCAGGATTGAAAAACACAGCTGCAGCCGTCTTTGATCCCTCTTTGCAGTGGGCAATGGCAGGGGGGATAACAGGAGAAATGATTCAAAATATGGCAGGACCGTTTCCTGATATAGTTATAATCGGATCAGCGATTACAAAAGCCTCTAAGCCTGATAAAGCTGCTGAAGCATTGCGTGAAATGATAGAAAGAAAGAAGGCGAAATCACATGAACCAGCTTGAAACGATACTATCTGAAATAGAAACAGTCATGAAAAGAAGCAGCTTACAGCAGGTTGAGCCGATCGTAAGCGAACTTATAAAAGGTCAGCGGATTTTTGTTATTGGCGAAGGCCGTTCGGGGTTAATGGCTAAATCCTTTGCGATGCGCCTGATGCATTTGGGAGCAGAAGTCTATGTGGTAGGAGAAACGATTACCCCGAGTATATCAGAGAGTGATATTTTAGTAGCTGTCTCAGGGTCCGGCACGACAAAAAATGTTGTCTGGACAGCTGAAAAAGCAAAGTCGCTCGGGTGTGCGATTATCGCTGTAACCGCTGATGCCGAAGCACAGCTCGCAGCACTTGCCACCCATATCTTACACGTACCGGCAGCAACCAAATACCGCAAAGAAGGCGAACAGCCGACAATCCAGCCACTGGGATCGTTATTTGATCAATGTGTTCATATCCTATTTGATGGCATTTGCCTCCAATATGCAGAAAAGAAAAAAATCAGCAATGAACAGGCGTTTCAAAAACACAGTAATATGGAGTAGGTAAAAAGGTAAGAGCTTGGGCCACATTGACCCAAGCTTATTTTTGATTAGAAAGTAAGCATGGCACCGCGCTCATCAAAAACTGAATCTGGATTCCACGCAATTTCCCATAAATGATTCTCAGGGTCGGCGAAATAAGCTGTTCTTCCTCCCCAAAAGGCGGCGCTTGGCTCTCTTACAATTTTCCCGCCGCTGCGTCTCACTTGTTCAATCGCAGTGTCAACTTGTTCTGGCTGATCCACATTAATGGCAAAGGTTACACCGATATAATGATTGGGGGATTTATGAATTTCAACACCCGCATCTTTTGCCAAATCTTCTAAAGGAAACAATGACAGCAACACACCTGCCGTTTTAAAAACGGCATAATTTTCTAATCCATGATCGGTTTCTTCCCACCCAAGACTGCCATAAAATTCCCGAAGAACAGGCAGGTTCAGACAGCCAATTGTTAATAAGGATACTCTTTGCGGAACCATTATGTACCTCCAAATAGTTAGATTTCACTTGATAGATTCGATAGAGGAACTTGTTTATCCTTTGTTTGTATTGATTAAAGTACGGATGTTTAGATAAATGAAGTTGATTTGGGAGTAATCACTTAATGAGTAAGTAAATCTATGAATAATCCAGTTTTGTTTATTCAAATTGCCTAATTGAATTCTCAAATCTGATAAATGGCCTGTTTAGGAGCAAAGTACGAAGGAATCAAGAAGTTTAGAGCACCATTAAATTGAATTTTTAAGGTTTGCAGTTATTTTTAATACGCTTTATTATTAGGAAAAAGTGAAAGGAGAAATGCATGTTGATCATGAAGTCCCGCTCTGAATCATTAGAATTGCGAATCTTAAGGAATTTAAATGCGAGAATGAATTTGCCTGCAAAAGATAAAAATCACTATGATTATCTAAAAAAGGGGTATGAAGGAGAGCTGAAGTTTGACGAATGGATGATGAACAAAGCTCATAATGGGCTCATTTTAAATGATTTGTTATTTGAGACAAACCGTTCTTTATACCAAAACGATTCAATTTATATCACATCAAATAAGATTTTTCTTTTTGAAGTTAAAAACTTTGAAGGTGACTATTTTATTGAAAGAGATCAATGGTTTTCATCTTCAAAATTAGAAATAAAAAATCCCCTTCATCAATTAAAAAGAAGCGAATTATTATTTCGGCGATTGCTGCAGGAACATAATTTCACCTTTTCAGTTGCAGCATATCTTGTTTTCATTAACCCCGAATTTCAGCTCTATCAAACTCCTCTTAACCTTCCGATTATTTTTCCGTCTCAATTAAACCGTTTTGCAGATACATTGGATAAGAACTCTAATACACTAAAAGAAATTCATTCTGCTCTCGCACATAAATTGTTATCTTTTCATCTAGATGATTCACCATATAGCCGCTTACCGAACTACAGCTACGAACAGCTTACTAAAGGAATACTTTGTCCGGTCTGTTATTCTTTTTATACCCCTCTGACCAATTTGCGCCTGATATGCCAGAACTGCAAGGGAATAGAAGGACATCAAAGCGCTATCCTACGCAGCGTGGAAGAATTCAAGATCCTCTTTCCAAATTCCAGCGTTACAACAAACCAAATCCATGATTGGTGCAGCATCATAGATTCAAAGAAAACCATTTGGAGAATCCTTTCACAGAAATTTAATAAAGAAGGGCATGGGAAAGCTGCTAATTATGGGGAACTTCTTTGACTATCTTAATTTTAATAGAGAGATGAGGCACCTTGCATTGATTCCACAATCGATGGAATGAGTGTGATAGGTGGAATCAAAAGGGTGCTATGATTCCACAGTTGATCGAATGAGGCTGAAAAGTGGAATCAAACGGTTCTATGATTCCACAATCGATGGAATGAGGAAGCATAGTGGAATCAAAGGGGTGCTATGATTCCACAATGGATGGAATGAGAGTGAAAAGTGGAATCAAAGGGGTGCTATGATTCCACAATGGATGGAATGAGCGTGAAAGGTGGAATCAAAGGGGTGCTATGATTCCACAATGGATG
>NZ_JBCMYF010000029.1:0-83305 GCF_050483325.1 Metabacillus idriensis
GCGTGAAAGGTGGAATCAAACGGGTGCTATGATTCCACAATGGATGGAATGAGCGTGAAAGGTGGAATCAAAGGGGTGCCATGATTCCACAGTTGATTGAATGAGGCTGAAAAGTGGAATTAAAAGGGTGCAATGATTCCACAATCGATGGAATGAGGAAGCACAGTGGAATCAAAAGGTTCTATGATTCCACAGTTGATTGAATGAGGCTGAAAAGTGGAATCAAAGGTCCTATGATTCCACAATGGATGGAATGAGCGTGAAAGGTGGAATCAAAGGGTTCTATGATTCCACTGTTGATTAAATGAGGCTGAAAAGTGGGATCAAAAGGGTGCAATGATTCCACAATCGATGGAATGAGGAAGCAGTGTGGAATCAAAAGGTGCTAGGTTTCCACAGTTGATTGAATGAGGCTGGAAAGTGGAATCAAACGGTTCTATGATTCCACAATCGATGGAATGAGGAAGCATAGTGGAGTCAAAAGGGTTCTATGATTCAACTGTTGATGGAATGAGGCTGGAAAGTGGAATCAAAAGGATGCAATGATTCCACAATCGATGGAATGAGGAAGCACAGTGGAATCAAAAGGTGCTATGATTCCACAGTGGATGGAATGAGGCTGAAAAGTGGAATCAAACGGTCCTATGATTCCACAATGGATGGAATGAGCGTGAAAGGTGGAATCAAAGGGTTCTATGATTCCACAGTTGATTGAATGAGGCTGAAAAGTGGAATCTAATTATTGAAATACAATCCAACAAAAAAACTGACCCACCACGAGTCAGTTTTCCATTACTTATTTTCTTCTTCATCTTCCCGGTCAAACCAAAGGAGCTCCTGATCTTCTTCGTCGCCGTTGTAGTTGATGAGAATTTCTTCTCCAGCTTTAATGTCTTTATATGCGCTGAAGATGAAGGTATGGTTTTCGAAGCTGATTTCATAAGTTGCATTTGGCGTGTAGGAATGGTTGAAGAGCATGCCGTAGCCGAGCAGAATGGCTGTGTGGTTCTGGCCATATTCAAATGCGTAATCAGCAAGTGTTGTTTTTTCGATATGTTCGTGTTCGGCATTTGGATAAGGAATTACGGGAGCTTCGTGGATAATTTCGCCTTTTGCGATGTCGCGAGTAGCGAACACGCCTCTATTAAATTCCCCGTCGCTGAGGGAAGATGTTTTAATTTCAATCATTTCGTCACCTGTATGTTCTTTCCTGTTAAAGTTTTTTACTTACTTAAGCTTGACAGGTCGCTCTGAGAAAAGCAACTGTTTTCACGGATTGTTCTCATTTTTTAGTTGGAAATCCTTAAGTTAAAAACAATTAAAGTACTGCTGCAAAGCATAGAATGGTACATTAAATGAAAAACAACGAACTTGGGGGATGAAAATGAACAGATTCAAAAGCTTTTCGGAATGGCTTTATTCACGGGCGGGATGGAAGACACTATTAGCTTCAATCGTCCTTTTTTTCCTGTTCATGCTGGTTGTGCTGCCGAACGTCGCTGAAACGTCGAAAGAAATGACTGGCACAATTGAATCCCCGGATGGATCTTATCTGTATTCTTCTGCAGAATTGTATAAAATAGCTGATGAGTATGGGGAGAAGGGCAGAGCGTATTACATTCAGTCAAGATTTACGTTTGATGTAATCTGGCCGCTTGTGTATTTGTCTTTTCTGGCCGCGGCTTTGACTGTGCTATATCGTGTAATGCCATCAGCAAATCCATTCAGGGCAGTTCATCTCATCCCGTTCGGCGGTGCGTTTTTTGACTATCTGGAGAATGCAGCATCTTCCGCTGTGATGGCCAGATACCCGGAGAAAACTCCTGTTATAGCAGAACTGACTCCCATTTTTTCGTTTGTAAAGTGGAGTCTGATCTATGCAAGTTTTGGCTTGCTGTTTCTTGGAATTTTGATAAACATTGTCGTCTATATAAAAAAACACACAAAAAAATCGGACACTTAACATGTCCGATTTTTTTACATCAGCCTGTATTACGAAGCCCTGCAGCAATTCCATTAATCGTCAGAAGCACTTCACTTAAGAGCTCCTCATTAGGGAGGTCATTTCCGGCTTCACGAAGTTTGGAAATCACTTCAACTTGGAAAAAGCTTAATGGATCCACATACGGGTTGCGGAGCCTTACAGATTCCTGGATGTTTGGAATGTGATCCATTAACTCTGTCTGTCCGGTAATATGGAGCAGGATTTCTTTCGTTCTGTTGTATTCTGCCGTGATATCATTAAAGATCCGTTCAGCGGCCTGCTGATCGTCAACCATAGCGAGGTATTCTTTTGCGGCCATTAAATCGGCCTTTAGTAACGCCATTTGCAGGTTGTCGATGGTTGAACGGAAAAACGGCCAGCTTTTGTACATCTGCTGAAGGCGTTCAAGATTTGCTGTATCCTTTGTCCCGCTTTGTAATCCAGTTCCTGCTGCATACCAAGCAGGGAGGAGCTGACGGCTCTGGGTCCATGCGAACACCCAAGGGATGGCGCGCAAATCTTCAAACCGCTCGCTTCCTTTTCGGCTCATCGGACGCGATCCTATATTTAGCGCCCCAAGTTCAGGCAGGGGAGTTGCTTGTTTAAAATAATTCAAGAAGTCCGCATCTTTAAAGACCAGCTCCTGATATTTTTTTAGAGAGACAGCTGATATTTGATCCATCGTATCTTCCCAGTCATTCGTGCGGATATCTGACTGTTCCGCTTCGTTTGAAACATGTGCGGCAGCTGTAAGAAGTGTAGATGCTGCCTGTTCTAAACTGCGGTAAGCAATGTCATATAAACCATAGCGGGAGGAAAGAACCTCGCCCTGCTCGGTAATTTTCACTCCGTCTCCAAGTGTTTCAGCCGGCTGAGAAAGAAGGCTGCGGTTTAGAGGACCGCCGCCGCGTCCAAGTGAACCGCCGCGTCCATGGAAAAATTTCAGGCGAATGCTGTATTGCTTGGCCATATCATGAATTTCCTGCTGAGCTTTGTAGAGCTTCCAGTTCGCTGTAAGCGTACCGCCGTCCTTGCTTCCATCCGAATAGCCAAGCATGATTTCCTGCAGGTTATTTTGCTCCTCCAGATGCTTGCGGTAGAAATTCAATTGGAACAGCTGCTCCATAATTTTTGGGCCTGCAATCAAATCATCGATCGTCTCAAGGAGGGGAGCGACATTCAGCTTGCTTTCAACCCGCCCATCAGGATGCAGACGGTAAAGACCTGCTTCCTTGGCAAGAACCATCACTTCAAGTAAATCACTTGCTGATTGCGTCATGCTAATCAAGTACACTTCAATTGACCGCTCGCCAAATTCGTTGTGTGCATTGCGGATCATTTGGAACACATCTAAAACATTCTGTGTTTCCTTTGAGTAATCTTCTTTAAAGGAAACAAGAGGTCTTGGATCTTGCAGAACATCACCAAGAAGCTTCATTTTTTCTTCCTCTGGCAGGCTGGAATAGTTCTCAGCAAGCTTTACGGAATGGAAAATCTCATTAATTGCAGCCTCATGCTCGCCGCTGTGATTGCGGATATCCAGGGTTGCAAGATGAAAGCCGAACAGGTCAACCTGGCGGATCAGCTTCTGCAGGCTTTTCAGCTCATGGCCTTCAGGATGATGAAGTTTGACGCTTTGCTGAATCAGCTTCAAATCATCTGAAAATTGCTGTGAGGAAGTATAGCCAAACGGACTCTGCGGATCAAGCTTTTTAAGCATAATTGTTAATTTGCAGCGATACACTTCATGCTCAACTTGCCATCTTTCTTTTTTACTTAAAAGAGACACTTCTTCGCGGACTGAATCAAGCAGTTCATCACTGACAGTCACTCTTTTTGTAGACTGGCTCAGACGTTTGCGCAAGTATTTTAGAGACTCTTTATATTTGCGGACAACAAGCGTTCTGTGTTTATTCAGTGTTTTCCAAGTGATATCTGCCGTTACATTTGGATTGCCATCGCGGTCTCCGCCGATCCACGATCCGAAGCGGAGGAAATTCGGTACCTGCCATTTGCTTTCCGGATAGTTAGACTGCAGACAATCTTCTAATTCCTGATGAATTTGAGGGAGCACTTCAAATAGCGTTTCATCAAAATAATACAATCCATTTGCGACTTCATCCATAACGGTAGGCTTACGGTCACGCAGCTCATCTGTCTGCCACAAAATCACGACTTCATTGAACAGACGATCCTCTAATTCGGCACGTTCACGCTTTGTATGAATCGGCTGATCCAGACTATTTAGGAGCGTGGCAATCCGCTTATGGATTTCAAGCACACTTCGTCTTGTCGCTTCAGTTGGATGGGCGGTAATAATCAGCTCAAGTGAAAGCGTTTTGAGAAGATTCTGGATAACATCCGCATCAATGCCATTCTCTTTTAAAGAGGCAACGGCATTTTCTAAAGAACCCGGCTGCTTCACAGATTCTTCCTGAAATTGATAATCGCGTCTGCGTCTGATGCGATGATTTTGCTCTGCAATATTAACTAGATGAAAATATACCGCAAATGCTCTGATAACCTGCTTTCTCAGCGGAGGTTCAAGGGTGTTTATTTCGCTTTTTAACTCGGCATATATAGATTCATCCGCATTGCTGCGAAGCGATTTTGTCATCTCCCTGATTTTCTCAACCTTGTCTAAGAGGGGGTGGCCGCCCTGATGGACTAACACATCTCCAAGCATGTTTCCAAGGAACTTTACATCACGGCGCAGTGCCGCGTTATGATCACGATCTTGTATGGTTTCTGTTTTTACCGTCATTTTACGCACCTCTTTTACTGGAATGGATTCCATCTTTTTAATATGTGTTTTTTGAAAATTAAAATAATGATAAGTTTACCATGAATCGTATAAAAATGCATAGTATTCGCTTTTTTTATTGTTCTAATTTTTAGAATGTTCATGTTAAAATTGTGTCATACTGCCCACATTTATATGGACGGGATTACTGGTTTAAGGTGATGAAACGTAATGAAAAGAGTAAATGTAGTTTACGTTCTTTTATATGATGATACAACTAATAAGATTTTAATGGTTAAAAATATAGGCAAACGTTCTTCCTCTTATTATACATTGCCGGGCGGCGCAGTGGAGGATGGTAAAACACTTGATCACGCTGCCATTCGAGAGGTTAAAGAAGAAACGGGGTTAGAGGTTTCTGTTCAAGGATTGATTCATATCAGTGAAGCCTTCCTTGAAGAAAGGGGACATCATGCTATTTTCTTTACTTTTCGCGGCAGTATAACCGGCGGAAAACAGGAAATCGTCATGCCCGGAGAAATAGAAGAAATCACTTGGATGGATGCTGAACAGGCGTCAAAATATTTACATTTCGCAGCAGAACAGGGTGTACTCACAAATCAGAGTCCTGCCATACCATATACGTTCATAAGAAATCTGTAGAGGAAGCCTCATTTCAAAGATGAGCCTTCCTTTCTTTTATGCAGCTTTTACATTTTTTTAAAAATGTGAGAAAAAAAGAAAGATAGCTTCGTTGTATAGAGTGTAAAAGCTTTTACAAAAAGTTAGGAGTTAAACGAAATGAAATCTACCGATCAAAATTTCATTAAAAGGCTGCAACGAAAAAAAGAAGATGCGCTGGAATACGTGGTGGACGAGTATTTGCCGCTGGTAAAAGGAATTACTTATAAAGTTCTTTCACCATTAGAAAACCAAGGTTTAATGGAAGAATGCATGAATGATGTTTTTTTGGCAATTTGGGATCACGCGAATCAGTTCGAGGGGGATCAGACTGATTTCCGTAAGTGGCTGTGCGCGGTGGCGAAATTTAAAGCAATTGATGTGTATCGGAAAGCGGTTAAACGCAATGAAACGGCTGCATATAACCTGGCAGAATGCAGCGGGAAATCAGCTGAAGATGAATGGCTTGCTTCAGAAAATAAAAATGAACTGCTGAACTTGATGAGTGATTTTGAAGCGCTGGACCGTGACATTTTTGTTATGAAATTTTTCCTGGATATGAAGAATGAAGAAATTGCAGGGAATTTGGGGCTTACGAAAGCAGCAGTTGATAACCGGATATACCGCGGCAAGAAAAAATTGCAGCAGAGCCGAATGAAATTGAATATGGGAGGCAGTTTTGCATGAAGGATTTGTACAGCCATTTTAATTCACTCGATCTGGTGGAAGAAGAAATGGAAGTGAGCGAGATTGAAAAAGTAAGGGTAAAAGAAAGACTTAAGAATTCGCTCAAAAAGAGAAAACCGATGCGCTGGTATAAACATACTGCAGCAGCGGTACTAATTGGAGCTGCAACTGTTGTACTGGGGTTTTCTTTTCCAACTGCTGCAAGTCAAATACCGCTGGTAGGCGACATATTCCAGTACTTGGACAAGAATCAGAGCGGCTTCTATAATCAATACAAAGAATATTCCACAGAATTAAATCTATTTGAAGAAAGCAGCGGCATCAAAGTCATGATCAATGATGCTGTCTTTGACGGCGAAACCGTATCCGTCACATTCTCTGTTGAAAGTGAAAAAGATCTGGGAGATGATCCGATTATTTTCAACCATCTCGATATTAAAGGTAGCACAGCGATGTCAGGCAGCTCTGAAATCAGAAAAACCGGCGATGGCCAGTATGTTGGACTCATGACAGCCAGCGCACTTGAAGGTATAAACGAAGACTCCGTTATGGTGAAGTGGGATATAGACAGCATAACCGTTTTACATGGAGAAAAAGAAGAAGAAATCGAAGGAGACTGGAAGTTCGGATTTTCTCTTAAAGCAACAGAAAATAAGTCCCGCCTTGTGAATCAATCAACTAGTGACAAAGGCATTCAAGTAAAGATAGACAGAGTAGCCTATACTCCTTTATCTTTTATTGTTTATTATGAACAAAGTGCTACAAAGAGTGTTCAGGAAAAGTGGGAAGATGCTTACGTTGATTTGGAAGTAAAAGATGATTTTGGGAACGTTTATACAGGTATAGGCAACGGCGGTTCCGGTTCAGATCAATATCATATGAATTGGAGCAAGACATTTGAAAAGCTTGATCCGAGAGCTTCAAAATTGATTGTAACCCCAAAAGTCATGCTCTCCAGTTCAGACAACATGTCAGGAATAGAATACACAAAGGAAGGTTCTAAGGAAATTGTGCTGCCAGAAAAGTCAGGTAAGGGAAGAGAAGAGTTTGAGCTTGATGATGTTGTCATTCAAGTTCGATAATCAGCTGAATGTTCAATTGAAAATATGCATAAAAAAGGCCCCGTGTTAAGGGGTCTTATTTATATTAATTTGTAAAAATGCCTGTTTTACATACGGGAAATATGTTATAAATTTCTAGTAACGTTTTTTATTTTTGACAGGAGGACGATCATGCACCAGGTTCGAATACTTGAAGGCTTGCTGAACCCTTTTACCTATTTTGAAAAGCTTCATGAATCAGAAAAAGTAAAAGGTCTTTCGCTTAGAATAGCTGCACTTATAGGATTAAGTCTGCTGCTTGCTGCAGGCAGCGCTTATTTAGGCATACATACGGAAGAAATCATGAAAATGATGGATACAGCCGGCAGAGAAAAGCTGGAATCGGCTAAACTTCTTTTCGGGATTGGCGGGCTTATATCCGGGTTAATGTCTCCATTATTTACGATTCTATTTTTCACATTCGTTTTTAGAGTGTTTTTTTATGAGATAGGGTGGAGCAAGCTTTTTACGGTAGGGCTGTTTCCTGCCATTCTACTATTTTTCCAAAAAGCGCTGAACTTCCCGCTCTTTTATTTTCTGGGCATCAGTTCTGAATCCTCGCCTTTCGGTTTTGGAGTTCTGATTCAGTTAATGACAGGCCAGGCTTTTCTTGTGAATACACTAAGTCAAGTTACGATTTTTATAATATGGAGTGCATGGATCCAAATGGCAGCTTTGAAAAAGATGTCGGATAAAACGATGAAATCGATCATCAGCATTGTGATATTTGCTCATTTCATCTTTATTTTGGTCACTGCTGCATTCGTTTTATTGACGCAAAACTTGGGAATTTTGCTGTAGGGGGACATATGAAAAAGCAAACGCTGATCGGAATTATTACTGCTATTAGTCTAGTATTCGTCATCATTAATTTAAGTATCATATTGAGCTCAGATCGCATAGAGCGTTCTAAAGCGCTGCATTCCTACTCCAATGTTAAAAACGGGGATTTAAAGAAACTGCTTTCTACTAAAGGAGTCGTGATCCCATCTTCAACTTACTCCATTCAATATAATCAATCGTTAGGTCCGATTAATGAAGTCTTGGTTTCTGAGGGAGATGCAGTTTTGGCAGACGATATCCTCTTTGATTATCAAACCGGACACATCGATGCTGAAATTGAGGAACTAGAACAGCAGATCACCAGATTGACTGCGCGTATAAGTTCTGCTGAATCTGAATTGTCCTCGCTTGAGCAGCCGCTGAGCGATGCAGAATTTGACTCTACAGCTGATTCATTTGATAACGACCCAACTGATGCAGAAGCGGCTGCTCAAAACGATAACAGCGAAGAAATAATAAGCAATCAAATTGGCGACAAACAGGATCAAATTGAGGATCTCAACTTGCAGGAGGACGGACTGAATCAGAAAATCGCAAAGCTGCAGGGAGAGAAAGCGAAATATACGGTTACCAGCAAGATGGATGGAACGGTCACTGAAATCAATCCATATGCACAAACTGAAAATGACTCAGTAGTCTCCATTCATTCGAATCAGCCTTTCCTGATTGAAGGAAAGCTTTCAGAAAAACAAGCGGTTAAAGTAAAAGAAGGTCAAAAAATAGTAGCAGCTGCAGAAGTATTACCTGAAACGAAAAAAGAAGGCTCGGTAAAAGAACTGATAATGGAGCCAATCGGTGTTCCATCAGTTGATGAGAAAGAGAGTTTCTATCCATTTAAAGCTGAATTGATTGAAGCTGCAGAGACATGGCATCATGGATACCATGTCAATTTAGATATCGTCCTTGATGAGCGGAATGGAGTTGTCGTCCTACCAGATTCTGCTATTCAAAAAAAAGCAGGTAAACACTATGTTTACGTGATTAAGAATGGAAGACTGGAAAAACGCACTATAAATCTCGGATTGGAAGTTAACACCCGCAACGAGGTTCTGCAAGGATTAGCACAGGGCGAGAGAATCGTCAGTTTTCCATCTGGTGATTTAAAAGATAAGATGGAGATATTCATGCCAATTCATCATCAGTATGTTGAAGAGAAAACGCTGAAAACATTTTCTGGTGAACAGATCATCCGGCTGATTTTAAGAGGGATCGTTCATAAATAAGAAAAATAAGAGACGGAATTGGCATTGAGGGCAAAATGTTCATTCCGTCTCTTTTCTTATGGCAAATCTTCATAATTTCTTATTATTCCGTTTAACTTGAATTAACAAACTTTCTTTATCCTTTTTTTGTAGAAGCAGAAAAAGGACAAAGAAGATGGGCAGATGAAAAGGAAGAAAATGTTATGTGCAGCAATGGCAGCCTTAATGATGGGAAGTGCCGTTTCAGCTGGAAATGGACAAATCGTTTCAGCGGCTGGGCATGTCAAAGGATCAAATGAATTTGATCTTCAGGCACACCGCGGCGGAATGGGACTTACTGTGGAATCTACGATTGCATCATTCTCTAAAGCTCTTGAACTTGGAGTGAGCACTCTTGAGCTGGATGTGCAGATTACGGAAGATCATCAGGCTGTTGTGACACATGACCGCCAGATTTCTTTGGGGAACTGTCAGGATACCGCTCCTGCATTCGCTGATGATCCTGAGTATCCATACGTTGGGAAATACATAAAAAACCTTTCGCTTGAGCAAATCCGCACACTTGACTGCGGTTCAAAAACGAAGCCCCAGTATCCGGGACAAGAGACCAGTCCAGGTGCTAAGATGCCGCTGCTTACCGAAGTTTTCGATTTGGTTAAACGCTATAATGCTAAGAAAGTTCAAATGAATATTGAAACAAAGGTAGAAGCGGGTGCCCCTCATGAAACCGCTTCTCGTGAGGAATTTGTCCAAATAGTTGCAAAAGAGGTCCGCGAGGCAGGGATGCTCGATCGAGTTACGATTCAAAGCTTTGATTGGGGTTCACTGATGCGCATGCGTGAAATTGAACCAAGTCTTCCACTCGTAGCGCTAACGAATGGTCCGCAATTTTTGCAGCCAGGCCAGCCTGGAGCATCCCCATGGCTTGGAGGAATTGACATTGATGATTTTGACGGGGACTTAGTGGCAGCAGCCAAGTCATTTGGTGCAGACGCGATCTCGCCAGTACACGGATTTCCTCAGAACGGCAAAATCACCGATGAAAACTACGAACCGTATGTAACAAAACAAATGGTTGATGATGCACACGCAGCAGGAATGAAAGTGATTCCCTGGACAGTGGATGACATCCCGACTATGAACAAGCTGGCAGAAGATGGTGTTGACGGAATGATCACTGATTATCCCGACCGTTTGAGGGAAGTCATGGCACAGCAAGGGTTTAAGATGCCTAAAGGATATAAAGCACCAAAAAAATAACTGGAATTTGCAATCCCAATAAGAGGGGTTGCTTTTTTTTGCTGGATTCGCTTAAAAGATCAGAAAATATCAGCTTTTTTTATAGACTGTATGGTATGGTTGAGAAGGAAATAAAAGGATTTTCTAGTATATTAGTAATGTAAAAAACTAGTGTTAGGAGATTTTGCGCATGAACACGATTAAGAGGATCTTAAAGTACTTAAAGGGATCAGGAAAAGGGCGATAAAGGTTTTCAAAGCAACCGATGAAAAATAATTGTTTTTAGAAAATTTCTCAAAACAAATTTAACATCATGAAGTGAGGTCTGAAAAATGAATAATTGCTGGGAAGGGAAATTAGTTCGGCTGAGGCCCGTGCAGCTGTCTGATTGGGAGAAATTTCATCATGATGGACTAGATTCAGAAACAGCAAGGTTAAATGATGCAATATATGGGCCGAGATCAAAAGAGGGAACTAGAAAATGGACAGAGGAAGAGACAAGTAAAGGCTGGGATGGACATCGTGTCAGGCTTGCTATTGAAAACTTCGATGGGGATTTAGTCGGCTGTTTAAATACTGACAAATGCGACCCGCGAAATGGGACGTTTAGTTATGGTATCAGTCTTTTCCGTGAGCATTGGAAAAAAGGATACGCAAGCGATGCCATAAAGGTTTTATTGCGCTATTTTTTTAATGAACTCCGTTATGAAAAAGTAAATGCCTATGTTTACAGCTTTAATGAAGCATCAATTCGGCTTCATAACCGTCTTGGATTTATGGAGGAAGGGCGTTTGCGTCATATGGTTTATACAAACGGAAAGCACTGGGATATGATGGTTTTTGGTTTGACAAAACAAGAATTTATTTCTTTGTAAAATAAAAGCACTTTTATCTGATTTTAAGCTGAACGGCTGCCTTCCATCAAGGAGGGCAGCCGTTCGTTGTCTAAATAGATAGATCAAATTGTTTTGCATAAAGGTGTGAATAAGCTCCGTTAAGTGCCAGCAATGATTCATGAGTCCCTTGTTCTGCGATGCCATTTTCATTTAAGACAACAATTCGATTCGCATGGCGGATCGTTGAAAGACGATGGGCAATCACAATCGTTGTACGTCCTTTTGCTAACCGCTCAAGTGACCCCTTTATGATGCTTTCACTTTCGTTATCAAGCGCACTAGTAGCTTCATCTAAAATGAGAATAGGAGGATTTTTCAGAAATACACGAGCGATGCTCAGCCGCTGCTTTTGGCCTCCTGACAGTTTGACACCCCGTTGTCCGATTTCGGAGCGGTAGCCATTTGGCAATGCCGTGATAAAGCCATGTGCATTGGCAAGCTTTGCTGCTTCTATAATTTCATTGTCACTCGCTTCCGGATCTCCATAGCGAATGTTATCCATCACTGTTCCTGAAAAAAGGTAAACATCCTGCTGTACAATCCCAATGTTCTTTCTTAATGACTGCAGATCAAGATCGCGGACATCGACTCCATCTATAAAAATGCTCCCGCCTGTTACATCATAAAAGCGGGGGATGAGTGAGCAGAAAGTCGTTTTCCCGGCGCCAGACGGACCAACTAGCGCAATGTATTCTCCAGGAATTATTTGAAGAGACAGGTTTTCTATGACATTGTTCAAATTTTCCTCGTAACTAAACGAAACTTGATTGAATGTAATTTCACCAGAAACGTCTGACAAGGTCACAGGATCCGGTTTGTTTTCAATGTCAGGCTTCAGATTCATGATTTCCATAAAGCGCTGAAAGCCAGTGATTCCTTCCTGAAGCTGAGTGCTCATATGAGTCAATCGCTGAATTGGCTCAATCATAAAGCTGATATACAGTAAAAAAGTAATTAAATCTGCTAAATCTAATGTTTTGTTCACGATACTGGCACTGCCGAAAATAATGACTGTGATAGTAATCAGCTGGATAATGGTTTCAAAACTATTGTATAACAGTGCCTCAGCTTTATAAGTATTCTTTCGGCTGTTAAGAAATCGATTATTTTCCCGGTCAAACTTTTCAATCTCTATTTGCTCATTGGCAAAAGATTTAACAGTACGAATTCCAGATAAACTATCTTCTGTCTGTGCGTTTACGTCTGCGATTCTTTCTTTATTGTCGCGTAAAGCCTTGTTCAGCATTTTATTAAAATACAAAGCAAATACACCTAAAAATGGAAGAAAGCAGAAGACAGCAATCGTCAATGGCGCGTTAATAAAAAACAAAATGACAAATGCTCCGATAAAACGGACAACGTATTTGACGTAGTCCTCAGGTCCATGATGGTAAAGCTCGGAAAGGAGCAGCAGGTCATTCGTTATTCGGGACATCAGCTGTCCTGTCTTTTCTTTATCATAAAAGCTAAACGAAAGCTTCTGCATGTGGGCAAACAGCTCACTGCGCATATCACTCTCCATCCGCGCACCTATTTCATGACCTTTAAAGTCTACAAAATAGTTTCCGAGATTCTGAATGGCGGTTAACAAAAGCATGAGCCCGCCGATCCAATACACTTTATTCAGTGCAATCGACAAGTTGCCTTCTAGAACATCCTTCGTAATATACCTGACAAGCAGCGGAAACACCAAAGTCACAGCTGATACAATAAAAGCGCACGCCAATACTGAAAGAAACAGTCTTAAATAAGGTTTATAATAAGAGAAAAATTTTTTGACTGGAAAACGCATGATTTACCCCTTTTTGTGTTATTTAATTACACATATAAGGGGAGGGAACACCGTTTACATTAAGAAAGTGTTTCACCCTCATATGCTGGTGCTGTTTGATTTGTCATGTTTTTCATTTAAATGGCCTCCTTGTATGTTAGTACTATTATTGTAAGCGATTTTATAAAGAAATGAACGTAAAAATTATTTTATTGGTTCATAAGTCAAGACTTTAGGCCATTCACCCATTCCGTTTTTATAGAATACATTGCAGCATGTGAATACTTTATAAATTCTAAGGAAGCAGGTTGAATGTATTTTCATTACCCACCAAATCCGTACAATGAACTTGACTTCTTCTGGAGAGTAGGGGGACTTGGTTGATTCCACTTTTCAGTTCAAAAACCTATATTGTGGAATCATAACATGCGGTTGATTCCACTCTTCCGTGCAAAAACTTAAATGGCGGAATCATATCGTGTGGTTAATTCCACTCTTCCGTGCAAAAACTTAAAAGGTGGAATCATAACATGCGGCTGATTCCACTCTTCCGTGCAAAAACCTAAATTGTGGAGTCATAACATGCGGTTGATTCCACTTTTCAGTTCAACAACCTAAAATGTGGAATAATAGCGTGCATTTGATTCTACTTTTCTGCACAATAACCCTATTTATAGGGTATACAAAAACAAATATCTATACGAAAACAGTCTTCTTTTAAAACCACCATTTGGGGACTTGATGGTGGTTTTTGTGTTTTATTTACATAATATAATTGCAGATTTATATGATTACTATAATAATAGAAGGATTATTGATCGGTAAAAGAGAAATGTTCATATTTAAACCTGCAAAAACGACAATTTTTTGAATCAGATTTTATCGGAAGTGTTCTGATGAAAATAGCAAATAAGATCGAAAATGCAAAAGAGGTGTTGATGTTGAATGGCAATCAAACAATTAAAATCTACAAAGACCACCTGCGGGATTTTTCGGAGGCTCAATTAAGACATATTTCTGCAGAAGGGACTTGGTCTATCGGACAAATGTATCTTCACTTGATTGAGGTTGCGTTTGAGTATCTTGATAATATTGAAGCTTGTGCAGCAGCAAATGAAGAGCAAAAACTTGGGAAGACCGAAGCCGGTGAGAATTTATACAGACGAGGCGGTTTTCCAGCCATTAAAATCAAATTGTCCGATGATCCCGGAAACACACCAAGCAATAGCAAAAGGAAAGAGGAGCTTATGCAGGGGCTCATTCAAGTAGAAGAGAAAATGGAAGAGTGGGAAGGGAAGGCAGATGCGATAAACCCAAATTTCAAAGTAAAACATGGGGGATTCGGGTGGCTCAATGCAAGGGAATGGTTTGATCTAGTCGACATGCATTTTCGTCATCATTTAAGACAGAAGAAAGAATTGGAAGAAAAGCTTGAGAACTGAATGGACTAGAAAAATGGTCTATTAACAGCCTGGAATATTTACATGAAATTACTGGACAGTCACCATTCTTAATCTTATTTCAAATATGAATGTAATACATAAATAATCCTGGAGGTGTTTTTTTTGAACAGACCTATATTAAATCAAATCGGAACAGTCTTTATTCCAGTCAGCAATATCGTGCAATCACGGGATTGGTATTGTGATATTTTAGGTGCAGAAGCTGATGGAGAAATACAGTTTGGGCATATTTATGTTTTACCCATGAAAGGTACAGGTATTGTTTTAGACAGCAAGATTTATACAAAACAGAATATAATCAAAACTCCCTTATTCCACTTCAATACAGAAAATATTGAGGAAGCTTATACCTATATGAAGAAAAAGAAAGTTGATGTGATAACGGAAATTGAACATCATCATTATTTTAATTTCAGAGATCCAGATGGAAATCATTTGATGATATGTAAGTGTTAAATGATATTAAAAATCGGCCCTTTAAACTGAAGAACCAGCTTTTCGAAGAACTCTTTTAAGTGTCAAATAGGCTCTTATCCCTTTCTCTACAATCAGACAGACTCTCCAATGAGTCTTTTTTTTTTACTTAATTGAACAATAAATTAATTTATTTAATTTGAAAGTTAATTTATTGAATTAAAATATAAATTTTACTAAATAATTTTAAGTGTTTATTTGAAAAATGAAAGATGTGGTGTAAGATGTGGTTAAACGAAAGAAAGGAGAACAGTATGTCGTATCCTTTACTCACTAATTGTCCTGTTTGCAGGAAGGCGCTTAAAATTACTAAGCTGCAGTGTAACCATTGTCAGACAACGGTAGAAAATGAATTTGAAGTTTCAAGGCTGGCGGCTCTCGGTCAGGAACAGCTGCATTTTATTGAGATTTTTCTTAAATGCCGTGGAAATATTAAAGAGGTCGAGAAGGAGCTCGGAATTTCTTATCCGACTGTCAGAGGAAAATTAGATGAAATTATCTCTGCTTTGGGGTATTCCTCTCATAAGAAACAGGAAGTTGATAAGAAAAAAATTGTATCGTTATTGGAAAAAGGCGAAATTACGGCAGATAAAGCCATTCAGTTATTAAAAGAGGGGGAAGAATCATGAAGGACGAAATTTCTAGAGTCTTAACGCTGATGGAGGAAGGTAAGATTGATAAGGAAAAAGCAAGTGAATTAATTACTATTTTAAAAGGTAAAGACCAGCCGGAACTAGTGACAATAAAAAAAGAAGTCCCGTATGGAAATAAAATGTTAAAGGTTCGTGTGACCTCAGATGAAGGTGACAATGTAAATGTGAATTTACCAATTAATCTTGTAAAGGCTGTTTTAAAAGTAGGTACAAATATTGCTGAAAAAATACCTGAAGCAGAAAAATATGTAAAAGATATTAACGTGGACCTGCTCATCGAAGCAATTGAAAACGAATTGGACGGAAAGATTGTTGACATCACATCGGCTAACGGTGATAAAGTTCTTGTGGTCATTGAGTAGTTTTATGTTAAAAGTCAAGGTGAAAGTAAAGGATAAACGATTCTCCATCCCCGTTCCTTATGCGATTTTAAATTTGGTTAGTTTGATTATTACATCAAAAAGGATTATTCGCCTAATAAATAAAGCAATTGAAAAGGATGGCAGCAAATTCATCTTCCCGGAAATTGAAAGAAAAGATTTGAAGCCTCTGCTGCAGGGATTTTCAAAGCACAGTGGAGTTATCCTTTTTGAAACGAAATTGAAGGATGGAACAGAAGTAGAAGTAAAGCTTTAACTAAAACTTCTACATCGCATTTTTTAATGGAATCAGCTTCGTCTTTTTGTGCCTAATCTATAGAAATAGCATTCAGCTAATATTAGAAACTAACAGTGTTTTTCTGATTTTCTGATCAGCACCAATGCTGACTATAGCACCCATTTTCCACTAAAAGTCGTTTTTCTTCGATAAACAAGATAGATGATATTCATCAAGTGGAGGCGTTAGTCCAAGAAGGGAGTGACGCTCTTTTTATTGAATTCTATTTTATCCTCTTAATAATGGATGTAATTTGTTGAGGTGATATAAGTGGTGAAGTTGCGAAAAAATGTCTCCCGCAGAAAGTGAATATGAAGGAGACGTTAGTATGACAATCACACAACTAGAAGTTCAAGCGGTCAAAGGATTGGATGATGATGTAAAATGGTCAGACTATATTGATAGTTAGTTTTATTTGATTTACTATTTACAGAATTAACTTTATAGTTTTTTAAGAATCAAACGGCTACATCTCCATCCTGCAAAAAAAACTGCCTTTCCTGCAGGAGAAGAGGATCGAGAGTCGCCCGGTCAAGGGGCACAAAAGTTTTTAAAGACGCGCCTGCAGCTTTATAAAGTTTTGGTGTTAAAGCGCAATTGACCAATTCTCTGAGACTTTTCGATATCCTTGCAAAAGTGGAAAAATTCTCTGCAATTTTTCAGATACTAATCTAATATAGATGTAAAATAATGGAGGAGTAAAAGGCTGGTTTTCCAAAAATGTCTGTAACTGTCTATCCGCTTAACATCGGAAGCACAAGAAGCATATGATCAAACCACAAATATTCTTTTAGAAACAGGGGTCCTTCCGCCACATGAAGTAGATCGAAATCAATTGACAAAAAGATGAGAATGATAATGGGCAAACAGATGCCTATTTTGATTTTATATGAAAGAGACAGAGGCATCCTGCGGGGATGTTTTTTTGTCATTCTATTTAAGCGGTTAACGATTTTACTTATATTTGCTTTTGAACATCCCATGGTGAAATTCAGGATTGTGGTTTCTGGCTGGCAAAATTCGTTTTATTCTTTCTTTTTTTGTAATAGACGAAAAAGCCATCCAGAACAAATAAAAACAGAAAAAAAATGAAAACAGCTAATTCTGGAGTTTCCATGACAAGAAAGGGATTGACAGCATTAAGCAGTGATGTCTTTAATTCAAAACCTTGAAGCATGTCTATCCCAAATGAAATCCCGGTTAACATTATGAACATAATTAGTGGAACACCAAACATTTTCATTATTTATCACTCTCCACTGCCTATTTTTTTTAATCAAATTCCCATAACATTAGGAAAAAAATACTAAATACTGCATAACATATACGTTCGTTGAAAATCATAAAGGAAGAAAAGAAAGAAAAGAAAGGTCTTATATAATATGCCCTCATTTTTTAAAAAAACGAAACCTAAAAAAATGAATGAAAAGCTAATTAATTCTAATAAAGATCAAGAGCTTCCAGAGTTCCTGGATATGGATCTGGAAAAAAATATTACAGCAATTAAACAAAAAACAGGAAACAGCTCAGATGTTGTTATCAGGATGGTGAAAATCAGCCAGGATCCTGAAATTAGAGCTGCAATTGTTTATATTGAGGGTATTGTAGATAACAAATCCATTAACGATTTTTTAATGGATTCAATTATGAATCATATAGATTTAAAAGAACGAATCGATTACTATGAAAAAATCGCAGACATCATGGCGGATAAGATCATTCCTATAGGCAATGTAAAACAGCTTAGGAAGTGGGATGAACTGTTATTATCCCTAATGTCTGGCGATACCATTATTTTAATAAACGGTACGAATACAGGATTAAGTGCAAGTACAAAAGGCGGGGAAAGACGCTCAATCCTGGAGCCTGGAACACAGATTGCGGTGCGTGGTTCCAGAGAAAGTTTTACTGAATCAATCGGTACAAATACAGCGATGGTAAGAAGAATTATTAAAAATCCAAACTTATGGGTAGAACCTATGAAAATGGGTACCGTTACAAACACTGATGTTGTAATGATGTATATCAATGGTATTGCTAAGGAAGAGATTATTGATGAAGTTCGAAAACGGCTGGAAAAGATAAACATCGACAGCATTCTGGAGTCTGGCTATATTGAACAGCTGATTGAAGATCAGACATTTACTACGTTTCCGACACTCTACCATTCTGAAAGACCAGATATGGTAGCAGGAAATCTCCTGGAAGGAAGAGTCGCGATATTTGTAGATGGCACGCCATTCGTACTGTTAGCACCAGCATTATTTATTCAGTTTTTTCAGTCAGCAGAAGATTATTATGTTCGGTTTGATATTGCATCTGCTTTACGGCTCTTGCGTATATTGATTTTTTTTATATCTTTGATAGCTCCTGCTGCCTACGTTGGGGCTACCACATTTCATCAAGAAATGATTCCTACACCTCTCTTAATCGCAGTTGCCGCTCAGCGTGAAGCCGTACCTTTCCCGTCTCTTGTTGAAGCAATCATCATGGAAGTGACATTTGAAATCTTACGGGAAGCCGGCATACGAATGCCAAAAGCAATTGGATCGGCAATCTCAATAGTCGGAGCCCTTGTCATTGGGCAGGCAGCTGTACAGGCAGGTATCGTATCACCAGCCATGGTAATTATAGTAGCCATCACTGCGATAGCAAGTTTTGCTACACCTTCATACGCAATAGCCATTTCTGCTCGATTGATACGTTTTATCATTATGCTGAGTGCTGCTACTTTCGGTTTTTATGGAATTATCCTGTCATTTATCATGTTGATTGTTCATCTATGCGGTTTACGGTCTTTTGGTGTGCCTTACATGGCACCGTTTGCACCCTTTATTCCGACGAATACAGGTGATACCATTGTCCGTTTGCCATGGTGGTTTTTAAAAGACAGACCAAAATTAATCTCTAAAGATATTGACAGAATTGGGAAAGTCCAGAAGCCGGCCCCCCCTAAAAAACGAGGAATGGTGAATATTAAGTTCAAAGAAGGACGATCCGAATGAATCTAAAAGCAATATTTCTTCTCTTGATCATAATACCGATTCTCTCAGGATGCTGGAGCACAAAAGAATTAAATGATTTGGCATTAATTTCAGCTCTGGGTATTGATAAAAATGATGAAGATGAGTATGTCGGCACATTCCAGATTATTAATCCAGCAAATGTGACAGGAGGTGTTCAAGGCGGAGGAGGCGGACAGGGGCCTTCCGTTTCAGTCTTTACCGCTACAGGAGATAATTTAGTTGAAATGAGCAGACGTGCATCAACCAAAATTTCGCGAAGACTATATTATTCACATACGAACTTGTTGGTCTTTAATGAGGAACTTGCAAAAGAAGAAGGGATAAATAAATTGTTTGACGCTTTTATAAGGGACCCTGAATTTAGATCTACCGCGACTGTTGTCATTGCCCATGATACTGATGCTTCTGATATTGTAAAGACATTAACAGCCGTGGATAAAATTCCGGCAAATAAAGTAATTAAAACCTTAAAATTTACTGAAAGCCGGTGGGGTGAGCATTTGAATGTCAATATTCAAGATGCTTTAAAAAAACTTCTATCTTCAGGAAATGAACCTGTGATTAGCGGTTTTCGCCTAGTGGGCAATAAAGAACAAGGAAGAAAGATGGAAAATATTCAACAAACTGCTCTGGATGCAATTCTTCAAGCCGATGGCCTAGCAATATTTAAGGAGGGCAAGCTGGTTAATTGGTATCAAGGGAAACCTGCAAGAGGAATTTTATGGATACATGATAAAATCAAAGCGACAGATATAAATGTCAGTTGGAAGAAACAAAAAAATGCAATCGCATATCAGGTAGTCCGTCAAAAAACCGAAATTTCTGCTGTCTTTAAAAATAACCGGCCGCAAATTTCCATTAAAGTGCGGGCAGAAGGAGATATCGGAGAGGCATCTGAACCTGTCAATCTTAATGATCCTGCTGTTTTATTCAAAATAGAAAAAGTGATAGAAAAAGAAATTATGAAAGAAATCAAAGAGGCTGTCCAATTAGCAAAAGAAGACCAAACAGATATCTTTGGATTCGGTGAAGCAGTATACCGCTCAAATCCGGCAGAATGGAAAAAGTTGAAAAATGATTGGAACGATGTACACTTTACAGAAATAAAGGTAGATGTACAAGTTGATGCTTTTATTCGAAGAACAGGCATGATAAAAAAGCCCCACATATCTGAAATGGATAAATAATCAAAAGGGAAGTGACAATCCGGTGGAGAAAGCGAAAATTAGCTCTTATCAGCTGTTTGTCCTTGTCTTGCTGTTCGAACTGGGTAGTGTTCTATTGTTTCCGCTTGCAACTGATGCCAAACAGGATGCCTGGTTAGCCGTTTTGATTGGAATGGCGGGAGGTATAGCTCTATTTTTAGTCTATCACGGTCTATTTCATTTTTATCCTGATGTCCTTCCAACAGAATATGTTCAAAAAATACTTGGAAAAGTTCTCGGCCGGACCCTGGCCTTCCTGTATATTTTATATTTTGCTTATCTCGCTGCAAGGGTATTGCGGGACTTTGGAGAGTTATTATTAACGTTTGCTTATCCAGAAACACCCTTATTCATCATTAACGCATTATTGACTCTGGTTGTTGTCTATACTGTTCGAAAAGGAATTGAGGTATTGGCAAGAACAGGGGAATTGCTGTTTGTTTTAATGTACTTGCTCGCAATTTCAGGTTTTATCCTTGTTTTAGCCTCAGGGTTAATCGAGATAAATAACTTAAAGCCAGTACTTGCAGAGGGTATTTTTCCGGTTATAAAAGCCGCGTATACCCAAACCATATATGTGCCTTTTGGAGAAGTGATCGTATTTAGCATGATTTTGCCTTATTTAAATAAATCGAAAATGGCGAGAATTACCGTTATATCAGCTATGGGATTAAGTGGGATAAACTTAGCCATTGTAATGGCATTTAATATTAGTGTTCTTGGTGTAGACTATACGTCGATTTCCACATTCCCTCTTCTTACTACGATTCAAACGATTCAGGTAGCAGATTTTTTGGAACGGCTTGATGTTTATTTTATGGTTGCCCTCATTATCGGAGGTTTTATTAAAATCAGCGTCTTCTGTTATGCAGCTGTTACAGGAACTTCAAACTTGTTTAACATCAGGGAACCTTCCCGCATGGTTTATCCAATAGGTCTCGTCATTTTGATTATGTCAATCACAATGGCAAGCAATTTTTCCGGCCACCTGCAAGAAGGTTTCAAGATTGTTACACTATATTTGCATATTCCTTTTCAGGTGATCATTCCAGTATTCCTTCTAGGCATTGCCTTAATTAAAAACAAACTTAAAAACAGAAAGTAACGGTTAAAGGATCGCCACTTTAGATTGAAGTAAGAGGCAGGTTTTTCGAAAAATGTAATTACTTAACAAAATACTAGGGGGGATATTATTGGAAACTAATATTCAATCGTCTCGTAATGTTGAATTAGTAACCAAAAAAGAAATGAGGTTAAGAAAGTTAATAAATTTAATAGGTGCATTCATTTTTGGAGGTTCAGTTTTAACAAGCATTACAAATCCAATTCCTTCGAATGAATATAAAGGTTTTTTATTGTTTATTTTTGGAATTGCTATTATTCATTATTTTTTAGTGAATATATATTTCCTAGGGCGATTTTGGAGAAAAGTGTTTTATTTAAGTCTAATCTTTCTAAGTGGTTTTAGTATATTTATGATTTTTTATCTTGCAACTCATGCAACGGCACATTAACTAGAGACCTTATACTTTGCACTGCTAAATATGTAGCATGACAGTTTTAAAGACTTAAATCAACAAAAAAACGGATACAAATTGCTGTGCAATTTAGTATCCAATTCTGCTGCATTTTGTTGGTTTCTCCCTTAATGGAACCCGTTAAAAGGCTATATAGTTAGCTGCGAGGTACGCCTTTATAAGGTTTTAGTTGGTTTTTTCAACCTGTTTTTTACTGCGTAAAACCGTAATAAAACCATCCAGTATATCATGGCTGACAGAAAATCCTTTGCGTTTGTAGAATTCCAGGGCGTTGTCATTGCCATTTGAAACAAAGATAAAATAATCTTCGATATCCTCAAATTGCTTCAGCCATCCCATCGACATATTGAAAAGTTTAGATCCAACCCCATACTGCCGGTACTTCTCTTTAATATAAAATTGAGACAGACATCCTACATGTTTTTGGCTGACAGAAGTAAGATCAAAAAAAGTGGCGAATTCATTTGAATATGTTTCTTTTGGGGAGATGTTTGAATAAACATAACCGACTGTTTTTTCTTCATCTTTTACTAACACAATATAATTACATATAGCTTTTTTTATTGAGGGGACCAGCCTTGTCTCAAAATTCATGCTGTCAAACAATTCCGGTGTTATGTATGATTTCGACTTTTGAAAGGCCATAAGTTCGTTGCATATCTCTCTGCAGTGTTCAATTTCATCTTCAGTGATGATTTCATAATGCAAGTTCATTTTTTCACTCCTTTTATTGGAATTTTTCTTACTGGATAAGGGCTCAAACACATTAACTTTAATTCTATTCTAATACAAAAGGGAAAGTGAATCAGAATATTTTCCCTTTTATTACTGAAAATCAGTCCATTGGAGAATGAACATTATAGTTAAAACAAATCACGATGAGTGAAAATAATGACTGAATAGGATACTATGGAGTGAAATAGAGGTTACTAAATCGTGATTATTCACTTTTAAACGTACTGGAAAGACAAATTGAAGAGAAGGAGATACGATGACAAATAAAAAAGAAATAAAAACAGGCTGGAACTTCGACAACAGTTACGCCAATCTGCCCAGCTCTTTTTTTGCCAGTGTTAATCCTAACCCTGTTAGTTCACCTGATCTGATCATTCTTAATGCCCCGCTTGCAGCTGAACTTGGATTGAATATTCAGGCCCTTCAAAGTGAAGAAGGAGCAGCGGCGCTTGCCGGAAATCAGGTTCCTGAAGGTGCTGTGCCTCTTGCTCAAGCCTATGCCGGGCATCAATTCGGCCACTTTACTATGCTTGGGGACGGACGTGCGATGCTGCTTGGTGAGCAGATTACTCCCGAAGGTAAGCGGGTTGATATTCAGTTTAAGGGTTCAGGCAGAACACCGTATTCCCGCGGGGGAGATGGCCGGGCGGCACTTGGACCGATGCTGCGCGAATACATCATCAGTGAAGCCATGCATGCTCTTGGGATTCCTACAACCCGCAGCTTGGCTGTAGTGTCAACAGGTGAGCAAGTCATCCGTGAAACGGCCTTGCCTGGTGCGATTCTTACGCGTGTGGCAGCAAGTCACCTGCGATTCGGGACGTTTCAATACGCTGCAAAATGGGCCACCGCCGAAGAACTTCGGTCCTTGGCAGACTATGCATTAATGCGTCATTATCCAGATGTTGAAGAGGATGAGAACCGATATCTTTCCCTTCTTAAGGAAGTGATCAAACGTCATGCGATGCTGATGGCTAAATGGCAGCTGGCTGGCTTTATTCACGGGGTGATGAACACGGATAACATGACCATTAGCGGGGAAACCATTGATTATGGTCCTTGCGCCTTCATGGATGCCTATGATCCGGAAACGGTATTTAGTTCCATTGATGTTCAAGGCCGTTACGCATTTGGCAATCAGCCGTATATTGCCGGCTGGAACCTTGCGAGATTTGCTGAAACGCTGCTTCCGCTGCTGCATGACGAAGATGAACAGGCAATCAAGCTTGCACAAGATGCCATTTCAGAATTTATAGAACTGTATAGCACAAATTGGCTCGCGGGAATGAGAGCCAAACTGGGATTATATAATGAAGAGCAGCAGGATGAAACTCTTATTGAAACCCTGCTGAGTATGATGAAAGAGCATCGTGCTGATTATACCAATACGTTCCGTGCTTTAACTTGTGATAACCTTAATGAACATGTACTGTTTAAGACTGAAGAATTTGCCCAATGGAATGAGCTGTGGCAGGCCAGACTTGGCAGACAGGATGAAGATGAAGCAGCTTCCAGACAATTGATGAAAGCGAGCAATCCTGCGGTGATCCCGCGTAACCATCGAGTAGAAGAGGCATTAGAAGCTGCCGTCGAACGTAGCGACTACACCGTGATGGAACGGCTGCTGGGTGTACTGTCAAATCCATATGCGCACTCTCCCCAACAGGAGGAATACTGTACACTGCCGCCGGAATCATCGGGTCCTTACAGAACTTTTTGCGGGACGTAATAAAACTTTTTTCAACGTATGCCCACTTTTCATAAAAGTGGGTTTTTAATTATGACACAGGCGGTACCAAATTTTTTGAGCAGTTTTTTTGAAGAAAATACGTTTAAAATTTGAAAAAAGCGTGAAATCACGCTTTTTTACTGTCGTTTTTTACTTGTAAATTTCCTTTGTTAAACATAATCAGCCCATTTATCCGTTCATAAACGGCATATAAAGGATACATCAGACCCAAAAATACGATGATAGAAGGAATCTTTTCAATAACAGGCAGGAAACCAGACAGCAATGTGGTTAATTTTTCAGTTAAGAAAATAAATAAAGGAATGACTGCCAAAATCCCTAATAATAAATAGGGGGTCACTTTGGTTTCTTTTAATTTCGTTCTGCAAGACGGACACTTCATCGTAAAGGGGGAAGAAAAATCTTCAAAGTCATCAAGTGTTATCGCTTTTTGACAATTTGGGCAAGGCACAGACGTTTTCATAGAATCTCCTATTTAACTAATTTCCTTTAGTATAATTGTCAAATACATATACAGTAAATCATAGATTTAAAGAAATTTTGCTTTTAAAAAGGAAGGAGATGGATTAATCAATGAACAGGATTATGGTGATGGGAGTCTCCGCAGGAGCAGGGAAGTCCACGTTTGCAAGAAAATTAGGCGAACTGTTAAATATAAACGTTCATCATCTTGATGTTTTATACTGGAAACCAAATTGGGTAGAAGCTACGCTAGAAGAATTTGCAGCTGATCAGCAGAAAATTGCTGCCCAAAATCAATGGATTATAGAAGGCAATTATCAAAATACCTATGACATCAGGGTTCAGAATGCAGATACGATCATTTATCTGGAACTTCCATTAATGATCTGTTTATATCGTGTTTTTAAGCGCTGGATCCTAAATGTTGGTAGGACCAGGCCTGATATGGGGAAGGATTGCAAGGAAAAGTTAGACTGGGCTTTTATTAAGTTCATCTTTACGACTTATTATCCACGAAAGAAAAAAATGAAAGAAAGATTACAAGCATTCAAAGGAACGGGTTCTGAAAAAAAGGTCATTGTTTTAAACAATAAGAAAGAGATCCGCTCTTATCTTGAAACTTTATCTCTAAGAGGGAGGGAAAGTTGATGGAGAAGGAATTTCCAGCAATCGAAACCAAAAGATTAACTTTAAGAAAAGTAACCGCAAATGACGCTCAAGATATGTTCTCATATTTATCCGATCAGGATGTCGTCAAACATATGGGGCTCGAACCTTGCCGGACAGTCAATGATGCAATGGATGAGATTAAGTGGTATCAATCCATTTACAAAGGTGGTACTGGAATTAGATGGGGAATTACACTAAAAGATGTTGATAAGGTGATAGGCAGCTGTGGTTTTTTAAATATGTCAGCTAAACATTACCGGGCTGAAATCGGCTTTGAACTAAGCAAGGATTACTGGGGAAAAGGAATAGCCGGTGAAGCACTGGAAGCTGTCGTGAAGTATGGCTATGATCACCTTCAATTAGAAAGAATTGAAGCTCTAATTGAACCTGCTAATTTTCCATCACAAAAAGTAGTAGAAAAACAAGGCTTTAGAAGAGAAGGTTTACTGAGGCATTATGAATTTACTTGCGGCAAATTTGATGATTTATATATGTATTCATTGATAAAAGGAGATATTAAGCTTAATTATTAGGGCTGGAAAAACATCCCTCTTTTAATAAGGTTGAGAAAATAAAAAAAGGAACTGACATGTATGTTTATCTCTCCCAGTCAGTCCCTTTTCTAGAGATTCATATACGAATTCATAATAATCTTTTTGCTGAGGCTTTTTAGGGATTAGAACTTGGAACGTTGCTCAGAATTACCTGGTATGGTTTAAAGTAATTACAACATTGCCCTTCTTATGGCCATTTTCTACATATCTGTGAGCTTCAGGGACTTGTTCCAGAGGGTAATGCCGGTCAATGACGGGCTGTATTTTCCCTGACTCAATAAGCTCTTTGAGGAAAAGTAAATCCTCAATACGTTCCTTTGCTATCCCTTGCCCTAATACAGAGACGTATATTCCATTCGGTGTGAGTGCTTTTTTGCAATTTGCTTTAGAATTTTTTCCGACTGCATCAAAGATCAGATCATATAGCTCTTCTCGCTCTGTAAAATCCTCTTTAGTGTAATCAATTACCTTATCGGCTCCCAGTGATTTCACCAGTTCTAAATTTGAGGTACTGCATACTCCGGTTACGATTGCACCAAAGGACTTGGCCAGTTGAACTGCGGAAGTTCCTACTGCGCCAGACGCTCCAAAGATCAGTACGTTGTGGCCGGCTTGAATCTTTCCTTTTCTAAGAAAATGCAAGGCGGAAGTTCCTCCAAAAAGAACGGCAGCCGCTTCCTCAAAGCTCAAATTTGCAGGCTTTATTGCCACCGGCCCATCTTCGGGCAGACATGCATATTCCGCATAACCGCCGAAGTTCATCCCAGTCATGGCAAAAACCTGGTCACCTTCTTTAAATCTTTTAACATGTCTTCCTATTGAAACAATTTCTCCCGCTAATTCTACCCCTAAAATAGGTTTTCTTGGTTTTCTGATGCCTAAATATAATCGCATGGGCACCCAGTACAAAATAGGGCTTTCGAATTTTCGCACTCTGCAGTCTCCCGACGTTACAGTTGTAGCATGAACCTTTACTAATATCTCGTTGTCCTTGGGGGTAGGTTTTGTAACATCTTGAAGCTGAAGAACCTCGGGTGATCCGTATTGTGTGCATACAATTGCTCTCATAGGTTTCCTCCATCAATTCCTTGATCTGTCCATTTTAAGCTTATGAAATACGGAACATAAACATGTCTCGTACTTGTAAACATCTAGTGTTAAAATTCCAGGATTATTCACCCCCACACTAGTAACTTCGGTCGTGAGCTGTGCAAACGTATAGGTATAATAAAATTAAAGAATTGGTCTTGGACAATTATTAAGTAGAAACTGGAAATTTGAACCAAGCTTTTGAACAATCAATGAATGAAATTGGTGTTTTTTTTCATAAGGCAGAATATCGGATGTTAAAATGGAAATAACAGTTATTCTGTTAAAAGGCATGATAGAAGAATAAGGGTTAATATCGAAGTGCAGTGAAATAGTAAATCTCGAGGGGGAAAACGTTACTTTCGCGAAGATTAGAGCAGCTGGAGATCCATATAGCTTAGATTTTAGAATTGAGATTGGTGTGACTTAAGCATACCCACCCAGATTTTTTGGAATAGGAAATAGTAAACTCAAGTAAAGCAGAAAACACATAATTGCCCACAATACAAAACGAGGACAAAAAAAAGATGAAAATGAATAAAAGCAGCCGTAAGAAGAACTCCTTTAGAAATATATGCAGGGAGTTTAGAGATGAAATTTTATTTGAATTAGTATGGAGCATCTTATCGTTTATTCCAAGAATGATGTTTCGCATAATAAAAAGCATTTTTAGTCACTTTTAAACAATTGATGGCTTTGCCTGCTAAGGGCAGGATAGTTTAGAGAGTGGAGATTAAATATAAATCAATTTTATTTTTCTTTAAAAAAAGCGGGTCTGATATTTAAGGGGCATGCAGAACAAGGAGAGGTTGATTTTATTCATCTTGAAACGGATGAGAATGGAATCACACATTCAGTGGATGTGAATACATTTGAAACGCTCTTCGGGGATGTAGAAGGAAATCAAAGCTATGAAACCTTGTCGGGATCTCATACTTTTATATTGGGAGATATGGAGTACACTATGACAGCAGAGAAAATGGGTTATCAAAAGTATTTCGATAAATGGAAAGAGCAAGGATTGATTAACTAATATGTGCTGAGCCATTTTAAGGCGGAGGCGATATTGTGGCGTCAGCAGAATAACCATCTTTATTATTGGCTCGGAGTATAAACTCTGAGCCCTTTTTAGGATTTGATTTATGATCAATCTGCAAGGCAATATACACAATAATTTGCAGCTTCATTATGAATCTACGTGCGGCAAATCTTAATTATTCTAATGTGGGCTAAAAGGCTTGTGAAAATGATAAGGGGACTGGCATGGAAGTGTATTACCTTCTAGTCAGCCCTTGTTTTAGTGATTAATATTCAATTTCATCGTAATCTTTTGGCTGAGGTACTGGCTGCCCATTTTCGATTTTGGTGATATCATTCACTGTTTCAAGTTCTTCCTGAGGCTCTTCAGTATGCTGCTTATCTTGTTTATTTTCTTTTTTCATGATGGTTTACTCCTTTCATATAGAATCAACAATCTTTATTTAAGCTTTCCATGCCTTTAAAGAAAATACATCCAATTAGAAACAGGTTTGGTTATGAGGTGCAAAACATTAAAACTGCATATTAAATCACGCATTGTTTAACACACTAAATAGCAGCATATTGGTATGATCAAAAATAGAGCCGCCTACCCTTGCAAATCTTATTTGCAGGTTAGGCGGCTCTATTTTAATTAAACTGGCCAATTGCGTTGTTTTTATGAATATCTTCCGTTCCGGCCTCTAAGGCAGTCTTATAATAATTGCATTTGTGATTTATGATCTCCATAGTCTTGTTCAATTCTTCCAATTGTGCTTCTACAGCAGCTTTACGTTCTAAAAACATGTCATATCTTTGTTGCAGGCTGGAATCCCCATCAGTACACCAATCAATAAAATGTTTAATTTCTTTAATAGGCATCCCGGTGGATTTAAGGCATTCAATAATTTTTAGAGCTCCGATATCGGATTCTTTAAACAGTCTAGTTCCGTTAGGTGTACGCTCTACAAAAGGCAAAAGTCCCTCCTTGTCGTAGTAACGTAAGGTATATGTGGTAAGGTTTAATTCTTTTGCCGCTTCACTAATAGAATATTTGTTCATTGTGTCACTCCTATTCTTAGCAATTATAGACTTAGAGTTAACTCTATGACGCGAATGAATTTTATCATGGTTATTGCTGAGTGTCAAAATCACCTTAATAAAAGGAGATATAGCTATATAAATGTACTGCGATCTTATATGACTAGTTCATTTATCACCTGAACGAATGAGAAAAAAATACAAATAAACCACTTGACTTAGAGTTAACTATAAGGATTAACATTGCTTTGCAAGAAGAAAGATGCCTTTAGCAGCGGTCCCCGTGTCAAACAAAATAGAATGCCAAAGGAGCTGTAAGTAAATGGAATATAAAACCAATAACCATTCTTTTAGAACTGCCCTGCTGTTAGCAGCATTTTCAGCTCTTGGGCCATTTACCGTTGATATGTATCTTTCATCGCTGCCACAAATGATGAATGATTTTAATACAACAGCATCTTTAATACAAGCGAGCCTGACTGCAAGCTTGTTAGGGTTAGGTCTTGGTCAGCTCGTTGCAGGTCCTTTAAGCGATGTACATGGCAGACGTAAGCCTTTGCTGATTTCGATGCTGCTCTATTTTCTCATATCTATAGCATGTGCGTTTTCGCCAAACATCGGTATGTTTGTTGCTTTGCGCTTCATTCAAGGATTTGTCGCTTCTGCAGGGCTTGTTATTTCACGTGCGATTGTTCGTGATCGCTTCAGTGGAGTAGAAATGGTCAAATTTATGGCCCTGCTGACGATGATTAGTAATGTCGCTCCATTGATTTCCCCTACGGCTGGAAGTGCAGTGACTACGTTCACTACATGGAATGGCGTGTTTGTTTTTCTCGGTTTTTTAGGGCTTATTTTAACAGGCATAACCACATGGGGAATAAAAGAAAGCCTGCCTGCTGAGAAGCGAGTTCCCGGGAATTTCGGGGAAGTAGTAAGAAACTATGGTTCCCTGCTTCGAGATCGGAGCTTTATGGGGTATGCGCTTGTCAATGGAATATTGTTCTCTGGTGTGTTCGCCTATGTTGCCGGCACTCCATTTATTTATCAAAATATGTATGGAATATCGCCTCAACTATTTTCGGTTCTTTTTGCATTAAATGGTCTTGGAATTATCCTGGGATCACAGCTTGTCAAACGACTAGCCGGGCGAATGGACGAACACAGTATTTTTCGGATCGGACTAATTTTAGCTTTTATCACTACCGCTGCCATCTTAATTGTCGTGCTCGTTCACGGACCTTTCGCTGCTTTGTTCCTTGCAATTTTCTTATTCGCAGCAGCCATTGGAATGATCGGACCAGTTTCATTTACACTTGCTATGGAATCACAAGGGCATATTGCCGGGAGTGCGGCTGCCGTATTGGGCACTCTTCAATTTGCATTAGGGGCCGTCACTTCTCCTTTAGTAGGCATCGCAGGAGAAAATTCTGCTGTTCCATTTGGAATAACAATTTTTATGACAAGTGTACTTGCTGTTGTCTCATACTTAACCTTGCTTAGAAGGTCATCAATAGCTTCACAATACGATGAAAAGGTTATTTAACAAAAAAATAGGAGGATCTAATATGAAGACAGCTACACTAAACAATTGTGTTTTAGCAAAATGAAGAAAACCAGCACCCGCCACCATAATAAATCCCACATGTTTTACGTCATATCGACTCACCTAAATCAGCTATAAATGTCTCACTCAATTCACTTCTGATCCGTGTAATGTGCTCTTCGACAAGGATTCTGGCCTGAGCCGCATTTCCGGAAGCGATGGCAAGATAGATTTCTTTATGCTCATCAAGTGTATCTTGAGCGCGGGCTGGATCAGCGAGTCGGTGGCGCCGGGTTGTGCGGATGGTATCTTCCATGTGCTCAGTCATGGAGTGAATCAGTTTAATAAATAAAGTATTGTGTGTAGCATTTACAATAGCCAGGTGAAAGTGAAGGTCTGATTCCAGTCCTGATTCTACATCATTTTTTGAAGCCGCCATTTGTTCGAGCGCTTTACGCATTTTTTCTAAGTCTGATGATGTCGATCTTTGCGCAGCCAAAAAAGCAGATTCTGCTTCGAGTGCCCGGCGAAGCTCGAGCATTTCATAGACCAGATGATTTTCAGCTTTAGTGATGACAGAAGATAATTCCTCTGTCGAAAGGGAAAATTCTGTTGATTTGATATAGCTTCCGCCGCCTCTGCGAATGTCGATTGCTCCCCGCAGCTCAAGCATGCGCAAAGCTTCTCTGATCGATGTCCGGCTTACGTTGAACCTGCTTGCCAGTTCACGCTCAGACGGCAGCTTATCACCTGGATTTAAATCACCGTTCAAAAAATATTCTCTGAGCTGATCTACAATCATTTCGTAAGTTCGTTTAATTGGTTTCAATGAACCTTCACTCCTTAAAGAGTTGTTGTATTTTTCAGATAATTAAGTATAATGGAAAGTGGTTAGACCAATTCGATATTGGTAGTACCTATTTCATCATTATAAACGATTTATTGCAACCGATTACATATTTAATTTTTGAGGGAGAGAGCGAAATGAATGTAGAGATGGCAAATCTGGCAGAAGCCTTAAAACAAATCCTTCCTGAAAGTCAGGTCTCGATTAATCCGACAGTGAGGGAGCAGCACAGCAAAGATGAATCGTATCACACACCAAGTCTCCCTGATCTGGTAGTTTTTCCTGAAACGACTGAGCAGGTAAGCGAGATTATTAAACTAGCGAATACCTATCAAGTGCCCGTTGTGCCGTTTGGACTTGGCTCAAGTTTGGAAGGGCATGTGATTCCGTATGATTTGGGGATTACGATCGATTTTTCTCTTATGAATAAAATTCTTGAAGTAAGAGAGCAAGATTTCCTTGTTAGAGTCCAGCCTGGCGTTCGCGCTCACAATTAAATAAGGAACTGAAAAAATATGGCCTGTTTTTCTCCGTTGATCCGGGTGCTGATGCAACTCTTGGAGGGATGGCTGCGACGAATGCGAGCGGGACAACTTCAGTCCGCTATGGTGTCATGCGGGATCAAGTGAGAGATCTGGAAACGGTTCTTGCTGACGGAACGATCATTCACACAGGAAACTTGGCTGAAAAATCTTCTTCAGGCTATCATTTGAATGGGATATTCGTAGGGTCAGAGGGAACGCTTGGCTGTTTTACGGAGCTTACCCTTAAGGTTTACGGCATTCCTGAGCACGTTATGGCGGCAAGAGCCTCTTTTCCAACAGTCAATGATGCTGTTCAGGCGGTGGTCTCTATCTTGCAGGCCGGAATCCCGATCGCAAGAGTAGAGCTGGTTGATGAGCCATCCATGAAGCAGGCTAATCTGTACAGTGAAACAGACTATCTGGAAAAACCGACTCTCTTCCTGGAATTCCATGGTAATGAAGCTGGACTTAGACAGGACGTTGAGTTCACGAAAGACCTTGTAGCCGATCTGCATTGTGAACTCATTGAATTTGAAACGGATAATGCAGCGAGAAATAAGCTGTGGGAAGCAAGACACCATCTGGCCTATGCGTATGTTCATGGATTTCCCGGGAAAAAGCTGATGGTGACAGATGTCTGTCTGCCTATTTCTGAGCTTGCTGGGGCGATCCGAACTGCAAGGAAAACCATTGATGAGCTCGGCCTTGACGGGGGGATTGTCGGACACGTCGGCGATGGGAACTTTCATGTTCTTTTAATGCTTGATACAACTGATCCCCTTGAAGTAAGCAAAGCGGATCAACTAAATGAAACCATTGTGCTTTATGCGCTTGAACGCGGAGGAACATGTACGGGCGAGCATGGAGTCGGAATAGGGAAAATGAAATATCAGGAAAAAGAGCATGGGGAAGCGCTGCGTGTCATGGAAAAGATCAAGCAGGCTCTAGATCCTCAAAATATCCTGAACCCAAATAAAATTGTCCGCATAAAAGGGGAGGGCTGATCCTATGAAGATACTCGAAGCCATCAGCACCATAGCCGGAAAGTATTTTGCCGTTTGGGTCATTTGCGTCGCGTTTATCGCCTTTTTGATACCTGATCCTTTCCTATGGCTGGGAGGGTACATTACGATTTTACTCGGAATTGTCATGTTTGGAATGGGATTAACACTAAAAGCAGTAGATTTTAAAGTAGTCGCAACAAAGCCGATTCCAGTCATCATTGGGGTTTGCGCTCAATTTGTGATTATGCCGTCAGTCGCATTTTTGCTTGCCTATGCGTTAAACCTGCCGCCAGAATTAGCAGCTGGATTAGTTCTATTAGGTTCTGTTCCTGGAGGTACGGCATCTAACGTGATGGTTTATTTAGCAAAAGGAAATCTTCCATTATCCATTGCGATGACGTCATTATCAACGTTACTTGCACCTATTGCAACACCATTGATTTTACTGATGCTTGCAGGACAATGGATGCCGGTTAATCCGATGTCCATGTTCTTGTCGATCATTCAAGTCATTATCATCCCGATTATTTTAGGGATAACGATCCGCAAGCTTTTCCCGGCAGCTGTTGATAAAAGCATTTCCGTGATTCCGCTGATTTCTGTGCTTGCGATTATTATTATTGTTTCCGCAGTCGTTTCTGCGAATGCTGACAGCATTATCACATCAGGACTTCTTATTTTCACTGCTGTTATTCTTCATAACACATTTGGGTTATTGCTTGGATATCTGACCGCAAGATTACTTGGACTTGATGAAGGAACAAGAAGAGCGATATCAATTGAAGTCGGCATGCAGAATTCTGGACTCGGGGTTGCGCTCGCAACTGCACATCTTGGTCCGCTTGCTGCATTGCCAAGTGTACTTGGAGCCGTTTGGCATAACATTTCGGGCCCTATACTTGCAACCTATTGGTCAAAGAAACCGGTTGTAGAGGACATTAAAAAGTGGTCTGAACAGCCGGCTGATGTAAAAATGTAAAAAAAACACAAATAGCCATCTAATTTTTTTGAATTAGATGGCTTCTTTTTATTCATTACAACAGTTCATTTCGCGGCTGTCCAAAAAGTTCTTAAACGATGGAATCCACTCAGATTTATGCTAATCTTTAAATATTACTGAAAAGGAGTGATCGGCTGTGGGGACATCAGTTCCGGAACTAATACTTAACGATGGTTTCAATTTACCTGCTATTGGTTTAGGTACATATACGCTCAAGGGTGATCAAGGTGCATATGCTATACAAAAGGCTATTGATGATATAGGCTATCGGCTAATTGATTCTGCCTATAATTATGAAAACGAAGGTACTGTAGGTGAAGCAATTAGACGCAGTTCTGTTCCAAGAGAAGAATTAAGAATTACCTCAAAACTGCCGGGACGCTACCAAAAGTATAAAAAAGCTGTTTTAACCATTCAAGAATCTTTATATCGTGCAAATTTAGATTATTATGATTTATATCTTATTCATTGGCCTAACCCTAAACAAGATACCTACGTTGAAGCTTGGCAGGCATTAATCGATGGTAAAAAGCAGGGTCTAATTCGTTCTATAGGTGTATGTAATTTTTTGCCCGAGCATATTGAACGTTTAGAAAAAGAAACAGGCATTAAGCCAAGCATAAATCAAATCGAGCTACATCCATTTTTTAATCAAGAAATACAAAGAAAATGGCATGAAGAGAATAATATTAAGACACAATCATGGAGTCCATTGGCCCGTTCAAATAAGTTGTTACAAAATCATACAATTCAAAAGATAGCCTATGATCATAAAAAGTCAGTTGCACAAGTTATTCTGCGTTGGCATTATCAACTGAATGCCATTGCCATTCCAAAATCTTCATCTCCTGTCAGGCAGCTTGAAAATATTTCGATTTTTGATTTTTCTCTGGATGAAAGAGAAATGAGCCTTATTTCAGGATTAACACGTTCCGAAGGCAGGATGAACAATCAAGATCCTGCTGTATATGAAGAATTTTAAACTAATAGAATGTCATTAACTATCAGCATTTCTGCAGGTCTCATGCTAATCTAAAAAAGCCGATCTCATTTGATCGGCTTTTTCTTTGTATTAGTATCAATGAGTTTAGAGGAGAAGGACCTGTAGTATACAGGAATGACAAAATTTAAGTTATACAGTATTTCTCTCAATCAACTTCACTGCCATTTCTTCGTGAAAGATTCTTTCTTTTTTGTGTGCCTGTAAAAAGAGTTTTTGTCCAATTTCAAACAGCGGTATTTCAAACGTCGTAAGATTCATTATTTCTGCAATCGGCTGGTTATCAAATCCGACAATAGCAAGATCATCAGGTACAGAGATATGAAGGAGGTTACATAGATTTAATATCCCGGCTGCTACTTGATCACTTGTGACGAGTAAAGCAGTAGGCGGTTTTTTCATTTTTGTGAAACGATCCATCACTCGTTTGGCATCTTCTAAGTATAGGCAGCCTTCAATATGAATTATAACCAAAATGAAAAGATTGCTCAAATTACTTCTGAAACACTGATTATAGGTGTAGATATCGCGAAGTATAAGCATGTAGCTCGTGCTCAAGACTTTAGAGGCCTAGAGTTTGGTGTACCTTGTCACTTTGAAAATACCAAATCACATTTTGATCTTTTTTTAGGCTGGATAAAACATTTGATGGAACAACACGGCATGCATAAGGTGATTATAGGAATGGAGCCGACAGGTCATTATTGACTCAACCTCGCTCATTTTCTTAAAGAAGAGGAGATTAAGTTTGTCGTGGTAAATCCTATGCATGTGAAGAAGTCTAAAGAATTAGATGATAATTCTCCTACCAAAAATGATGTAAAGGACGCAAAAGCCATTGCACAGCTAGTCAATGATGGAAGATATGCCGAACCTAATATTCCACAAGGAGTTTATGCAGAACTTCGAGTGGCAAGGAAAATACGCGATCTCTTATTTGTTGACTTACAAGCTGTGCAGGGGCAAATTCATAACTGGTTAGATCGATATTTTCCTGAATTCCTAACAGTGTTTAAGGATTGGGAAGGAAAAGCAGCACTACAATTATTAAAGTTAAACGTATTACCACATGAGTTAGAGATAGTCTCGGAACAAGAGATCCTCATTCACCTCAGAAAAGCTGTAAAACGTGCGGTTGGACTCAGTAAAATTGAAGAACTTAAACGAGTAGCCAAAGACTCTATCGGTATTCGGGCATGTCATGGTATTTAGACAACGTTTAGAAGAGATGCAGAGTTTCCTTAATTTTTTTAATACCAAACAAGTAACCGAAAAATTAAGTATAGGAGACATTGTTAAATTATTTTGATACCTTAATAACTATTGGCGAGGCTGTATTTGAAAATATTGGAGTGTGCATATAAAAGAAATGAGAAAGGCGAATTTTATAAGATTGAAAATTATGACTGAGAACGTTATTTAAACTGGTAATTGAAAAAGGAGCATATTAGCTCCTTTTTTTATTGCTATTACAATGTTAATTTTTTGTTGTTATTAATGCTTTAGATAATCCGTATTCATAAAGAATACAATTAAATGTTACTTGGCTAATAAAAGATTATTCCCATCCCTTAGCATGTTCTCTTATCAATTCAATCATTTTTACAATAGCTGGTGAGAGCCATTTATCTTTGTGATAAGCAAGGAAAGTAGAAATGGCAGGATGATCTGGCGATACTTCTTCACCCGACAATTTGTTTGCTATTAGCTCTTCTTTTACTGAGAAATAAGGAACGAGTGAAATACCAAGACCACTTCTAACACACTGCTTTATAGCCTCAATACTTTGAAAGTCGAGACTCTCCTTTACATCCATTTGCTTGTAATTTATATAGTGTTCAAAAACAGATTTATAACTGCATGATCGTTCGGTATATAGCACTGTACTAAAGTCTTCAACGTCGTTAGGGCGTATTAGAACCATTTTTTCTCTTTTCAGATTTTCTGTAAAAAGTTCTGGAAGGGATAAATCATCTTTCTCAAGTATCAATGCAAGATCAATATCTCCATTTTGTAAGTATGATGTTACATCATAATTATCGATTGATTTTAAAGAGAGATTAACCGTCGGATATAATCTCTTATATTCAAGTAGTATTGGGGGGATACGGCCTATTGTGAGTGATTCAGAAATACCTATAATAAGATTCCCTATCGGCTCATCATTGGTGTTTAAAGCCTGTGAATATAAATCAATGATTTTGGCCGCATACGGTAAAAAGTGGTGACCATATTGAGTCAGCACCACTTTTTTACCTAGTCGATCAAATAAGGGTTTTCCCAATTCTCTTTCTAGTTCTTTAATATGTGTGGTAACGGACGATTGAGCATAACCGAGATGATCAGCTGCTCGTTTAAAGCCATCTTTCTCTACAATCGTTTTAAATGTGACCAGATGTCTGAGCTCCATATTGTTTCTTCCTTCCTTAGTTCAATTTTAATGAACGTTACGTTCAAATATATCTATTTTACTAATTGTATATTGTCTATTATTATAAGGGCATAACAAGTTTGTTATCAATAGTAACAAATTAATAATGTTAAGAAAGGCGGTATTATAAATGACGGTAAAGATAAAGGTATATTCTGATTATGTTTGTCCTTTTTGTTTTCTAGCTGAACAGCCATTGGAGGAAGCAATTAAAGGAAAGGATGTAGAAGTAGAGTGGATGCCTTATGAATTGCGTCCTTTCCCGAATGAAACTCTAAAACCTGAAGGGCACTATCTACAGAATACTTGGAGACAATCTGTTTATCCTATGGCAGAAAGAATGGGAGTTAATATAGTACTGCCAAAAGTTTCTCCTCAACCTTATACTCATTTGGCATTTGAAGGCTATCAATATGCGAAGGAGAATGGGAAGGGAACTGAATATAACGAACGTATACTAAAAGCCTTTTTCCAAGAAGAACAAGATATCGGTAATATTAATGTACTTACCAAGCTAGCTGGTGATGTCAATTTAAATACCGTTGAGTATAGAGCAGCTCTAGAAACGAGAAAGTATCGGGAAGCACATCAACAAGCACTTCATCATGCATATGAAGAAGCAGATATCTCTGCAGTGCCCACTTTTATTATTGGTGATACAAAAGTGGCTGGCATTCGTTCTAAAGAATCTCTTGAAGAAATTATTGAAGAAGAAATTAGTAAAAAGCAGCCTGATTTTCCAGAGGGTATGGCGTGCGGAATTAATGGTTGCTAATTTAAAAATTGACAATATTAAATACAGAAGGAGTTTTATATTATGACAAACAACAATTTACTTTTCGAAACCGTGAAATTAGGTAGTATTACAATTGACAATCGTGTGGGTGTTGCTCCAATGACACGCACAAGTGCTACACCGGAAGGTGTAGCAACTGACGAAATGGTTAATTATTATGCGAAATTTGCTCGTGGGGGATTTAGTTTAATCATAACTGAGGGAACATATCCAGATGATACTTATAGTCAAGGATATTTCGATCAACCTGGTATCATTAATGACGAACAAATTAAGGGTTGGCAAAAGGCTACAGATGCTGTTCATCAAGAGGGTGGAAAAATATTTCTTCAATTAATGCATGCTGGTGCCTTATCTCAAGGAAATCGTTTTGTAAAGGACAAAATCGGACCATCAGTGGTTGAACCAAAAGGACAACAAATGAAGGTTTATGGTGGTAATGGTAAATTCCCAGTACCTAAAGAAGCAACAAAAGAAGATATTAAAGTGGTAATTAAAGGTTTTGCTGAGGCTGCAAAGAATGCTAAGAAGGCTGGTTTTGATGGAGTTGAAATCCACGGTGCAAATGGATATATCCTAGATCAGTTCTTAACAGATTATGCAAATAAACGAACTGATGAATATGGGGGCACTACTGAAAATCGTGTTCGTTTATTAGTAGAGGTTTCAGAAGCAGTGCGTGAAGCAGTTGGAAAAGACTATCCAGTTGGTATTAGAATTTCTCAAGGTAAAATAAATGACTATTATCATAAGTGGGCCGATAAAGAGAAAGACGCTGAAATTATTTTTGGTCAGTTAGGACAAGCAGGGCTAGACTTTATCCATGTAACAGAATTTGAAGCATGGCAGCCTGCATTCTCTGAAGACGAAGGAACAAATGCTGCGGGAACTGGAGCTACTCTTGCAGCATTAGCTAAAAAGTACAGCAAATTACCTGTTATCGCAAACGGAAGCCTTCATGACTCAGAAAAAGCAAAAGAAATTATCGAGAAAGGTGAAGCAGATGTTATCACTTTAGGTCGTGGAGCACTTGCTAACCATGACTGGGCAAACAAAGTAAAAAATGGAGAACAACCAGACGAATTTGTACCAGAAAAGACATTAAGCCCTGATGCTAAAATCAAAGGGTTTGAAGTGTGAATATTCTCTATACAACAAAGATTTATTAAAGAAATGCCATGTTTGTTGGGCGCCTTACCTCTGCTAAGAATAATTAAATTTTGGTCTTAACAAGGTTACTTTTTTCTAAGTAGATTCCATTACGATATTTATTTTCAAAGTTATATGTATATGAATCTATAAATTTGGCTAGACTAATAACGTATTTCCCCTGTTCGAATCAATTTGAGAATCCTTTGCAAATCTGCAAAGGATTCTTTTTTATTCAGTGCTATTTATTATAAATAAGATTATTTAATGCGAAATATAGGAAGCTAATAACCCCAGCAGAATGGTCAAATTATTAAGAAACAATGTTTTATGTACCCATTTGAGCTTTATTAAGAGAAAAAATACTTACATCCAACCATGTAAAGAGTATAAATAATAAATGCACTTATTACAGCATATAAAGGCTTAAACCAATTTGTCAGTATAAAAATAAGACTAATTAATATAACTGCACCAAAAGAGCCAAAAATAGCATTTTTTTGAGTCACTCTAAAATCTGTAATGTTCATATTTCTCATTTGTAATTGAATATTAACTAATGTCATGATGGGTAGTAATGTGATAATACCTGATAAAAACAAATATCTCGACTTACTTAAAAGCGAAGCACATACCATGATGGTTCCCCCCAAGAAAAACTGTAAAATATAAGCCACTATTTCCTCTCCTTATCATCTGTCAATTGAATATCAACTTTAATATGAAATGATCTCGGTTTTTATTTTATTTTCTGAGGATATATAAGTAAACTAAATATAAGTAATAGTAGATATAAGAAAACATTATGTCATAAGGAAGGGTTAAATGAGTCTAAAAAAATATAGTGTTTATATTAAAGTAGTCGAAGTCGGGAGTTTAACAAAAGCAGCCGAAATGTTGAACTACACACAACCAAACATTAGTCAGATGATTAGCAGCTTAGAAGAAGAATGTGGTTTTCCATTATTAATAAGGCAAAAAAATGGTGTTAAGCCTACGAAAAATGGTCTAGCAGTGCTGCATGCCATGCGAGAAATTCAAAGAGGATATGAAAAATTATCGGAAACAGTTAATCAAATTAATGGATTAGAAACAGGGAAAATTCGTATTGGAGCTTACACAAGCATAGCTACAAACTGGATTCCAAAAATATTAACTGAATTCAAAAATTTACATCCTTTTATAGAGATTCAAGTATATGAAGGAAACGTATCTGAATTAAATCACTGGCTAGAAGAAGATCAAATAGATTTTGGAATTGGTACATCCCATAATGATAAGTGGGACTTTCAACCTTTAGTTGAAGATCCCATTCTTGTCATTATGAGTCCGCATCATAAATTAGCTAAATTAAACTTAATAACCCTGGAAGCAATAGAATCTGCAGAATTTATTCTACCGTATTCAGATTCACATTTTGAAGTGCATAATGTATTTAAAAAAGAGCAGATATTACCTAAAATTGCATATCAAGTCAGAGGCGATGAAACGATTATTGCGATGGTAAAGAATAACTTAGGAATAAGCTTATTTCCAAACTTGTTATTAAGTAGATGTAATGAAGATATAGTAATTAAGCCTTTTGAGATTAATGTTTCTAGACAGATTGGAATACTAATGCATACAAAAAAACATGCACAAACACCATCCGTTAATAAAATGATCCACTATATCAATGAATGGGTAGAGAAAAATAACTAGACTATAAAAATAGTAAAAATTCATAAAAATTTTTTCATTCAGGTATGCATATTATATAAAAAACTAGGTTGTATATTTACTCCTTTAAGAACCAATCACAAAAAAGAACCCTTCTGAAAGTAAGGGTTCTAGCTATGTCAGGTTTCCGTCATCTGCAGTTTTTTATACAGAGTTCCTCTTAGAAAATATAGTATTTAAAGCAAGAACACAGAGAATAGCTCTAGAACAATATAAAAACAACCAGTTATGCGATTTTGTAACTTTGAACTTACCTTACTAAACAGGGGCCTTAATATAAACAAACCCAAAAAATATTAAACCAATCAATTAAATAACTCTTTACGTTGCTCGCGCATCCACTGTGCAACCTGAATTTCCTCTTGTTCATGTGATTTTTCAAGCTCTTTAACAATCAATTTATAATCGGTTTCATTGCGATTCTGACTCATTTTAGCCATACCTTGAATAGATGTAATTTCAATTTCAAGGCCAACTATCCCTTTCATTTCGCTCTTAAGCAACTCTGGGTCAAATGTATCCCAGGTCCGACCATTATCTCGGTGGGACTCATAGTGTTTATGCATAACATCCAAAGCCAATTTCAGCTCATCTCCATTGATGACACGCGCTATTCCATACGCATGTACAGCTAGATAGTCCCACGTAGGAACCTCTTCACATTGATACCAACTGGATGAAAAATAAGCGTGTGGCCCTTGGAAAATGAGTAATACATCGCTGTTATTGTCTAAATTTTTTTTCTGCATGTTTCCGTATGCAATGTGACCAGTCACATAGATTTTCCCTTCCTCTTCTCTAATTTCCAAAGGGATGTGCGTAGCCAAAGGGCGATATTTGTAAACAGTAATCAATAAAGCAAACGGATTGGACTTCATAATTTGAACTGCCTCATCATGATTCATACGATATTGCTTAGGAATGTACACAATGATCATCCTTTCAACTTGTATTGCAGTTTTTTTAAATGTAAGTATTAAAATAAATATCTGATAGAAAGATAATTTTATACAAACTGACATAAAAAAAGGTACAATAACAAACAAACATACATGACAGAGAGGCTGCAAATGAATAATACCATCTTTACTTTTAAAGATAACTCTCCAAAATACAAACAAATCCACGAAAAATTTAAATCTTTTATTGAACAAGGAGATATTCTGGCAAATGAGCAATTGCCCTCCGTTCGTCAACTTGCAGATTCCTTACAAGTAAGCCGTAATACAACTTTAATGGCATATGAACAGTTTGTTGCTGAAGGGTATATTCGTGGAGAGGGACGAAAAGGTTATTTTGCAAATGAGTTAGAACCCCTAATATTTCAGGAGATATAAATTCTCATAATAAAGAGCAAATGGAGTCGAAGAAACCTCCAGTGGTTAATTTCAGGGCAGATGCTGTGGATCAAACACATTTCCCACTGAAAATTTGGAGAAGAATTTCCAATCAAGTATTAACACTACAGGATAGCTTTCGATACGGAGAACCATTTGGGGAAAAATGCCTGCGTGAACAAATCTCCACATATCTATTTCAATCACGCGGAGTAAAAACAAATGCAGATGCAATTACTGTTGGAAGTAGTACCCAACAAATGCTTGTATATCTTGGACATGTAATGAAGGATGAATTCCAGAATATTATAGTTGAAGACCCTGGTTATGATGGTGCTAAGGAGGCTTTTCAATTTCATCGTTTTACATTTGAAACTTTGCCTGTTTATGAAACAGGTGCTGATCTTTCACAATTAGAACAAATGAAATCACGATTAATATATGTAACCCCCTCCCATCAAAGTCCAATTGGAGTAAGCATGTCTATTCAACAACGGCAAATGCTTATTCATTGGGCTAACGAGATCCGGGGATATATTATCGAAGATGATTACGATAGTGAGTTTCGCTACACACAAAGGCCATTCCCTGCTCTTGCGTCTATTGATTCTGCAAGAGTTATCTATCTAGGGAATTTTTCGAAGGCATTTCTCCCGGGAATCCGTTTAAGTTATATGGTGTTGCCCCAACCCATTTTAAATCATTATAAAGATAAATTTCTTCAATTTGAAAGTACTACTTCAATTCTTAGCCAACTCACAATGGCTAAATTTATGGAAGAGGGGGAATGGAATCGCCATATTAAACGCATGCGTCTGGTTTATAAACGAAAAATGAAGCACTTAGTATCAATATTGAAAAAAGAGTTTGATCGAAGTATCTCCATTATTGGTCAACAGTCTGGATTGTACTTATTAGTGAAAGTACATCTTAATCACTCAGAAGAATGGTTAATCAGGCAGGCTTCCTTTTATGGCGTTAAAGTTTATCCGATCTCACTTTACGTTATAAAAAACAATTCCGATAAACCAATTATTAAGCTTGGCTTTAACAATCTTTCTCAAGATGAAATTACGAGAGGTGTGAAACTCTTAAAAAAGGCTTGGTCATAAAAACCTTCTCATAGTCCTATTAGTAGCTTAATGCTGACAACATATTTCCTTTTAATAAAGTCTATTGTTAAATAAATGACAGGTTAATATGGAGGTCGTATTACAGTTCGAAACGATAATGTGTTAAGGAAAAAGGTTAAGTAATTATATAAAGTATAAAGAGAAAAAATAAACACGCCTAAATAAAACTGTTCTTATTCTAAAAGTCAATTATTATTCGCTTAATTCAGATATAGACACGCTTTATTTATTGTTTGGTTTACTTAATGCATTTTGAGTACTTTTAATGCATTCTTCATCTTTATTATATAGTTCTTATCCTGGTTAGAACATTGAAACGAAATACCATTGATTCCATTTTGGCTTAATAAATCTTTTTCTTTTAGAAGGTTAGAAAGTCTTTCTATGGTACCCTTATTACCATCAATAAGATGAATGTGAGGGGGCAGCAATTTCTTTAATATAGGCTTATAATAAGGGAAATGAGTGCAACCTAAAACAACCGTACCATATTGGTTTAAATCAAATTCTTCTAGCTTGGAACTAAAATACGGACTTAATTCATCCCAATTAAAGTTTAGCTCTTCACAGAATTCAACTAATTCTGGGAGAGGTAATGGGTCAACAATTGAATCTTTATCAATCCTGGTGATTAATTTTCTATATTTCAATTCTTTTAATGTTAAGTCTGTAGCACAAACAAGCACTCTTTTATCCATTGAACTACTTAATTTAATAGCAGGCTTTTCAGCAGGCTCCATTCCAATGATTGGAATATCGTAAGTAGACCTTAATTCGTTAATAGAGATGCTAGTAGCTGTATTACAAGCAATAACAAGGGCTTTAACCTCTTGCTTAAGGATATCTTCTACTGCAGTTTGGACATGTTTATTTACTTCTTCTTTTGTCTTGGTTCCATATGGGACGTTGCGTGTATCAGCATAATATAAAAAATCTTCGTTTGGAAAATGTTTTATTGCTTCATTTAATACTGATATTCCTCCAATGCCAGAGTCAAAAAAGCCAATTCTCATGTTGTTCACCTTACAATTCAAATATTTTTTCACATCATTTATTATACCTTTAGAGTAAATGATTGAATAGGAAAAGCCCAATTCTATAGATTCAAACGATAATTACTATAGAAAGAGGCTTATTTGTTGATTTAACTATAATTGAGTGTTTTTAGAATATTTTCTGCTTGTTGCATAGTAGCTTTCACTAGATCAGCTGCTGTTTTATCTCTTTTTAATAGCCTTGTACTTTGACCGCACCATAAAGACATATACTCTCTATTACCTAACTTAGCTGCAGCTTTTCGAATATCTCCCGTAATGGTATTTTGTGTAGGAAAACATAGAGGTTGAATCTTAGAAGTTTCAAACTCCTTAATAAAAGTATTGGCTATTCCTCGCGCGGGACGACCTGAGAAATGTTTAGTGAGAACCGTGCTTTCTTCATTACTTTCGTGAAGAGCCTCTTTATAACAAGGATGTGCTCCAGATTCTTGTGTCGCTAAAAAGGCCGTTCCCATTTGTACACCACTCGCTCCCAAAGATAAAGCCGCAATTAATCCTCGTCCATCCATAATTCCACCAGTGGCAATGACAGGAACATCCACTTGATCCACTATTTGAGGTACAAGTGAAAAGAGCCCAATATTAGCTCCGTAAGGATGCTCATTTACATCAAATGTTCCTCGATGACCACCTGCTTCACTTCCTTGAGCTATAATCACATCCGTCCCCTGTTCTTGTGCAGTTAGGGCTTCTTTGACTGTTGTAACCATTGTCATAACTTTTATGTTATTTTCTTTTGCTATTTTCATCGCATAAGGTGGAAGAACACCAAAAGCTGTGCTTACGATAGGTACTTGTTCTTCTACCAATACTTTAAACTGCTCTTTAAATAAATTTTTAGTTTTGACTTCCTGTTCAACACGCTTAATAGATAAAACGCCTCGCATCGTATCTAATAATTGCTGAACCTCTTCTAACCCACCCGTATTATCTGCCATTTCAGTAGCAAAAAGATTAACGGCAAAGGGCCTTTTGGTATATTTTCGAATCTCTGTCACAGCTTGTCGGATATCCTCTGGATGCATATAAGCAGCACCTAATGTTCCAAGCCCCCCTGCTTTACATACGTTTACAATGAGATTTACTGTTGTAATTTTATCTCCCGCCATACCAGCCTGTATAATGGGTACCTTAATATCTAAAATTTCACAAACACGATTATCTAAATTCATTTTTCTCCCCCAGGTTATGAAGTAGACTACACGAGTTGTATTAAGATTTAAATAAATGATGTGGTCTGGTAGTTAATTCATTTTTATTAAGAGCACATGTGAGACTCATAAAAGATGCTCCATATTTATCATATACGTTTTTATCTATATGGTATAATTCGAAATATAGATATTTGCCATCGTTTTAACAGATGGCAAAGAGAAATTAAGTGTGAAAAAACATGGATATTCAATCCTTGCGTATTTTTAAGTCTGTTGCTGAGTATGGGAGTATCTCAAAGGCTGCAAAAGAGCTAAATTATGCACAGTCTAATATTACGACTCGGATGAAACAGTTAGAAAACAGCCTACAAACGGTCTTATTTTATCGACATAACAAAGGGATTACACTAACAGCAAAAGGAGAAGTATTAATAACTTATGCTGATAATATTTTTCGTCTTTTAGATGAAACAAAAGAAGTAATGAGGGACCAAGAAGAGCCTCAAGGTCCCTTAGGTATCGGTTCAATGGAGACAACGGCTGCCGTTCATTTGCCTAGGTTTCTCTCTAAGTACCACTCTGCCTATCCTCAAGTAGATTTAAACTTAAAAACGGGGCCTACAAGTCAGCATATTGAAGCAGTGTTAAATTATAAATTAGACGGTGCATTTGTCTCTGGACCTCTATCTCATCCTGAGCTTATTACAAAGAAAGTTTTCAGTGAAGAATTAGTACTGGTAGGAAATTCGTTACTTTCTCAATCTTTAAAATCTAATAAAGTTGATGATTTGACACTGTTAGTTTTACACAAAGGTTGTTTTTATCGTGAGAAGTTAAAGCATTGGTTACATGAAGAAGGAGTGATACCTTCTAAAGTTATGGAGTTTGGTTCCTTGGATGCGCTTATGGGATGTATAGCAGCTGGACTGGGAGTTACTTTACTACCCCTGTCTATTGTACAAAGATATAGCTATCTAGAGGAGGTTACTCATTATCCTATTCCAGAAAAATTTTCGCTAGTCGACACGCTTTTTATCTATCGTACTAATGCCACTTTCTCTACGCCTCTTATTAAATTTGTAGAAATGTTTCAAGAGGAGAGGATTAGTCCTCTATAATATCCTAGAGGAGGAGAAGAGACTTTCATCCTCGTTATATGGATAAAGGTTTCCACACAACTATAGCGTGGGTTCATAATTAGAAAGTGTGTACATATATGGAATAAACCCCGCCATAGTAATTGAATTTATCACATTTTATTTAATAAAAAGCCCTTTGCTTTTAAGCAAAGGGCTCTTACGTATGTGTGAATATAGTAGTGCAGAATGATCTATAGACTTGAACTAAAAAATTATAAATGTGCTAGCAGATTCATTGAGAAGCCAGTGATGCAAATTTTAATGAATTTTGATATCTGTTTTAAAGATATCTGATATCTATTTTATGTATTTTATTATATATCAAAATAGAGATATGCTGAAATAGTAACATTTTTTAAGGAGATGAGATCTTGATTAAAATATTAGTTGGTGGAATATTATCGTTAGTTATTGCAATGGGCATTGCAAGGTTTTCCTATACGCCTATTCTGCCTCTTATGCAAAGCGACATGTCATTTTCAAATAAAGTAGCTGGTTATCTCGCTACAAGCAACTACGCAGGGTATCTAATTGGAGCCGTTTTAGTAGGGATCCTCCCTTTAAAACAGCGTAGAAGAGCATTTTTAAGATTAAGTCTAATCCTCAGTGTAATTACCACTGCAGGTATGGGGTTATTTCAAATGTATTCAGCATGGTATATTTTTCGCTTTGTATCTGGGTTTTCTAGTGCGTTTGTACTTGTGCTAGCTTCAAGTATTGTATTAGATAAACTTGCTGAAAAGGAAAAAACAAACTGGTCTGGACTTTTCTATGGAGGAGTTGGAGTTGGGATTTTTCTTACTGGAATCGTTATTCCTAGTTTGAATCATTATTTTAAATGGGAAGGAGCATGGATTGGGCTCTCTATTCTAAGTATTATATTAACTTTCCTAGTATGGGTTTGGTTAAAAGATGAGACCTCTAGTTCTACTCAGAATAAGAAGAAGGAGATGCCTGCTCATGCCCCTCCAACAAAATGGATTCCTTGGTTGATTATAGCCTACGGGCTAGAGGGTCTCGGGTATATTGTAACGGGTACCTTTATTATATCTATTGCAGGACAAATACCAAATTTTAATGGCGATGCAACTTTTATATGGATGATAGTCGGTTTAGCTGCCATTCCATCTTGTATTATTTGGTCTTCACTTTCCAAAAAAATGGGGGTTGTGAAATGCTTAGTTGTTGCTATGCTATTACAAGCATTTGGCATTGTAATTCCTGTATTATTAATGACTAAAATAGGTTTAATTGTAAGCGCACTATTGTTTGGAGCAACATTTATGGGAATCACAACACTTGCTACAACATTAGCAAGCCGAATTACTCCAAAGAATAGTAGTCGTATCATTGGTTACCTCACAGCTATTTATGCTGCTGGTCAAATGATAGGCCCAATGCTTGCTGGACACCTTGCTTCTGCTAATAATAATTATAATTCGGCTTTAATTTGGGCCGCAATTGTTGTATTAATTGGATCTCTCTTTTTATTAACAGGGATTCGATTTGATAACAAACCGGTTAAAATTGTAATTACAGAGAGTTCGGCAGAGAATGTATCTAATGAGGACAAATAACTTTTAGGTGTCTAATAAGTACTAATAGGACATAGTGAAGAAGGAAGTAGTAGAAGCGAAAGAACAATTTAAAGTATTTCTTTGTTTGTATGCCTTTGTTTGAGTCATTTTGATAACTACAGGTTGAATAAATAAAAGATATTCATACCAGTCTTATAAGACAAAATCCTTGATATGATAGCTTTTTGAACATAAAGAGAATCACTCTAAAAGATTTTAGAGTGATTCTCTTTCATTTAGAAAATAAGCTGTAGTGATTTTACAGAAAAGATTTACTTTACCCTAATTCTGATTTCATTTTCTCTAGAAATGTTGATAAAGCAGGAGTAACTAACGTATCTTTTCGTCGAATAAACAATGTTTTTACCAGTGTCTGTTTGTCTGGAAGAGAATGAATCCGAACACGACCTTGCTCTTCGTATAGTTTTGCAATAGAACGGGGGAAAAAGGAAACTCCTAATCCAGCACTAACACAGCCAATTATAGCTTCCATGACCCCAAATTCCATTAATTTTGTTGGAATTATTCCCTCTTCCTGAAGAATAGAGTTAAATTTGGATCGATAAGAACACCCTTCTCGAAATACAAGCATTGTATACATACTAATATCTTGAATAGAAACGATAGAAGAGTGTGAAGGAGCTGTTACAAGTACAAGTTCTTCTTCTATTATTTCGTCCTGAACTAATTCAGGGTGATCAATCGGTCCTGAGATGAATGCCCCGTCTAACTCATAGTGTAGAACTGCTTGTATATGTTGCTCTGTAGGTCCCGTTACTAACGATAAGTCCACATCTGGATAATCAGCATGGTAATCAGCGAGAACTTTAGGTAACCAAATAGCTGCTGTGGTTTCCATAGAACCAATGCGAAGAGGGCCAGAGGGGACAGAGGATTCGTTTAATACTACTCTAGCCTCTTTAATCGTATTTAAAATCTTTTCTGTATAAGAGACAAAAACTTGACCAGAAGGTGTAAGAGTAATCCCTCGATTATGACGGTAAAATAACTGGGTGTTTAAATCCTTTTCTAACTGCTGTATTTTATTTGTCACATTAGATTGAGCATAATTTAATTTTTGAGCTGCCTGGGAAATGCTTCCTTCTTGAGCAGTTGTCAAAAAAACGCGAAGTAATTGAATATCCATGTTGCCTCCTAACTTAACCTGATATCTCATTTAGAGATACCCCCTATCTCAGTATTGAATTATACATGATGGGTAAACCTATTATAAACTATAGGTGTTGATTTAAAAACTTATTGAACAGAAACTGCAATAGGAAAGTCTAACTGAAAATGAAGTCCTTATTGATAATAGCTAAATCAAAGGGATTTGATAACTTTAATGTTTATAACAATTAGGATAGGAGAGTGTATATGGCAACATATCATACTTTAGAAGTGCAAGGTTTAAATATATTTTATCGCAAGGCAGGGAATCCAGATAAACCAACAATTTTATTGTTGCATGGTTTTCCATCTGCAAGCCATATGTTCCGAGAGCTTATTCCGGTTCTAGAAAAAGATTATTATGTAATTGCCCCGGATTATCCTGGTTTTGGAAACACAACATCGCCTGATCGAGAGGAATTCGACTATACATTTGATCATATTACCGAGGTAATTGAAGCTTTTGTTAATAAATTAGAACTTGATAAGTATGCTCTATACGTTTTTGATTATGGTGGGCCTATTGGTTTTCGTTTAGCTATGCATAACCCAGAACGTGTAACAGCAATTATTAGTCAAAACGGAAACATTTATAGAGAAGGTTTGGGATCGAAATGGGCGACTAGAGAAGAATACTGGGAAAATCCGACACCTGAAAAAAGACAAAGTTATCGATCGGCTTTCGCACCAGAAACCATTAAGCATCAGTATATTGATGGGACGCAGGAAAATAAAGTTTCTCCAGACGGTTATACTCTTGATATTGCTTATATGGAACGACCAGATAATGATGAAAAACAGTTAGATCTAATATTTGATTATCAAACCAATGTAAAGATGTACCCTGAATTTCAACAATATCTTCGCAAGCATCAACCACCCTTATTAGCAGTGTGGGGTAAAAATGATGTTTCCTTCATTCCAGAGGGAGCCAAAGCTTTCAAAAAGGATTTACCTAACGCAGAAATTCACTTAGTAGACAGTGGCCACTTTGCCCTAGAAACACATACAAATGAAATTGGTGAATTAATGTTAGATTTCTTGAAAAATAATGGGATCTAATGCGTCAATAAGTTTAAATATGTAATTGTCCAATTTTTTTGCACTAGAACTCGGAATTGGCTCACGTGGATCTTAGCTTGATATTTAAAACATGATTTAGTTAACGTTTTAATTCCAGGAACAAAGGAAGCAAACTAAATACTAAGCAATTTAAAAATATGAGATGTTCATTTAATAGGTGAAGAGATTAAAGAAATTGACCGAATTTTTTGATAAAAACAAGTTAATTCTAATTACGATATAAATTAACGCGACTAAATACTGACTTTGGAGGTTATTTAATATGCCATTAATTAGATTCGATGTAATAGAAGGGCGAGACGATAAATCGTTAAGAAACCTATTAGACGCTTCTCATCGGGCAATGGTTAAAGCTTTTGGTGTTCCTGTAAGGGATCGTTATCAAATCATTCACCAACATCCTGCTCATGAGTTAATTATAGAAGATACTGGATTAGGTTTTGAGAGAAGTAAAAACCTAGTAGTAATAAGCTTAACTAGTAAGCAAAGAACCGATGAACAAAAGAAGAACTTATATAAACTTTTGGTTCAAGAGCTTGGAGAAAGTTGTGGAATAGAGCCGAATGATATTATGGTTTCTATTGTTACTAACGGGGATGCTGATTGGAGCTTTGGACTAGGTGAGGCTCAGTTTTTAAACGGTAAATTATAAATGGAAATTCCTTTGTAAATAAAATTTTATTTACAAAGGAAACCCATAGATTAGAAGGTCTACGGATTGCTTAGTAGTTTAAATAGGGTTAGTTCTATCCTATACAGTTTAAAAACAGTATAGATTGAAAAATGAAACTCCAATGTGAAAATTACCTATAGACTTACAAGAACAGTATAGAATTGGATAAATTCAGGTGCAGTAAATAGAGTATTCAGTGCCAGTACATATTACAAACTTCTTAAAAGGTGGATGGTGTAACATGCTTGATTCTAAAACAATTGAGATCGTTCAATCAACAGTACCTGTTTTGAAAGAGCATAGTATACAAATAGGGAAAAGGTTTTATGAGTTGTTATTTGAAAAGGCGCCAGATTTGTATAATATGTTTAATCAAACCAATCAAAAAAGAGGGATTCAACAGGAGGCATTAGGTTATGTCGTATATGCTGCAGGAGAACATATTACAAACTTAGAAGCCATTAAACCCGTCATTGAAAGAATTTCACAAAAACACCGCGCGATAGGTGTGAAAGCCAAACAATATCCGATTGTTGGTGAAACCTTACTTCAAGCAGTAAAGGATGTTTTAGGAGATGCAACTTCAGACGATATTATTGAGGCCTGGGGAAAAGCATACGGATATATTGCCAATGCTTTCATTGAGCTAGAAGAAGATCTCTACAAAGAGACAGAGAGCCAACCTGGAGGTTGGGAAGGATACCAAAGTTTTTATATTGATAAAAAGGTACAAGAAAGTGATAACGTGACGTCTTTTTATTTAAAACCTAAAAATGAGAAAGCAATTGCCTCTTATAAAGCAGGACAATACCTTACATTAGCAGCAGCCGTTCCTGGGGAGGAATACACACATATTCGTCATTATAGTCTTTCTGAAGCACCTGGAAAAGATTATTATCGAATCAGTGTAAAAAGAGAAGATGCACGTGATGGTGCCCCAGCAGGGATTGTCTTAAACTATTTACATCAACAAGTTCAAACAGGAGGTACGCTTAAGTTCTCAGCTCCAGCTGGAGATTTCGTGCTTGAGCATAGTGAGCAACCTGTTGTACTCATTAGTGGAGGAATAGGTATTACACCTTTGCTTAGTATGCTCAATACCATCGTAGAAAAACAGCCAACACGTCAGGTTGCCTTTATTCATGCAGCCATCAATGGGAAAACACACGCTTTTAAAGAACATGTAGCTCAATTAGATAATAATAACGAAAATGTAACATCCTTCATCTGCTATAGTTCGCCTAGCGAAGAGGATCGACTTGGTGATGATTTTGATAAAGAGGGAACTATCGATTTAGAATTGTTAAAAGTCATTGTTCCTTCAAAAGAATCTGTATTTTACCTCTGTGGATCTGTTCTATTTATGGAATCTATTCTAAACACATTGATAAACTGGGGAGTAGCTAAAGAACAAATTCATTATGAATCTTTTAGTCCTTTAGCACTTTTAGAAGAAGAGTGAATAATAAGAGTTGATATTTTTAAAAAGAGAAAAGAAGAGTTATAAATTCACCCGTTAACGTAATCGAAGTGTTCAATAACTAAATATAGAATAACCATTTAAAAAGTACTTTATTGAAAATACCTTAAAGTTACTTCTTTTAATGGCTATAAAAGACAAGGAAGTTATTAAAAGATATCAGAAGTTTAGGGTTTTAAACAGGGCTGAAAAGATGTTTAATACTATTATGAATCTTTACACTTTCTCTGGTAAAGCAATTATCTAAAGGAGGCGTTTTATATGACAAGAAAATGTGTTAATGCTAATGGAGCTGTTGCTGTTGGTCCATACTCTCATGCAGTTGAAGCAGGGGATTTGATATTTTTATCCGGGCAAACTCCTATAAATCCACAGACTCAAAAGCTCTCGGAGGGTAATATTGTAGAACAAACAAAACAATGTTTTCAAAACCTTTTTAATGTATTAGAAGCATCGGGTTTAACTTCTGAAAATGTTGAAAAGGTAAATGTTTTTTTAACCAATATGGATGATTTTGCAGCAATGAACGAAGTTTATGAAACACAGTTTTCTGCTCCATACCCTGCTCGTACAACTATAGGTGTAGCATCCTTACCTCTAGGCGCAAGAATTGAAATAGAAATGATAGCTAGAAGGTAATATTTAACGGTTAATATTATGTAAATAAATATCTCTCATAAGTGAAAGAGAACGGATGAGTTACAAACTAGGATACAAGTAAATAATGAAGGTGAGGTCATTACTAGTTGATTCCTAAGATTATTAGTTTAGCTATTGGAACGCCAAAGGAATATAATTGGAACCACAAAGCTAAGCTATCTGGAATAGGAAAGTCTTCTACCAAGGTGGTTGAGTTAAAAAAGTTAGGGTTTGTCGGAGATGATGTTGGAAATAAACAAAAGCATGGTGGTGTTGATAGGGCGGTATGTTTATATCCATTTGAACATTACTCTTACTGGGAAAAAATCTTTCAAAAGAAACTGGTTTTACCGGCCTTCGGAGAAAATATTACAGCAACGGGTATGACTGAAGAACAAGTTTGTATAGGTGATATATATCAAATCGGAGATGCAATCGTTCAAGTTACGCAGGGAAGGGTACCTTGTGACACAATATCGAAATATAATGAGGAAAAAAAACTTTTAAAAAAAGTTGTTGAAACATCTCTAACGGGTTACTTTTTTCGAGTATTAGAAGAAGGAGCTATTAAAAACGATTCAGAAATAAACGTTATTGATAGGCCCCCTAAAAGAATATCAGTGGCTTTTGCTACAAACATTCTTTTTCATCAACACCAAGATAAAGAATCAATTGAAAAAATATTGAAAGTTGATTCTTTATCAGAGGAATGGAGAAATAGATATCTAAAATTTTTATGACCCTTTTATTCTATATATAAATTTATAGAACTTCCATTCTATTAAGTAGAAAGAGGCATCTTTAAATAGGTCCGGAGTTCTTATATGTCTTAATGTGAGAAAGCTATGCTTTAGGTTGATTTTTTCTTACTAGAAATATTTTATATATCCATGTAAAAAACTCATCCAGAAAGGATCAAGATATGTCTTTAAAACAATTTACAGCCTTACTTCTGCTTGCTAGCCTTTTTGGGGCGTCATTTTTATTCATAAAGATTGCATCACCTTCTTTAGGACCTTTATTTCTTATTGAAAGCCGTGTAGTAATTGCAGCTATATCTCTTATTATTTTCGCACGATTACTAAAACAAAAAATAGAAATTAAACATAAATGGAAACAGTTAATAGTTTTAGGTGCTATTAATGCAGCTGTTCCATTTGTATTAATTTCTTACGCCGAATTAAACCTATCGGCGTCATAAGCAGCTATTATTAATTCTACAACCCCTTTGTTTGCGGTTATTATATCTATTTTATGGCTTAAAGAAGGTAAAAATATGCGTACTTTTTTTGGAATTATTATGGGTTGCATAGGAGTGGGTATTCTAGTTGGGTGGAGCCCTATTCAACTAAACGTGAAAAGCATGTTATCAATAGGAGCCATTTCTTTAGCTGCTTTTTTCTACGGATTAGGAATGGTATATAGTAAACAATCTTTTCAAGATATGAAATCTTTTGATTTAGCTATTGGGCAACAATTAGGAGCAAGTATTATATTATTACCTTTTGCACTTTTAGATATCCCTTACCAGATGCCGAGTATGGGCGTAATAATTTCCGTTTTTACATTAGCTATATTGTGTACAAGTGTTGTGTATCTTCTCTTTTTTTATTTAGTGAAAAATATCGGTTCAACTAAAACGGCCAGCGTTACCCTATTAGTGCCTATTTTCGGTATCATTTGGGGTGTTTTATTTTTAGATGAGCAAACGACATTAAGTACGTATATAGGTTTAATAGTTATACTAATGAGTATATTCTTAGTATCTAACACCAAGCAAAAAGTAGCTAACTCATCTAAACAAATAGTTAAATAAAAATCGGTTTACCAGAACGATTATTCTCAGTAATGTTCATAATTTATAATTAATTACTCACACACGTTTTCTATAACTAAGGTGTCCCTATATTCAGAGGGGCACCTCTTTTTGTAAACAGACAAAAAGAAAATAAAAGTTTCTAAGTCGCTGAAATTTACATCGAATGATTCGTTATATGTAAAACTAAAGTTAATTGGCCAGACGAATTTGTACCGGAAAAGACACTGAGTCCTGACGCTAAAATCAAAGGATTTGAAGTGTAAATATTCTCCGTGCAATAGTGATAGTACTTGAATAAGATAAAACACCAAATTTCGAAATTACCATAGTTATGTATAGTAAATAGAAGGATGAATTAGATAAAATTCAATCTTTCTATTTATTGAATCAGTCTTTTGCTAGAAGAAAGTTTTTGAACAAATACACTTAAACAAACGGGGGCTTTAATTGAATAAGCGCCATAAAAAAATTGTTTTTTTTGCTACAAATAACTCTTCCATTTTGTTTGTTTATTAGAAGTTTGTACTTCAAAACAGAATCCGTTAGTAAATGCAATCCTTTTTTCTAAGAAATCAGTATTAAATTACGAATGAAAAATGAAAATGATCAATGATTCATCTGAAGGGCTGCTTAAATGAAGTGGCCCTTCTGTTTGAAATAAATCAAACTGTGATGATAATGATATCAATTTTTTTTCCGTTTAATAAATGAATCGAACTAAGTAATATGAAAGACGTTGCCGATTCGCTGATTGGAAATTTCGTCCTCCTGGATCTCCTTTTTTAATAGCAGCGTTTGATCTCCTCATTTGCTGAAATGTCAAAGTCTCTTTAACAGGCAGGTGTTAGGAAGATTATTAAAAAAAAGAGTATACAATACTTGACCTAGAGTTAACTATAGGGTTTAACATTGTTTTTACAAGAGAAGGAGAAGGAGGCTGGATAATGAAGAGGGATTATATTCTGAGTTCTTTTTTTCCGGTACTTCCTTATTTTCTTGAATATCTTAAATTATTGGAGGTTTATTTTATGATAACCGCAAAAGCACGAGCTGTCGACGGTCCGGACAAACCCTTCCGAGCAGCTGAAATTAAACGGCGCGATCTTGATTTGCATGATGTTCTAATTGAAATTAAATATGCTGGAATCTGTCATTCTGATATCCATACTGCACACGGCGAATGGGGTGCCGTGAATTATCCACTCGTACCTGGACACGAGATTGCAGGAGTTGTCTCAGATGTAGGAGCCGAAGTCACAAAATACAAGGTCGGTGACAGAGTAGGGGTCGGATGTATGGTTGATTCCTGTGGGGATTGTGAAAACTGCCTAAAAGGAGAAGAGCAATACTGTCTAGAAGGCAATGTCCCTACTTATGCCGGTGTTGACAAGTACGGCGAGCCGACTCAAGGCGGCTATTCTACCCACATTGTCGTAACGGAGGACTTCGTTGTTGGAATCCCTGATAACATTGAGCTTGATGCCGCAGCACCATTACTTTGTGCAGGTATTACGACTTATTCTCCATTAAACCATTGGGGAGCTTCACCAGGAAAGAAGGTCGCGGTTGTTGGAATGGGCGGCCTTGGTCATATGGCTGTCAAAATTGCGCACGCAATGGGTGCAGAAGTTACGGTCCTGTCACAAACATTGAATAAAATGGAAGATGGCTTGAAATTCGGTGCAGAAAACTACTACGCTACAAGCAATCCTAAAACATTCGAGAAGCTTGCAGGTTCTTTTGACCTGATTATTAACACAGTAAGTGCAAAACTTGATATTAGTGCTTACCTCTCCCTGTTAACGCTCGATGGAACGCTAGTAAATGTTGGTGCGCCTGCAGAGCCATTATCATTAAATGTGTTCTCTCTCATCGGTCATCGCCGTTCTTTTGCCGGTTCATTGATTGGAGGTATCCGTGAGACACAGGAAATGCTGGATTTCTGTGCAAAGCATAACATTGTTCCTAACATTGAAGTGATATCGGCCGATCAAATTGACGAAGCGTATGAACGCGTTTTAGCTTCAGATGTTAAGTATCGTTTTGTGATCGATACTAGCACAATGTAAGGTGCGACAGTCATAGTTTTCATATTTAAAAAGTGTCCTATAAGCTTAGCTTATAGGACACTTTTTTGTGCTTCGTTAAAACATTGAACACAACTTTCAGACTTTTGGATGATATTAATTTCAACTTATGAAGGATTATTTAATTCCATATATAAAATAAAATAATAGATAACAATTATTGAATTTGTCCTTTTTTAGCAGGTTCATTGAGATCCATTACGGGAGAGTGATACGAATGACAGAATTCATTTATGCAGGTTCATTGAAGGAACTTGAAGACGAAGGTGCGAAGGTCATAAAAGGCGGCAGTCATACAGTTGCCGTATTTGTTCACGAAAATAAAGTTTATGCGGTTGATAACCGTTGTCCGCATATGGGCTTTCCCCTACATACGGGGAGCTTATGTGATGGGATTTTAACATGTCACTGGCACCATGCCCGCTTTGATATAAAGAGCGGTGGAACCTTGGATCCATGGGCAGATGATGTCCCTACTTATCCTGTCGAGATAAAGGAAGATGAGGTTTGGGTACACCCTGTTCCTTATAATAAAGTAACAATTGAAAAATTAAGGCAGCGATTACGTGAGGGTCTTGAGCAAAATATAAGTCTTGTCATCGCAAAATCGGTTGTAGGTTTGATGGAAGCTGGTTTTCCAGGGACTGAGATTGTTAAAATTGGAATCACTTTTGGAACGATACATCATCAAAACGGCTGGGGCTCTGGATTGACGATTTTATCAGCAATGACAAATGTATTGCCCAAATTAGATAAACCCGGTCAGATTTTAGCCTTGTTCCAAGGTCTCGTTCATGTTGCACGCGAAAGTTCCGGAAGGGGAACACGATTTTTACTCGGGTCCCTTCCTGTCACAGATAAAATAAATGCCCAAACGTTCGAACAATTATCAGAATGGTATCGCCATTGTGTGGAGGTTCGTGATTCGCAGGGGGCAGAACGAGTACTGTTGACTGCAATTGAATTAGGTTTCTCGAACGAACAGCTTGCTGACATGATGATGACAGCTATCACAGATCATTTTTATATAAATACAGGGCATACGCTCGATTTTCATAATAAAGCATTCGAGATTCTTGATCAAATTGGAGTTGAGCACCGGCCATTTGTATTATCATCATTGCTGCCAGGTCTAAGTAATGTATCCCGAAGCGAAGAATCTCATAGCTGGCAATCACCCGTGAACCTGGTCGATCCATTAACGGAAGCGTTCAAGGAGTTACCTGATATTCTTGCTAATGCATCATGCATAGAGGAAACCGAAGTGGATGAAGCAGCATTGGCTGAACAAATTTTATCAGATGATGCTTTAAAAACGATAAATATGATGCTAGATGCACTTAAAAGTGGAGTTTCACCTGCCCGTTTGGCCCAGCTAGTTGCTTTGGCTGCGGCGGAACGCATTTCCCGTTTCCATGTACAAAATGATTTTAGAGATTGGATTACCGTCCTTCATACATTTACTCACGCACATGCCGTGCATGAATCATTGCGCCGCTCGACAACACCTGAATTAACCAGGGCCGTTTTCCATGGAGCAATGAGTGTCTATCAAGATCGTTTTCTCAATTTACCGTCTGCACGAAGACCGGAGCCAAAGGATGCAGGAGCAGAGCAGGATAATCCTGATGATTTATTGGAGCTGATGAATCAACAGCAACAGGTTGCAGAATCAGCACGATGGGTAGTTACTTACCTTGCTAACGGAGGGAATAAAAGTGAACTCTTCAATACACTCGGGCACGCATTACTAAGAGAGGATGCAGAGTTTCACACGTTTCAAATGTTTGAAGCGGCAATAGCTGAGCATGCTCATTGGGAAAAGGAGGATTCGAAGCTTGCCATACATGCACAGGAAACGTTAATCATAGCAGTAACTCGCTACCTGGCAGGCCATGCCCCAACTGCCAGAGAAATGCCGCATACAGCAAGGATTGCCATGCGTCTTCATAGAGGAGAAAAATTATTTGAGGATGAATGATTTTCAATAAGCAAATGGGGAAGTGAAATCTATGGTTCCTCTATGTTTTTATTTCACTACAATAATGAAAGCCGAACTAAGCCTAAAACAATCGCAGCATCTTTATCACTTTGTGCTATGAGGAGGAAAGTTGATTAATAACAACGGAAATTCAAACCATATCTGAGTCTCCATAAAGGTAACTTCGAAAATCTACGAAATGGTTATATTTTGGAGTTTACCCCCGTTCGAAAAAGTACACTTTTTCGAACGGGGGGTATTTTAATTATTTCAATACATTTTTTCGTTCGTTTAAGTAAGAAAATATGATTCGAACGTTCTCTTTTTAACAACAACTTTTTCTAACGAATTGATAGAATTAGAGAAAGAAAAGGGAAGAGGAGTAAAAAAATGGAGGGTAGAAATTGGGTTACATACTAGTAAGCAGCAAAGATCACAATGAAGGACGTCAGCAAGAAATGGTAGAAAATAGGTTTAGTGAACCAGATATCTATTTAGATAAGCAAAGTGGTAAAAATTTCAATCGAGAACAATATCAGCTGCTGAAAAGAGGATGAATATGAAAAAATTTCGCAAGATGACTTTTTTTGTTTTTCCAAAGAAACTTTTTGTGATTCTTTTTATATTGAAGGAATATTCTCTGATCTATCTGAGAAAGAGGCAGGAGCTTTTCTTGAAACATTACCTTACATAAACTTTCAAGGTAAACACCTAATTCATACTCTGAAATTCTTTCTAAATTTATTCCTAGAAATTTACATTTTTTGATCAATCCTAGCATTAGTATGCAACAGAAAGTACAATAAACCGAAAGTTTGCAGGCTTTCTGTAAGAAGTCGTTCCAAGTCTACTATTTGTTCCTCGGCTAACAGTGGTCTTGCTGTTCTGAGATATTCTTCTTCCATATCCCACAGCAGCTTACCTGTTCCGTCATAAAGAAACCCTGCCACTTCATGTTTCCCCGGTCTCTAAGCATGGGATCACCGCCACATTTCAATTAATTCATTATACAAACACATGTTCTCATTTGACAAGTAATAATTTATGGATGCTGAAATTAAATGAACTTCTCTATTGAAGAGAGAAGTATTAAGGTTGTCTATTTTTTAAGGACAGGAGGTACTGAGCCTTTTTGGAGGAGATGATGATGTTCCATTAATTGATCAGGGAAAATGAATTCTTTTAAAGTAAGAAATAAATCTAAAAAATGCACATTCTTACAACCTCAATTCTAAAAAAGAAGGTTTTCCTATTAATTAGCAGAAGAATATCATAATGAAAAAAATATTAAGGATCAATTGAATGTCTTACTAAACAGGGGGGGGAAGATGGGGAAATCGATCCTTTTTGAAGTGCAAGAAGAAGTAAATTTGGTAGCAGAAGCAATAAAATCTGTATTGGATTTGGAAGTCATTATTTATGATCAGAATAAAGTAGTAGTTGCTGCTACAGGTGGCGGTCATCACGCTGTTGTAGGTGAACAGGTTAGAGGCCATATTATTAAAGAAGTGATAGAAACAGATATGCCTCTATATAACTTCGAACCAGGATTTCATCAAGTTTGTAAAAGCTGCATTCTCCAGGGGAACTGTCCTGAAAAAGCTGATGTGTCTTTTCCTCTAAAGCATGAAGGTCAAACCATAGGGGTGATTAGTTTGACGGCTTTTTCCGAAAAGCAAAAGGCGGAATTAAAAGAGAGGCACCTTGTTTTATCGAATTACCTTGGGAAAATGGCTGACTTACTCAGTAGTAAAATAAATGCAAAATCGTTGTTGGAAAAGTATTTACACATGTTCCAAATGCTTCAAGTGGCTATACAATCCATGTATGAAGGTATCCTCGCAGTAGATCAAAACGGATATATCTTAGAACTGAATCGTTCTGCTGAAAAAATACTGAATTTGAACAGAAATGATGTCCTTAAGCTGAATATTTCGGATATCACTCCTGATTTGCCAATTGAAAAGGTATTTTCTACAGCAAAAGGATATTCAGATATTGAATTTTCACTTCACATACATAAAAGAAAGATTCAAGTGATCGGGAGTGTAATTCCACTTGTTTATGAGGGTCTTATTATTGGAATTGCCATTTCATTTAAGGCCTTAAGGGATGTACAAAAATTGGCATATTCTATTACATCAGAAATCGATGATTCAACCTTTGATATTATCATAGGAAAAAGTAAAGCTATTCTGCAGGCTAAAAGTACAGCCAAGCAAATCTCAGCATCTGACTCCACCATAATATTTATGGGTGAAAGCGGGACTGGTAAAGAACTTTTTGCCAGGGCCGTACATCAAGAAAGTCAAAGGGAAAACAAACCCTTTAGGGCTATAAATTGTGCGGCAATACCAGAACACCTTCTAGAGAGTGAATTATTTGGATACAGTGAAGGAGCATTTACTGGTGCGAGGAAAAAAGGAAAACCCGGAAAGTTTGAGATGGCTAATGGAGGAACTATATTTTTAGATGAAATCGGTGACATGCCTCTTCATTTACAAGTGAAAATTTTGAGGGTGTTAGAAGAAAGACGAGTTGAAAGGATTGGTTCAAATTCTTCTTTAGATATTGATGTTCGAGTACTGGCAGCAACCCATAAAAATTTAGAACAAATGGTCATTGACGGAGAATTTAGAGAGGATTTATTTTATCGCTTAAATGTAATTCCTCTTCATATTCCTCCGTTAAGAGAAAGAGTGGGAGATGTTTCAGTGCTTCTACGCCATTTCGTTAAACATTATGTAAATATCACAGGAAAACAAGTAAATGGTTTTACAACAGAGGCTGAAGACTGCTTATGTTCTTATCCATGGCCAGGAAATATAAGAGAGCTTCAAAATACAGTAGAATACGCTATTAATATGACAAAATCTTTATGGATTTCATTAGAAGATTTACCAACAAGGGTTAAACCAAAAACAAATCACAGTGTTTTAAATCAAAATCTGACTCTAGAAGCTATGGAGGAAAAAATGATCTTGCAATCTTTAAAAAAACACGGGGATACGTTAAACGGAAAGAAAGAGGCTGCAAGGGAATTAGGAATAAATGTAGCCACTCTTTATAGGAAAATCAATAAGTTTGATATTAATCGCAAAATGCAAATGTAGTTTGCATTTTGCGATTAATTGAAAATTAGTAGTAGGTTAGGCCTCTTTAACATTTACAAGGCCTAACCTGCTTTTTTTATTTGCATTTTGCGAAAAATAGAAAAAGGTCTTATTGCTTACTATTTTCTAAATGTAAAAATAAAACCGTTTAGTTAAAGGTTATTTTCAATTTATTGATTTTTCTGTTAAGTTGGCACGGAAATTGCATTAGTAATAGATAAGGAAATAAATAAAAGGTGAGGGTGGTTTATGAATACAATACGCAAAATGTTTATGATGAAGTCCGTACAGACGATCTTACAGACGTGCTTAAATATAAAACCAGGTGAGAATCTTCTTATACTAACCGATACCAACACTATTGAAATTGGAGAGATGTTTTCCATTGTTGGTAAAGGTATGGATGCAGAGGTAGTTATGACAATTATGAGCCCTACAACTCGACATGGTGATGAACCTCCCAAAATTATTGCTGAAGCTATGAAAGCAGCTGATGCCATAGTCGCTCCAACCACTTTTTCAATAAACCATTCTACTGCAAGAAAAGAAGCGAGTGATGCCGGTGCAAGACTAATATTTATGCCAGATGCAAATGAAGAGGTTTTTTTGGATGGTTCATTAGATATTGACTTTTTAGCTCAAAAGGTAAAAATCGATAAATTATCAGCCATTTTAGAAGCTGGAAGTCATTTAAGCATTTCTTCAGAGTTAGGTACGAACCTTACCATGGATATTTCAGGTCGGCATGCTGTTCCCCAAACAGGCATCTGTCATGAACCTGGAAGTATCTCTCCACCACCGTGCATCGAATCAGCCGTTGCACCGGTAGAGGGTACAACAGAAGGGGTGATATATATTGACGGAGCCGTGGTTCCTGGCAGGGCATGTCAAGCACCGATAAAAATCACTTTTAAAGAAGGAAGAATTGTTTCGATTGAAGGTAGCGAAGACGCACAAATGCTAAGGCAGACATTAGAAAGCTATAACCATCCAAACGTATATTGTGCGGTTGAGATGGGAATAGGCATGAACCCCAATGCAAAGATCGGCAGAGGGGGACAATTAGAAGATGAAGCAGAGTTTGGAACGATGCATATTGGGATAGGAAATGGAATCACCTTTGGCAGCAGTATTCGTGCTCCTGGTCATTGTGATCTTGTTATGAGAGATCCTCTTATTAAAGTGGATGGGAGGATTCTCATGAAAAATGGCGAGATTTACTTAGATTAGGAGGGGAATCTAGTGATCGATTTAAGTTCAATAGTTGATTCGTTTACAAGTATCCTTTCTATTAAGATATTATTTTTATTTCTTTTAGGTACTTTTGCAGGAATAGCTATAGGTGCTCTTCCAGGATTAACTACCACAATGGGAGTATCCTTACTTATTTCATTTACGTGGGGGATGGAATGGATCGAAGCGATTGTTTTGATAGTTTCTCTTCACATTGGAGGTACATATGGAGGCTCTACTTCTGCCATATTTTTAAATATTCCAGGCACCCCAGCTTCTGCGGCCACTGCCCTAGATGGATACCCCATGGCTCAAAGGGGAGAAGGGGGATTGGCGCGGGGAATTGCTACTTTCCAGTCCTTTTTGGGAACAATCTTTGCAGCCATACTATTTTTGGTTGCATCTCCTTTACTTATTGATTTAGGGATGAATTTTGGTTCATGGGAGTATTTTTTGCTCGCTATGTTCGGAATAATTATAAGTGCTAACTTAACAGCTGAGTCTCTGGTGAAAGGCTTAATTTCTGGAGTTCTAGGGCTCGCTATAGCCACTATTGGAATGGATAAAATTACTGGAGTTCAACGTTTTACTTTCGGAGAGAGTGCTTTAATGGATGGATTTAGTCTTATTGCTATTTTGATCGGCATATTTGGAATCGCAGAAGTTATTGATTCACTTATACAACTAAAACCTCCTTTAAAGCCTGAAGATTCTAAATCTGTCTTACCAACATGGAAAATGTTGATGAAGTTTTTACCAATTGGTATACGATCTTCAGGAGTAGGAGCAATTACAGGGGCAATACCTGGAGTTGGTGCTGACGTAGCTGCTTGGGTTTCTTATGATATCCAACGGAGAAAGAGTAAAAATCCAGAAACGTTTGGAAAAGGAAACCCGGAAGGGATTGTTGCGGCAGAAACGGCAAATAACGCATGTGTACCCGGTTCTTATGTTCCAATGTTGACTTTAGGAATTCCAGGAGATGCTGTAACCGCAGTGATAATCGGAGGTCTTTTATTACACGGGTTACAACCAGGTCCATTATTAACGACTCAAAACCCTGATATTTTTTACCAGTTCTTTGTGATTATAATTGTGGCATCTGTTTTTATGTTAGTGTGCGGATTATTTTTCACCTTCTTGTTTCAGAAAGTTTTAGCAGTTCCCAAAAGTGTAATCTTGCTTATTGTCACGGTTTTAAGTGTCGTCGGTACCTTTGCGGTAAATAATCGTTCATTTGATATAGCAGTTATGATAGCTTTCGGAATCGTTGGATTTTTGATGAGAAAAGTAGGCTTGGCTGCTCCGCCTTTAGTATTAGGCATTATCTTGGGTTTAATGGCAGAGCAAAATTTTCGCAGGGCGATGGTTAGTGCTGATTATTCATTCCTGCCATTTGTAACTCGTCCCATCAGTCTCTTTTTGCTTGTATGTATCATCTTCATACTTTTAAATCAAAATCAATTTCTAACTAAACAATTAAGGCGACTCAGAAAAAATAAAGGCTAGGGGGAACATGTTATGAAGATAAAGATCATGTTTTTGCTTCTTATTTCCATTGCTTTAATGCTTAGCGCATGCAGTCAAAATCAATCGAAGCAACAGGCTTCAGGAAATACCTCAGATGCCGAAGGGTATCCCTCTAAACCAATTGAAATTGTTGTAGGTTTTGGTGAAGGAGGGGGCACCGATACTATGGCCAGGACTTTACAGCCAATGCTTCAAAAAGAACTAGGTGTTGCTGTTGCTGTAAAAAACAGACCAGGTGCATCCAGTGCTTTAGCTTTGGAGTATGTCAGTGGGCAAAAAGGCGATGGGCACACTATCTTACTCCAAACTGACTTGGTTCGAGTGTTTCCTACGATGGGGATGACGGACTTAACCTACAAAGATTTTGAACAAGTTGGAATAGGAGCAATGGGTATAGCTAATTTCGTCGTAAAAGATAAATCTAATCTAAAAACATTTGATGATCTTGTGCAATTATTAAAAAACGATGGAGCTAAAGTCGGAGTGGCAGCGATTGGTGATCCTTGGCACCTTACTTTAGAAATTCTCAACAACGTGATTGATGGAAAAGCAGAAATCATCACTTATGATTCTGGCTCAAATGCAGCCATGGCCGCAATGAAAGGAGAAGTGGATTTTTCCATCAGTGGCGTTAATGAAGTTGCTGACTTATTGCGTTCAGGAGATCTTCGGTCTCTAGCAGTAATGGATAATAAACCATTTGAAGTTGATGGCCTTGGAACGATTGCACCGGTGACAGAGTTTGTTGCTGATCTGGATAAATTTGTACCAGAAGGAACCTGGTGGGGACCTGCAGTAAAGGAAGGAACACCAGAGGTTATCGTAGAAAAAATTAAGAAAGCTTATAACAAAGCTATAAATAGTAATGAATTCAAAGAATTCGCAAAGAATAAGGCAATCGTTCTTACAGATATCGAAGATAGTCAAGAATATACTCAAAAAGCGACAGAAAAAACCAGCTGGCTGCTTTGGGATATTGGAGTAGGGAAACGTTCTCCTGAAGAAGTAGGAATAACGCGAGCAAACGAGTGACGGGAAGGTGGAAAATTTGAAAATTAATAAAGAGTTCCTTCTTGGAGGGATCGTTCTTGCAATCGGTATCTTTTTTGTCATAGAGAGCTATCGATTGCCTCCGGGAGATCATCTATTAAATTCAGCTCGTTCATTTCCAATGCTTTTAGGAAGCTGTCTTATTCTTTTATCAATTTGGCAATTAATTCTTGCCAGAACAAAAAATGAAAAAGCTGAGAAAAGAATTACTTCATCTGTTTCTATGAAGAGGGCATTCATTTTTATCCTTAATACCCTTTTGTATATATTCATTCTTATGCCTTTAATAGGATTTCTGAGTGCCACATTGGTCTTTCTGCTTGTTGGATTAATGGCATACAAGGAAGTTAGTTGGTATACAGCTACTTTAGTATCAGTAGGCATGGTTGGTTTCATTTATTTTGTATTTGAAAAACTAATGTATATTCGTTTTCCATAATAGGTAAAAACCCCCTGATTCTAAAACATGCTATTTATGAAAAATCTACTTGGGAGTGATTATATGAAGATCAAGCGAAGGATTGAGAAAGTACCGGGAGGGCTTATGGTCATCCCACTCATGTTAGGAGCACTTTTTAATACGATTGATCAGCTCCATATACCCATAGTAATGGAGTTTCTAAAATATTTAGGGGTAGCGCCTGTGGAAGAAGGTATTTATGAGTTTATGAGAATTGGAGGGTTTACGGAAGCCCTCTTTAAAAACGGGACATTGACACTTATTGGTTTATTCTTGTTCTGTGCAGGCAGCCAGATGAATTTACGAGTGGGTGGAAAAGCTTTAAAAAAAGGAATTCTATTAACTTCAAGTAAGTGTTTGACAGGAATTACAATTGGACTTTTATTCGGTTACTTTTTTGATCCTATGAATGGGCTCCTGGGCTTATCTACGCTTGCTATTATTGCTGCAATGACAAATGGAAATGAAGGAATGTATGCCGTCCTCACCGGACAATATGGCAATCGTTCAGATGTTGGAGCCATTTCTGTATTGACATTAAATGACGGTCCCTTCTTTACAATGATGGCACTGGGCATAGTAGGGATTAATTTTCCTGCTATCGCATTCATTGCGGTATTGTTGCCAATTGCATTAGGAATGTTATTAGGAAACTTGGATGAAGACATCAGAGAATTTCTAAAACCAGGTGAAACGCTACTTGTTCCCTTTTTTGCTTTTTGCTTAGGCGCAGGAATGAATTTTATGAGTTTCTTTAATGCAGATGCCGTTTGGGGCGGTCTTGTTCTAGGTTTTGCAACCGTCATCTTTACCGGGATAACAGGGATCCTAGTTTATCGATTATTTGGTGAGAGAAGTACAATTGGTCCTGTTGCTGAAGCATCAACTGCAGGGAATGCAGTGGGAACACCAGCAGCTATTGCTGCAGCGGCTTCTGTTGCAGCAGGAGCCGGACTTATGTCATTAGATGAGGCACAAAGTTTTCAGCAAATAGCTAATCTAGCTACCATTCAAATTTCTATTTCGACTATTACTACTTCTATTCTTTGTCCAATTGCTGTGATTTTTTGGGATAAATATCAAAGAAGTAAAGGAATTGACGGTCAATTAGAAGATGTTTCAAAAAAAAGTGAGATGACGTTGGAAGTAGCAAAGTTAGAAAGGAGTAGTATCGAATGAAGTGGATAAAGACCAATATTGAAAATCATATTTGTACCATAACGATTAATAATCCTCCAATGAATATTTTGACGAAAGAATTTCGGGAAGAATTTGTGCCTTATATGGAAGATTTAAAAGCTCGGCATGATGTTCGAGTCATTATCTTAACAGGAGAAGGAGATCGGGCATTCTGTGCTGGAGCTGATTTAAATGAAGAAGGTGAATTGACCGCTGAGACTGTTCGCCATTTTCTTGAAGAAGATTGCCGCATTTATGATGTTGTTAATGAAATGCCACAACCAGTGATTGCTGCTGTAAATGGATATGCCTTTGGTGGAGGCTTTGAACTTATTTTAGCTTGTGATATTCGAATTATGTCTGATCAAGCAAAGCTATGTGCCGCAGGTGTGAAAGTTGGTTTGGTTGTCGGACCTACTCGACTTGTCAGGTTAATGGGAGAAGCTTATGCAAAGGAAGTCATATTAACTGGCAGAACCGTTTTAGCTGATGAAGCATTTCAACGTGGTTTGGCTAGTAAAGTTGTGCCTCATACTACATTAATTAATGAAGCATTAAATTGGGCAAATATGATTGCCTCACGTGCACCTATTGCAGTGAGGAATGCGAAAGATACAATCCAAAAAATAATGGATTTAGAATGGCAGGAAGCCATGACGTATGAGCTAGATGCATTTATAGCTTGTCAGGATACGAGAGATCATAAACACGCAATTGAGTCTTTTTTTAATAAACAAATACCAGTTTTCCAAGGAAGATGATAAAGAGATCTAGATAGATTAAGGGGAGGGTCAATTAGTTATGAAGGAAGTCATGATGTATCCGGGTGCCCATGCGTTGGTGAAAGTATTGGCAGGAGTTGTAGAAGGAGAAAAAGTGTTGATTTTAACGGATTTTCAAACAGAAAGTATTGCTAAAGCATTGGCAGCGGTAACCTTCTCTTTAGGTGCTGAACCGATCACAATGTCCATGCCGCCAAGAAAGGGGCATGGTGACGCTCTACCAGACCCAGTCGCTGCAGCTATGAAAAAAGTAGATGTTGTGATTGCTCCAACTACTTATAACATCGCACACACAAAAGCACGTCATGAAGCTCAAAGAGCTGGTGCTAGAGTTCTAGTGTTGCCAGAATCTCACGATAACATTTTATTGAGTAAAGGGTTACTAGCTGACTTTGCTTCTCTTAGACCCCAAGTGGAACAAATAGCAAATTTATTAACCAAGGGTAATGCAGTTAGGATAACGACTACTCAAGGAACGGATTTACAACTATCCATTAAAGGAAGGGAAGGACGAGCATTAACAGGTTTTGCTAATACCAAGGATATATCTGCAGCTCACTGTATAGAGTCGAGTATTGCACCTGTTGAAGGGTCTGCAGAAGGTATTTTAGTGGTTGATGGTAGCATACCTGGAGTTGGTTTAATAGATACCCCCGTGGTTGTTGAGTTTAAGGGAGGGAAGGCGGTTTCAATTACAGGGGGAAAAGAGGCCGATTTATTTAGAAAAATATTAAATGAACGAAATGATGAAGAAGGAAACATCTATTTTGCAGGTGAGTTTGGGATTGGTATGAACCCGGAATGTGAACTGGAAAATAGTATGTTAAGTGATGAAGGGGTATTTGGCACCATTCATGTTGCTTTAGGTACGAATGCATATATCGGCGGAGTAATTAAGGCAAAGGGTCATTACGACATGGTCGTTAAAGACGCAATGGTGGAAATTGACGGTGTAACTATCCTTCGCGGCAATGAACTTTATTTGTGAGCTTTAATGGAAAAACCATTTGATAGTTAATAATTAATTACTGAATGAAAGAAAGGATTGATTTGATGAGTGCATTGGATGGCATCCGTATCGTAGATCTCAGTCAGGTTATGGCCGGCCCTTATTGCAGTATGTTACTGGCTGATATGGGAGCTGATGTAATTAAAATTGAACCCCCTACTGGTGAAAATACTAGAAGGTGGCCACCTCACATTGATGGAGAAAGTGCTGCTTTTATGGCTATAAATCGAAATAAACGCAGCATGACGTTAAATTTGAAAGACGATGAAGACAAGAAAATATTTTATAAATTGATTGAAACAGCAGACATACTAGTTGAGAATTATCGTCCCGGTGTTGTAAAGCGGTTGGGTGTTGATTATGAGACGCTTAACAAGATTAATCCACGTTTAGTTTATTGCTCCATTTCAGGTTTCGGTCAATATGGACCTTATTCCTCACGCGGTGGTTATGACTTAATTGCGCAAGGAATGACAGGAATAATGAGTGTGACCGGAGAACGAGGTGGAAACCCAGTAAAATGCGGGCTGCCTATTACAGATTTGGGTGTCGCATTGTTTGCTGCCTATGGAATATTATCTGCTTTGTATGCGCGTGTCCAATCAAATGAAGGTCAATTTATAGATGCTTCATTATTTGATACTGGCCTTGCTTTATCCGTTTGGGAAAGTACGCAGTATTGGGTTAATGGCGAAACTCCTGAACCTACTGGTAGTGGACACCGTTTGTCAGCACCTTATCAAGCCTTTCAAGCTAGTGATGGCTATTTCACTGTAGGTGCAGATACACCGCATCATTGGCCAGAGTTTTGCCATATCATAGGAAGACCAGAATTCCTAAAAGACGTGCGATTTGTGGATGACCCTTCAAGAATAAAGCATTTAAAAGTTTTCATACAATTAATTGAAGAAAAAACTAGTAAACGCCCAAGAAGTTATTGGTTAGAGAAGTTTGAAGAAGCAGGTATACCTGCAGGCCCAATCAACACTTATCCAGAATCATTAACTGATTCACATACCATTTCCAGGAGAATGGTTGAAGAGGTAGAGCATCCTATTGCTGGAAAAATTAAGGCGTTGGGTATTCCTATCAAACTTTCAAAGAATCCTGGTCAAATAAAAAATGCAGCTCCTTTGTTAGGCCAGCATAATGAGGAAATTTTAAGAGAGTTAGGATTAGAGAAATCTAATTCATCTTATAAAGAGTTAAACATTTAAACCCATTGTTAATTACGAAAATGAAAGGGGGATGTGTGGATGATTCATGGTTTAAGAGGAAAGGTCCCATCCATCCATTCAGAAACCTTTATACATGAGTCGGCTCAAATTATTGGGGATGTAAGGATTGGAAAAGATGTGAGCATCTGGCCGCAAGCCGTATTAAGGGGAGATGATAACAATTTTATTGAAATAGGGGATGGCAGCAATATCCAAGACGGTTGTATCGGACATGTTACACCAGAATTCCCTTTGCACATAGGAAAAATGGTAACAGTTGGACACGGTGCTATCCTGCATGCCTGCCAAATTGAAGATGGGGCATTGATAGGCATCGGAGCGATAGTTCTGGATGGTGCTGTTGTTAGAAAAGGAGCACAAGTAGGAGCTGGAGCAGTTGTACCCCCAGGCAGGATAATTCCAGAAGGAGCCCTTGCTATTGGAGTCCCAGCTAAAGTGGTTAAGGAGCTTACGGAAGTAGAGAAGAATGAAAATATTTATAATGCAATGGAATATATTGAACTTTGGAATCGGGATTATAAATAGGAAGGAGAGGTTGATATTTGAAGTACAACAGCAGCTTATCTGAGAGAGCGTTAAAAGTATTGCCACCCGTAGCTAATAGAGCTACCTCAATTGGAGTTACGAGTGCATATGACTCAACAGTAGTGGACGAAAATGGGAAGAAATATTTGGATTTTGCTAGTGGAGTAGGGGTTAATAATGTAGGGCACTGCCATCCGGAGGTAATTAACGCGGTAAAGGAACAATTGGATTCGATGATTCATATTGGTCATAATGTTGCCTATTATCCTTCTTATATCGAATTAGCTGAGACTCTTAATGATCTTACAGGAACTCAGCGTATGGTGTATTTCTCAAATAGTGGTGCAGAAGCTAATGAAGGGGCTATTAAATTAGCAAAAAAGGCTACCAAACGGCCTGCGATTATATCATTTAAAAGAGGGTTTCATGGTCGTACAATAGCGACAACATCCATTACTTTTTCAAGTTCTGCATATAGAAAAGATTATGAGGGTTTGTTACCAAGTGTTTATTTATGCGAATATCCATATACTTTTCGCACAGGTCTGAGTGACGAAGAAGAAACGAGAAGGTGTATTCAAAGCTTGGAAGACGTTTTTCAATATCAGGTAGATCCTTCTCAAGTTGCTGCAATGATTCTTGAGCCAATACAGGGTGAAGGAGGATATATTGTTCCTCCGAAGGGATTTTTGAAACAAATAAGAGAGATTTGTGATCAATTTGGTATTCTGCTAATTTTTGATGAAGTACAGACCGGTTTTGGCAGAACAGGTAAGATGTTTGCTTATGAGCACTTTGGAGTCGAGCCTGATATCCTAACTTTAGGTAAGGGCATTGCATCTGGTTTTCCATTGAGTGCATTAGTTGCTAAGCGTGAAATCATGGAGAAGTGGGAAGCTGGAACACATGGTGGGACATATGGTGGAAATCCAGTTTCATGTTCAGCAGCACTTGCTTCTATAAAAATATTAAAACGGGAAGGTATTGAAAACGCTGAAAAAATGGGAAACTACTTTAAACAAAAATTACTAGAATTGAAAAATGTGTTTAAAGGCATTGGCGATGTAAGGGGACTAGGTTTAATGATTGGTGTGGAATTTATTGATCATAAAGGTAAGCCCGATTCCCAAAAAGTGACTGACATGAGGGAATATGCATTAGAAAATGGGCTTATTCTATTACCTTGTGGATCGGATAAGAATGTCTTACGCTTTATCCCACCTGTAACGGTGTTAAAATCTGAGCTTGATCAGGCATTTAAGGTAATAGAAGAGGGATTAAGAAAACTAGATAAAAAGGAGAGTGGCCATGCTATACATTAACGGGAAATGGAAAGTTGCTCAGTCAAAAGAACGCATGTCAGTGTATAATCCTGCTAATCTAGAGATCATTGGTGAAGTTGCCTTTGGTGGAGCGAATGATGTAAAAGAAGCGATTCAAGCAGCTTCTGCTGCTTATAAAAGTTGGAAGAAGACGAGTGCAGATGAGAAGTCACGTTATCTTAATAAAATTTCCTCCCTGTTAAAAAGTATGGAAGAAGAGCTGGCTGTTACTATCACTAAGGAGATGGGTAAGCCACTTAAAGAATCTCTTGGTGAAGTGAAATTAGCGATCGCTTACATCGATTGGTATGCTGAGGAAGCAAAACGGATTTACGGTGAGACCATTCCTGCATCTAGTCCGGATAAAAGAATTTTAGTTTTGCAAGAGCCAATTGGAATAACAGGAGCCATAACACCTTGGAACTTCCCAGCTGCAATGGTGACTCGAAAACTTGCTCCGGCGCTTGCTGCAGGGTGCCCAGTTATTTTAAAACCAGCATCAACTACTCCTTTGACTGCTATTAAAATTTTTGAAGCGATTGATGAAGCAGGGCTACCGAAGGGAGTTGCCAATTTGGTTATCGGATCTTCCAGTGAGATTGCCCAGACATTATTAGACAGCAAGGAAGTAAGGAAATTGACTTTCACAGGTTCGACAGAGATTGGAAAGAAACTGATGAGTGAAGCATCCCGTACGGTGAAAAAGGTTTCAATGGAATTGGGTGGACATGCTCCATTCATTGTATTCAGTGATGCGGATTTAGAGAAAGCAGCAGAAGCAGCTGTAGCAAGCAAATTTAGAAATGCAGGGCAAACTTGCGTTTGTACGAATCGAATCTATGTTCATCAAGAAGTGGCTGATGAATTTACCAACAAATTTGTTGAAAAAGTAAAACGATTAAAAATTGGGAATGGCATGGAGAAAGACACTGACATTGGTCCATTAATTAATGAAGACAGTCTCGCCAAAGTCATCGAGCATGTAGAAGATGCTGAACAAAAAGGCGGTCTTATTGTGTGCGGAGGAAAAAAGGTGGAAAACTATGATAAAGGTGTATTTTATGAACCTACTGTCATTCAAAATGCAAATGAATCTATGAAGATTGCCGCTGAAGAGACATTCGGGCCAGTTGTTCCAATTTTCACATTTAAAACAGAAGAGGAAGCAATTGAAAGAGCGAACCATCCAGACTATGGACTCGCCTCATATTGTTTCACATCAGATCTAAATCGTGCATTCCGTGTGATGGAATCTCTTGAATATGGAATAATAGGTATCAATGATTCTATGCCTACAACAGCTCAAGCCCCATTCGGAGGAGTGAAAGAAAGCGGTGTTGGAAGAGAAGGAGGGAAATATGGGATTAAAGAATATTTAGAAGAGAAATTTGTTTCTTTAAATATTGGTTAATCGAAGGAGTCAATGAAAATGGACTTGAAATTGAGCGAAGTTAAGGAAGTCATTCCTTCTAACCAAATTTTTACGGATTTATCTGATAGGTATAGTTATAGCTACGATGCTTCTTTTGGCACATTTCTTCCTGATATGGTGATTCAGGTGAAGAATAAATCAGAAGTTTCATCAATATTAAAATTGGCTAACAAGTATAAAATTCCAGTTTATCCTCGTGGGCAAGGGACCTCTCTAAGTGGAGGTCCATTGCCTGTAAAAGGAGGGATCGTTTTAGATATGTCTCAATGGGATAGTTATTTGAGTATCGAGCCGGATGACCTGATTGCTGTTGTTTCTCCTGGCGTGCTTACAGCTAGGATCAATGAAGCTGCTGAAAGACACGGACTCATGTATCCGCCTGATCCAAGCAGTTCACATGTTTCTACAATTGGAGGCAATTTAGCTGAGAATTCCGGTGGCCCCAGAGGACTAAAATACGGTGTGACAAAGGATTATGTTATTGGCTTAGAAGTTGTAACCCCTGAAGGAGAAATAATAAAAACCGGCGGAAGAACAATAAAGAATGTAACCGGTTACGATTTAACCAAACTAATAGTAGGATCTGAAGGAACACTCGGGATTATAACCGAGGCCACGTTGAAATTGATTCCTAAACCACCTGCGACTCTAACTTTGATGGCTGTTTTTGATGATCTTATTTTATCCGGAAAAGCCATATCTAAAATTTTAACGTCAGGCATTCTTCCTTCAAAAATGGAAATAATGGATCAGCATTCTATGATCGCTGTTGAGAATTATCAACCATTAGGTCTTCCTATCACCTCTGAGGCGATACTTTTAATCGAACTTGATGGTCATCCAATTGCCATTAAAGAAGAAATGAATACAGTTGAGAAGATTTTTAAAGAGATTGGAGCTGTTGATGTAAAAATAGCAAAAAACGATAATGAAGCAAAGTTATACTGGAAGGCAAGAAAGTTGGTTTCACCAGCTATAGTCAAAATAAAACCTACAAAGGTTTCAGAAGATGCCACTGTACCCCGTAGTAAGATTCCGGATATGTTTAAAAGATTAAAAGAAATTGGGGAAAAATATAAAGTTCATCTTGTTGTCTTTGGTCATGCTGGGGACGGAAATCTTCATCCTAATATTATTTGTGACAAAAGGGATGTAGAAGAAATGATACGAGTGGAAAAAGCAGTTGAAGAAATATTTGAAGCTGCAATTAAATTAGGAGGAACTTTGTCAGGGGAACATGGAATTGGAACATTGAAAGCGCCCTTTATGGAAATGGAGTTGGGATATTTCGGTTTAGATATGATGAAACGTGTTAAACAAGCTTGGGATCCTAATAATATATTAAATCCCGGAAAAATATTCCCGGAAAAAGGACAGAAGTTGGTGTTGAGGGAATGAGTACGATTTCTGAACTCCAAAGAAAATTAAACTATGATGAAACTTTCAATTGCGTCCAATGTGGATATTGTTTACCTGCATGTCCGACATATGAAACTATGAAAATCGAGTCCCATTCTCCAAGGGGGCGAATTAACCTCGTTAAAATGCTAGCAGAAGGTAAAATCACAATAGAAGACCTAAGAGAACCAATTGAAAAGTGTCTTGGGTGTCGTGCTTGTGTAACAGTTTGTCCTACGAATGTCCGATATGGCAAGATTTTAGAAGGGGCGAAAGAGGTATTAGAGGAATCAGCAGAAAAAACAACAAAGCAAAAAATTACTGAAAATATAATTTTTGACCAAGTATTTCCTTCAAAAAAATGGATGGATTTTATTGGGAACGCTACGTGGCTATATCAGAAGTCAGGGCTACAACAAATTACTCAAAAGACGGGAATCACTAGGATGCTTCCTTTCCAACTAGGAAACTTTGAATCCGTTCTTTCAGATATCTCTTCACCTTTGAGTCGTAAAAAAATGTCTAGGCATTACCCCGTAAAGGGCACAAAGAAAATGACTGTAGGTTTTGTGACAGGCTGCGTAATGGACGCTATTTTTCTAAACATTAATAAAAAAACTATTGATTTATTAACTTTGGCAGGGGCAGAAGTTATTATACCGGAAGCTCAAACGTGCTGTGGGGCCTTGCACGCTCATGCGGGAAAAAAGGATTCTGCAAAAAAACTTGCTAAAATAAATATTGAAGCTTTTGAAAGCGAAAATGTGGACTATATTGTTAATAATGCCGGTGGGTGTGGTGCAACTTTAATTGAATATGACCATCTTTTTCTAAATGAAGAGGGTTGGCATAAACGTGCTAAAAACTTTGTTAATAAGATAAGAGATATTTCAGAAATTTTATGTGAATTAGATGGATTAAATTTCACCAAGGAAATGAACTCTATTGTGACCTATCAATCGTCGTGTCATATGACACATGTACAGAAAGTTATTGATGAACCACTTTTCCTTCTAAATCAAGTTCCAGGTATACGCTACCATGAGATGGAAGATTATGATAGGTGCTGTGGATCAGCAGGTGTTTACAATTTAGTCAATTACGAAGAATCAATGGACATTTTAGATTTGAAAATGGAAAAAGCAAAGGATACTAAAGCCTCTATTATTGTTACAACAAACCCTGGTTGTTTGTTACAAATGAAATTGGGTATCAAAAGGGAAGGTCTAGAAGATAGAATAAGAGCTATTCATCTTGTAGAATTACTTGTTGAAGCAGGGGCAGCCTCTAAATGAAAATTCAAAATAAATCCGCACTTTATAGGTGCGGATTTTTTATGAAATCTAAATGTTGATGTATAAAAAAATAATTATTAAAAGTTCCCTTTAATTGATTGCAAGTTAAGAAGCTTTTAATATCATAGAAGTTCAGTCTTATCTATCTACCTTTTCTGTGTTGAATTCGAGTAAGATTTATCATTCAAGTATACTGATGGAAGACCTTCCAAGACCTCTATTTTTTCTTCGTCTAACAATGGTCTAGCTGTTCTCAGATACTATACTTCGATATCCTCAGCAGTGTTACATGTTCCATCATAAAGAAACCTTGCCACTTTATGTTTCCGCGGTCTCTAAACTTTGGATCATCGCCATCTATCATTTAACTCATTATAAAAACATACGTTCTGTTCTGGCGAGGTGTAATTTATGGATTCTCTAAATAATTGATTTTCTCTATATACGGAATTAGAGTACAAAAAGAAGAGGAGCAAACAAACGCATGTTAGAAAGATAAATAAGTTCATTTGGAAAACTAATTGATACTCGAAATGAAAGGTTAATTAGTATTATTACTTTATATTTTATTACCAGCAGGTAAAGGGAGTCACATTGAATTAGGATTGGCCTTAGGTCTTAATAAAAGGATTATTCTCTGTTTGCCAAATAATGAAATCAATAACATTTATATTACCAGTACTTTTTATCACCTGCCTGAGGTTGAACAGTTCGTAGGGACGTTAGATGAATTAATTGAATTTTTGACAACAGATGAAGAGAGGGTACCCAGTTAAAATGGTCGTTTTCAGCACAAGGTAGCCGTTCTTTAAAATCCATGCGAAGTGAAGGTTTTGTTTCTGGAAAATCTCCTGCAATCCATGAAAAACAATAAGAAACCTAGGTAGTCTATACATCTGCCCAGGTTTCTTTCTATTTATAGTCCCAATGCTTTTTTCGTAACAGGACCAACGATGCCGTCTGCCGACAGGTTTTTGGATTTTTGGAAAGAACGCACGGCTTTTTCTGTGTTGGGACCAAATACTCCGTCAACACCTTTAGTGTTGTAGCCTTTTGCAGTAAGTGTACTTTGAAGTGTTTTAACTCCAGATCCGCGGCTGCCCATTTTTAAAGTGCCGCTGACTGTTCCAGTAGATGGTTTATCAGGTGCGGTGGGTGGCTTTGTTCCATATAGTGCTTTTCTTGTTGCTGGGCCAACAATCCCGTCTACTGTTAAGCGGCGGGATTGTTGAAACTGACGTACTGCCTGATCGGTATTGTTTCCGAACGCTCCATCAATGCCTTTGGTGGAAAAGCCTATAGAAGTAAGTTTGCGCTGCAGTTCTTCTACTGCAGAGCCTCGGCTGCCTTTTTTCAGAATCGTTCCATTACTCGCTGCAGGAATAGAAGGTGATACTGAACTTGGAGTTGTTTTATATCCGTACGATGCAGCAATAGAATCAAATGACTTGCCTGAAGAAGTGATCATGACTGGTGTGTTGGTCGGCACTTGGCTAAACAGCCATTCTACTTCATTGTCGTACATCCGAACACAGCCGCTGCTGACATAACCGCCAATAGAACTCGGATTGTTATTGCCATGAATGGCATACGTTGTACCCCATGTTCCCCTCGCATTTAATCCAAGCCAGCGGTTGCCAAGCGGATTGCGCGGATCACCGCCTGGAATGTTGTCCGTATAATAAGGTCTGTTGACAATTTTATTTACAATCTTGAATTTTCCTTCAGGTGTGAGGGATTGACTTCTTCCGGTGCCTACCTTAAATACTTTTTTCAGCTGACTGTTTTCATAATAGGCCAGCAGATTATTGCTTTTGTTGATGATGATGAATTTGCTTCCTGCTGCAGAAGCAGAACTCAATTCCATACTAAAAATCATAAGAAAAGATAACAAAAAAAGAATGAACCCTTTTTTTATCACAGTAACCATCTCCCTTTTTCACTCTGTTTTCACCCTATATAACGAAATGTATTTCAAGATTGTTCCATAAATTAACAATATTTTGAAAATTAAATATAAATTTAAGTGTGAGTTAATTTCAAGATTTTGACCTAATTGGTATTGAGCGAACAGGAAGGAAGGTTGAATAATGATTTGTGGTTAATTATGAATGGAAGGGAAGAGAAATGGACTTAGAAGGGTTACAAGAATTTGTAAGACTGACGATCACATCGACTTTGATTCAGAGGAATTTTATTATATGAAAGTTATGAAGAATCAGAAGCAATTTAGCATTGAAAGTTTCACTTTAACTCCATTGGGAAAGACACGCTTCAAACGCAATGCGTGCTTGGGGGGGCGCTAATTCACTTTTAGCAGGAAGCGGAATATTAATGTATTTTTCGCACTCCAAAAAACACCCATAAACGGGTGCCTTTGGTGACTTTATTAAGCTTTATTAAATGGTTGTTGCTTCTATTGGATTGTAGAGTAAGGTGCGTTTAGCCCAATTTAAATGGATTTTTTAACAGGCAATCTCCCAATATAATGAGATTCCGGTCTGAAAATCGTATTGTTTTCAGCCTGCTCCATGACATGTGCTGTCCATCCGACAACTCTGCTTGCTGAAAACGTCGGGGTGAACAGCTCTGACTCCATTTGAATGGATTTCATAATGGCTGCAGCGTAGAATTCAACATTCGTGTACAGCGATCTTCCCGGTTTTAGCTCTTGCAGCAAGTTTACAGCAGTTGTTTCCACTTCCATTGATAAATCAAGCCATGCATCTTTTCCCGCATTCTCGAGTAAAACAGTTTTCAAAGCCACAGCTCTTGGGTCATGCGTTTTGTAAACGCGGTGTCCAAACCCCATTAATCGTTCGCCGCGATTTAGTTTCTCTCTAATCAATTTTTCAATATCACCGCATGAGGCCGCTTCATCTAAAAAAGCAATCACTTCAGATGGGGCCCCGCCATGAAGAGGGCCTTTCATTGTGCCGATTGCAGAGGTCACAGCGGAGTACATGTCAGACTCGGATGAAACGGTTACTCTTGCAGAGAAAGTAGAAGCATTCATTCCATGCTCCAATGTTAAAATCATGTAGGTTTCCAGAGCCTTGCGCTGAGATTCCGAAGGCCTTTTTCCATTAAGCATGTAAAGATAATTTTCAACATGATCAAGCTCTGCAGAAGGGCGGATAAATGCTCTGCCTTCTAAATGGCTTTTTCGATAGGCGATGATTGTCGGCATCATCGCTGTTAAACGAATGGCATCTGAATAAGTCGGCTTTTCTTTATTTGCTGGACCGGATGCTGAAACCGCTGTTCTCAAAACGCTCATTAAATTCATCTCTGCCGGAAGACTGATCAGCAGATTTTCTATATAATCAGGAAGCCCTCGCTGATTCTTCAGTTCATTTTTCAGCTGAATGAGCTGGTGCTTGTCAGGCCATTCGCCATGCCATAGTAAATACGAAACTTCTTCAAATGAATAGTTTTTCGTCAGATCTCTAACATCCAGTCCTCTGTAAATCAATTGGCCAATTACCCCATCAATATGGCTGATGGCTGTTTCAGCAGCCGCAATACCCTTTAAACCTTTAATTACCATAAAAATCTCTCCTTCCCTTTGTACTTACTATTTTATAAAATAGTAAGTATTAAGAAAATTAAATATATATAAACGGATTGATTAAGTATTTTAATAAGGGTGGTTTCTATGGAATTCACGTGGCTTCAAACATTTGTCACAGCTGCAGAATGCGAAAATTTCAGAAGAACAGCGGAGATTCTTTACATATCCCAGCCTTCTGTTTCCGTTCATATCAAACTGCTGGAAAAAGAACTCGGGGTTCGATTATTTGAGCGGGATGGCCGCAAGATTAGACTGACAGAAGAGGGAAGGGTTTATTTGAAGCATGCAAAGGAACTTCTCTCTGTGTATCAAAACGGTATAGTCAAGCTTCAGTCCTTTCAGCAGGGGTTTACATCACAGTTTACTCTAGCCATTTCCCCGCTTATTGCGGATACTATTCTTCCTTATGTGCTGAAAAAATACTGCAACCAGTATCCTCAGGTAGAAATTTCCGTTAAAATTATAGAATCAAGTGAAATTGAAGAGGCTGTAAGGAACGATAAGGTGGATCTTGGGTTGTCCTGTATGGGCAGCACTCATCCGGATATCAATTGTCAGCTTCTGTACAAAGACAAGGTGCTGCTTGTCGCCCCTCACGATGGAATGGATTCTGAAAGAGCGCTGCCCTTGGATGAAGAAGAGGTGTTAACATCAAATTACCTTCTTACACATAATCATCCTGTATACTGGGATTCTCTATGCAGAGCGGTAAAAGCAAATTATCCGGGCATTCGGATGATGGAGGTCTCCCAAATTCATATTACAAAACGGTTTATTGTGGAAGGACTCGGCGTTTCGTTCCTTCCTGCTTCAACAGTTAGAAGAGAGATGCTTGAAGGAAGGTTATTGGAGGTCAATTGTCCATCCATTCCATTGCCGGAAGCTCATACATATGCCATCATGAAATACAAACATAAGAAGCAGAAAGAATTTTTAGCATTTCTTTCGCAGTTCAGAATTTAAAGGGAGGCCATTTATATGAAAAAAACAATTGTTTTTACAGGCGGCGGCTCAGCAGGGCATGTCACGCCAAATATTGCGATCATTGATGAACTGGATAAAAGCACCTGGGACGTCCAATATATTGGTTCAAAAAATGGGATTGAAAAGGAACTGATTGAGAAAATCGCGATTCCCTATTATGGCATTTCTAGCGGGAAGCTGAGAAGATATCTGGATTTTGAAAATGTAAAAGACAGTTTTCGTGTATTAAAAGGCTGCTTAGATGCAAGAAGAGTACTCAGAAAATTGAAACCTGCTCTAGTTTTTTCAAAAGGAGGATTTGTCTCCGTACCGGTTATTATTGCAGCAAAATCACTTAAAATTCCTGTTCTGATCCATGAGAGCGATATGACACCGGGACTTGCGAATAAAATCGCGCAGCGTTTCGCTACTAAAATCTTTACATCGTTCGAGGAAACGCTGAACCATTTTCCAAAAGAGAAAACGGCTGCCATTGGTTCACCGATTCGCAGGGGGATCTTAAAGGGATCACCTTATAAAGGAATTGAACTGCTAGGGTTTGACCGCAGGCGCCCGGTTTTAACAGTGATGGGCGGCAGCCTCGGGGCGAAAAAAATCAATGAAACCATTAGAGCGGCATTGCCGCAGCTGAAGGACTATCAGATCATTCACTTATGCGGAAAAGGAAACGTCGATCTGAACTATGCGAATCAGAAGGACTATAAACAATTCGAATATGTCCATGATGAGCTTCCACATTATTTGGCAGCAACAGATTTTGTGATTACAAGAGGCGGATCAAACTCTATTTTTGAATTCCTTGCTTTAAGAATCCCGATGCTCATTATTCCTCTTACGAAAAATCAAAGCCGCGGAGATCAGATTTTAAACGGAAAATCGTTCCAGGAAAAAGGATATGCGATGATGCTTGAGGAAGAACATTTATCTGTAGAAACGCTTGTGAAACATTTGGGTGATTTAAAGAACAAAAGAGATGATATGAAGCAGAAAATGACCTCGCTTGACCGGAAAGATGCAATAAGTATACTTGTTGCGGAGATAAACGGCAGATAAGAATAAGATGTAAATGGAGGATGGGACGTAACGATCATTTCCAGAATGAAAGTGCGAAAACCATTAAAAGAAATGGCTATCTTCGCATAGATTGTTGTTTTTTATGATAAATAATGTCCGTTGCTTTCCGCTCCAGGAACTTGCTTTCCGCGGGGAGCATGGGAGCCTCCTCGGCGTTGCCTGTGGGGTCTCCCAATTTGCTCTATTTCCCGCAGGAGTCAAGTTCCTTCCGCTGCAATCCACTTAAGGTTTCTATCATTTAGTCTGGCAGTACAATATTTATGATAAGAGCCAAAGAAAAAATCC
>NZ_JBCMYF010000030.1:0-188487 GCF_050483325.1 Metabacillus idriensis
GAATTTCACATAATAGTTCGGATTATTCTTTGGCTGAAAACCTTTTGTCCCAGTCTCTAATAATATTTATTATGAAAAAAGAAATGATAGTGACTGCTTAAAATATCATAGATCGTTTGATTTGATAAATGAATGCAAGAACATGTGTCATGATTAATGAAGATTATTCCGGCTTGGCAGCGGCCTAGCCGTTTTTTTATGAAAATATCAATCTGTAAAACTTTTCATATAGGAATGTCGTCTAAATCTATGAAAGGGAGGGGCAAAAGTGGAAGAATGGGCTGCACAAGCATTGGAAATGGAAGATAAAGACGGACTAATCGATGAAATGATGATTCGCTACGGACAGGAGATCCTGCAGCTTGTCTACTCTTACGTCAGAAATAAAGAGACTGCGGAGGATTTAACGCAGGATATATTTGTTAAGTGCTATAAATCTCTCCATACATACAGCGGAAAATCAAAGCTGAGAACCTGGCTTTGGCGTATTGCCATCAATCAATGCAAAGATTTTTTGAAAAGCTGGCATCACAAGAATGTCGAGACGGCTGGTGACAAACTTGAATGGAGCAGTTCTGCAAATGAATCGATTGAACAAATGGTCATTCAAAAAGAAGAAGATACTCAGCTGGTATCTGTCATCATGATGATGCCTGTAAAATACCGTGAAGTGATTTACCTCTATTACTATGCAGACTTGCCAATCAAGGAAATCGCCCTTGTCATTGGAGTAAGTGAGAATACCGTAAAGACTAGATTAAGGCGGGCTAAAGTTCTGCTTAAAGAGAGATTGGAGGAGTTATAAATGGAAGATCGACTGAAAAGGTTAAAAAAATCAATGGATCAATCGGCATTTGCTGAATTAACGTTCACAGAGAAGCACCGGAATAAAGTAAGGGAAAAAATAAAGAAGCAAAAGGAAAAAGATGAAGACATTTTGCTTGCGGTTCTTCACCTGCTTGTCTATGAAAAGACAGGACATGAATTGACTGCATTTTTGAGAAGCAGGGGAGTACAAAGGTTTGAAGGAAATGAAGGTGCGCTATATACTCTGCTGCATCAGCTGGAACAAAAAGAATGGATCGGGTCTGCGTGGAATAATTCAGGTTCAAAGCGCTATCAGCTTAAAAACAAGGGGAAAAAGCTCTTGCAGAAAGCAGAAGCTAAAGAGGGAAATGTACTGCTGGTTTTAAAGGAAATGTTAGAGGGGTGATCGAAAGTGAAACAAACAAAAAGATCATTTTTGGAAGAGGTAACATCTCAAATCAAATCTAAAGAAGCCAAACAGTTTGTGGAAGCTGAACTTAATGATCACATCGAAAAATCAAAAATGGATTGGATCAAAAAAGGGCTGTCAGTCGAGGAAGCAGAAGAAAAAGCCGTTCATCATATGGGAAACTCCTTATCACTCGGACTGCAGATGAATAAACTGCATCGTCCCAGAGTTGACTGGCTGCTTGTATTCTTATTGGCAACATGTTTAGGATTGGGATTTCTGCCTTTATTTTCAGGGGAATATGGAAATGTTCTAAATAAAGTGTATATTGTTCTAATAGGAGCTGCAGCTGCGTTTGCGATTATGCTGGTTGATTACCGGAAACTTGAGAAATTCGGGTGGATGTTTTATGCTGCGGGGGTCATTATCCTTCTGCTGATTCACTCATTTCCAAATAGTACGATAAACGGGAACTACGCTTTAACTGTTGGTGCTTTTACTCTTGAAAGCCTGACGGCGCTGCCTTTCTTTTTTCTAGCGTTGGCATCCTTTTTCAATCATGGGAATTTCAAGATTTGGCATTATGGACTAGTATTTCTTTTTCCAGTTTATTTATTTTTCACTTTACCCAGTATTTCCTCTGCCTATTTATACTCGGTTATGGTATTTGCGATGCTCGGTTATAGTAAATTCAGTCTGCGGACAATTCTTACTATTTATGGTGCTGCAGCAGCTGGACTCGCTCTTACGTTGATCTTATCCTTTAAATATCAATCTCTAGAATTTAAACACAGGATGTTTGGTTTTTTGAATCCAGAAAAGTATTCTGATTCTTCAGGTTTTATGATTCTCCATTTACAGAAGCTCTTATCTGAAGCGGGATGGTTCGGCAGCCCTTCAATTGAACGATCCATGCCGGATGGTGCCACTAATTTTGTATTTGTCGCATTAACTTCTCAATTTGGCTGGCTTTTCTCAGTATTCCTTGTAATAATGCTCTCACTCTTTGCAGCAAGAATAGGTGCAGTTATTCCGGCTATTAAAGATTCGTATGGAAAACTCCTGCTGATCGGAGCGGTTTCTCTTTATTCTATTCAAGTATTATCAAATATTGGCATGGTACTAGGATTTTTCCCGATGACAGCTATGAATCTGCCTTTTATCAGCTATGGTTTGATGCCGGTTTTGTTGAATGCTGTATTAATTGGCATCGTTTTAAGTGTTTATCGGAGAAAGGATTTGGTATCCGGTTAAGTGCTAATCTAATGAATCTATGTTCTAAATAATTTGTATGGAATTATGAGGAAATTGATCAAAGTTGAATGAGTTTGAAAAGAATTTGAGAAACGAAAAGAGCGGTAGATGCTAAGGTGTTCCTGAGGTGCAAAATCCGTTATTAGGAAATGAAATCGAAGACCACTCGTTAATCGATGGTCTCTTTTAGTCTCTTGATATAACTGAATTTTATTGAAATAGCATAAGAATTAACATACAAATTAGCAAGGTTCTTAATAAGTCTAATGAATCTTATTTATGGAATTCCAAATGCTATTTATTGTGATGTTTTATGATGGAATTTAAATCCATATTTGAACGATTATGACTAAATGGAAAAAACAGTTATTCAGCAATCGGACAGTTTAATTTAATAACAAATTTAAGTACTTTGGTCTGGAGGATTAATGTGCTTTTTTGTTGAATGATATTATTAGCAATTTCAATGGATCCTTTAATATATGAGTTCCATTAGGTCTTAATTTAAAGTTTTAGAGAGGGGAATAATATGAATCCCATTTTAATAGATGTTCCGTTACAAATAGAAACAGACAGATTAATTCTTCGAGCACCACAACAAGCTTGTGAAGGGAAAGCAGTAAACCAAGCTATTAAGGATTCAATTAATGAGTTAAAGCAATGGCTGGCTTTATTCCAGGAAATTCCTACTGTTGAAGAAACAGAAATTCTCCTGAGAAACGCCTATATCGATTTTTTGAAAAGAGAAAGCTTTCGCTATCTTATCTTTCATAAAGGTACTAAGGATTTTATTGGAACTGCCAGCCTTCACAGAATTAATTGGAAGATTTCTAAATGTGAAATTGGATACTGGATTAACTCGCCATTTAGCGGAAATGGATATATGACAGAAGCAGTAAGTGAGTTAACTAACCTTGGCTTTCAGCAACTAAAATTTAGAAGGATTGAAATAAGATGTGAATCAACAAACTATAAAAGTCGTTCGATTCCAGTAAAACTAGGTTTTGAATTAGAAGGAACCTTAAGAAATGATGATTTATCCTCAGATGGCAGCAAGCTAACTGACACTTGTATTTATTCAATAATAAAGTAAGCTTTGTGAAAGAGTATTCCCCTTAAAATAAATGAAGAAATGATTAGGTTTTGTTTCTGATTATGTATATGATCAAGAAAACTTATATTCTACAAGACACTTAAGGCAGCAAGAAGCTCAAATTAGCCAGATAGTTCTTCTGGGAATATTGGCTTTAGATGTGCTGCTGATGTTGTTAAATAGACTGAATGAAAGAATCCAGGACAGCATAAAAGTCCTGGATTCTATTTTTTTCTGTAATAAAGGTACTGTTTGGATTTTTACTATTTGTATTTCTAGCTTCCTGCATTAACAATGACAACTTCTACCTGTATGTCTGACAAAGAATCTCCCTGAAGTTTCTATTTTTTTACAAGCGACGGAGATTTTCAGGAAGTGGACTCTGTCGGGTTGTATAAATTTGAATCCAGTTTCAGTCCATTTTCAAACGTGCGCTGCACATCGTTTTTAATTTCCTGTTGGATTTTTTTCTTTAAACGGGTAAGGGAAGGTTCATCTGCCCTTTCATCAATGAAAGCCTTGGTTTTCAACTGGACCGTATAGTGCAATCCGTCCTTTACGGGTTCGTGAAGCGTGATTTTACAGCCCTTCACCGAGAGTTCCTCTCCTGTTTTTAAGCCTAACAAAATACATAGAACAAGCAGCGGGGTATTCATTAAGGAATTGGTTTTTGTCCACGTAACGTTATCTCTGAATGTTATTGCCGCATTTAAATAAAAATAAAGAATGAAGATCACGGTTAAGAAAAATACGGGTACACGTCCAAGACGAGTTTTTAAATACTCTAAAAAATTTTGATTGCCGATCTTTTTGATAACGGCTCCAATTAATAAGATCCAAATGATATAAGGCACAATCGAAACAACAACACATAGCCATGGGTCGCGGCCGGCAGCTGAAAGAATAAGCGGCAGGATAAGAACGTGATTGACTAATCCGGAAGACATGATCATCATGAAATAAATATGAATAGGAGCAATTCCCGGCTGAATTCGCATGTTTTCCCCCATTGTCCGTAATAAAATTTAGTATTTAGTTAAAAAATGGGTTTTATACGGAAATTTGGTGTTGGATAATTGTTTTGCAACATAGATGAGACGAAAAGAGTTGTCCGAGTTTCGATAAGGTAAAAGCGGGTATTTATACTAATAGAACGAAGATATAATAGAAGGGAATGGATTCAAATGTCAGAACAAAATCATATTATTAATAAAAATGAAAGCCTTGAAACAGAAAAAGTAGAAAGCCGCATTGCCACAATTCCCGACGAAAAAATGGAAGATATTCTGGGGAGCTTTGAAAGTTTCAAACAATACCTCGGAAAGCGGGTTGCTCTTGGTGAAAAACTTGGATTAAGTGAAGAACAATTAGCCAAAACAGCAGAAAAAGTTGCCGCTTACCTTGCTGATAATGAAGAACCTAGAAACCGTGAGGAAAAATTGTTACAGGAGCTGTGGAAAGCAGGCGAGAAGGAGCAGCGCCATCAATTGGCACATATGCTTGTCAGACTTGTAGGGAAAGAGTAAAACGGCAAAAAGCCAGAGCTGAAAAAGAGCTCTGGCTTTTTTAAATTCAGAAAAAGTTTGAAAGTGCATCAAAAAGTTTGAGAGAGCATGATGATTGTTGAAAGTTGTTTGTTCTCTACATATGTTGCCTATGATAAAATCGTTATATCAGAATTTTCCATATAAAAAAATGATCAGGAGGGGAAATGATTGACTGAAAAATTATTAAGAGTAGGTACAACTTATCTTCCAGTTTCAGATGTAGAACATTCTTCGGAATGGTATGTGAACAAATTGGGGGCTGAATTGAGTTATAAAGATGAAGATAAGGCAATACTTAACTTTGCTGATCAAAGCATATTTCTTGTAAAATCTAAAGAAAGTCAAAGCTCAAATTTTATTGATATTCACGGCGAAGAACGTTTTTCATTAACCTTTGAAGTCAACGGGTTAAGTGCTTTAGAAGCTATACATAAAGACTTTATTGGCAAACAAATTAGAGCTGGAGAAATTGAAAACAGAGGACACTCTGGAAGAAACTTTGTTTTCTATGACTTAAACGGCAATAAATTTGATGTTTGGAGCGAATTGAGTCCCCTGTTTAAAGAAAGATACTTAATTTCTAAACAAGACAGTTAACAATCAATAAGTTTGAAAAGGGAACTCATTTTACGATTGAGTTCTCTTTTTTGTATGAACAAATTGCCGAATTTTAACACCCGCCTCTGAAGAAGCGGGCTTTCCCGGATAATGTCTTCTGTAATCTCCCGTTCATCTTGTGTTCACCTTGATCTCCTATACTTTACTTAACAAGAAGAATTGGAGGAAGAAATATGAACCTGGCATGGAAGGAAATCAAAAAGAACAAGGCCCGTTTTATCATTTTAGGATCCATCATCTTTTTAGTGAGCTTTCTGACATTGATGATATCCGGGCTTTCAAATGGATTGTCCCAAGATAATGCCTCATTGATAAAAAATTTGCCTGATGGTCATTTTTATATGAATGCAGATGCGGATGAAAATTATCTCGCTTCTAAGATCGATAAAGAGATGGAGGAAAAGATCCTTTCGGAAAATAAAAATGCAGCTGCACTTGCCATCCAAATGGGTTTTATAAACGATGTTCAAGATAGGCAGCATAGTGTGGCCTTTGTGACAGCAGCACAATCATCATTTTTTGACGAAATCCAAAAAGGAGAAGTTATTTTAGATCGCACCTTAAAAGAAGATGGAGTGATGATTGGAGATAAGGTAAAAAACAATCAATATGAAGGAGAGCTCATTGTAAAGGGGTTTGCAGATCATAAAAAATTCAGCCATGCTCCTGCAGCTTTTATCAATCAAGAAGATTATCAAGAAATCTTCAAGCAAAATGAAATGCAAGTCATCTTTCTTCCAAATGATGAGATCCAATCCTTTTCAGGACTTCAGTCATTTACAAATGATGAGTTTCTCAGCACTATACCAAGCTACAGCGCGGAGCAGCTGTCCTTAAATATGATTTCATGGTTTTTAATTGTTATAAGCGGAATGCTGTTCACTATTTTTTTCTACATGATGAACGTGCAAAAAATTGGATTGTACGGAATCCTTAAAGCCATTGGGATGAAAACGAGATCATTATTTGTCATGATATGGAGTCAAATGATCATCATTACACTCCTTTCTCTCAGTCTATCTGTTCTATTAAGTCATGCTTTAGAAAGAGTTGCTCCGAAAGGCATGCCCTTTTATTTGCCGGCAGAAACCAGTCTTCAGCTTTCGCTCGTTTTCGCTGCAGTAGGGTTCATAGGGGCTACTTTATCAGGTATTCAAATAAAAAAAGCCGAACCATTAAAAGCCATACAACAGGGGGAAGGGTAAAATGACAATTTTCCAGCTGAATGATGTGAAGAAAGCGTTCATGAATGGAGAAGTAGAAGAACAGGTATTAAAAGGGATCAGTTTATCACTTAATGAAGGTGAAATAACGGCGTTAGTAGGAGCGTCAGGATCAGGGAAGAGCACACTTCTGACAATTGCGGCCGGGCTGCAGCGCGCTACACAGGGCAGTATCTTTTTTAAAGGGGAAAATGTAACGGAAATGAATCAGGACCAGATTAGGAAATTAAGAGCCAATCAGTTTGGCTATATCTTTCAATCCTCCCATCTGGTCCCCTTTCTTACGGTCCAAGAACAGCTTATGCTTATGCTGAGCCTCTCTGAAACAAAGCTTAAGAAACAGGAACAGAGAAACGAAGCCGAACGGTTTCTCAAACTGACAGATTTGTACCATCGCAAGGATGCCTATCCACAATCTTTATCAGGAGGAGAAAAACAGAGAGCAGCAGTAGCGAGAGCTTTAATTCATAAACCAAAAATTATTTTTGCAGATGAACCTACGGCAAGTCTTGATTCTCAAAGATCAAACGATATTATGAAGTTAATCAAACAATTAACAAAAACGATGCAAATTACCACATTGATGGTTACTCATGACAAAGAAATGCTTGTATATGCAGACAGCGTCGTGACAATGCGGGACGGGATGGTTTTCAATTAGATAAGTATTTTTGAAAGGCTCTTTTCTTAAGGATTGTTGCTTTTAGGCTAGAAGTTATAACCATAAGTGGTGCAGCGGAAGGAACTTGACTTCTTCTGGAGAATAGAGGGAATTGGCTGATGCCACTTTCCGTGCAAAAACTTAAATGGTGGAATCAAAGCATGCGGTTGATGCCACTCTTCCGTGCAAAAACTTAAATGGTGGAATCATAGCATGCGGATGATTCCACTGTTCCGTGCAAAAATCAAAATGGTGGAATCATAATGAGGCTGATGCCACTCTTCCATGCAAAAAGTTAAATAGTGGAATCAAAGCATGCGGCTGATGCCACTTTTCCGTGCAAAAATCAAAATAGTGGAATCAAAGCATGCGGTTGATGCCACTCTTCCGTGCAAAAACCAAAATGGTGGAATCATAGCATTCATTTGATTCTACTTTTCTGCACAATATAAACAAAAACAACAATCTATGCGAAAACAGCCTTTTGAAAAGAGCTGCCGATATTAAAGGCAATAGGTTTAATTATAAGGGGAAGAGTACATGAAACGAATTTTAGTAGTGGACGATGATCAGGATATGGTGAAATATATCCTGATTGAGTTAAACCGTGCAGGGTATGACGCAATCCCTGCCTATTCAGGGAAGGAAGCTCTTTCCTTAATAAATGAAACGGCGGTTGACTTAGCTGTAATTGACATTATGATGCCAGGTTTGGATGGATTCGAAGTAACAAAAGAAATGAAGAGGTTCGGCGATGTACCGGTTATCTTATTAACAGCAAGACATCACATAGAAGACAAAGAAAAAGGATTTCAGTCTGGTTCAGATGATTATGTCGTAAAACCATTTGAATTCAAAGAATTATTATATAGAATACAAGCTATTTTAAGAAGATATCAGAAACCCCAGGATGAGATTCTGATTCTTGGTTCCATTAAAATTGACCGCAGGAGCTATGAGGTTCAGACGGAAAGCGGGACACTGATGCTTCCGCTTAAAGAATTTGAAGTCCTTCGTCTGCTTGCATCACACCCAAATTCTGTGTTTACACGCGAACAAATTATTGAAAGTGTGTGGGGGATAGACTACGCAGGAGATGACCAGACCGTCAATGTTCACATTAAAAGAATCCGCAGCAGACTTGCAAGCAAGGCACCAGACATTCGAATTACAACAGTCCGCGGAGTCGGGTATAAGCTGGAGGAGCTGACATGACCCATTCACTTTATCTGAAATTCGTTTGGTTTACTCTCATTACAATGATCATCAGCAGTTTCACATCATTTTTTGTGATGAATACGTATTATCACCAGTTTTTGAAAAAAGAAAATGACAAGAAAAATGCAGCAATTGCATCTGAGATGTCCGCATATTTAGGGGGTTTGAAAACTGATCAGATGAGTCATGCTTTAAAAATGCTCGGTTTTGCAGGCTATCAGCTTTATATTGAGGATCAAAGCGGTAGCGGTTTTTTTTACGGGGGAGAGTACAGGGATAAAACATTGTCCAAAGAAGTCATTTCATCCGTTCTTGATGGTGAAGTTTATCATGGGATGAGAGACTATCCGAGAGAAACGTTTGTGACTGGTTTTTTTGCGAATGAGCTGAAAAATTCAGTCGGTGTTCAGGTGGAAGCGGATGGTACAAAATATGCTCTCTTTATTCGGCCGAACATTGGAATGCTGTTTGGAGAGCTTCGGTTATTATTTGGCGGTCTCGCGATCGGTCTTCTGCTCTTAAGCATTTTTGGCATGATGATCGCTGCCAGGAAATTAATCCATCCCATTTCTCACTTGACCAATGTGACGAAAAAAATGGCTGCTGAATCGTTTGATGAACCGATTAACATTTCGCGCAAAGATGAAATTGGTCAATTAGCTGAAAGTTTTGATGCGATGCGCCTGCAAATTAAACAGCTGATGACTAAAAGGAAAGAGTTCGTCAACAATGTTTCTCATGACATTCAGTCACCGCTGCATACGATTCAAAGCTACCTAGTGTTATTGAAAAAGCCCGATGTGACAATAGAAGAACAAATTTCCTATCAGTCCATCATTCAGCAAGAAACGTCCAGACTGTCTGAATTAACCAAACAGCTGCTGGCATTAACCGTTTTGGATGAATCGCTTGCGCTTCAAGACAAGGAAATGGTGTCAATCAATAAACAATGGCTGGACACGATTAACCGGTACAGGTGGAAATTAGAAGAAAAAGAGATGAGTCTCTCACACTCTTTAAAAGCAGAAAAAATAAAAGGAAATCCGTCCTTGCTTCTAACCGTTTGGGAAAATCTTATTAGTAATGCGGTTAAGTATAGTGAGCAAGGAGGCAGCATCCACATTGAAACCAACAGCCGTGAAGATCAGGTTGCCATCATCATCAGCGACGATGGGATTGGTATGTCTGAGGAAGAAAAGAAACAGGCGTTTGAAAGGTTCTATCGTGCAGATAAAGCAAGAACCCGAAAAACGGAAGGGACAGGGCTTGGTCTTTCCATTGTCAAAGAGATTATTCAGCTGCACCATGGCAGTATTTCAATTAATAGTGAACTGCAAAAAGGGACTTCCATCATGATTTTATTACCTATTGAGTAACGATATTTTTTCAGTTCTATAAATAATAATTATTTGTTCTCATTATGCACCTATTTATAGCTGAAGCATCGTTATTTAATCTATTTTGCCGGTATTGGTTTGGACTCAGGTGAATCATTTTTTTTCTTATGATGCTCACTTTGCATAGCACATTTTTTCATAAAAAACCACACTAATAAAATGAAAATTCTGCAGATTTTAAAGTGTAAATTATGGTAGGATAAGAAAAATTAGATGATAGCTAAATAGGGGATGGGGACCATGCTGGAAGGTAAGATAATTAAATTCTATCGGGAACATCAAGAATTGAAGCAAAAGGATTTAGGGGAAGGAATTTGCTCCAGTACTCATATCAGTAAAATTGAACGGGGATTAACCGAAGTCTCAGATGAAACGATACTATTATTATCTCAGCGGTTAGGGATTACTATGGAACATGAACTTTCAAATTATAGGAGGGTGGAATTATTACTGAAGGATTGGCATGATGCAATTGTAAAAAAAATGAAGACAAAGGCGGATAGCATCAAGAATCAGCTCGATGGGATCCATCTGTTACATATCCAGGACTTCAACCGCTCTTATACGCTTGTGCTTACAAGATACTATTTATCTATTGGAGAGTTCCAATCTGCCGAGAATCTTATAAAAGAGATGGAGGTTTGGAATGGTCTATCTGATTATGAGGAAAATATGCTCCTGCACATAAAGGGGATTTTCCAGCTTACGGTAAAATACGACTATGTCAGCGCGATTTCATTTCTCGGACGGATAAGCATGGAGTATGAATCCAATCAGGAATACTATTATGATCTGGCAATGGCCTACAGTGCACTTAATTCGCGGGTTCTCGCTTTTTTTAATGCGAGTAAGGCACTGTCATTTTTTACAAAAATACGCAGTTTTTCCCGTATCATTGAAACGGAAATGCTTATGCTCATTCAGCTTGAACAATCGGAGGATTACGATTTTTTAAGCAGTGAATATCATCGATTGATCGATATGACAGGTGACTATGGACTCGATCATCAAAAAGCGATGCTGCATCATAATCTCGGCTATCTGAATCTGCGGCATGGCTATTTCGAAATGTCTGCAGAATATTATAAAAAATCGATGGATGCACGTGCTTCAACGGATCCCAAGTATGTGGGGTCTCTGGAAGGGTATATAAATTCCATGACTAAAGAAGGGAAGACCCCAAAGGATCAACTTCTAAAGATGGTAGAAAAAGGATTAGATTTATGCAGGGAATTTTCAGATCCGACGTTTCATCATCTCTTTACCATGCATACCTACTCAATTTCAGGTGATGAGGAGAATTATTACCGCTATCTTGAGTGTGAGGCGTTTCCTCACTTTTATAAAATGGGCTATGTAATGACTAAAGAGTTTTATGCCGTAAAACTATATGATTATTATATGGCCAAAAACGATTTGGCGAATGCGAATCGATATGCAGGGACATTGGTGGATAAATTCAGGAGAAACAATCAGTTTGTTTGAAAGGATAGGTCAGATATGTGGCTGCTGGAATTTGATGCATATTTTGAAAAGCGTTATTTAACCCGGATCAACCAAAATGCACATGCGATCTTTCTAATCATTAAAAAGAAATCTTGCAGCACTAAACGCATTTATTGCTGAATTTTTCAATTTAGCCTATTCCGAAAACATTGAAAATATGTTTTCGGAATAGGCGGTTAATCCTGCTTTGTTTAACGTAATCCGTAAGCTTTAATGATTTCTTGAGAGATTTTATTCCCTGCATTGTCCCACGCGCTTGTTCGAAGTGAAACAGATTCAGCATTCTTTGGATTTTGGATTGTTGCTGTAAATTTGTCGTGATCTCTAGTAAGTTTCACTTTCTTCCATGATTTTCCTTCATTGAATGATACTTCAATTGCCGCACCATCCACATTGCCGTATCCAATTGCATCCGCCACTTTTCCTACAGAAAGTTCAAGATTTGTTGGACGGTTTGCTAAAGCATCCCCATTTACATCTGTGTCCACCTTGTAATCAAGAGTAAGGAATGGAAGATTGTATCTCCAGGTCTCTGACTCTTCTGACCAGAAGGTCCATTCCGTATGAGTGCGGACCGATGTATTCCAGCGGTTTTCATCACGCTTAGCATCTGTTATAAATCTGAATTGAGTGCGTTCTGGAGGAGCTGCATCAAATGCATAGATGGCCTGGCCTTTTCCTTCTTTCAATAATGTATCTCCCTTGTACAATTTTGTTGTCTGATTTTGAACAGATACATTATAGTCGGTTCCGCCGGTATTTCCTGTTCCCGCGTCAGCCCATGCAGGAACGTTAATCATGAGAGAGTTACCTTGGCGTTCGGGCTCCCAATAACCTTGTCCCAAACTTGGACGGACTACAGGGGAGAACCAGTTTTCTGTTAATTTTTGACCAGTGGCATAACTGACTAATGGCTGACGAATCTCCCATGTTGCATCAAGCACATTTGCTTGATGGTACCAGCTTGTATCCGCTATTGCAGAAACATATTCAGTCCTTGCCTTTGGTAAAGATAGTCTTTGCAGGAAGCCAACCGCTCCATTTGTATGCGGGCGCAAGTCATACCTGAATTCTCCGCCTTCTGTTTCAATATGGGAATTGTATCGAGTATCGATTGCTGCCAAATCTTTATTTTTAGGTGCATAATTCAAATCCTTTGGTATAAAACCTTTATGGACATCCATAAGATCATATAGGTAAGGAGAATTTACTGTTCCTTCCACTTGAAGCTTCACATTTCCTGAACGAACCGCTTTTACTAACTTGTCACCTTCAGCTTTACTGATCCCTGCAACTGCAAGAGGGTTGTCGGTATAATCAGCGGTACCAGCATATTGACTGAATTCTTTATCCCCATTGTTGACAATAATTAATAGTTTTGCACCGGCAGCAGCTGCAGCAGTAGCTTGATCGGAAACGGACACCTCTTCATTTCGATCTACCACAACGGCTTTACCTTTTGCTTTAAGGCGATCGAAGTCCGCTGTTTTGCCTTCCCCGGCATAAACGGCAGAGAGATTATATTTTCCGTCTAAAAATGTACTTCCTGCAAATGGAATCTCATCTAGTTCTTTGCCTTTAAAATGAATGCTCAGCAGCGGTTTTGTCAGACGCCAGCGAGTGAGCTGCTCAAAATATCCCGTCTTGACTTCTTTTGTTGGAGCAGCGTACATCTTATCGATCCAAACCGGCAGCAAATAGAGACTTGTCATCGGCATATCTCCAAGAGTTTGGTGATATTCCATACGCCTGTAATTTGCTTCAGCTTTTTTCGGTACCTCTGCAGTTATTTCTTTAGCTTTACTTGCATCAAGTTCCACTGTTTTTGGACCATTAAGTTTCACTTCCGGATTTCCTACAAGTGCAACACCAGCATGATCAGTTTCCGCATCCACATCCATCAGGGACATCGCGGAATAGATGCCCGGCGGCAAGCGAAGCTCTAATGATCCATTAACAGCAAAAACCTCAGGTTCCATATTCTCACTGAATAATACTGCATATGCAAGTCCAGGGGAGCCGTCACGGTCTGTTGCTTTTAATGTAAGTGGATATCTTTCCTCTTCCTTGACCATTGCCATGGTTGTGTGAACAGCCTTTTCACCGCCTATATTTGCTGTTAGAAATCCTTGATAACGCGAGCCTGTTTCACCAAGTGCCGGATCAAGCGTAACGTTTACGTCTGCAGAGCCATTAGCAGGGACTGTGACGGTTTTTGAAGAAAGGTTTAACATCCCGGCTGGAGCTTCTTTACCCTCAGCGTCAGTAAATGCTGCTTCCAACTCTATTGTTATGTCATCGTTACTATCATTAGTATAAGTAACGACCTTATCAACAGGAGCTGCTTGATCATGTGGCCATTTGAAATAGCCGAATGATAAAGAACCTGTTGCTCTCAGCTTTGTTTCCAAAGCGGCAGCGACGTCAGCACGTCCTGTTCCTGCGTGAAAAGGCTGGTAATCCTCCAGCTTTTTAGTTGTGTTCATCAAAGCCTCTTTAATGGCTTTACCATCCCAGTCAGGAAACTTCTCTGCTAAAATGGCGGCGGCACCGGCGACATGAGGTGTAGCCATGGATGTTCCATCTTTACTAGTGTAATATCCGCTGCCAGATGCAAATTGGGATCGGGCTGCAGCGATTCCTACTCCAGGAGCGGATAAGTCAGGTTTTAGTTCCATATTTCCATAGCGTGGTCCTTTTGAAGAGAAATAAGCAAGGCGATCCAATTTATCTACAGCTCCAACGGTGAGGGCTGAATCTGCAGCACCTGGTGAACCGATGGTGCCTTCGCCGCCTCTATTGCCTGCAGCGATTACAAATAGGGTGCCATTTTCTTCACTAAGCCTATTTACTGCTTGAGACATTGGGTCAGTCCCATCTCCTGGCTCGCTGGTTCCCAGACTCATGTTGACAATCTTCGCATTCTCTGAAGCCCATTCCATCCCGTCAATAATCCAGGAGTCTTGTCCAGAACCTTGATCATTCAATACTTTCCCTACTAGTAAGCGTGCATCAGGAGCTACGCCTTTGGATTTTCCATCCGCTGCACCCGTTCCGAGCACAGTGGAGGCAACATGTGTTCCGTGACCGTTTACGTCATTCACTTCTTCGCCAGGTACAAAGCTAACCGCTTCATCCAATTGATCAACAATGTCAGGGTGGCCAGAGTCAATTCCAGTGTCAAGCACCGCAACCTTTACTCCTTTACCTGTAAAGCCTGCTTCCCATGCTGTGTGTGAACCGATTTGAGGGACACTTTGATGAAGGGCTGTTTCTGCACGGCCATCCAGCCAGATTTTTTCTACACCATATTCAAAGAGTGGAGATTTTGCAGGTTCTTTCTTTTCGCTATTAATTGTGACATCTTCCCAGAATGTTTCCGCTTCCTTTTTATCAGTTGAAAGGGCAGCACCATTAATACTTTCCAGGTCCAGCACTTTTTCCGATCCTTTAGGAGCCACTTTTTTAGCGTTTGCTTTAGCTTTTGACTCTTTGTATTCGACAATGACCGGCATGGATGCAAGGTTCTTGTCATCATACCCATATTCAATCAGCTTAGTAATATTAAATAAGTCCTTATCCAGTTTGTCTGCTGCGAGGTAAGGCATGGTTGAGTTTGGAAATACGAAAGTTTCCTCCCCAATGGTCATGACCCTGACTCCATCCCCATTCTTTTGGGTTTGCTCCACATTGATGATATATTTCCCATTCTTAAGGGTTGTCACTTTAACAACATCCCCAGTAATAAGCGTAATGGCGTGTTCCCCAGTTCCATTATTGCCTAATGAAGCAGAGGGGTTATCCAATACGGTCCTATTAGTGGAAGCGCCAAGAGCATTTACCTGAAAAATTGAACCTGACATCACCGCAGCGGCAATTGACCCAGCTATAAGCGTCTTCATTTTTAGCTTTTTCATTAACATTCTCCTATTCTGTGAAGGAAATAATAGGTAAGGCCATTGTGAAAATTCATGATGAGGTAAAAATAAGAAGTTATGTAGTCTTCTACTAGAATCAGACTTGCCATCACCTCCTAAAATGAGCGGGGGAATTCTATTAGTAAATAAAAAGATAGTGTATATCTCTTGATGAGGTGTGTACTGCAGAAACATGATGGGATTAGTAGAATTGTAAGGCCAACCAAAAAGATTGACAAATGGTGTTTTGTAAGGGTCTTATGGCCTGCATAATGGGAGAGTATATGGAAAAAACGGCGGAAATAACCGAAGGAATATACCAAAACTACTAAAATTAGTAACAGGCGCTTGGGGTTTTAGCCTGCTGGATAAAAAATATAACTGGAGATTCATAGAAAATTACCGCTTTATCACAGCAGGGCTGAGGCATACTCGAGTAGAATTTATCTGTAAAACCAAACTATATAGAAATGAGAAGTGAAATGAGCGCCTATCTGCATAAAATAAAATTAAGTATGGATCAGCAGCATATTCCCGGATTGGGGCTGGCGATTTTCAAAGAAGGAAAAATAGCCGGCAGCAAGGAGTTTGGTGTATTAGAAGCAGGCACTTCAAACATGGTTACTTCAAACACTCCGTTTCATGCCTGCTCAATTAGTAAAATGATGACTGCTATTGGCAGTCTGCGTCTAGTCCAGGCAGGGATTTTGGAGTTAGAAGAAGATGTGAACAAGTATTTAACTTCATGGCAGATTCCTGAAAATCACTTTACAAGGCATAAAAAGGTGACGCTGCGAAATTTGCTTTCACATCAAGGAGGCTTTATAGATCCAGCAGGAAGCTTTGACATGTATCAGGAACAGGATGCTCTTCCGACTATGCTTGATATATTTAAAGGGAAAACCCGTTACAATCCTGAGCCTCTGCAAGTTTCTTACGTACCTCAAAGTAAGTTTTCCTATACAGATGCAGGTTATTGTGTGATTGAGCAAATGATAGAAGATGTGACTGGAGAGTCATTTACCGCTGTAATGGAGAAGCAGGTAATATCGCCTTTGGGGCTAAAAGACACATTATTTTGGAATTATTATGATCAAACAAAGACACTACAGTTAACTGCAGCTGCCGGGCATAGCAAGTATGGACAAACTGTCGAGGGAAAGCGGGCTTATTATCCGTATCCCGCAGGCTCAGGTTTATGGTCAACACCATCTGACCTAACGAATTTAGCACTCGCGGTTACGGATTCATGGAATGGGATAACGAATTCGATCCTTGATCAAGAGTTGGCTCGGTTGATGTTAACAGGTTTTGGAAGTGAGCAGGCTGCAGGCCTCGGTGTGTTTCTTATGAACGATAAAAGAGGGCCATTTTTTGTCTCAAAAGGATGGGGAGTTGGTTTTCAGAGTAAACTGATTGCTTATCCGAGAATGCAAAGCGGGATTGCTGTCATGATCAATGCTGATCCCGGAAAGCCGCAAAATGAATCATTGGTGGGGCAAATTATAGATGAATTGGTTCTTTGATAGAAGGATAATCAAAATGTTGAAATAAGATAAAAGCTGAATGGAGGAGTTTAAGCTGTCAAACGAAATAGAAATCGCAGAATTAAAAAGGGTAGAAGAGGATATTGACCAGCTTTCAGATCTTTTAATTAAGACTGTAGAGGGAGGGGCATCAATAGGATTCCTTCCGCCTCTGAACCTTTCACAGGCAAAAGAATATTGGGAATCTGTATTGAAACCTCATGTGATTTTTCTAATCGCAAAAGTGAATCATGAAATTGCAGGAAGCGTTCAGCTCCATTTATGCACGAAACAAAACGGACGCCATAGAGCAGAGATCGCAAAACTGATCACACATCCCTCATACCGCAGAAAAGGCATTGCCAAATTATTAATGCAAAAAGCTGAAGAACGTGCTAAACAGGAAAAGAGATCTTTGATAGTTCTCGATACAAGAGAAGGCGATGTATCCAATCAGCTTTACCTCTCGCTTGGTTATACAGAATGCGGCAGGATCCCTTACTTTGCAGAATCAGCTGAAGGAAATCTGGATACGACTGTTGTTTATTATAAAACGAGTAATTGAAAAGGGAAGAATTGCGTGGTTTAAGTCAATTTACAAGTACCTATTATTAGCTTCAGCAGAATTCAGTGAGCTTTTTAGTATTTCTTAGAACTGGAATAAATTTGAGTGCGGCAGTACAAAATATTCCTGTTATAAGGAGGTGCAAACATGCCAAACTTAAATGATAACAAATTCAAAAAAATTCAGTCAGAAAGTCAAAAGCAGGGAAAGACGCAAGAAGAATATGCGGCTGAATTAGACAGAAACCGGGCGAGAAGCGGTCAGAAGAAGAACGACTGACAATCAAGAGAAGGATAGGATTTAAGAGGCTGCGTGTGCAGTCTCTTTTATTTTTTCTGAGAAACTTGGTCCTTTAATCAAAAAGAATGTTAGCGTTCTTATTTTAGTGAAATAGTTAAATTATTTATTAAAAAATAATTCGATGTTTCTGTCGATAATTGACGAAAAAAATATTCTGTTTTGTTGCCGGATTTTGTAAAAAAATGATTACAAAATGACCTTGAATTCATTATAATTTAGGAGTTTGGTAGATTATATCATTTAGGGGGATCTTATGAAAAAGTCACTTGCATTATCAGCACTATTAGTACTTAGCCTTCCATTTGGACAAGCTAGTGCAGCAGCAGCTCCAGAAACAACACGTATTTATGGATTGGACCGTTATGAAACATCAGCTGACATTTCTTATCTGGGCTGGGAGTCATCCGAGGTAGCAGTAATTGCAACGGGCGGTGCTTTTCCTGATGCTTTAAGCGCTACACCGCTCGCTTATAAATATGATGCGCCTTTACTGTTAACAGAAAAGGATTCTTTGCCAGAAAGTGTGAAAGAAGAATTGATGGGCTTAGGAGTAAGTAAAGTTTTCTTAATTGGCGGAGCTTCTGTTATTTCAGCTAATGTTGAAAAAGAGCTTAAAGCTATGGGTATTCAAACTGTTACGCGAATCAGCGGCATTGACCGCTATGAAACATCTGTAAAAATTGCTAAAGAAGTAGGTATTACAGATGGCATCGTTGTAGCTTCAGGAGAGAACTTTGCAGATGCTCTTTCAGTTGCGCCTCTATCAGCTCAAGCACAGTGGCCGATTCTTCTTACTAAGAAAACAGATTTGCCTGAATCTGTCGGTTCTTTTGTAGATTCCTCAAATGCAGAGGGAGCAATTGTTGTAGGAGGAACTGGAGCAGTTTCAGATAAAGTCTTAAATGCACTGCCTGACCCGCTCCGATTAAGCGGATCGGATCGCTATGAAACAAACAGGGAAATTATTGACTTCGGCTATGACATTGAATTACTTGCGATGGATGCGCCATTTATCGCTACGGGCAAAAACTTCCCAGATGCACTCTCAGCATCTGCATTGGCTGCAGGATGGGGAAATGGAATTGTTTTAACAGATCCATCTGCTCCAGCACCAGCAACTAAAGCAATTATCCAGGATTATGCTGAGTTAGCAGAAGAATACTTCATCGTCGGCGGAGAAAAAGCTCTTCCTGACAGCACGATCGAAAAATTATTCAAATAATACAATGGAATTTTAAAGTCCTGCTCTAAATTTGAGACAGGGCTTTTTTTTCTTCCCAATGCTGAAACAAAAAGCCTGCGGACGGAATATATTTTTATTCTATGAAACTTTTCATGCTTTTTCTTCGTAATTAAAGTAAAGAGACTCGCGCTCATATTAAGGAGAAGAAAATGCAGACGAAGGATATATTAAAAAAGAAAGCAAGGCAGATTTGTGTGATTCCAAGTGAATATAAGCTTGAGATAGAAGATTATTCTGAGGATGGAACGAGAGCTGTTTTTGCTTGGAAGCATCCAGATGAAGAAGAAATTGGGATCTGGATTGAGCTGGATGGAAACGGGCAGCTGATTGATTTTACAAAAGACAGATCAACTGAAGAAATGCATCACGCTATCTTAAATCAAGAGGACTTAATAAAGCTAGCATTACAATTTACTGAACTTCACTATCCTGGTGTCATTCGTAAGTTTAAGGAAGAGCGTGTGCAAAAAACAGATGAAAAGCTTAGAATTTCATATATCCAGATAGAATTGGATTTGCCTTTGCCATTTACAGGTTTTTACATAGATATTAATGAGTACGGTGAAATCATGCATTTCCATTATGATGGGACTGCTGAACACATTGTTATTCCGGAATGTCTGCAGCCTGAAGAAAAAGTCAGAGATGAATTCCTGAAAGACATAAAAATGAATCTGATGATAGTCAGTTTAAATGAAGAACTCTATGAAAATGGAGATAACCTTCCTCACTTAGTGTATGAGCCTGAATTGCGTTTTTATGAGGTGCCTGCAGATGGCAAACTAAAGGTTTTGAAGGAGCAATCCGAACTTGAAGGACCAGAACTAGAACCAGTTTATAAAAATTTGCCTAAGGTAGAATCAATAGCCTCACCGGAAGCATTAACAAATTTAGATGCAGACTTTATAAAAATTCGTGAGCAGGATTTAGGAGATGCGATCGGATTCGTTTATAGAAAAGAGGGGGCTGAACCAGATGAGGCAGATGATAGCCTCATGACTTACTTTAACAAAAGAAATGAAAATACGATAAAAGTAAAGCGTGATAAAGAAACAGGGAAATTATTAGGTTTCTTTTCTTTTTATGAAACTTCAGGAAATCAATTATTAAGCAAAGATGAATGTGAAAGAACAGCAGTTCAGTTTTTGACTGCCATTTATCCTGATGCCCATCATTATTTCATGATGGAACAGGAAATAGAAAGTGATGAGGAAAGAGTCCTTTTTCAATTTGATCTCATTCACCATGGTATCTCTGTTAGATATGGGGAGGCCAGAATCAATGTAAACCGAACTACTGGAAAGATCACGCACTACCTTGGACCTGAAGTGGAGCCGAATCTTCTTAAGTCAGTAAATCCGAATCCTGGTATATCTGAAGAAATAGCTATAGAGCGATTTTCATCCGTCTTCCATGTTGAACAGCAATGGACAAAAGAATATAAGGATCAATCAGAAAGCTATTATCAGCTCGTTTATAAACCGGTCTATCCAAAGTTTGAAGGGAATCTTTCTTTTATTGATGCATTCGATGGGGAATTCAGGGTGCAAAAAGGATTATGAATGGCATTAAAAAGAGGCATCAGTTTTTAAGTAATACCTCACAAATTCACTTTATGAATTTTTCCAGACCGTTTATTAACGGCCGGCAGCAATAGAATGAAGGGGCATTGGTTTTAAGATGACTTTAATCGATTTCGGCATTTCAAAATCTTCTTGTGCTTTTTTTAAATGCCTGTACATCGCTTTGCTTCCTACTGCATTTGCGGAATGAATTGTGATGCGGTTAGCATAAAGGTGATTTTTAACCATGTATTCAACGAGCATAAGTCCATTTCTTGTTTTGCTCACGAGATCATGATCCAATGAAAGATGGTCAACACAGTTGTTTCGCAAAAGGCTAATGCATTGATCAATTGTTTCTGCCAAGACATATCCGCTTGGGCAAGTTCGGTAATCATCTAAGAAGACACTGATTTGCATGATGATTTCCTCCGATCAAGTTTGACCTGACTCAAGTGTAACATACTTTCAACATAATCACAGGTGATCCAGCAGTGCCTGAAAAGACGAAAAAGTTTATAAAAGCTATAAGAACAGGCTTTCCGATACCAATTGTTGTAAAAAACTCACGAAATAAAAAATATTTATAGACTATATTCGCTGCGGGAAACGGTTTTTCCTTTCTAGAAATTAGCGATTCTTGATTTTGGATGAAACGTACGACTGCTTTTTCAAGATATGATTGTTGAACGAGATTATGAATCGGGGAGAAAAACAATTTAGTTTTCTTTAAGGGGCATTGGATTTGAGAGTGAATCAAAAAGGATTTTACTGTAGAAATTTACACTAAATGAAAATAATTAACGCTGCTATGACTTTCCATATGCATTTTTGTGCTCAGAGAACATATCGCTCTGAGCTTTTTAGTGTTTTGAATTTGTAAAGCGGAGATTTTCTGCTGAGTAGATAACATTATATTCTAAAAATATTGAATTTAATGTTCTATATATTTAGAATAAAAGGAAGGAGATGATATATATGAACCTATTAAATACATCCTTTGAAAGAAAATCATACGAAATTGAACTGCAGCATTCGATCTTATATGAATGCGTCCTTGGCATTGCCATGATTACGTATCCGAAGCTGCATGAAAAGCTTGAGATGTCTAAGCAGGATTTGGATTCCATTCGATTGAGTCTTTCTGAATCTCTTAGCGCAGAGCTGCAATACTGTCAGGAGCACAATACTTGGAAAATGCTGCTTCAGCTTTTGCACGTTCAGAATTTTACTTCTTTAAAAGAGTTTCATGAATTTATTGAGAATCTTCCTGATCAGCATCTGAAATATTTGATTCTTCCTTACTTGGATCAAACCCAACAAGAAAACCGTTTAATGGCTTCCAAAGGGGATGAAAACTCTGAAAATGAGATGATCATAGCCTGTAGAGGTCACGCCTTTTTCCCGCAAATGATTCATTTTATCGGCAGCTGTGAATTGAAAGATCTTAGAATCCATTTTATAAAGGTTACAAACGGATGGTACAGAGAATTTTTACAAAAACAAGAATCAGAAATCTGCAGCATACTTGAACGTGATCAAAAGCAAAAAGAACATTGGTTTAATAATCAGAGTCCGAAAGAAATTGTTCTTCATGCGGCAGGAGTGGATTACAGGGCTGAGGCAGGTATTACAAGAGTATTGCTGATACCGCAGTACATATATCGACCTTGGACGATACAGGCTGATTTAGAAGAAACAAAGGTTTTCTATTATCCAGTCAGTGATGACAGTTTGAATGAAACATCAGATCCTTACGAGCCTCCTGCACAGCTTGTAAGGCGGCTGAAAGCGATTGGGGATGAAAAACGCCTGAGGATCATGAAGCTCCTAACCGAAAAAGAGAGAACGCTTAAAGAGCTTACAGCGTTACTTGGAATGGGCAAAACTACCGTTCATCACCATTTATCCCTATTGCGGACAGCGGGTATGGTAAACGTAACCGGTGCTTTTTATTCAGTGCCTGAAAATGCTTTACAAGGGATTGAAACTCATATTGACACTTTTTTTAAACAGGGCTGAAGGGATGAAAGATGTTTCTGTCCTCTTTTATAATCAGCTGCTCTCAACATTCGCAAGCACATTCGGAACCTTTTGCATTTCATGGATTGTCTACGCGGATACAGGCTCGAAGATTGCGATGGGAGGACTATGGCTTGTGAATATAGCAGGCCAGCTGCTGATTCAATTCTTGGCAGGTCCTTATATCGACCGTTTTCGAAGAACAGCGATGATGAAGGCTTCAGAATCAATAAGATTCTCAGCTTATTTTCTATTATGGCTGCTGCTGATTACTGATAATACTGAGATTGGGTTTCTTTATTTAACTGCATTCTTAACTTCCATCACGTTTTATGACCCGGCTGCAGCAGCACTGGTGCCTAAGCTCATTAAAAATGAGGAATTCGTTAAAGTGAATGCGAAACTCTCAGGCGGGGTTCAGCTGATGAGATTGATTGCGCTTCCCGCTTCAGGTTTGATCTTAACTGCTGTTCATATTCAAGAGGCGCTTTTATTTACTTCAATGATGTTTTTTATTTCATATCTCATGATTATAAAAATCAAGGAGCCGTCGATTGCAAAATTGAAACAGAATTCCTGGCTTAGTCAATTTAGAGAAGGAATACATATTTACCGCAAGCATCAAATTCTCCTTGTTTTAGGGTGTTTTATCACCGTTACTAGTTTTGGCGTATTTGCCGCGCAGACGATGTATATACCCTACGTAGTTGAAATAATCGGCGGCTCTTCATTTGAATATGGACTCTTCGCAGCTGCGTTTCCACTAGGTTACATTCTGGGGAGCTATGGGGCTGCAAAAATAAGAGAGCCAAAACAATCTTTCTATCTAGTCATGACATCAGCCGTTTTTCTAGGCGGGTGCACATTTTTGGCCTTGGGTGTCGCCAAAGTTTTATGGATAGCTATTTTTATAGAAGTCATTGCCGGAACGGTCATGCCTTTTTGGAACATCTACAGTACAACCCTTTATCAGCGGCTGGTGCCGGATTCAATCCTTGGACAAGTCCTTTCTATCAGGTTTTTGTTAACAAAAGCGGCAGCTCCGCTGGGAATAATATACGGTACTTTTTGCGCATCGCAATTTGGCATTCCTGCTTTGTTTCTATCTGTAGGGCTGCTGATATGCGTGGTATCAGGAGGGGGACTTGTGATCCTTGCATTTTTGAAGAATAGAAACATGGTACAAAGAAGTATGTAAGTAAAAACAGTTTTTTTTGTTAAAGCTGCAATTGATTTCTTTGTTTTTATTGTAAATTTTCCGTAAATGACGGACATCCAGACTTTACATTTGCTATAAACTTCCTTAATGAAAATCCAATAGACTGGTAACTGAGATTAAATCAAACCATGCTATCGGGAGGTCGTTTCATTGTTTAAAAGAAAACTAGGTAAAAAAGTAATCCCTGTTGCAGTTCTTTCTGCAGTTGTGGCTGGCAGCTTGATTGGAAGTTTTCCTGAAGCACAGGCGAATCATGCTGAAGCAGCATCAAAAAAACCGGGCGAAATTAAAAATGTTATTTTTCTGATCGGTGATGGAATGGGTGTATCTTATACGTCTGCTTACCGCTATTTACAGGATGATCCTAAAACTCCTGTGGCTGAGCGTACTGAATTTGATAAGTATCTAGTAGGCAATCAAATGACATATCCGGAAGATCCTGCAGAGAATGTGACAGATTCAGCATCAGCAGCAACGGCGATGTCAACAGGATACAAAACGTTTAATGCAGCTATAGCAGTAGACAACGATGGAACAGAACTTAAAACCGTTTTAGAATCTGCTAAAGAAAAAGGGAAAGCAACAGGGCTTGTTGCAACATCTGAAATCACACATGCCACTCCGGCATCGTTTGGGGCACATGATATGAGCCGCAAAAACATGAACTCCTTAGCGGATGATTATTATGATGAGATGATTAACGGCAAGCACAAAGTAGATGTCATGCTTGGCGGCGGCTCAAGCAACTTCATCCGCGGTGACCGCAATCTTACAGAAGAATTCAAAAAAGACGGATACAGCTATGTGACTAATAAGGAAGATTTATTGAAAGATAAGAATGAACAGGTGCTTGGATTGTTTGCTGAAGGCGGTATGCCGAAAATGATCGACCGCAACAGCGAGACCCCTTCACTTCAAGACATGACAAGTTCAGCATTGAAGAGATTAAACAAGGACAAAGACGGATTCTTCCTTATGGTTGAAGGAAGCCAGGTAGACTGGGCAGGACACGACAATGATATCGTTGCTGCCATGAGTGAAATGCAGGACTTTGAAAAAGCATACAAAGCAGCAATCGAGTTTGCTAAAAAGGACAAGCATACATTAGTAGTTGCTACAGCTGACCATTCTACAGGCGGATATTCTATCGGAGCTGACGGTGTCTACAACTGGTTCGGCGAGCCGATTAAAGCAGCTAAACGCACACCTGATTTCATGGCTAATGAAATTGTCACTAAAGGTGCAGACGCAGAAAAAACATTAAAGCAAAACATCGATTTAGAGCTGACAGCAGAAGAAATTAATTCTGTTAAAAAGGCTGTTGAAGAAGGAAAAGCAGATAAAGATAAAGGGATTTTACGAGTGGATAATGCCATCGAAGCTATTTTTAACAAACGTACAAACACAGGCTGGACTACCGGCGGGCATACAGGTGAAGATGTTCCTGTATTTGCATACGGACCAGGATCAGAAATGTTTGCAGGCCAAAAAGACAATACAGACCATGCAGAAATTATCTTTGACATTTTAGAGAAAAACAAAAAGAAATAAGGTTAACTCATGGACAGTATGGATCTGACAAAGAATTGTTTGTCAGATCTGTTACTGCCTAATCATTCACTCCAGGAGAAAGGGGATTACCAATGAAACAACTATGGATGCTCCTATCATTAACGCTTATACTTTCAGCGTGCTCAGCTCAAGCGTCTTCAACACCTGAAGATGAAGCAAAAGAGAAGAAAGAAAAGGTTTCTGAAACTGCTTCAGCTAAACAAACCTCAAATGATGTCTACGTTCCAAATCCTCAAATTACCGATGACCGCAAGCTCCTTGAAGTCGGTCAGTCTTATACAGATGACAAAGGAGCAGCAGAACTGAAGGCAATTAAGAATGTCAACAAAACTTACAAAGTCGGCGATGTTGAACTGCTTGTCCGCGATGTTAAAATCATTGAACATACACCGGCTTACAGCATGATTGATTTCTTTCATACGTTTACACATGAAGAAACATTTGACATTGTAAAAGCGAATATTGAAATCAAAAATACTTCAGATCAGCCCGTTTATTTTTCTCCAATCGCTGTTCTTGAAACAAATACTGGCGAGCACAAAGACTGGGAATCTGATATTTATCTCGAGGAGTTAAATGGCGAACTTGCTGCAAACAGCTCTAAGAAGGGAAATGTTGGTTTTATCCTGAATCATTCAGACAAAGAGGTCAAAAGTATTAAGGTTTTGACGAGTGATCTTTTGAATGATAAAAAGAAAGCAGCAGCTGAAGCTCAGGAATTGACCATTGAATTTGAATAATCCCTAAAAGGGGCTGTCCATAAAGTCATTTATGACTGACTTATTGGACAGCCCCTTTTTTTGGAACCTTACACCATCACCTTGTATCGTTAAAAGTGGCAGCACTAAGGAGAATGACGCCACTATTTTAGCTTAGAACTGTCAAAGATGGCGGCACTAAGGAGAATGACGCCACTATTTTAGCTTTGAACTGTCAAAGATGGCAGCACTAAGGAGAACGACACCACTTTTAAAAGTTTTAACTGTAAAAATGGCAGCACTGATGGTGAAGGGGAAAGGAACGGTCATCATCTATCATCAAAACAACACTCTTTGCGAGTATAGTTTTTATTGGGAAAAGGAAAATAATGTAACCTGAATAAAAGTTAATAAAGGCTATTGATGAAGGTTTTCGCCAGTAACAATTTCCGCTTCACAAAAGAGAACCGGTGGATGTTTTGCTGAACAGAAAAAAAATCTTCTGTTGGAAGAAATTTTATTTGAGAAAAGTAAACGCATACAATGCTGATAAATATAGGTTTGTATTTTCCGCTCTAAAGTGTACTGAAAAAATGAACTAGTCAATCAATTTATTAGCTGATATACTTTGAACTATTATTTTTTATGACTTTTTCCTTATGGGAACTACTACATCAAAGGAGTTTTAACATGACGAAGGAATTTACTGGGAAGCAGCTTATTTTTATTAGTTTAATGCTTTTTTCAATGTTTTTTGGGGCAGGAAATTTAATTTTTCCGGTCTTTCTCGGACAGGCTGCTGGAGATAACATGTGGCCATCTCTTGCAGGGTTCATTGTATCTGCTGTAGGACTGCCAATTCTTGGAGTTGTGGCGATTGCGAAAGCAGGCAGTTTTCATGCGCTGAATTCCCGTGTACACCCGTTATTTGCACTTATCTTTCCATTTATCATTTATATTTCTATCGGACCGGGACTAGCTATACCCAGAGCAGGAAGTCTTGCCTATGAAATGGGTGCAGCTCCATTTCTTCCTGCCGGCCTTGCAGGCAGTCCTGTTGCGTTATTCATCTACACGCTTGTCTTTTTTGGTTTAGTATACTGGCTGAGCATGTCGCCATCTAAGCTTGTTGATTTGTTCGGTAAACTGCTGACGCCGATTGTGCTTACACTAATTGTGATTATTCTGGTGAAAAGCCTGATCACTCCTATTGGGTCTTTTGAACTTCCAACAGGAAATTATAAAACGAGTCCTGTCTTCCAAGGTTTCTTGGATGGATACTTAACGATGGATGCCCTAGCTGCTCTTGCCTTTGGAATTGTGATCGCAAATACAATTCGTGCACAGGGAGTTAAAAATGACAAAAAGCTCTCGCGTTATATGATCTCAGCTGGTATAGGAGCAGGCATTTTACTTACTGTCATCTATATCATCCTGGGTTATTTAGGTGCTGCCAGTGCATCTCTTGGAAAATCAGAAAACGGCGCACAGATATTAACTAACATAATGGGGTATTTGTTCGGGCAAAGCGGAACACTCATTTTGGGAATTGTATTTACCCTTGCTTGCTTCTGCGTTTCTATTGGCCTTGTCATTTCATGCAGCCAGTTTTTCGCAAGTGCAGTACCGAAAGTTCCTTATAAAGCATGGGTACTGATTCTTTGTCTGACAAGCACAGCTGTTGCAAATCTGGGATTAACTCAAATTTTAACCGTGTCCGTACCAATTCTGGGCATGATTTATCCGATTGCGATTGTGCTGATCTTCCTTGCGCTCATCCATCAATATATTGAAAACAGTTCTTATGTCTATGTTACTACTGTCGCTCTCGTCGGACTTTTCAGCTTTCTTGATACGCTGAATAAAACATTTTTGGCTGAAGCGTGGAGCCCTGTTCTAGGCGCAATGCCTCTTTATCAAGAGGGAATTGGCTGGCTTATTCCGGCAGTTATCGGACTTTTACTCGGTATCATCCTCGGCAAAAGAAAAACAGCAAGTGTTCCTGCTTAAAAGAAACAGCAGATCCATTCAGGCGTTTTCTTAAAAAGAATATTCCCATTGAGGAAATTCGTTTCCATTCTTTTTTGCCAAGCATCCACACTATCAGGAATAATAATGTAAATCACAGCCCCCTGTTTTTTGAAGGAATCAGCGCACTTGTCAGCTGATTGCCCGGAAGGAAGCAGGGGGCTGCTGTTTTTGTTCTTATCTTTCTCTGGTCGAAAATCAGCTGATCGTGCGATCCTTGAAAACTTCGCCTCTCTAATTTCTTCTCCTACAACTCGCAAACGATCGTCCGGACAGTAACCTCACCGCTCAACTCGCTTCCTGCCCCAAATGAAACCGTCAACCATGAGACCATACCCCAATAAGATCAAACTTCAGCTGAGTTTGATGATTGACTGGATAGAAAAAGAATTAGAATTAATAGTTTCTCTGATTGACCTTCGGTGATTTATAAAGAAGGAAATGTATGGAATGAACGGAACTGACAAAAAATAAACTGAATGTTTGAGTATTCTTCAAAAGGGAATAAGCAAAAGTGGAAAAAAACAATTTGAGTCCAAACAGAGAAGGAGAAATGTAATGATTCAGCTTAGAAATATTACAAAAAAATATCCTGATGGTTTTAAAGCATTAAAGGATATCAATCTTGAACTTGAAGCAGGGAAAATTCATGTGGTAATCGGTCCAAGCGGATGCGGTAAATCAACAACCATGAAGCTCATTAACCGTTTGATCACGCCGACTGAAGGCACAGTATACATAAATAACGAGGATATTTCCAAAATAAATCCTGTAGAGCTACGCAGAAAAATAGGTTATGTCATTCAAAGCATCGGGCTTTTTCCGCATATGACCATTGCTGATAATGTCGCAGTCGTACCGCGTTTATTGAAATGGGAAGAGGAACGGACTGAAAGGAAAGTGAGGGAGCTGCTTTCAATGGTTAATTTAGATCCTGAGACATATCGCAGCCGTTATCCAAGCGAGCTGAGCGGGGGACAGCAGCAGCGAGTGGGGGTTATTAGGGCACTGGCAGCGGAGCCGGACGTCATTTTGATGGACGAGCCGTTCAGCGCACTTGATCCGATCAGCCGTGATCAGCTGCAGGCAGAGCTTGTGAATGTTCAGGAAGAGTTAAAAAAGACTATCGTGTTTGTCACTCATGACATGGACGAAGCTATTAAAATAGCAGATAACATCATCTTAATGAAGGATGGAGAGGTTATCCAGGTCGGATCGCCAGACTCAATCTTACGTCATCCGGCAAATGATTTTGTAAAAGAGTTCATCGGAAAAAAACGTTTAAAAGAGCACAATGAATCAAGTTTTTCTATGGATCTTGATGACATTCCAACTGTAAATGAAGTCATGATTGATAACCCTGCCACAGCTTACCCTGAGAGAGGTCTTGCCGCTGCACTTAAAATTATGGAGCAAAGACGGGTTGATTCCCTGATTGTGATTGACCGTGAACGCAACTTGCTTGGATATGCGCCAATCCTGAATTTATTAGGCCAATATCGGGATGAAACCAAGACGCTGAAAGATGTCATGCTTCCATTCGCACATACGGTTCCATCTGACAGCCCCTTTACAATCGCTCTTGACTTAATGAGTCAGTACAACCTTCCGTATGTACCTGTTGTTGGAGATAACGGCAAGTTTGCCGGGGTGATTACGAGAGGAAGCATGGTGCGTTTAATGGCTGAAGTCTTCCCTTATGCTGATGAGGTGGTTTAAATGAAACTCATTCAGGACTATTTTTCTTTTCTGCAGGAACGGTACCCCGATATTCTGGCAAGGTCAGGGGAACATCTTACAATTGTTGGACTTGCCGTCTTATTTGGCTGCCTTGTAGCAATTACAACGGGTATTTTGCTGACAAGAGTAAAAGAAGGACCATTAAACAGCTTCGTATTCGGACTTGTGAATGTATTTCAGACGATTCCGACCATTGCGCTGCTTGCCATGCTGATTCCGCTGATGGGCATCGGGATGAAGCCGGCCATTTTCGCTCTCTTTTTATATTCATTGCTTCCGCTTCTCCGCAATACCTACTCAGGAATCAGAGAAGTTGACGGGAGCATTGTTGAAGCAGCAAGAGGAATGGGGTTTGGGACGTTTCAGCGGCTATTTAAAATAGAGCTGCCGCTTGCATTTCCATACATTTTATCCGGCATCCGCTTAACGACAGTTTATATTATCAGCTGGACGACCCTTGCTGCTTTGATTGGAGCAGGCGGACTTGGCGATTTGATTATAGCGGGCATGTCAAACAACGATAATTTTCTTATCTTTACTGGAACGGTAAGTGCCATCATTCTCGCTGTTATTGTTGATGTCGTATTAGGCTTTTTCAGTAAAAAAAGGAACGGGCTTACAGCTTAGAAATAAGGGAACACAAGGAGACGTTTAATGAGGAAAGCAATGATCATATCTGCACTCGCAGCATTCATGGCATGTGCCTCGATTTTATCAGGGTGCAGCTCAAAAGAAACCATTAAAATCGGCGCGGCCACCTATACCGAAACAAAGATTATGGCCGCGATTTATAAAGAACTGATTGAGGATCGGACGGATTTATCCGTAGATATTACACCTGATCTGCTCTCAAATCCGATGATTCTAAAATCGATGAGCAGAGACGACCTGGATATGGCACTCATGTATTCAGGAGTCATATTCAGCAACTTTTTCCCTGTAAAGCAGACAACAGACCGCAAAGAGGTTTTGAAGCAGGCGCAGGAAGGCTTTGATAAGCACTATGATTTTACTTGGTTTGACCCGCTGGGCTGGGAAAATACTTATGCTCTCACTGTTCAGGAGCAGACGGCAAAAGAAATGGGGCTTGAAAAGGTATCAGATTTGAAAAAAAATCAAGAACAGATGAAATTTGGAGTCGATTCCTCCTGGATGGAACGGAAACAGGATGGTTATCCTGCCTTTATCAAGCATTACGGGTTTGACTTCAAACAATCGTATTCAATGGATATCAACTTAGTTTATGAAGCCGTTGCAAATGACCGGGTAGATGTTGTTCTTGCTTATTCAACTGACCCGAGACTGATTCAATATGATTTAAAAACATTAGAGGATGACAAACGCTTTTTCCCTCCATATGATGCCTCAATGGTTGCACGAAATGAGGTATTGGAGAAACATCCTGAGCTTAAGCCGATTATGAATGAACTGGTCGGGGAAATGGATGAGAACACCATCACAGAGCTCAACTACGAGGTTGATATAAAAAACCGCAACGAACGGGAAGTGGCAAGAGAATTCCTGACGGAAAAAGGCCTCCTGAATAACAAATCGGAGGGAACGAAATGACATTTCTTAAAGAACTATTTACTTATATGGGTGAAAATATAGATTTGGTGCTTCTCTATACAGGACAGCACTTGCTTATGGTCATCATCGGCGTAACGCTTGCATTGATCGCAGGAACGCTCCTTGGCATTGTGTGCAGCAGGTACAAGAAGCTTGCGCCCGTAATTTTATCCGTGGCGAACATTATCCAAATCGTACCCAGTCTGGCACTGCTGGCGCTGCTGATGCTGTATTTCGGACTTGGATTCTATACAGTTGTCATTGGATTGTTTCTTTATTCCCTTCTGCCGATCATCCGTCATACCTATGTGGGGCTCGAGCAGGTCGATTCATCTCTCACCGAAGCCGGGCACGGGATCGGCATGACCTACATGCAGCTTCTGACAAAGGTGCAGCTGCCGCTTGCCATGCCATTCATTATGGCTGGATTAAGAATTGCTGCAGTCATCGCAATCGGGGTTGCGACCCTTGCGCCATTTGTAGGCGGTGACGGGCTGGGACGTGAAATTTTCGCAGGAATCAACTCCAGAAATGACATTCGAATCTTTGTCGGTGCCATTCCCGCATCCATTTTGGCGATTCTTGCCGATATCGTTTTAGGAAAGATGGAGAAGAGGATGAGTGTTCGGACAGCGAAATGAAAAAAGATCAGCTCCTTTTGAGGGGCTGATCTTCTTTTGATTAATCGTAACATTATAATTGCTTCGTCTCTTTCAAATACTCTACATTGTTTGTTTTCTTTCTATAGTTCGTCATGTAAGAGATTCCGACTAATACGATAAAGCCTGAAGACATACCGTAAATAATCGGGTTTGTCGATGTAAGGCCTTCAAAAAACAAGCCGGCAAGAACTACGACCGTGCTGACCAAAATTGAATAGAAGCCTGCATTCGGTGTCGCTTTTTTCCAGAAGAAGGTCATGACGAGCGGGATAAAAATAGCACCTGACAAAATAGCGTAAGCAACATCTAAAGCCACTAAGACATCCTGAATCCAAATTGAGAAGGTAATGGCAATTAAGCCAACGATCAGTGTCGTGATTCTGGATGCTCTCAAAAGCTGTTTATCGGTCATATTTTTCATGAAATACTGCTTTAAAATATCATTTGTAATTAGTGTAGCTGACGCCAGCAGTGTTCCTGATGCTGTAGACATCAAAGCTGAGCAGACACTTGCAAGAACAAGTCCTAAAATTCCGGCGGGAAGAATGGCAATCGCCATTTCCGCGAATGTATTTTGCGGATTGCTGATTGATGGGATGACGATAAATGCACACATCCCGATGATGCTTCCTGCAAGAGCATAGGCGATGCTGTAAAATCCGGCAAAAATGGAGCCGTTTCGGGCAATTTTATTTGATTTTGCTGTAAAGACACGCTGCCAAATATCCTGTGATACGACCATGCCCAGTGCATAAAGCAGGAAGTATTGAAAGATTTGCTGATAGCCGATTGATGCAAAGCTGAAGTGAGTCTGAGGGAGCTGGGTCAAGAGATTGCCCCAGCCATCCGCTTTTGAGATGCTCATCGGCAGCATAATGAAAAAGATTCCGATCGTCATCACAACAAACTGGATAATATCCGTCACCGTTACACTCCACATACCGCCGAGGATGGTGTAGAAAAGAACGATTCCGCCGCCAACAAGCATGGACGTCGTAATATTCCAGCCCAGAAGGACGTTGATGATTGCGCCCATTCCAATGACTTGAGTTACTGCAACCATTAAAGTATAAATGGCAGCTACGATTGCACTTAGCAGGCGTGTTTCTGATGTATATCTTTTTCCAAGCAGCTCACTGATGGTTGTGATTTTTAATGATTCGATTTTTTTTATGAATATCGTACCGAGAATAATGATGCCAAGACCGATCATGGTCACAAACCAGATTCCTGAAATTCCATAAATATAACCAAGTTTAGCTGTTCCGATTGTTGCAGCGCCGCCGAGAATGACAGCCGAAAGACAGCCGAGATACATGAACATTCCAAGATTCCGGCCGGCAAGGTTAAAATCTTCCGATGTTTTTGCCTTTTTGGAACCGATGACCCCTACACCTATTAAAACAGCAAAATACACTAACACCACGAGCGTATCGATCAGCTGCATATGAAAAGCCTCCTTTTATTATTGAACTGGAAGAATGATTAAGAATTCTGCAATGCTTTTGCTGAACGCGAGCTTTGGTACTCATAAAGAGCTTCTTCTAATACGCTTAGACCATGATCAATCTCTTCCTTGCTGATGGTGAGCGGAGGGATCATCCGTATGACTTCGCCATGATTTCCGCATAAATAGAACAGCACGCCTTTTTCCAGACAGCGGTCTAAAATGGACATTAGTGCTTCCCCGTCCGGTTTACCTGTTACAGGGTCAACTATTTCAATCCCGATCATCAGACCGATTGCACGCACACTGCCGATTACAGGGGAGGTTCTTTGCAAAAATTTCAGCTTTTCCACTGCATATTTGCCCATCTTCTTGGAGTTCTCAATGAGTTTTTCTTCTTTCAGCACTTCTAAGGTTGCAAGTGCGGCTGCGCATGCAATCGGGTTGCCCCCGAACGTTGTGCCGTGACTGCCAAGCGGCCATTGCTGCATTAAATCTTTAGACGCTACTGTAGCACTCAATGGCAGACCTGAAGCAATGCCTTTGGCGATGGCCATAATATCCGGCACAACATCAAATGCCTGTGCGGCAAACCATTCGCCGGTTCTGCCAAAGCCTGTTTGGACTTCATCAAAAATAAGAAGGATCCCGTGTTTGCTGCAGATTTCCCGTATTTTTTTCAGCCAGCTTTTCGGAGGAACGATATATCCGCCTTCGCCAAGAACAGGCTCAACGATCATGCAGGCGACTTCTTCCGGAGTGACTTGATGATTAAACAGGGTTTCAAAATCCTTTTCTAGTTTCTCCGTGCAATAAACCTCTGGATCAGCGCCTTGTGGACATCCTGATACATCAGCATAAGGAACTTGATATGCGAGTCCGTTCGGCTGCAGAAATTTACGGTATTTGCTTTTAGAGGTAGTTACACTTAATGCGCCAAGTGAACGGCCATGAAAGCAGCCGATAAACGAGACAACATACGGCCTTCTCGTGACGTGTTTTGCGAGTTTTATCGCGCCTTCAATTGCTTCCGTTCCGCTGTTGGCGAAGAAAAAACAATCGAGATTTTCAGGCAGAACGAGCTTTAATTCCTTTGCAAGCTTTAAAATCGATTCATACATGATGACGCCTGACGGTCCATGCATCAGCTGGTCTGCTGCATCTTTGATGGCTTGTACTACTTTGGGATGTCTGTGTCCTGTGTTGGCGGTCGCAATTCCGGATGTGAAATCCAGATATTTTTTGCCGTCCAGCCCATAGTAGCAGCAGCCTTCCGCCTTTACTACTGGTAGATTCGGGTGATCTTTCGCCATGCTCGGCGCTAATAATTCCGGCATTTCTGCCATTAAATAACTCCAATTCTTCTCCATCTTCATCCTCCTTGATCAATCCTGCATCATGTTTAATAAGTAATCTGCTTATACTTAAACACTTGCAAGAACCGTGCCAAGAGAGTTAAAGAATCTGATGTTTTTTCATTTTTCTAACAATTGACGGCTGACTGATGCCAAGAGCCTCTGCCATGCGTACTGTGGTTTTATATTTTTTCCTGGCTTTTAATAGAATTTGCCTTTCCACTGCATCCATCATTTCTGATAAGGACTGATGGTCATCTATAGGAAGATGAGAAGGGGGGACGGCAGCTTTTATGTATTCGGGCAGATGGTCAACCGTTATCAGGGAAGAAGGAGAAATCACAACCAGCCGTTCCAGGATATTAATTAATTCACGGACATTGCCTTTCCAGTCGTAGTGTAAAAGGTGATGTGTGACAGCTTCATCGAGAGTCTTTTCCTTTTTGTATTTCTCTTCAAATTGTTTTAAAAGTAAATGAATGAGCGGCACAATATCTTCTGTCCGCTGTCTGAGCGGGGGGATGGTAATCGGTACAACGTTCAATCTAAAGTACAGATCTTCCCTGAATAATTTTTCTTTGATAGCCTCCTGTAAATCTTTATTTGTAGCAGAAATGAGCCTGAAATCAACGTGAATCGGCTTTGTTCCGCCAACTCGGTAAAACTGCTTTTCCTGAATGACTTTTAATACTTTTACCTGATGCGCAAGAGGCAGCTCGCCAATTTCATCTAAAAAAAGCGTCCCTCCATCAGATAGTTCAATCAGGCCGATTTTGCCTTTCCGATTAGCCCCCGTAAATGCCCCGGCTTCATAGCCAAACAGCTCTGCTTCAACAAGGGTATCAGGGATGGCGCCGCAATTGACCTCAATGAATGGTCCATTTTTTCGTTCACTTTTAGTATGGATAAATTTTGCCAGCAGGGATTTTCCTACTCCCGATTCTCCAAGTATCAGGACATTTACATCGACTTCAGAAACCTGAATGGAGGTGCTGATTACGTTTTGCATCGCTTCACTTTTTGCAATGATCCCCGCATCATAAAGCTGTCTGCTCCGCAAAAGATCAAGCTCGGTTTTTACCCGTTCCATTTCTTCTTCCATTGTGATAAGAAAATTTTTATAGTCTGCAAGTTCCGTAATATCGTGTGAATAGCTGACTACTCTGTAGAGTTCGCCTGCTTCGTTGTAGACAGGGATGCCTGTGACCAATAGCTTTTTACCTTTATTCGTTGTTTGAACAAACGTAATTTTTTTCTTCTCTTTTACAACAATCGGAGTCAAAATTGGCGTGAACAGACCTTGTGCCTCCAGATCATAGACGGATTTTCCAATTAAACTATCAGACTCAACCCCGTAGATTTTCCCGGTAAACTCACTCACTTTTAAAATAATTCCATCGACATTTGTCACAAGAATATCATCCTTCAGAGAGTGAAGAATTTGTTCATTTTCGTTCCAGCTCGCCCTGACCGTCATTTGACATTCATCCTTTCAATGAATGAATATAAGAAAAATTATTCATATTTGAATATTTATTCATTATTGAATAATTATAGCAGGAATCCGCAAGGTTGAATACGAGAAATGGTATGAATGAATAAAAAGTCCTGTTGTGTTTGATTTTTATTTTGTGATTTATATGCTGTTCTTTAGGTGATTTTCTTCCCCGAATTGAATGAGTTTAAAAGGAAACAATATACTTGATCTGAATTGAAGGAGACTCTGTAAAATGGTTAAATGTCTGACTGCATTGGTTTTAATGATATCGCTTGTGTTTACACCTGTTGGAGACAGTATGATGGAGAAGCATACATCGTATGTTAGCGCGAAATCGTTTAAGGGTGGCAAACGCCGGTATAATCCTAACAGCAATTACAATCAGCCTGATGCACCCCGTTCAAATTTTAGGAACAGCAGGGCCAATCCTGCAAGGGGAGGGATCATGAGAGGATTGCTCTATGGAGGGATTGCCGGGCTGTTGCTTGGAAGTATGCTTGGTCATTTAGGTTTATTGGGAGGGATTTTGGGACTTTTGATCAACCTTTTTGCTTTATTTTTAATCATTTTGGTGATCAGAAAAGTCTTTCGATTGTTTGTTCATACGAGTAAATAAACTTGAAGTTCTATAGGAGAGATATTCGCACACTATTCAGCAATTAAAATGGTGTGCTTTTTTGTTTATATTGTAGTCAGGATAGTGGATAATTAGTGTAAAATGAAAATGTTTTTTATTCCATTAAATAGAATTGTTGGTGGAGCAGTCAACATTAAAAAGTCCGGCGAATAACGAATAGAATTCACAGCTATCTTGGCGATACTGGCATCTTTATTTGCTTTAGCTCTTGGAAGTCCAGCAAGGAAAGGATTATAGACAAGATGATTTCATTAAGAAAAGTTCAATCTGCAGATTTAGAGCAGCTGTTATTTATTGAGAATGAAGGCTTTTCAAAAGAAGAAGCAGCGACAAAAGAAGCACTTGCGGAGAGGATTCAGTTAATAGCTGATACCTTTATTGTGGCAGAAAAGAAAGGGAAGATAGTCGGTTATATTAATGGCCCTATTATTAATCAGCCTTACATAACAGATGATCTTTTTGAGGAAACCAAAAAGAATCCGAAAAGTGGAGGATATCAGAGCATTTTAGGGTTAGCTGTGTCCAAACAGGCTAGAAATCAAGGGATTGCAAAGATTTTAATAGAGAAAATGGAAGAGCTTGCACAAGAAAATGAAAGAGCAGGAATGACATTAACATGCAAGCAGGAATTGGTTTCTTTTTATGAAAAATTGGGATTTGTCAGCCATGGCGTGTCTGAATCAAAACATGGAGGAGTATGCTGGTATAATTTGGTCAAATTAAGAGAGGAAATGAATTGATTCTATTACCATTTATGTAATATGCGAAGTGAAAAATGTGAGGGGGAGAAAGTAAATGAACCTGGACGTGATGGATATCTTTCGCATGGAATTTGACTTTAGCTGGGATACTGAGACCTGGTTTTTACCTTTAGAATTTGCTCTTGAGGGTTTAAATTCTACAGATGCAAGCTGGCAGCCCCCCGGGGGAGGGAATACAATTTGGCAGACTGTGAACCATCTGAATTATTACAACGCCCTGCTTGTTAAACAAATCAATGACACAACACCCCAAAAGAATGCACCTAATCAGAAGGTCACATTTGGAGATATCGGAGAACCTGCAGATTCTAAATGGAAAGAAGTTTTGGCAGAGAATACATTTGGAGATAGCGGGGACCCGGCAGATTCTGAAAAATGGAAAGCAGTCTTGGCAGAAACACATCTTATTTGTGGGAATTTGCGTAAATCACTGGCACAAATGAATGACAGTCAGCTTAACGAGGAACATGTTGGGGGTCTCTGTCGTCAAATTTTGCACAACGTATACCATTTAGGTCAAATCGTATTGATTCGTAAACAACAAGGCTCTTGGCAGAAGGAGAGGGAATAATTTGTCTATTTTGATAGAGAGCAATTCTAAAGTATCGGATTAAATGGACTAATGCGGAGTAACCATCTTTATTATTGGATCAGAGTGCGGACTCTGATCCTTTTTTTGTTTCCAAGGGTTTTACTATGGGACTAGGCAAGCTGGGCAATTTACATAGCATTTTTCAGCTCTTTTTGCAGAGTATACATATAAGTATTCCGCCTCTACAAAGCACAATACAATTTTACTGCTGATCTAATAAAAGTGAAAAACCAGTCTGATTTAATAGCTTCTTCTCGGTTTGTTCATAGTTTATTCATATTTGGACGATATCATTGTTTCTATGTTCAGCAAAAGAGAAATTTCAGGTTAAAAGGAGATTTGTTCATGAAGAATGTTTTGAAGAATAGGCTAACTTACGCTTTTCTAATGACTGGGTTTTTAGGTGTTGGAATCGGATGGGGCATTCCCTATGTCACGGAGAAGCCAGTAGCAAGTGTCAATGGTGAAAAAATCAGCAAGGACGAGCTATATAGTCTCTTAATCGATCAGGGCGGAACGCAGCTTGTCGATTACTTAATTACAGAAGAAATTATTGAGCAGGAGTCAGATAAACAAGACATTTCGATTTCAGATGACGCTGTAGAAGAAGAATACCAGAGGGTAATCGCGTCATATGGAGGAGAAGAAGCATTTACACAGCAGCTTGAAACTAGCGGGGGCACCGCCAAAGATGTGAAAAAAGATCTTGAAACAAATTTAAAAATCGAAAAGCTTCTTGAGCCGGAAATAAAGATTTCAGAGGACGAAATGAAGACATATTTTGAAGAAAATAAAGAAAGTTTTGCAGAGCCTGAGCAAGTAAAAGCAAGTCATATTTTAGTAGAAGACGAGGCAAAGGCAAAAGAAGTGAAAGAAAAGCTTGATGAAGGTGAAGACTTTAAAGAGCTCGCAAATGAGTATTCCACAGATACGTCCAACAGTGAAAACGGCGGTGACTTGGGCTACTTTGCAAAGGGTGAAATGATTGCTGAGTTTGAAGAAACTGCATTCGCCATGAAAAAAGGAGAAATCAGTGATCCTGTAAAAACGGAATTCGGCTATCACATAATCAAATTTGAAGACAAAAAAGCTGCCGCAGATGCAGTGTTTGACGATAAGAAAGAAGAGATTAAAGAAGCATTATTTGATCAAAAGATGCAAACAGCGTACACAGCCTGGCTTCAGGAGAAAAAAGAGGAATACGATATCAAAAATACACTGGAAAGCTGAGAAAAGAGGGGATCTTCCTCTTTTTTCTTTATAAGGGATAATAGATTGCAAATCAGTTTTTGTTAACTTAAATAAAAATAAGTTGACATAAATCACCTCCATTCATTACCATAATAGAGAAGGAATTGATGGAGGGATTACCATGGACTGGCTTAAACTTGCAAACGAAGTAGTAAATGGGAAAGAATTAACTGATGAAGAAGCACTGAGCATATTAAACTCTGATGATGATGAACTATTGAGTTTACTTCAAGGCGCGTTTAGGATCCGGAAGCATTATTACGGAAAAAAAGTAAAGCTGAACATGATCATCAATACGAAGTCAGGTCTGTGTCCGGAGAATTGCGGATATTGTTCCCAGTCGAGTATTTCTACGGCGCCGATTGAAAAGTACCGCATGATGGACAGGGAAAGCATTCTTGCTGGTGCAGAGAGAGCGTATCATTTGAAAGTTGGCACATACTGCATCGTAGCAAGCGGAAGGGGACCATCTGAAAAAGAACTGGATACAGTTGTATCTGCAGTAAAAGACATAAAAGACCAATTTGGCCTTAAAGTATGTGCTTGCCTTGGTCTATTAAAGAGGGATCAGGCCACGCGATTAAAAGAAGCGGGGGTCGACCGCTACAATCACAATATCAATACATCAAAAGAACATCATGAATCGATCACTACATCCCATACATATGATAACCGCGTTGATACGATCGAAGCCGTCAAGGCTTCTGGAATCTCACCATGTTCAGGTGTCATTATCGGCATGAGAGAAACGAAAAAAGATGTCGTCAATATGGCATACAGCTTGAAAGCATTAGATGCAGACTCGATACCTGTTAACTTCCTTCATGCAATTGACGGCACACCGCTTGAGGGGACTGACGACCTTGATCCGCGTTATTGCCTGAAGGTACTTGCGCTCTTCCGTTTTATCAATCCGACAAAAGAAATCCGCATTTCAGGGGGACGTGAAGTGAACCTTCGATCCCTCCAGCCGCTTGGGCTTTACGCAGCGAACTCGATTTTCGTGGGAGATTACTTAACGACTAAAGGGCAGGAGAGCACAAGCGACCATGAAATGCTGAAAGATTTAGGATTTGAAGTAGAGTTTGATTTTGAAGAAAATGAAGTTCTGTCTGTATGAAAAATGGTCCCTTCCAGCTTGTGGAGGGACCATTTTTTGTCCTCGATTGCGATGAATGATTTTCGAAATGGCGTGAATGAATTCGGAAAGAGTTCCAATTAATTTTGAAACCCCATGAATTAATTCTGGAACCCCTCCAATTAATTCCGAAACCCCGCGAATTAATCCCGAAACCCCATGAATCAATTCTGGAACTCCTCCAATTAATTCCGAAACCCTGCGAATTAATTCCGGAACTCCTTCAATTAATTCCGAAACCCTGCGAATTAATTCCGGAACCCCATGAATTAATTGTGAAAAGCCGAGAATTAGCTAATTCCAATCGATTAATATGTTGATTCTGGAATCGCTTCATACTTTTCAGGATCCAGCGTATATACAGATTCATCAGTTACACCGCTGATAATGCCCATTAAACCAGTTTCCACTGTTTTAACAAGCATGCCTTTTTGTTTTTGCCCAAAGTTTTGGGTTTGTCCTTTTACTTCAAATAGGACAGTTCCGCTTCCATTTAAAGCGAATGAACCTAATGCTGTTCCCGGCAGATCAAGACCTTGCTGGTAAAGCGAGATATTCGTAAAGACAGAATTACCTTTTGCCTGAAGGGCATCATAGGCGGCAACATTCAGCTGCCTTGAGAAATCATAATCGTAATCATTTGCAAATTGAGCATATTTTGCTCCTTCAGCAGAGCTCGGGTCTGGAACAAACTGGGCAGAGATGGACATTGTTGCGATTTCACCAGTGTCGCCTACATATGGAAAGCCTTGATGATGAAGATCCATGAATACATCGACTTTACCGAACTCTGCCTGCAGATCTTTATACACGTCTCTAACTGTCTGAGCTTCAGGTGTTATGTACCAGCCCGGTTTGTTGGAAGCGCCGGGGAAATCTGCTGCAGTTGGCACGTAGTTTAAGTCAGGGTGAAAATCACGGTTGACATCAAAACCAGGGTTTGACGCATAATCATCACCTTGAAGAAGCCTCGTATAATAGTTCCAGGACGGCGTGGCTGAACTTAATTGCGGGTATCTTTCCACGACTTCTGACCAGCTTAAATCATTTCCTCTTCTGTCTAATTCAGAAGCATCCGCATTCATCATGGGAATGGCGACGATCGTCATCTCTTCGCGGATTTTCTTAGCTTCAGCTGAATGGCTTGAACCGATGTTTTGGAGAGTATTCAATAATGCAACGGTACCAGTTTTTTCATTTCCATGAATTTCACTTTGAACGAGCAGAACTTTGTCTCCCTCACCGACTCTGGCCGTGTAGATTTCACGACCCTGATTTGTATAGCCTGCCACATCTACTGATACTCTTCCGCTGCTGCTCTGTTCAATTGAAGACAGTCTTTGTTTAAGCTCCTCATAATCAATAAACCCCTGTGTTGAAAGTGTTTCGCCTGCAGATGGCTTGGCGGCTTCCATGTTTCCTGCCTGCGGGAAGACAAGAACTGAAGCTAAAACAGCGGTACCTAAAATCTTCGTAAATGCACTCTTTTTCAATCCAGTCACCTCATTCTGATTAGTTTTACTGCAATCAGAATTTTCTGCAAAAAACTCGACAATCCTCTGTGTAATGACAAAAATGACGCATTAGTTCTACAGGATTCTTCAGTTTGTTATCACTGACATTCTATTTTCCTAGTAAACAGAAGTTCTTTCGCATCACGAAATAAAAGGTTTTCTACAGGCAGAAGTTTTAGCTGAAGTAAACTTTTTTTCACTGCCATTACTATTGTTGAATTGTGAAAAAAGGTTGCTGTAGACCCACTCAGCCCTTACTTGGTAAGATGTTCAAGGAATGAAAAAGTGGAGGATTTTTAGATGGAACAACAAAAATATGCGGATTTAAAACTGGGAGAGCGCGGGGCCATCATTAGCATCATCGCATACCTGTGTTTATCTGCTTTAAAACTAATGATTGGATATACAGCCGATTCAGAAGCCTTAAAGGCGGATGGGTTAAATAATGCGACCGATATCGTTGCTTCGATAGCCGTATTAATAGGATTAAGACTATCTCAAAAGCCGGCAGATCAGGATCATCCATACGGGCATTGGAAAGCGGAAACAGTGGCTTCGCTTCTTGCCTCATTCATCATGATGGCAGTAGGGCTTCAAGTTCTATATGGTGCGGTCATGTCTGTTTTTGAAGGAAAACAGGAATCTCCTGATCTCATTTCAGCCTGGACAGGGGTATTCTGTGCCGTCATTATGTATTTCGTATACCGGTATAATAAAAAACTAGGTGAGAAAATCAAAAGCCAGGCAGTCATTGCAGCTGCAAAAGATAATCTTTCAGACGCATGGGTAAGCATCGGGATCGCTGTCGGCATTATTGGATCGCAATTTTCACTTCCTTGGCTGGATCCTCTCGCTGCTGTAGTTGTAGGATTTCTGATCTGCAAAACAGCATGGGATATTTTCAGAGAAGCGTCTCATCATTTAACGGACGGATTTGATGAGCAGGAAATTCAGGCGTTTAAAGAAACGACTCTTTCGCTGTACGGGGTAAAAGGCGTAAAAGAAATTAAAGCAAGAAACTATGGCAACAATACAGTTGTAGACATTGTCATTCTCGTCAATTCCAATTTGGATATCAGAGATGCACATGATATCTCAACAAAGGTTGAAAACATTTTAATGAACAAGCATGATGTGTATAATGTACATGTTCATGTTGAACCGAATTGAAATTTATATAAAGAGGAGGGGGACCCTTTGGATTCCATACTGCTTACAAATTTGATCCGGATAGGTGCGCCGATTATCGTTATCGCAGCATCCATTTTCTGGACAATGAAACTGTCATACTCAAGAAGGCTGATACCTCCAGTTGCTCTCGCCGTCCTCGCAGCTGCGGTGTTTCTTGCGCCATTTATACTTGAATGGATAAACGGCAGTGAAAGGAACTTAGAAACTGTTTTATTAACGATTTATATCACCCTTACTTTGATGCTAAGCTCTGTATTGAGTTTGATCACAGCTTTATTTGTGAAGAAAAAAGAGACGAATTAAATATGGAAATAGAACAGACACTTCTGCGGAGAAGTGTCTGTTTCGTTGTTTAGATAATAATATGGGATCAAAGAGGAAATCATCTGCAAAATCGAGAACTATACTACTAAATAGATTGAACAAAGGGGGCCTCATAATGAGAAAGATGATTCTTCTTATGACCTTCATCAGCATCTTCTTAGTTAGTTGCTCGGGAACGAAATCTTTTGAAGGACGAATCAGTGATATTAAAAAGGGGTATTTTGAAGTGGATTGTTCTAAAGAGGTGCTGAAGGATGAAAAGACCGCGGAATCAGCTGGCTACCCATGTACAATTAAGCTGACAGATCAAACAGTTTTTACCGACAATCATGGCAAAAAGCTGAAGGCCCGCCATTTCACGACAGGTTTGGATATTAAAGTTGTTTTGGCCGACCGGAAAAAAATAAGCAAGAGCAAGGAAAGCAGAACAGGAGAGGCCAGGGAGATTGTCCTGCTTAACTAAAAATGGAACAAGCTTCTCTTTTGGCAGGTCAATAAAAAGAGAAGCTTGTTTCAATTAACCTGATTGATCAGTTTTTATATTCTTTTTGATTTGGCCATTTTTCCTGCAGGGCATTTATAAAGGTTTTAACAATCTTTTTATCCTCTATGACAGGTGAATAAAGGTATGACAATGTTCGTGTGAAGCTTTGATTTTTCATATTAATAATAGAAAGGTTTTGATTTTGTACGTCTCTTTCAATGACACTTCGGGATAGAAATGAGAGACCCATGCCGTTGATGAGAGTTTCCTTGATTCCTTGATTGCTGCTTATTGTGAGGAGCGATTTCACTTTTAATCCGTTAGTCCGGATCACATGGTTGAGAAATTCGCGTGTGCCTGAACCTACTTCTCTAGTAACCCAAGGCTGATTTTGAAGATCTGAGAATGTCACCTGTTCTTTTGAAGCGAGTTCATGATTTTTAGAGGAGACAATAAATAGCTCATCCTGCATAAACGGATGCACAGAGAGCTCTTTTTCATTTGTTTGTCCTTCTATCAGACCGATATCCACTTGGTGCATCCGGACAGATTGAATAATTTCTTCAGTGTTTCCAATCAGTACCTGAAGCTCAAGCTCAGGGTATTCGTTCTGAAGGTCAAGCAGCAAAGAAGGCAAGATATATTCGCCAATGGTAAAACTAGCGCCAATTTTCAGTTCTCCTTTTACTGAATTCTGATGCTCCAGGATATCCTGTCTTGTTTGTTCGTAAAGAGTAATCATCCGTTTTGCGCGATCATATAAAATCTCGCCTGTCGGAGTAATCTGCAGGAATTTTGGCGAACGCAAAAATAAGGTTGTCTGAAATTCTTTTTCGAGATTTTTAATATGCAAGCTAACGCTCGGCTGCGACATACGCAGATTTTCGGCCGTTTTTGTAAAGTTTTTAATCTCTGCAAGGGTCACAAATGTTTTTAGCGCGTCATAATACAAAATAAGCCCACCTTATGATTAGTAATCTTAATGATAACAATAAATTAAATGTATTTTACTAATTTTCTGTTTTCGGGTAAAGTAGAAATAGTATTTTTTTATTGGAGAAAAAGGTAAACCGTTATGTACCAGTTTACCCTAAAAACCAACTTAATTTATAGGGATAATCGAAATGATTCATTCTTTCTATAAAATAAACTGGATGTTTACTTAAAAATGATGCAGAAATCGTGTTAAATTTCTTTGTGAGGTGGGAAACGTTGCAACTTCAGGTAACGAACAGTCCGTTCAGTCAGGAGCAGGCAGAGCTCCTTAACCGCCTTCTGCCAACGCTGTCAGAAACTCAGAAGATCTGGCTGACAGGGTATTTGACAGCAGCCCAGTCCCATTCGCTTCAGACAGCACCCGAGACTCAATCATCAGAATTGACTGTACAAAGCAGCGAGGCAGCGGTTTCTAAAGAAGTGACCATTTTATACGGGTCACAAACCGGCAATGCTCAAGCTCTTGCAGAAAATGCAGGCAAAACCCTTTCAGAACATGGTTTGCAGGTGACGATCTCGTCGATGAATGATTTTAAGCCGAATCAATTAAAGAAAGTTAAAAACCTGCTTATTGTAGTAAGTACACATGGAGAAGGCACACCGCCGGATAATGCGCTCTCGTTTCATGAATTTCTTCATGGCAGACGCGCACCAAAGCTTGATGACCTCAGCTTTTCCGTTTTGGCCCTAGGTGACAGCTCGTATGAGTTTTTCTGCCAGACTGGAAAGGATTTTGATCAGAAGCTTGAAGAACTTGGAGGCACACGGATACATCCGCGATCAGACTGTGACCTTGATTATGATGATCAAGCAGCTGAATGGCTTCAGGGAGTTCTTGGCAGCTTAAAGATTGAGCAGGGAGGAAGTCAGCAAACATCTGTACAGGCAGCCGCCGCGCAGGTAACTGAATCCGTTTATTCCAGAACAAATCCATTTCAAGCAGAAGTGCTTGAGAATATTAATTTAAATGGCCGCGGTTCAAATAAAGAAACACATCATCTGGAACTGTCACTAGAAGGATCCGGATTATCGTTTGAGCCCGGCGACAGTCTTGGTGTATATCCGGAAAATGATCCTGCTCTAGTTGACATGCTGATTCAGCAGATGAACTGGGATGCTGATCAACAGATAGCCGTTAATAAAAACGGGGATCTCCTTCCGCTTAAAAAAGCACTAATTTCCTATTACGAAATTACGGTTTTAACAAAACCTCTGCTTGAGCAGGCAGCCAAGCTTTCTTCTAATGAAAAATTGCAGGAGCTGACATTGCCTGAACAAAAAGAAAAATTGAAAACATACATTGAAGGACGGGATCTGCTTGATTTAGTCAGCGATTTTGGACCATGGAATGTATCTGCAGAAGAGTTCGTTTCGATTCTAAGAAAAATGCCGGCCCGTCTTTATTCAATTGCAAGCAGCTTGTCGGCAAATCCTGATGAGGTCCATTTGACAATTGGCGCAGTTCGCTATGAGACACATGGGCGCAATCGCAGCGGCGTCTGTTCAATTTTATGTGCAGAGCGGCTTCAGCCGGGAGATACGCTTCCGGTTTACATTCAGAGGAACCAAAATTTTAAGCTCCCTCAAAATCCGGAAACACCGATTATCATGGTTGGACCTGGAACTGGAATCGCCCCTTTCCGTTCTTTCATTCAGGAAAGGGAAGAAACAGGGGCAGAAGGAAAAACGTGGCTGTTTTTCGGTGATCAGCATTTCGTAACCGACTTCCTTTACCAGACAGAATGGCAAAAATGGCTTGAAAACGAAGAACTGACAAAAATGGATGTTGCTTTTTCCCGCGACACGAATGAAAAAGTGTATGTGCAGCACCGTATGCTTGAACAGAGCAAAGAATTATATAAATGGATCCAAGAGGGAGCAGTTGTTTACATTTGCGGCGATGAGAAGAACATGGCACATGATGTCCATAACACTCTGCTTGTGATTATTGAAAAAGAAGGCGGCATGAGCCGTGAAAAGGCAGAAGAGTATCTTGCAGAAATGCAGCAGCAAAAACGCTATCAGCGTGATGTATACTGAGTTCTAGATGGAAAGGGGTATTTCAGCATGGTGAACAAACAATTAACAGCACCGGATGGCCCGCCAAGTGATGTAGAAGATATTAAGGAAAGAAGCAATTATTTGCGCGGTACACTGAAGGAGGTCATGCAGGACCGGATCAGTGCCGGAATTCCTGATGACGATAACCGGCTGATGAAGCATCACGGCAGTTATTTGCAGGATGACCGTGATCTTCGAAATGAGCGTCAAAAGCAGAAGCTTGAACCTGCTTATCAATTTATGCTCCGCGTCCGCATGGCGGGCGGTGTAGCAAAACCAGAACAATGGCTTGTCATGGACGATCTTGCCCAAAAATACGGAAACGGCACGTTAAAGCTGACGACACGCCAGACCTTTCAGATGCATGGCATTTTAAAATGGAACATGAAGCAGACGATTCAGGAAATTCATGCTTCGATGCTTGACACCATTGCTGCCTGCGGAGATGTAAATCGGAACGTGATGTGCAATTCGATTCCATTTCAATCTCACATTCATTCTGAAGTGTATGAGCTGTCAAGAAAATTGAGCGATGATTTGCTGCCGCGCACGAGAGCGTATCACGAAATTTGGCTTGATGAAGAAAAAGTAGCCGGAACACCTGACATTGAAGAAGTTGAGCCGATGTACGGCGCGCTTTACTTGCCCCGGAAATTTAAAATCGGGATTGCTGTCCCGCCTTCAAATGACATCGATGTCTTTTCTCAGGATCTTGGCTTCATTGCGATCGTTGAAGAAGGAAGGCTCACAGGTTTCAATGTAGCAATCGGCGGAGGAATGGGAATGTCCCATGGAGATAAAGCAACGTATCCTCAGCTTGCAAAAGTGATTGGCTTCTGTGCTCCTCATCAAATCGTCGATGTTGCTGAAAAAATCATCACGATCCAGCGGGATTATGGAAATCGTTCAGTCCGCAAAAATGCCCGTTTCAAGTACACAGTTGACCGTCTGGGGCTGAATGCCGTGAAAGCAGAACTAGAAAACCGCCTGGGATGGAATCTTGAAGAAGCTAAGAGCTATCATTTCGACAATAACGGCGACAGATACGGCTGGGTAAAAGGAATGGACGGCAAGTGGCACTTTACCCTTTTTGTAGAAGGCGGACGTGTAGCAGATTTTGAAGGCTACAAGCTGATGACAGGTCTGCGTGAGATTGCAAAAGTGCATAAAGGTGATATCCGCCTGACGGCCAATCAAAACTTAATCATTTCAAATGTTTCAAGCCATCAAAAGAAAAGAATCAGTGATTTGATTGCCAAATACGGTCTGACTGACGGAAAACAATACTCCGCTCTCCGCAGAAGCTCGCTTGCATGTGTAGCCCTGCCTACATGCGGTCTTGCAATGGCAGAAGCAGAACGCTACTTGCCGGTGCTGATCGATAAAATTGAAGCAATTGTCGATGAAAACGGCCTCAAAAACGAAGAAATCACAATTCGCATGACCGGCTGTCCGAACGGCTGTGCGCGCCATGCCCTTGGTGAAATTGGTTTTATCGGCAAAGCGCCCGGCAAATACAATATGTATTTAGGCGCAGCATTTGACGGCAGCCGTCTGAGCAAGATGTACCGTGAAAACATCGGGGAAGAAGAGATCTTAAGTGAACTTCGCGTTCTTCTATCGCGCTACGCAAAAGAACGGACTGAGAAAGAGCACTTTGGAGACTTTGTCGTTCGTGCGGGAGTAGTAAAAGCTGTAACAGATGGAACTAATTTTCATGATTGAAAAAGACAGGGTCTTCCTGTCTTTTTATTTGACAGTGGATGCTGGTTGGGAATGTGGCGTTCATTGCTTTAAAATTAGATATTAAAGACCCTAAGAGGATTGCAGCGGAAGGATCTTAACTCCTGCGGGAAAGTAGAGGGAAATGGGAGACCCCTGAAGCGAAGCTGAGGAGGCTCCCACCCTCCCCGCGGTAAGCAAGTTCCTCTCGCTGCAAGAAACGGACAATATTATCATGAAAACAACAATCTTTGCGAAAACAGCTTTAAATAATGAATTTGAGGATAAAAAAATGAATTAAATATTTTAAAGACTGCGGTGTAACAACTGCAGTCTTTTTTTAAGCACTGGGCAAATCCAATCCGGTCCGATGATCTCACATCGGCTTTCATTGAAGGATGGTCCGGAAGCTTTTCGTAAAATAACCAATCGGGAACTGCATTCGGTAAAAGTGATTTTTCATCCCGAAGAATTGCGAAGCGAGCTGAAAAATCATGAATCAGAGGGTCAAGTTGGAAGTAGGAGCTAAGAAGGAGCTCCCAGAAAGTCAGTTAAAAAAATTATTGTATAAAGCAATAAGATTATAAAAGATAAATTTAATATTTAAAACGAAAACGATATTAATAGTAACTTTAACTTATATAATAATTATAGTGTTAAAGATAATTATAGTGACAATTTCTATGCAGAAAATCACCTTTAATTGTATTGGTGAAAACCTGCATACTTTTAACTTCAACTAATGAATAAAACAGGCAAAAACGAACGTGATATGTTCGTTTTTGCCTGTTTTATTATTCATTTGCTGTAATGAGCATGCATGTGTTGCTATTTTTTTTAAGGTGGAATTCCCCCCAATTGCAAAGAGAATCTAGTATGGAATTTAATGAGCTACCGTAGTCAGTTAAAGAATATTCTACTTTCGGTGGTACTTGGTTATATATTTTTCTTTGGATAACACCATCTTCTTCAAGTTCACGTAATTGCTGCGTTAACATTTTTTGTGTAATGCCAGGCATTAAACGTTTTAATTCACTTGTTCTCTTTGTGTCATTTTTTAAATGACAAAGGATAACAACTTTCCATTTCCCACCGATAACATCTAAAGTTGCCTCCACAGGAATACTGTATTTTTTCATATAAAATCTCCTTAAATAATTTTAGTCTTAAGCAAAATAAGCCGATAAATTCAATTATAACTTTTTAGTATCTATATCACTTTAAAGTGCGTACTTTTTATTATATTGGTTATGTTTCATAATAACATACGTAAGAGGAAATTAGTAATATGATACCTAGAAGTGTCTATATTACTTTTTAGTACCTATAACACTTTTAAGTACGTACTTTTTATTATGTTAAATACACACTATAATAGCGTGTATAAAAGGCTATTGAGAAATACAGTAGCAAAAAAGTATCTATGTTATTTTGTGAATAACTGAAGTGTATGCTTTTTTGACTGTTTGAGAATACTTCATAGCATTTTTTAAAAAAATTTTTGGGAGGATAACAAATGAGAAATATTTTAGCAAAAGGCAAACTTGGTTTTGGTACAGCACCACTAGGCAATATGTACCGTGATATCCCAGAGGCAGAAGCAATTGCGACAGTGGATGCTGCTTGGGAACATGGCGTTCGTTACTTTGATACAGCTCCGTTTTATGGAGCAGGCTTAGCAGAGATTCGTCTTGGAAAAGCACTATCGAACAGAAATCGTAATGAGTATGTTTTAAGTACAAAAGTAGGTCGAGTAATTTCTGACGAACTGGAAAATCCAGCTGCACGTGATTTAGGTGAAAAAGGCGGACTTTTCGAATTTGGTCGCAAGAATAAAATCGTTCCTGACTATAGCGAAGATGGAACACTTCGCTCTATCGAACAGAGTTTAAACCGTCTACAAACAGATCATCTGGACTTTGTTTACATTCACGATATAGCGCAAGACTTCTATGGTGATGAGTGGCTTGCCCAGTTTGAAACTGCTAGAACAGGAGCATTCCGTACGCTTACACGTTTGCGTGAAGAAGGCGTAATTAAGGGTTGGGGACTTGGAGTCAACCGAGTAGAACCAATTGAACTTATGCTTGATTTAGAAGATACAAAACCAGATATTTCCTTGCTAGCTGGTCGTTATTCATTATTAGACCATGATCGTGCATTACAACGAGTAATGCCTGCATCTATAAAACACAATATGGGTATTGTAGTTGGGGGACCATATAGTTCAGGTATTCTTGCAGGAGGTACTCACTTCGAATATCAAAAAGCATCACCTGAAATTATTGACAAAGTGAGTAAAATCAAAAATATTACAGATCGTCATGGAATCAGTATCAAGGCTGCTGCTTTACAGTTTTCACTGGCTAATCCAGCGGTTGCAGCTGTTATTCCTGGAGCTAGTAAACCTGAGCGAATTACAGAAGATAAAGCTGCATTGAATACAGTGATTCCAGCAGCATTCTGGGAAGAAATGCGCGAACAAAAATTAGTAGCACCTAATGCACCACTACCAATCAACGTTAAATAAAAAGGAGAATATTAAACATGGCAAATACAGTTACATCTATTGAAATTTTTGCTTCACCTGAACAAGTATGGAAACTAATTGGAGGTTTTGATTCACTTCCAGATTGGTTACCCTATATCCCTAGCAGTAAAGTAACTGAAGGTGGACGTGTACGGCATTTGGCTAACCCTGATGGCAACGCAATTGTAGAACGTTTAGAAGCATTTAATGACAAAGAACGCTACTACACTTATTCAATTATGAAAGCACCATTTCCGATTACTGATTATTTATCAACAATCCGTGTTAAAAAAGGTACTGACAGTAAAACATCAGTAGTCGAGTGGTCTGGTAGTTTCACTCCTGTAGAAGTTAGTGATGAAGAGGCAATTAATCTGTTCCATGGAATCTACAAGGATGGTCTAGAGGCATTGCGACAAGCGTTTCTAGATTAATTAATTGTCATCGAATTATTAAATAATGAATTTGAGGATAAAAAAGACTGCGGTGTAACGACTGCAGTCTTTTTTTATGATTATGAGTGGCTGCATAAATAACAAAAGGTTTATACAGTCTGCTTATTCAAAAAGGTTTCTAAGGCTGCGGCCAGTCGATCCGCACCTTGCGGACTTAACACAACAGCTCCATTTCCAAAGCCCATATTCCGACTGAAGACATCTCCGGTCATGATGCTGGCATTGTGGATTTCAATTTTTTTAAAGAATAATCTTATCGTCTTCTATAATAATTTTCATTGGGGTTTTGGGTGAAATATTGTGGGCTTTGCGGATTTCCATGGGAATCACTGAACCGCATATATACCTTTTGTTTCTTCCGTTTTTTTATCATACGCCACTCTTTTCTTTCCGAATTCAAACATACGCTGGAAATCTTTTAAGTAATAGAAGCAATTGACGTTTCATATGGCCTCAGCTCAGCAAGACCTTTAACCTTACCGCGATTATTTAGAATTTCGGTCGGAAGGTGCCCGGTTTCAGTGAATGAAATTTTTGACCGGCCTGAGGGTCCTAAGCTTATGTATCCTTGCAGGCGGAATGCTGCTTTAAAAACGGGGGAAGACTGTAATCGAATTTCAGTTACAGGTGTATTTCACTTAAAGAATGATTGAAATCGAATATACGTTCGTGTATAGTTAGCTTAGATAGAACTCCATATAAAGAAGGTTGAAGCGATGGCTGAAGCACTTAAAAATATTTATAATGAAGCTTTTATTGAAAGATTGATTTCTGCAATAGAACAGGAATACCCTTTATTTGATTCCGAACAGTTCCGGACCCTTTTTTTTGAAGACGGCTGGGAGGATTTAGCGTTAAAGCAGCGGATGAGAAAGATTACAGAGAGTTTTAAAAATACCCTGCCAGATAACTATGAGGAGGCTCTCCGGATTTTATATAAAATTGCACCGCAGTTTAATGGCCTTGGAGGCATCATTTTCCCGGATTACGTTGAACAATATGGTTTGCAGGATTGGGAAAAATCGATGCATGCGTTAGCGTACTTCACAGAATTTTCTACATCAGAATTTGCAGTCCGCCCTTTTTTACTAAAGAATCCCAAACATATGCTTGAACAAATGCTGACATGGTCCACTCATTCAAATGAGCATGTAAGAAGACTTGCAAGCGAAGGGAGCAGACCAAGACTTCCTTGGGGAACTTCGGTTCCATCAATAAAGGAAGATCCGCAGCAAACATTGCCGATTTTAGAAAACCTGAAAAATGATGAGTCGTTATATGTCCGCAAAAGTGTTGCCAATCATTTAAATGATATTTCCTATACCCACTCTGACATTGTATTAAAAATTGCCAAAGAATGGAGCGGAAAGGATATGAATACGGATTGGATCATCAAACATGCCTGCCGCTCATTACTGAAAAAAGGAAACAGAGAAGCCCTAGCCTTATTTGGATATGCCGATGACATATCGATAACAATCGACCGGCTGACTCTTCATCCTGATGCAATCCAGATTGGAGAAAGCATTCATATGACATTTGACCTTTCATCAGAAAGCACGATTCCTGTGCGAGTTGAATACGCGATAGATTATGTAAAATCCAGAGGACAGCGTAACAGAAAGGTTTTTATGCTGAAAACAGCCATCATGAAACAGGGAGAAAACCACACCATCTCAAAAACTCATCATTTTAAGGACTTAACAACAAGAAAGCATTATGAAGGAATACATACGCTGTCGATTATTGTGAATGGTGTGGTAAAAGCGGAGAAAGATTTTATGGTTAGATAATACCTGCCTGCAAAAACAAGAACGGTTTCTGGCAATAAATGAAGTAAATTAATTAGTAACTTTTTTGAGAATATAAGAGCCAGCCTTTGATTTGATAAAGGCTGGCTTATTGTAACGGGTTCTTCTTCAAAAAACAATGAAAAGACCAAATGTATAATTCATTTGGCCCTTCCCATATAAATATCATATTGTTATTTCATTTTCATACTTTTTAATTTTTTGTTGTATCTTAAAGAGATTCTTTTCCATATCACGAATTTGCTGTTGTACGTTTTTTTCTTGTTCCTTCATCATATCCATACGCTGGGGAATAGTATGAACACCTTCCATTGACCATTCAACAAATTCTTTGATTTTTTTTATAGGCATCCCAGTATTCTTTAAACATAAGATCATTTCTAAAAACAAAAGAGAATCATGATCAAATAAACGGTCACCTTTTTCGGTCCTTTTAATAAATGGTAATAAACCTTGCTTGTCATAATAATGTAATTGAGAAATGGTCAAATCATTCATTTTTGCGACTTGTCCGATGGTATATTCCAACTTCTTTTTACCAAGGAATAACGCCGTTTTCGTTTAGAATTTTACCATTATAGGTTTTATTACTCAAAGCATATTGAACAATGATTTGAGCACCTTCAACGGTTGTTTTGCCTCCTGGCGCATTATTATTTAAATCGGTTGAAGTAAAGCCCGGTGTAACACCTATGATTTCTGGTCCTTCAGAACCAAATTCTTTTCCAAAGGCTAATGTCAGAGAATTTACCGCAGTTTTTGATGAATTATAACCTAGTATATTAATCGGATGAGTTTCACCTTTATCAAACATTGTTTGTGAAGCCATATCCGTAGTTAAGTTTACAATTTTTCCACCTTGAGCTTTTTTAACTAATGGTAAGAAGGCTTGAATCATTTGGAAAGTTCCAAAGAAATTAACTTCAAATGAACCTTGTAGTGTTTCTAATGTTACTTCACTAGGTAAAACGTTGAAATCTAGTGCTATTCCAGCGTTATTAATTAATAAATCTAAGTGATTGGTAACTTCTTGGATTTTCTTTAGAGAGTTTTGAATGGATTCCGAATCAGATATATCAACTTGTATTAGTGTTACATTTGAAAATCCTAACGAATTAACTGCATTTTGTCCAAGCTCCTCATTGCGAGCCCCTAGAAAAACATGATATTTTTTCTCGGCTAATTGACGAACAACCTCATATCCAATCCCTTTATTTGCACCCGTTACAAACGCATATTTGGTCACTTCGAATTCCTCCAGTTTATTTTTAATTGGTGGTACATTAGCAAGGATACAACCTCAACCTAGGTTGAGGTCAAGGGGGTATTTCTGATCTAATTTTTTCCAATAGCACTGCACTCCAGTGTATAATGTATCCACTTATCCTTTTGATATTCTATTTTTACGAAAAAGGAAAAAAATAAATAAGATGGGGATGTAAACATAAACAAAATAAAAGCCAATATCGGATGTAATAGATCCTAATACATCTACTTTTAATCGATCATTAATAAATAATGAGCAAATATAAATAATGGCTAAAAAGAAAAATAATGATTTTCTAGGTGTTATTTTAAAAATTTTTTTTGAAATCCTCGTACAACACCAAAGTGGAATACAAACTGCTGGAAGGATAACTAAGAGCCAAGCAAAAATAAAAATAAATTCAGCTCTTTCAATAAAAGGTAATTCCACAATTTTCGTCATAACCAGGGTGGGCCATAAGGTATGTCTAAGTTGACCCTGACTAAAATATAGAAACGTAACTAATGTCACCAGAGCATACAACAAGGTAGTATAACCTAATGCGGCATGAGCCCATTTTGAAGTTTTAGAGGAATCCTTTATTAAAGGGAAATATACTAATAACGCTTCAAATCCAATAAATATAATGGAAGAGGATTTAGATGATTTCAATAAATCTACAACAGAATGGTTGAAAACAGGTATGATGTTTCGTATTTCTGCGTATTGTAAAGGAAAAAATATCATCAATAATAGAATAGAGGGAATGATAACACCAAAAAAACTTATTCCTGTAATTGTTCTAAAACCGCCGGAAATAATATAGGCTATCATTATTGCTAAACCAATATTAAGTTCCCATGTTTTAAGCATTGGAAAAACCCAAACTTGGATTACATCTATATATGTACGGAAGACAACAAGTGCTAAAAGGAAAAAATATCCAATCGTTAAAATTGAAAGGATATTTCCTAGAAATTTTCCGAAATTTATTACGTGTATGTCTGTAAGATCTTTACTAGGGTTTCTAACCATTCTAAGAATCATCCATAAAATTAAATGTAAACTCAAGCCAGCCATTATGACAGAAATCCACGCATCATAACCAGCATTTTGAATAATGTTTTTTTGAAAACCTAGGAGTCCAACACCAGTTTGGGATGAATGAATTAAATAGAAAATCAGATAGGTGGAAACCATATATTGTTCTTTTACAGCATTTAGCACTACCTACCTACTCCTGTCTGAAGAAATTTGACGTTAGTCCTAATATCAAAGTCTATACTGGGATATTCTTCATCATAGAAATTACTCTCGGTCCAATCTCTTTGTTCGCTTTTGACAAGGAGGCCTATTCCTAAGGGATCTACCTTTTTATCTTTAAATGCTTGTAATAACTTTTCGATCTTTGTAGAAATCTCATATTCAATTTTTTTGGCAAATAACGCTGCATCATTTTTATTTGCCAAGTCATTGGATTTAGGATAATCCTTAAGTAAAATAAATAAATCTAGATCATATGAAATTTTTATCTTATCTTGATGCCTAATAAATGTTGATTTACGGTTACCATACTGAACTTTGAAAAAAATCTTTTCATTTTCATCTGTAACAAACTCATATGTCCCACTTATTTGTTTATCTTTCATAATTTTAAAAAGAAATGATTCTTGATCCTCTAGCTGCATTGTTAGTTTGTCACCTTTATAAATTCCTAATCCATCCATCAGGATTTGTTGTTTTTCATTTGTTTTTATGCGTGGTAAAAATACATCTTGTCCTTCTCCATAATATTGATTGACCACTAAATGAATATTTGTTTTAGGAGTATTTCCTGATTCCATGTTTTGTTCTATCACATCTGAAAAATAAAATGGAGGGTATTTCATCGTTATGTCTAACACTTCACTTGCCTCTTGATTTGAATAAGCTACTTTTGCGTTGTTACCGATAATAGGATCCCGAACGAGTGTACCAATTAAGTCAGAAAGATTTTTTTGTGAAAATTCTTCTCCCATTAATAAAACTCTTGTTTTACCAATCTCGATAGGGGATGATGATTGTTTCGTGAAAGTGGTGAAAATTCCATGAGAAGTTATAGCATTAGCAGTTAATAACTCTATAGGTGCTTCCTTTGGTATATTATAATAAACAGAATATGCTGCACTTCCTCTTATTTCATCATCTTCTAAGTCATATCCTAAATATTGAATAAGTTTCAAATCCTCAACAGCATTTACTCTCGTACATCCACCGCAAACTATTAACAAGAAACCAATGCCAGTTAGGAAAAATAATCTCAAGATGCCTCATCCTTTTAAGAATTATTTTATTCGTTATTATAGTCATCCTCCACATCTTTATGCTTACTTACGGTATAGCGTTTTAATTTCAATGGTCTTAAAAAAGTATATCTATTTTTCGTAATGCTTAAAGATGATCGAATAAAACTGTCATTCATATCTTTATGCCTAAAAGGATAGAGAGGCGCTAAGTATGGACAACCCAAAGACTTTAACCGAATCAAATGACATAAAATTAAAGTGGCACCTAAAGTTATGCCGTATCCACCCCAAAGAGCCCCCAATAGAATTAAAGGGAAGCGTAGCATCCTTATGGTGTTTGACATTTTAAAAATTGGTGTGGTAAAAGAAGCAAGTGCAGAAAGAGATACGATAATTAACAAAATATTACTTGTTAGAGCAGCTTCTACAGCGGCTTGACCAATGACAATCCCTCCAACAATCCCTAATGTTTGACCTACTTTGGTTGGAAGTCTTGCACCTGCTTCTCTTAATAATTCAATAGTAATTTCTAGAAACAATGCTTCCAACAATGGTGGAAATGGGACATTTTGTCTCGATTCTATTAGTGGACTTAACAAATCATTGGGGATGATTGCATAATGGTGGGTCAAAACTGCTACATAAAATGGTGTTGCGATAATGGAAAACATAATCCCTATAATTCTAACGATACGCAAAAATGTACCTATAGACCAAGAGGAATAGTAATCTTCAGGTGAAACAAGAAATTGAAAAATATTGGTTGGTCCAGCTATTACATATGGCGAACCATCACTAATTACTATAATTTGACCAAGTAACAGCAAATATGTTGTTCTATCAACTCTTTCAGTTGACATAAATAAAGGAAACGGTGTATTTGAATTATCCGAGATAACCTGATCCAGAAACGAACTATCGAATATCACATCCATATCTAGATCATGTATGCGTTGTCTCATTGTTTCGACATATTGTGGATTAGCCACCCCAGAAATATATGCAATCATCACTTTAGTTTTTGAGATTGATCCTACTGTTAATTCTTCAAAAACTAAATCAGTTGAACTAATTTGTTTTCTTAATAAACTTACATTTGTATCTATGTTCTCTACAAAACCGACTTTCGGTCCAATTACACTGTATTCATTTTCTGCATCGTTAAATTCTCTATAGCCCTTTGTTTCATTTGAAACATTTACCAATATTCCATTTTTAGGATCAGTTGATATTCGAATAAAAACATAACCTTTAATGAGTTTATTTTTTAAATCGGAGCCATTAGAAGAAAACTCTTGATTTTCAATAGGTATAACATCCATTAAATCTTTAATTCCGCCTAAATCAATTGTTGCAGATTGTATATAAGGAAGTACGTGCATCTTCATCTTATTATCATCAACGAGGCTCTTATAGTAGGTGAAAAAAATTGTTATATCGTTGTCGCTTTTAGTAGAAAAATTATAGAAATCATGAGACTTGGATGCATCTCTAATAATTTTATTAATTGAATTACTTTTATGTTTAAATAAATTCAACAAGTTTTTTCACCCTTTTATTTGAAATATGCATTGTCTTAGTTTACACAATGTCATCGGATTTATTTATTGTCTTCGGATATGGAATAGAAGAGTATATAAAAGGGGATTTATAAGGGAGTTTTTAATATAACTTTTAAGTATTCTAAAGTAGAATCAAACTCGGAGGGTAATGCAATGGAGAGTTATTATTTCTTTGTGAATTTTTACAGAACAGCAAGCTGAACTATCCATTCTTAAGAAGGATGGGGATATATTAACTTCACTAATCGTTCCAACCGAGGAAACAAAAACAATAAAGCACAATATTAAATTAATTGAAACCGCCATAATTGAGCGGGCTCATGATAATCGTATTTATCACAATGATGTAAAAGCAATAGGTTTTGTATCAAGAGAAGATTTTCACAAACAGGTGCAGAACAAGTTAAAAATGAATTGTTAAAAGTATAATTATTGGCATGGTTATGGGAATATGTGAAAGAGCATCAGAACGAAGTCCGAGCACACTCGAATTTCAATGCTAGCAATTCAATCAGCTCAATCTTCAATTATCGGCCGCAATTATTTAATATTGCGTCCATTTTGTCTTGAAAAATGATTGTAAAATCTGAGGATATTTGAAATAATTGGTATTTAGATTAAGGGCAGTATAGTGAAAAAAGGAATTGTGAAGTAAAACATCGATTAGTTGGAATAGAAAGGGATCGTGATAAATAAAGGTGGGTTCTTGGTTAATTGAAATTGATGTTATAAAGACAAAAGAATTTTATCAAAAATATCATTTAATCACTGAAGATTGTGGCTGTGATTATTGTTTTAATTACGTACTAGCTTGTGATTCCTTCCCAAAAGATATTATGAACACCTTTAATTTATTCGGTATTGACCCACGTAAAGAAGGTGAGGTCTATGAATGTATTAATAACGAAGATGGAACACATCTATATGGAGGCTTTTATCACATTGTTGGCAGGATAATTGATGGTCCAGAATTATGGAAACCATCTGAGGAGACTGAAGAGTTCTTAACTCTATGTCGTAATGATATGGAGATAGGGTTCAATAAAGATTTAGCATTAGTCCCAAGTACATTTCCTAGACCAGTAATTCAGTTTGAATTTCAAATGAATGTTCCGTGGTTGTTAAGTTAACGGAGCTTATCTGCAAAAATAAAGTAAAAATTTTATAGGAGTGGTTTAAAGATTAATGTTAAATAAATTCAGGTCTTATTTTCTGATTTTTCCGCTATCTTGGATACTTGGTTCGTTGATATGGAATACCTTTAACAATTCTCCGGAGAAAATAATTGATTCTCTTGTGATTTTAGGAATATATTATTTTCTTGTGAGTGTCCTTACATATCCTGATTTGCGAAAACATCTAAAAAATCCATAAGTATTCATTTGATTATATTCATTAAATTTGTTTGTTTTTTGAGTGATTCTACTGCTTGTATTTTCTCTTTGGAATTGTTGGAAATGATATTTACTAGTTCTATAGGCATTTCTTTTAAGCGAGAAATAATTCTTGCAGTATCATTTTCGCGTTCTGTGATATCTGTTGCGATTTTAAGAACAGCATCTACTTTCTCTTTTTCATTCAATATAGGAATATAGGTAGCTTCCAGCCAAAGTGTATTTCCTGCTTTTCCAACCCTTTGAATCTTTTCTTGAAACTTTTTTCCCTTTTCGAGATTACTCCATAATTCTTCATATTCTTTGCTGTTTGTAAGCTCTAGCGTACAAAATTGTTTATGTTTCATATTCTTCATTTCACTAACGGTATATCCCAAAGTCTTTGCAAAATTTCCATTTACCCAAATTACTTTTCTATTTAAATTAAATTCTATCATAGCTAAATGTGACTCTAGTGCAGCTAAAACAGATGTATCGTCTAATATTTGAGTGCTAATATTCATTGTTGAAGTATTGATTCATTGTTGAAGTATTGAACATGATGAAATCCCCTTTTTATAACTATATTTATCATCTAATTTCAACAGGTATATATACCTGTTAAATAGTTTGTTTAAACATTTACAATAAAACCTTAGAAAATGATTGAATTAGAAGGGAAGCAGTCTCACAAATTAATCAGAAAGTATTTTGACCTTTCTAATGATAGATTATTAAATGATTGTTTTAATAAAAGAGGCAGCCTTTTGGCTACCTCATTTAAAATCAGATTTCTATCCTGCTGAGTCAGCATTAGAGAATGTTTACCTTCTATGGAGACACTTTAAAAGCTTTAATTGCAATATTTCTTTATATGATATTTCTACTCAAATATTTCTGCTTCCATCAACGGTAATGTAATGGTATGGCCGGCAGTTGATTCATAGGTATGGCTGCCTAGTATCGTCCCGTAGACGGTAATTACGTCTTCTTCAATATAAGTGGTCGTTCCCTGATACGTTACATACACAACATCATTAAAGTCATAGCCGTAGGAGTCTTTAGTGACAGCAAGGCGGATGTCGGCCTGTGTTCCGTCTTCGATGATCTGAAGGATTTCTCCCTGGAATTTTACAAACTCTCCTGTAAAAGCTTCCGGATTCTTTTTAAGCTCTCCGTAACGAACCTCAGATGCACTGTCTTTCTTAGCTTTTAGCTCTTGAGCTTCCTTTTCCTTCTCAATGCGATCCCGTTCTGCTGTCAATTTCTTTACCTCATCTGGTGTAAATCTCTCTTTAACAATAACGCTGTCCGCATCATCAAGACTAACATTATGATAGTCGTCGTATTCGCTCAGAGATGTATTCCAGTAAAGATTTTGGATGTTTTTTTCTTCATTTATCCCACCGCCAACCTGAATGTCCATAGAAAAAGTATAAGTTGTATTTTCCTGTGGAACGTCATCATATTGAAGAGGAACTTCCGTCACAATGAATTTTCCATCTTTTACTTTTGTTTCATGGTCCAGTAGAAGTGTTACCCCATCTCCTGCAGCATTTTGTTTTTCAGACTGAAGGTGCAGCCTAGCAAGCGTCCCTTCCGGAAGGTTTGTGGTAATGACTGCAGAAACTGTGTTAGCTGCCTTGTTGAATGAGGCTTTATCCACTTTCGCCTTTAACTCAATAGACTCAGTTTCTTCTGTTGTTTCATCTGCAACCGTCTCTGTATCGGTAAACATAACGGATGTAATAAAAAGAATAAACGACAAAAACATTAGACCAACAAACATAAAAGCTTTCTTGAATCTTTTTTTAATCAGAAAAACGATTGCTGTTACAAAAAGAACTACGGCTCCCAATATAAACAGCAACGCTAGTAAATCTGCCATTCCATCTTTCCTCCTAGTTATAAATCTTTACAAAACAACTAATTTTACCATTACATAAAAAGATTAGAAATAGAGAAAAATAAAAAATATGAATCTTTTCTTTGTGCCTTTGTCCTCACACTGATCATTAAGGTTCTCCTTCTTTTGAAATACTCTTTATTAACCTAAAGTTCCTCAAAGTGTATCCATATCCAATACGAAAATATTCATTTGAGATCTAATCAACACTATTTATTACAAATGCTGGTTTAAAAAGATATCCAATAAATAATAGGAAGACTAGCGATGCTCCTAAGAATAATCACTTCTTTTATTATTCTTAGTGAAGTTATCAGGTTATTATCTGTATGTATATAGAGTCAGGATGATTTATTAGCCTATGTGGTAAATTAAGTCTATTCCCAGAATGTTTTTTATATTAAAGTATAGGTAAAATGCATTAATCAGGGAGAAAAATAATGAAAATCATAGTTTTTATAGTTTTTATTCTAATACTAACATTCCTTATACCTGTTTTAGCAAGTGGATTAAAAGAAGAAGCAAAAGAGTTAAGAAATAGTTTAGCTATTAAACTGCTCAAAAAAATATTGTTCTTAACTGTAATTATAGGAGGAGGTTTTTATCTAGTCATTATTCTGTCTGAGTCATCCAGCGACAGTGATTACCAATCAAATCAAATATCGAAATGCACCGAGCAAGCTGATTTTTATTGGGACTCTTCATTAGGCATGTGTGTTCCAGATTCAGAAAAACCTCTGCCAGCAGATAATTATGGATCTACTAATAATTCAGAGTCTGAGAAACCCGTTTTAAGAGCAAAAAGCCATGTCGAAGCAGAACACAACAAAAGGTTATCTAAAGAAGAATACGACAAGAAGTTAGCTGAACAAATTGCTGCAGATGAGGCTGCTGCACAAAGGGAAGCCCAAGAAAGAGCAGAATATTATGCAGATGAAGAAAAAAGAAATGCTTGTTATTCAATGGGATATAATTGGGATGGAGCAGAAGGGGATAAGCCAGGTCATTGCTATGAAGATGGGATTGGAAGTTATTATAGATCTGTAGAATTAGAAAAAAATGAATATGGAAGCTGGGTTGAAGTAGAAGAAATGGAAAATAAGACAGGAGACTATTGAGAGATAAATCCGTTATTCGACTTACGGATGACGATCGTATCATAAAGTCAATCAGACTTTTCTGGTTGACCTATTTTTTTGGGGGGCTAAAAGAAGGGCAGTGATGGAAAGTGAATCGAGCCTTTGGCCTGGATATAGCAAAAGGAGAAGCCAAGTGCAAGCCATATGAAGAGAAAGTCTTTATAAAAGAAAAGTTTTAAGGTCAAGCAAGACCTTAAAAGAATACATACACTGCTTGAGTTTTACAGAGAACTAGAAAAAGTGCCAATAATATGAGGTAAGGACAATTGAATGATTATTTTGCTTTAATTCTTTATAAATTGTATAGTATACTTTAAATCGTAATAATTACGTTTTATAGCATGGAGTATTTAGGAGGGTCCAGTATTGAAAGAAAAATTAATGAATATTTTTGTTCGGGATATTATTTCAGGTCTTCCGATTCAGAAAAAGAGCGTTTATCAATACATTGAAAGTATGGAAGACAGGCTGGCATCACAATGTGAAACAAAGGAGGAGTTTTTAAATCTTCTTGTGGAGAAGTCGCCTTATCATCAAGCAGCCACTCATTTTCATATGTCAGCAGATGAAATGTACGAACTAATGAAAGAAATTGAGGATGAAATTAACAGCCGACTCGACATGAAGATTGAGCGATGCAGATGGCTTGATTATACAGATAAATTACAGGATGAATTAAAACCTAATATGAGATTATTTCTATTTGTCTCTTAAAGCCTAAATTGATGTCTTTATATCTCAATTCAGAAAAGAGAACTTTTATGGAATGCTCTATTTGTATTAGAATAAGTATTGTATTTAAATAGTAATCATTACGATTTAATAATATGAATAAAACATTAACTAAGAGGGTGGACTTATGGCAAAAAAATCAAAAGTGGCAAAAGAAAAAAAGCGTCAGGAAATGGTGGAAAAATATCGAGAACTTCGAATTGAATTAAAAGAAAAAGGTGATTATGAAGGATTAAGAAAACTTCCAAGAGACTCGTCACCAACTCGTTTAAAGAACAGATGTGAAGTGACAGGCAGACCAAGAGGCTATTTAAGGAAGTTTCAACTTTCAAGAATTGCATTTCGTGAATATGCACACAAGGGGCAGATACCGGGCGTTAAAAAAGCCAGTTGGTAAAAATGTATAAGAAGTGGGTGTATTTTAAACTGTTGAATAATCACCTATTTACCATAGTAGGAAAATTCCCTTAGCCATACACAGGGAATTTCAGTGAGAAAGTAAAAGATATTTGGGATTTTTTTGATTGGAGTGAATTTTTATGTATGAATGGACAATTATTGGAGGTGGCGTTCAAGGCGTTACAATGGCAACCTTTCTACTGCAGAGCTATAAAACGACATTTGATAAGCTGCGCATCATAGATCCCAACTCTGGTCCCCTTGAAAACTGGGAAAGGTGTACCCAAGCGATATCAATGCCTTTTTTGAGATCTCCATCCGTTCACCATATTGAAGTAAATCCGTTTGGCCTCGAACGGTTTGCAAAACAGATGCACGGTGAATCGTTTTATGGAAGGTTTAAAAGACCATCATTGTCTATATTTAAGCAGCATTGTGACCATTTATTTAAAGACCTTAATATGAAAGAATGCTGGATTCAAGGGCGTGTTAAAGAGGTTCAAAAAACAGATGATGAGTGGAAAGTCGATTACGGAAGTGGAAACATGATTACGACTAAAAATATTGTCATTGCGATTGGAATTGGGGAGCAGCCGCATTGGCCCGACTGGGCTATAAGGCTAAAAGAGGGTTCATCTCATATCCATCACGTATTTGAGAATGATTTTAATATTGAAGCATTATCTGGTCCAATTGTAATTGTGGGGGGAGGAATGACAGCTGCTCATCTAGCGAATAAAATGGCAACTGCTTTTCCTGGGGACGTTAAGGTGGTGAAAAGACATCCATTTAGAATCAAATTGTTTGACAGTGATCCAGGCTGGCTTGGCCCGAAGAAGCAACGTTCATTTAGAGCTGATCCAAATTATGCAAGCCGACGTAAAAAAATTATTGAAGCAAGACATCGAGGCTCAATTACTCAAGACCTTCATATGAAACTTCATCATTTGAAAAGACGTGGACTTCTTGACTGGGTAGATGACGAAATTACTACATTTAAGAAAATTGATGAAGGAATCGTATTAATCACTAAAGATGGTAAGGAGATTTTTACTCAGTCTGTTGTACTTGCAACAGGTTTTAACCCGACACTCCCTGGAAGTGAATGGATTATACCCTTAATAAAAAGAGAACAGCTGAAATGTGCAGATTGCGGTTATCCGATAGTAACGGACTATCTTAAATGGGGTGAGGGTCTGTACGTAACAGGTGCATTAGCAGAGCTTCAAATTGGACCGATCGCCAGGAATATTTCTGGCGCGAGACAGGCGGCTGAACAGATTGTATCAAGTATTTAACAGACATTTCAGTAAATTTTTTAGGTGAACTAGCCAGGGTTTCCTTGATGGAAAGGAAACCTTTTAGGTTAGTATGTTTTTCTACCGTATTCGACGTATGTAATGATACAAAAATGACCAGATTTTTTATAGTATTCAACGTATTCAAAGGTATGGAAAAATGGACTTAAATAATAGGAGAAAGAAACAACCTTGAAGTTTAGTGTGGAAATGTACTTCTTCCAGACTAAACTTCAAGGACAGTAAGCGAAAGCGCGGTAGGTATGATAGATAGGCTCGTTGCCTGATGGAAAACTGCTTCAGCCTTAAGGTACCAATAGAGGGCTCAAGTCAAGCCCTTAAAAGGCCTATCTATGACTTCATGTAATCAACGATAAAAGGTGCATCTTTTCAACCTTATTGGGCTGATACTGTAGATAAGGGCCAGATTGTTGAATAACATAAAAAGGAAAATTGGGTATTTGGCTTAAATTTTAAAGAGAAGATTGTGATGAAATGTACTTAACTGCCCGTTAATTCAAGAAGGTACTAACGGAGCAGTTTTCAATACTTCGGAGGCAAGTTAATTGAAGAACCCTCTCAAAAATCATCGTTTTGAGAGGGTTTTATTTTATTAAAAATTTTGTAGATTTTGGGAAAGAATATGTCTCAATTGATTGCTTAAATTCTAAGTCACATGAACAACCGTTTTGATTGTATTTTCTTAATGTTGGAAATCCACATAATCCAAATACTACCCTCTATGCAAACTTACCCATACTAAAAGAGTAAAAAGTTATTTGGAGTAATATGATTTTTTCTACTGTCAATTAAAGCAATACAGTGAGCCAATCGCTCTACCCCTAGTTTAATTTGCCTCTCGTTCACTTGAGAGATGCTTAATCGAAGGAGATTTTCCTTTTTATATTCTGGCAGAAACATTCTAGAGGCATCATCAACATATATATGCTGCTCGTTTAGCATATGAACAACCTGTTTTGCTGTCACATTCTCAGGCAAACTGATGGATAGATAAAATCCTGAAGTCGGTTTAGAAAAATGAGTATTAGCCGGCAGCAATAATTCACAGGCTTCTTGAAGGATTTGCATTCTAGTATGGTATACCTTTTTTATTTTTTTGAGATGGCTATTAAACATACCACTTTTTAGATAGATTTCTAGTACACCTTGAGAAAGTGCTGAACTATTAAAATCCGAACTAAATTTATATCGTAAAAAATTGTTAATCATTAATGTAGGAAGAACGACTGTAGCAATTCTTAAACCTGGGAGGAAAATTTTCGAAAAGCTTTTAATATAAATCACTCTCCCGGAAGGATTAAAAGAAAATAAAGGATCTGATTTTGCATTTGGGTCAAGGTCTCCTAGAAAATCATCTTCCACTATATATACATCGTATTTTTCAGCTAACTCAACGATTTTTTTCTTTTCACTATTCGTGTAACAATGTCCAAGAGGATTGTGAAATCTCGGGATAATATAGAAAAATTTTATATCATTATTTCGAAAAATATATTCCAGGCGATCAAGGTCAATGCCTGCCATCGATAACTCAATTCCAAAAGTAGTAGCTTGTTGTAGATTGATGGACTCAATGAATCCGAAATAAGTAGGCTGCTCAATTAGAATATTGTTTTTTCCATTTGGAAACGGCATAGAAACTAATAAATTAAGGGCTTGCTGAGAGCCAGAAACAACGACTACTCTTTCAGGTTGAGTGAACACCTGTAGATTCTGCAAATATTTCACTAACTGTACTCGTAATGAGTAAAGCCCTTGTTGATCAGAGTATGAAAAAAGCTCTTCTTTATATTGTTCAATTGCTTGATTCATACAATGTTGAAATTCAACATAAGGCATAACGTTTTTATCTGGACCAGCAGACAAGAAATCAATCGCGTCATTTTCATTCGTCGCATTTTGAAATTCATTCAAAACAAAGTATCCACTTTTAGGAACAGAATAAATTAAATGCTCTTTTTCTAGTTCTTCGTATGCTTTAATAACCGTATTTTTGCTACATGAAAAATGCTCAGATAGCTGACGAACAGAAGGGAGTTTACTCCCTGCAATAAGAGTCCCATCTGCTAGCTGAAGCTTAATTTCTTCCATTATCTCGATATATTTTGAGCTCATACATTTATCCTCCTTCATCTGTACCGGTACAGATGGGTAAAAAAATGGTTTATTTTTATTGTGTGTACCTATTAATATGTTAATTATATCAGAACTGTTTCATAAGAAAAGCAGAAAATGGTACAGATATAATACGAAGTAAAAAGGTAGGTAGGATAAGATGCAGAGAGAAACCAGAGAGAAATTTGGATTATTGTTGGGATTAGTAGGTGTTGTTTGTTTTAGCTTAACGCTCCCTTCTACAAGTATTGCAGTAGAGTATTTTGGGACCACGGTCGTCGGTTTAGGAAGAACAGTTGTTGCTGCTATTTTAGTAGCTGTTGTATTGATTGTTCGAAAAGAAAAACTACCTTCTCCTCGCCAATTCAAAAGTCTATTTATTGTTGCTGTTGGTGCAGTTTTAGGATTTCCTCTTCTCACTTCTTGGGCAATGGAATCCTTGCCTGTGTCTCATGGAGCTGTGGAAGTAGCTCTGTTACCATTAGCAACAGCCGGATTTGCTATGTCTAGAGCAGGTGAAATCCCATCTCTCAAATTCTGGATTTCAAGTATAATCGGCTCATTAGCTGTTATTATGTATGCACTTCATCTTGGATTCGGTCAATTACAATTTGCCGATTTAGCTTTACTAGCAGCAGTGATTATACTTGGACTTAGTTACGCAGAAGGTGGGAGATTATCGAAAGAATTAGGTAGCTGGCAAGTGATTGCTTGGGCAATTATGATCGGTGCTCCATTTTTCATTATTCCAGTTGGGTTAAACCTTACAACTGAAATGCTCCATGCCCCAATACAAGCTTGGGTTAGTTTTATTTATCTCGCAGTTGTTAGTCAATTTCTAGCATATGTTGCTTGGTATAGCGGAATGGCTATGGGGGGAATAGCAAGAGTGAGTCAGCTTCAATACTTACAACCATTTTTGATGATTCTATTTGCAACAGTATTTCTAGATGAATCCATCACATTTTTCACTCTTGTAATAGCAGTGATTGTTGTCTTTTCTGTTATATTAGGCAAAAATGCTCCCGTTTCAAAAAAAGGGTTTGTATCAGAGAAAAACTAATTGCATGTTCAAAGATTGTGAAGAAACCTGACGGGTGCTTTACTTTAATAAGGTCTTTGAAACGATCTTCCAGAAACAGTGCAGGTAAGTTGAAGTAGAGATAAAAAAGGACAAAGGAGATAACATTATGCTAAAAGAAACATTTCATATTGCTGTGCCAACTGCATTTTTTGAAGACGAATCTGTAAATATTCAGGGGACAATAGATCATATAAGAGATTTGTATAAACAAGGAGTAAAGTCTGTTCTTGTCTCTGGATCTACTGGTGAGCAGCATACTCTGAACCTTAAAGAGAAAATTGAAATAATAAACAGTTTAGTATTGGAAGAAGAACTTATTAATAATATGGAAATTTTATTTGGGGTGTCATCTATTAGACAGAAAGAGGCAGAAGAATTAGCTAAAAAGGTTCGTACTACAAAAATATCAGGTATTTTGCTTGGGTATCCACCGTATGTTCTACCGACACAAGAAGAGGCATTAGTTTATACAAAAACCATTATTAATCTTAGTAATAAGCCTACTATCTTATATAACAATCCAAAAAGAACTGGATTTAATTTATCAGTAAACAGTATTATTCAGTTAAGTAAGATAGAATTAGTAGTTGGATTAAAAGAAGCTGGCAATAAAGAAAAAGTTGGACTACTAAAAAACGATATTAGCAGAAGCAACTTTCATTTTTATGCTGGTGGAGAAGTGGAATTAGAGGAAAAAGTATTACAGGGGTTTGATCGTCTTTCTTCAATCGCTGGAAATATTTCACCTATGGAAATCAGTCAATGGTTTAATAAAATGCTTACGAAAAAAAATATTACTCAACAAGAAAGAGTAAAGATAGAAACCATCATTCAACAAGTTTATCAAGGGTCACCTTTAGTAAACCTAAAGAAAAGTATTAATCAAAAGGGAATTCCAATGGGAATTTGCAGGAGTCCAATTGGAAATAGTTAATTAGATAGATCATTATTTTCTTAAACTCGTGTGATTACTACAAAGTTAGTCCCATTTTATAAGTAGGTATTTATTTTACTTACACAATGTTCTTCAACTAAAGGGCGCGTTTGTTGAACAAGAAGTAAGAGGTTGATACATATTAGTCATGACTAATATGTATCAACCTCTATTTTTTATGACTTTTTACACTTTAGGTCTTGATCCAGCCGCCTGGCACGTTCAGGCATCACGATAAAAGGCACTGCGTTTGGAGTTGAGGTCTATTCAAAAGAAGAATTAGTGGCTGAAATGGGCGTGGCCATGCTGTGCGGTGCAGCTGGGATTGACAACAGTACGATAGATAACAGTGCGAGCTATATTGATTCCTGGCTTAGGGTTTTAAAGAAAGAAAATCGTTTAGTTCTGAAGGCTGCTTCACAGGCTCAAAAAGCTTCTGATTATATTCTGGGAGAAATTTGGGAAGATTCAGTATGAGGATGAATGATTAATTAAATGGTGCCACCTGCACGCATGGTTGAAAAAACATAGGTTTTTCCTTCTCTTTTGAAACAGGCATACGAGCCTGTCTTTTAAATTCAAAGAGATAGTTCCCACGGACAAATTGATTCTTCATTGCCTAAAAAGATGATTGAAAATAAGAACAAACATTCGTATAATGATTAATAAAACGATTAGAAAGAAGGGAATACCTTGATCATGATACCTAATGAGAAACGAAAAAGCATTCAATTTTTAATCAGTGAATCAATGGAGTTTCATCATGAGGTGTCGTTTATTTATCTGCAAGGCGGTCATATCATGCATTTTATCGGTAACGTTCATCACTGGAATGAAGAAACGGATGAAATAAGAGTTGTTAACAGATTTAATGACATAGTCCGGATACAGCGTACAGACCTTATTGCAGTTTATTCCCTTAAATAAAAAACACCGCATTGAATCTTTAACCCAGCCAATTGTTTACATATGCACTAATATTTGCCTAGTCTATATACGACTAGGCATGCAAAAAGTTTCCCTGAAGAATATTGACCTTTTGTATATTGATTAAGCGAACCTCTCTATAACTTAATGTGATTGGTCCATTTAATTTCTTAATCCCACACACGAATCCTTGGAATTCCTGCTGTTCTTAAATAATCCAATAATTGACCGGTATGAACAGATTCGTGATAGGCAATTCGTAACAACATATCTCCCAAACTTCTAATGTATCCAGAATCAGAACGATCAATCTTTATCCTTTCTAAATCTTCTTCAGAAAAAGACATAACAGTATCTATGAACTGCTTTCGATATGGCTCTGCAAATTCTAGTTCGGCTTTAATAGAAGTGAAAGCCTTATTCTCAAAAGGAGATTCAAAAACGGGCAAACTTCCCTTGTTTCTAATTGCCAGGTGATAATAATGTTCGCTTTCAAGTACGTGTCTGACCATTTCAATACAGTTCATAGCTTTTTCATCAGGCTTCCAGTAGAGTTGTTCGTCTGGAATTGATGACCAAACTTTTATGCTTCGTCTTCTAACTTCATTAAAGTTCAAGATTATTAAATCAATCGAGTTCATAAAAAATCCCTCCAGTAATAATAAATATTAATCTTATTATACACGAATGTACGTTCGTTAATAGGGGAGAAGAATGAAAATAGGCAAATGTTAATCTATAAAATTCAATACAGCTATTTTAAACAACGCGGCCTCTATTATCGTCAGTCACCAGCACCCCTCAGGCGACCCAACACCAAGTATAGAGGATATTGAGGTTACGAGGAGAATTGCTGAAGCAGGAAAGACGCTCTGCATTCAGCTCCTTGACCACATTATCGTCACCCACAAAGGGAACCATTTAAGCTTGAAAGAAAAAGGCTACCTTTAAGATAGACAAAGGGGCGCTGCCCCTTTGTTTTAAAAGAGTTTTTAGCTTGAGAATTTAATAAAGTTGGACGAGAGGAAGAAAAAACAACTGTTTTTCAATGATTAATTCTAACGGGCATCGCGCCTGTAACTAAAATCTTGCTGCCGAAGCTTAATCCAAATTCCAAATTCCAAATCCCAAATCCCTTTAGGAGGAGAGCATATATGACAAAGAAAACATGTCCGTACTGCGGAAGTGACATTAAAAAAATGAATGAATTTCAGTACTTCTGCGGGTTCTGTGACATGAGAGTGAATTCAAATAAGGCCATGCAGAACAATGAAAGGCTAGAGGTGCGAACGCGTGAATTTGTAGCCGATCATTATATGGATAAGAGAACTGTAGAATTGATGGACTTTTCAACGTATGAGCTTCTGTATTTATTAAAGTTCATCAGGAAAGAAAGAAGTGATATGTATCACCATATGAAAACGTTCCATCGCGCAGGAGAAGAGGAAGATACAAATCAATTCAAAGAAATAGAAAAGGAAACAGGCAGAAATTATATCTATCTGACTAAAAAAATGTTTGTTGTGGAAAATATTATTCGCGAGCGATTAGGATATGTACCTGTAAGAATTACAGAAACGTATCTGGTTAAATACCTAGAAAACATCAAGAATGATAAAAAGAGCCTTATGACTATTCGCACTGAGCGCGTAAAAAAGAATGGGAGAATATGATGGATCACTAAAGTGATAAAAATTGGGTACTCTTTTAGAGAACAAATCAGAAAAAAGCAATGCAATTAGCTAGCTGATTTTTGTTGGTATATTAACGTTTACTGTGTTTTATGTTCGAATTATCACCCTAATTATCATAGGTTTTAGCAAGATGACAATAATTTCTATCACGCTGCGTTTTGATATGCTAATTCATTTGTTAACTGACTTACCAATTTTGTCGAAAAAGGATTAGAGGAAGGCTAAATAGAATATAAGATTAAAAGTATCGGACCTTATTCAACATATGTAGCAGGTGAAGATGGACAGTTAATATGTAATATAGAACTTTATCAAAATACTTCTTTTAGGATTTCAAGGGGCAATCAAAATGGATAATCAAATAAGTGAAATAAAAAAAATTGTAACTATTGGAGATGTTTATGCCGTAAATTTGCCAAATGGTGAATACGGAGCAATAAGAATCCTTGATAAAAATGATTATTCATACCTTTTAGCTACTACACCTTATAAAGGAACAGAAATTCCATCAATTGAAAATAAAATATTAGGAGAAATTCTTATTCAAAACCGATTTTTTTACGATAATGATCGTGCATTAGTATGGGTTGATGGCAAGGTTCCTAAAGATCTTGTTTACATTGGAAATATTCCTCTGACTAAAAAGGAAAGAAAAATAAAATGTAATTCTTTCGGTGAAAAGTGGGATACTTCAGATGGTATAGAAGTTTTTTTAGAATGGCGTTGGGAAAATGATAGAGAAAACTTCGAAAGAGAAATTAGGGAAGAAGCGGAAAGGGATATAGAAGAATTCAATACAATTCAGAAACCGAAAAAGATGATGAAAGATGAATCGTTTTGGTCAATTATTTCCCTTCTTAATTTTAATGCTGAATGTGATGAAGACATTATAGAACCTTCGATTAATGAACTGGCAAAAATGAGTGTAAGAGACATAAAGCAATTTGAAGAAGCCGTGGCTTACAAACTATATTTATTAGATACAAAAGAACACGCAAAAAACATAGGGGAATATTCATATGGTGAAGAAAAAAACTACTTCTCTGCAGATTTATTCTTATATTTTAGATGTTCGGTGGTTGCTAAAGGAAAGGAATTTTTCGAGTCAACCCTCAGTGAACCTAAAAATATGCCAAATGATGACTCATTTGAATCATTGCTTTCGTTAGCATCGGATGCATATAGAAGAAGAACTGGAAAAGAGTTTGAATATTATACTGGGTGTGATTATGAGTCATTTTCAAACGTTGAAGGTTGGAAATGATTTTCAAATCTCTTATTCTATAAGCAGGTGCGATCGTGTAAGAAAGCTCTGTCTAATTGAATTCAATAAAAAATGTTAAAAGCACTGCGATTTGCAGTGCTTTTTCGATTGCTATTTTATATGCGCTTCTCTCTGTTTTTTAACTTCTTGTACTCCAAAAGAGAACCCGTTACAGACATTCCCGGTGCTCTTTCTGAATTTTTATTATCTTACTAGCCGTACAAGCAGATGAGCGAGCGCATGCTGTTCATCTTTATCTCCGACCTTCCACAATTCTTGAAGGAGTTTTTCTTCGGAGTTTCTTGGCTGTTCATGTTCAGCGAGATATCCGGCTACTTTTTCAGCCGCTTTTGCTAGTTGTTCCTCACCCAATCCAAGTTTTTCACCTTTATTGACCTTGTCTGACAAATATTCCTTAAATTTCTCAAAGTCCTGTAACACTTGATCTTTTTTTTCAGAGTCCATATTTGCTACTTTCTCGTCTACATTGTTCACATTTTCGTTAGCCATTTTGCATTCCTCCTAAAAGTTGATATATAAGAGTAGTACCCAAATCGATGGGAAATGAATCCTTAAATTTATAAAAAAATTAAACGGAAGTTATACAAATGGTATACATATTTAATTCCAGCATCATGATGCTGAAATTTTTGTGGTCGATCCTCTCTCCGGCTTCGTTTTTTCATTATCGAACGGATTTGATAGTGATAGATATAGGGAGGAAAAGGAGATAAGAGTAAAAATATAGTTGTTAAAAAGTTTTGACACACTACTAGATATTACTTTGTAAATTACATCTAAAATATTCTAAGAGATTTAAGTTGCAAATGAATGGATACTTTTCATGCTTTATACAGAAATTAACCTTAATGTCGAAAGGAGAGCTTTATTATGTTCTCTCATGTTAAGGAGTTACAAATTCCGCGCAAAACCAGATAGACCGGATCCTGTTTATGCAAAAAAACTGCAGGAAGTGCTCGGCGGCCAATATGGTGAGATTTCCGTCATGATGCAATACCTTTTTCAGGGATGGAACTGCAGGGGAGAATAAAAATAAAGGGATATGCTTTTGGATATTGGGACTGAGGAAATAGCACATGTTGAGAGGCTTGACTATGATTGCTCAACTTCTGGACAAAGCACCTGTAGAAGAGCAGGAAGAAGCAGCCAAAGACCCAGTGATAAAAAGCATCATGGGGGAAATGAATCCACAGCATGCTATTGTGAATGGTCTGGGAGCAAGTCCCAATGACAGTGTCGGGTATCCATGGTCTGCTCGATATACCATTGCTAGTGGAAATCTGCTTGCTGACTTCAGAGCAAACCTAACTCCAGAAACGCAAGGAAGGCTTCAGGTGTGCCGGTTATATGAAATGACAGATGACCCTGGTGTTAGGGACATACTCTCATTTTTAATCGCAAGAGACACGATGCATCAAAACCAATGGGCAGCTGCCTTTGAAGAGCTGCAGCAAAAAGAAGGTTTTGTTGTGCCTTCTACTTTTAACAAGGAATACGAACTGCATGACGTATCCCAACAATTCCTGAATTGCTCCAGAGGAACCGAGAGTAAACTTGGCCGATGGGCAAGCGGTCCATCTATTGATGGAAAAGGCGAATTCACTTATGTTGAAAATCCACAGCCTGCAGGTCAGTCACCGGAATTAAAACCTGCACCCGGTTACATCCACGGAACACCACTCAATCCTAATTTATAAAAAAGGCTTAAGAGAATTGGTTGCAAATACCAATTCTCTTAAATGAATGTTAAAGAAGGTGGACGGTCTGACATTGACAATTATTGAAAAAACCGATCAATTAATGTATAAACTTTCAGATCTGATTAATCAAGGTACTGAATTATGGAAAGCAGAAGTGGTTTTTACTTGGCGCTGGTGGTTTGGGGTATTGCTTACAGTAGGCACATGGATATTTTGGTGCTTCTACCATAATAAAAGAAGCAGGTACCGATTACTTGCATCGGGTTTTTTTGTAATGACTATTTCTATCATCCTTGATTCTATGGGGGTTCATTTGGGTTTGTGGTCTTATCGGTTTGAAGTTGTGCCTTCTCCAATTGCTTATTTGCCTTATGATTTAGCTCTAATGCCAGTTGTTGTTATGAGTTTGATTCAATACAAACCTACAGTTTCACCAGCTATTAAAGCTATTATTTTTGGGTTTGCAACTGCATATATAGGTGAACCACTTCTTTGGTGGATGAAAATATACCATCCATTAAACTGGAGTTTCTCATACTCTATTCCTATATACATCATTATTTATCTTTTGTCTAACTCTCTTTTCAATCAAAAATATTACTATAAACTTAATGAATAGTACCTAAATGACATTAAGTCCTTGAGCTAGTTATAATGAAGTTTTAATGAAATGGTAAATCCATTTAGCTTGTATTCAATAATTAAATCCTTGAAAAGATATCGTAAATGTCCAAATAGTAGCTTTCTGTTTAGTAGTACTGGTATTTTGATAAAAAGGAGTGGATTGGTTAGGGCTTATTTATCATTCTTTATTGATTCCGCCCGTCACTATCATTTTTAAATTGGTATCCTTTTGAAGCGATTTTCATTAAAGAAGGTAAATATATGGCACTTTGGACAATAATGATAATCGTGTATGAATAGGCAACTCTGCTTCCTGAGCCGTATGGCTTCTTTCATTTAGAATGGTGGGAGGTTTGGTTTGACATCTTTGTTGTTCCTATCCTCTTATTCCTTTTATTGGTATATCTTGAAAGGGTCGTAAGGTAATTTCTTTACTTGGTGATCATATCCCAATAAATTCTCCTTCGAGGAACAGTAAAAAATTAGTTTATATTTGACTTAAAATAGTTCTTATAAGATAAACGAGAGGTTTAAATAAATGAACATGATGTACTTAACAATTGAACTTGTAGTTGGATTTTTTTTCCTATTTATTATCGTGATGTTTGTAGGGAAAAAAATCATTAATCAGATTTCTCCTTTTACTTTTATCGCGGCTATTGTTTTAGGAGAATTATTAGGAAATGCTTTATACGATGATAAGATAGGTGTATTTTCTATTGTTTATTCGATGACCATTTGGGGAGGATTACTTTTTTTGATTGAATATCTAAGTCAAAAATCCCTTACATTCAGGGGAGTCGTGGAAGGTAAACCCTCTGTACTAGTTAAAAATGGAATTGTAGACCGGGAAGAATTAAGGAAAAATAAGATGAATATTAACCAGTTGCAAAGTTTACTCCGTCAGAGTGAAACTTTCTCACTTCGTGAGGTTGCCTTTTGTTATTTAGAGGCTAATGGTTCCATTAGTATTTTAAAAAAATCAAAGTATCAAAAAACAACTCAGGAAGATTTTAATATGACTTCAAAAGCAGTTTCAGTACCAGTGACTATAATAAGAGACGGTGAAGTTTTATGGGATGAAGTAATTGATTTGGGATTTAATGAATCTTGGTTAAAATCACAATTACATACTCACAATATTACTGACTACAAAGATGTTTTTATAGCTGAATGGCTTGAAGGAGACGGCCTATTTATACAGCCTGAGACTTTCTAAACGTATATTTAAAACATATTAAGCAACTGATATCAAATAGCAGGTGAATTCTTAACTGCCTGTCTTCAATAATCAAAAGTGGTTTATGGCAAATAGAATAAAGATATTTTAAGATCTACTGTAAGTTGATTTCATATTTAGATATTGCAAAAAAGAGTTGTTTAACATCTTTTCGTTAAGGGGCATAGAAAGATATAAACATCCCAGAAATCAATTAACTTAGCTGTTGCATTTTGCTTCTTAACAATACTCAGAACAATTCGCATAGTTGTCCCATCTGGTATATAGATTGGATCATTTAAAAGTTTTTCAATGTGATGGTTAGGAAGTTTACAACCATTTTGTAACCATTGATTATCAAGATTGTTTTCTTTGATCCATTTTGGTACTGCGATGTTAAAAACTTTGGAATGCTGCATGGAGTAAATTGACACATAGCATCCACAGTTTCTTAAATTAGTTTGATTTTATCTCTGAAATATGTATAAGTTTTACCATGTATTGTCCTTCTTTTACTTCCATATAACCGCTTTTATAGATATGTAGTATTTCGTGTACTTTACCTTGAAATGTTATTTTATCTCCTACCGAAACCATTTTGTACCTCCTGCAGCTTTTATATCATTATTATCCAGCTTAAATTCGGAATACTCAATAAATAACCACCGGCATGGAATTACTAATTTAAAAAAAGCCACACCCATTAATGAAAGTAGCCTTAAACGAAATAATTGCTTCAAAAAAAGAACATTCATCCATTGAATGGTTCAGTATTTCATGAATCTTCACGCAGGAAAAGCAAAGAAAATTTGCCTATAAGACAATATTAGACCCATCAAAAGAATGAAATTCCTAACGAAAAGAAAAACATAATGCTGCCGCACTGATAGTAATTAGAACAATAAATATCTGGTCAGGAACATGTGCAGCTGATGACAAAGTGTTAGGAGAAAGGATGGATAGAATAAACATTTGATCTTTATATTGATGTATTGAATCGGAGAAAATGAGTCATTAAATCAAGGTGAAAGTTGAAAAAATGTCATACATGAATTAATTACAAAAGCAAATTAGAGGAAAAAAGAGAAATTTCTTGTTAAGGTTAAATTGATAAAGAATTAGGAGGTAAGGATAAGTATGACTACATTAATTGAAGATATTAAAGCTTATAAAGAAGCATTTAAACAAAAGGCTCCTGAGGAAAAGCAGAAGTTAATGGCGCAAGCAACAAAAGAATTAGAAGATTCAGGAGTTGCACAGGGACTAAAAGAGGGAGATAAAGTACCGGATTTTAAACTTCTTGACGCAACAGGAAAAACGGTGTCCATTACTGAAGAGCTTTCGAAAGGACCGGTGATTCTGACATTTTATCGAGGTGGCTGGTGCCCTTACTGCAACCTTGAATTAAAAGCCTATCAAAGAGAATTAGATTCCATCAAAGACTCTGGTGCAACATTAATAGCCATTAGTCCTGAGACACCGGATGCATCTTTATCCACAAAGGAAAAAAATGAGCTTGAATTCATTGTTCTTAGTGATGAAGGCAATAAAGTTGCTGAAAGATTTAATTTGATATTTAAAATGCCAGATTATTTAATTGAAATATATAAGGACGCTGGATTAGACGTTGCAGGTCATAATGGAAATAATGATTGGGAACTTCCAAAACCAGCTACATTTGTAATCGATCAGTCAGGTAAAATCGTGTTTGCAGAAGTCGATTCTGACTATACAAAACGTGTAGAGCCAACTAAAGTAATTGAAATTTTAAATAACATTTAACATAATTTTCTACGGAGCATATACATTATTTCTTTTTTGAAAGCTTTTTTGTCGACAGCACGACAGGCTGATCAGACAGGGGGAAAATCTATCTGTGATTCTGTATGTGTCGCTTTAATATTAAATGGACAGATAACAACAGTCTGTAAGTCATTCGCCTACATTCCATATGTTCCTGTACCATTTGCGGTTAGGCGCCACACCGAACGAGCCGAAAGCCTGAAGGTCAGAAGATGAAGAGATAAAAGAATAATAGGCAACAAGGTAAGCAGCCATTCATGGCTGCTTTTTTTGTGCTTTTCCCTTTTGAATCCGAATCGTAAAACAGCCCAAGCCGGCTACATCTCCATCCGGCAGGTACCCGAACCTTTCCTGATGGAGAAGAAGATGGCGAGGCAACAGGTCAAGAGGCACAAAACTTTTTTAAAGACGCGCCTGCAGCATAAAAAACTTTTGTGCTCAAACCAATGTTTTATCAGCCTAAGTGAGTTCATTAATATCATAATCTTTATGTGTTTACTTAGAAATTTCCCTTTATCAGTGACATACAAATATACGTTCTTGGCATTCACAGCTTCTTTTTTCTGTATAATCAAACCTCGGGGACGTTTTAAGTCTTTCAGGAGGAATATAGGGTGATAGGGGTGCCGTAGGCGGTACCACTATTGCAAAATAGGGTAGATGCGATCTTTTAAGAATTTTACAATACACGAACCAATTTTATAGTGAATAGAAGCCTGAATATTATGTTATCTTTAAGGTGAATCAAAAGAAAGAGAAGTGATTAGATGTCAGAGAAGTTTGAATTGAAAATAGAGTTAGAAGGAATATTAAATGCATCAAATGAAAATATTGTCGTGACAGATGGACAAGGAATCGTTTTAAGAGCAATTAAAAATAGTGAAGAGATATACGGTGAAGTTTCATCAACTTTGGTAGGGAAGTCGGTTTTTGAACTGGAAAAGAAAAATATCTTTTATCCATCTGTTACTGCCAGAGTATTAAATGAAAAAAAGGAAGTTCAAGTAATGCAAAAAACGGCAACAGGAAAGGTAATCATGGCTACTGGTACCCCCATTTTTGATGATGAAAAAAACATTGTTAGAGTCATTAGCTTTTCTCATGATATAACAGAAATCCAAAAGTTGAAAGAGGACTATGAACAGTTACGGTCAAAAATGAGATTTTACGAATCGGAAATTGAAGAACTGCGAGAAAAGGAAAGGGAGATTAAGGACGTAGTCATAAAAAGCAAAGCTATGCAGAAAGTTTGGGAACTTATAAAGCGAGTGTCTAAAAGTGATGCAACAGTTGTTCTTCTGGGGGAATCTGGAGTTGGAAAAACCGTCTTTGCTAGGGCTTTACATAATGGAAGTGAGAGAAAAAAAGAACCATTTATTGAAGTCAATTGTGGAGCTATACCAGCAAGTTTATTTGAGTCTGAAATGTTCGGATATGAAGCTGGTGCTTTTACAGGAGCAAACCCTAAAGGGAAAATAGGAATGATAGAATTGTCGCATAGGGGAACATTGTTTCTTGATGAAGTTGGGGAACTGCCTCTTGAAATTCAAGTTAAGCTATTAAAAGTCTTACAAGAAAAAAATGTAACCAAAATTGGTGGGGGAAGTACCAAAAAAGTAGATTTCCGATTAGTGGCCGCTACTAATCAAGACTTGGAAAGCATGGTGAGACAGGGAAAGTTCCGGGAAGATCTTTTCTATAGGTTAAATGTGGTTCCGATCAACATTCCACCTTTAAGGAAGAGGAAAGAGGACAGTCATCAACTAATGGAATATTTTTTATCAAAGTTTAACGAAAAGTATCAAACAAATAAATTTTTTCATTCATCTACAATTGATGCATGTTTAGAATATGAATGGCCTGGAAATGTCAGAGAGCTTGAGAATCTTATTGAACGGCTAGTAATCACTTCAGTTACTAATACAATCTATGCTGAAAATCTTCCATTTGTATACAAATTTAAGCAGCGTAATGATAAGGAATTGGAGTGGGCTGCTCTAAATACTTTTAAGGATCAAGGATTGACATTGCAAGAGGCTATAGAAGAGGTAGAAAAAAACTGGCTGGTGAATGCTTCCCGTCAATCAAAAACAACTTATGAAATGGCTAAATCTCTTGGATTAAGTCAAGCTACAGTGGTTCGTCGTTTGAAAAAATACAATATCGATTCAAAATGAATTAATAATTCATTTTGAATCGATATTATTACTTTTTGATTCGTTTTGAATTAATAAAATAATGAATTTATTAATTCTAACAGCATATAAAAGTTGGCACATAACTTGCTTATATATTTACGAAGTGATCTTAAAGGAAGGGGACCATGTTTCAACTTCTTTAAATTACATGATCCAAATGATGATATTTAGTGTATTTTAAAGAATCAAAGGAATAAAAAAATTGATGTAATAAACTTCATGATAGTTCAATGAACAAAGTCGTAATTGAACTAGACACTTATATTTTCAACTTTATAATCGCCCCTCTTTATACTTTTTCGAAATTGGTACTTTACCCTTTTTTAGATTAAGTCGTAACTATCATATCGATAAAAATTAAATACTAGATATTTTGTTTTTATAAAAAAATGAAAGCGCTTTATATACAATATGAAGGTTTAGTTTTTTTCTTGTTAATTTATTTCCAATTTTGGTCTTTAAAAAGTACTTGGGAATTAATTAGCTACCTTCTAAGGAAAGATTTAATTCTGTATGTTTAGATTCCCCAGAGAAATTTAGATTTCAAAAATGGGTTTAGTAATCAATGGATTCTCATGATAAAAATTCATTCCAGCAAAACGTGAACATGGTTTCTCCTTTATTTATTTCATAAAACGAAAGGTGTTGCATCTTAATGATTAAAGATATGACTTTAATGCAAGAATTAGCGGAATTGGATAAAAAGCATTTTTTCCATCCTACTTCTCCTATTAAGCAACAGCAAGAGCAAGGACCAGATTTTATTTTTACTGAAGGAAAAGGAATTCATCTTCATGATGTGAGTGGGAGGAGGGTGATCGATGGTATGTCTTCTCTTTGGAATGTGAATGTTGGTCATGGGAGAGAAGATATTGGCAGAGTGGCGATGGAACAAATGTCAAAATTAGCTTTTAGTTCTTCTTTTGCCACTTTTAGTAATGAGCCGGCTATTAGACTAGCGGCTAAACTCGCTCAAATCGCTCCAGGAGACCTAAGTGCAACTTTCTTCACTTCAGGTGGTTCAGAGGCTAATGATACGGCTTATAAACTTACTCGTCATTATTGGATCTTAAAAGGACAACCTAGTCGGAAAAAGATCATTTCAAGAGCTAAATCGTATCATGGAGTAGCGATGGGAGCGACTAGTGCGACCGGTCTAAAGCCTTTTAGAGATTTTACTAATTCATTATCGCCGGATTTCTGCTATGCGGGAAACTTTTCATCTCAGTCACTGCGTGACGTTATAAAAGCAGAGGGTCCTGAAACGATTGCCGCTTTTATCGCGGAGCCTGTACAAGGGGCAGGAGGTGTTCATGTAGCTCCGGCAAACTATTTTAAAGAAGTCCGAAAAATATGTGATGAGTATGGGATTTTATTTATAACTGATGAAGTAATTACCGGATTTGGCCGAACAGGAAAATATTTTGGCATCGAACACTACGGAGTAGTACCTGATATGATGTGCTTTGCCAAAGGAGTTACCAGCGGCTATGCTCAGCTAGGCGGCGTTATGCTAACAGAAGAAATTTATCAAGAGTTCATTGAACTTTCGACTGGTACACTCTTGCATGGTTATACCTATAGTGGACACCCTATGGCCTGTGCTGTTGCATTAAAAAATCTTGAATTTATTGAACAGGAAAATCTAATTGAGAACGCAGAAAAAATGGGATTAGAAATGCTGAAAGGTTTTAAATGGCTGCAAAATGAAAGGAGCATTGTTGGTGAGGTAAGAGGGCTTGGTTTAATGGGGGGTATTGAAATTGTAAAAAATCAAAATACACAGGAAAGGTTTACAACACCTGTAGCTCCTATGATTGTTTCAGAAGCTGCAAAGCGCGGACTTATTTGCAGATCAGTCACTTTTGATGGTCAAGATACTCTTGTGTTCTCACCTCCATTAATTATAAATAAAACAGAAATTGACCAAATGATTGAGATTATTCATGATTCTATTCATGCCCTTGAGTAGGAGTCGTTTCTAGTACACGGGCTCCCTTCAGTGTCTCAAGCACCATTTGGTGGATTTAAACAGAGTGGACTAGGCCGTGAAGGTGGACACTATGGAATTGAAGAGTATTTTGGAAGTTAAATATATTTCAATTAAATTATAATAAAAGTCAGAATAATAGATTTCTATAATTATTATCTCATCGAGAGCTGCAAGGATTTCGTTTGTAATTATTTTTTTATGATTTTACAAGTTCAAATTAAAATAAGAAGGGAGAATATTTATGAGACATTTAGCGTTAGATCCACATTACTCACCTTATCCATCAAAACGAAATGTTGTATATGCAAAAAATGGAATGGTCGCCACTTCTCAACCTTTAGCTGCACAAGCAGGGCTAGATATTTTAAAAAAAGGGGGAAATGCGATTGATGCTGCCATTGCAACTGCTGCTTGTCTTACGGTGGTAGAACCTACTTCAAATGGAATTGGAGGAGATGCATTTGCTCTTGTTTGGACAAAGGGGAAATTACATGGGTTAAATTCAAGCGGACCAGCACCTATGAGTATTTCGATTGAGAAAGTGAAGGAATCTGGACATGAAAAAATGCCACAGTACGGATGGATACCTGTGACCGTCCCAGGCGCTCCTGCTGCATGGGTAGAATTATCAAAGCGCTTCGGACAGTTACCACTTTTAGAAGTGTTGAAACCGGCGATTGAGTATGCAACAAACGGCTTTCCTATCTCCCCTACTCTTGGAAGAGTCTGGAAAAAGACATACGAAGAATTCAAATCTGAATTTACAGGTAAGGAATTCTCAGCTTGGTTTGAAACATTTGCGCCTAAAGGCAGAGCACCAGAAGTAGGTGAATTATGGTCTTCTCTTGATCACGCTGACACATTAGAAGAAATCGCAAGAACAGAAGGTGAAAGCTTTTACAGAGGGGCGATTGCAGAACAGATCGCGGAATCTTCTGCGTCTTACGGAGGCTATCTAACAAAAGAGGATTTAGCAATGTTTAAACCGGAATGGGTTGCTCCTATTAAGGTAAATTATCGCGGTTATGATGTTTGGGAAATCCCTCCAAACGGACAAGGCATTATAGCTCTTATGACTTTAAATATACTACAAGGATTTGAATTTAAATCCAAAGATTCAACAGACACATACCACAAACAAATTGAAGCGATGAAACTTGCGTATGCTTGCGGTAAACAATACATTACAGACCCTAAGTATATGGGAGTAACTGTTGAGGAGTTATTAGGAACTTCATACGGACAACAGCGTCAAGCGCTAATTGGAAGTCAAGCATGTACACCAGCTCCAGGCACACCACCACGAGGAGGAACAGTGTATCTCGCAACAGCAGACGGAGAGGGTAATATGGTTTCGTTTATACAAAGTAATTATAAAGGGTTCGGTTCAGGGATTGTCGTACCAGGAACTGGTATTGCCTTACAAAACCGCGGCTATGATTTTGTCCTTGATTCGAGTCACTACAATTGTCTTGAGGGTGGTAAGAAAACATTCCATACGATCATTCCTGGATTTTTAACAAAAGATAATAACCCTGTTGGTCCATTTGGTGTGATGGGTGGCTATATGCAGCCTCAAGGACATGTCCAAGTCATTATGAATACCATCGATTTCCATTTACATCCACAAGCTGCTTTAGATGCACCTAGATGGCAGTGGATAACTGAGAAAACAGTGCAGGTGGAAAAGGCATTCCCTTCGCACATTGCCGAAGAATTAGTTAGGAAAGGTCATAACATAAGTGTTGCCGTTGATTCAGATGCGTTTGGTCGCGGTCAAATTATATGGAGGAATCTTGAAACGGGAGTACTGATGGGGGGCACGGAATCAAGAACAGATGGTGCCATTGCCAGTTGGTAATAAACGGTAGAGGAATGATTCTATGAAACAATTAGACATTTTTATTGCATTTTTTCGCAGTAGCATGCTTGGGTATGGTGGTGGTCCTACTACGATTCCCCTTGTTCAAAAAGAAGTTGTAGAAAGATTTAAGTGGATGAACAACGAGGAATTCGGAGATATATTAGCAATTGGAAACACCTTGCCCGGGCCAATTGCCACAAAAATGGCGGGGTATATTGGATATCGTATTGGAGGCATAGGTGGCATGCTAAATGCTATTATTGCCACCATCCTGCCTACTGTTGTTTTAATGATTATATTACTTAGCACATTAACAGCTTTCAAAGATTTAAAATGGGTTCAAGGTATGACCAAAGCTGTCGTGCCGGTTGTAGCAGTTATGCTGGGCGTTTTGACTTGGGATTTTGTGAAAAGTTCTGTTAAAGGATTAGGGTGGCCTTTAACTATATCCCACATTATAGGGGGATTACTCCTAATAGAATACTTTAATATTCATCCTGGAATTGTCATCGCAGTGCTTTTATTCACTGCTGTATTAAAACCGGCTAATCCTGCTCAAAAAATGGAAAAAAGCAAGGGAATGCAAGCATGATGATCTATTTGTATATATTTTGGGTATTTTTCATTACTAATATTTTGGGATATGGCGGTGGACCTGCGACCATTCCGCTCATTCAACAAGAAGTAGTAGAACAGTTTAAATGGATGACTACTCAAGAATTTAATGAAGCCTTAGCAATGGGAAATGCCTTGCCTGGACCGATCGCTCCAAAGATGGCAGGATATATTGGATTTCAAGAAGGTGGATACCTTGGAGCATTCTTAGCAGTATTTGCAACAGTTGCACCATCTCTATTACTAATGATCGCTCTTATGGGCATCTTATACAAATATCGAACTTCTCCCCAAGCCAAACGAATGACTCTTTACGTAAAACCAACGATAGCTGTGCTGCTAGGGGTGATGGCTGTTCAATCTTTTAATGGATCCTACTTTGAAATAAGCATGGGGCATATCTTATTCCTCGGAATAGGCAGTTACCTGCTAATGGAAAAGATGAAAGTGCACCCTGGCTTAGTCGTTTTAGCTTCACTTATATATGGTGCAATCAATCTGTAGATAAGACAAACCACTATCGAACAATAAATGTGAAGTATCAAATAGAAGGAGGACGAGCAATTGGGCGGTATATTACAGGAAAAACATGTTGAGATGGAAGTAACTAAACCCTCAGGATTCTTATCAAGAGTAGGACCGGGATTAATTACTGCAGCTACAGGAGTTGGGGCAGGTGATCTTATTGCAGCTCTTGTAGCTGGAGCTGCATTTGGAACGACATTCATATGGGCAATTGTATTAGGAGCGATTTTTAAATACTTCCTTAATGAAAGCATGGGACGTTGGCAACTAGCTACTGGGAAAACAATTTTAGAAGGTTGGCATTCTCTCGGCCGATGGGTAACAGGTTACTTCGGCGTTTATTCAGTAATCTTCGGGTTTGTATATGGTGCAGCCATAGCTTCTTCCTGTGCACTAGCTATGAGGGCAATGTTCCCGATCCTACCTTTTTGGGCTTGGGCGATGATTCATTCAATTCTTGGATTTGTCCTAGTTTTACTCGGGCGGTATGCTTTTTTTGAACGTGTAATGACTGTATTAGTTGGCGTTATGTTCGTAACGGTTGTAGGTACAGCGTTAATAACTACACCGAATTTGACAGATATATTTGTCGGTTTAGTGCCTAGGGTTCCAGAGGGTTCCTTATTCAATGTTCTCGGCTTAATAGGAGGGGTTGGTGGAACTATTGCAATGGTGTCTTATGGCTATTGGTTAAAAGAGAAAGGGTGGAACGGGAAGTCTTGGATTCCCTTTATGCGATTCGACTCTAAGGTAGGTTATTTTATGACTGCTATCTTTTCCTTATCTGTTCTAGTTATAGGCGCCGAATTTTTATATGGGACAGGAATTAAACTCACAGGAGAACAAGGTCTCATTCAGTTATCTGACTTACTAGGTGCAGAATATGGAGAAGTAACACGATGGCTATTTTTAATTGGGTTTTGGTCTGCTTCTTTTACATCTCTATTAGGTCCGTGGAATGGTTTACCCTACCTATTTGCTGATTTTGTTCGTACTACTTCAAAGAAAAACAAGAAATCATTTGTAGCATTAGAAAAAACGAAAGCATACCGTTTCTATCTCTTCTTACTTACATTTCCTTCTATGATTCTACTTTTTGTAGGAGAACCTATAAGTCTCATTATTTTGTATGGAGTACTTGGAGCTGCTTTTATGCCATTTCTTGTTATTACATTATTCGTTTTATTAAACTCTAAACGTATAGATAAAGAAAATAGCAATAATTGGCTTAGTAATACTGCATTTACTTTATGTTTAGTGTTATTTGTTTACTTATCCTATACACAATTATCTAGTATGTTTTAACAGTGTTTAAGGAGTTTATTCTTAGCAGCATGGCACCAATGAAAGTACAGACTTAACAAGCAAAAGTTTAATTATTATTATCTGAATGTTTTTAATGTTAAAATTATTTGGAGATTAGCAAATATTTAAAGGGAATTTCAAAAGATATCACGGGTTAACATTTTAAAGAATGTAATAGTGGAATTTTATCACCCGTAATGCTTATTCTTTGCTTTAAAGTCGACTTTAACGTTTATAGTAAAGTTCAATTCTAAAGTCAAAGGAGAATTTTATATGTCAAAAAAACGTTCACTTGTAATGATTACTGGAGCATCATCTGGTCTAGGCCTTGAGATTGCAAAGCTATTTGCAAAAGACGGTTATGATATTGCCATAACCGGTTCAAGCGACCGAATCTTTGAAGCTGCTGAGGTTATTCAAGAATATGGAGTCGAGGCGTACCCTCATAAGGCAGATGCTGCGACTTACGAAGGTGTTGAGAGCTTTTGGACATTTGTTAATGATTTAGATCGTCCTGTCGATGCTGCAATCCTCAACGTTGGAATTGGTATTGGTGGCGGTTCATTTGCCGAGACCAGCCTTGAAGATGAGATGAGACTAATTTCTATTAATATCACAGGTACAGTTCATATGGCAAAACGCGTAGTAAATCATATGGTTCCTAATGGTAGAGGAAAAATACTAATTGTCTCATCACTTTCTGCAACGACACCTACACCATATGAAACTGTATATGGCCCATCTAAAGCATTTGGTTTCTCATTCGCCGAGTCTCTTCGTGAAGAGCTTCGTGATTCAGGAGTTACAGTCACAGCTTTACTGCCTGGAGCAACAGATACGAACTTTCATGATAATGCAGGAATGGGGGATACAGAAATTGGTTCTTCTAGCAAGAATGACAAAGAACTTGTAGCTAAACAAGGTTATGATGCCCTAATGAACGATGAAGATCATGTCGTTGGTGGAGACCAAAAAACGAAGCAAGAAGCCGAAAATAACCGCACTACACCTGAAACTATCAAGGCAGCTCGACATGCAGAAAAAGCTCGTCCTTAAACCTCGATTTGATTAAGTTACTATAATAGTTAATATTTTGGTTATTGTTGGAATTTGCACCCCGAAAGTATGCGCAATGCATTCTTTTGGGTGCTCATATCATTTTAAGAACTCAGAAATTCCATAAGAAAAACCTAGATATACTTAACAAATTTAGAGGAGGTTTTAGACAGTGTCTTATATTGAAAATAAAGTAGTTGTCATTACTGGTGCATCAAGTGGTATCGGAAAAGTAACAGCTAAACACCTCGCCGAAAGAGGAGCTAAAGTAGTCATAGCTGCAAGGAGTGAAGATAAGCTACAAAAAATTGTAAGCGACATTCAATCAAATTCTGGCAAAGCTTCTTACAAAGTAACAGATGTCACTAACGAAGAAAATGTTCAAGAACTTTTAACCTTTGCAGTTGAAGAGTTTGGTCATGTGGACACACTAATTAATTGTGCAGGTCTTATGTTGTTTTCTATGTGGGATAATGCAAAAGTAGATGAGTGGAAAAAAATGATTGAAGTAAACCTAGAGGGCACACTTTATGGTATAGCATCAGTACTACCGCATATGAAAGAGCGAGGTAAAGGTCAAATTATTAATGTAGGATCTATCGCTGGACATGCAGTTGGTGAGGGCCATGGTGTGTATAGCTCTACAAAATATGCTATTAAAGCCATTACAGAAAGTTTGCGTAAAGAAATATCTGTCAAACATGGTATCCAAGTTTCAATGGTATCACCTGGTGTAATATCAACAAATTGGCAAGACGAGGTAACTGATAATGATGTACAAGACACATTAGATTACATGAAAGAAGTAGCCATTGATGTAGAGCATGTTGCAGAAGCCATAGCATTCGTGGTTAACCAGCCACCAGATGTACTAATTAATGATGTAATTGTTAGCCCTACACTCCAAGAATGGTAATTAAAAATTACTTTAATCCAAAGAAACCACCTTCAAAATTGAAGGTGGTTTCTTTAGTTTACTTATTATTTACTTTAGAGTGTTTCATTTATTTGTATTAGATCGGATAGATAATAATTTAAGTGAAAATATATATATAAACGCATTCAGCGTGAAGTTTTAATTAAATAAAATTATGGTCCTAAAAAGAAGGGGATGAGTTTTTTTATAAAAAATACTCATTCTAGAACAAAACGTTAACGCATGAAAATGTAGCTTTTATTATTAATCGATTTGAAATATATCGCCCTTAATACATAATTAGCAACTAGAAACACGGCAGCTAAAAAACGTATTAATAGCTCCATTACACCAGCAATTGTTGGAATGGCTGTTTGACCAATTCCTTGTAAGGTGTAACGGAAAACAAATAACATAGACAGAACAATATAAAGAGAACCGTGGATAATAAAAAAGAATGTGACATTGACAATAGTTCTGACTGCTATACACCAACGAATATGGATGATAACTGTCTACCTCCAAAAACCATAAGTATTCCTAAAGTGATAGATATACTAATAGTAATAAAAATACATTGTTTTACACCATCAACAACCCTTTTATATTTTCTTGCTCCATATTTTTGTGCTGTAAATGTGGTCATTGCCATTTTAAATGATTGTAAGGGCTCAATAGCAATAGCGTCTATTTAACCCCTAATGCGTATGCTGCAACGGCTGTGGTTCCCATCGTATTAGTTGCAACCTGGATAATAATAACACCTAAAGCAATTATAGATGATTGAAAAGCCATAGGTAAGCCAATTTTAAGGTTTTTTAATATGGTGGATTTAGAAATTTTAAAATGAAAACGTTCAATAGAGATAATTTTAAACTTTTTTCTTATTGTTATTGTACACAGTACTGCTGATACTATTTGGGATAGCACCGTAGCCAGTGCGGCACTACGTACCCCAAGGGGTGTATAACTAATAAGGACGTAGTCCAAAATAATATTTAGTATCGAAGCGATCAGAAGGTAATAAAGCGGTGTTTTACTATCACCCAAAGCTCGAATAGTATTTGAAAAAAAATTGAACATCATAGGATCAATGATACCTACAAACATTATTTGTAAGTAATCGTAAGAATAATCCCATATATCATCAGGCGTTTGAGTTATCTCCAAAATCCAGCTATAGATTGATAAATTAAGAAGGGATAACAACCAGCACTAACCACACAAATAATCATATTATTCGCATAGTTGTTCCGTACATTTTTTTCTTCCCCAGCTCCAAAACTATGTGAAATTAGTATAGAAAGTCCCACAGTTAATCCTTGAGCTGAACCAATAATAAGGAGAATGATTCCTGCAGTACTACTAACTCCAGCAAATGTATTTACACCCAAAGTTCTACTAACAATAAAAGCATCAACCATGTTATAAATTTGTTGAAATAGGTTACCTATTAATAATGGAAGTGTAAATCTTATTATTTGTTTATATGGTTTTCCTTGAGTTAATGTATTCTCCATTGTTTAAACACTCCTTAAAAAGATATAAATATATATCTTTTTCCACCTTTTATTAGATTTTTAATTGGAGATTTAAAGAATAAAGTTTAAAGTCGACTTTAATACACGAGATTAGAATAATAACTCTAAGTGAAAAGTTAACTCTTGCATTAAAGTGAACTTTAAGAAGTATGCTAATAAAGAGATTTTTGCAGGAGGAGATTCACATGAAATCAGAAATGGAAAAATATTTGGCAGGAGAAGAATTTTGCTTTCTAGATTCAGAAATTGCAGCAATGAAAGAACAGGCAACTCAACTTTGTAAAAAGTTTAACGATATAGACACATCCAATTTAGACGAACAAAAGGTAGTAATTAAGAAATTGTTTGGATCAACTGGAGAAAATGTGTACATGCAGCCACCTTTTAATTGTGATGTTGGGACTAACATCCATGTTGGAGAAGATTTTCTTACAAATTTTAATGTTAAAATTCTTGATGTAACCTCTGTGACTATCGGGGATTATTGCATGATAGGTCCAAATAGTGTGATCTCTACGGTCAATCATCCTATGACCGCTAAGGGAAGAAGAGAGAAACTGTCAATAACAAAACCGGTTGTAATCGGAAACGATGTATGGATTGGAGCAAACTGTGTTATAAATCCAGGTGTAACGATTGGTAATAATGTAATTGTTGGAGCCGGGGCTGTTGTTACAAAAGATGTACCTGATAATAGTGTAGTTGCAGGTGTTCCTGCAAAAGTAATAAAAGAGCTTAAAGAGTAAAATGGATATAGTTGAATTGTTAATTTGTACTAGTAAAATGGTCTTCATTTAAAGGAAAGAGAAGATACTTGCTTTAAAGTCAACTTCGAAGTTTATTATTAATAATGAATTATCGTATTGATTGCTTTAATAATTTCCTAATGCAGTAAAGGAGGGGAAAAATGACTATTTACTCGATTAAAGAAGTATCAGAGATGATGGATTTGCCTACTTCAACTATTAGGTACTATGAAAAAGAGGGATTATTACCATTTGTACAAAGAGATAAAAATGGGTATCGCCTTTTTCATGAAAAAGACTTAGGTTGGTTAGATTTTATTCGATGCCTCCGCGTTACAGAAATGTCAATTTCAGACCTGAGAGAGATAATCACTCTTACAATTGAGGGAGGAGATAATTTTGATGTGAGAAGATCAATTCTCATCGAACATCGAAAGGAATTACTCAAACAACAAGAGCAGCTTGATAATGCATTTGAAAAAGTGAAAACAAAACTTGAGTACTTTGATAAGTTAGAAGAAGAATATATAGCTGTAAGTGAAAAAGATAAAGATATATTGTCTTGAATTTTTTAGTAGATTATCTATTAATTACACTGAAGATTTAAAGACACTATATAAAAAAGCGGAGAAAGAAATGAAATCAACCGAATTAACTAAATTGCATAACGGAATTATAATGCCTTGGATAGGTCTTGGAGTCTTTCAGATGGAAGGAAAAACTGGGGAAAAAAAGATGCTGTCCTCTCTGCACTAGAAGTCGGTTATCGAAGTATCGATACAGCATCCTATTACTTTAATGAAGAAGCTGTAGGAGAAGCACTTCAAGAGACACCTGTCCCAAGACAAGATTTTTTTTATTACCACTAAGGTGTGGAACAACGAGCAAGGCTATGAAGAAACTTTAGAGGCTTTTGACAGGAGTATGAAAAAGTTAGGTCTAGAGTATTTAGATCTTAACCTTATTCATTGGCCTGTACCTAATAAATATAAAGATACCTGGCGAGCAATGGAAAAGCTCTAATAGGAGAGCATGCCTCTATTTGAATTTGTTTTTCTTGACAATACTTCCGTAATTCAAAGCGACCTAACTTGGGATGCAATTCTACATGGTTAACTATCGGTTTAATTTGAGCTACTTGAAGCAAATCATCTAAATGGTGCTCCGTAAAATTACTGACGGGATATGTACTGGAAAATGGTGCTGGACCAGGAAAATACTCAATGGAGCTTGCTAAGAAGTTAAGGAATCTTGGCTAGACACAACGACTGCTCATGGAAAGATGCTGTTTACTATTTTTGCAGGTATTGCCCAATTTGAACGCGACTTAACGTCAGAGCGGACTAAAGAAGGAATTCTTGCAGCCAGAAAACGTGGCAAGTACCCTGGAAGACCGAAAGCAGATAACGAGAAAATACAATACGCATTATATCTTATTGATCAGGGCCACACCCAAACAGATGCTGCTGAAAAAGCAGGCATCTCGCGTATGACTTTGTACAGAAAAATCCAGGAAGAACATACAAAATAATCGTATATTATAATAGTAGAAACTCGTCACTAATTTAGATTTTACAATGCAATGACAAATATTAATTTTGTTGTACTTTAAGCTTAAAGCGTGAGTTTATAATATCTAGGAAAGAGCAGTGAGGACTGCTCTTTTTAAGGTTGAAGATCTGAATTTACTGAAGTAATTAAAATCATGTTTACTGATAAAAAGCAATATGGTTTAGTAAAGAAGGAATTTAAGATTACCTATTGAAATTGTAAGTTATTCCAGAAAAGGGCAGGATTGTTGAATAAAAATTAATAAAATACAGTGGAGGACTAGTAAAATGTTTGGTTTACTTAATATTGGAAGCCTCTTGTTTGGGCTAATGGCGTGGATACTCCCTATTGTTAATCTAACGCGACATAAAAAACGGGAAAATGAAAATTGGGCAACCCTATCCACTATAAGCATCAGTGCGTGTAGTATTTCTCTATGTTTTCAAATTTTTTATACCTATCATAAAGTAACGGTTGAGGATTGGGGTGCACTTTTAGACACGATGTATGCTACTGTGTTCGTTTCAGCAGCACTTCTCATCGTCACCATCATATTAAATGTCTTTACTTTGATTGTTTATCGAGGCAAAGCAGCAAATTAATACTGGTTCAATTTTTAACTATCATCAATTGGTTGCGATTACAGCATTAGTTATCGCTCCTTGCTTACTCAAGAAATAGGCAGGTTAGTTGAAGACTCAGTTTCGAGATAACTCAGAAAAAAGCACTCTATATTGATGCATTTTTCCTCTCAAAGTTTGTTGGCGTACTAGGCTTTAAGACGCTTGTTCCAGTACCTTTTTAGTAAATGACATAAAGTAGTTCAGGATTAGACCACTTAAGCAAACGATTAATAAAGTTCCAATGCCAATTGGTCCTTTAAAAATCACGGCCATTATTAAAAATATTAGGTAAATAATTGATCTCGAAAAAAACATATTTGTTCTAGTTAATTCATGGATAATTAACGTCAATCGGTCAACCGGAATTGGTGCAAAATTTGTGTGTAGATATATTGCAGTACCCAATCCTATAACAATTAAGCCGAATCCAAAGTAAACAACTTTGCTGTACAATAGCTCGGGTGTGTGCAAAGTTTCTAATAAAAAGAGCCACACATCGATACTAATCCCCGTTATAAATGCTGTTAACAACCCCAAAACTTCTGGTTTTTGTCTTTTTAAAAGCGAATTACAGCCTATTAATATCAAAGCAATGATTATTTCCCAAGTACCTACCGTAAAACCCACGTGGATAGTCAGTCCTACCAAAAGGGCGTCAAAAGGGGAAGTCCCAAGATCAGATTGTATCGTGAAAGAAATGCCGAGAGTTAATAGCAAGATTCCTAATACATAAAAGAAAAGTTTCACATTAATCTACCTCTCTATCTTTTTTGTTGCAAATACAACAAAATTAAGTTAGATTAAGTATACGATAATAAATGTTGCATTTGCAATAAAAATGCTAGGGGGTCAATATGAAGGAAATCCTACGTGAAATTGGAATAATAGCGAGGGCGTTAGATTCAATAAGTAATATAGAATTCAAAGAATATGACCTCACAAGAGGACAGTATCTATATCTTGTGAGAATCTGTGAAAGTCCGGGCATCATTCAAGAGAAAGTAGCTGAGCTAATAAAAGTTGATCGTACCACTGCAGCCCGTTCAATTAAGAAACTTGAAATGAATGGCTTTATTGTGAAGAAAGAAGACGAACATAACAAAAAAATTAAAAGGCTTTACCCAACCGGGAAAGGAAAAAAGATTTTTCCTTTTATTAAAAGAGAAAATGACCATTCCAATACCGTCGCCTTAGAGGGGTTATCCGAAGAAGGAATAGAAAGCCTTTTCGACCTTCTTCAAAGAGTAAGGAGAAATATAGAAAAAGACTGGGAATTTGTTAAAAAAGGAAACAAGAGAAGTTATTGAATATAGAGAGGAGCGAAAGGTTTAAATGAATATTAAGATGACCAAATGTACAGTGGGAGATTCACGAAAACTTCAGGAACTAGGTTACGAAACATTTAAGGAGACGTTTGAGGATCAGAATTCTCCAGAAAATATGAAGGCTTACTTGGAAGCAGCTTTTAACATAAAGCAGGTGGAAAATGAGTTATCTAATCCTTCATCGCATTTCTTTTTTGTTTCTATAAATGAGGAGATCGCTGGATATTTAAAGGTTAATACTGGGGATGCCCAGTCTGAAGAAATGGATGATGACTCCCTAGAGATCGAACGGATTTATATTATTAATAAATTTCAAAAGAATGGACTTGGTAAGTACCTGTTCAATAAAGCTATGGATGTTGCTATGGAACAGAATAAAAAGAAAATCTGGCTGGGCGTATGGGAAAAAAATGAAAATGCCATTTCTTTCTATAAGAATTTGGGTTTTGTTCAAACGGGAGCGCACTCTTTTTATATGGGGGACGAAGAACAAACGGACTTAATAATGGTTAAAAGACTCCAATAATAATTAACGAGGTGAATGAGCATGTATATTCCAAAGCATTTTAAAGTCACAGACTTCGTTGAAATCAAAGACTTCATTCAGAGAAACTCTTTTGGAACGATCGTAACGACAGAAGAAGGAAAACCTATAGCGACTCATTTACCTTTGGAGTTACATAAACAAGGGGATGACTATTATCTCACTGGACATTTCGCTTCTGCCAATCCACAGTGGAAAACTTTCGGCGATGATCCTGTTCTTGTGATGTATCAAGGCCCTCATGCTTATATTTCATCCTCGTGGTACAAGTCTGAAAATGTGCCCACATGGAATTATCAGGCAGTCCATGTATATGGAACGGCTAGTATTATGAGTGAACAAGAATTGCATGAAGACCTGAAGGCTCTATTGCAAAAGTATGAACAACACCGTGAAAATGCAGCGTTATGGGAGAAGTTCTCTCCAAAAACCAAAGATCAAACTAAAGGCATTATTGGATTTAAAGTAAAAGTGCTAAAAGTTCAAGCAGCCTATAAATTGAGTCAAAACCGAAGTGAAGAAGACTATGACAACATTATCGATAAACTTCGTAAGGAAAAAGATTTAAACTCTCAACAATTAGCTGAAGTGATGAACGATAGAAAAATGAACTGATCCATTCTCTTTATATCCTTTATGAAAGATGTTTTTATCTTGAATTCGAGTCTTAAACAAACGAGGGCGATTGCAGCATAGGGATCGCCTTTTAATCTTATGGAGCATCCATATAAAGAATATGAAAACACAGAACTTTGGAATTTGATTTCAAAAGGATTAGATGAATTGTCCGAGAACCAGGACTTCCAAGAATTGACTAGAAGAGAATACATCGTCGGTTACCTATGTAAAATCATTAAACAAGACAGTTAATTCCTTTTCAGCAATCGGGGGCTTTTCTGGAATATCCTTGTAGCGTGGATGCTACAGAAGGTCTTCAACAAACAGGTGAATTTCCAGAATAAGGATGCGCGCTTGTTTTGCATAAAAAGGGCCATTTGTTTTGCATGAAAAGGGTTATTTTCTTGAATAAGAGAAGGTATTAATCGTAAGTAAATCGAAGATAAGCAGAAGATGTTATTTAGTTGAGTATTAAGACATACTACTCAACATTAAGGAGGAAATCGATTATGAGCGACTCACAGACATTACGAGGACTAACCACAGTTAGTTTTTGGACAGATGATCTAGCAGCAGCAAAGAAGTGGTACGCCGAGCTATTGGGCATTGAACCATACTTCGAACGTCCAGGATATGCCGAGTTTCGCCTCGGCGATTACCAGCACGAATTGGGCCTGATCGATAGCAGCTACGCGCCCGATGGTTCAGCGACCGGCCCGGCCGGTGCTGTAGTGTACTGGCACGTCGACGATGTAACAGCAACTTTCAAGAAGTTGCTGTCTATGGGTGCGAAAGAGTACGAGGCACCCACAGAGCGCGGCGAGGGGTTCATCACTGCTTCCGTGGTCGATCCCTTTGGTAACATCCTAGGCATTATGTACAATCAACACTATTTGGAGGTTCTGGGTTCGACCAGAAAAGCGTGACCCTTTTCGTCGGCATTCACAGTTCACCGTGGCTTGGAAAGTACTGTGGGGCGTAGCAATTATTTGTGCAGTGGCTTTCTCGATTTATGTTATATAGAAATGGGAAATCGGCCTTTTTCTTAATTATATGATGGATACCTCAAGAATACATATTAAATGGCGAACAACTGAATACGACTAATATAGGCTACGTTAACCTGTCTTAGATGACAGAGAGCCAGAGTTTCGAGGGTCAAGCTCGTTTGTTTTCAATGTACGTTTCACAAAAAAAGTGAACATTAGTAATGAAAACAAGACTGACACTGCACTAGCCGTGAACAATACTTGATAACTTGAGTATTGGGAAATCCAACCTAACATGATCGCACCTAATCCAATTCCAAGGTCGGCACCAGTAGAAAAAGAAGCATTGGCTACACCTGTACGTTCTAGGCTAACAAGACGGATGGTTGCTGCTTGAAGAGCAGGTTGTGCGGAACCGAAACCAATACCATACATAACGGCCGAAATGATCACTCCGAATAAATTGGTTGAGAGGCTCAAAACAATTAAAGAAGAAATGGTAATCACCATTGCAGGTATTATCACAAACGCCTCACCATATCTGTCGGAAAGTTTCCCAGCAAGGGGGCGGATTAGGACAAGGGTGGCTGCATAAACCAAAAAGAATGTCCCTGAATTAACCTTAATTGAGTCGGCAAACAGTGGTATAAAGCTAGTAATACCACCATAAGCAATAAACAGCAAAAAGACGGATACCGTAACGGGAAAGACTGCTTTTTCGAACAGTTCAATTTTCCTTTTATCGGTTTGAGGCGTAAAAGTCGTTTTTGAACCGAACGTTAAGACTAGTGCTAAGGCTGTTAGGATAACTGCAATTAGAAATAGAGAATGGTACGACAAATTTTGAGTAACCCATAGACCGAACATGGGACCGATTGCCATAGCTAACGTCATAGCCATCCCAGACCATCCCATACCCTCTCCGCGACGGGTGGACGGAATCAAATCTGTAACCGCGGTGATGATGGCGGTCGTAGAGACGGCCCAGGTCATCCCGTGCAGGATTCTTAGTGCCATTAAAACCACAATTCCGCCAATCCAATTGTACATGTACATGGCGACAGCAAAGAATAGGAGTCCCCAGATGATAAAGGGACGTCTACCAAAACGGTCTAGGAGTCCGCCAACAAATGGTCGAAAAATAACAGAAGACAGCATAAATGCTCCCATTGCTAGACCTATTTGAGATTCACTTCCACCTCTCTCTTTAATAAACAGTGGTAGAGTTGGATACAGCATATAAAATGCAGTGAATAAGAAAAACATCCCTATAACCATAAGGATAAATGACTTCGTCCATAGGCGTTCCAAATCGCTTTCCTCCTTTGGTATGACTAAATCTTCTTGTAAAAAAACCAATCTACCTACCATGTAGAATTGGGTTTTGTTCTAAATATATCGAAATTAACTATGACCTACTATTCGATGCGGTACATATGGCTCTTCAAAGAATGCAATCTCTTCAGGTGAAAGCTTTACTGATAAAGCACCTACAGCATCCTCAAGATGTGATATTTTCGTTGCCCCGATAATTGGAGCTGTTACTGTCTCTTTCTGTAATAACCAAGCAAGTGCAATGTGTGTGCGAGGAACACCGTGTTTTTCTGCAATAGATGCTACTCGTTCAACTACTAATCGGTCGGCATCGGCAGTCGCATCGTATTTTGATTTTTGAATTTGATCGGTCTCAGAACGATGTGTGTTTACCGACCAGTCCCGTGTTAGTCTCCCTGAAGCAAGAGGGCTATATGGAGTGACACCAATTTTCTCATCCTTACAAAGCGGTAACATTTCTCGTTCCTCTTCACGGTAGATTAGGTTTAAGTGATTCTGCATAGACACGAACTTCGTCCAACCATTTTTTTCTGCAACATGTAATGCCTTCTGGAACTGCCAAGCGAACATCGCAGATGCACCAATGTATCTAGCTTTTCCTGACTTCACTACTTCATGCAAGGCTTCCATTGTCTCTTCAATAGGGGTATTGTAATCCCAGCGATGGATGATATAAAGGTCTACATAATCTGTTTCCAACCTCTTAAGACTTTTATCGATTTCACTCATAATTGCTTTTCGGGAAAGACCAGATCCGTTTGGACCTTCATGCATTTGTCCGTGTACTTTAGTTGCTATTATAACTTCATCTCGATGCGCATAATCTTTCAAAGCTCGTCCAAGATATTCCTCGCTTGTACCAAGTGAGTACACATTTGCTGTATCAAAAAAATTAATCCCTAACTCTAGGGCTTTTTTTATTACGGGACGAGAGTCCTCTTCGTTCAGTACCCATTGGTGAAGCCATTTGTTAGCGTCGCCAAAACCCATACATCCAAGACAAAATCGAGATACGTCTAAGCCTGTATTACCAAGTTTCACATACTCCATTTGATTGTTCCTCTCTTTTGTTTATTTGCCACGTTTATCGTGGACTATTTACAGTTAATTATGTCATAAATAATAAAGAAACCTTTATCACATTACTATCAAGTTTTTGCCTAATCCTCTCAAGACCTCTTACTCATTCAATGAATATTAGATATAATAAACCGAAGATGAAGAAAAAGGAGAATAAGTTATGTCTGAGAAAACCAATAAACAGCAATATGAACTTGCTAATCTTATTGAGTGCTTTTCAAAACAGGACGGTGTTCACCCTACGCCTATTCCATCTTTATTTCTCATCCGTGAATCCATTATTACTGAACCCATTTCTAGAGTTAACGAGCCGTCTTTTTGCATGATCCTCCAAGGAGAGAAGGAGATATTATTGGGAGAGGAACGCTTTTTGTACGGTCCTGGTAATTATGTTGTGGCATCCGTTGACTTGCCAGTTACAGGACAAGTGATCAAAGCCTCAACAAAATCTCCCTATCTAGCTCTCAAACTTGAATTTACACCGAGCCAAGTTTTAGAAGTATTAAATGAAACAGATATTCAATTTGGACAGGGAAAGAACACTAAACTAGCTATGTTTGTTAGCGAAGTAGAACCTTCTTTGTTGGATGCAGTACTAAGACTAGCTTTTTTATTAGAAAATCAGAAGCATATCCCCGTTCTTGCTCCATTATTTAAGAAAGAAATTATCTATTGGATTTTACAAGGTCCACATGGCGAAGCGCTTGAACAAATGGCATTAGAAGGTAGCAATACCTCTAGAATAAGAGAGGTTATAGACCATATCATCAATAATTATGAAGAGTCTTTTCGAATTGAAAAGCTTGCCGAAATAGCGAGTATGAGTGTTTCATCGCTACACCGACATTTTAAAGAGGTAACGGCAATGAGTCCCATTCAGTTTCAAAAACAACTGAGATTGCAGGAAGCTAGGCGCTTGTTATTAGCAGAGTCAACAGATGTAGCTGATGTCGCATTCAAGGTGGGGTACGAAAGTCAATCGCAATTCAGTCGAGAATATTCCCGAATGTTTGGCTTTCCACCTAAAGTAGATATAAACCGAATTAGAGAGAACTATGTTTAAATGAAGAAAGACTACAGATTGTGAAAGGTTGTACTAAAGTAAAGGGTACTTTTCTTCATAAGGATCTTCAGCAATCGGGCGCTTTAATGAAATAAAGAATTGAAGTTTGTCCTTATTAAATTAGAACTAATACTTCGTTAATGGGAGACATAAATATGATGTGGGGATTACCTTTCCTTATTGCGGCTGTACCTGGCTCAATAGCAATATTGCTTACTTGGTGGCTCAAAAAGAGGAACGTTTCTTTATTTTTAAGACTATTACCAAGTGTTTTAATAATTTGTATAGCACTTGGGATGTTTTATATTGGATATGTAAATATTTGAGGTTTTGAAGGGGCAGCTTATGGAATCTAGCAATAAGCCTACTTGAAGAAGGGTTTATCCTGAAAATATCTGAAGGGAGATGATAATATGAGTGGCGATGGATCAATTTTGAGCGTAGTATTCTTGAGTCTATTAGTTTTAAATATCTTAGCTATAACTTTATACAAGAAAGAAAAAATGCCTTTATGGGGGTCTGGTTTAATTATTGGAATTCTAGGACCAATAATTGCTTTTATATCGGGATCTGTTTTTGTAAAGGTTGACCACAGTATGGGTGGAGACGGTGTAGGAGCAGCTTTTGGAGCTGCTTTCATAGGTATAGTCATCGTGTGTAATGGAATAATCTATTTCATTATCGGTATCATTTCCGTGATTAAGAATTTCATTAGACAACGTAATTTAAACGAGTGAAGATAGAAAAACATGGAGAGCAAATTTAATATCCATATTTAATACTCCTTGTCTTTTATAAGAAAAGTTTTTCAATTATCGGGGGCGATTGCTAAAGAAAGCTTCGTTTAATTTCATACCATAATATTGGGAAAAGCAATGCTATTCCGGTGCTTTTTCGATTACTAATCTATATACAGTTCTCTATGTCTTTTACGTTTTATAATCCTAAAGAGAATTCATTAGTATCAATTAAAAAACACTCCTTTAAAGAAAGAGCATCCGATTTATATCATTCTTTGACCTCTTTATTATAGTTATATTGAAGGTATCTTTTCCTTCTAACAATTCTTAACGGCTCAGGAAATGACTACTTTCCCAATAGAAAGGAAGATTCTCAAAACAGTGAAGTTAATGGTGTTTCTTTACAATAGATTTATGTTAGCACTATGTGTTATTAACAAATCTTTGTTACTCCGAAAATAGGAAAAGTCATTTTTAATTTTTTTACTACATTGACTTTCTATTTTTTTTATTTTATAGTAAACCATATGGTTAACTATAAATCAGAAAATGATCTTAGCCAAATATTTTCAGTATTATCAGACCCGACGAGAAGAGCGATCATCAAAGAGCTGTCTAAAAGTGAGAAAACCGTTAAGAAGATGGCAGAGCCGTTTGATATGTCACTTCCGGCATTCATTAAGCATCTTAAGGTCCTTGAAAATGCGGGACTAGTCTCATTTAGAAAGGTGGGTAAATACAAATATTATCATTTGGAGCCTAAAGGAATTGATTTTGCTATGAAGTGGCTTAACGACTTAAGCTCGTTCTGGAATTCTCAGTTAACAAGCTTAGAAAAATATCTATTGGAAAGTGAAAAAGAAGAGGGAGGAAACGAAACATGATAACCATGAATAGCACACATGATTTTACACTGAAGTTAAACCATACGTATCCTGTGAAAAGAGAAAGAGTATTCAATGCTTGGACGAAACCGGAAGAGCTTGAAAAATGGTGGGGCCCAGAAGCGTTTAGAACGACGATTGAAGAGATGAACGTAGAAGTAAACGGAACCTATAAGTTCAATATGCACTCTCCAGACGGAGGAATTCACAAATTAGCCGGTCATTATGTTGAGATCGTCAAAAATGAAAAATTAGTGTTCACTTGGAAATGGGTAAACGATGGTGAAGAATTCCCATCAACAACCGTAACCATAGAATTTTTGGAACAAGGTGACTCCACGGAAGTAGTTGTTACGCATACCGATCTTCCAAGTGAAGAAGCTGCTAACAATCATAACCATGGATGGACAAGTTCATTGGAAGGAAGCTTTAGAAAATATATCTTTAAATGAATAGATGGATTTAAAAAAATTTATCGATTCTATATGGAGGATTATCATGTCAGAACAAAATTACGCTAATCACCGCAGATACCATCCGCCGTTTCATTATTTTTTACCTGTAATATTATTGGCTATGTTAGTAGCAAACATCTTTTACGTTATAAGTGAGGGAATTACCCTTCCTGTTATTCTTATGTTGCTTACATTTGTGTATATCATTACAATTAACTTTTTTGTAATCAGAAATTACCCATTAAAAGCTCAAGACAGAGCAATCAGAGCGGAAGAAAATTTTCGTCACTATGTGTTAACAGGACAACCGTTGGATTCAAAGATAACACTTCATCAAATTATTGCACTGCGTTTTGCAAGTGACGCCGAATTCGTTGCCCTTTGCAAAAAAGCAGTATTGGAAAATTTAAGCCCAAATGATATTAAAAAAGAGATAAAAGATTGGAAAGGCGATTATTTCAGAGCTTAAATAATGCCTTGTCTTGATTCCAAACATATCGGAGTAATTAAAAAAAAGATATTCATTGAAAAAGAGGGAGTGTACTAGATGGTAAACATGCCACATCAAATAACGATTAACGCAACTACCGAAGAAGTATACAATGCAATCACGACAACTGAAGGATTTAAAGGCTGGTGGACTACTGATGCGAAAGCTGAACCACAGGAAGGAACCATCGCTGAATTCGGATTTTACAATCGCCAAGCAGTCTTCCTCATGCATATCGACCGACTCGAAAAAGACAAGCTAGTAGAATGGTCAGCTCAGCATGATATGCCAGCATGGAAAGGCACAAAAATCCGATTCGAACTTACTGTTAATGATAACGGAGCGACCGTTGTGAATTTCAACCATTCAGGATTTCAATCAATTGATGTTCCATATGCAATGATTAATACTACTTGGGGTGCTCTCATGTACATTTTGAAACAGTACGTGGAAGGTAAAAATCCTGGTGCATGGCATCAAACCTGAGGACGAAATCGTTGGTTAAACACCAAAAATTAGGTTTGTAAGATCGTTACCTCAAAAAAACCGAAGTGCTTATAGAGAACTGTAATAAACAAGCCATCATCAATTCATATTGATGATGGCTTGTTGTCTGTTTAAAGTATTTAGATAACACTCTTTTCATTGTACTAGCCAATGACCGTTGTTGCTGATCTTTTATGAAAGTTTTTATAAATAATCGGAAAGGTGTTACAGCTGTTTAAGATTGATGTTACCATCCCTCCGATGACTACAATATCTTGTATACTTAACGTTACTGTATCTGCACTATACGAGAAAATAAGTAGTGATAGCGTAATGACTGTTGCAGATACGGTCATTAGGATCGGTCTATTCTTTGGAAGGCTAATCCTATATACATAGAACCTAATTTTAGACTAAATAGTTACTATTGGAGAATCTTTAGATTCTCCTATTTGTATCTTAGAACTAATAATAATCCTTATTTTTACATAAAACATATGATTTTTTATACACAAATGGTAAAAATATACTTAATTTATTGAAGGATATAAGTAAAATGTTAAATAAAACATTTGAACAAATTTAGTTAGATATAGACAAACTCATATATATTTCCCGAAACACTAATGTATATAACAAACGGATGATTTAAATGATCCAAAACCAATTATCAAAGATGCTTAATAAGATTTTTTATTAATGTGACCTATTAGAAGCAGTGTTAAGAGCTTGCATGAGATGTAAGCTCTTAACACTGCTTCTTTATTTGCTTTTAACCGTGTCAACAAGTCTTCCTTTTGGATATTCAATTGCATTTGCAGGTATTCTACCTATTATAGTTTATTTTTTACTGACAATTGTTTCATACACTAGCATAGAGGATTGATCATCATCCGGTACAGTGTACATTATTAAACCCTGTTTTTTATTTTCAAGAAATACTGGATTGCGTGTTACAACATGTCCCTTGTCAGAAAATAGAGTAATAGGCAGTTCGTGGACCATTTCCATTGTTTTTATATCCAATAAGGCTAGTCCGCCCAATTCATATTTAGCATGGGAACTTCCTTGCTGTGGCAATTCAGTTATACCACTGCATATCATGTTGTCTTTTCCTGCATTCTCGCAGTCCTGATAATCAATAAAGTGGCTAGAATTATTTGATTTACGGAGCACTTTTCCTTTTTCATTAAACTCATAAAACGTTCTTGAACCCCAGCTTACAGCCTTTAGAGGTCCTTGTTTTCCATCACGAAGTATTCCTCCAATGTGGTCATTCGTGCGGAACACTTCCTGGGTATTCATCGTTTCTGGATTTACTTTATAAATGATTGACTTGCTATTTGGGCGGTACTCAGCAACTGATATCCAAATTGACTTACCATCATATGCGATTCCTCCAGGATGGTATATATTACCTTCACCAAGCTTAATATCCTTTAAGAGCTTTCCTTCTTTGGTAAATACAAATAGATGACCGATTCCTTTACCAGGTGTGCGGTCGTAACCATCACGAGGCTGTTCGTATTTTACCGTTTTTTCAATGATTTCTACAGAAGACATGTAGTACAAGTCTCCGACTTTCGTCATTCCTTGTGGATGATATGTGTTAAATTGCAGATCAACTTTTTCTTTCTGTTCCCAAACATTATTGCGAGTTAGTTGTTGGAATTTTCCTGCAAGCTGTTCACCTTCTTTACCGGAATTCAGCGCATCAGGGTATGCAAACGCTGTTGTTACAGTTCCAATAGTTAGAGCGGCAGCTAGTGCAAAAATTACTTTTTTCATCATCCATTCTCCTCATTTGTAAGTATTGATTTATAAAAGTTTTTAAGTTATTCAGGCAGTAAAATGTTTATCAACTGGATGTTACTATTACCTCAGAAGTGTGTTTACCATACCCTTTCTAACAAACTTCTCATTTCTATTAATCATATTCTCTACTAAATTCCTATCCAGCGGACATTTCTGACAGCAATCTTTATTTATTGAATGATTAGAGCAGAAGTTATGGATCATTTTCTCCACATCTTCGTTTTTCTTCCTCGTCTCCTTCATCCTTTTTCAGCTTCTCTCATTAACAGAATCCTGAATTCCAATATTCCCACTCCTTAGATGTGTATTATCCAGTACAGACATATTGTTAACACAAATAGAATAAGAGCAGAATAGAATTTACTTAAATCATATATAAACTTTAAGAAGAATACCTTTCCTTAAATTTCGACAAGAAATCTTACAAAATACTTAATGATTTTACATTTTAAAAGGTTTCTCAACTTAAATAATCCATCAAAAGTGACTATATAACCCCGTATTTATACCCTTAATTTAAATTATTTTTGTAAAATTCGGGAGAATTATAAGTAGATGGGAACTTTCTTATTAGATTAATTCTAGGATTATATTCCTTAAAATAATAAAATAGAAATCTTTACAATTCCTTAAATGTAGCTTAATTATTTTTCTCTATCATTTGATTTGCATAACTAACAGAAAGAGGTGCTAATAAATGTCCCCAGTATTGAACCGAAAAAAATTTTTAACTTACCTAGGAACTGGCACTGTTGCACTAGCAGCAGCAAGTACAGGACTTGATGGATTAGTAAAAACTGCTGAATCAAAAGCTCCTTTTCACTATCCAGAATATAAAAGGCCAAAAAGAGGACCATTAAAATTCCAGCCAATCGAACCAACAAAAAAGGATGATCTTGTTCTTCCAAAGGGCTATAAATATGATGTTATTGCTGCATATGGCGACAAGATTAATCAAAAAGGAGATACATTCGGATACAATAACGATTTTACTCTTTATTTTCCATATGAAGATGAAAAGAACCGAGGATTGTTATGGGTAAATCATGAATATATCTCAGACTTGTTTGTTTTCGGTCAAACAATTAAGGGCGGATACAACTCCGAACAGATAAAAACGATGCTTTATAATCAAGGCGGTTCGATTATCGAAGTATATAAAGACAGAAATGGATGGAAAATGGATACGGCATCTGAATATGCCCGCCGCGTAACAGGACTAACTCCTTTCGCTTTAACCGGACCTGCAAAAGGATCAAAAGCTGTTAACGGAGCAGAAATAGTTCAAGGTACATTTGCCAACTGTTCTGGCGGAAAGACACTTTGGAACACGGTTTTATCCTGTGAAGAAAACTATGAATCCACATCCGAATCGGCAAACTTAGACGAAACACACTATGGTTGGGTAATCGAAGTGGATCCATTTGATCCTGCCTATCAAGTTCGCAAGCACACAGCTTTAGGCCGCTTTAATCATGAAAATACATGCATGGGTCTTTCAAAAGATAACCGAGTTGTTGTGTACATGGGCGATGATAAAAGAGATGCCTGTGTCTATAAATTTATTAGTAAAAATAAATATAATCAAAAAAATGGAAAGGAAAATTCGAAACTATTAGAAGAAGGAACTCTTTATGCAGCTAATTTTGGAGAAGGAAGATGGGTAGCTCTAACGATTGAAGCAGTTCAAAAAGCAGCTAAAGGGAACGCTGAACTGCTTGAAAAATTCCAAACACAGGCAGATGTTCTTGTAAACTGCCACGATGCAGCCCTCCTTTTAGGCGGAACACCTACAGATCGCCCAGAAGACTTAGAAATCAGTCCGTTTGATGGTTCAATCTTTATTGCACATACAAATAACAGTAATCATGGGAACTTTCATGGTCATATTACTCGTTTCTTTGAAAAAGATAACGATCACGGGTCAATGGAATTCCAGTTTGCCATCTTTGCAGCTGGAGGTATTCAAAGCGGATTTAGTGCACCAGATAACCTGTTATTCGACGAAGATGGAAACCTATGGACAGTTACAGATATTTCAAGCGGAAGTGTTAACACAAAAATTTGGGAGCCATTCGGCAATAACGGTTTATTTGTAATCCCTACTGAAGGGAAAAACGAAGGAGAAGCTTTCCAATTTGCTTCTGCCCCAGTTGAGGCAGAATTAACCGGGCCTTGTTTTACTCCTGATGAGAAAGCTCTATTCCTTTCTATCCAGCATCCAGGTGAAGAAACAGAAGACCTTGCATACCCTACAAGCAAATGGCCGCATCGCAGCGATGACAAAATGCCACGACCAGCTGTTGTTGTTATTACAGGATTTTAAAAAGAAAAGTGTATGCGCCTAATTCACCCCAGATAAGCTCAATACTAGCCTCATTAAACTTGTTTATAAGGAAGGCTAAATCTCCTATGTCAGGGAAGGCGTTTCAGTTCGATAAGATTAATTTTTTTAAAGATAAGGAGCGAAAATGAAATGATACAAAACATCGGTATCCCAGGGCTGATTCTTATTTTAGTCATTGCACTTATTATTTTTGGTCCATCAAAACTGCCTGAAGTTGGACGTGCTTTCGGTAACACCTTAAAAGAATTTAAAAATGCGACAAAGGATTTAGTATCTTCAGACTCTAAAAAGGAAGACGAAAAATTTTAATTATTGAAAAGAGAAAATGAGATTCTTTTCTCTTTTCTTTTTCATTAAAGAGGTGAAAAACATGAGAGATCCGGAAGTTGCATTAACAGAACACCTAGAAGAATTGAGAAAAAGAATTATCTATATTCTAGGAAGTTTTTTGGTCTTTTTCGCTTTGTCGTTTGCTTTTGTGGAGCGAATTTATAGTTGGCTGGGTAAAGACTTAGAATTTAAGCTCGCCTTACTTGGACCAGGAGATGTTTTATGGATTTATTTCAAGATATCAGCCGTCTGTTCGATTGCTCTTACCATCCCTTTAGCGGCATACCATGTTTGGCGATTTGTTTTGCCTGCGCTTCAAGAGCATGAAAGAAAAGCAACCTTTATGCTGATTCCAGCACTATTTTTATTATTTATTCTAGGAATTTCCTTTGGCTATTTTCTTGTTTTTCCTATTGTTCTATCATTCATGCAAGAATTAGCAGGAGAAGGTTTTCAGCAATTTTATACGTCCGAAAAGTACTTTAGTTTTCTGATTAGCTTAACCGTTCCTTTTGGAATATTGTTTGAACTGCCTGTTGTCATTCTATTCTTAACCGCTATAGGAATATTAAATCCACAGATGTTAAAGAAATCTAGGAAAATTGCATATTTTGTTATACTCATAACGTCTGTGTTAATTACACCTCCAGATTTAATTTCTGACATACTGGTATTGGTACCGCTTGTCTTAATCTATGAAATTAGCATCAATTTGTCATCCTTTGTCTATAGAAAAAAATTACTGAAGACCGAAAGCCTTTCTGCATGAAAAAGATCTTCAGTTGCGTCATGAGCTAGACTTTTTACTGAAATTTACAAAAAAATATATAGAAAATTACTTGTGAACAGGGAGTAGAGACATTGAAAAACAACCAATCAAATAATTTCTTTGAAAAGGCAATAAATCGACGCAGCTTTCTGGAAGGTACAACAAAGATTGCTGGGGCTACTCTAGGTTTATCTCTAGTAAACTCACTAACTGGCCTTAATGTAGAGGCTGAATCAAAATATAGCGGTCATCACGGTAAACCCAATTTAGTTTTTCCAGTTATCAGTGATATACATGTAGTAGATCACAATGATAAAAACCTAGAAAAGTTTGTCTCTACTATGGAACAATTGAATCAAGTGGCTCCTAAGCAAGATGCATTTGTGGTTGTTGGAGATTTAACAGAATATGGATTATCACTAGAATACGATAAGTTTATGACTGCTTATAATGCGAAAAAAAAATCACGTGCCGTTTCTTTGCTTGCAATCGGAAATCACGAATACTATAACGGATTATCGATAGCTGATTCTCAAAAACGTTTTCTAGAAAATACGGGAATGGAATCGATTTACTATCATAGGACAATCCAAGGTTATCATTTTATTGTTCTTGGTTGCGAAGATGGTGCAGATGATGAAACCTTTTCGGTAAAGCAAATTGAATGGTTAGGTAAACAGTTAAAGCAAGCAAAAGCAGATGATTCGAAAAAACCGATTTTTGTTTTCCATCATTATCCCATCACAGGGACGATCTATGGAAGCCAATGGGGCTTCGCTAAAAATAGAGACCTCTTTTATGATACGTTGAAAGAATATCCGCAAGTTATTGCGTTTTCCGGTCACACCCATTATCCATTAGATAATCCTCGAATCATTCATCAAAAAGATTTTACTTCTATAGGGACTTCTACAGGTGCCTATATGTGGCTTGATGATGGAAGGATCCAAGGGGAAGTGCCTGAAGACGCCGATATCCTCAACCAGGCTCTGATTGTAGAGGTTTATAACAATAAAGTGATGGTTAAGCGACGCGATATTCATAACAATGATTGGACCGGGGAACCATTTGAAATCAGCTATCCAGCGCAAAAGAAAACCTTTAAATATACAGAAGACAGAGACAAAAAGGCACCTTTCTTTACGAAAGATTCAATGCTTTCTATCGTTCATGAAAATACCACGGCTACTGCTTTAACGATTATGTTTACTCAGGCAAAAGATACTCTTTTAGTTCACGACTATAAAGTAGTGGCAAGGAACGCAGATACAGGAGAAGCAGCCAAGCAATTTCTTGCCTTTTCGGAATTCTACAAAGATCCAGTACCTAATCCATTATCCCTGTCGATAGATGGTTTAAAGCCTAATACAACATATGAAATTGAAGTACATGCTCTTGATGCATATGACCATGTAAGTGCTAATTCTTTAAAAGTATTAGGTAAAACATTAAGTGAGGAAGTAAAAGAAGAGATTTTAACATAATAAAAAAGGAGAGGATTTAGTTTGAGAAACATTACAGTATTAATAATTGCTATGTTTTTGATTGGAGTGATTCTTCCCGCTGTTCCTGCAGGAGCTGACGAACGAGAAGAAGATTATTCTGGGAAATCGACTGTAGTGCCGCTAGCAAAAGCGCACGCCCATAACGATTATGAGCATGACCGTCCACTATTTGATGCCCTTGATCATGGATTTACCTCTGTAGAAGCCGATGTGTGGCTCGAAGATGGTGAGTTGCTTGTAGCTCATGATCAAATTGATGTAAAACCCGGACGTACGCTGGAATCTCTATACCTAAAACCATTGAGTGAACGTATCAAAAATAATAAAGGGACAATTTATAAAGGATATGACCAGGATTTTCTTCTATGGATTGATATCAAATCTGAAGATGAAGCAACATATCTCGCCATTCATGAACAGCTAAAAAAGTACAATAAAGTGCTGACAAAGTTTACGGATAATGGAGTTAAGCCGAACAACGTTACCGTAATAATTTCTGGCAACCGCCCGCGTGAACTAATGGAAAACCAGCGCGTACGCTTTGCCTCTTATGATGGCCGGATGAGCGACCTCGGTTCTGATGTCTCCAACAATTTCATGCCAGTTATCAGCGACAATTGGACAAAGCATTTCACTTGGCAGGGGTACGGCGAGATGCCGCAGAATGAGCGCGAGAAGTTGAACAACATAGTTACAACGGCACATAAAAACGGGCAGATCGTCCGTTTTTGGGCAACACCAGATTTGCCACTCCCTAACCGAAAAGCCATATGGGACGAGCTCTTAAAATCTAGCGTGGATCTTATCAATACTGACGATCTGCCAGAGTTGCAAAAGTACTTGAACGAAAATGACCCCCAACAAACGGAAAAACATATCAACTGGTAGTTGATTGAAATTCAGCAAATGGCGAGCTTGATTAATAGTCAGGCTCGTTTTATTTAAAGAGTGGGAAAAAGCAAAGTTGAATGGGAGGGGTACGTGTAGGGACTTTCATTACACTAATGTAGGTACTGTCTTGTCAACGGACAATTTTCTTGTTTTATACCCTTAATAACCACGGTTTATACAGATTATAAAAAGTCAAAAACAACCGGTTATGATGGTTTGATTTGGTTATAAGTTTTGATGAAGAAACGAACAAAGAAAAGAGGTGAAATCACCTCTTTTTAATTTGTCAGGAAAAACCTTTCTGGTCACAGATGGACCTCTTTTTTGGGCTGGCTTTAGCAAGGCCGTCTTCAAGGAGAAAGTTTTAATCTATATTATTGTAATTGTAACAATTAATTTAAACACTTTATTGTCACTCTACAAAATATACTATATTCTAAACATTAATATCATTTGTTAGGTAGCGAAGCCATCCCTTCTCATCTTCTAGAATAAGCGATACTTCTTAGACGTGAATTTCCAAACCGAAGTGTGAGCCAAATTATTCAAATTCTAGAATGGGAAGGAAGATCAACACCTGGTCAATTGAAGCGTAGTAGCTTGCTGGACATTAAACTCAGGCTATTTACTGTCAATTTATTGCGTCTGTAATATTCAATTAAAAAGGGGTGCCCAAGAAAATTAGGCAACTCCCTTTAATAATGTGATATAAAAAATACATTTACCTTTGCATTTCAGGATATTGCCAGATTCCTGAAGTTCTGATGAGGTCACGGTAGATAACCATCGACTCGTCTTTCGTGACCTTCTGTGCTTCCTCAATTGATGGATAATCAAGTTGAACCATATTCGTAAAGTCTCTTTGACTATTCTTTCCGTTCATTTTATCTTCAAGGACGCTCGCTTCTTTAAATACAGTCAAAGCTCTTCTCATGTGGCTTGCACTTGTTACAAGTGTGACATCTTTTAACCCCTCTTTTTCTAGTAGGGCTGTTGAGAATAGTCCGTTTTCAACGGTGTCAGTTGATTTATTTTCAAGGATGATTCTTTCTTTTTCGATTCCCTGTGAGATTAACCATTTGCTCATGGCATCCGCTTCAGTTACTCCCTGTTTTGGTACTCCACCTGAAACGATTATTTTAGAGTTAGGGTATTTTTTTGCAACTTCAAGACCAGTTTTTAAACGATCAATCAGTGTTTGTTTCATCGTACCATCATCCGCAAGAGCATATCCTAGGATAATAATCGCATGGTCTTTTTGAGGTAACTGTTCTGGAACTGCAGTGTTTAATTTTGTATCGATTATTTTTTCTGTAGTTTCAAACTTTTGGAGATATTCTTTTGTTCTTGATGTATCGATTTGTCTTAGATTAGTAATTGAAGTTTTATAGGATTTTTCGTCACCATTAACTTTTGAATAGATTCCATAGAGTAAATTCGCATTAAAATGGTTAGGATCTAAATTTAGTACCTGCTTGTAAGTTTGGAGAGCCTCTGGTATTTTTTTCTGTATGATTTGTGTGGATGCAAGTGAAATCTTTAAATGATTATTATGGGGATCAATAATTGTAGCTTCTTTAAATGCGTTTTCCACAACATCAAATTTACCTTTGAGCGTTATACCCTTAAATATTTCTTTTTCTGCTTTTTGAATATCTCCTCCATGCCAGTAAAAATGCATGGCTATCTCTTTCAATTGATCAATCCGATCTGAAGTAGGTTCATCATTTTTTATGACGTTTACATCTTCTGATGGTGCAGCTGAGGATTCTGTCGTCACATATGCAGTAGTTAATGCAGTTGCAGTGAGAACAGCAGCGAGAGTTAGTCCCATCTTTTTCTTTAATTTATTCATAGTTGTTATCCCTCACTTTGATTATTTTATTAACAGTGCCTAAGCACTTATACCAAAGTAACAGGGATTTGTTAAGTTCTCATTGATTTGAGGTAAATTTATTGTAATAACATTCATTTCTGTTACTATCAAACAAATTTGTTTTTCAAAATACTAATATTTCTATATGATCTAGATTGAGTTGAAAATGCTTTATGCACCATGAAACTTACTTTCTGGTTGATAAAATTTATCAATACTACGATGTTATTTTAGTCCCTGGATGGGTACATGTAACCTGATAATTTCCAAGGTCAAGGGCTACTCATTCCTATCTAATTTGGCAATAGCTATTCATTTAATAGAAGAATTGAAAAGAAAAATTAAAGGAAAAGAATTCCCTTTCGATGATACTCCATTAAAAATGTTGAAGTAGTGCTTGTTCAACAATCAGTGGCAATTGCTGCAATTTTCATTTAACAAGTGATATGCTAAATCCCTCTATACATCTAAAGTAGTATAGTAATTCATCCAAACCACTGAAGCCATTAGTTTTTAGAACACGTAAGCTGTAATTAATAGATAAGAATGTAAAAGAATTAATTATTGAGAGGAGATATTAATGTATTTATTTCATTATCACTGGTGGACAGATAAAGTGGAAGAGATGGAAAAGTTTTACGGTAAATTAGATTTTAAGGTGACTTTAAGAGTCGGTAGGAATAATGAAAAATTTGAAGCATACAACCCTCCTTTACAATGGAGCGATTTTAGGCAGAAAGCTATAAAGTTTAGAATTATTGAAATGGTAAAAGGGCAAACAAATATTACATTTGGTTATGGTAATAGAGACATTTTTGATCATATTGGATTTTTAGTGGATTCAACAGACTATGATCAGATTATTGAAAGAGCTAAAAATTTGGGTTTGAAAGTTAATGAAGATGTACGGAGAACTTTTATCTCTACACCTTGGAAGGTAAAAGTAGAATTACAAAAAAGAAGAGATGTTGTATCGGAAGAAAATCATACACGAATTAATCAAATGGAAATACACTTACCGTTCTGCATTGACGATCCCTCAATATTCGGTACGCTTTTGGGTCAAAAAATAATTCAACAAAATACAAAATTAGTAAAGATTGAAAACGACAATTGGACTATATTATTTAGAGATTGCAATGAGACGCGTTTGCAATTTGTTGCATTTCATTCTGATATCTTCTCTAATGCAGTAGACCCGGTTAATACCTGTCTAATTGGAAATAAATCAAACTAAATGAAGATTTATTCTCTCTCTTTGATGGATTGAACCTTAGCAAAAAAACAGCATACAAATTTTAGTGTGATTGCCTTTTCATATTGAGGAACATTGCAGGATTGTTGAATAAGCATGACCGATATTTGATAGAAATAGTAATTGGAGATGACATATGAGAAAAAAAGGTCTTAGATTTATCTTAGATAAGCAAAAAGAGTATGAGGAGTATGCAGAAGTTGTAAGTGAGTGGAATAACATAGATGCTTTACTATCAACCGCATATGAAGATACATTGGATGATGATCATATTGAGGATGAAGAATTCAAAGAAATAGCTAGAGATACTATTTTAAGTTACCAGCCTTTTCTTAAAGAACTGAAAGTTTATCAAATCAAGTCTCAGGAAATTCAAAAACTTCATTTGCTTTATATCAAAGGCATAGAGGAATATCTCCGTTCAATAAAATTAAATATAAGGTGCATAGAAGAAGATTCTGAAGAACTAGAACGAGAGCTAGAACAAGAACTTAGTAAAACTCAAGATCAAGTGGAAGATTTAGACCTTGAATTTAAAACGAAAATAATAGAACTTGGAAGGAAGTTAATGAGTTCAATAGTATGGGTAGAAGATAACTCATAGAGTTCAGGATCTTTAACAATCGTGGGCGATTGCTGCAAAGTGGATCGCCTTTTCTTATTGGCGAATCGGGCAGCATTTCTGTAACGAAGTAAAAATGAGGTTTGAACAAAAATATAACATTTTGATAACATTTATTTAAGAATTTCCGAAATTGAGGATTTTCCCAAAATATCACATAACTATTGAGATACTTATATATTTTCAGAATGTTAAAACTTCCAGAAAAGAAATTCTCTATTTATTCAAGTAATTGTATGTTATCTTTATAAAGGTGAATTTTATCAGGAGGTTTACCTTAATGATTGAAACGACAATTTTTTTCTTTATTTTAACTATTGGTTTTGTAATTTATTTTTTATATAGGGTTAACAAGAGATTTTCTTCAGTTTACGAAGAGCTTGAAATGAAGCGGATTATTCCTTTTTTAGAAGAAAAAGGCGGAAACCATCTGTCACACCTCATCTTGCTGCAAGATAAAGATGTGTACTGGGCGCAGGATGGAAAAGTTTTAATTGCATATAAGGAAATTGGAAATAAGTTGGTTATTCTCGGTGACCCGATTGGCGAAGAATCATCTATTCAAGCGGCCATTAGAGAATTTAATATGTATAGTAAAAGCTTAGGACTTACACCTGTTTTTTATCAAATTAGCCCTCGATTCATGCACTATTATCATGACACAGGATATCGGTTCCTCAAATTAGGGGAAGTGGCGATTGTCAATCTCGATGCATTTACCCTTGAAGGAAAACAGGGGGCAAAGCTGCGGACGAGGCTTAATAAATTCAACCGAAATTCTTACACATTTAAGGTTATGAATCCGCCATATTCCAATGAATTGCTGTCGAAGCTTAAAGTGATTTCGGATTCATGGCTAGGGAATCAAAAGGAAAAGGGTTTTTCAGTCGTATCGTTTAGTGATGAGTATGTTTCTTGTTTTCCAATTGCTTTGTTATCGGACCCAGAGGGAAATATCGTAGCGTTCGCGACACTGGCGAACGATTATAAGAAAACTATGACTATTGATTTAATGAGGAAGTCTTTCAACAGCCCTCATGGAACGATGGATGTTTTATTTATTCACATCTTTAAATGGGCGAAAGAAAGAGGCTATCAGCACTGCAGCTTAGGGATGGCGCCTCTTGCACATGTCGGGGATAGTCCATTTTCTTTTAAAAAAGAAAAGTTGGCACGGGTAGCCTTTCTTCACGGAAATTCATTTTATAAATTTAAAGGGCTGAAAGAATTTAAAAGTAAATTTGCCTGCACGTGGGAACCGAAGTATTTAGCATACAAAAAATCCTTCCTGCCAATTGTCATCATTCAATTACTTTTATTAATTAACAGCCAGCCTCATCCAAAGTATGTAATAGATAAGATTAAGTATTTGTTTAAAAAAGCGGGATAAATAAAGCATATATTACTTAATAAATTTGAATTAAGAATTTTCAACAAACGGGCGCGATAATTGAAGAACTGAGGGAACTCCATATCAAGGTGGAGTTCCTTTTCTATTGTGTTGTAATACACAGGGTAATAAACAGCGTTAAATATGCACAGGAATTACTAGTAAGCCCTTATATATCAACAAAAAAGCATACCAATTCTTTTGCGGATTAGTATGCTTTTTTGTTGATATGTTATTTGCGGTTTGCACCTATCGGCTGAACCAGTTAGTCTTTTTATCGCTGCTCTTTTCCCCTAAATCTGAATGATCCTAAATTTTTTTAGATATGGAATCTATGAATTTACAGTAAATACAAAAATAGAAAGCGCTGTACTTAACCATTTTTTAAATGAAATTTAACCTTTGATAGAACCTGATTTTAACCTTCATTCTGTAAAATAAACATGAAAAAGGATAAGGAGGATGGATAATTAAACGATCAGATTAGAAAAGAAATCCTGCATTAAGTACGGAATTATAATCGATAGATCTAATAAGAAAGCAGTGAAAAATATGAAAATAAAAAAGATAACGAGAAATATTCTATTAATCATAGCAGCAGTTCTCTTTCTTTGGTTTATTTTCCATCATGTTATGACTCTATTTGAGCAGAAAAAGTACCAAGCACCAGGGGAATTGGTTGAAGTGGACGGCATGAACATGCATGTCTATACAAAAGGTGAGGGTGAAAATACCATTGTCTTATTAAGCGGCCTGGGAACGGCGGCACCAGTGCTGGATTTTGAACCTTTGATTAATGAGATGGCTAAGCACAGCAAAATTGTAGTTGCAGAGCCTTTTGGATACGGCTGGAGTGATCTGACAACTAAGAAGCGGACAGTGGAAAACATAGTTGAAGAATTAAGAATAGCTCTAAAGAAGGCTAATATTGAAGGACCCTATATATTAATGCCCCACTCCGTTTCCGGAATCTATACGATGTATTACGCCAATAAATATCCAGAAGAAATTAAAGGGATTATAGGGATCGATTTAACTTTGCCGAAGGCTTTTGAGTATTTCAATGAATCTCCTCCAACCTTGCCCAAGTATACGAGCTTTGCTGCCCGGACTGGTATAACAAGACTGGCATTATCTATAACTCCTGATGAGTTCCTGCCGATAGCACATAAAGGGACTTATTCTGAAGAAAATGTAAAGTTGACCAAAACCATTTCTGCCTGGAAAGGCTATAATCAAAGTGTCGTAAATGAAGCAAATGAAATAAGGAATAATATAAAAAAAACAAAGGATCTGGCATTTCCTCCGACTATTCCAGTCATGATCTTTACACCGGATAAAAAGGAAGCAAATGAAGAAGGCCGATCCAATAAAACGTTTTACCAAACGCAATTAAGAAACGCTGCTGAAAATAAACTCGTTATCTTAGAAGGACACCACTATCTCCATTGGACGCGGTATAAGGAATTATCCGATCATGTTAATGAATTCATTTTGAATGGCTCTTTTTAGTGAAACTTTGTTGTTGTAAGAACAGATATGTTTAGAGCCATAAGTGAAGCGGAAAGGAACGGAAAACATTAATCATTTAAAACAATCTATGCCAAAACAGCATTTTGAAAAAACTGTTTATAAAAAAAAAAGGAAGTTTCGAAAAGAGAGAATTTATTTCTTATAGCATGACATGGCATGATAACACTCCTGCAAAATGATACAATTATAATAATTGATTATAACAAAGAATTCTTAACGTAAATTTCTTTAAACAATCATTCCAAATAAACAATCCTTAATTATAAATGAGAATTACCTTCAAGAAGGAGTTTAGCATTTGAATAGTAAATTAAATGAAAAAATCATTAAAGATCGATGTGGAACTGTCTCCTTCAAAAAAGGAGACTCTTTTTATCGCGGGAATCATGTGAAATTTGATCATTATGACCTGGATGGTTGTAAAGCCACGGTTACAGGTAAGGAAGATTTTCATGTGGTGATTAAAAAGGATGAGAGCGGAGACTTACAGGCAAAGTGCAGCTGTCCAGCGCTTGCTTCCTTTCAAAAGGATTGTCAGCATATTGCTGCCGTTTTACTGGCGATTTATGAGCATCAGCGACAAGGAACACATCCTGCTGAATCAAGTGTTCTGCACTCTGATTCTTTAGGAAATCAAGCACTGACAGAGGGCTTGCTGACCATATTTAATGATAACCCTATCCGGTCAAGCAGGCATCAGCTTCACTTTGAAAAAAGAGAGGTGCTTGGTGCGGAGTTTGTTTGTAAACCCATCAAGATATCTGAAAACGAAAACATGTTTGGAATACAGCTTAAGATCGGTCCGGAACAAGTGCAAAATATCCGTCATTTTCTTGAGCAAGTGAAAGCTGGTATGCCTTGCCTGCTATCAAAATCATTCAAGTATGATCCAAACCTTCATTGTTTTCAAAATGATACAGATGCTGTGATTCAGCAGCTCATACAAGTTATTTATGATGAAAAGGTGTATATGGATGAGCTGCCCGGAAAATCAAATGATCTAACCAATCAGGAGATCTTGCTGATTCCACCGTCTTCATGGGACAGGCTTCGTCCTTTACTTGCGAAAGCGCCTATAGTGAAGCTTCAGTATAACGGGAATATATATGAGGGCCTTCGTTTAATGAACGAACCACTTTCTTTACAGTTTGCCTTTTCTGAAGCGGAGGGCAAAGGCTTTCAATTGACTATCAATGGGCTGAAACGAATGGTTATACTGAATTCATATAGGTCTGTTCTATATGAAGGAAAGCTAGTCCAGATGAAAAAAGAGGACTGTAAACGTCTTTCAGACTTAAAACAGATGCTTGACGCTTCGGGAACGAATCAAATTCCGATACCACTTGAGCAATTAGATTTTTTTATGGGAAAAGCGGTACCAGGTTTGAGAAGACTGGGGAATGTCCAGATCTCTGATGCGGTTTCAAAGAAGTTAATAAAAACACCTTTAATACCCAAGCTATATTTGGATCGTGTGAAAAACCGCCTGCTGGCGGGACTTGAGTTTCATTATGAACACTTTGTCATTAACCCATTGGAAAGGCGTGAACTTCCTGCAGGCTCTATGATTATAAGGGATGTGGAGAAAGAAGATGAGATTCTCGAGATAATGGAGGATAGCTTATTTGCAAAAACAGACGGCGGATATTTTCTGCATAATGAAGAGCTTGAGTATGAGTTTTTGTACCATGCCGTACCCAAACTTCAAAAGTCTGTTCAGCTATATGCAACTACTGCTGTTAGGAACCGGATTTTCAGAGAGAATTCACGTCCCAAAGTCAGGGTAAGAGTAAAAAAAGAGCGGACCAATTGGCTTGAGTTTAAATTTGAAATGGATGGCATTTCTGAAAAACAAATTCGTGAGATATTAATGGCTCTGGAGGAAAAACGCAAGTATTATCGTTTGCGGAATGGATCGCTCATGTCACTTGAAACAAGGGAATTTGAAGAGATCAACCGGTTTCTGAATGCACTGCCGGTCCAAAATGAAAATCTGGAAAACGGGTTGGATTTTCCTCTTATCAAAGGTCTTCAGCTTCTTGATTCTGCCCAAGATCATGCATTCAAACTAGAAGAATCATTTCTTCAGTTCATGGAAGACCTTCGCAATCCGGGCAAATTGGAATATGAGGTGCCAAAGAGTTTAGAATCAATCTTGCGGGACTATCAAAAGCAAGGCTTTCAATGGATGAAAACCATTGCCGGTTACGGGTTTGGAGGGATTCTTGCAGATGATATGGGTCTTGGGAAAACGATTCAAAGCATCACTTACATTCTATCTGAGCTTCCTGACATTCGTAAAAAAAAGCTCCCGGTTCTTATAGTTTGTCCATCTTCTTTGACGTATAACTGGCTTAGTGAAATCATGAAATTTGCTCCGGATCTAGAAGCTGTTGTCATAGATGGCAATAAAACAGAGAGGATCAAAGTTCAAAAGCACGCTGCGAATATGGATGTTGTCATTACTTCCTACCCGCTGCTGCGCAGAGACATCAATATGTTTGAGAAAAAAGCCTTTCACACAGTGTTTTTTGATGAGGCGCAAGCATTCAAAAATCCTGTGACACAAACAGCGAGAGCGGTGAAGAAGATAAAGGCAGAAAGTCGCTTCGCTCTCACTGGTACACCGGTTGAGAATTCACTGGAGGAGCTGTGGTCCATCTTTCACGTTATCTTTCCTGAACTGTTCCTTGGATTAAAGGAATACAGTAACCTCCCAAGGAAAAAGATTGCACGAAGGATCCGTCCCTTTTTGCTTCGCAGATTAAAAGAGGATGTTCTTGCTGAGCTTCCTGAAAAAATCGAGTCGGCGGATTCAGTGGAGCTGAACCCTGAACAAAGGACACTGTACGCTGCTTATTTGGCGAAGCTGCGGCATGACACACTTAAACACCTGGACAGAGACAGTCTCAGGAAAAACCGGATCAAGATTCTGGCTGGATTGACACGGCTGCGGCAGATTTGCTGTCACCCCGCTTTATTTGTGGATGGCTATAAAGGGAGCTCAGCGAAATTTGAACAGCTGAAGCAGATTGTAGAAGAATCCAGACTTTCTGGAAGGAGGGTGCTGATTTTCTCCCAGTTTACGAAAATGCTTGAGCTTATAGGGAGAAATTTATCTGCTCAAGGGATTCCCTTTTTCTATCTGGATGGACAAACTCCTTCAAAAGAACGTGTGGAAATCTGCAATCGATATAATGCAGGCGAGCGTGATTTTTTCCTCATTTCCTTGAAGGCAGGCGGTACAGGTCTCAACTTGACTGGCGCCGATACCGTAATCCTCTATGACATTTGGTGGAATCCTGCAGTCGAAGCGCAAGCTGCAGACCGCGCCCACCGCATTGGCCAAAAGAATTCTGTACAGGTCATAAAGCTTGTCAGCAGAGGGACAATCGAAGAAAAAATGAATGAACTGCAAGAGAAAAAGAGACAGCTGATTGAAGAAATGATTGATCCTGAGGAGAAAGAGTCTACAGCTCTTACCGAGGAGGATATTCGGGAAATATTGAAGATATAGAAAAAGTTAGGTGAAGTGCGCATCAATCTGTAAGTCGATGGTCTATAAAAATCCTTTTGCTTATTTGTTGAAACTGTACCGATCTAAGTACACTCCCTTTACAAGTGCATAGGATATTTTAATAAACTGTGAAGGGATTGAGAAAAATGCACTATGCCCCTTATATGTATCCATATCATTATCCAAATCAATACCCATATTATGTGAATGGGCCGGCGAATACCTATGGCAGACAATCTGTTTACTGGATGTATCCCAATGAAATCATGCATGAGAATAGATTTGATTCTTTTCAGCCTTATGGGGGAGACCGGAATATATTATTAACCGATTATGGACCAAACCCATTTACCGTAAATATCAATGAAGCAACAAAGCAAAACAATACTTATCGGACGGCTTTATGGACAGGAACCCATTTACAAGTGACTTTAATGAGTCTCAATGCTGGTGAAGACATCGGTTTGGAAATGCATCCTGACGTTGATCAATTCCTCCGGATTGAACAGGGGCAGGGGATCGTACAAATGGGCAAGAGCAGAAATGACTTGAATTTTAAAAGGAATGTTAAGGATGATGATGCGATCTTCATTCCTGCGGGAACATGGCATAATGTAACCAATACAGGGAATGTACCGCTGAAACTATATTCGATTTATGCTCCACCTAATCATCCATTTGGCACCGTTCATGTGACCAAAGCAGATGCACAGGCTGCGGAAGAAGGATAGCGGTCATAGCAATGGAAGTACAGTTGTTTACGGCAAGACTCCAGATGAATGGGTACAGTACACGGAATTTTTAGTGAAAGAAGGGTTAGAGGACGTGAAAAGAGGAATAAATGCTCTGCACATTCTTCAAGAATTTATTTTAATGGGAGTTCTTGTAGGGAAAGGGTATTCCCCTGAAAAAGCATATGAAACAGTTGAAGAATGGGAACGTACGGGAGAATCTAAACTTCTTCAGCAAAGCAAAAAGATGTAAAAGGCTTTAATTAGAAATCAATACTTAAAAAATTGTTTAGGGTTTTGTCGAATCGGCAGCCCTTTTTATTTTTACACACAAAATGTAATATCCACAATCAAGGACACTTTATGGAGGAGAAATGCTTTTTATTATAGAAGTGATGGGTATAGAAAAAATCGGTTTTTATAAGTTTACTGTTTTAATAAATGATAACAGTTCACGGAGGAGATAATATTGAACCGAATTGAATTCCTTATAAAAGTGCTCGATTCAACATTTGATAAGGAGAGCTGGTATGCTCCGCTTAAACATGCAATGGAAGGAATCACAGCAGAACAAGCAAGTTGGAGACCCCCCGAAGAGGCAGCTAAAACAATCTGGGAGAATGTTAATCATCTCATTTACTACAAGGAGAGGCTTGTCGCAAACATGGAAGGCCGTGACTGGGCACTAAATCTCAGCGGGGACGAAAACTTCTATCTCACGGAACAATCAAATGACGAGAAGGAGTGGAAAAAAGTCGTTGAACGAGCTGAAACCGCTCATCGCAATTTAAGAAAGATCCTAAGTGAAACTTCCGTTGAAGAACTTGACAAAAATGGTCTTGAAGGGAAACTGCTGGATATCTTTCTTCACGACGCCTATCATACGGGTCAAATGATTCAAATCAGAAAAATGCAGGAGTCATGGCCATCCCAACGCTGATTCGTATGTATAAACAGTTTGTTTTAGAGAATGAAATGCTTTTTTTTAACCACATTAAATCGGATTGAGGTACTCCCCCGACCTTTAATTTTGGCCCATAAAAAAACTGCACCTCCAAAGGTTAGATCATGTCTAACGTTTGGGGTGCAGTTTTTTTATCAGTCATCTTTTCTGTCTGGATCATTCATATCTTCAGGATCTTCGATCGGATCTTCAGGGTCTGGATCTGCATCTTTTTCATCATCTTTATTCATTGTATCATTTTCATCTACACCTGGCACTTCATCATTTCCATTCTCATTTTCATCCATGCCGGGTTCTTCCTCATTTTGTTCTTCTTCAGGAGGTGCCGGATCCTGATCATCATTCGTTGCACACCCAGCAAGAAGGAAAGCTGAGACCAATACACCCATAAGCAGGGATAACCATTTTTTATACATGATAAAACTCCTTTCTATTTACATTGTTTTTACTATTTCCAGATCAGATAGAACTTATGTAGAAAAAAGAAAGCTTTCTTTTGAATTCATAAAAACCATAAATGAGGAAAGTTTAACAAAAATAGGATGGAAAGAAAGGGACTGGAAATATGAAAGAAACACTGGAAACAATCCAGCATTTTTTTACTGAGCATCTTTCTGCGCCACATAAAATTCCTTCAGTTGAACCTGTTGATGACGGGTACAGGGCTGTCGTTGAAATTATTGAAGAAAACGAATATATGAGGAAATACGCATGAGATGAAATGGTGGGAGTTTATGAGGTGAAGCTAAACAGCGAGAATGAAGTCATTTCTTATTCGCGCATCTATTTAAAGAACAGGGGGGAGACAGGGCATTGGGAGTAATTCCAGAAAAAAATGGATTGTACATATTTTGCATCGCTGAGAATAAGAGCATCGGGAAATCAGAGAGCATTTATTTTGCAGGCAGGGAACGTGATTTGATTTTCCTGCCTTACCGGGAAATGGTGCTTGCGGCTGCAATTGTTCCTTTCAATCTAAGACCATTCAAAGAAAACCTGCTTATGCACCAGAAAATTATTGGCTCCCTGTTAGAAACAAGTGATACTGTCTTTCCATTTAGCTTCGGACATGTGTTCAGGTCGAATAAGGAAGCAGTTTCTCTGCTGCAGCGTCTATATCCTCAGCAAGAATACCTAATGGAATGCGGCAAGCGATTTGAAAATAATGAAGACGATGAAGCGAAATTGCTGAGTGAGAAATTTTATGAAGCAAGCAAAGGGGCTGGAGACCACAAAGCTGCAGTATATATTCATTTGAAAAATGTCCAAATAAAAGGAAGCCAGGTTCCTTCTTCTTCCTACTTGCGATGCAGAATCGAAGATGTAAGCGGATTTGTCATAGGCAATTGAAAATCGTGATAAGAGAAGGGATTAGGATGCATGTCAAAAAAAAAACAATGATGGATCAAGCCTTGTCGAAGTCATTGACAGAATTTTTGATAAGGGCATTGTCATTGATGTTTTTGCGAAGATATCGGTTCTTGGACTAGAAGTAATTACCGCAGAAGCACGAATCGTGGTCTCAAGTATTGAAACATGGCTGAGATATGCAGATGCGGTCGATTTCCTTAAAAATGGAGAAGACGAGTCTGTTCAGAAGAGACCAAAGGAGCTCCTGGATCAGCTGTTATTTCCTATTTAATGATCTGCTTACATACAGAAAAGATTCATAATCATTAACATAATGTTCACGTTTACAATGATGCATAAAGCTGATGAAATGATAAACTAAAAGTATAAATTGGATGATTTTAGGGAGGAATCAGCATGGCACATTTTGGTGAACAATTAAAACATTTTCGTAAGCTGAAAAACATGAGTCAGGAAGAACTCGCTTTTAAAGCGCGTCTTGGACGCCAAACCATCGAAAAGTATGAATCCGGTGAAAAAGTGCCTGACACCCAAACCATCTTAAAACTCTCTACGGTCCTTGATGTCCCTGCATCAGAACTTGTTGATAAAGAGAATTATCAAAAGCAAAACAAAATAAATTAATCGTCTAGTTAAAAAAGAGTATCCCTCATTTCAAGGGATACTCTTTTTTTAGTGCAATAACAGGTTGCTAATTAATCCAACAACGGCACCTGCTAACAGGAAAGCAGGAATCGAAACGAAGATTTTCATCAAAAAGCGGATATTACTGAACAATTTATATTCTTTTTCAATCAGTTTATAACCGAAATAAAACAATGCTCCAGAAATAACGATGACGATGAAATCTACTAAAGTAAACGGTTTGCCTAAATACGGATCAATACATAGATTGAAGGTAATAACTGCACTGAATAAGATGAATTGATAGGTAAAAAAACGCATTAGATTCATAAGATTTTTCTCCAATATAGGATGATAATCCAAATTATAAACTTGATTTGCAAAAATGTAACCTGCATGTATGTTTTTGCTGCAAAATAATCCTTTCTTTGTAATAAATCCCACAAAACTATTGTTAATATAAGGATAAAAGTGTATTATTACACCATGCGAGAAAGAACAGGGAGTGTGCTGGAATGTTTTTTAAATGGTTTTTATATTTCGGATTAGTTCCATTTGTTTTATCCATTTTATCAGTTGTTTTATTAAGTGCTGTGATAAATAGTATATTCATAGCTTCACTCATTGTCTTTATCGCGGGTGGGTTTGCGGCAGGATGTCTGAAATCCAAAAAGCCGAATGAAAATGATTTATTGATCGTTTCCCTGCCGCTTGCGTATACAGCGCTGCTATGGGCAGTGTACATGCTCGTAAGCGGAGGATTTACAGGGGACGGCGCGTGGCTTTATTACGGAATTTTTCACATGGCCTATGCACCGGTTTTTTTCTTTTCATCTTTTGAAGGAGAAGGAAGAACCTTTTTATGGGCACCTCTTGCTTTTGAAATGGCCATACTGGTGCCGGTGCTGATTTCCCTGTTAGTAAATAAGCGTGTGTCCGCTTTTTCCCTTAAAAAAGGGATCGCTATTCTTTCCATTATAATAATAGGAATCGGCACTGGAGCTGCTGTTCAAATGAATCGGAATAAAACAGTGCTCCCTTCATATGGCTTTGAGTATGGCGGCGGGTTTTCAAGTACGGATCTCTCACCTTATGACGTGACAAACCCTGGTAACAAGCTGCCAAAATTGAAAAATGGTTCAGAATTTACGATTCAAAACTCAAGTGAAATGCCTGTTCTCGACGGGGCTGAAGCTGCCTTTCCTGTATATTCAGCATTTGCAGAAGCGACCTACAAAAATGTCCGGTCTGTCGTTTCGACAGAAAAGGAAGTTGTCAGTTTCACCAATACCATTTATGCCTATGAACGGCTGCTTTCTGGTGAAGTCGATCTATATTTTGGCGCCGAGCCATCGAAAGAACAGCGGCTGATGGCTGAGGAGGCAGGGAAAGAGCTTGTCATGACACCGATTGGAAAAGAGGCTTTTGTATTCTTTGTCAATCCCGGCAATAAGGTTGAAAGTCTATCTGTATCTGACATTCAAAGCATTTATTCAGGAGAAATCAATAATTGGTCTCAGCTTGGTGGCAAGGTTGAAAAGATAGTTGCTTTTCAAAGGCCTAAAAACTCTGGAAGCCAGACACTGCTTGAGAAGATTATGGGGAATACACAGATAGAAAAACCATTAAAAGAGGAAGTGCCTCAAGGAATGGGCGGCATCATAGAGCAAGTCGCGGATTATCGGAATTATGAGAACGCCATCGGATTTTCTTTCCGTTTTTTTGCAACGGGAATGAAGGAAAATCAAGATATAAAGCTTCTTGCAATTGATGGCGTGAAGCCGGATCCGGAGAATATTTCAAGCGGGGAGTATCCTTTTACCGCAAATCTTTACGCCATCAGCTTAAAATCAAATCCCAATAAAAACATTGACCCGTTTTTGGATTGGATGAGAGGGCATCAGGGTCAGCAGATTGTTGAAGAGATTGGGTACATAAGATATGAATAAATAAAATAGCACTATAACAAATATGACGCCAAACAGCCCCTTCCTAAAAAAGAAGGGGTGTTTGGCGTCCATCTTAACGACTGCTGGTTTCTCCGCCTTTTTGTCCGATCTCCTGGTAAAACTCCTTATCGTGTGAATCAGCGGTGGCTTGTCCGCCCTTGCGTCCAGCTTCCTCCCGGCTCATTTTCCCGTTATTGTCAGAACTGCTGCTGTTATGATTCGATTGATTTTGCTGAGCGGCATTTGCCTGTCCGCCTTTTTGTCCGATTTCCTGGTAAAATTCCTTATCATGAGAGTCTGCTGTAGCCTGTCCGCCCTTCCGTCCTGCTTCTTCACGGCTCATCTTGCCATTGTTCTGGTTAGCCATCATACATTCCTCCTAAGATTTTGGATTTTAACTACGTTTTTTTCTTACCCGGCTCTGAAGGGATAAAACAGAATTTAAATAAAAAATTCCAAAAGAACTAGTTGGAAACTGTTAAATAGATCCAATGAACCAAGCGATGGGAGAAATTGATGAATGGTGTCAAATGGGATACTATATTGAAAAACTTCAACCAGTTACGAACTGTAATTCATACATCAAATAGCAAAATGGAAATAACCGTTATTCTATTTCAAGAGGGTTATCATCGTATTATTGTTTCTTTTTTATTGAATTTTCCGAAAAATACCATTAGAATATACCTGTTAAATAATTTAACGAGGTGTCTGAAATGAGAAAATTGATTTACCTTTCCATTTTTGTATTGTTTACAGGAATAATAGGTTTTACAGCTCAAGCCCAAACACCAAGCAAAGAAGTTGTTTCTAAAGAAAAACTTAATGGGAAAAAATTAGATGTCGCTGAATTTTTCGCTGGCCATAATGGGACGTTTATATTACGTGATGTTAAAACCGGGAAAAACTTTGTATACAATCAGGAAAGAGCTAATACAAGACAAACCCCGGAATCTACATTTAAGGTCCCTAATGCATAAATTGGATTACAAGTCAAAGCTGTTCGAGATGAGTATGATGTAAAACGCTGGGACGGTGTCAAACGTGAATTTGATACATGGAACCGTGATCATACACTTGGGTCTGCCATGCGTGAATCAGCTATTTGGTATTACCAGGAAATGGCCAGGGATATTGGAGAGCAGCGCATGAATGATTGGGTAGAAAAAATCTCGTATGGAAACGAGGATATGAGTGGCGGCATCGACCGTTTCTGGTTAAGCAGCTCTTTGAAAATCAGTCCCTATGAACAAGTAGATTTTATGGAGAAGTTATATAAAGAAGAGCTTCCATTTGACAGACCTGTAATGAAAACGGTTAAACGAATGATGATCCAGGCGGAAGGGGATCACTACACACTTTACGGAAAAACAGGGACAAGATTGTCTGATTCTGGATTAGGATGGTTTGTTGGATTTATAAAAGTGGACGATCGTTCTTATGTTTTTGCTGCTAACATTGATAGTACAGGTACAATAGCAAAAAACATCACATTAGATATTTTAAAAAAGTATCAATTAATTACAGAATAATAGATACTGATTTTTCAACACTTGATTTTTATGTATAAGAAATATGCTTTTTTTGATGTTCCGCAGTCGGGCGCAATTCTGCAACAGGGATTGTGCTCTTTTTTACGTTAAGGACCATTTTCTAGAATAAAAAGGAAATATAAAAAGGTAAATCGAAACTATAGAGGATGTACAGTTGAAATTGCAATGTTTAAGCAATATACATTTGACCATTCATTAGAAGAGGGGGCTTCGAAGAAATATATTTCATCTAAAACGGGGTGTGTAACTTGGCTAGTAAAGGTTTAAAGGTAAGTGAATCGCTAGAAAAAGTCATAAACAATGAGGGGTTTTCAGGAGTTGTTTTTGTTAAGGATGACAATGAAGTCCTATTCGAAACAGCGTCTGGTTATTCCAATCGGGCTGAAGAACGGTTGAATACCGTACATACACGTTTTGGGATTGCTTCAGGCTGTAAGTTGTTCACTGCGATCGCGATTTGTCAACTCGCTGAGAACGGAATATTATCCTTTGATACGCGACTCAATGACTGTTTGGATGTAGTATTTCCGCATTTTGATGAAAATGTTACGATTCATCATTTATTAACCCATAGTTCTGGAATTCCAGACTATTTTGACGAAGAGACAATGGATAACTTTGAAGATCTTTGGAAACGAACACCTATGTATCTGTTAAAGAATTTAAACGATTTCCTTCCATTGTTTAAAAATGAAAAAATGTTGTTCAAACCTGGAGAGAGATTTCATTATAATAATGCTGCATTCCTTCTATTAGGGTTGATTGTTGAACAAAAAACAGGCCATTCTTTTACCGACTATATTGAAACAAATCTTTTTGAAAAATGCGGAATGAATGATTCAGGATACTTTTCATTAGATCGGCTTCCCAAAAACACAGCTTGCGGATACATCGACTATGGAGATGGGACATGGAAAACGAATGTCTACTCGATTCCAATTAAAGGTGGTGCTGATGGAGGAGCCTATATCTCTGCACCGGATATGATGAAACTTTGGAAAGCATTATTGGATTATCGTCTATTAAGTGAAAGATATACTGAACTGCTTATGACTCCACACATTCATGTAAAAGAGGGGGTCAATTACGGGTATGGGATTTGGATCAACAAGCGGAACAATACCATATTCAAGTATCATGTAATGGGATACGATCCTGGGGTGAGCTTCCATTCAGCGGTATATCCTGAGTCCGGGATTAAACTTGCAATCCCTTCAAACAAAAGTACAGGACCATTTAAAATTATGAAAGCGATAGAGGAATATTTTGAGGTCTAACTCCCTTGTTTGAGGGATACTGAAGGCAGCGATTAATGAAGATTTTCCATCGAAACCAAGGTTTGAAGGTATGGCTTGAGTTCGCTTGATTATCCGGATGTGTTTTTTGTAAACAATGTTAAGCTTAGTTCTTATATTATTGATTTAGATAGCATAAGATGGATCGCTCTATCTTTATTATAGACTTGGGCAGCATTCCTGTAATGAAGAAAATTGAGGTTTGAACAAAAAAATAACCTCTTGGTATGATATGAGTGTCCTGAAGCTGGGCAGCGAAAAGGACAAAACATATATACCAGGAGGCATTCAATATGAATAGGTGTAGATTTTGCGAAGTACAAGCATCCTATGCATGTGAAGAAATCTAAAGAATTAGATGATAATTCTCCAACCAAAAATAACGTAAAGGACGCAAGAGTCATTGCACAGCTAGTCAAAGATGCAAGATATGCCGAACTTCGTGTGGCAAGGAGAAAATACGCGATCTCTTATTTGTTGACTTACAAGCTGTGCAGGGGCAAATTCATAACTGGTTAGATCGATATTTTCCTGAATTCCTTACAGTGTTTAATGATTGGGAAGGAAAAGCAGCATTACAAATATTAAAGTTAAACGTATTACCATATGAGTTAAAGATAGTAGAGGAACAAGAGATCCTCACTCACCTCAGAAAAGCGGTAAAGCGTGAAGTTGGACTCAGTAAAATTCAAGAACTTAAACGAGTAGCCAAAGATTCTATTAGTATTCGTGAAAGTTCAAGGATGGCTAAATTAGAGTATTAGAAAATAAAAAGAAGCTCTAAATTATTCAATTAACTGCCATGCTAATTAAGGTCAATGCTGATAAGGCATCCCACCAAAAACAGCAAGGTTTTTTGAAGCGCTCAACTGCGTATAGTTTAATCAATAGATTATAAATTAACTTAATGCATCTTTATATAGGAGTGGAGTAGATGAAACGTATTTCGATCTTAATAGCTGATGATGAGGAGGAGATTGCTGATTTGATTGCCATCCATTTAGAAAAAGAAGGATACCATGTCATTAAAGTATTTGATGGACAAGAAGCCATTCATGCTATCCAGACTCAATCGATTGATTTGCTAATTCTAGATATTATGATGCCGAAAATCGATGGATATGAAGTAACGCGCCTAATTCGGGAACAATACAATTTGCCTATCATTTTTTTAAGTGCTAGAACATCTGACTTTGATAAAGTACACGGACTGGTGATTGGAGCCGATGATTATATGACAAAACCATTTACCCCCATTGAATTGGTGGCCCGTGTAAATGCGCAGCTTCGGCGCTTTATGAAGTTAAATCAACCCAAGATAGATATTAAATCGAGTTTGGAGTTTGGCGGATTTGTGATATCCCCTGAGGAGCGGACCGTTGTTTTATACGGTAAAACCATCGAGCTTACGCCGAAAGAGTTTGACATTTTGTATTTACTTGCGAGTCACCCAAAGAAGGTTTATAGTGTGGAAAATATTTTTCAAAATGTGTGGGGAGAAGCATACTTTGAAAGTGGCAATACTGTCATGGTACATATTCGTACGTTGCGGAAAAAACTTGAAGAAGGGAATCAGAACCACAAATGGATTAAAACCGTGTGGGGAATTGGGTATTCCTTCAATGGTTAAAATGGTACACAGCTTTCGTTCAAAGATGGTGCTATTATTTGGTTTAAGTATGATTTGGTCTGGAATTATCACGTTTATAGTTTTTAAATCACTCCAATTCTATTATCACTCGAATGTCCAGTATGGTGACCGACTGGAATATTATCGGAAAAGTATGAAACAAATTGGCGACATTAACGTCTTTTTACTACTATTTATCCCGCTTTCGTTTATGTTCTTTTACTTACTCACGAAGCGATATTCTAGCTATTTTAACGAGATTTCAACCGGAATCCATTATCTCTCTCGGGGAGATTTTTCACATCAAATTCAAATTAAGTCAAATGATGAATTTCGAGATATTGCCGATGATATTAATTTAGCAAGTGAAAAATTGAAACAAGCTGTAGAAAGAGGAGATTTTTCGGAAAGCAGCAAGGATCAGTTGGTCGTCAATTTGGCACATGATTTAAGGACACCGCTTACCTCTGTTTTAGGCTATTTGGATTTGGTACTAAAAGAAGAGAATTTGAAGCAAGAACAGGTTAAACATTTTTTAACGATTGCTTTTTCAAAATCTCAGCGTTTAGAACGACTTATAGATGAATTATTCGAAATAACGAGAATGAACTATGGCAAGGTGCCCATAAATAAAAAGCGAATTAATTTATCTGACCTGCTCCATCAATTAACGGAAGAGTTGTACCCGCTTTTCGAGAAAAACCATTTGATGGCCCGAGTGGACATTCCTACTCATTTACCATTTGTTGGTGACGGAGAGTTGTTGGCACGAGTGTTTGAAAATCTTCTGACGAATGCCAATCGCTATGGATATGATGGCCAGTTCGTGGATATTAAAGGATCTATAGATGCTGATGAAGTCGTAGTACAGGTGGTGAATTACGGCGATCAAATTCCCCAAAATGAACTGCCGCATCTTTTTGATATGTTTTATACCGGTGACAAAGCACGAACTCAACAAGAAAATAGCACAGGTCTTGGCTTGTTCATTGCGAAGAATATTGTGGAGCAACATAATGGAACGATTACTGCTGAAAGTAGTTTAATACGTACGATATTTGAGGTTCGTTTACCGAAGGACAGTGTACCAAATGATCAAATTTAATATCCAATTAAATGATTTAAGAAAAATTTAATATTTACCCTACTCTTTTTTTAAGTAGTTTCTCCTATTCTATAAGCAAGTAAGATCAAGGAGGAAACCAAAAATGAAGACGTGGGGATTTTTATTATTATTAATATTGTGTTTGGGATTTGGTATCACTAATATAACACCGTTGTTTCAAGATAAAGTAGGGTTTCAAAAAAATGTTCAAAATCATCAAGAGAATATAAATTACCTAGGAACTTCTGAACGTATCCAAAACAATAAGATTGCAAAAGATCAGGTCTATCAAGGCAATCTACTCTTGGTCAACAAGGAATATCCTGTTCACCAAGAGAGTATAAAAGCAGATGTCGTAAATTTATTTATTCATAAAGAATTGATAAAGGGATATGAGTTACTGAATAGTGATATTAAATTGTCAGAGGATGTCGCACGTAAATTTTCAGAGATGACAACTGCTGCTGAAAAAGAAGGAGTTCTTCATTTTTCAATTAGTAGTGGCTTTCGAGGATTTGATGAGCAAAGTGTACTATACCAAGAAATGGGCTCTGACTATGCATTGCCACCAGGCTATAGCGAACACAATCTGGGTTTATCGCTTGATGTAGGATCTACTCAAATGAAGATGAGTGAAGCACCAGAAGGAAAGTGGATAGAAGAAAACGCTTGGAAATACGGCTTTATTTTACGCTATCCAAAGGATAAAACTGATGTCACAGGAATTCAATATGAACCGTGGCATATCCGCTATGTTGGACTGCCTCACAGTATGATTATGAAGGATAAGAATTTGGCTTTGGAAGAATATTTGGATTATTTAAAAGAAGAAAAGAACATTTCTGCTAGTGTCAATGAGAAAAAATATACTGTTTCTTATTACTCCATTTCTCATAGCAGTCAAATTAAAGTACCAGAGAATCTCAATTATGAGATTTCAGGCAACAACATGGATGGAGTAATTGTGACGTTGCACGAATAATAAATGGATAAAAAAGGAACTGAAAAATTCTGATGACACTATTCTATCATTTCAATGAATCATTATTTCTTGATTTAGAAAGATATAATTATTTGGTGGTTCATTTCTCACTTTGCAATCCTATTGCCGACATATATTTAAACTTCAAGAAAGTAATTTTTGAACAAAGTGATATTATCTTATGTTGATTATAAAATTCCATCTATGTTATTCAATTAAAGGGCGTTATTCTTAGAGGAGACAATATAAATGATCTTCAACAATCGGGCCAGCTTGTTGAGTAACTCACTTTAATAGAAACTGGCTAGTTATGTTAATTGTATGGAGAGATTGTAAAGTATGGGACTTAAAGTAACGGTTGCATTTGCATATTTTTTTTTATCGAATTACGAATGATAACTTTACGAAGTATCAAAAGTGGTGCTTCTTAGGTGCCTCAAGTTATTGATAACTAAGTCATATGCGACTACTTTTTTTGTGAGTAATTATTACCAAATAATGATGAAGAACAAGAGGATTTTAAGGCTATTTAAAATTTGATAATCAATTATGAATATAAATGGATGAGAGGTTTATAGAAGAAATAATTTTTTTTCTTTGTTAGTGGAAAAAAGTGCTATTGTTAACATTTCAGAATACTGATACTATTGTGTCTATTAGTTTATAAATGTCGTAGTCAGTTGGAAGGCCAATGCATGTTGTTGAAAAATACATATTTTATCGACGTCGGGCCTGCCGTTTACCGACCGCACGCTATGAAAGGGTTGAGGCTGACCAGAAATTGTGGAGCAGAATTTCCAAATTTATTAATAGTAAAATGAAAAAAAACTTACTTAGTAGTAGGTAATTAATTTGATGAGGAGTATATAAAATTATGTTAGAAGTTTTGGAAGTAATAGGACCGCGTTTACAACACTTAACGGTGTTATCTGAAGAAATAAACTCCTGCATGATAAAGGGCGAGGTCGGGTACAGTGAAAAATAATATGTGGACCTTGAACTAATAATTAATCAAATTAACAGATGGAATAGAATTTCTATTGCAATGGGGAATATAGCAACTGAAATATAATTATTCTGAACTTGCTGCAAATGCCCTAAGAAATTCTAAAAGATACTGATAACATTTAATCGGTGGCGGTAGCTATATTTTTCTGTTTTAAAGGAGCATTATTATACTGACGAGCTTTGTATGATAGATTAATCGAGGTAATGAACTAGTATAACATCATAAGTTCGGTTGTTTGAGAGTAAAACTTCCCTACTAGTTAGTAAATAAATTTTCAGATAGGAAATTATCGAAAGGAGTGATTAGAAAATCCAACAAATATTTTTGGATTACACTTATGATTGCATGGGAAGCATCATTTACTCTTTGATATTCCTTAGATAGAACCGTCAACAATTTACGTTTAACTTACTTTCTAGTTAGTAAGTTAATAACTTTAAATTTGGCAAGGATCCGAGCGACGGCTATGTACTGACAATTAATAGGACGTTACTTTAAAAGGCGTAGAAACCAACGTGGCTAAGGAAATAGTCGATGAAGCCCATCAGGTTTGCCCTTATGCCAAAGCAACTCATGGCAATATCGAACAAGTAACATACGTTGTTGGGTATTTAACGTACACGATATAAGAATTAGCTGGAAAACGATAAAACAAACTAAAGGATGATTGTGTTTTGAGTAAATATGTTCTATCTTCAGTGATTTTTGGAACAGTGCTAATCCTTTCTGGATGCAAACCGGTTGACTGGGCTGAAAAACAATGGAATGCCTTTTTTAATGATGAAACAGCTCAGGAAGGGAAATGGAAAGAAATCCTGTACGATCAACTGACACCCAACCCAGATGAATCAAAAGATGAGGAGACATCTAAAGAGAAGCCAACTCAGAAAGACCTCCCTTGGCTAGAAGAAACAGTGACAGTCTCAGCCGATGGAAAGGCAGTCGTTCAAAATCTGGATGATTTATTAATCGTTGCGAATAAGGAAAGAAACTTACCGAAAGATTATGAGCCAACCGATTTAGTTACACCAGGTGTACCGTTTCCATTTAAAGAGGACCTGCCAAAGAAAAAAATGAGAAAAGAAGCAGCTCTTTCATTAGAAGTGATGTTTAAGGTGGCTGAAGATAAGGGTTTAGAACTTCTTGCTCAATCCGGTTATCGCTCGTATGATACTCAAGATTCTATTTTTGCTTTTAACGCTGAACAAAAAGGGGAAGAACTAGCCAATAAAACCAGTTCAAAACCTGGACAGAGTGAACATCAGACAGGCCTTTCCATGGATGTAACATCACCAGAAGTTAATTATGAACTTACTGAGGCATTCGGAGATACAAAAGAAGGTAAATGGTTAGCTGAGAATGCACATAAATATGGTTTTATCATTCGTTATCTGAAAGGGAAAGAAGATATTACAGGTTATAACTATGAACCATGGCATTTAAGATACGTTGGTGTTGAACATGCTAAGAAAATCCACCAACTGGGCATCACCCTTGAAGAATATTTACAAAAACCATAGTTTAATTTAGAGCAGTTGTTATGACTGCCCTTCTTAATGTTTGAATAAATTGACTATTCCCGGCCTTTTATGTACTTCAATATCTATTTTGTAAATATGTATATTTGAGAATTAATGGAAAACAATAGAAATTATATTGGTCAAAAGGAAGGTACTTGAATGGGGCGCTTTCTTACAAAAGGATACAAATATAGATTTTGTTAATCTAAATAATACGAACTATTTGGAGAAAAGCAAAAAACACCAAAAGAAATTTAGGATGAGGTCTCTTCAGCACCCTTACACATTATTGGGGGGTCTTTCTATTAATTACTGAATTGGGGGTATATATTTATGTCAAAAAATTATGAATTAGCTACTTTTGCTGGTGGATGTTTTTGGTGTATGGTTCAACCATTTGATGAGTTACCTGGCATTATAAAAGTAGTTTCTGGTTATACAGGAGGGCATAAGGACAATCCGTCCTATAATGAAGTATGCTCTAATACAACTGGCCACTATGAGGCAGTCCAAATCACATACGATCCGAACATTTTTCCGTATGATAAGCTGTTAGAGCTTTTTTGGCAGCAAATTGATCCGACTGATGCACATGGTCAGTTTAATGATCGAGGGGAGTCCTATAAAACAGCCATCTTCTATCATAATAAGGTACAAAAACATTTAGCAGAAGAATCTAAGCAAAAATTAGAAAATAGTAAAAAATTTCAAAAGCCAATTGTAACAGAAATTAAAGAAGCCTCTGTGTTTTATCCAGCAGAAGAAAATCATCAACACTATTATAAAAAACATTCCTACCACTATAATAATTACAAAGAAGGTTCTGGAAGAGCACAATTTATTCGGGAAAATTGGAATGAATGATATGGTAATTGTAAATATAAAAGAACAAAACTTTATAAGTGAAACAAAATAATGGATTGTTTCTCGCGGAGTTCAATTAAACCCTAGTATTGGTGGGGCTCAATAGGGTTGATGGGGTATCATTTTTAAAAATGGGTATATCAAACTATTCCAAATGGAACCACTTTAATAATTGTATAGTATTGCCATCTAGAGAAGACAAGCTGTCTTCTCTTATTTTTATCTATGAGTAACTCCAGTTTCTCTGACTTAGTTGTAAAAATTAGGGAGGAAATTAAACCTCATCATTCTTAAAATATAAAAGTACAAATAAAATAATCTAAAATCAAATCAGTCAAATAAAGTCATGTTTTTAGTATAGGGTTAAGCTATTTAAAGGTTTAAATACCATGCATTATGAAACTGTTGAAGTAAGTAATCAAGTAACAAATCATCTAGAATAAAGAGCGAAGAAAGGGGGAATTTTTATTAACTCGGTCGTAAAAGCTCAGAAAGGAAATGAAATTGCTTTTTCAGAGTTACTCAAAAAACATAAACGGCTACTTATTAAAGTTGCTTATAAAGATTCACAGATCCAATAAACCCATTTATGAAGTGAACAATTAGATAAACTACTTAACGACATGTTCTAGGGGAAGATGTATTTTACGTTTTAACCTTAATTAATCAAGTTTTAAAAGAAAAAAAGAAATATCTTTAATCCCATGCAACAATTCGACAATATCTGTGGTTATATGTAATGCGAAGGAGGGTGGTTTATGGAAGATGGTAAGATTATTAATAGGCTAAATGAACTTAAAAATAGCTATAATAACCTTAGTAATTTTTCTAATCCCAAAAATATTTCGAAAAAAATATTAAAAAGCAACTACCGGAATATCCAAAGGAAAAAGTACAAGAGATATGGAATATTCTCATTTTCAGCACTGGTAATCATGATGTATTTGTATATATTTTTTTTAATTTTTCAAATTTTAAATGCCGTCATTTGTATGAAATCGTCTCAAACGGATGATATGAATCTACTATTACCACATTTGTATTTTCTTTTATTCCGACCATTATTGCTATGAATCGCCTAAGTTGTTCCCATAGTATCGTTAACATCAAGACCCAACCAGCCACTGCTACTTATTATTATTTTTTAATGAGTAACTTCCAAAAAAATTAAGGAATAGTATTGAAAAATATCCTTAATTAACGATTCTCAGTTTAAGTATTTTTGGTACCCTTCCTACTATGGTAGGCAGCTTCAACATATCATTTAGAGTATTCTTTTTGCGTACTTCTCCACACTTTAATTTAAAAAGCTGAAGACAATCTTCAGCTTTTTTTTGATGGCTCTCCCTATTATTAAGGTCTTAATCTCCTCAAGTAACAGAAATGCGTACCGCTAAATCTCTCTGTAAATTCCTTAAAAGCATTTTAAAACATATTTATATTACCTTTTACTCTTTGAAAAATATGCACTAGTATCCTTCCGTATTTGTTTAGGTAAAGCGCGATCTAGCTCTTCATTCAGCCATGATAATGTCTTTTTACGTAAAAAATTCCGCATACTTTCTTCTGCCTCGAGCATAACTAAGTTAATTGTGCAAGAGGAAGTACCTGAAGAACAGGCAGAACATTCTTTATCTCGATACAGATAGCCATTATTAATTATGTTTTTGCATTGAAATATGGGTTTTTTCCCTTCAACTGCTTTAACTACATCCCAAAAAGAAATTTCTTCTGGTGACTTCGCTAATCTATAACCACCCTTTACACCTGGTACTGAACTTACAATACCTGCCTTAGCTAATTTGCCGAAAATCTTTGAGAGATATGTCTCTGAAATCCCTTGAAAGTCAGAAAGCTCCTTTATTCCGATACTTGAATCTGGTGGAATATCAATTAAATATACAAGGCAATGCAGGCCATATTCAACTCCAACACTATACTGCATGTTAACACCTGCTTCCTAGTCTAAATAGTAATTAATATAATCTTAGGAGTATTGAATTCCAATGTCAAACAGTTCCTTTCTTAGCACATCCATAATTTGGGTTTGACGAAAGTGAGTCAAACGTGTATATTGTCGATATGGTCAATCGTCGATTAAATATGTCGACAATAGGCGTTCAACTTTTTACTTTTAAGGAGAGAAGTATTAATGGATAAAATGCTTGTAATTAATGCTCATCCGAATGGTGATTCAACATCTTCTTTTAGCTTGCAGGTATTCAAACATTTCTTGAAGGTTTATAAGGAACTAAAAAACCCAACGGAGAAAATTGAAAAAATTAATCTTTACAGTGTAGATGTTCCCTCAGTAGACCATACTGTTTTAAGTGCTTGGGGAAAGTTAGCAAAAGGTGAACAGATTACCGATAAAGAGCAAAGAATAACTGAGCGCATGACTAAGATATTACATCAATTTAAAAGCGCAAATAAGTATGTCATCGTTATGCCAATGCATAACTTCAACATACCTTCAAAACTAAAAGATTATATGGATAACATTCTTATTGCTCGCGAGACTTTTAAATACACGGAAAATGGATCAGTGGGTTTATTAAAAGATGGCCGAAGCATACTTGTTATACAAGCAAGCGGAGCAGTGTACACAAATAACGATTGGTATACTGAGGTTGAATACTCTCATAAATATCTGAAATCAATGTTCAACTTCATGGGACTTGAAGATTATCAAATAATTAGGGTCCAAGGGACAGCAGTGCTGAATCGCGATGAGATTTTAGAAAAAGCATACAAAGAAGCTGAAGAAGCTGCCACGCATTTATCGAAATTAAAAACATTAGATTAACTAGCGACAATTTTGCGCTATTTTTTCAGATAAGAAACTAATTCATAAAAACACTGATAAATTTAGGAGGTCATTAGAGTGGAAAGAATTGATTATTATAATGTAGCACCAGAAGCAATTAAAATTTTAATGGAAATGGAGAAATATACTAAAACTTCAGGAATTGACCGTAAACTTCGTGAACTTATAAAAATTAGGGCATCTCAAATAAATGGCTGTGCATACTGTATTAACATGCATACAGCTGATGCTAGAAAAATGGGGGAAACAGAGCAGCGCTTATACTGTATCAGTGCTTGGCAAGAATGTACGTTTTACTCAGATGCAGAAAAGGTTGCTCTAGAGCTGACTGAACATGTGACTTTGATTTCGAATATGCGTGTTCCTGATGAACTTTATAATCGTGTAAGGGAACATTTCAATGAAAAGGAATATGTAAATCTTGTTATTTTAATCAATCAAATTAATAACTGGAACAGGATTTCTATTTCTATGGGAAATGTTGCGAATTAAACAAATCAAATAACTATTGTCCCTAGAGAAAATTTAATATTAAACCGGCGCACATCCTAGAATATGGATTGCGCTTTTTTATGTAATACCTTATTGATGCTTAAAGACAGAAATTTTGCGAATTCCAGTTATCATTCCTCAATAAAAATGTCCTATTCTTCAGTTTCTAAACAAATACTTTTTCCTTCTGAATTTTCTTTTAGCTTTTAAACCGATGAGTAACTCGAATACCTCCATTGTTACATAGACGTGATCATTTTATTTGCATACTACTAGAGATAAGACAGTTGGGGTGAACTATATTTCAATTAGTTATAAAACTTCAATTAGATTAAAAAATCATTAAAGAAGAAAAAAACAAATAATAAGCTTAACAAAGTGGAATAATAATTTAAGGAAAATAAAAATATAGTTTACTTTTGGAGAATTTTCTATGTACTTGTAATAACTTTTAACAATGACAATCACCTTAATGCTACATTTGCTTTGATAAAAGATAAGAATGTTCCAGCTAAAAGCATGTCACACCAAGAATTAAGAATCTAACGTAGTGTGAATACATTTTTTGATAGTAAGTATGATAAATGCCGACACTTTATAGGGAGAAACATGTGGATGTTTAAGAAAAAAAATGATCAGAAGCCCATAGTAAACAACAATACATTTAATGATGTGATGAATTGTGCTAGAAAATCCAATGACTTTACAGAAATAAAAAAACATGTATTAGGATCCGTGATATTCATATATTACTTTAATACATTAATTAACGGTGAGACAATGCAGCGAGTCTTGCTTCCTTATATTACTGAATACGAAAAGAATCAGGATTCATTTCTAGATATAGGTAAATTCCAAAACAATCTACCTCTTGAGGATGTAGTTAAAACTATTGATGTAAAAGAAATTGAAGATAAGATTCATAATGGCTACGTATTGATTAAGTTTGATAATACATTAGATGAATGTCTTTTAATAAACATAAGTAATTTATCTAAAGGTGCTAGGGAATTTAATGATTCAGAAAATGAGTTTAGTGTTATTGGACCTAAAGTGGGCTTTGTTGAAAATTTAGATACTAATATTAATATTCTGCGCAGAAAAGTAAAATCACCATTACTTGTTACTGAAGAATTAGTTCTTGGCACAATGTCCAAAACAAGAATCATGATTGTCTATCTAGATGGAGTAACTAATAAAAAACACATTGAAACGGCCAGAAAAAGACTAAATGAAATAGACTTTGATATTGTCTGGGATACGACGGCTTTAGATCAAATAATTAGTGATAATTCTAATACTCCTTTTCCTCTTTATTTATCTACAGAGAGGTTAGATAGAATTGCTTATGCTCTTACTGTTGGTCAGGTAGTTATATTCAGTGATGGCTCGCCTTACGCAATTTCAGGACCTTCTACAATACTCGATTTTTTTGTCTCGTCAGAAGATTATTATTATAACTGGGTTATTGGTTCATTCTTCCGCTTAATTCGTATACTTTGTATCTTCTTTTCGATATTTTCTTCATCGCTCTATGTTTCGGTAGTAACTTTTCATTACGAAATAATACCAGTGGATTTATTAGGGCCAATAATTGAGTCCAGAGTAAATGTACCGTTTCCACCTTTATTGGAAGTTGTTTTTTTAGAAGTAACAATCGAACTATTGAGAGAGGCAGGAGCTCGTTTACCTACAAAGATAGGACAAACATTGGGGATTGTGGGAGGTATTGTAATTGGACAAGCAGCAGTTATGGCATCACTAACGAGTAATATCTTGTTAATAATTGTAGCCCTGTCAGCTCTAGCTTCATTTACGACACCAACTGTAACTATGTCTAACACCATTCGATTATTAAGATTTCCATTCATTGTTATGTCATCCATTCTAGGTGGGTTGGGTATTATGATAGGTATTATTTTAATGCTATGCCATTTGTTTAAATTAAAGTCTTTTGATACCCCTTACATGGTTCCTTTATATCCATTTCGAATCAAAAGTTTTAACGACAGTTTTATTAGATCACCTTATGAAAAATTAAACGTAAGGGCTGATTTTTTAAAAACTGAAAAAAAATTAAAATATATTCCTAAAAAAAGGAATGAAAAAAGGGAGGATATAAATGACGAATAACACATTAATTAGAATTGGTTGTGTTGTTCTATTTTTTTTCCTATCAGGATGTATACCTAAAAGTATTGTTGATGAGGTTTCATTAATGCATTATGTGGGATTTGATAGAGAAAATAGCATGTTAAAGGGAGTTGTCGTGTATCCTAATTATGCTCAGAAAAATAATTCTTCCTTAATTACGGCAAATGCTAGGAACCCATCTAGTTTGAAAATGGAGCTTGGTCATAAATCTCAATATAATGTCGAAATGGGCCAAGTGAGGGTAATTGTTTTCGGAGATGAACTTAGTAGATATGGTTTATCACAAATGTTAGACGCAATCTGCAAAGATCCAAAGTTTGGTATTGCAAGGATTGCAATTTCAAGTGGCTCTTCAAAAGATGTCCTTGAAAAAACACTTAATGAGAGTCCACTCTACTTAATAGATTTACTTGACGAAAGTATGGAGAGTGAAGGAATTCCAATTACTGACCTTCATACAATGTATGATCAATTTTTTGGCAGCGGGATAGATATGTACTTTCCAAACCTTAATTTAGATTCTGATGGAAAGATTATAGTTGATGGGATGGCGATTTTTAAGAAGAATAAATTGCAATATAAGATATCCGATAAAGAGGCATTATTATTGAAGTTACTGACCGATAAAAACAAAAGAGGCACATACGATTTTAATCTAAGCAAAAATGATCATAATACCAATATTGGAGTAGAGACTCTCTATGGAAAACATAAAACAAATATTATTAATGAAAATCATGAAGAAAAGGCAAAAATAAACCTTGTTCTAAATATAGAACTTGAAGGATTACCCGATTGGGTTGTTTTGAAAAAAGAAAATGATTATACATCACTTAAATATAGCTTACAGAAATCAATTTCAAGCGAAGCTGAATCACTTCTTAGGACTTTCCAAGCAAATGAAGTGGATCCTGTTGGTTTAGGTAGAATACATAGGACTAAACATAAAAACTGGTCAGAGAATGATTTTTATGAAAATATATATCCTAAAATGACGTTCGAAGTAAATACAAAAGTTATAATTAGACAAGCTGGAGTTGGAAAATAGTGAACATTAAAGTAAAAGAACAATTTCAAGTTTCGACTTTCTTTACATTCTTTTTAATTCATGCTTCACAGACTGGTATTGGTATTTTAAGCTTCCAAAGCCAAATTAGTAAGGATGCTCAACAGGATGCTTGGATTTCTCTAATTATATCTGGAATTACAATTCATATAATACTCTTTATTATCTTTAAGCTGTTAGATGATAATAACAATGATTTAGTAGCTGTTAATTTACATTGTTTTGGAAAGATAATAGGCAATTTATTGTCTATTTTAGCGCTAGTGTATTTTTGGTTGGCTACATTAACAGTTTTTCGAACTTACATCGAGGTAATTCAGGTTTGGGTGTATCCTACAATAAAAACCTGGCAGCTTTGCATCATATTTGGAATTACGCTTTATTACTTAGTATCAAGTGGTTTTCGAATTTTAGCTGGTTTTAGTTTTTGGGGAGTGGTTATACCATCTTTCTTATTTGTCCTAATTTATTTCCCCATAAAACATATGAATCCTATTTACTTACAGCCGGTTTTCAGCCATTCTTTCGGGGAGCTGCTGCTTTCCGCCAAAGCTTCCACATTTTTATTTCTAGGTTTTGAATGGATTTTAATGTATTACCCTTTTATTAAAAATCCAAAGGGAATTTCTAAATGGGCGCATTTAGGAACTTTATATACTCTTATTGTTTATTTAATTATAACATTTGTATCATTTCTTTATTTTAATCAAGAGGTAATACAACAACTACCGTGGGCTACTCTGATGATGGTGAAAATCGTTCAATTTTCTTTTATGGAAAGGTTTGAATATGTCTTTATATTTATTTGGGTATTCGTAATTATCCCTCCAATGTGTATATCATTATGGGCATGTACAAGAATAGCAAAAAGAACATTTTCAGTTCCTCCTAAAGTTTCTCTAGTGCTTTTTCTCTTTATATTAATTATTACTGCAGTAAGCTTAAAGGAATTTAAAAGTATAGAAAAGCTCAGTAATTTTACCTCCGATGTAGGATTCGGATTTATTTATGTATATATTCCTTTCCTTTTTATTGTAAAAACAATAATAGAAAGTTTTATAAAGAATAGAGAGAGATAAGTGCTGATAAATCCTATTTAAATTCCTTTTTTGAGGTAAGAAAATTAATTTCGCCTGAGGACAATAACTTGACACTTACCTATTAGTAAGTTAATATTCGGATATGGATAATAGAAAAAAACAAATTATTGATTTAGCAATAAAATTAGTACAAAAAAAAGGGTATGTAGGGTTCAGCTATGATGACATATCTAAACAACTTGGCGTAACCAAGGCAAGTATTCATTATCATTTTGAAAAAAAGGAGGATTTAGGGGTTGCCATTACCGAACATCTTGCGAAAAGCTTGCAAACCTTTTTATTGATTAATGCATCGGATTCGGTGGAAGAGAAGCTAAAGAAGTTTATTCTACAGGCTGAACGGTTCGAATGTACTGAAATTTGTCCAATTTCTTCATTGCAGACGGATTTTAATTCTTTACCAGATATCGTACAAAAAAAAATTGTGGAAGTCAGCAGATTAGAACTCTCAATAATGAAAGAACTTGTTGCAGAGGCCCAAACTGAAAAAATCTTAAACGATACTGATGACATACAATCTGTGGCGGTTTCTATATTATCTAGCATTAAGGGAGCATTATTATACCGACGTGCTTTGGGCGATGATATCCTAGCCGGAGTAATAGATCAAATAAACCTTAATTTAAGAAAATCTTAAAATCGGTTTTTGCGAGCGGAACTTACCTATTAGTTAGTAAATTTTTTCGGTAATATAATTTAATTGAAAAATGAAGCGTGAACTTCATCATGCCTTGGCGTTTAAATAATATGGTAAATACATTATTACAGATTCAGGATCCGGTGGACTCTTGTTATTATGCAAGTGTAAGAAAAGGAGGTGAAAGACACCAAAATCGCAAACGGAATAATATTATTCGAGAAGAAAAAACCTGCTGTGTAATCAGGAATTATTCAGTTAAGCTAAACGAATTGGATCGAAATTATTTTACCTGAGGATTTAGTGTTTGGTATTAAGTAGCGTCCACGATTTCCGATAGGGAGTTGACTATGAATGAAAATGAAAAAAAGTGCTTTATTTTTATTAGCAAGTGCACTAGTAGTACTTGCTGGATTTTCTTTCTACGGTTCGAATCAACAAGCCGAGATAGCGAAGGCTCAAAATACTTTAACTAGTGAAAATTCGAATTCGTCTACTGACACTGCTATTTTTGCTGGCGGCTGTTTCTGGCATATGGAAGAGGCATTCGAAATGCTTAAAGGGGTTGAGAGAGTATATACCGGTTACACGGGAGGGCACGTGAAAAATCCAACCTTTAATGAAGTCGGTTCCGGAACTACGGGACATTTCGAAGCAGTAGAAGTTCATTATGACCCTAATGTTGTATCGTATGACGAGTTGCTACAGACTTTCTGGCGTAACATCGATCCTACAGATGCAAGCGGTCAATTTGGTGATCGCGGCACCCCTTATGAATCCGGTATTTTTTTCACGAACAATGAACAAAAAGAGGCTGCCGAAGCATCTGTAAAAGAGTTAGAAGATTCAAAGCGGTTTGAAAAACCAATTGTAACGAAAATCGATGCTGCAACAACTTTTTACAAAGCCGAGTCAGAACATCAAAATTATTATGAAAAAAGTTCGTTGAGCTACCAAATGAGTGAGCTTTTATCCGGGCGTGATGAATTTTTGGATGATGCTTGGGGGAAAGAACGCGAAGTGAAAATTAGTGACAAAAAAGCAACTTATAGCGACGAGCAAGCAACGTATGACGTCTTTAACAAAGAAGAAAAGCTAAGAGCGCTAACTAAACTCCAATTTAACGTAACTCAAAACGAAATAGATGAGACGCCGTTTAAAAACGAATATTGGGATAATGAAGCAGATGGTATTTACGTAGATATTGTTTCGGGCGAGCCTTTGTTCAGTTCCAAGGATAAATTTGATTCAGGTACAGGCTGGCCTAGTTTTACAAAGCCTATCGATGGAGGTTATGTTGTATTGAAAGAAGAAAGCGGGTTCCTTTCTTCGAGAACCACTGCAAGAAGCCTTATTGCTGATTCCTACTTGGGTGATGTGTTTAGTGACGGACCGAAACCAATAGGACTAAGGTACTGCATTAATTCAGCGGCATTGAAGTTTATACCAAAAGATAAACTTGAAGAAAGTGGATATGACGATTATTTAAAGCTGTTTAAAAAATAGTACCAGCAGTATCATTTACAGTTTCATGACGAAAAATATAATTGTAATCATTTGGATAATTTTAGAGGGGGTAGCGAATTGAAAACAAGTGACGATTTTAACAAAGAAGAAAAGCTCAAGGCGCTGACTAAACTCCAATATAACGTAACTCAGAAGGGCGCAGATGAGTTGCCGTTTAAAAACGAATATTGGGACAATGAAGAAGAAGGTATTTACGTTGATATTCTTTCAGGCGAGCCTTTGTTTAGCTCAAAGGATAAATATGATGCAGGCACGGGCTGGCCTAGTTTTACAAAGCCTATAGATGGAAACAATGTTGTATTAAAAGAGGAAAGAGGATTCCTTTCTAGGAAAACCGTAGCTAAAAGCCGTAATGCTGATTCCTACCTCGGCGATGTGTTCGATGATGGGCCAAACCCTAACGAACAGCGGTTCTGCATTAATTCAGCGGCTATGAAGTTTATTCCGAAAAGCAGGCTTGAAGAAAATGGATATACCGATTATATGAAGTTATTTAAAAAATAGTACCTCAATATTTTTTACTTTTTCATGATTAAATTATAACTGTAAACATGAGGAGATATAAAAATAAGAAGAGATTTTGTATATCACTAATATAATGTTGAACATGATTGATTTCTAGACCTGCTTTCAAAATGGTCTTAGGACAATCGTATGGTAGTCCCTGAAGGTTTTAACACCAGCCTTTATTGATTATGCAATACAAAAACAGCAGTCAAAAACTATATTTGACTGCTTTATTTGATAAATAACAATAGTAGAAAAGCATTTGAGGAGATTAGAATGAAACAACAATCATGGCTGATCAATTCATTATTGTGTAGCGCAATAGTAGTAGGGTTAGTGTGGTTTAGTCATAAGGTTTTGCATCTGGCTCCAGAAGAGATAAGGGGTTGGATTTTATCCTTTGGCTCTGCTGCTCCCGTATTGTTTATCCTTATTTACACAATACGTCCTTTGATTCTTTTCCCAGCCTCTATCATGTCGTTAGCAGGCGGATTGGCTTTTGGACCTATTTGGGGAACCTTTTATACGATCATTGGCGCCACGCTTGGCGCAGTGCTATCTTTTGGGTTAGCCCGAGTTTTAGGTGAAAACCTGTTCCGTGTAAGGCTGGAGAAATGGAGGAAGCTTGAAACACAATTACGGGAGAAGGGCTTTCTCTATATTTTGCTGCTTCGACTGATTCCCGTATTCCCCTTTGATCTGGTCAGCTACGCGGCAGGTATTTCGAAAGTGAAGTTTTGGGCATTTCTGTTCGGTACACTACTGGGAATCATTCCTGGTACGTTTGCATATAATTTTCTCGGTTCCAGCTTTTTTCAAGGAAAGACGCTATACTTGATCATTGCAGTGACCGTGTTTATCCTCGTCACAACGATCCCTTTATTTCTTAAAAAACGAATGATAAAAAGTTCATAAACGGAAGGAACGCTTACTTTACCCTGCGCCGTGTGCCAATCACCGATACCGCAGAAGCGGTGAATAAGGTACTAAATGAGAAGCAAGCTGGCAAAATATTTGTTGTAATTCTTATAAATATATTTAATACCATTTTTCTGATAGTTATCATCCCTAAGTATGTGCCGAAAAGTAACCATTTCTTTGTACCTGTCACCGTTTCTATTTATGTGACCAATTAGACACTGGTGGTTCATTCAACCAATTTTTCCTTATTAATAACTTCAGCCCTTTCTCTGAGTAGTCTTCAACCATTTTGATTAGTTCCTTTAAAGAATCAATATGATCCTTTTTATAACTGGATACCACTGCATTTTGTAGATTGCTTATACCTACTGGATTTAGAAACATTATCAAGTTTGCCATTAATTTATCTGAAAAAGGTGATTCCTTTACTTTATTAACGTGAGCCTCTAGTCCAGTTGTAGTTGGAATTCCATTTTCCCTATAGATATCGGATAAAGAGGCTGATTGATAAAATGCCAACTTTTTCCCTTCTAGTATAAATTTCTTTGTGTCCATATCCTCTACGACTTCAGAAAAACCGATACAAAGAGCAACCCCAACATTGTTACATTGAAGGGAACTGAACATATTTGCCAATTCTACCGCATTAAGTGGCCGTTGCTGAGTTGATGCAACTTTGAATAGTTTCCCATTCCTTTCATCTGTTTTTTTGTAAGAGAAGGAATTTTTTTGTAATAAATCTTTTTCATCAAGCAATTTTAATAAAGAAAAATCTAATTGAACTACATCATTGAGCAGTTTTTTATAAAAATTTTTTACTTTATAATCTGTTAATTCAACATATTGAACAGCTAGCGCTCGCAATCCATTACTCGTTATATGCTTTAAGATCTCTATAATTAATTGGTCAGAAAATAGCTTTGCTGTTGAACTATATAAATCATCTTCACTGAAAAACGGTGTATCTTTATAACCTTCTTCAGACAATAAATGAGTTGCCTCTTGTTCTTGATATGTAGAAATTTTATACATTTCATTTAAAATATTCTTTAAATCAGTATCCTTTGAAGTTTCAATAAGATATTTTATTAATAAATTGATCATGTTTGAACTTGATTGTAAGTACCAAAGGGAACCTAATTCATTTACGTTCATTTTTATACCCCCTAAAGATCAAATTTCTTTTTATAGTTTGTCAATTAAATTTTTGATTATTCATGAATCAGCAATTCTTTCTAAATACATGGAAATCGTTGCGTGCGGGCTGGGGCGCAGTACATTGAAGGTATTAAAAAATCACTGAAATTTATCTGACAAAGAATCAGCATTTGGGATTATTACTATACCTAAGTGTTCTAGTCGATGATGTATTCTTTGTTATACTAAACCAAAAAAATCGGTGCTTAAAAACTCATGAGAACCTGTTATTTCAAAAACTTATCTACTAGTAAGTGAGAAATCTGATAATGAGTATAAGTTTAATGTGCAGGTAAAATGTTTAAATCTTCATTCCATTATCGACCATAATAAAAATTCAGTGTATCTATAAATTGATTATATAAAAATTCATTATCGAAAGCAGGGATTACTGTAATGAAAAGAATGTTATTGGTTTCGCTTTTGATGTCGAGTGGGGCTACCTTTATTACTCCATTATTTCCTTTGTATAGTGAGACTTATCAAATGAACAGTTTGCAAATCACGATTTTGTTTGCCATTTATGCTGCTTTCCTGTTGCCGACTTTGCTTGTCACTGGAAACAAAGGCAGCACTTGGGGATTAAAGAGGGTTGTTCGCAGCAGCATATGGATTTCTATCATATCTACCTTATTCTTCCTGGGAAGCATAGATGACTGGATGCTCTATGTCGCCAGGTTACTGGAGGGTATCGCTTACGGAGCCTTTACAGGTACAGCTGTTGCTTTTCTCATGAAGCTAACTCCTCCAAATAAAGTGAGTACAGCTATCAAGTTATCGGGAGTCACGATTCTCGTTGGTTTTGGTCTGGGACCAGCTATCGCAGGGTTAATCTTGCAATATTTACAGCTTCAGCCACTTCAATTGCCATTTGGGATTCTGCTCGTCCTGCTCATTATTACGCTCATCATCCTGGAAACAATTCCAAAAGATGTTGTTTCCCATGAGCAAACACGTGTAATAACGAAGATATCACTTGGTGTACCTAGCAATATTCGTTCTCATTTTTGGTCAATGGTCGGATTGCCTATCTTTACTGTTTTCACAATACAAGGAATAGCGTTTTCCCTTATTCCTACTTTCGTCAAAAATGTCATTCATACTTCTAACCTCTCCGTTTCTGGATTGATCATTTTCGTGCTTCTCAGTGGAGCGGCTTTAGCTCAATTCATACCTTGGCCGAGTCATCCAGTTACACGTATCCGATTTGGCACCCTGCTTCTTGCGATCGGGTCATGGGTTATTGTTTCTTCTGGTCTTACATCAAGTTTGGCATTACTCTGGACAGGCATTATCATCCAGGCTATCGGCGGCGGATGGACTTTTCAAATTGCGTTACGATTTGCCGGACAGTTACCGGAACCAAAAGCGCGGCCACGAGTCATTTCGGCTTTTTATTTTTGCGCTTATTCTGGATTTATCGTTCCGGTTATTGGAGTCGGAGCGCTTACTCAATTTTTCAATTTAAACTTTTCGCTGATCGTGCTAAATTTGTTTGCGGCACTCATTGTTGTTTATGTGCTAATGTATTCCGTCAAATTTAATCGCGATTTTTCGGTAAGTGAGTGATTCGTCACTGGTGTGTCTAAAGCAACTTTTTATGTGGAAATTAAAAGAAACGTGCAAACAACCTAGAATATTTTTTGCTTATAATGAATGACTCAACTATATTTTTACTATAATGAACTTCAAAAAAATCTATGCGAGAGCTGCTGAGGGCAGCTCTTTTTTATGTGTACTTAAACTATGAAGGTCCTATAGAAAAGGTGTTATTATTAAAGTTTTTCGCATTTTCCAATTTTCAACAATCGGGCACAATCCCAATTTAGGGTGTCACAATGTCTTTCACACTTAATCCATTCGTGTTTCTACTATTATATAGTCGTAAGGCTTCTTCTCTATTCTTTTTTGGTTGTGAAGGACACCCATGTGTTTACCTATCGATTTTGCTCTTTCTCTGACTTCAGTTGTTCAACAATTCCTTATCATTTAGTTTTAATTATAAACAGCAAATATATTTTAAAAGAGCAGTGAGAACTGCTCTTTTCGATTGTTGAAAGTCTGATGTCAGCTGCTGTTAAGATGTTCCATTACAAATATAGTTGTTAAATAACGCTGTTAAGGGATAAAAAAAACACATCGTTAGTATAGTAAAAAGCTTATTTCTTATATGGACTGATCATCCTTTATTATCCATTTATAATATTGATTGATACGATCAAAAAAGTTGTATTGTCAACATTTCAGAATACTAATACTATTGTGACTAGTAGTTTATAAATTCTAAAGAAGGGATTTGAATCAAGTTATAAACCATTAAGTAGATTTAACTAATTTAATATTGAGAGGAGTTCACATCATCTTAGATCCTGTCTTTCTCTCTTCAAGATTTCCTTATGCTATTTTGTTAATTGGGACAAACAGGTTGATTATGAGAATGAAAGATATTAAAAGACAGCGATGTTTTACAAATTAGGAATTGATTTATTCAGTAATCTTTGAATTTAGAGGCCGTTAATTTTCTATTAAAACAGATATCTCTAGACAAATAACTAGCTAGAAAAAGAAGAAAGTGAATGGTTTATATTTTCAGAATTTATAGTAATTTTGAATGGTGTGTTTACAACGCTTATACAAGGAGGATTCAAATGAAAGGGTTAAAAAGGAGAAAACAAAGTTTAGTAGCATTATTGATGATTTTTCTTTTACTAGGGACATTCTTCCCTGTAAAAGGCGGTGCGGTTCAAAACGGTGGATCGAATCCAACCCCAATGGAAGGAAAGGTGGATCCAAAGGTCATACAGGCCTTTGAAAAAAACAAGTACACGACTGTGATTGTCGTGTTAAAAAATCAAGCGGATGTTGGACAAATCGCTAATCAAGCTCGGGAAGAAGCTAAGAAAGTGAAGGCTACCCGCTATCAAGAGAAACTTCGCGTCCGTTCAACTGTCGTGTCAGGACTACAAACGAACGCTGAACAAACACAGGATCATATCAAGAATTTTATCCGTCAAAAGAAAGCGGAAGGCAAACTGAAGGATGATCAATCATACTACATCGTAAATGCGGTTTCGTTTACATCCTCGAAAGAAGTTTTGCAGGAAATTGCCGCCTTTCCGGAAGTCAGCCATATTTACTTAAACGAACGACACGCTTTGCCGAAACCGAAGACATCTGAAGTCCAAAAAGTGAAAAATGAGCTACCTTGGAACCTGGAAAAAATTCAGGCAAAAAAAGCATGGGAAAATGGGTTGGATGGATCGGGCGTAGTGGTCGCAACGCTTGATACTGGGGTGGACGTAAACCACCCGTCGCTTAAGAAGCAATACCGAGGACTCAATGCGGACGGCACCTTTACACACACCTTCAATTGGCTGGACTTGGTTGGGGATAGTCCTGCTCCAATTGATTCACTTGGACATGGTACACATGTGACAGGGACAATGGTTGGCTATGACCCGGAAACAGGCACGCGTACCGGAGTGGCACCAGGAGCACGCTGGATTGCAGTTAACGCATTTTCAGAAAACGGCGCGCTGGATACAGACTTGCTAAAAGCAGGAGAATGGCTTCTCGCCCCACTGGATGAAAAGGGTACTCCTCATCCAGAGATGGCACCGGACATTATTAATAACTCATGGAGTAGCAGTTCTACCTTGAATGACTGGTTTCGATCGGTTGTGAAGGCATGGGAGGCTGCCGGCATTACACCGGTTTTTGCCGCAGGAAACGACAGCGAATGGACGCCCGTCGGGCCAGGTTCTATAACCAATCCAGCTAATTACCCGGAAACCATTGCAGTTGGCTCAACAAATTCAGCCAACCGAATCTCATGGTTTTCCTTACGGGGGCCTTCTCCGTATGGCGGCAGTGAAATAAAGCCGGATTTGGTTGCACCCGGGGAAGGGATTCTTTCAACCCTTCCAAATAACGAATACGGGTTGTCAAATGGGACTTCCATGGCTGCACCACATGTATCAGGAGCCATTGCCATCTTAAAGCAAATGCAGCCAAACATGCCAATCGACAAGCTGAAAGAAACCTTGTATGCCGGATTGATTCCGTTATCTGATTCACAGTATCCATCTTCCCCAAATGACGCCTATGGGAGAGGGATTGTTGACCTGACAGGTATAGTTAAGAGCGGTTCTAACGGCGTCGGCAGTCTAGCAGGAAAAATAGGTTATAAAGCTGTCGATAAAAAGAAACCAGCAGCCAGCCATGAGCCTTTTCCCTATGCTTATGCGAATGCGCCTTTAAAACTCTCTGTACAAGCCTCTGACGATTTTGCCGTTTCCGCGGTGGAACTTCATTACCAAGTCGACAGAGCACCAGAGCAAACATCAACTGGCACACTTTTTCAAGGCAACTTTAAAAGCGGTTCCTATTCAAGTGAACTCCCTTTAGAACAAATAAGGGGGAAAGAAATGACGTATTACTGGAAAATTACGGACTATGCCGGAAACAGTACGAAAACCGTCCCTGTTCGCCTACCCCTGAAGAAAGGGCTGTCGGTCGGGTATGCAACAGACTTTGAAACAACACCTGTAGGATGGTACAGTACCGGTAGAAACAGTTCGTGGAATTGGGGGAAGGTCATGACACCTGTCCTGAAAGTGCCTTCCGGGACCAAAGCGTACGCTACCTCGATCCCGGACTGGAGAGATAGCATCGATAATTACTGGAGTTATAACTATAACGAGGAATCCATACTAACTATGCCTCCTATCCAAGTCAAGAAAGGAGAAGCGGTATTCCTTAACTTTAAACAGACCTTTGGATTTCCATCCTGGCCCGTCCGAGGGACGGATGATTGGGGCCAAGTGCTCGTTTCTGAAGACATGAAGAACTGGCATGTGGCGAAAACAAACGAAGGGCATTTAGAGACAAAATGGGAAGCCGTTTCGGTCGACTTGTCTTCCTTCTCAGGGAAAACTGTTTATGTAGCTTACCGTTTCCATTCAGACAGTAGTGGGAAAAATTTAGGGTGGTACTTAGACGATGCGGCCATAGAAGCCAAGCCTTCCGGCGACGTCTATCAACCCTCCCAATCAACGACTGCATTTGAACCCTTAGAGGAGGCTACAAGGCAACAAGGCACCCATAAAAAACAAGTTCTCATCCCACTTAGCGCGCACATACAGATTGTTGAAAATGGAAGGCTTTTAGCGACTGATCCAACTGATGGCAGCTTTAGCATGAAGCTCCCAGCAGACGAATACCACCTACAAGCCGAGGCCTATGGCTTTAAGCAAAAGATTCAAACGGCGAGAGTGACGAAAGATGCATTGACCCATGCAGCTATACAGTTATCCCCATTAGATAAAGGTGTCGTCAAGGGAACAGTCAAGAACAGCAAATCCAAAAAAACGATTAAGGGAGCCACGGTGAAACTCATTGAAGACGCCGCTGTCGCCCCGGTAAGAACAGGTGCAAACGGCAAATACTCGCTTACCCCTTTTATAGGAACATATACGCTTGAAGTGAGTGCCCCCTATTTTCATACCTACCGGGAACGGATTGAAATTAAGGGCAATTCCATCCGTTCAATTGATATACACTTAAAGCCTTATATCGGTACAGAAGGTGAAATCAGCTATGATGATGGCTCGGCTGAAAATGTCTTATTGATCTCTGGTGAGGACGAGGCCGCATTAAAAATGTCATTGAAGGATGGACAGGAACAAGCATTGCTGACTGCCGGCCTGTTTTATATCGACCCACGCTGGTGGAATCCGGGCGGGGAAAATTTTCAAGTAGATGTATATGATGCGACTGGACCTGAAGGAGGGCCTGGAAAGAAATTAACGGAATCCATTCCTGCAAAATCGGATGTTGTTCCTGGCTGGGTCAGAGTAGATCTTAGCCCTTACTCCATATACGTACCGAAGGAATATTTCCTTGTATACAGCACCCAAGGTCCAGACCCATATGTGCCGACCCTTGGCTTTGATCTGAGCAGCCCATTCTCTGACCGCTTTTGGAAGCTTTACAAAGGCGACTGGTTTAAAGTAGAGGAAGGGTCGGTGATTGGACCATTTGCAGCAGGTTTAGATGCATCCAATCCGATGATTCGCTCCGTCGTTTCATATGAAAGTAAATAAAGCTGTCAGTTTGAAACTTATTAAGTCAAAAGAAAAGTTATAGTTTGATTAGGGACAGTTCACGTATTTAAGGATAGGTGAACTGTCTCTTTAATTAGAAATCAGATTGTAAGTTTTAAACTGTTAAATGGGAGTTTTGTAAAATATTTCTAATAGTATATTATATGAATTTCACTTTAAAATGGATTTACAGATATCTAAGGGGTGTGTGGTGAATATTGGAATTAAGACAATTAGAACATTTTATGGCACTTTGTGAAGAAATGCAATTTACAAAGACTGCTGAAAAACTAAGAATTGGGCAACCTACTTTAAGCTACCAAATGAAAGCATTAGAAGCCGAACTTGGTGTTCGTTTATTTGATCGTTTAGGGAAGAAAATAGCAATTACAGAAGCTGGAAAAATTCTCCATGAACACTGCAAAAAGGTATTCGCTAATTTAGAAAGTGCTAAAGAACAGATAGAAGAGCTTCAAAATGTAAAAAGAGGAAAACTAGTAATCGGAGCCTTGTCAGGAGATTTAAATCATATTGCATCCACAGTATTATTGGAATTTCATTTCAAATATCCTGATGTACAAATACAGATTTTTTCTTTAGATGATGTGGTTGAAAAGGTTATACAGAATGAATTTAATTTAGCCTTGACGCTTATGCCAGGAAAAGATGAAAGGTTAACAAATATTTCATTATACGAAGAAGAATTTTTCTTAGCTGTACGAAGGGATCATGTTTGGTCAGATAGAAACGCTATAGATTTTAAAGAGATTCAGCATATACCCTTAATATTAAATCCTAAAGGTCACTGTTTTAGGAAATCACTTGATGCTGCGTGTAGTGCTGCAGGAATTCATATCCAACCAATCATTGAATCAACTGATTCAAAGTCAATCTTGAATCTAGTAAAGAAAGGGATAGGTGCTACTATTATATCTAGTACACTTTTTACTCTGGAAAATGAAGGGGTATTGAAGGCAATAAAGATTAAAAATCCAGCTATTATTAGGGAAGTCACCATTGTGCACCATAAACAAAAATACATTGGGACAGCCGCAAAAGGTTTTATTGAATTATTGATTGCTCATGTGAATAAATGCAATGTGGGTGTCTTTAATGAATTATTAGGTATTAAATAATGAAATGTTGTTATCCAACATAATCTCTTATAATGAAAATTGGTTATAAATAAATTATTTCAGCTCACCTGCGAACTTTCACCTTGACACTTACCTATTAGTAAGTTAATATGTGGATATGGAAAATAGAAAAAATCAAATCTTAGACTTAGCAATAAAGTTAGTACAACAAAAAGGATATGTAGGGTTTAGCTATGATGATATATCTAAACAATTAGGCGTGACCAAGGCAAGTATCCATTATCATTTTGAGAAAAAGGAGGATTTAGGGGTTGCCATTACCGAACGGATTACTATTCGCTTACAAAACTCTTTGTTGTCAATTAAAAATTCTTCGGTTTCTGCAGAAGAGAAGTTAAAAAAATTCATTCAACAACAGGCTGAACGGTTCGAGTGGACTGAAATATGTCCGATTTCATCTTTACAGACTGATTATGAATCTCTGCCATATATTGTTCAAAATAAAATTAAGGAAGTCAGTAAATTAGAACTCTCAATTCTTAAAGAAATTGTTGCAGAGGCGCAAAAAGAAAAAAGCATAAATGATTCTGAAGACCTTCAGTTCTTAGCTGTAACTATATTATCCAGCATTAAGGGAGCATTATTATATCGACGTGTTCTGGGCGAGGATGTATTAGTCGATGTACTAAACCAGTTAAACCGTTTCTTAGCAAAATCATAAGAACGGTTTATTTTATAAATAAAACTTACCTTCTAGTAAGTAAGTAAAGTGAACTTTAATTTTTATGAAGCCTATTCAGCCTATTCGGTAAGCAAAAGCGGTATGGCTAGAGTATAAAAAAATCCAGTATTAAGAGGAGTGTCCTAAAAATGATTAAAATGGAAAAGAAATTGTACACGGCTACTGTAAACGTTCAAGGCGGAAGAGATGGCAAAGCGGTTTCCAGCGATCAGAATCTTAATGTGGACTTGAGATATCCCAAGGAATTAGGTGGTAACGGAGCTGGAACCAATCCGGAGCAATTGTTCGCTGCAGGATTTGCGGCATGCTTCGAAGGTGCGATGGGTACTATTCTTAGAAAAAGGAATATTAAAACCGAAGGTATAAAAATTGCATCTCAAGTTACGCTCGGCAAGGATGCGGACGACGGCTATGTTCTAGCAATTACTATGGACATCACTATTAAAGGTGTAGAAACTAGCGTGGCTGAAGAAATCGTTTCGGAAGCTCATAAGGTTTGCCCTTATGCGAAAGCAACTCGTGGCAATATTGAAGTAATATCGAACGTTGTTGGTTAATCAGCGCACAAAGCGTATAAAATAATCCAGTATAAAAAGGAGAGTTCTAAAAATGATTAAAATGGAAAAGAAATTATACACGGCTACTGTAAACGTTCAAGGCGGAAGAGAAGGCAAAGCGGTTTCCAGCGATGAGAATCTTAATGTGGACTTGAGATATCCCAAGGAATTAGGTGGTAACGGAGCTGGAACCAATCCGGAGCAATTGTTCGCTGCAGGATTTGCGGCATGCTTCGAAGGTGCGATGGGTACTATTCTTAGAAAAAGGAATATTAAAACCGAAGGTATAAAAATTGCATCTCAAGTTACGCTCGGCAAGGATGCGGACGAGGGCTATGTCCTAGCAATTACTATGGACATCACTATTAAAGGCGTAGAAACTAGCGTGGCTGAAGAAATCGTTGCAGAAGCTCATAAGGTTTGCCCTTATGCGAAAGCAACTCGCGGCAATATCGAAGTAATATCGAACGTTGTTGGTTAATCAGCGTACAAAGAAGAATATAAAATAATTCAGTATTAACAAGGAGTGTCCTAAAAATGATTAAAATGGAAAAGAAATTATACACGGCTACTGTAAACGTTCAAGGCGGAAGAGAAGGTAAAGCGGTTTCCAGCGATCAGAATCTTAATGTGGACTTGAGATATCCCAAGGAATTAGGTGGTAACGGAGCTGGAACGAATCCGGAGCAATTGTTCGCTGCAGGATTTGCGGCATGCTTCGAAGGTGCGATGGGTACTATTCTTAGAAAAAGGAATATTAAAACCGAAGGTATAAAAATTGCTTCTCAAGTTATCCTCGGCAAGGATGCGGACGACGGTTATGTCCTAGCAATTACTATGGACATCACTATTAAAGGCTTAGAAACTAGCGTGGCTGAGGAAATCGTTGCAGAAGCTCATAAAGTTTGCCCATATGCCAAAGCAACTCGCGGCAATATCGAAGTAATATCGAATGTTGTTGGTTAATTAGCGCAAAGAACTCTTGATCATACTCCACGGGTGCTATGTTCTGCTTCGGCTACCGTTATAATAAAATGATTTTAAAAATGTCAACAATAAATATATAATATACCCTTTGTAAAGGACATTTTTAAAAAATCATGCAACATGGAGAAGATGATTTCTGTACTAAACAGAGATCATCTTCTTTTAGTTCCATTGATATCTGAAAAAGCGTTATAGTACGTCAAATAACTTCTAATTTCTCTATTAATCAGAATTAAATAAGGGGAAGAACCATTCTCCCAAAAACTCAATCCTGTTAATTAACGCTGACCTCCATTAACTTCAAAACTATTACCAATTACTAAAAAAACAACTACACCTGAATGATTTCGATATTTCCACCAAAAACAGTGAGGGAAAATACAAAATCACATAAACCGATAAACAATTTCAAGTTATCTTTCCAAAAAAATCATGAACGCAATTAAATCAAAACTTTTATCATCAAGGATTTTATAGATAAGCCAAATTACGATATGGATGACAAACCAAGCATAGATTACTGAGGTCCAGGCATCCTGCTGAGCACTCTGCTAATATTCCTGTGGAAACTTAACAAAGCTATTTCTGTTTGGGAAGAATGAATCAGGAAAAAAGTGAAAAAAGTCGACACGAGGAATTGTTTATTTACAGTAGTTCACATGCAGAAGTGTATTATCCTTCTCCACTATAAATAAACTGCGTTATTCATTCATTGAATATTCACCCGTATGGGTTATTACAAGGAGAAACATGAGATTCATTTGTAGGTGACCCAAACAATAAAATTATAAAATTTGTTCGACACATTAAATTGTTAATTATATAAAGAAATCAAATAATGACTTCGGAAGAAATACCGAAGTCATCTAGTGAAATTAGGAGAGTGATAAAAACTATTTGTTTATTGGTTTGCTTTTTTAACCCACTCGGCAACAGTTGCTGTACGTTTAGCTTGATGTTTAACTGCAGCCTGTACATCTTCAACCATTTTTCCGTTTTGATCAACGGTTACACTTGTTCCATATGGGTTTCCACCTGCTGAAAATGCTACGGGGTCAGTGTAGCCTGGTGAAGCCACTATAGCTCCCCAATGATACATTGTTGTATATAAGGATAAAATAGTCGCTTCTTGTCCTCCATGTGGATTTTGTGCAGAAGTCATTGCACTCACTACCTTATTCGCAAGCTTTCCACTAAACCAGAGTCCACCAGTTGTATCCAAAAATTGCTTAACTTGACCTGGTACATTCCCAAACCGTGTTGGGACACTGAAAATAATGGCATCTGCCCATTCTAAATCAACTAATGAAACAGGTGGAACACAGGTGGCTTCCTCTACATGAGCTGCCCAAGCAGGATTTGAGGCTATTACCGAATCAGAGGCAAGTTCTGGTATTTTTAATATTTTTACATCTGCTCCTGCTTCTTGGGCACCTTCAGCCGCCCATTTTGCCAGTTGGTAATTTGTTCCAGTTGAACTATAATAGATTACTGCAAGATTAACATTTGACATATTGCAACTCCTTAATTATCAATTTGTTTTAATCATCAATACTAAAAATTCCTTACACCATTTATAAGAATCTCCAACAAAGCATCGGTTTATGTAATTTGATTAAATTGGAAATGGAGGGTTGGTGTCATGTTTAATAAGTAGTGTCTTGTTATTTTATATTTATTTATTTCACTGTGTTTAGTACTTCCTCAAAAGTCAGCTGTTCAAGTTATCCAGGAAGTAAAATATAGAGATTGGTTTATTCAAAATTCCCTCTAAGTATAAAGTGAAAAGCCAGTACCTTGCTATATTGAACGGTCTTGCAAGAAATTATCAATTAGTTATCGGGCAATCTATAATCAGCGAGTTAAAGGGATTTGTGCTCCATATCGTTGACGAACAAATTGTTGAAAAATAAATAGAATAGCTGCATTCCTCCCTCTTGACCAAAGTGAGATTGAATAGTTAACATAACCCCAGGAGACAGTATAGAGTTTTCTGTACCAGGTGAAAAGGAAGCGAAAATTAGAAATTGGGAGGTTTGAATAGAACAATGACATGGGAAGTTAAATGTCATAAGGATGTTTGTTCACATAAAGGTATGTATACCTTACCTAATTAAATGTTGTTTTTTAGAATTTTTCATTTACATATAATGTAAATCTTAGTATTATAGATTTAATAATAAAAGCGGTGAAGAGTAAAGTAGATAAGGTCCATTCTTTCCAGAGAGCTCCGTTTGGTGGGAAGGAGCAAGAATGATTTATTGAAACAAGCCTCTGAGTGTCATATTGGAACCTCTTGGGGATAGTGTGACGGGAGCTCCCGTTATAGAGCTAAGGTATAGAATGATTGTACTTGATAAGATTAATATGGCGACATATTAATAAACTGGGGTGGCACCGCGATAATAAAATCTCGTCCCCAAGACTTAGGTCTTGGGGACGAGATTTTTTTGTATTTCGCTTAGTTGCATAAAGGGTTTTTGCTTGATAAAGAGAGGAGACAGGAAAGAATGATTTTGATTAAAAATCTTGCTTCTTGGAAATATCCCTTCATTCTATTAATGGGAATCGGAGTTTCAACTGTTGGCGAATGGATTTATTTTATAGCACTAAATTTAATCGTGCTGGATATGACCGATTCACCCCTTGCCGTATCTGTGCTATATATGATTAAGCCATTGGCATCTCTGGTTACGAACTTTTGGGCAGGGAGTATGATTGATCGAATAAACAAACGAAAACTTATGGTTTTTCTTGATCTATTCCGTGCTGTATTTATCGCATTATTACCTTTTATGTCATCCATATCCCTAATTTATTCAGTTGTATTTATTATAAATATGGCGAGCTCTATGTTTGGTCCAACTTCAATGATATATATAACAAAGTTAATTCCTCAAGAAAAAAGAAAACAATTTAATTCCATGCATAGTCTAGTTACATCAGGTGCATTTTTAATAGGACCTGCCGTTGCGGGATTATTATTTTTTATTGGTACTCCGATATTTGCAATATATATAAACGCAATAGCTTTATTTATATCAGGGATTATTACACGATTAATGCCTGATATTGAAAAACATATAGTTGCATCATCTTCAAATAATAGGTTATCGATTGCAGTAATAAAAAATGATTGGATTTCTGTCGTTGAATTTAGCCTGAAATCCCGTTACATCATGCTGATATATTTTTTGTTTAATTGTGTAATGGTGGTCATGGCGAGTGCCGCAGATTCTCTTGAAGCAACTTTTGCCAAAGAGGTGCTATTTTTGTCAGACAGTGAGTATGGCTTTTTGGTCACAATTGCAGGAGCTGGTATTATAGTCGGATCTGCCATTAACTCCTTAATTGTTAAAAAACTGGAAACATCCTTATTGATTGGTTTAGGTACTTTATTAGTATCAGCTGGATATCTTATATATGCCTTTTCAAATTCTTTTATCGCTGCAGCAGCAGGTTTTTTTATACTAGCCTTTTTTATCGCTTTTGCTAATACAGGCTTTCTTACATTTTATCAAAACAATATACCAGTTGATGTCATGGGGCGAATTGGGAGTGTCTATAGCTTACTGCAAGCAATATTAATTATAACAATCACTGGCATTATGGGAGTGGCAGCTCAGATCACTTCAATTGAGACAGTTGTCATTTCAGGTGTATTAATAATGATGATGTTATCTATAATCTTATGTATATTTACATTAAAACCTGCAATGAAACCATTTTATGAAGCTGAAGCTGCTGAAAATAGGTGGCTTTAATCCCAGACCAATGGGCTTTTTAATGAACTACAATTAACAGATCTCATAGAAGTTGCGGGTTATTCCATTGAATGGGCCTATCTATAATAAGGTGGGCCTCTTTTTTTAAAGATAGTCATTGTGCAATTGAGGATTATTTGAAATAATTGGTAATAAAAATAAAATAGTTGCTGGTTTTAAACTAAGGAGGATTTATGGGAAAATTATTGAAGGTAATCACAAGTGTTTTTCTAATGTATTTAGTAACAGGATGTATAGCGGAAGAATATGATTTTACTCCTCCTTCTGTTACTCTTTCAAACTCTGAAAGTATCCAATCAGAAGAGCTAAAAGAAGCGAATGTAGATTGGACAGGTGAAAACAGCAAGCAGCTGCAGAAAAAAACAGAGGATTTTCTCTCATTCGCAAGAGAACAAAAACAGTTGTCCTTTAGTGCAGGACAGCGAATAGACCTTCTATTTGACAGTGAAGATTTTTTGGTGGAAGAGCTGGATGTTTCAGTATGGAAAAATGAAGAAAAGATTGAATTGAAATTAGATGAAAATCGTTCCTTCTATTTGCCAAAGGAAAAAGGGGAATATGCGATTGTGGTAGAACTGGAGACTGATAGAGGATTTGCTCAATATGCAGGGAATATTGATATTCATTAACTAGCTGGTTAACATCTGGGGGCGATTACTTAACAAAGTTTTGCCTCTTCTTATATAAAGATGTAAAGGAATGACCATGCGTCCGATGAAATAGATATGTATAGATTTAGAGAGGGGAAAAAGGATGTATATACCTGCACAGTTTACTATTAAAGACGAAACAATTTCCTTCGGCATAATGAGGGAGCATAGTTTTGCGACTCTTTTTTCTCAGCATAATGGAATGCCCTTTGCGACACACCTGCCGTTAATTTTGAACAAGGAGAATTCAACCTTATATGGACATTTTGCCCGTCCAAATCCACAGTGGACGGATATCAAAAATCAAACCGTCTTAGCCATTTTTCATGGTCCGCACTGTTATATCTCTCCATCTTGGTATGAGACGAATAAAGCAGTGCCAACCTGGAATTATGTGACCGTTCATGTGTACGGAGAAGTCGAACTATTAGAGGATGAACATGAGTTAATGAACTCTTTGCATGACATGGTATCGAAGTACGAAACTCCTGACAGTTCATACCGTTTGCACAATGTAGATTCGGAGTATCTCTCAGGTATGAACAAGGGAGTTCAGGGATTCAAAATAAAAATCAGCAAAATAGAAGGGAAAGCGAAGTTAAGCCAAAACCATCCTGTACAGAGACAAGAGCTAATTGTTAATCAGCTGGACCAGATTTCAACTACAAATGAGCAGCAGATCTCATTATTAATGAAAGCTAATCTGAAAAAGCAGCTTTGAATGTTACTCCGCTAACGGGGCATAGATCCAATAATAAGTTGTGGCGGAGCGGGATAGTAACCCTGATAGACAACAAAAAAACATACCGACCCCTATGCGGATCAGTATGCTAATTGATAGGTTATATCCGTTGAAAGTTTAAGGTGCAGTCTTCGATTTGCCCAATACCTTCACACGGCTAGGAGAGGAAAAAAAGCTGTGCAGCAGCATGCCAAGCATAATGAGGAAAATACCTATCAGTGTTAGTCCATCCGGAAGCGGAGCCGCGAGAAGAAGCACTTCACCAAATAAAACAAACAGCACTTGAGTGGATTGGGTGGCTTCAACGGAAGCTAACTTCCCTTCATCATTTCTTACTCGATCTGTCGCGATAAAAAATAGTGTAGTGGCAATCACACCAGAGGAAACGGCGACGATAAACGACTGTGTGATTTGTTCTGCAGATGGCGGGCCGGCTTTTATGAATCCATAGGCTGCAAGGATAAACCAGAAGGGAAGACTTGCAAGGGTCATCCCAAGCACCCGCTGAAAAGTATCGAGTCTTCCTCCGCATACTTCCATCATTTTTCGGTTTCCCAATGGATAGGCAAAAGCTGCAATAACAACTGGAAGGACCCCTGCAAGCAGCTGATTAGCACTGATATCGGTCCCGTTTTTCACTTGAATCAGGACAACACCTGCTAAAATTATCATTGAAAAGCAGAGAGCCTGTATTGGTATCCGTCTTCTCGTTTTAATTGAATGACTATTTTCATAGAAAAAGGGTGTCAGCAGGATTCCGGCAACAATCGTCAGCTGCCATGTACCGGCGACAAGCCATCCTGGACCATAGGCAGCAGCGTATGTAATTGGCCCGTAAAACAGGACGAATCCTGAAAAGCTCCAAATAAGCCATTGAAGCGGATGTTTACGCATTTCTGCGAACAGCTGTTTAATGTTTTTGCGGTAAATGACAATCACCAGTAAAAAGGGAACCATAAAAAAGAATCTGAGAGACGAGCTCCATAGCCAGCTTCCTCCTGAAAGTTCCATTGACCGGTTTAAAATAAAAGTTACGGCAAAAAACATGGATGCGATAATTCCAATCACGATTTCTTTCATAAAAACCTCTCCTTATGCAGCAGACGTGCAATATGTTATACATTCAGTACTGTTTATTATACGTAATTTTAGAAAAATTGAAATAAATAATTGGAAACATTTATTTTATATGGTAGAATGGCATAAATTTTCTAGGTTCATTCGGTAAACATTGTTGCTTTAAGACTAAATGTTTAAAACCGTAAGTGGATCTACGCTGCAGGAACTTGACTCCTGCGGGAAAATAGAGCGAAATGGAAGACCCCGCAGGCTCGCCGAGAAGGCTTTCACGCTCCCCGCGGAAAGCAAGTTCCTCTCGCTGCAAGGAACGGACAACATTAATATTCGAAAGTAACAGTCTAAGAGAAAACAACCATTTTTTCAAAAGGAGAATCCGTATGATTAATTACCATAACCGCCGCTTTGTCTCAGTAGAAAATACTGCAAATGGGGAGGTCTCCTCAAAAACTGTTTTCAATTATGAACAAAATGGACAAATTCTTACAGCAGCCTATGGCGGGGGAGAAATCGTTAAAGGAACTTTAATCGGACTTGTAAAAGATGATGGAACACTGGAATTTAAGTATAATCATGTCAATGTAAACAATGAAATCAGGGGAGGCCATTGTTTTTCCAGGCCAGAAGTATTGCCTGACGGCAGTATCAGACTGCATGAAAAATGGCAGTGGTTTGACCGGGATCAGACAGAGGGCGAGTCCATTATCGAGGAAATCGTTTAGCAGTCCCGTCGCTTTTTGTACACACAATTTTTGAAAATACCAGTCTGCATTTCTGTTTTTTTTCTTGTTATGATCAATAAAGAATTGAACAAGAAAGGCTGATGAACATGTTTATTAAATTTACAAAAGAAGAAAAAATGATGATGATTGAAGATATTCAGCGCTATTACTACCGGGAAAATGGCGATGAAATTGGTGAGCTTGCTGCTGAAAATCTATTAGAGTTCATTAAAGAATCCATCGGACCGCACTTTTATAATCAGGCAATCAAAGATGCAAAAAGTTTAGTTGAACAAAGAATGCAGACGATGGAAGAAGATCTTTATGCTCTAGAGAGATCGATCAAAAGATAATGAATGCTTAAGCTTACAGCTGCTGTAAGCTTTTTTTGAACAAAAAAATTGCGAAATCCCTGCTGTAATGCTATCTTTTATAGGATTATAGAAAAAAAGGTGGATTCGTATGACTAGATTATTTACTGCAAACAAGCTGAGTGCCATGCTGCTGATGATGGCATTTGCATTAGTTATTGCCGGATGCAGCAGTTCTTCTGAGAAAAAAGAAGAAAAAACGGCATGGGATACAATAAAAGAAGAAGGCAAGCTCACGGTTGCGACTTCTGGCACGCTTTATCCGACGTCTTATCACAATTCAGAAACAAATGACCTGACCGGATATGAGGTAGAGGTCGTCCGTGAAATGGCGAAACGAATGGATCTGGAAGTGGAATTTTCAGAGATGGCATTTGACGGCATGCTGACGTCTATCCAAAGCGGAAAAGTGGATATCGCCGCAAACGATATTATGATTAATGATGAACGAAAAGAAAAGTTCGATTTTGCCGATCCCTATAAATTCTCCTATGGAACTGCGATGGTCCGCAAAGATGATCTTTCAGGCATCAAATCATTGGAAGATTTAAAAGGGAAGAAAGCAGCTGGAGAAGCAACGACTACATACATGGCGGTTGCACGCAAGTACGGAGCAGAAGAAGTCATTTATGACAATGCTACAAATGATCAATATTTAAGAGATGTTTCAACTGGAAGAACAGATGTTATTTTAAATGACTACTACCTTCAGCGCCTTGCCGTTGCAGCGTTTCCTGACCTGAACATTACAATTCATCCTGACATCAAATTCAACCCAAACAGTCAAGGCATCATTATGAAAAAAGGGAATACCGATCTGAAAAAGAATATCGATGCAACAATTAAAGAAATGCTTGAGGATGGAACGATTTCCGAGATTTCAAAGAAATTCTTTGATGGAGCGGATGTGTCTAAAAAACCGGATGTTGATTTGTGAGTAACTGGTAACTAAAGAAGGTGAGTGCAATGGGAGATATTCAGTGGGAATACGTCTTTAATTATGAACTTGCTGTGGAATCTTTTCCATATGTGATCCAGGGGATCTGGAACACTCTGCTCATTTCCTTGGTCAGCATGGCAATCGGCTTAGTGCTCGGCTTTTTTTTGGCACTCGGCCGAACTTCAAGATACTCGTTTCTCAGATGGCCTGCAAGAATATATATTTCATTTATGCGCGGTGTTCCGATCCTTGTTATTCTTTTCATTCTGTATTTCGGGTTTCCGATCATCGGCATCGAGTTTACAGCCATTACGGCTGCTTTAATCGGCTTCAGCCTTAACAGTGCCGCCTACATGGCAGAAATTAACCGTTCCGCCTTGGCATCTGTCGATCGGGGACAGTGGGAGGCGTCCAAATCGCTTGGACTTTCCTACTGGCAGACGATGAGAGGGATTATTTTGCCGCAGGCATTCAGAATTGCGCTGCCTCCGCTCTCAAACGTGCTGCTTGATCTGACGAAAGCATCCTCACTCGCTGCCATGATCACAGTGCCTGAGCTATTTCAGCAGGCTAAAATTGTCGGCGGCAGAGAGCTTGATTACATGACAATGTATATTCTTGTTGCCCTCATTTATTGGGGAATTTGTTCCCTTTTAACTGTTGTCCAAAATTACCTTGAGAAAAGGTATGAATATCTTTTATAAATGTTATGACATTTTTGAAGCCTTAATTTCTTTATTGAAATTAAGGCTTCATTTCATTTGTGTTGCTTCTTTAAAAAAATTCATCGCTGATTAGTCAAAGCGGATTTTTCAAAATAATGTTTTTCCAAATGTACTCATAGATATGAAAGATAAAATAAAAGAGAAGAATTTTTTGTCCCTCCATTTCACTAAATAAGGCAATTTTAAGTTTTATATTGAAAACGATTCTTCGTTTAATATTTCCAGTACTGGAAAGAATAAAAAAAGATATATTCCTGAACGAAATAGCAATAAATGGAGGGAACCTAAATCCTAAACAAAATTTTAGCTTTCTTACCTGATTTAATTGTATTTGTGCAAGGAATGATTTGTTTTTTGGTCCCATTTGGCATTATGAAGTTTTTTGACTGGATTCATTCATTAGAGAAAGTGTGAGAAGCATGAAAAGGTGGATCTCAAAAAAACAGATACAACGACAAGGTTTAATGAATGAGTGGGCTAAAGAAGCTGATTCTCTAACAGAGGATCCTTTTACTGGGAATTTCGCACAGGACTTAATTCGAATCCGCAAAGATATAGGCCATAACTCAGATATTCATTTTCGTGAATTTAAGATTGGAAAAACAAACATCAAAGCCTGTATTGTTTTTGTGATTGGTTTTGCAGATACGGAACTTATAAACGATAAAATTTTAGACGGTTTGATGTCATTTGAATTTTGGGACAGTCAGGCAGAAGAGGCAGTATCAAAACAATCTGTAAAAGAGTTTATTATGAAAAATTTCCTGCCCCTTAGCCATGTATATGAAGTACAATCAGTAGCTGAACTAATTTCCGGAGTGATGTCCGGGTCCATTGGATTACTAATTGAAGGGTCGCAGGAAGGTGTTCTATTAGGTGCTTCAAAAGAGAAAACAAGAAATATTGAAGAACCCCTTTCTGAAGCTTTAGTCAGAGGTCCAAGAGTCGGATTCATAGAAAATCTAACGGATAACACTGCCATATTGCGCAGACTTGCTAAAACGAAAAAGCTTTCGATTGTTAACTTTAATGTAGGTGACAGATTTAAAAAAGACTTAGTCATTACATATATTGACGACATTGTTGATCCTGAACTATTAAAAGAAGTCATAAGAAGGATAAAAAAGATTAATATTGATGACCTTCCAGAATCAGGTTATATTGAGCAGCTAATTGAAGATAACTATTTGAGTCCTTTCCCGCAAGTTCAAAATACAGAGCGTCCCGACCGTGTCATGAGCGCATTGCTAGAAGGCCGGGTAGCCATCCTGCTTGATGGAACCCCTTTTGCATTAATTGTGCCGGTAACATTTAATATGTTATTGCAGTCTCCAGAGGATTACTATGAACGCTGGATACCAGGGACCTTAATTAGGATATTGCGTTATTTTTCAGCGTTTATTTCTTTATTTGCCCCTTCTTTATACATTGCTTTTATTTCATTTCACCAAGGGCTTATTCCTACCAAACTTGCGATTTCAATGGCTGCAAGCAGAGACGGGGTTCCGTTCCCTCCGCTAATAGAAGCCTTGATTATGGAAGTTTCAATTGAAATTTTACGTGAAGCAGGACTTCGTCTGCCAAAACCAGTAGGTCAATCCATTGGGATAGTAGGCGGATTAATAATTGGTGAGGCAGCTGTACAAGCAGGTATTGTCAGTCCGATTATGGTAATTGTTGTGGCAGTAACGGCCATTTCTTCTTTTGCATTGCCTCACTATAGTACTGGAATAGCGTTAAGAATGCTTCGTTTTATAGCAATGTTTTTTGCAGCTATTTATGGACTTTATGGCGTAGTATTGTTTTTCTTGCTGCTTTGCAGTCATCTTGTGAAGCTGAAAAGCTTTGGGGTCCCATATTTAAGTCCTGCAGTACCTTATCAGCTAAGTGATTGGAAAGATTTTATGATACGCGCGCCAATCTCACTTATGAAACGCCGGCCTAAGCTAATGCAGACTCAAAATTCATTAAGAAAAAAATAAACATAGAGGTGCATTTTTGAGTTCGTTCTGAAAGGAGATTTTTCATGAGTCAAAGGCCAATTGATCAAATTACTACACCTCAAGCGGTCGTGATGATAACTAATTTTATTCTGGGCATTGGCATCCTGACCTTGCCTAGAACGGTTACCGAGAAAGTGAAAACCCCTGATGGATGGATCACGATTATTTTGGGCGGTATTATTGTCATGATCATGGCTATCATTATAGTTAAACTGGCTCAAAGGCATCCAGGAAAAAGTATTTATCAATTCAGCCAAGATATAGCAGGAAAGTGGATAGGATCGGTCCTTGGCTTATGCATTATTCTCTACTATCTTACGCTTTCTAGCTTCGAAATAAGGGCAATGGCAGAAACAACACGATTATTTCTACTTCAGGGAACACCCATTTGGGCCATTATTATGCCGTTTATATGGATCGGTATATATCTAATTGTCGGAGGGATTAATTCGATTGCCCGAATGTTTGAATTAATATTTCCAGTCACGGTCCTTTTTTTTATTCTTGTTATGTTTTTGGGGTTAAAAATATTTGAGATTGATAATTTAAGACCCGTACTTGGTATGGGAATGATGCCAACTATGAAAGGACTCGCTACAACATCACTTTCATTTATTGGGTTTGAAGTAATCATGATTCTTTTAATGTTTATGAAAAATCCGGAACACGCTGTTAAAGCCACTTTAATTGGAATTATCTTTCCTTTGCTCTTTTATGTCATTACATTTGTAATGGTGGTGGGTTCTTTATCAACAGATGGAGTAGTAACCCAGACATGGCCTGTTTTGACATTTATACGAAGTTTTGAATATCCCGGTCTTTTTGTTGAACGATTTGACTCTCTTCTGCTTGTCATATGGATCATGCAGCTGTTTGCAACCTTTACGGTCAGTTATTTTGCAGCGGCAATAGGGCTTTCGCAGCTTTTTAATAAAAAAATGAAAACGGTTATTTTTGGTTTGGCACCATTTATTTTTATCTTTTCAATGATACCTAAGAATAGCAATGAAATGTTTCAAATGGGTTCATTGCTTGGTAACTTTGCCCTATATTTTTTTAGCGCGGTTCCAATCTTGCTGCTGTTCGGATCAATTGTGAAAGGAAAAAAGCATGAAAAAACGTAGAATAATAAAAATGTTTTACTTATCTTTGGTGCAAACTCTTATTCTTTTTCTCCTTGCTGGCTGCTGGAGTTATAACACAATTGAAGACTTGAGTTTTGTTGCAGGGGCATCACTTGATTCAGGGGAAGATGGAAAGATAAAATCGACTCTCCAGCTTATCCTTCCACAATCAAACAATAAAGGCCAGGACACTGGCGGGGGGGCACAAAAACCATATATTAATGTCAGTGCGACAGGTGATTCCCTTGAACCGATTGGCTGGGAGACCACGCTTACAAGGGAAGGCATTATATTTGGAGCCCATGAAAAAGTAGTCATTATTAGTGAGGATTTGGCCAGGTATAACAGTATTAGGGAATTAATTGATCTTTATTACCGGGATATTGATATCCGAGGCAATACGTTAATCTTTATCGCAAATGGAAGAGCGGAAGAAACACTTGAATTGCAAGAGCCAAATATTATTCCATCCTTTCGCATATTGGAAATAGCCAATCAGCAGTTAACTACAAAAGTTCTGAAGCCAACCTCTTTAATTAATATTTTGGCAAAGATGGAGGCTGATTCAAGCTTTCTCATCCAAAGAATTGGCTCTGCAGAAGGAGGTGTTAAATTTGATGGTGCATCTGTCATAGATGGGAAAACGAACAAATTAGTTGGTTTCTTTAATAAAGAAGAACTGGAAGGGATTAATTGGCTAACTGGAGAAAGTAAAGGCGGGTCAGTAAAAGCCAAAACTAAAGAACCCATACAATATCAAGTTGAGTCTATGAAAAGCAAAATTGAACCTACTGTAAAAGGGAATCAAATTATATTTAAAGTAAAAATTGAAACAGAAGGAAGAATCGCTGAAAATTGGAAAAAATCGTACAGGTTATTTCAAAATAAAGATATAAAGCAGCTTGAAAAAGAAATTGAAAAGGAAATCAAGGGCTTGATAGGTAACACAATTAAGAAAATGCAAGAAGAGTATGAGGTTGATGTGGGAGGTTTTGGTAATCGATTAAGAATTAAATATCCAAAGGTTTGGGTAAATGTGAAAGATGACTGGGATAAAAAATTCAGCACAATTCCGATTCATTACAGTGTTAAAGTCGTCATTAAGGATTATGGAATGATAGGCTCAGAATAAAAGGGAATTTGAAAATAAATCCAGCCTGATAAACCAAATAACTTGTTTGAAAAAAGCAGCCAAATTATCTTTGAAACTTGGCTGCTTTTTTCAGCGTATTAGTCTTGCATGTTACCTCCATCTAAGATCTCTAAAATCCACCTTTTCATATCTACAATCCGTAATTGGTCAATTGAATGCTCCGTTCCAGTAACGATTAGAGGAGCATATGCATCAACTTTATGCATAGAACCGTGGGCACCACCGCCAGTATGTTCCGGAGAACTTTCTCCTAAGAATTCATAGCCGGGTTCAGCATCTGCGATAAGAAAATCTCCTTTTTGTGAATAGATGGCGCCATATAATCTTGATAGGCCATCAGGGTAATTCCCATAGCTAAGCTGTTTGCGGCTATCTGCTTTCACATCCAAAATATCCATGTTTCCTTTTATCGTCCAGTTTTGATGATAACGATCTTTAAAAGGACCTCCAGGTTTAAATTGGAGAATGCCTTTGCCACTTTCTGAAATCACGTTCACCATATCGTTTTCTTTCCAGGCAATCCAGGCAATGCGGGGATCTGTCTGCAATTTGTTCGCTATTTTTTTAATAGAAATACCCTTATTTAATTTATAAATATATGCCATCCGTTCATTTGCCGTAATAGCAATTTCATTGTTTTTTTGAGCAGAATCACCAAGCTTTAACTGATTGTAATCTGATAGGGTATCTCTTAAATGAATTAAAGCTTTCTTTTTGTTCTTTATTACATCTGATTGATTACCGTCCCCCATAATGATCCACATGGTGTTTTCAAGAGCATCATCCCATTTCGGATAAGTATTTAATATTTCCTGGAGGTGTTTATCCAGCTTTTCGATTCCATCAATAGTTTCCGTTCCTTTTCGATGAACGGCATGATCGTTTTCTGGCAAGTATAAAATTGTAAATTCAGGAAGTAAGTTATTTTTTAGAAGATAGGTTAATTCTTGAGCTCCAAAAGCATCATTTATCCCCAGCCGATTGATCACATGTTTATTTTTCGGATCCTGATTTATAAAATCTCCTAAAGTTAATATCTTTGGACCATTTGTTTTGTATTTATCAGGAAGAGCAGTCGTTTTTGCTAAAATTTTGGGAACGACCAGCGTATGCTGATAATTCCCCCTGTAAATCAATGCATTAATTGAGGCCGTTTGTTTTCCTCTTTCATCAAGATCTTCATGTATGGTTTGCACATCTTTACTTAGGTCCTTGTTATTAAATTGTGAGAGACTGTTGTCTGCTATATCAGTTACACCATACTTTAAGGTTTCCAAGAACCCATTTCCGTAGCTGATCACCCGCTGTTCATCTTCTTTATACCAAACAAGGCCTGGTATTTTATGCTTATCTGGATTTGTGCCTGTAAGCAGCGTGCTGTCGATGGTAACGGACATTGTTGGATACGAGCTTACGAGCTCTTTGCTGTACTGGCCATTTGTGAGAAAAAATTCGAGGGCAGGGGCCTTATGCTGCTTAATCGCATTTTTTAATGGTTTATCCATTAATGAATCCACAACTAAAAGAATCACGTGAGGCGAAGAGGTGGCTTTTGTCTGAATTATTTTGGGTGAGGTTTGTGCATTATTCGTTGAACAGCCGGTAAATAGGATCATTGAAAGGGCTGCTATTACTAGTGTGTGTTTCTTCATACAGACTCCACCTTCAATTTGCAAGTTTTCTTTATTATTCACAAAATCTTTTCAATCATGTTGAAAAACAAAAATCATAAAACGGATAAAGAAATTTTTAGAAGGGGAAGGTAAGTATGTAAAAAGAAAAGGAAACGTTTAAATGTTTTTTTGGAGTGATTCACATTTATGCCATCAATTAAAATAGACAGCTGCACTTCTTTCCATTATGAAGATATTGGTCAAGGAGTTCCGGTTATTTTTATCCATCCCCCGGGAATGGGAAGTAAAGTGTTTTTTTATCAGCTTGCTTTGTCAAGGCATATGAGAGTTATTTTCCCGGATTTAAGCGGCCACGGAGAAAGTGAAACTGCTTCACGAGAAATTACGATTCCGTATTACGCCAGTGAGATACTAAATTTGATGGATGCATTAAGTTTGGAAAAAGCCGTTTTATGCGGGTACTCTGCCGGGTGTCTGATTGCGCAGCATCTTGCCATCGAGCACCCTGAAAGAATTGAATTGCTTATTTTATCAGGTTCCTATCCGTGCGTTATTGATGCATCAGGACAATTATTGCATCATTCAGGAATTTTTTTGGCGGAAAATCATGACAATTTGTTAATAAATATTATTTCCAGGAGTCATACAAAAGATAAAAAGCTGAGAAAGCTGCTGAGTGATCATATGAAAAAAGCAGACATACAAGTGTGGACGCAGTATTATATCAAATCTCTGCAATACAGCTGTCTGGACAAACTTCATCTCATCAAGATTCCTATGCTGTTTATGTACGGAGAAGCAGGGGACTGGACGAATCATTATTTAAAGCTTTACAAAAATAAATGCAGGCACGCAGAGTTTTTTCTATTTGCGAATCAAAACCATCAGCTTCCAACGAGAAAGTGGAATATATTTAATGAAATTGTTACAGGATTTGTGCTGAATAGAACAGAAAATAAACTTGGCTTAGGAAGACGTCACTATTAGAAAGTGGCGTCTTTTTATTCTTTTTTTGGTGAATAAAAGGATTATCAGAGGGAAGTAAAGAAGGAATATAAAGAATATTGAGAAAGAAGGAGAGGGGATCGTGACAAATCCATTATTAAAGGGGATAGAAGGAGTATTTATTCCTGTCAGTAATATTAAACAATCCGTGCAGTGGTATAAGGATAAGCTGGGTTTTAAACTCTTATATATTGAGAAAGAAGCTGGTGTAATGAGACTTTCCAATGAGACTGTCATTTGTCTAGTTCATACACCGAATCATAAGCCTATGATTTTCCCTGAAAACCACTTTGGTGTAGGGAAATACTTCAACTTCAATACATCAAATATTGAAAAGACCTACAGGGAATTAATTGAAAGGGCGGTTAAAGTAAATTCGATGGATGAGGAAGATCAGACGAAATTTTTCACTTTTTTCGACCCGGATGGTAACCCCTTAGGTGTTTGCCAATATGGTGATTCAATTACCGGATAGAGATTTAGTACATTATTTTGCTATGCTTAAGTAAATGTTTCTAGGAGCTGGTGCAAATGGACAAGGTAATCCAAACATATTTTGAGCAGCTGGATTCAAAAGACTGAGACGTGCAATATGAAGCTTATCAAAACATACTCTCAGCAGCAGAGAATGGAGTAGATTGGGCTTATGAGGTATGGGATCAACTGGTTAAAGGGTTAAGTTCAAAAGATCATCTTCAAAGATCTCGTTCTGCTCAATTCCTGTCTGGTCTTGCAATCAGTGATCCTGATCACCGGATGCTGAAAGATTTTTCTTCTGTCCGGGAAGTGACAAAGGATCCTAAATTTGTTACTGCAAGACACAGCCTGCAGTCCATTTGGAAAATCGGGATTGCTGGATCTCAGCAAAAAAGGCTTGTTTTGGAACATCTGGCTGATCGTTTTCAAACCTGTTCTAATGAGAAAAATGACACGCTGATTCGATTTGATATTATTCAAAGTTTTAAAAAATTATATGATCATTTAAAGGAGGAAGAAATAAAAGGGAAAGCATTGGAACTAAATGATATGGAAAAAGAGAACAAATATCGAAAAAAATATATGGCTGTATGGAAAAAATAATATCTATTGATTGAAAAAATATATGTAAAAAGAGGAGAAGGTTATGATACTAGAAGCTGTAATGCTCCAGGTCAAACAAGGGATGGAAAAAGAATATGAAAATGCTTTCCGCAGCGCTTCACCAATCATTTCATCTATGAAAGGCTATATTTCTCATGACTTACAGAGGTGTTTAGAGGTTAAAGGAAAGTATTTGCTTCTCGTTAAATGGAATAGCTTAGAAGATCATACAATTGGATTTAGACAATCACCTGAGTATCAAGAATGGAAAGAGCTTCTTCACCATTTTTATGATCCATTTCCAGCAGTTGAGCATTTTGAAAGCGCAGACCTTTTATAAGAAATTAACGAATTTCATGTTCTATAAAAGAAAGGAGCTGTATTAATAACGGGTTCGGTTCAGATGTGCAAAACAGTAAATCGCAAAGTGATTCGTACACCATTTAACGTCAATATACCTGCCCGATAGTTTAAGTGAAGAGCATCACAATCCCTTCTATATTTTAACATAAATATCCAATTTCTTTTAAAGGTGTTGTACCACATTCTGGCCCGATTGCTAAACAAAAAGTTGAATCCACTGAAGGAAGGCTAGAAAAATCAGTTAGTTAATCTAATATTGAGAAGAAAACAATGAGGAGATTATTAACATTACTGAACCAAATAAAAAATTCACAAAAATTTGAGAGGATAGGCATAAAACCAACCCCTTATATAATTTCTGCTCCGTTGGGAAATACTACCTTGCAGAGGTGGTTGCAATGAACAAAAATATAGAAAAATTATTAGAGAAAATAATTCAACAAAATGAAATGTTAATTCAAGAACAGGATTCAAAAAAGAAAGCAGAAGAAAAATTACCTGAACGTGCTTTAGAAGAAGCGACTAGTGAGCGTTCTGTTATTGGGCAAAAGATTAGTTTAACGGAATTATTGGATACCAATACTAAATTGATAAAAGATATGTTAGATGGATCTAAATTAATCGTAAATAGATACACAATTGGGAGAAATGCAAAAACAAATGTACATATTTTTTACGTCAAGGATTTAGTTGACAAAGTAACGTTGTCCCAAGTTAAAGCTAAAATTTCTAAACTAGAAGTTAATTATTTGATTAATCTCGAAGTTATAATAGATGAATTAAAACCCAAAGGGTCTGGATTATTCCCTACCACAAAATATACCGAACGGTACGATACAATGGTTTCTGATTTATTGCAAGGTAAGGTAGTAGTAATTTGTGATCACACCCCATATGCATTAGTTGCACCAATAACATTTTGGGAATTATTCCAGACAGAAGTTGAATATTCCACAAGCTACGGTGCATTTACTAACCGTCTTATGAGGATGTTTGGATTTTTGCTCAATGTATTCTTACCTAGTGTATATATTGCAATGGAGAAATTTCATTTAGGAGATATTAAATCAGAAATAATTAAAGGTTGGTTTGAGGGGAAAGAGGTACTTAGTCCATTTTGGGAAATGGTTATTATTATATTTGTTTTCAAGATAGCTTCGGATGTATCTTTACACATTTATAAAAGTCTGGGGCTTTTGGTAACCATAATCGCAACATTAGTTGTTGGTGAATATTCGGTAACAATACATTTAATAAGTGATACATCATTAGTGGTTGCAGGTATAGCACAATTGTCTGGGTTATTAATTATAGTGAAAGGCATCATACCATTAGCTACTACTCTTAGTTGGTCTATGTTGATTGTTGCTAACTTCTTTGGTTTTACAGGATTAATAATAGCTTTCACTCTTTGTTTTATTTGGGCAACAAGTTTAAAACCGTTTGGAGTTCCTTATTTATCGCCGTTTATACCATTTAAACCTTGGGAGTTTAAAGACAGTTTTTGGAGAGGGGATATGAAGAAAATTATTAACAGCAAACATTCATTCAGAGAATAGAGAAAAAAGCCATATCCATTACCAAAATTAAGATGTGCTTTAGATTTTTTAGCAAATAAGTTAAAAACGTTTAACCAGCAAAATATAGATTCTTTCGTAGAATATTTAACTATTAATGATCTTCAAAAAACGGGCGCTATTCTTCGATAAGAAAATATAAATGATATTCAGCAATCGGGGGCTTTAATAGAATAAGAAAGGGAACTCCAATTTAATGCTGGAGTTCCTTTTTTTGCTGTGCTGTAATACCGGTTAATAAATGGCAGTATAAATAGCACCTCAATCAGCAAAGTCCTGCTGATTGCTATGAGATTTGATAGGTTAAATATGAACAGGAATTACAAGTAAACCCTTATATATCAACAAAAAATCATACCAATTCATATGCGAATTAGTATGATGATTGATATGTTATTTACCGTGTTATTTAGCTGTTTGCACCTTTTCAACCGAACCCGTTACTGTATTAACAGCTCCTTTTTTTGTATAGACAATGCAGTAATCTTTTGGATAGCGATACATATAATCAGCCATCATACCGCTTAAGATTGCATATTTTAGACCTATAGGGGAAGCATTTAAACATTAAGCTTATTTTGAAGGGATATCAATTTATGGAATGTTTATTGCGGGAGATTAAAGATTCAATTGGTAAAAATGATGATTTCATTCAAATGGATCAGCAGCTTGGAGACCTCCAAGTGCAATATTTAGGTCTGAAAAGCCTGCTTGATTTTCCAAAAACAATCCTTGCAATAAAAGAGAATCTCGGATCCGAAAGCTTGAACAGAGAGGCAGTCCTTAAGCAATTGAGCACAATGGGCGTGCTGAAAAAACAAGAAAAAAATGAATTGATTTCATCAATCCTAGAAGGCAAACTGATTATTTATATCAAGAATGAAAGGGAATCGGCAGTAACGGTTGACCCCATTTCTCAAACACTTACCCGAGGTATTGAATCGCCTGCTAATGAAAATGTGCTGCAAGGACCATTAAGTTCATTTAATGAAGAGATACAAATAAATACAGGGCTTATTCGCAAGCAGATTGTTTCAGAAAACCTGCAGGTGAGATCTTATTCAATCGGCACCAGTCAAAAGAAAAGCTTATCGCTGCTCTATTGTAATGATCATGTAAATTTGAACCTTCTGCAAAAAATCATATTTCAAATAGAAAAGAATTTGACCATGGATTTGAACAATGCCCAGGATGTGAGCAAGCTTATGGGGATTTCTTTCTGGAGCGTCATTTCACCATTCACCACTACAGAGGTCCCTCAGGAAGCAAGTATGTCTCTATTGAAGGGAAGGATCGTCTTGCTGGTAGACAGAATGCCATTTGCTATGATTCTCCCAAGCGTATTATGGGATATGTTTGCCAATGAAAATGATAGAAATTTCCCTTTCCCTCTCATGGTTTCAATAAGGTCACTAAGAATAATCGGACTTCTTATGACTCTAATAATTCCAGGTTTGTATGTAGCATTGGTCTCAGTTAATCCAGAAGTGCTTCGAATCGAATTAGCATTGTCGATTGCACAAAGCCGTGAGGGAGTGCCATATCCAGCATTAATTGAAATGATTATTATGCTGCTCATTTTGGAGCTTATCATTGAAGCAAGTGTGAGACTCCCAAAAAGTATTGGACCAACTATAACAATGGTCGGGGGCATCATCCTTGGACAAGCAGCAGTGGAAGCAAAGCTTGTGAGCAACCTGCTTATCATTATTTTGGCTGCCACGACGATAGCCAACTCTACCATCATTGGATTTCAGAATTCCATTTCCATTCGTTTGTTTAAATATATCATTCTGATTTTTGCTTCCATCTATGGTGTTTTAGGCATACTCGCAGGTATTTTTTTCATTTGTATCTATCTTGCGAGCATCAATACATTAGGTGTCCCATTCCTCTATATTAACTTTTCAAAGGATGAGATCAAAAGTGGATAAAAGCCTCTACGTCATAATCATGTACATCCTGACTCATTTAGGTCTTATTTTTTTTATGTATCCTGGAAATATTATAGAAAGCACTGATTCAGCTCACTGGCTTCCAATTATTATTGGGGCAGCCATTCATATCCTTCTTATTTATATTTATATGAAAGGTCTGAATTTTTTTCCGGGGGAAGATATTATTGCAATTTATTTAAGGGCAGGTAGAGCTTTTACAATTCTATTTTTACTGCCAATCGGCCTATATTTTCTTGTTGCCGATATTATTACGGTCAGAGCCTATTCAGAAGTCATTACAATTGTCTTTTTATCAAAAACTCCTCTGTGGGCAGTTATGGCATTGCTGCTTTTTACAGCAAGCTTTCTATCATTAAGAGGTCTAGAAGCTATTTTCCGGACAGGATTTTTGCTTGCCTTCCTTTTTTTGCCGATTATCATTTTTACTTTTTTCGTCTCATTTCAAAATGTAGATTGGCATTATATTTACCCAATCTGGAATCATCAATTTTCTTTCCTTTCCAATTCCTCATACTTAAAAAGCTTTTTTGCAATTGGGGGAGGCTTTTTATTTCTTGGTTTTGTTCAGCCAACCTTCTCCTACAAAAGAAAAAAAGTTTTGCTTGCTGCGCTTTGTATCATTCCATGTTTTTTCATTTCGGTTTATATACCGATTCTTACATTTGGACAAGCAACGGCATCAAAATTTTTGTTTCCCTATGTCATGTCCATTGATGCCATTAATTTGAACTGGCTGATGTTTGACAGAATTACGATGTTCTTTTTAATGAGCCTCATAACGTTTATCATGCTTTTTATTTCATTAGTACTCTGGAAAATGGTTAGGATTGTTCACACCTTCGCACCTTTTATAAAGCCCCATTTTCTAGTGATTGGGCTGAGTGTTCTAATCTACGTAGTTTGCTTATTCATCCCAAACTGGAGCGATATTGATTTTCTATTTCAATGGAATACTTTTTTAAGGTTTTATGTTATCACAACAGTGCCGGTTTCAGTCCTCTGCCTTGGAATTTTAAGGAGCAGAAAGGAGGATTTCAGTGGGATCGCTTAAGCGCACAGCAGTCTTTATTATCTTTGTTCTTATAGTCAGCATCCTAAGCGGCTGCTGGGATAACAGAGATATTAATCACAGGGTGATGCCGGTTGTATTAGGCATTTCAAAAAAGGGCGAGGACTATAAGGTTTTCTTGCAGATCCCTGAACCCCTTGAGGATTCAATAGAAACTAAGATTGTTTCAGGAGGCGGGAAAACCATCAATCAAGCCGTAAATAATATTAGTGTAAATATGGAGAGCAGCGTTGATCTGCTCCACGTAAAGGTTATTGTAATTGAAAAAAGATTAGCTGAAGAGGGGATGAAGGACCTCTTCGGAGGGTTCATCAGATCCAGAGATATTTCTTCGAAAGCACTTGTTGCCATATGTGAGGATAATATGGATGAATTTTTTGCAAGCATGGTAAAAAGAATTCAGCCAGAAGGTACGACACTTTTGGACTTTTTTGAAAAAAACGCTGGCTGGGATCCGAAAATTGCACTCACAAGGGTTTGGCAAGTGTATAGAAGCATCCACTCTTACACTCGAGATGTTGCCATTCCGATGCTGAGGCTCGGTAAGACAACATTAGTGGAGCAAATCGGTTCTGCTGTCATAAAAAATGGAAAATTAGTTGAAGCCATCGACTCTAATGAAACTCTTCTGTTCAATGCATTTAACGGAGAGAGCACCCAAGGAGAAATCGAGGTCTTAAATGATGCAAGTGTTTTAATATTGGATAATTCAATGAAGAATAAAAGTAAGTTTAAAGATCAGCTACCTCTCCTGCATTCTGAAATTAAGCTGACAGTAATGATTTTAGAAACAAAAGGTGATCCCTCGGAAAAACAGATAAAGAAAGAATTAGAAGTCCTCCTTACAAAACGTTTTAATGAAATGTTTAAAAAGCTCCAAAACAGTGAAGCGGATATTTTAGGGCTAGGACAATATTTCAGAAATAAAATTCCGCGCAAAAGGCTTAAGGACTGGCGTTCAAAATATTACCAGGAATTATACATGGACTTTAAGGTTCATGTTGACATTCAAAATGCCGGGAATTTAAAAACACCTTCTAACTGAGAAGAATAAAAAGAGAACAGCCATTGAGCTGCTTTTAATGGGAGAAACTGCAGATCACATTTTATAATCGCCTTTTACTATGTTATGATTCCACGATTTTGATTTTTGCGGAGAAAAGTGGAATCAACCGCATGCAAAGATTCCACGATTTTGATTTTTGCGGAGAAAAGTGGAATCAACCGCATGCAATGATTCCACGATTTTGATTTTTGCACAGAAAAGTGGAATCAACACATGTTATGATTCCACCATTTTGGTTATAGCAGTGAAAAGTGGAATCAACCGCAGCTATGATTCCACCATTTAGGTTTTCGCACTGAAATTGTGGAATCAACCACACGCTATGATTCCACGATTTTATTTTTTGCACAGAAAAGTGGAACCAATCACACGAACACAGGATGGCAGCGGTAAAGTGGAATCAACCAATTCCCTTTATCTCCAGAAGAAGTCAAATTCCTTTCGCTAAAGCCCAATAGCAACACTCCTTACGAAAAGAGCCTTATTAAATTTTAAAACCGACACTAATAAGAAGAAATTAGCCGCATAGCCAATGGGGATATTTCCCTTAATGTGTATTATTGTGAGAAATAAAAATACATGTTACTATTAAGTCACAGGTTATATGTGACTATTTTGTCACTTATAATCATGAACGAAAGGGCTGTTGATATGGAAGACAAGCTAACAACGCTGTTTAAAGCGCTGGGTCACCCAATCAGGAGACGGATTCTGGACATTCTCAAAGAATCTGCTAAAACAACCGGTGAATTAAATGATCTTTTTCCGGAAGTATCCAGATATGCAATCATGAAACATTTGAAAGCCCTTGCGGAAGGGGACTTGGTTGTTGTACGGAGGGAAGGAAAATACAGACTAAATTATTTAAACGCTGTTCCTCTGCAGGAAATGCATAACCGGTGGGTAGGAAAATACATGGAGACAGCGGCAAGTTCATTACTTAATTTAAGAGCTGCAGCTGAACAAAAAGGAGAAGAAAACATGAATTCAACACAGCAATCAAAAGTATTTCGAATCGAACAAGAGGTTTTCATTGATGCTCCAAGAGAAAAAGTATTTAAGGCATTAACGGAAAAGGCTGAAGATTGGTGGGAATTTCGGTTAGCTCCAAAAGGAGTAACGTCGACATTTACGTTTGATCCTGTGCCGGGCGGTCAGTTTATCGAAAGATGGGGTGAGACAGAAGGCGCAGTGTGGGGAAATGTTTATTATGTCAATGCTCCAGAAGAAATTCGTCTTCATGGTCACTTGGGAATGCAGGGAGCAGTCAATAGTTCCTATACGTACCGGTTAGTTGAAAAAGAGAATGCAACAATACTTCAGCTTTCCCATACAGCTTCAGGGCTGATTGAAGAAAGCTGGGAGAAGGACCATGCAGAAGGCTGGAATCACCTGCTTGGGACATTATTAAAAAAATATGCAGAACAAAATAATGAATAGGTTCCGGCTGGAGGTATGAAGAGAATGGTCGACGTATTCACAGAAATAGACATTCATTGCACAGCTGACAGGGTTTCGCAGTATGCTTCTGACCCTGAAAATGCACCTGAATGGTATGTAAATATTCATTCAGCAGAATGGCTGAATGAAAAATCATTAACAATTGGCTCAAGAATTGCATTTAAAGCAAAATTCCTTGGCCGGGAGCTCTCGTATATATACGAAATCGCAGAATTCAATCCAGGTGCAAGAATGGTCATGAGAACGGCTGACGGACCTTTTCCGATGGAAACCATATATACATGGCAGCCATTAGATCAGCATACAACCAGAATGACACTGCAAAACAAAGGGAATCCAGCAGGTTTTTCAAAGGGGATCGCACCTTTAATGTCTTTTATGATGAAAAGAGCGAATAACAAAGATTTAAAAAAACTGAAGAGTATTCTTGAAAATAGATAACGGTGTATCTTTTTTGATGATCATAGCTATAAAATCTGACTCATCCTCCAGATTATTTGATATTGGAGGAGACCCTGTCAGATCATCAAAAATAAAAATGACGAATCATAGAGTGAGGTTATATCGTGGATTTATATACATATGCAAAATACGATGGCACTGGACTTGCCGAATTAGTGAAAAAGAAAGAAGTAACACCGAAAGAACTGGCTGATGCAGCGTTTAAGCAGATCGAGAATGTGAATCCGCTTTTAAATGGAGTGGTTCGCACGCGTCGGGAAAAGGTTTTAAAAGAGCTTACGCAGCTAAATCTTAAAGAGCAGCCCTTTGCGGGTGTTCCCATTCTGCTGAAGGATATTTCACAGGCGGTTGAAGGTGAACCACTAACAGCAGGCTCAAAGCTTCTTAAAGATAACATTGCGGGAAGAGACTCAAATTTTGTTGCGCGTTTAAGACAGGCGGGGTTTTCATTTATAGGTCATACGAACACCCCTGAATTCGGGTTGAAAAACATTACAGAGCCTGAGGTTCATGGTCAGACGAGAAATCCATGGAACACTAAATACTCAGCCGGCGGGTCAAGCGGGGGATCAGCTGCAAGTGTTGCATCAGGGATTGTACCGATTGCCGGTGCAAGTGACGGGGGAGGCTCCATTCGAATTCCAGCTTCTTTTACGGGTCTGTTCGGATTAAAGCCTACTAGAGGCAGAACGCCTGTTGGTCCAAGTGTCGGCAGGCAATGGCAGGGAGCCTCGATTGATTTTGTTTTATCAAAAACAGTCCGTGATAGTGCAGCTATGCTTGATCTTCTCCAAATCATTCAGCCGGAAGCAGCTTTTCATACACCTTTGTTTGAAGGCAAATACACAGATATTCTAAAAAATGAGAGAAAACGTCCTTTACGGATAGCATTTCAGACACAGTCTCCCGTTGGAACTCCTGTCAGTGAAGATGCGATCAATGCCGTTCATCGCATGGTGAAGTGGCTTGAAGAACAGGGGCATGAAGTAGAGGAGCGCGGAAACGGCATCGACGGTGTCAGGCTGATGGAAAATTACTATATTATGAACAATGGTGAAATGGCCGCAACAATTCTTGGCCTTGAAAAAATGCTCGGCAGGCCAATCGCAGCAAATGATGTAGAAATAGTAACCTGGGTGTTAAGTGTGGCAGGACATTCCGTCACTGCTGCCGAATTTACACAGAGTCTGGCTGAATGGGATACGGCAGCTGCTAAAATGGCTGCTTTTCATGAAACGTTTGACTTGTATTTAACTCCGGCAACCGCTTTTCCAGCTCCTGAAGCCGGAGAGCTAACACAGACAGAAGAAGAAATCCAGTCGCTTCTGAAGATCAGTGAGCTGAAAAAAGAAGAACATTTATCATTCGTTTATGACATGTTCTTAAAAAGCTTAACCGTTACACCTTTTACACAGCTTGCAAATCTGACAGGGCAGCCTGCAATGAGTGTGCCCACTCATATCACGGCTGAAGGTTTGCCGCTAGGCGTTCAGTTTGTGGCACCTAAAGGGAAAGAAGATATGCTGATCGCCCTTGCAGGACAGCTTGAGCAATCTGATCTGTGGATTGGCATGGAAGGGAATCCATTTTTTTAAGTCATAAGTTGTTTTCCTCATGAAATATAGAGTCCGTGTTAAAGTTTTAGAAAAGTAGCCGATATAGAAGGAAAGTATTTATGCAGGCTGGAGGATGACGGATGGAAGAAGTAGTAAAAAATTGCCCTAAATGCAGGATGCTTCAAAAGCATACAGACAGCAAGTGCCAGGTGTGCGGACACACAGTCATGGATTCCATACTGGCTTTATATCCTTCAAAGAGTGCCGGAAAACGCTTAGTCAAAAAGAAGTAGCGGGCACGGACCAAACCATCAATTTAATTGATGGTTTTTTTATTGGTAATAAAACACCGATCTATCAGGAAACCTATAAAATAATAATTCTTTTCAAAGGTTATTATTTGCTTTATATATATCTTACTTGTAAGATATATATATAATAGTTCATAAAAATAAACTCACGAATCATTGAATGTGAAATCATTCATTAAAGGAGAGGAATTCATAAATGGCCATTACTATGTTTACGTCTTGCAGCTGCACATCATGCAGAAAGTCTAAAATGTGGATGGAAGAGCATGATATTTCCTATACAGAAAGAAACATTCTTACTCAGCCTTTAACAATGAAAGAACTTAAACAGATTCTTCGCATGACAGAAGAGGGGACAGATGAAATTCTATCCACCAGGTCAAAGCAATTTCAGGAACTGGATATGAATGTAGATGCGCTGCATTTGCAGGAATTACTGGCGCTTATTCAAGAGAAGCCTGGTATCATGCGCTGTCCGATTATACTTGATGAAAAACGTTTTTTAGTGGGATTTAACGAAGATGAGATCCGGAAATTCCTTCCCCGCAACATTCGGGCCTATCTATTAAAGCTTCTTGAAGCGAAAACAATGCTGCCAAATTAACGGCTGTACGGATAAAGGAGTAGTAGAAGTGGAAGAATTGCCGATACCCAACATGAATTTTGACCAGCTTAAGAAAATAAAAAAAGAATTAACGCGGTTTATGATGTCTTATAAATTTGCGTTAGAAGAAATGAACACGAAAATTAATATCCTTGAACAGGAATTTCAATATATTCATGAGTATAATCCGATTGAACATGTCAGCTCCCGGCTGAAGTCTCCTGAGAGCATCGTTAACAAAATTTACAGGAAGAACTACGACCTTTCGCTGAGCGATATTAAAAAAAATATTAAAGACATAGCAGGTATACGCATCACCTGTTCTTTCTTGTCGGACATTTATCAAATCAGCGGGATGATTCAAAAGCAGAAGGATATCAATGTCGTTGAATGCAAGGATTATATAAAAGATCCAAAGCCGAACGGCTATCAAAGTCTGCATTTGATCGTGAGTATCCCCGTGTTTATGTCAGACCGTCAGGAAGACATCCTTGTTGAGATTCAAATTAGAACCATTGCGATGGATTTTTGGGCTAGTCTTGAACACAAGATTTATTATAAATATAATAAAGAAATTCCTGAGCGGCTCACTAAGGAACTTAAAGAAGCAGCAGTCTCTGCTGCGGAATTAGACCTCAAAATGGAAAAGCTCCATAATGAAATGACAGACTTAAAAGAAGCAGAAGAACCGGCCGGAGAGCTTTCTCAGCTTCTGCTCAACAAGGAACAATTTAAGCTTCCCATTGATTTATTAAACTCATTAAAATAAGGAACTGTTTGTGGAGATGAATGCGGATGAGTAAAAAAAGAAGTGAAAATATCGTCTCCTTATTTGAGATTTTTGTTTCACTCGAACGTAAATGGATGAATGACTGGAATCATCTTAATGAGGTAGGTCTATCGAAAACACATATTTTGATCCTTCAAATCCTTGAAACAGAAGGGCTGAAGCGTCCGTCCATCCTTGCAGAGCAATTGCAGATTACAACCGGCGGTGTGACCGTTCTTACAAGCAAGCTGATCAAAGACGGATTTGTCCAGAAATGTCAAAACGAACGTGACAGGAGAGCATACAACCTTGAAATCACGGAATCTGGAAAAGATCTTCTTCATTCTGCCAGGAGCCAAATCAATCAGCAGATCCAGAAGATGTTCGGCATGCTGTCTGATGATGAAATTCAAAAACTGCGTGATATCTTTTATAAATGCCTGATGGGGCAATAACTTAAATATACATAACAAAAGAAAGCCAGGAAATGAAGTGCACCCCAAATGT